>NZ_CP054477.1:0-1379885 GCF_024181605.1 Treponema denticola | reverse complement strand
ATAAAAAATAAGATGGTATCGGTTTTTATATTTTTTGCCGTATCTCTTTTGACAGTGATGTGTATAATATCGGTATACCTTGCTTCTTTTTTTCTTATGCGTAATACCGAATATTTTATCAAAGAATTGGCTGAAGGTTCTTCTAAAGTTTTAAATGAGAGGGCTGATTCAATATTTAAAAAACTGGATACATTTTCAAATATGCCGATTATTCAAGATGACTCTGTTCCTTATTCTGAGAAAATTAATTTATTTAAAAATGAAATTCAAATGCTAAAACAAAGCGGATGGATTAGTTTCGGAATAAGCGGTCTTGACGGCGTCTTGTATAATACGGACGGTAAAACTGAAAAGATAAACAATACCGAGTGGTTTAAATCTGTCATAAAGGGAAAATATGTAATTACGGAACCTGAAATGTCTTTAACAAAAAGAAAGTATGTTTCTATAGTTGCAATTCCATTACGCGATTTACAGGGTAAAATTGTGGGAACTATTAATGCTTCAATTTTAGGCGATTCCTTATCGAATTTAATCAGTGATATAATTGTCGGTGAAACGGGACAGGCTTATCTTATCAGCCCTTCAGGAATTATTTTGGGAAGCCGTAGGCCGGAAATTTTATATAAAAATTTTTTTTCCGAAATATTAAATTCGGAGAAAACGGATTTTTCAATATTTTTAAAAGATGCCCTCGAGTCAAAAAAATCGGCTGTACAAGTTTCTAAAATAAACGGAGTAAAACATATCTCAGCTCTGTCTACAATGAGATATTCGGGATGGAAATTATTGATAACGGCTCCTGCTTCCGAATTTATTTCAGAGAATGTATCTAACCTCTTAAATATTTTTCTCGTTGTTGTTTTGTGCGGTATTGTTATTGCGGTACTTATAGGATTTTTTACTGCAAACAATATTGTTAAACCGATTAATAAAGTAATTGAAGTTCTTAAAAATATTTCGCAAGGCGAGGGCGATTTAACTGTAAGACTGCCTTTAATCGGTAATAATGAAATTACCGAGCTGTCTGAATATTTTAATAGAACAATTGAAAAGATAGGAAGTTCAATGCAGTCCGTAGGAGTTAACAGCCGCTCAATGGCTGAAATCGGATCGGACCTAGCTCTAAATATGAACCGGACAGCAGATTCCGTTCATGAAATTACTGAAAATATTAACGGCGTAAAACAGCAGGCTTTAACGCAGGCTACAAGTGTTACGGAAACGGCTGCAACAATTGAACAGATAATCAAAAATATTAAACAGCTAAATGCTTCAATTGAAAATCAATCTGAAAGCGTTTCACGCTCATCGGCTTCAATAGAACAGATGACTGCCAATATTGCTTCCATAACTCAAACCTTGGAAAAGACCGATAATCTTATTAAGACACTTGCCGAATCGACTGAGGACGGAAAAGAAATTGTTTCCAAATCAAATAGAGTAACTCAAAAAATTGCGGAAGAATCTGGCGGTCTTTTAGAGGCAAGCAGTGTTATTGAGCATATTGCAAGTCAAACAAATCTTTTGGCTATGAATGCGGCCATTGAAGCAGCTCATGCAGGAGAAGCCGGAAAAGGATTTGCCGTAGTTGCCGACGAAATCAGAAAATTAGCTGAAGAGTCAAGTGCACAGGGAAAAACAATTACAGCAACGCTTAAAGCCTTAAGCGGCGAAATCGATTCCTTGTCAGTATCTTCTAAAACGGCTGAAGAAAAATTCAGTTTAATTTTTAGTTTTTCCGAACAAGTAAAATCTATGAGTGAATTTTTAACCCAGTCCATGCGTGAGCAGGAAAATGCCGGTGTAGAAATTTTAAATGCTATAAAAAATATTAATTCCGTAACTTTTGAAGTAAGTAACGGTTCGGCTGAAATGTTAAGGGGCGGAGAACAGGTTGCTGAAGAGATGACTAAATTAGACGGCTTAACCCGGAAAATTACATTGAGCATGAATGAGATGGCTTGCAGTGCCGTTCAGATAAGTAATGCCATGAAGGAAGTCAATGAAATTACACAAAAAAATAAAATCAGCATTGAAAATCTGGCATTTGAGGTTAATAAATTTAAAGTATAGGGCAGCTTGAAAAATTTACATCGCTCTTTTACTCTTGCCTTTTTAGGCTAATCCGTGCTATAATAGCTCTTGAGGTTTTTATGAGTGATATCGAAAGTCAAATGTTAAAGAATGGTCTTATAAAGGTTCCTATAGATGAAAAAAGTGCCGGAAAAGAGAGTCCTTATAAGAGAGTTGCCAAATTCCTTTTTATAATCGGGGCGGAGCAGGCTGCCGATGTTTTAAGGCAGCTAACCAAGGAGCAGATAGACAAGGTTGTAGCAGAGCTTGTTACGGTTCAATCGATAGATAAAAAAGAAGCCTATGATATTCTAAATGAATTTAACGATATCTACAATAAAAACAAAAATCTTTTAGGCGGTGTCGATACGGCTAAGACTATTTTAACCGAAGCCTTCGGCGAGGCCAGGGCAGAAGAGATTCTTGAAACTGCCGTGCCTCCTAAAATGCCTAAACCTTTTGAGTATCTTGAAGGTATGGATAAGGATCGCCTGAGCCGAATATTACAAGGCGAGCTTCCGGCTACAAAGGCCATAGTTCTTTCTCAATTGGAACCTAAGCAGGCTGCAGCCTATATAAGCTCCATCGAAGATGAAGACGAAAAAAAAGACATCATCTTACGCCTTGCAAAACTTAAAAAGATAGATGCTGAAGTTCTTACTCAGGTAAGTGAGGCCTTAAAAAAGAAACTTGCCGATGTAAATTTAAACCGCACAAGCTCGGTTGACGGTGTTTCCGTATTGGCCGATATTTTGCGTAAACTGGATTATGAGACCGGCTCGAGTATTTTGGATTCTCTTGATCTTGAGGATGAAAATTTAACCGAAACTATAAAACGAAAACTTGTTACCCTTGATGATGTTATAAATATGAATCCAAAGCACATTCAATATCTAATTTCTCCTATGACCGATAAAGAATTGGCTCTTTTGATACATAATCAAAGTGAAGAATTTAGAAAGGTAATCTTGGCGAATATGTCTAAAAGCCGTGCTGCCTTGGTTCTCGATGAAGAGCAGTACATGGGACCTGTTCTAAAGCGTGATCTAAATAATACCGTTGACCACTTTTTAGCCCGAGTGAAAAATGAAGCAGAGCGGGGAAGAGTTATTATAGTAAAAGATGAAGACGATAAGTTTGTGTATTAGGTTCTGTTCGATTCCCCCGATTGAATAAAATAAAAATTTATGTAAAATAATGGATGGAGAAAATTATGATAACCGGAAAACGTTTTAAATTTATTCTATTGACTTTTATTTTTGCTGCAGGCCTTTTTTTTACACAGGCCGGTATTCTTTTTGCACAAGATAAACCTGATGCTCTAAAGCTTTACAGGCAGGGCCGAAGCCTTGATTCCATAGGAAGGCGTGAAGATGCAAGAGCCGCTTATCTATCCGCCATAGAAATTTGCCGTAACGAATTAAAGGTAAATTCTAAGAATATGGATTCTTATGCCGTATATACATGGTGCCTTTTTCGATTGGGCCGATATAAGGACACCGAACTGGTATGTAGTGATGCCTTAAAAATCGGGAGGGATGCCAGAATTATCGAAACCTTGGCAGAGGCTCAGTTTTTCCTTGGGAATTATAAAGATGCGTTGCGGAATATGGAAATGTATATCGAGATGGCTCCCAATGGCGAGCGTATAAGCGTTGCCCACTTTTTTGTCGGAGAGATTTACCGAAATACAAAAAAATATCACAAAGCCGATATTGCTTATTCCATTTCAGTGCACTTGGAGCCTTCCAATTCTCTTTGGTGGTATAGGCTGGGAATTGTCCGTGAAGCGGCCGGAGAAAAAGAAGGTGCGATTGCAGCCTATCAAACGGCAGTAAAACTCCGCCCCGAGTTTAAGGAAGCAGCCGAAGCCCTCAAACGTGTAAAGATTTAAATGCCTCAGCCTCTAATAGATTCCTTACAAAATTCTATCCGCTCATGGAAGGACATGAAAAATGCCTTCGATGAGATAGATGAAAATTCTTATCCCTACAACATTACAGGAATTTCCGGAGGTCTATTCGGATTTTTTTTAACGGAATATTTGTACAAAATCCGTAAACCTGTCCTCGTGGTAGTTCCGACCGAAAAGGAAGCGGAGGCTGTAAGAGCCGACTTGGATTTTTCCGGAATAGAAAATTTTGTATTGCCTTGGTGGGGCTCTCTTGCCTATAGGCCTATTTCGCCGACGGCACCTGTGTTTTCCGAACGAGCCGAAGTGCTGATCCGATTGCTTGAATCCGGGAATGAATCCTATACAAAAAACAAACCTCCGGTTTTTATCACTTGCCAGCGTTCCTTTTTAACTCCGGTTCCTCCGGCCGATTATTTAAAACAAAATAAGGTAGGAATTGCTGCAGGTTCAAGCCTTGATATTTTAAGCCTTGCAGAGCTTTTAACTCTTTGGGGTTATATAAGAGTTCCGCGTGTAAGCGTGAGAGGTGAATTTGCTCTGAGGGGAGAGGTCTTGGATATCTGCCTAGCTTCCAATTCGGGCTCTGAAAAAACGGCTTACCGAATTCAATTTGATTTTGATAAGGTAGAAAAAATAAAGAGCTTTGATATAGCAAGCCAAGGTTCTTTAGAAGAATATAAAAAAATTAACTTCTATCCCGTAAAAGAAGTAATTTGGAATGATGAGCGTATTGACTGCTTGGAAAAAAATTTAAAAACCTATTCGGAATTTTCTGAAAGTATTTTAAAAATTATTGATGCCTTAAAAGAATATAAAACCTTTGAAGGAGAAGAAATTTTTTATCCTCTTGCATTTCAAAAATCTTCTTCCGTTTTAGAATATGCGGAATTAAATAAGATTCCTGTTTTTTATTCGGACTATGACAGGCAAAAAAATTCTTCGGAAATTTTACTTAGAGAATATATGGGGCTTTATAAAAAAACAAAAACTCAATTTGACGAAAATGAAAAACGAAAAGCCCTTATTTCTGAATATCCCGAACCTCAACGCATCTTACTTCAATTTGAAAGCAATGTACAAAAATATAATAAGTCTATTTATTTTAGAACCTTAGCCGAGCAAGAAGATAAAAATAAAACTCTTAAATTTAAAACCGATCCGCCCCGCAGTTTTTTCGGGAACATAGTTTATTTACGCGAAGAATTAAATAGTCTTTTAAATGATGATTGGTCTATCTTCGTATTTGCCGAAAGCTATAATCAAGCTCTCCGTATCGAAGAGATTTTGCACGAAGACAGAATAAAAATTTTACCTTATAACCTTTCAGGCGGTTTCGGTATTCCTGATCTAAAAATTTTGGTAATCCACGAAAACGAAATTTTCGGCCGCCGCCGAAGAATTCCAAAATCTGTAAAGACTGCAAAGAGTTCGGTTATCGATACATTTATCGAATTAAATCCGGGAGACTATGTTGTTCATGTAAATTACGGCATAGGAAAATTCCGCGGTATCGAACGCGTTAAAATTTTAGATACGGAAAGGGACTATATAAATCTTTTATATGCAAATGATGAAACCGTTTTTATTCCGATTGAGCAGGCCGACCTTGTTCAGCGTTATATAGGAAATGAAGGAGAGGCTCCTCATCTCGATATCCTCGGCTCAAAGTCTTGGGAGAATAGAAAGAACAAGGTCAAAAAATCGGTTGAAGATATAGCCGCAAAACTCATTGACCTTTATTCTAAAAGAAAGGCGAGTACGGGCTTTGCTTTTCAAAAAGATGATGAATGGCAGACAGCCTTTGAAGCGGCTTTTCCTTATGAAGAAACCGATGACCAGCTTACCTGCATCGCTGAGGTAAAAGAGGACATGGAAAAGCCTGTTCCTATGGATAGGCTTATCTGCGGAGATGTAGGTTACGGTAAAACCGAAGTTGCAATGCGGGCCGCCTTTAAGGCCGTTATGAGCGGCAAGCAGGTTGCCTTTTTATCGCCTACAACTATTTTGACCGAACAGCATTTTGAAACCTTGGACAAGAGGTTTAAAAACTTCCCCGTAAAGTTAGCCCGTCTTTCCCGCTTTGTTCCAAAGGGGGAACAAAAAAAAGTTTTGGAAAAATTAAAAAAAGGCGAAGTGGATATTTTAATAGGAACTCACCGCATAATTCAAAAAGATGTTGTCTTTAAGGATTTGGGTTTGATGATTGTTGATGAAGAACAACGCTTCGGTGTTAAGGATAAGGAAAGATTAAAACAGATGAAGCACAATGTGGACTGTCTTTCCCTTTCTGCAACTCCTATTCCGCGAACCCTTCACATGTCGCTTTTAAAAATAAGGGACATGAGTGTAATTGCAACTCCTCCTCAAAACAGAAAACCTGTTGAAACGGTTATCGCTGAGTTCAATGCGGAAAAAGTTGCCGAAGTTATAAGACGGGAATCGGAGAGAGGCGGGCAGGTTTTTTATCTTCATAACAGGGTTGAAAGTTTGGATGAAACTCTTTTTATGCTTCAATCTCTTTTGCCTGAAATTATGATTGAAACGGCACACGGCCAAATGCCTCCAAATCAACTGGAAGAAATTTTTGAGCGCTTTAGTTTGGGCGGTTTTCAAGTTTTAATTGCGACCACCATTATCGAAAACGGCATCGACATTCCGAATGCCAATACCATCATTATAGACCGAGCCGACATGTACGGCGTTTCCCAGCTTTATCAGTTGAGGGGAAGGGTAGGCCGCTCCGACAAAAAGGCCTATGCCTATCTTTTATATCCTGACGATAAGGCTCTTTCCGAAATTGCTATGAAAAGATTGCAAGTTATTTCAGACTTTACCGAGCTCGGTTCCGGTTTTAAGATTGCGATGAAGGATATGGAAATAAGAGGAGCCGGAAATCTTTTGGGCAGGGAACAATCGGGAGATATTTATTCCGTAGGCTTTGATTTATATTTGCGTCTTTTGGACGAGGCTGTTCAAAAACTTCAAAACCAAGATTATGAACCTGTTCAAGAATCCGTTATCGAGCTTGAGTATTCGGGTTTTATTCCCGATTCCTATATTTCAAGTCCCGAAACCAAAATGGAAGTTTATAAAAAAATTGCAGCCGTTAAGGTGCAGGGAGACCTCGACAGAGTCTACTCCGAAATTCTTGACCGCTTCGGTCCGGCCCCCTCCGAAGTGGAAAGTCTTTTGGCTCTTTCCGAAATAAAAATTATTTGCAATCATCTTTCGATTGCAAGCCTAAAAGAAAGAAAGGCTGCCGTCCGCATCGAGTTTGCCCGTGTATCAAAAATCTCTGTAGATAAACTTTTGCGTATGATAAAAGAATCCGCAGGCCGTGTAAGCCTTGACCCTAAAGCCCCGAATGTCCTCATCCTCCAAACCGGCAAAATCGGCTTAAAAGAAAAAAGCGAATTCATCCGCGAAAAACTCGGCAGCTTGATGTAGGAATTTTTCTGTAGGAATTTTTCTTGCAAAATTTAAACAAATATGATACTATAAATTATGGTGAAGAAAATTTGGGCATCTTTTAAAGAATTTATTTACTCCCAAGACCTGATAAAAAAATCAAGATATTTGGCTTTTATTTTTTGCTTTATTATGTTAAACATCATTTTATTGATGTATTTTAAAATACTTCCAAGCGATAGGATGATATTTATATCAAATATACTTATTTTTTTTATATTTTTGATTTTAATGCTTAGACCAAAATACAGTCTATTATGGCCATTGATTGGCTGTATTGCTTTTTTTGTCAATATATTTGTTGGAGGAAATGTTCTGGGGTTACTTTTTTATTGTGTAAGCCTATTAATTTTATGGCGGTGTAATTTTTTTAAAAATCATACTGTTTTTAAATTAACTTTTGTTTTATCTTTTTTTATTTTTGCTTTTGTGTGTCAATATGTGAAATGGGGATTAGAGTTACTAAAACTGAGCCTTTTTAACATTGTTATTGCTTTAATACTCCTGGCCGGTGGTTTAGTTTTTTTTGCTCATGATTTAAGAAAATATTATACCAAAAAAAAAGTTTTTAATATTTCTAAGCTGGATTTAACAGTCCGGCAGAGTGATTGTTTTTTATTAGCCTCCATGCATTTATCATTTAAAGAAATTGCTGAACGACTCTGTATTTCTGAATCCGTTATAAAAAAAGAAATGACCAGAATATATCAGGTGCTTAATATAAACAACTATGCCGAATTCCTTATTTTTATAGAAAAACACGAAATAGTTGAGTAACAAATAAGAGCTTTATCGGAACCTAAGTTCTTTTTTATGGAACTTTGGTTCTTTGCTATTTTTCCATTGACAGATAAAAAAAAATCTCACATACTGTTTTTAGTATGGAGATTTTTATATGAAAAAGAGATATTTTTACTTTTTTATTTTGATTGTTGGTCTAATTGCGGCATGTAGGAATGAGGTGAATAATCCCGGCAAACGCGCTTTGTTTGATGAGAACCCTGTAACTATCAGATGGAATTCTAAAAAAGGTTCCTCAATTGATAGTTTTCAGGCAAATGTACAGATTCATACTATGAATAACCGTACAGATACACATGCAAAGCTTCAAGAAACTTATCATTTATCGATCAAAACAATTGGGGAGAGAATTCTTACACGGATTGATTTTCCGGCAGAGGAAAAATACGATATCTCGGCTAGATCAATAATTACCGACGGAAAAGAAGCGATAGTTTTTGATCCGAATACTGAAGTTATCGAAAAAAGGTTAATGTTAAATGATGATGTAGATTCAAGTCTGCAGTTTTTAAAACCGGAAACAGTTTTGAGCAGGGTAAATTTAAAATTTATCCGTTCTGAAGCTTCCCGTTTGGCATTGGATATGCAAGAAGATACGGAAACCGGCTTATTTGTTTTAAATTTACCTCCCGCTCTTTTATCGAAAAATAATTATGAAAAGCTGCTATCATCCCGTATTTGTTTTGATATGAATAACGAAATTCTTCAAGAAGTGGAAAATGTATATATTCAGGAGGATGGAACTAAAATAACAAGCAAGACAAATATTGTATACGAGGAAAAAGACGGTGTTCCGGTAAAAGTAGGAAGTTTTACCGAAATAGATGTTCAAAATCCTAATAAAATAGAAGTTGTCTCAGAAGGTACCGTTATTTATGATAGTGCGGATGATGTACCTGAAATTACTGCCGAAAAACTTGCCGAATTGCAGCAAAACGGAGAGGTAATTGAAAAAAAAGACATGATTTTTGGTGATCCGGGAGATTTAAGCTATAAGGAAACGGTTATAGAATTATATGAAGATATTAAAATAAATGAGGCAGATGACTCATTATTTAAACTCTTATTGTAAAATTAATGTGAGGAGAAATACAATGAAGAAAATAATAATAGCTTTGTTTTTTAGCTTTTGTATTTTAGCTGCTTTTTCGGAAGAAAGTGAGTCAAAATCAAAGGCAAGTGAATTTAATAATCTTGACAGCGGTATAAAAACCTACAAATTTGAAGGCTTTCAATTTTTGAACTATCAGCCTTCTTCGGATGGGCTCCAAGATATTATCAATGATGAATACGGCTTCATCAAAGAAAATAGTAATAATGAGAAATTTGCAATTGTAGGTCACAGTCAAGGTGGTTTGCGGGTTCTGGGATTTGCCGGTTATCTTAAAGATAATGATCCCCAGATGTTTAATCGATTGAATGCGGTTATTACCGTATCCGGGGTAGATCGAGGTTTAAAAGCCCTTGAAGGGGGATTGCCTGCCGTAAATGTTAAAATACGGCGAGATATAGGTATCCTCTATGACGGCTGTATAGGTGCCATAAAGATAATACCTCGTGCCCGTATTATTCTTGATTTAGGCGAAGTTTTCGAATTTTTAACTGAAGGAAATATCCTCAATAGAATTTGGAATTTTGTCAACGATAAAATATTACCGAATGACGGTATTATGGCTTGGCTTAAACCCTGCTTAAAGGCTGTTTCACCGGCAGTATCAGATGAAATATTAAGCGGTATGGGTGAAATTCGAGATATGATTCCGCAAAGCAACTTTATACGGCAATATGTTTTAGAGAGTAATGCTTATACATACAAAGTTCAAACAGGAACTGAAAGACATCTTAGATGGACCAGGGTAACTAGCCGTTGGGGATGGAGATATTGGGCCTTGCGTTGGCATTACACCCCTGTTTATAGTTGGTATACAGCATATAATCATATTTCAAAACTTCCTAATGAAATGCCTGTGGGCTATATTGTAGGATTAAAAAATAATACCCTTGATATGCTGCCCGACTCTGCAAATATACGAAAAAAAATTAAAGTATTCAGAATTGGTATGAATATTGCGAGCAAACTGCACATTATAAGAAGCTGTTGTTTATGGGGATTAATAACCGGAAGCCCCAGATATGCCCGCCAGTGTGCGGCTGCCCGAGACTACTGCTATAACATCGATAGTAATATAAATGACCTCCTAGGCTCTGATGAACATGACTGTTTGGTGGCAAAAGAAAGCCAATTTATACCTAAAAGTATCCATCCAAAATCTATCGATATTGAAGGGAAACCCTATGTTACCTTTGAGTATAACCATGGTGAAATTTTTTATAAAGATTCGGGAAATCCTCCTGATAAGGTTAAAAGAATGATAGAGAGAATGATTAAAACAGGTACAAAACAAAGATAATAAAAAATTTATGGTGGGCTTTTATTTTAAACTCGCCATAAATTTTAAGGAGAAAAACTTATGAAAAAACTGTCTATAGTGTGTATTTTGGTGTTTATTACGATAATTTTTACATCCTGCGATTTATTGTTCGGCGGTAAAAAAAAGCCCATACAAGAAAACAACGAACCTGTATATAATCCCGATTATGCATGGCAATTACAGCTGGACGGTAAACAGCTTAGTTCTCAAGCTTATGCAGATGGTAAGTACTTTTATTTATTGGAATTTATTGTCGAAGTAAATAGTGAAGGGAAAAGAATACAAGAAAAGATAAGACTTGTTAAGATAGATATGGAAAGCGGCACTTATGTGTGGAAGTCTTCAAAAGTATTTAGGGATAAATATGTAAATTTTTCTTTTTCGAATATTGTCAAGATAAAAGACAGATTATATTATATGTCGCCCTACGGTATAGTCTATTGTCATTCGGATTTAACGGGAGATGTGCAGGCTGCTGTACGAATAGGCAAAACCGAAAAAGAAGCTATTTTTAATAGTTGTGCTTATGATATAGTTACCGATGGAATGGACATTTATTGGGGTAGTTATGGTAATAGTGATCCTATAGCAACTCCTTTTTTCAAATTGGACCTTTCAAAAATCGATTATACTCATAGCAGTGAAATACAAACGATTATACCCGAATCAATATATGTAAGAGAAAATTATAAAGAATGTACTGTTTGGACAGCTCCGATAATCAAAGACCGTATTTTGTACTTTATAACAATGAATACATATACGCCCATAGATAAAGGAAAATGTATTCTTGTAGCTATAGATTTAACTACAAAGACCGTGTTATGGGAAACAGAGATTGAAAAACTTTGCGGTTCGGTTGCCAATTCCCTGTATGTGCATGACGATATTTTATATGTTTTGGACAGCAGTCTTTTAAAAGTAAACAAAAAGACGGGAAAGATACTTTTCAGATATGATGAGGAAGAGGGACCTGTTTTTACAAAGCCCCTAATAACACCTTCAGGGTATGTATGCGGTATTCAGTATCATGAAGGGAAATTTTATTATACTACTGTTGCATCAAGGGATGCTCATTTACAGATAAACATAGCAAAAGAGCATGTATATTCACTTGTCTGTGTAAATGCGGAAGATTTTAGATTGGAATGGGGTTTTCATCCTGTGGGAGGAACGAGCAGTACTTTTCCTATTATTGCAAATGACAGGGCCTATATTGTAACCCATTTAGACGGATTGCGTGTTTTTGACATAAAAACCGGACAACTTATAGGTGTAGATAAAACAGTCTTGGGCTGGGGCGATGAAGTAACTTTTTTATATAAAAATTACTATATCTTTTTTAATACCGACTTTGATACAAATAGGGCTAAACTTTGTGCAATAAGAGTTTAAGAAGATAGGAGAAAAACTTATGAAAAAACTGTCTATAGTGTGTGTATTGGTGTTTATTACGGTAATTTTTACCTCCTGCGATTTATTGTTCGGTGGTAAAAGAAAGCCCATAGAAGAAAACAACGAACCTGTATATAAGCCCGATTATGCATGGCAATTACAGCTGGATGGCATGCAGTTGCGCTCTCAGGCTTATACCGAGGCTAAATATTTTTATTTATTGGAATTTATTACGGATGTAGATAATAACGGTTCAAGATTGGAAAAAATAAGACTTGTTAAGATAGATATGGAAAGCGGCACTTATGTGTGGAAGTCTTCAAAGGTTTTTGCTGACACATCTTTAAATTTTTCTTTTTCGAATATTGTCAAGATAGAAGACAGATTATATTATATGTCGCCCTACGGTATAGTCTATTGCCATTCGGATTTAACGGGAGATGTGCTGGCTGCTGTACGAATAGGCAAAACCGAAAAAGAAGCTATTTTTAATAGCTGTCTTTATGATATAGTTACCGATGGTATAGACATTTATTGGTCAACCAGAGGTAACAGCGACCTTATGTTTAGACCATTTGTTAAATTAGAGGTTTCAAAAATAGATTATACTCATAGCAGTGAAATACAAACGATTATTCCCGAATCAATATATGTAAGAGAAAATTATAAAGAATGTACTGTTTTGACAGCTCCGATAATCGAAAACCGTATTTTATATTTTATAACAATGAATACATATACGCCCATAGATAAAGGAAAGTGTATTCTTGTAGCTATAGATTTAACTACAAAGACCGTGTTATGGGAAACGGAGATTGAAAAACTTTGCGGTTCGGTTGCCAATTCCCTGTATGTGCATGACGATATTTTATATGTTTTGGACAGCAGCCTTTTAAAAGTAAACAAAAATACGGGAGAGATAATTTTTAGGTATGATGAAGAAGAAGGCCCTGTTTTTACAAAGCCCCTAATAACACCTTCAGAGTATATATGCGGTATTCAGTATCATGAAGGGAAATTTTATTATACTACTGTTGCATCAAGGGATGCTCATTTACAGATAAACATAGCAAAAGAGCATGTATATTCACTTGTCTGTGTAAATGCGGAAGATTTTAGATTGGAATGGGGTTTTCATCCTGTGGGAGGAACGAGCAGTACTTTTCCTATTATTGCAAATGACAGGGCATATATTGTAACCCATTTAGACGGATTGCGTGTTTTTGACATAAAAACCGGACAACTTATAGGTGTAGATAAAACAGTCTTGGGCTGGGGCGATGAAGTAACTTTTTTATATAAAAATTACTATATCTTTTTTAATACCGACTTTGATACAAATAGGGCTAAACTTTGTGCAATAAGAGTTTAAGAAGATAGGAGAAAAACTTATGAAAAAACTGTCTATAGTGTGTGTTTTTATGTTGATTATATTAGGATGTAAGCAATTTCAAGACAAATCCAATGAAATAGGTATAAGAGTTTTAATTGAATCCGATAAATCCGATGAAAGTACGGTAAAAGTTTTTTTGGAAGATAAAAACGGTAATGCCGTAACTGCTGCCCGTATTATTTGTATCGATAAATCTAATCGTGCAGAGTTTTTGGAATTTGATTCTTCAAAATATTACTATTGGAAAAAAACTTATCTTCCTGCTTCCGGAAATATTATAATATATATTAAAACCAATGCTGCGACTCAAGAAAAAAAATTAACTATTCCGCATGAAAAAATATTAGAACCGGCTCAATTAATTGTTTTTCAAGATAGTTCGGGTAAGTCTATTTTAAAAGGTGAATCTGTTTCAAATACCGATAATATACAAATTGCTTGGAAGTCGTGCGGCAAAAATTGTATTTATACAGTAGAAGTAAAAAATACCTTTGATACTGTTTATAGCTATGCGAGTAATGCGTGTAATATTATAATTCCTGCTAATACACTTAAAAAAAATAATAATTATCGATTGGTTGTAACTGCTCAAAAATATTTTGGAGACCCTTTATTTGAAAAATATAATTATTGTTCTGTTTCATCGATACAGACAGGGGGTATTAATTTTGTTACGGAATAAATCTTTATTTTTTCTTTTTTGTATTTTATTGATTTCATGTAAAAATAAATACAGTACAAATGATTTTATCTTTCATATTATTTCTCCTATAGAAAGCAATGTATACTATGATGATTTACCTGTTGTATTGTCTATTAATAAGGATATTGACTCCGTTTATTGGACATCCTCTATTAACGGTGATTTAGGTAAAGGTTCTCAGATTTCTGTTAACCTTTTACCGGGAAAGCACAAAATAAAAGTAATAGCTATGGGGTGTGAAAAAGTAATTTCCATAACCGTATTAGAACGCTTTAATAAAAACTTGATGAAGTCAAAATTCCGTATTCTTCAAACACCATTTGATTGTATATTTAAAAATCAAAAATATAAAGCCTATATTGCTTCATTAAACGGTAGTGCTGATAATTTTTTTATCAAAAAGAAAAACTTAAATTATTTGAACTGCAAAGATACAAATTTGGAAGATGAGGATGGTTTAAAACTATTTAGATGTTATGATAATATTAACTCAGTCTCTCCTATACCGGATGTTCCTATTCTTAGATATTTTAAAAATACAATTGAAAATAAAAGTGAAAAAAAATTTTATATTGTTAATACAAAAAATCAGATTGCGGAACCTCATTATATTTCCTTTAAAAAATATTATAGTTCAGATAATATTGATGTTTGGATTCCAAAAAAAACTTTAATCGATACAGTTTTTTTAGATCTTTGTATCAATGAGGTTGAAAATATTATTTTGGATCGAGTTTTAAAAATTTTTGGAAAAGCCGCCGATATTGATAAAAACGGCAAGATAACTATTATTTTTACTCAAACTATAAATGATGAAAAAAAAGCTTTAGGTTTTTTTAATCCTGCAGATTTCTTTAAAAATAACAAGGATAAAAATTCTGTTTTATATAATCCGTCAAGTAATGAGGCGGATATTATATATGCAGCAATTCCTTCTGGAAATCCTTCTGATAATTATTATTATAAAGCCATAGCAGCAACAATCGGACATGAACTTACTCATGCTGTTAGTTTTACGGCAAAAACATATTCTCGCATAATCGAAGGAAATTTAGAAGCTGGCCGAATGGATGTGTTTCTAGATGAAGGATTAAGTCATTTATCTGAAAATTTAATTGGATACGGGTTTAGCGGAGGAAATATAAAATTTTTTAATAAATTCTTAAAAGACACGACAGCTTATTCTTTCTGTAAAAATAGTGCAGCCGGTTTAAGCGATTCCGCTGGGCAGCGGGGAGCGATGACTCTTTTTTTATCATGGTGTTTTTGGAAAAAAGGCGGAATGGATTGGGATGTCGATAATAAAGTAAACCTAATTGATAAGGGCGGTATAAGCTTTTTAAAAGAATTAATTAACTCTGAATATACAGGATGGGAAGCAATTGGATATGCTTTTGGTACACCGACAGACACGCTTTTTTTAGAAATGCTAGATTCTATTATACAAAGTTGCAATAACAAAGAATCTGTTTCTTGCAAAAAAGATCCTTTGACCAATGAAGCTGTTGAATTTTTACCTTGTATGGGTGAGATCGATTATAACGGCTTTAAAATTACCATATCCGAACCTGAACCTAAAATAAAAGAGGGGGATGTAATAAAGCGTTTTTTACCCTATAGTTTTGCTTTTTTAGATAACAGTTTACTTGAAATCGAAAACATATATAATGTCCTTACATTTTATAGTGAAAATTTAGAAGATTCTATTTTGTTTTCTTTAGTAAGATAAAAATCGAATATTTTTTTGTCAATATTTTTTTGTCAATATTTTTTTACAATATTTTTTTACAATATTTTTTTACAATATTTTTTTACCCTTTACAGATTAAAATTTATATGCTATTATATATCTTGTGAATTTTATATAAACATTTTTGGAGGAAAATATGAAAAACTTACAAAAGAAAATCTATTTATTCGGAATAGCGGCAATATGTGTGTGTTTATTTATTTCTTGTTTTTCGGATAATACAAAACAAGAATTTCCGAAAGAGGCTAAGGATTGTGCTGATTATGTTTTACAAAACTATATGACACCTGAATCCTATGTTATAGAAAAATTTAAAGATCATGATGCCGTTATTTTAGGTGAATACCATAGAATAAAACATGATCCGCTTCTTGTACAAAAACTAATTCCCTTGTTGTATGAAAACGGAATTTACACTGTAGCAATTGAATTTGCCTTATATGAAGATCAGCCTCTTATCGATGTCCTTGTTACTGCACCGCAATATGATGAAAAACTGGCTCAAAAGATAAATTTAAATGCATATGTGAGTATAGGGCTTGGAGGTTATCATGAATACTGCGATATTTTTAAAGCTGCATGGAAATTAAATGCCTCACTTCCTCCCGATTCAAAAAAAATGCGCATACTCGGAATAAACGATGTTCTCGATTGGTCTCTTCAAAAAACGGAAGCTGATAGGAATAATCCTGAAATACGTAAAAAAATTTTCCGTAATTTTTCTGAAAAAAATTGGGCGGATAGAGTAAAAACCGAAGTGCTCGATAGGGGAGAAAAGGTGCTTTGTTATTGCGGTATGCACCATGCTTTTTCCAAATACCGTCAGCCTATTGCAGATGTAAAAACAGGTAAGTTTATTCGCTTTGGTGATCTTAGATTTGGAAATGCTTTATATGAAAAAATTAAAGATAAGGTATTTACTATTTCGCTGCATTGTCCCTGGGTATCTGTACAAGGCTATGATGCTCCCTACGTTTTGCCGGTTGACGGCGTAATTGATTATGCTATGGCACTCCTTCCTAAAGAAAACCGTCACTTCGGTGTAGATATGGCTTCTTCACTTTTCGGTTTACTGAAGTCGCAAACAAGTTATTATAAATACGGTTATGAACCTTTTATGTTAAAGAATTTTTGTGACGGTTATATTTGCCAAGGCCCTTTTACCGAATATGAAGGAGTAACACCGATTAAAGATTTTATTAACGAGGATAATATTGAATATGCAAAAGAACATTTAGGCTATCCGTTTAACCAACATTCTATTAACCAAATGAATGAAGGTAACGCTTCCGATGCACAAATAAAGCGGCATCATCTTAAAAGCGTTATTGAAGCAGTAAAGGACTTGTATAAATAAGAACATATTAAAACGATCTCTACACCCTGATTCCTAGGTTATCTATATCCAAGCCGGATTTTTGTTCAAAGTATTTTTTTAGTTCGATATGTTTGTTCCATTTGTCTTGGGGATAATAGCCGTGGCGTTTTTTTACATCGCTCATTCTCTCTTCGATTTTTGCAGAACCTTGAGGGAGAGCAATGCTGTCGCATAGCTGAATGAGCCTGTCGTAATCGTCATATTCGTATTCGTCGATAAGCTTTTTTATTTTTTTATACGCTTCAGGGCTGACATCGTTTTTGCCGATATAGGTTTCTATTTTTTTTATAGAAAAAGAATGAGTTATACATACTCGGGCAGCCTCATCATAGCCTAATTTCATAAGATACTCATAACCGTCTATTACATGGGCAAGGGCTGTTACGCCTTCCCTCCGTCCTATATCGTGGAGGAGTCCCAAAATATAAGCCTTGTCAGGGTTCAAGTCCTTGCATGCGGAAGCGATTTTTTGCGCACACTTGGCTGCAACAATGGAGTGTTCCCTCCAAGGACCGGGATTTTTTAAATAGGATTCTTCAAGTAATCTTTCTGCTTCTTCTTTAGAAGGTAACATTTTTTCCTCAAAAAAACCGCCCGGTGCTCAAGCCCTAGCTTTTTATAGAACTTGTAAGCTCGGCACATTAAGGCGGTTTTATTAAAAATTTAAGAGTTTACTTTCCGGAAATTGTAATGCCTGTAGAATGCATCCACGGAACTATTGCGTTTCCGTAGTCTACTTTTTCTTTTGAAACGGAAATTATATCGTTGAACATCTTTACGATGTTTCCTGCTATCATCGTTTCGGAAAGAGGTTTTGTAATTTCGCCGTTTTCGATGAGGTAGGAGTTTTTTGCAACGCCCGAAAAGTCTCCGTTTGCGGCAGGGTTTCCGCCTGAAAAACGGCCGAGTAAAATTCCTTTTTTGACATTCTTAATCATATCGGCCTTTGCCGTATTTCCGCTTTCGATGATTAAGCCTTCTCCTCCCGAAACACAGCGCGGTAGTCCTGTTTTTTTAGAACCGTAAAGCCCTAAAACAAAGTCTTTTAAAACGCCCTTTTCGATAAGTGTTTTGTTTTCGGTTTTAAAGCCGTCTCCGGTGTAAAGGCTTTCAAGTTCAGTGCCCGCCGGTTTTCGGGGAAACGAATGGAGGGTAAATAAATCCGATAGTACTTTTTGGTTTAATTTATCCTTCCAAATAGATGTGCCTGTAATGAGGGGCATATCTCCCATAAAAAGCCCCAGCATAGTACCTACAAAATCTATCATACTCATAGGAGTTATAACTATATCCCCTGTAAAGGAACCTGAAAGAGGGGCTGTAACCGTTTGCCCGCAGTTTTCCCTCATTATCTCATCGAGGTTTCCCCAGTCCTTTAAGGGCTTATCCAAGTTAAGGTGAGCGGCTTCGCTATAGTTAAAGCTGCTCGTACCCTTGCCGTCTTTTGCAAAGAACATTGCAGCAAAATTGTATATGCTTGAGCTTTGTGTAAAGCGCACTCCGTTTGAGTTTGCAAAGTTTTGTTCGCTTCGTGTAAAGTCCAAAACACATTGGTTTAATTGCAGGCTAGGGTAGGCCGATTTTGTATAATCTAAAAATTCTTTTAGCCTCTCATACATTTTTTCGTTATTGGGTTCCGTATCGCCGTAGGAAAGAGTTTCTCCCTTTTGCATAGGTGAAATATCGTTCCCGTCATCTTTTTCGGAAGAACGAGAAAGGGAAACAGCCTTTGCTGCATTTTCTTTTAAGACCTTTTCGCTTAAATCGTTTCCTGCAATATAGCCCTTTTTGCTTTCTACAAGGGAGGTCATCGAAACTGAAATATCCGTCGTGCTCCTGTAAAGGCTTAAACGGCCTGCATCAATATTCATTTCACTTTTTACGCTTTTTGAAACCCTTGCCGTAGCCTTATCGGCTCCCTCTTTTTTAAGGGCATCCAAGATAAATTCCGTATGTTTTATTCCGTCAAATCCGCTCATTATTCCCGTCCTCCTACTCCGATTTTACACTTGATTGCAGGCCCGCCCATTCCTACATTGATGAGCTGCTTTTTTCCGCACATGCCGGCATTGCTCCAACTCATATCGTCGCTTACCATTGTTACGGTTTTAAGCATGTCGAAGGCTACTCCCGCTATAGTGCAATCCTTTACGGCCCTGCCGATTTTTCCGTTTTTAATTTCATAACCGAGCACTACGCCGAACATAAATTCGCTTGTAGAGTCGGCCTGCCCATTCGATGAGCGTACAAAATAGTAGCCGTTATCGATGCTCGCTATCATGTCCTTGAGCTTATCCTTTCCGGGGAGAATGGCGGTGTTCCGCATACGCACCAAAGGCTCATCCGAAAACTCGTTTGCACGGGCGTTTCCTGTAGGATCTACCTTGAAGATGGCTGCCGACTGTTTGTTATGCATATAGGATCGTAAGATTCCGTCCTTTATTATAACGGCATCCTTTGCAGCAACTCCCTCATCGTCTATCCAAATCGGAACTGGGCATATTTTACCGTTACACTCGTAGGCAAAGTCTACGAGTGTTACCAATGGAGTCGCAACTTCCTTATTCATAAAGTCTGCTGCAATGGAACCGGACATTACGAAGTCCGATTCTGTGGTATGTCCTATTGCTTCATGGGCAAGGATACCTGCAAGGTCGGGGCCGAGTACAACATCGTGAATACCGGGCTTAGCATAGACTCCGGCCGCCTTTTGTTTTAGGTTTTCAACCATTTCGTCTATTTTAGAATAGTAAAGATTAGGCTTATCGAAGAGGTTTTTAAATTGACCGTAGCCTCCGAATACATCGTAGAGGCCTATGGGTTGGCCTTCCGAAAGGAGCTTAAAGCTCACCATTAAATTTGCCCTTGAAATATAGGTATGGGCATCAGCCTTGTCCGAGGTAATAAGATGCCTTTCGGTTCCATTGGCCGAGATTCTAAAAATTCTTGATTGAAGTTCGGGATATTTTTTTGCCGTGTAGTTTTCAAGGTCTTTTATAAAGTCTATAGCTTCCTTTTGATCGGCATCCTTGGAAGGATCGTATTTTCCGTAGGTGCCCTGTCCCGTAAAGGCAGGAAGTTCTGCTTGACCGCTTCCCGTTTTTTTAGCTAAAAACTTAACGTTTTCGCTTGCCGATTTTATAGATGAGGCTATGGCCTCGTCCGTTTGTTCGGGTGATGAGGCAAAGCCCCATACCCCGTCCTTAAAAGAGCGGGCACAAACTCCGGCTTTTCGGGCTTGAACATTGTTTACAAGATCACCGTTTAGGGCTGCAACCGACATAGCCGTATTTTCTTGAACCCTAAGTTCGGTGTACTCCGAAAAAAGCCTCGCATGGCTCTTTAAATCATCAAATCTCATGACATACCTCCATAAAAAGTTTTTGTAGGAAATATTAATTTCCGAAAAATTTTATTCTTCTTCAAATTTATTGTTAAAAATAGTTTCGATTGCTTCGCATGCTTCCTTTTCATCAGGCCCATCGCAGGTAAGAGTGAGCTCCGTGCCGTAGGCTGCGGCCATAGTTATAATTCCTATTACCGATTTGGCATTGATTTTTGCATCTTCCTTGCATAAAAAAATCTCCGAAGAAAAATTATTCGATTTTTGTGCAATAAGAGCTGCCGGACGGGCATGTATTCCGGCCCGATTTTGAACCTTAATAGTTTTTGAAATCATAATTTAATCCTTTTAATATGTGTCGTCATCAGTGTAGTAGGGTGTCCTTGCAGAATCGGTTTCGATCCATCTAAGAACATTTCTGCTGAATTCTCTTGCAGAAAAATACCCCATACTCTTTAGTCTTTCATTTTTAGCTGCCGTTTCTAAAATAATCGGCACATTCCTTCCGGGTTTAACCGGTATTTCCAACAGAGGAATTTTAACATCAAGAATTTCCGTTGTAAGTTCTTCAGTTCCCAATCTATCATAAACCTTTTCGGCATCCCATTCTTCAAGTTTTGCAACCAGCTGAATCTGCTTTACTTCCCGTATAGCTCCTATACCGTAAAGCTGTCGTATGTTTATTATACCCAAACCTCTTATTTCCATGTGGTGTCCTATAATCTTATTGGCTCCCCGTCCTACAAGGGTATTTCCGTTTATGCAGGAGATTTCGACCACATCGTCGGCTACGAGGCGGTGTCCTCTTTCGATGAGCTCAAGGGCTGTTTCGCTTTTTCCGACTCCTGAGCTGCCCATTATGAGAATGCCTAGGCCGAAAACTTCAACCAAGACTCCATGTAAAGAAATTTTAGGTGCAAAGGTATTCGATAGGATTCTTAAGAGGCGTAAGGCCAGTTCATTTGAAGAAAGAGTTGAAGTCAAAATAGGGCAATTATGCTTATCGCTTATTTCTAAAAATTCTTTTGGAGGTTTTAAATCGTTTGAAAATAAACAGCACGGAATTTTAAAAGAAAACATTTTTTCGATTGTGGACAGGTCTTTTTTTTCCGTAAGGGTGGCAAGATAGGCATATTCTCCTCGGCCGAAAAGCTGCACTCTTTCATTTGCAAATGAATCGAAAAAGCCTGAAAGGGCAAGTCCCGGACGGTTGATATTAGGTTCCAGAATCTTATTGGAAAGCCCCATTCTCCCCGATACACAGGTTAATTCAAGGGAGTCATGTTTTTTAAGGTCTAATTCCAAAAGGTTGAGCACCGAAAAGCTTATGTTAGCCATGTCTTTACTATACACATTTAAGGTCTTTTTGTAAACAGACTTTGCCTGATTTTCGGTTGTTTTCATAATTTAAAATTTACCGGTTTAAAATGAAAAAAGGGAGCTTTTTTCGAGCTCCCTTAAAATTAAAAACTTAAGTTAAGTTTATTTCTTTTCTTGAATTTTGTCCTTCTCTTTTTTGACTTTTTGGTCGGCTATATCCATCATTTTATTGACGCCGGCCTCAAACTCATAGTTTTCGGTTGAAACATGGGCCGTGCCCCCCCACCTGAAGTTAATTGTTGTGTCGTAGATAAACTTTTTATCCAGTTTGATAAAGCACTGAATATCGGTAATAAGATTATCCGCATATTCAATTCTTTTAAACTTTTGATCGAGATATTTTTTCTGATCCTCGTCCATCGTAAATTTTACTGCTTGAATGTTAATGTTCATAATTTCCTCCACACAATTTCATTGTACTTATAGCATACTACACTTTTACCGAAAAGTCGAGCGTAAAATACAAATAAATGGTAAAAAAATGAAATTGAGAGGAAAATAGGCTTTTAGTAAAAACTATAGGCCTCTTGGGGCCTTTGCAGGGTCGATGGGCTTATTTTTATCGTAAACCATAAAGTAAAGTCTTGCCTTACCGGTAAGTAATTCTACTCCCAGCTCTCCCAGCTTTTGACCTACGGCGATTGTATCGCCTTTTTTTACGACGATTTTCTCCATTCCGCCGTAAACATAGATGTGTTTTGTCTTAGATTGAACAAATACGACCTGCCCGAAGCCACGGTGCGGGCCTGTAGATACGACCTTCCCCGAGCTTACAGCCTTTACGGACTGTCCTTTTACCGAGTCTATAACGACTCCTGTAATTTTCCCTGAAAGATAAGAAACCTTTGAGGCCGGAACGGGCCAAAGTAGCTTGGAATCGGCCTGCTTTGTAGAAGTGCTTGGTTTTACGGATTGTGTTTCCTTATCGGAGCCCGCCTTTGTAATTGAGGTCTTGTCTTGCTTATCGGTTTGGGCTGAATTGCTCTTCTGCTCTTTGGCCGAGCCTTGGGATTTACCTTTAGGGATTTTTAAAATTTGGCCTATTTTTAGGGGTGTTTTTTCGCTAAGGCCGTTTAGTTTAAGAATATCGGAAAATTTGACACCGAATTTTTTTGCCAAGGCATAAAGGGTGTCTCCTTTTTGTATCACATGAGTAAGTTCCTCCGAACCGGTCTTGACATTAGTTTTTTTATCATTTTTTGCAGAACTTGCTACGGGAATTATGAGTTTTTGTCCTATTTTTATTTTTGAAGGATCGCTTAAATTATTTTTTTTGAGAATAGAATCTACAGGCGTGTTATATTTTTTACTGATAGAATAGAGGGTGTCTCCTTTTTCGATTATGTGGATAACATCTTCCGCAAATCCGGCAAATGAGAACAGAACAAAAAATAAAAGCCTTAAAATGTTTTTTTTATACATTAAGCCTCTTTAGACCCTTTGATTATCTAGGGAAATTCCTTAGGATTGCGAGTCCTGAGTGGTAAACATATCAACCATAAAGGCTAAATCTTCCGGAGAGAATTCAATGTTTTTTTCCTGTACCCTTTCTTCATTCGTGGTATTGAGTTTTTGCAGCAGACTAAAAACTATATAGGTTAGGATAACATTTCCTGCTTTTGGGTGAGCTTTTATATATGCCGTAAATTGCTCTTTAGATATTAGGAGGATTGTCGAAGGATCCAAGGCGTTTACGGTGGCCGTTGCAGGCTGATCTTTAAAGAGAGAAGTTTCACCAAAGCTTGCATTGTTTTGTAAAATACCTATTTTTACATCTCCCCATTTTCCGCTTTTTACTATTTCAAGTTTTCCGCTTAATAATACAAAAAAGCCATTGTTTTCGGTACCTTCGGTAATAATACTTTCGCCTCGTTCATAGGAAAGAATTTCAGAAAAATCTATTATCTGCATTAAATCCGCATCTTCAATGCACGAAAAAATAGCTGTTTGTTTTACTTCTTGAAAAAAAATGTCTCTATCCATTTCTACCTTGTTCATGTCTACTCCCAATTATCGGTATGCATTAAAAAATACATCCGTGCTTAAATTATTTATCTTTGTTCCTACGGGATAAGCTCCCAGTATGTTTTTGCGGCCTTCTTCCAAATGCTTGGATGTAATTCCGTATTTGATTGAGCTTTCGGCCTCAACAAAGGCTGCTATCTGGTCGGCAACCCTTACCAAGCGTCCATCCGTACCCTTAAATTCCTTATCGGCATATTTTTGCGATAACTCTTCAAAACTTACAATTTTTACCTGTTTGTTTACAATAACCCTGTTTTCAAATTCATCGGATATATAATACATAACCTCATCTATAAAAGATTCGTCCATCAAGGGTAAAAGCTCGTCCTTTACTATGCGCTCTTCAATTTCTTTTACTACGGCGGGCAAGTGATCCGTTGCCTGTTTTACGGGCGAAATAATATCCCTTGTAACCGCTTCAGGAAGATCATGAAATAGGGCCGAAAAAAAATTGTTATATCTTCTTTCCTTATTAATGTTTAAATCGTAACACATTAAAAGGGTTAGGGCTGCAACATAAAAGGAGTGCCCCAATACCGTTGTCGGAGGAACACGCGGCGTCTGGTTCCATCTTACTTGAAATCTTAATTTTTCTATTTCGGTTATAAGTTTATGAGGGTTTTGGTTTGCAAGGAGAAGCTGAATGCCGGTTAAATCCATAAACTCGCAGATTTCTTCCTTTAAAAAGCCGTCAATTTCGGTTAAACGGAATGCTTCGTTTACCGGTTTAAGCATTTCAAATTCTCTTATTGTAGAATATTTATGTGCGGCCCGTGAAACCTTCCATGTTATATCATCTTTATCGGGTTCTTCAAAAAGATATGAATGAAATTTAGCCTTAAATTCTCCGTCGGGAAAAATATCATTATATTTTTCGAATATCCATTCGTTAATTTTTTTATATTCTTCAGGGTATTCTTTTCGGATTTTTCTTTGCACCGGCGCCTTTATATCGCAAAGGGCTATTTTTCTTAAAATATCAAAAACGGAACCGTCGATTATCTTATCCCAATCGATTTTTTTACCTTTTTTTTCTTCATATTTTCCGATTATATAGGCTAAAAAGGTCTTTTCGGCTGTTTTATCCATTTCGACTATTTCAAAGGGCCGGATAAGATCGTTCCAACGCTGGATTGAGAAAGCCTCAAATAATTTTAAAACGGTTTTTGTCGTAAAAATCATTTTTTAGGTTTATCCTTTTGTTTTAGATCTTTTTCCATTTTATCTTTCCAGATTTCGATTTTACGTTTAATTTCTTCAACTTCCCTGTGCTCATTTAAAACCATGTGCACCCTTCTTAAGCCTTCCAAAAAGAGGATTGCAGTGCGGAAGTCGCTTATGTTGTTTGTAACAATTTCATATTTTTCGCGGTATTTGTCGGCTGCCTTTGTAAAAAGCTTTTTTACAAGGCGGAGGTGATAGATGACCGTATCATAATCTTCAGCATGAGGGTTTAAGCCTGTTTGGCTTATTTCTTTTAGGTCCATTATGTTTTTTGCAACTACTGCAAAACGGGCTTCTATGTCGATAAAGGACCAACGCCATTTGGTATTTTCCCCGTATGCATCTATTACCAGGTTTATCACCAGGCCCAGTTTTCGTATAAGATAATATCTTTGTTTTTCGGTAATCTTTGAAATCCGGCCGACGCTTTCTTCATATTCCGAAAAAGGAGCATCTATAAGGTCGGTTACAATTTCCTCAAGGTAGATTATGGGCTTATACAGGGTTTTTCGCGCTTCATTTAGAATGTTTTCGTTTTTCCCGCCGAGGAGGGCTACCGATAGCCTGAATTTGGCCAGATAAAGGGTTGCCAAGTAAATCATCTCATCGGCAAGTACAAGCTTTTTATAAGCGGCACCGAATGTGTCTTTTTTTATAAGCGAAAGAATATTTTCTTCATGTTTTAAAACTTGGTTTATTACCTGATCATATTCATAAACCCGTTTTGTATAAAGTTCTCTGTTTCCGCTTTTTTCCCCGTCCACAATAATCTCCTCTATCGGACATATTTTAACAGAAGCTCTTCAGCATGTCTGAGAGATGCCTCACTTAATTCGTCGCCCGCCAGCATTCTTGCTATTTCTTCAAGCCTTGCCTTGCCTGAAACAGCTGCTGCCGAGGTTTTGGTAGTTTGCCCTATCGTATTCTTTTCTATCTTAATGTGATTATCGGCATGAGATGCGATTACCGCAAGGTGAGTAATACAAAGAATTTGCTTTTTTTTCGACAGCTTTTTCATATGGGAGGCTACATTTACCGCAACTTCTCCGCCGATGCCGGTATCGATTTCATCAAATATTAGGGTGTCCGCTTCATCTCCTTCCGCAAGTACCGTTTTTAAGGCAAGCATAACGCGAGAAAGCTCTCCCCCTGATGCAATTTTGGCAAGAGGCCGCAAAGGTTCCCCCGCATTGGGGCTTATCATAAACTCGATATCGTCAAAACCGTAAGGATTTGCCGATAGCTTGTTCCCTTCAGGGAGCCGAGTGTCAACCCGCACTTGGAATTTTGTTTTGGGCATACCTAAATTGGAAAGAACTTCTTCAACCTCCTTTTGAAGTTTTGAAGATGCCTCCTTGCGTTTTTCGGATAGGATTCTTCCCAGTTTTAAAAGCTTTGACTGCAAAATTCCTATTTTCTGTTCGAGCTCCGATTTTCCGGCCTCCCGTTTGGAAAGACTTTCAAGCTGTTCTTCGGCATTTTTGGCATAGTTTAAGACATCGTGTATTGTTGCCCCGTATTTTTTTGTCAACTTATATATTAAAGAAAGCCTTTCTTGTACTTGTTCCACCCTTTCAGGATTAAATGTCAGTTTTGAAAGATAGGAATCTATAGAAGAACTTATATCGTCCAATTCGTAGTAGCCGGTTTCAAGCCTTTTTGAAAGGTCTTCAAGTTCTTCATCGCAATTTTTTGCAGTTTCAAGGTTATGCATTGCTTTTTTTGTAAGGCTGATGATACCCGATTCATCGGAAAAAAGCTGAGAAGCCGTGTTTAAGGCTTCAAAGAGTTTTTCGAATTGGTTTAATCTTTTTTCTTCAGCTTCAAGTTCTTCTTTTTCGTCTTCTTTCAATTTTGCCTTTGTTATTTCATCGATGGCAAACTGCAAAAGCTCTTGTTTTTCGGCAAGTTCTTTTTCGGAAAGGTTTAAGTTTTCAAGCTCTGTTCTTTTTTCAGCAAGTTCGGCATAAAGAGAGGTAAACATTTTCACTTCGTTGTTTATGCCTGCAAAGCTGTCCAAAAAACGGCGGTGTTCTGCAATTCTAAAAAGAGACTGATGATCGTGCTGGCCGTGGATATCCACCAAAAGAGAGGTGAAGTCTTCAAGTTCGTTCCTTGTTACCGGTGTACTCTGTATCCAAGCATTGGATCGGCCGTTTTGTTTTAAATTGCGGCGGAGAAGAATGCGGTTATCTTCAGGTTCGATTCCATGTTCTGCAAGCCATTTTAAGGCCTCGCTGTGTTCAGTTCCGATAAAAAAGCTTCCCGATACTACGGCTTCATCAGTACCTGAGCGTATAAGGTCGGTAGATGTTTTTCCTCCAAGTAAAAGAGTTAAGGAGCCGATTAATATCGACTTTCCGGCGCCTGTTTCACCGCTTAAAACATTTAAACCGTTTTCGAATTCTACAAAGAGGTTGTCTATTAAAGCTATGTTTTTTACCGATATATTTTCAAGCATTTACTTTCCTTAAATTCCAACATCTTAAAGTATAAACCAAAATGCAGCAAATTTCAAGTAGGCGTAAAAAAGTACAAATGACGAAGTGTAAATGCTTAAAATTGGGCTTCGGGATGTTCTTTATGGATATATTCCGACCATTCGTGATCGGCGCCGGCTATATGTTCAACAAGCCACCTGCCCAAAAAATCGTAAAATTTAAGACCCGTTTCGATATTTCCGGAAGCTAAAGGAATAATTGCTTCTCTTATCTTTTTTATAAACGATTTATGTATTTCTGCATGTTTTTTTAAATCGGGATAACCGTATTCATTCATTATTTTTTCTTCTTCTTCAAAATGATAATAGGTGTAATCGGATAAACTTTTTAGTATTTTACCTATTTTTAGTTTGTATTCTTCTTGAGGTAAGTCAAATAAATTTTTAAACTGTCCCATGATGGTTAAAAGTTTTTTATGATGTAAATCTATTGTATTATACCCTACGCTTAATGAGTCTTCCCATTCAAAATATCTAATTTCACTCATAAGACTATTTTAGCTAATTATCAAAAAAAGTCAAGGGAGGGAGCGTGTTATAGATATCATATTTAAAATTTTACTATTTATTCAATTTGTCTTAAACACTTAATATATTCTTTAATTTTCTCATTTAACTCATACTTATTTTTCTCTAAATCCGGATAGAAAGCAGTGACTCCATATCCTATCATACTATAAAGAGCAATAAATCGATAATCATTTGCAGTTTTCTTATTTCCGGAATTTTCAGCTTCTTCTATATTCTTTAGCTTACATATAGTTTCAAAAGTTTGCCTGCTCATTATTTTCTGAACAAATGACCAAGTTTTTTCTTCTGTGTCGTTACTGTTTTTAGGAGTTGACCAGACTCTTTTCATCTGTTCTATTCTAAAAGCCTTATCATTACTTCTCCCCTCTTCATTATAAATATATGCCTCTAAGCCCCAAATCCATAGTATGAAGTCCCATACATTGTAATTAATCTCCTTAGGGATTTCTATGTTGGTATGTTCACAAACATTTAAAGAGTTTTCTCTATCACCTATAACATATAGCCAATATGCCAACTCACATAAGTTAGAAGCATCAGCACTGCTTGTAAATGAAGAGCTTTTGATTAATTTCTTGCAGAGGCTGATGATTTTGTTTTCACCATGCGCCGCAATAATTCTTTCAAATAACATATTTGTCTACGATCCTCCGTTATTGATAAAGATTATAATTTATTCATCAATTCCTTTGTAATTATTGCATCTGTTCCATAAAAAAATTCGTTTTTTTTCTATCTATGATGATACTTACATTTACAAGCTTATTTAGTTTCTTCTCATGTAAACCACAAAAAATGGGATTCCTAATTTTTATGGTCATCTTCAGACAATGAAACGGACAATTCTTCATTTTTATTTGTTCTATATCTTCAAGTTTAAATTTAAAATGTAATACACTCCGTCCTCTACTTCCATAAGTATAGTATTTAACAACATTGTTTTCATAAATTTCTAATTTCACTCCATTTATGAAGAGATAATATCCCATAAACCATACAAGGAGCGGAGCGACAATCAGCACAATTGCCATAATCATTTTATCTGAAAAATCAGTATGATCACTCATAAGATGATTCAGTATCCACATAACAATAAAAGATAATACTACCATGGATGAACAGCCTATCCTATTAAATTTAGACTTATGAGGATATGTCAAGATAAGTTTTGGTTCCTCTTGTAAAAATTCTAATTCCATATTTTCTCCTGTCTCTTTTATCCTTTCCCTTTTGAAAATTAGCATTTTCATCTATTATCAAAGACTATCCTCATACCGGATTGTTTCATCTTCAAAACCATAGTATTTTTCATCTACTAATTAGCTTTTCTAATCTATTAATCATCAATTCCAAATTTTATCTATTTAACTGCGCATAATTTTCTTCTGCATATTGAATAAATCCATACACATCTGAGGATATGCGGTTCATTTCAATGGAACCCAAGGCGCCTAAATCATTCATATAAATGGTGTCATCAGAATTCTTTTTTATAAAGAAAGCCGAGTCACCATCCTGCCCAATCATAAAAAAATCCGGCTCCCATTCTTCTATCTGGTAGGTGGTGTTCCTTTCCACCAAATCCGCCCTCGAATAAAAAATTATGCCACTATTGGCTATTACAAATTCCCCTGTCTCTCCCATTTCTGATAAAAACTTATCATATAAAGTGGGCAGTACAAAATCCATCTGATTATTCATTACAAACTCCTTTTTATTCATCAATCCTATAAACCATATCGCCGGTATTCCAAATATACATAGCGGCTGACACAGGCTCTTTTCCTTCTTCCCAAAGCCATCCTGTATATGTTGCGGTATATCCGAAGTATCCTTCCGTTAAAATTTCAAACTCCATGCCGGAAAATTTTTCAATATATTCTTTTAACCCGATGGCTTTCCCTGAAAAATCTCCCTCATAAACAATTTTGTCAAATATCCAAACACTACATTCATCTAAGTCGCTGCCATAAAATACGACATCTCCGGGATATATTTTTTCTCCATTTTTGGTATACCGAAATAATTTATCTATCTTTAATGTCAATATGTCGTCATTAAAGATGATTTTTTTTATTTTGCTATCATGGAGGCTAAAAGGAATATTACTGCTTCTATCATGTATAAAATCCATTTCCATCTCCCATAATACTAATTTGCCTTACTCAATATCCATAGTATTGTACTATATTTCTGCTTTGTTTTATAGCCCTAACTCTTGTCTTGTGTCCTAGCTATTGCGAGTTTTCCCATATTTTGTCATTTATTCAAGTTTCAACACCTTTTTTCCTCGATCTTGAAAAAAAACGATTAATATGTTAAAATGCCGGACAATGTTTGACCGATTAGAACCCTTATTGCCTAAAATTAACTTATTTTTAAAAAATGTTGGAGAGGCCTTTATTCTTGAAGATCTTAAAAATTTTATCGGTCTAAAGAATTTTGATGATTATACTTTGGGCGTTTTTTTAATTTCCTTGTCGCTCGCGTATTTTTTTCCTGATCCCGATTCGGATGACGGTGTATGGATTAGCAAGCACGGATTTTTTACCGGCAAAAAATTTTGTGTGCAAATTTCGGATACGGAAAATAAAATGAAAATTTTTATCCCCGGCTCGCGGTTTTTACCCTTTTTGCCGGCAGATAAATATGCTCATGAGGCAAAGCTTTTTTATGAAGGAAAAGAAATCCCTAAACGAAGGGTGTATTTGAGCTTTGATAGAATTTTTTCCTTTTATTTTTTATATACCGAAAGCGATCTTTCCAATATTTTATGTGAAGACTATGAAGAAAATGTAGAGACCTTTTCCCGTTTACATGATAGTTTTAATCCCGAAGCCCGTTTTGCCGTAACTGCTTGGGATTTTTCGGCCGTTTTTGATGAATGTAATTTCGATTATCCTATGCGTTTTTTTGTGCATATCAAGGACTGGGCAAATGCGGAATTTGAAATCTTAAAAGAAAGCCATGAACTTTTGGAAGATGATATTTCGAATTGGTTTAGTCTCTTTGAAACGGCTGTCCGCTCCTCCTTAAAGATATTACCTATGGACTCGACAACTCAAGAGATTCTTTCCTTTGCTTTCTTTTTGGCTGAAGATGCTCTTTTTAATGAAAATGCAGCACCGATGGAATTGTTTTTTGAACGTAAGGATGTATTCGGTGTTATGCCTTACGGAATCGAGGAAAAATTTGGAGTGTTAGATGAACCGATAGCCTGTCCCGACAGCTGGTTTTATTATCCTTATGATGAAAGTAAAGAAGGTCATTTTTTTAATTCTATAAATAGGCCTGTTACGGAAGCCGTTATAGACTGCTTTGTTTTGGATTTTTTATCTTCACATTATGCGGCCCGCTTTGATGATGAGGTAAAAGGGCTTTTTATAAAAGAATCTTTAGATTTCTTTATTCCGGAGTTTATAAATAACTATAAAACCGTATCTTCAAAGTGTAAAACTTATTTAGAGATGCATTACGATTATTGGGTTAACCTATATAATCCATTTAAGGACGATGGTTCAAAAGATTTACGCGCAGACTTGGTAGACTTTTATAAAAATCTTGTTTTATTTTTTAATGAGCTTGATGAGCGTAAATTAAAAACATCGGACTTTGATGGTCAATCAGCCTTAATGATTTATCAAATTTTTGATAAGATATTCCAATGGAGTGAATTTGTTGCTTCTATGTCTCCGGAAGATTCTAATTTTATTGAAGTAATGTCTATGTCGCTTGACAATTTATACTATGTATATACGGATTTGAAGGTCGAAATCAGAAATAAAATATCGGCTCTCACCTAAAAATAATCTTGGAGGTTTTTTATGAAAAACGAACTGGAAGCTATTGCTCTTTCAATCAGAAGTCTTTCGATGGACGCAATCGAAAAAGCCAATTCAGGGCATCCGGGGCTCCCTTTGGGAGCAGCCGAATTGGGTGCTGCCCTGTATGCTAAAATCTTAAAACACAATCCTAAAAATCCGGATTGGAAAGACAGGGACCGCTTTGTGCTTTCTGCAGGCCACGGTTCGATGCTTTTGTATTCCGCCTTGCATATTTCAGGCTACGATGTTTCAATAGAAGATATAAAAAGTTTTAGGCAGCTTGGCTCCAAATGTCCGGGGCATCCCGAATACGGCGACACCCCGGGTGTTGAAACTACCACAGGGCCCTTGGGTCAGGGAATTTCTACAGCCGTAGGTATGGCTATTGCCGAAAAAATGCTTGAAGCCCGCTTTAACACAGCCGAGCATAAAATAGTAGACCACTATACTTATGCCCTTGTAGGGGAGGGCTGTTTGATGGAGGGCGTTTCCTCCGAAAGCTCCAGTTTGGCAGGCCACTTAAAATTAGGAAAGCTCATAGTTTATTATGATGAAAATAAGATTACTATCGACGGTTCAACCGACTTAACATTTACCGAAAACATCGAAGAAAGGTACAAGGCATACGGCTGGCAGGTATTGCGCGGTTCAATGTACTCTTTTGAAGATATTGAACGCCTGACTCTTGAATCTAAAAAAGATGAAAGGCCTACTCTTATTATCTTAAAGTCCGTTATAGGGCAGGGGGCTCCGACAGTTGCAGGCAAAAACAAGGCACACGGCGCACCCTTAGGAAAAGACGGCATTGCCGAAGCCAAGAAAAATCTTTTACTCGAAGGAAAAGGCGATTTTTATGTTGCAGAAGAGGCTTATGCTTTCTTTAAAAAGAGGAAAGAAGAACTCGCTCTTGCCGAAGCCGAATGGAATAAAACCTTTGAAGTCTGGTCAAAGGCCAATCCCGAAAAAAGAAAAGAGTGGGATCTTTCCTTTGCCAAAGGCGGAGTTGATGAAGCCCTTGTAAAATCGGTAAAGCTGCCCGAATTCAAAAAGGATGAAAGTCTTGCAACCCGTGCCGCCTCAAAAAAGGCCTTAAACGAATTTGCAAAAGTTCTTCCCAATCTTGTAGGCGGTTCTGCCGACCTGGAAGGCCCCAATGCCGTAGGCTTGGACGGAATTCCAGCCTTTTCTCATCAAAATCCTTCGGGAAGATATATTTATTTCGGTATCAGGGAATTTGCAATGGGGACAATCACAAACGGTATTCAGCTTCACGGAGGTTTTAGGGCATTTTGTGCAACCTTCTTGGTCTTTGCCGATTATTTACGCCCGGCTCTCCGCCTTGCAGCTCTGATGAAGCTTCCTTCAATCTATGTTTTTACCCATGATTCAATCTTTGTAGGGGAAGACGGCCCCACCCATCAGCCCATAGAACTTTTAGCCTCATTGCGGGCAATTCCGAATGTGCTTGTTTTACGCCCTGCCGATGCGGAGGAAACAGGGGAGGCGTGGAAGCAGGCTCTCTTACACAAGGACGGCCCCGTATGTTTAATCTTGAGCCGCCAAAATTTACCTGTCTTGGAAAAGAGCGATCTTTTTTGGAGGGAATCGATTAAAAACGGTGCATACATTGTAAAGGATGTAGAGGCTTCGGCCTCAGGCTGTACGGTAGGCAAGCAGGATAGAACTCCTGACGTAACGGTCTTGGCTACGGGCTCCGAGGTAAGTATGGTAGTAAAGGCTGCAAGTCTTGTAAAGGATAAAAAGGTCAGAGTTGTCTCCGTTATGTCGAAAGAAAGATTTGAAAACTCGCCAAAGGATTTTAAACATGGAGTTTTGGGCGGATGTAAAAAGCATATCCGTGTTATTACCGCAGAGGCCGGAGTCGCCCAAGGCTGGGAAGGCTGGACAGGCTGCAAGTGTGATAATTTTTCGATTGAGCGCTTCGGCACCTCAGCCCCCGGAGCCAAGGTTGCAGAACACCTAGGCTTTACGTCAGAAAACTTGGCAAAGCTGATAGAGAAGGGGTAAAGAAGGATTTAGCGGCTGCCTATTTTATATATTGATAACGCCATAGCAATGAGGTAAACTATTATGAATAAACGGAAAGCAATAATATTTACATTTTTATTTACAGCTCTAACGGTAATTTTCGCAGCAGGTAAGGCCGCGGATACAAAGGTCTATATAACTTCAAGCGGAAAAAAGTACCACTATAAAGATTGCCGTACTTTAAAAAAGTCAAAAAAAATTCAAGAGGTAACTATAAAGACGGCAAGAGATAAAGGCCTGACACCTTGCAAGGTGTGTAATCCTCCATCGGAGTAGTAAAAATTTAATACACTCTAAGCTGATAATAGCAAGCTGTTTTTTTTCTTTTGGTGCGTCCCCTTGCTTTTTTAACGCTTCTTTGATAGACTTACCGCATGGCAAAGACAGTAGACGATAAAAAGATTATTTACACAATGGATAGGGTTTCAAGAACCCATGGGACAAAACAGGTTTTAAAGGATATAAGCCTTTCTTATTTTTACGGTGCAAAAATAGGCGTTATAGGTTCTAACGGATCCGGTAAGTCAAGTCTCTTGCGTATTATGGCAGGGATTGACGGGGATTATACGGGCGAAGTTTCTTCGGCGCCCGGCTATACTATAGGTTATCTTGAACAGGAACCCCAGCTTCAAAGCGGCAAGACCGTTCGCGAGGTTGTTTCGGAGGGGGTTCAGGAATTGGTAGACCTTCTTGCAGAATTCGACAAGATAAACGAGGCATTCGGCGATCCCGATGCCGATATGGATAAACTGATGGAAAAACAGGCTAAGGTGCAAGAAAAGCTGGATGCAACAGATGCTTGGAATTTGGACAGCCGCCTCGACCTTGCTATGGAAGCCTTGCGATGTCCGCCCGCCGATCAGGTAATCGATGTGCTTTCAGGGGGAGAAAAAAGACGGGTTGCTCTTTGCAGGCTCCTTCTTCAAAAGCCCGATATTCTTTTATTGGACGAACCTACCAACCACTTGGATGCAGAAACGGTAGCATGGCTTGAGAGGCATCTTCATCAATATGCAGGAACAATTATCTGCGTAACCCACGACCGCTATTTTTTAGATAATGTTGCAGGCTGGATATTGGAGCTTGACCGCGGAGAGGGCATTCCGTGGAAGGGCAATTATTCAAGTTGGCTCGATCAAAAACAAAAAAGACTTGCCCTTGAAGAAAAGGGAGAAACGGAACGCCAAAAGGCTTTAAAACGGGAGCTTGAATGGATTGGTATGAGCCCCAAGGGAAGACATGCCAAGAGCAAGGCCCGTATCAACGAGTACGAAAAACTTTTAGCCCAAGGCTCAAAAGAAAAAATAAAGGATTCTCAGATTACCATTCCGCCGGGACCGAGACTGGGGAACTTGGTTATAGATGTTAAAAACGCCGCAAAGCATTACGGCGACAGAATTCTCTTCGATAAACTTAATTTTTCGGTTCCTGCGGGAGCCATAGTAGGTATTATAGGTCCGAACGGTGCCGGTAAGACAACCCTCTTTAAGATGATAGTCGGGGCTGCTGGTTTTGAAACTCCTGAAGGAGCCGATCAAAAAAGGCAGATCGTAAAACCCGATGAGGGTGAAATCAAAATAGGGGACTCGGTAAAACTTTGTTATGTAGATCAAACAAGAGAAAAACTTGATCCTAACAAGACCGTTTGGGAGCAGCTTTCAGACGGGCTTGATATTATAAAGCTGGGAGCCTCAGACGGTTCTTCCGGTGTACGCGAGGTAAACTCAAGGGCTTATTGTTCTTGGTTTAACTTTTCGGGGCAAGACCAGTCCCGCAAGGTAGGCGTGCTTTCAGGCGGAGAGAGGAACAGGCTTAATTTGGCTATGATGCTAAAAGAAGGCGGAAATGTTTTAATGCTCGACGAGCCTACAAACGATTTGGATGTTACCACTCTTCGAGCTTTGGAAGAAGCCCTTGAAAGTTTTGCAGGTTCAGTCCTCGTCATAAGCCATGACCGCTGGTTCTTGGACAGGGTTTGCTCCCACATCTTGGCCTTTGAAGCTGACGGCGAAGTTGTCTGGTTTGACGGCAACTGGACGGAATATGCCGAATGGAGACGCGAAAAGTACGGTAAGGATGCCGATACTCCACACAGAGGCGTCTACAGAAAACTTGAAAGGTAGCCGGCTTAACCCTATGAAAAGCCCTGCGATGATTATCTTCGATTATGGGAATACTCTTATTTATGAAAAAGAGCTTGATTTGGAAAGAGCCTATAAGGCCCTTTATGCTCAAATTTATAAAAATCCCGAAAAAATAGATTTTATTACCTTTTATAAAAAGGGAATGGCTATTTTTGAGAAGGTAAAATCGCGGGCTTTACAAAACGATGTAGAAATACACACTCATAATTTTTATAATTGTCTTTTTCAAATCCTTAATGTAGAATTTAACCTATCCTACACGGAGCTGGAACTTCTTTTTTGGGAAGCTCTGGCACCGTGCAGGGCGATGCCTAATATCGAAAAACTTCTGCTCTTTTTGGAAGGCAAAAATATCAGAACTGCCGTCATAAGCAATATTGCTTTTTCGGAAAAAGCATTGACTGCAAGAATAAATAAATATCTTCCGCAAAACAAATTCGAATTTATAATAGCTTCGAGTGAGTACGGGTTTAGAAAGCCCGATTGCCTTCTTTTTGAAGCTGCCTTAAAAAAAGCCTGCCTTTCCGCCGATGAGGTTTGGTATTGCGGAGACAACCCGCGGGCCGATGTTATAGGCTCCGCCGCTCTCGGAATAAAACCTGTCTTATATACAAGCAGTTTTGCCTGTCCCTATGACAACGAAAGCCGTATTTCCCCCGATTTTGAATTTACCAAAATAAATGATTGGGACGAGCTGATAGAACTGATCGAAGGTTAAAATTCTTTACCCTATTGACAAATTTACAATATAGTTCAAAATAGAAAGATGAATAAAAGAATAACTTGGATAAATACTATTATCTTTTTAACTCTTCTGTTAGCGGCTATTTTTTTTATGCCTCAAAGGGCTCCTGCAACATCGAATTCCGAATCAGATGCAGGTAATGCCGATGTAAATTTAAGATATCTTGAGTCCGTGTACAAACTTCTTCAAGAAAATTATGTAGATGAGATAGACCCCGCCGTTTTATATAAGGGAGCTATGGAAGGAATGCTTAATTCTCTTGAAGACCCTTATACCTCTTATATTTTTAAGGATACAACGGCCGGCCATGATTTGGAGGATACTACAACCGGTGTTTTCGGGGGTATAGGTGTTCATATTACAAAACCGAACGTATCTACTCCTGAGAGGCCTGCCTATGTCGAGGTTGCAAGCCCTATAGAAGGAACTCCGGGTTGGAAGGCCGGACTTCAACCGGGGGACTATATTATCGAAATTGACGGAGTAAAAACCGAAGAGATTACCCAAGATGAAGTTTTAAATATGCTTCGGGGAAAAGAAGGTACTCAGGTAACGATAAAAATTCTTAGAGGAAAAAATCTAAAGTTTGATCTTACTCTGACTCGTGCCATAATCGAAGTTCCTACCATAAAGTATACAAAAATCGGAAAGGATATTGCCTATATACGTTTGATAGAATTTAACCCTAATTCGGCAAAGCGAATAACCGAGGCTATAGAAAAATTACAAAAAGAAGGCTGTACAAAGTTGATTTTTGATTTAAAGAATAATCCGGGAGGTTTGATTACAAGCTCTATTGATGTAGCGAGTATCTTTTTAGAATCGGGAGTTGTGGTTTCGACAAAAGGAAGAGCCCGCAACACAAACGAAACTTATAATGTCCGCCGATTTGCAAAAAGATTACCTAAAGATATGCCCGTAGTTGTTCTCATAAATGAAGGCTCTGCAAGCGCTTCCGAAATTGTGGCAGGTGCTTTAAAGGACCATAAGAGAGCCTATCTTGTAGGAACCCGCTCTTACGGCAAGGGCTTGGTGCAAAGTGTAGTTCAGCTTAGTGAAAAGGAGCTTGTGAAGCTTACTATAGCAAGATACTATTCTCCGAGCGGGGCAAATATAAATAAGCAGGGAATCCTTCCCGACTTGGAAGTTACAAGGCCTAGTTTTACGCCCGATGAAGAAAAAAGCGTCCTTGAACTTTTAAAGACTTCTAAGATTGCAAACTTTACACGGAGCAAGCCTTCTCTTTCAAAAAATGAGATGATAGATTTTTCCAAAAAGCTCGGTAAAGAATACAATGTAAGACATGAGCTGATTTTAAGTCTTGTAAAGGTTGAATACTACCGCTCTCACGAAAGTCCTGTAATAAATGAAGATGATGAACAGCTGCAAGCTGCAATAGAACTTTTAAAAACAAAGGACGTAAATGCTCTTTGTAAAACTACAAAAACTCTTTTTGAGATGCAGGAAGAAGAAAAAGCTCAAACTGAAGAAAAGGCAAAAACCGAAGATAAAAAATAATGAAGCAGCTGATTGTTTCCGCAGGGCCGGATAAGGATATAATCCGGCTCGATAAAAAAGATTATAACTATCTTGTTTCCGTGCGGAGAGTTAAAGAAGGGCAGGTCTTAAAAGTTTCTTTAAATGGAGTTAAGCCTGCCTCGGCTGAAGTTTTTAAAATTAATACCGAAAAAAAATATATAGAGCTTAAGCCTTTAAAGGAAGAAGTTGACTTAGATGCCGAACCTTATAAACCCCGTGCAGAAATTATTTTAATGCAATGGCTTATAAAGGGGAATCACATGGATATTGCAGTGAGGCAGGCTGCAGAAGCCGGCTGTTCGCTCATTGTTCCTGTTTTGGGAGAATTTTCTGTTATAAAAAAAGAAAATATAAATCAAACAGAAAGGCGCGAGCGTATTATCAGGGAGGCAAGGCAACAGTCAGGTTCCCTTATAAATACCAAGATTCTTCCTGCCCAAGAATTGAAGGCGGCTTTGGATTCGGTTTTGGAGTATACGGCAAACAGAAAAACCGCTTTTATAATGCTGAGCGAAAAAAAAATAGGCTTGTATAGCTTTTTTGACTGCTTATCGGCCGAGACCGAGGCGGTAGTGCTTGCTATAGGCTGTGAGGGCGGTATCGGTTCTAAAGAAATTGAATTTTTAAAAGAACATAAATTTGAAGAAGTGCATTTTAATACAAATGTGCTTCGTGCCGAAACGGCTGCAATTTATTCGATTGCGGCTGCTCAGGTTATAATGGAGGAAAAAGGTGGCTGTAAAAAGAATTAATTTTTTAAATGTTCCGCTTGATGTTTTGCATGAAGAAGATATGGAAGAAACCGTGATGTCTCTTTTAAATAAAGAAGGACCGCAGCAGATTATCTTTATGACTTTGTGGGATGTTCTTAGAGCTCGTCACAACGGAGAGTTTAGGAACATGGTTGAGAAAGCGGCTCTTTGTTTGCCGGTTTCAAAAAGTTTGATACGCGGAGCCCGCTTTTTAAAAAAAGATGTCCCTGTAAGAAGGCAGCAGTTTTCGGTAGTTATAGATTTTCTAAATGTAATAGATTCTCATTATAAAACTCTCTATCTTTTCGGAGGCCGGCAGGAAAGTCTTCTTATCGCCGAAAAAAACGTTAGAAGCACATTTCCCGGGCTGCGCTTGGTTGGCCGCTTTGCTGGTTACTATCATAAATCGATGGAACCCCACATTATTTCAGCTATTTCAAAGGCAGCCCCTTCCGTAGTCATTATAGGAAAGGGTGTCCCCGGCGGAAGAAAATGGATTTACCGCAACAAGGAGCATTTTAATTCCGGAATCTTTATCCGCTATGCAAACCTAATCGATATTTTTTCCAAATTTAAAAAACGCCCCTCCGAAAAACTTTTTAATTCCGGGTGGGATTTTATAATTCCCGTGCTTAAAAATCCTTTTAGAATATTTACTTTTTTCGGTTATATTTGGTATAATATTTTGCTCTTATTTTATAGACTGTTTAGAAAAGGGTAACCTTTATGGAAAACTTTTTAATGAGTGTATCGATGTTTTTTTATAGGGTGCAGGATAAGGTCAGCATGACTATGTCTTTTTTTGTCATGGCGGCATGTATCATCGGCATTGTTCTTGTGCTCTTTTTTGCAAGTACAAAATTAAGAAAAATAAATGCTGTGCTTGCAATAGTATTGTCAACTGCCTTATCCTGTATTCTAATGATTCCGCTGATGACGGCATTTAATTCTTTTGTAAATAAAAAGGTAGTTAACGAGGTAACTGACAGTCAACTTGCCGAAATTGAGGCGCGCAAAGCTCAAATAAAACTTCTTGCAGCAAATCAAGAATTAAAAGAAAAGGAAAAAGAAATTCTTGACAATAAAATAAACATGCAAAAGCAATCAATCGAAATAAGCGGTTTAGAAGACAGTTTAAGGGTTTTACAAAATACTCAATTGAATATGCAGAGCTTTAAGGAAATATTGGAGCTCGGATTACTGGAAGCGAATTTAAAACAGACTACCTTGTATCGAAAACAGTTAAGCGGTATTTCAACAGGAATGGGTTTAAAGGCCGATCAATACTATGATGAAGGACTTGTTATTTTAACCCACGATATCGATGCAAAATTCGGCGTCGATTTAAAAAAGATTAAAATTACCGTATCAAAGGATTTTCCGAATATTCTTTGGATAAAGGATATTCAGCCTAAATTTTTAGGAGCAAGTAAAAACAAGCACATAAAAGAAGTTGCCGAAATAAGGCGGGTCGATATAAAAAATAATATTAAAACATATAATATTTTAAACGGCCAATCCGAGGTAAAAAAGGCAAATCAATATGCAGATCTATGTGAACAAGAATATCAAACCCGTTTAAGTCAGGGCATTGAAACAAATTTTATGAATGATGCCGTTTTAAAACTGGCCGAAAATTTTATAAAACTTATTTTAAGCCCTCTAAAAAAAGAAATCAGGTTCGATTCCGGCCTTGGCGGAGATACTATGTCATTGGAAGAGTATATCGAAACCGAATTAAAAGAAATCCAAACAAAACGCTTAGAACTTGAAGATAGCAATAAAACCCTTGATGCCGAAACTCAGACAAAAGAAAAAGAACTTGAAAATTTAAAATCGAAGATAGGTAACTGAAACCTGGTAATCGCCAAATTTAAATGCGAAAAACATTAAAATTTATTAAAAAAATTGAAATCTTCATAAATTTACGTTTGATGGGTGAAATTTTATATATTATAATTACTTTAGATACCTAAGGATAATTTATGAATAAAGCATATAAGCGGGTAATAAAAGAACTTCTTATCATTTGTACTCTTCTTGTAATTATGTTTTTATTTATTCATATAGGACTTAATCGTCTTATTATACCTTTTCTTCGCCGTTATCATAATAAATTATATTATATATTATTATATAAATATCAAGGTTCCTTAATCTATATTTTTATATTTATTATAAATATTCTTATATTTTTACCATTTTCTCCTTATAAAATAACTATCTTATTTAAATATCACAAAATAAATATTAAACTGCTAATAGGTATGATTTTTTGCATTATTGCCATATCTTCGGCTCTTTATATCTTTACAGAGATATCAAATATAATCAGCATGGTAAAAGATTTTATTAGCCTTTTAAATGGAAACATAAAATTTTCATATACCGCTATTTTTGAAAGTAAAAATCTTTTACCTTTTAAGATAAATGTATTTAGCTTAGTGATAAGTTTAATGCTTGCTCCAATAGTTGAGGAAATTGTATTTAGAGGAGTTGTATATAATAGATTAAAAATAGTTACATCAGTTTTTGCTTCTATTATAATTTCTTCCCTTTTATTTGCATTTTTTCATGTGCCTAAATATGGCCTAAATATAACCGTTGTAAATATAATGATACATGGAATTTTTTATGCATACAGCTATGAAAAAACACAGACTCTTTGGTGCCCTATATTCCTACATTTTATTTATAATTGTTTTGTAAACTTGTTTTTTACGCCGATAGGTAAATACTTTCATAAATATGCGGATATTTCTATTTCAATTTTAATTGTTATTATAGGATGTATAATAATGATAAAAACATCTAAAAGCGCGGAAAAGTTTTAATCTTGTACAATCGGCTTCTCTATCGGAAAGTGAAAAATAATGTAATCGCCAAATTTAAATGCGAAAAACATTAAAATTTATTAAAAAAATTGAGAATTCATAAATTTACACTTGACAAATCGTATTTTGTATGTTACTCATAGTATATACTACCTGAGGGATAAATATTATGGAGGGTAAATATGAGAAACAAAGATTCTAATGAAGATAGTGGTACTTTTTCACTTGATAATCCGATAAAAGGTATTAGTGATAGTTTAAGAGATGAAAATAGTTGGAATGCAGGTGATGCTTCAGTATTTAATTTGGAGGATGATATAAACCATCCTGGTGGTTGGCCTATTGGTTATCCTATTGATGATCGACCTGCTCCTGGATGTTGCAGCGGAGGCGGTTCCGGTTCCATTATTGAAGAATCGGAGATAGTTTTATAAGATAAAGAATTCCTCAGGTAGTATATTCTTAAAAAGGAGATTATTTATGGACAAAAAGAAGATAAAAGCTATTTTTGAGATTGCATGTTTGTACACTGTAGTTATGTTTTTTATATATTTTATGGGCAAATATGCTTCTTATATTGCTTATTATGTTTTTGCGGATCCATCAAACCGTAGTGAAACATATAAATCTTATGCATACCTTATTATGAGTGTATCTTTGTGTTTTATGTTGCTTTTTATTTTATATCTTTATAAGTTAAAACTAAAAGATATTATAAAATTTTCTAAATTTAATTTTGGTTTTGTTATAAGATTAGTTTTTATTCAACTGTCAATGCCTTTTATATTGAATATTAATTCTTCAAAAGATATAAGTTTAATTTTTAACAGTATTAAATTTTGGTTTGAAGCATTACAGGGTAAAAGACTTGTAATATATCAAACGCTATTTAAATCGCAAATTGATTTAAATTCTTTTATGCTTATGTATATTATTATTGTTGGACCTATAGTCGAAGAAATATTCTATAAGCATGTTATTTATGATAAACTAAAAACTGTTACATCTTTCAGAATTGCTGCCATGATAACCGGATTATTGTTTTTTTGCGGGCATATGCCTTATTATGAACTAAAAATAAATATATTAAGTTTACTTTTTCTTGGTCTTTTAACTACCTATTGCTATGAAAAAACAAATACGGTCTGGACATCAATAATTATTCATTCTGCATATAATGCTTATGTTACATTCATACCTATAACTAAACTAGATTTACGTATATTAATTTATTTAACTTTTTTTGTTACTGCTCTCATAATCATTACAATTGATGTTATCAAATATGTAAAAGCGCGGAAAAGTTTTAATCTTGTACAATCGGCTTCTCTATCGGAAAGTGAAAAATAATGTAATCGGCAAATTTAAACGTGAAAAAAATTAAAATTTGTTAAATAAAATTGAAATTTTTATAAATTTACGCTTGACGGGTGAAATTTTGTATATTATAATTACTTTAGATACCTAAGGAACATAAATTCTAAAATTTTATGTAGGATTAAACTAATGGGTAATAGCTATGGAAAGGCTTCAATGCCTAATAAAGATTTTGACAATGCCGGTGATGTGCTTGGCGGTATAAGCAATACGGATAATTTTAAAACCTTGTCCGTATTGCTTTAATTTATATAAGGATAATTTATGAATAAAGCATATAAGCAAATAATAAAAGAAATATTTATATTAGGTGTATTGTATACTCTGGTAATGATATCTATGACTATCGGTTTTAAAAATATTTCGGCGTTTTTATGCCGTTATTATAACAAGATTTATTCTATATTGGTTTTGCGGCACAAGGCCGTATTGTTGCAATCTTTTATCTATATTATTCTTAGCTTTTTTTCTTTGTTTTTTTATCCCTATAAAATTATTACTCTATTTAAATTTAAAGCATTTAATATGATAGAGTTTATAAAAATAATTTTTATAATGTTATCTATAAGTTCTGCCGTAATTTTACTTTTAAATTATGTATATATTCTAAAAATGTTAAAAGATTTTATTAAACTTCTAATCGGAGGAATTAACTTTTCATATAATAAAATTTTTGATAGTAGAAATCTTTTACCTTTTAAACTAGACCGGATTGTTTTAACTAGAATGATATTGATTGGACCGATAGCAGAAGAAATTATTTTTAGGGGAGTGATTTATAATAGACTAAAATACATAAGTTCGATAATTTTTGCTGCTCTTATTTCATCTCTTTTATTTGCGTTTTTTCATGTGCCGTTCTATGGGCTAAATATTGATATTTTTACTATATTTATAATAGGCATCTTGCTTGTTTATAGCTATGAAATGTCAAAAACTATTTGGATGCCCATTATTGTGCATATGTGCTATAATGCTTTTATTGAATTGGTATTAAAACCTATTAATAAATATTTCCATGAATATATTGCTTTAATTATTTATTTTATAATTTTTATTGCCGGTATAATGATAGCTATACAAGAAATAAAAAAACACCTAAAAGTGCGAAAAACTTTTAATCTTGTACAATCGGCTTCTCTATCGGAGAGTGAAAAATAATGTAATCGGCAAATTTAAATTCAAAAAACATTAAAATTTGTTAAATAAAATTGAAATTTTTATAAATTTCGTAAATTTACGCTTGACGGGTGAAATTTTATATGATAGGCTTAAGTTAGACATCGAAGGAAAATATAAACTTATGGAGGATTTATATGAAAAACACACCATTACTTAAAATGAAAGGTATAACAAAAGATGACGGTATTATTTTAAATGATGGTCTTTTTCTTGATGGAATAAGTGATTCATTGAACGATGAAAAAGCTTGGGATGATGGTATGATGCCTATGGGAGGTGTTATGGAAGGAGATCCTAGGCGCAATCATGATTTTGGCCCTGGTCCTGGAGGTTGCGGTTGCGGCGGAGGAGGTTCAGGAAGCATAATTACAGAAAAGGAAATTATTTTATAACGATAATATTTTTCCTTCGATGTTCTTATTATAGGGTATGGATTATGAATAAAAAAATAATAAAAGATCTATGTATTCTTTTTATATTGTATATTCTTGTTTTTTTTATGCTTTCTTATGTCGGTAAATTCCTTTTTAAAAATTTTTATAATTACTATTATATTTTATTTGTTAAATATAATGGAATTTTTGGTATTTTATTATTTTTACTGTTTATAATCATTTTCTATTTATTTTATTCAAAAGATTTAAAGATAATATTTACTTATAAAAAATTAAATTTTTCTTTTGTTGTAAAAGGGTTGATTTATTTGTCATCAATTATGATGATATATTATATAATATACTTTATCTTTGATAATGCTTTTCTTTTTAATTTTTTTAAATATTTTAATGATGTTTTAACGGATAAAAAGAATATTACTATATATGACATTTTGATTTTAGAAAAATTGCAAAGACCTCGATTTGAACCTTTTATGCTTATAGCTACAGTAATTATCAGTCCTATTTTTGAAGAAATACTATATAGAGGACTTCTATATAATAAATTAAAAGAAATAAGCAATGTATTTATTGCTGTATTTATTTCTTCAATACTTTTTGCTTTTTTACATATCCCCGGTTACGGATTTAATATAAAAATGTTTTCTCTTGTGCTTGACGGAATTTTATTGACTTATTGTTATGAAAAAACCGATAATATTTATGTTCCTATTCTTGTTCATTCAATTAATAATTTTTTTATATTTTTATTTAAGTATGTATATTTTTATTTTTTAATAGTTATTTATTTTATAATTTTTATTGCCGGTATAATGATAGCTATACAAGAAATAAAAAAACATTTAAAAGCGCGGAAAACTTTTAATCTTGTACAATCGGCTTCTCTATCGGAGAGTGAAAAATAATGTAATCGGCAAATTTAAATTCAAAAAACATTAAAATTTGTTAAATAAAATTGAAATTTTTATAAATTTCGTAAATTTACGCTTGACGGGTGAAATTTTATATGATAGGCTTAAGTTAGACATCGAAGGAAAATATAAACTTATGGAGGATTTATATGAAAAACACACCATTACTTAAAATGAAAGGTATAACAAAAGATGACGGTATTATTTTAAATGACGGTCTTATTCTTGATGGAATAAGTGATTCATTGAACGATGAAAAAGCTTGGGATGATGGTATTAAGCCTATGGGAGGTGTTATGGAAAGAAGAGACCCTAGATGGCGTGGTGGTGATCATGGCCCTGGTTGCTGTGCAGGCGGAGGTTCAGGAAATATAATTACAGAAAAGGAAATTATTTTGTAGCGATATTATTTTTCCTTCGATGTTCTTATTATAGGGTATGGATTATGAATAAAAAAGTAATAAAAGATCTGTGCATTCTTTTTATATTGTATATTCTTGTTTTTTATATAAATTCGTATATTCATAAGTTTTTATTAAATAATTTTTATAATTGCTATTATGCTTTATTCGGTAAATATAATAAAATTGTTGACCTTCTAATATCTTTACTATTTATAATTGTTTTATATTTATTGTATCTAAAAGAAATGAAGATAATATTTACTTATAAAAAATTAAATTTCTTTTTTATTGTAAAAAGTTTGATTTATATATTATCAATTGGAATGATATATTATATAATATACTTTATCTTTGATAATGCTTTTCTTTTTAATTTTTTTAAATACTTTAATGATATTTTAAGTGGCAAAAAAAATATTACTATATATGATATTCTGATTTTAGAAAAATCGCTAAGGCCTTGTTTTGAACCTTTTATGCTTATAGGTTCAGTAATTATCAGTCCTATTTTTGAAGAAATACTATATAGAGGGCTTATGTATAATAAATTAAAAGAAATAAGTAATGCCTCTATTGCTATACTTATTTCTTCAATACTTTTTGCTCTTTTACACATACCAAAGTACGGTTTTGGAATAAATACATTCTTTTTATTTTTAGTAGGAATTTTATTGGCTTATTGTTATGAAAAAACAGATAATATTTATGTTCCTATTCTTGTTCATTCAATTAATAATTTTTTTATATTTTTATTTAAGTATGTATATTTTTATTTTTTAATAGTTATTTATTTTATAATTTTTATTATCGGTATAATAATAGCTATACAAGAAATAAAAAAATACCTAAAAGTGCAAAAAACTTTTAATCTTGTACAATAGGCTTCTCTACCGGAGAGTGAAAAATAATGCAACCGGCATATTTAAACGTGAACAAATTGAAATTTGTTAAATAAAATTGAAATTTTTATAAATTTCGTAAATTTATGCTTGACTGGTGAAATTTTATATGATAGTCTTAAGTTAGACATCGAAGGGAAATATAAACTTAAGGAAATTATTTTATAACGATAATATTTTTTCTTCGATGTTCTTATTATAGGGTATGGATTATGAATAAAAAAATAATAAAAGAACTGTGGTTTCTTTTTATATTGTATATTCTTGTTTTTTTTATGCTTTCTTATGTCGGTAAATTCCTTTTTAAAAATTTTTATAATTACTATTATATTTTATTTGTTAAATATAATGGAATTTTTGGCATTTTATTATTTTTACTATTTATAATTATTTTCTATTTATTTTATTTAAAAGATCTAAAGATAATATTTACTTATAAAAAAATAAATTTTTCTTTTATTGTAAAAATTTTGATTTATATATTATCAACCAGAATGATCTATTACATAATATACTTTATCTTTGATAATGCTTTTCTTTTTAATTTTTTTAAATATTTTAATGATGTTTTAACGGGTAAAAAGAATATTACTATATATGATATTTTGATTTTAGAAAAATCTCTAAAACCTCGTTTTGAACCTTTTATGCTTATAGGTTCAGTAATTTTTGGTCCTATTTTTGAAGAAATACTATATAGAGGGCTTATGTATAATAAATTAAAAGAAATAAGTAATGCCTTTATTGGTGTACTTATTTCTTCAATACTTTTTGCTCTTTTACACATACCAAAATACGGTTTTGGAATAAATATGTTTTTTTTATTTCTAGCAGGAATTTTATTGACTTATTGTTATGAAAAAACCAATAATATTTATGTTCCTATTCTTGTTCATTCAATTAATAATTTTTTTATATTTTTATTTAACTATGTATATTTTTATTTTTTAATAATTATTTATTTTATAATTTTTATTATTGGTATAATAATAGCTATACAAGAAATAAAAAAATACTTAAAAAGGAGACAAATTTTAAGTGAAGTATAAACTGATACCTTACCTCATGTACAAGAATGATGAGATTACCGTCATTCAAAATGAAAAAACTACCTGCATTATAACCGATACAAATTTAATTGATTTTTTTACAAGTAATGACGATGATTATAATCTTACCTTTACCCTTGAAGACCTTAAAGAACGATACGGCGAAGAAGGTGAGTTCTGTTTGGATTTTTTATTAAAAAATTTATTGGCGATTAAAGATGAATTTACGTCTCATCCGATAAATCGGCTTTATTTTTTTACCAATTCAAAAGAAATTGCTTCTTCATTAAAATTCAATTTATCGGGATTAAATATTCCCTATGATGTTATCACCTTCGATATAAATCTGGTAAGTGCCGAATTATTTTTAAACCTTGATAAGGATGCCGTATATTATATTGTTTTAAATCCCTTTAATTATAAACTATATACAGAACTTGCAAACTGCTTAAAAGAAAATAATGTTATCCACAAATTAGCTTTTTATTATAATTATAGCTTTTATTTTACAAATTATCATAAAGCCGATTGGCATAACCCTTGTCCCTTGTGTTATTTCAGTCATTTGGAAGGCTCTTTACGCTCCCAATCAAAACTTACGGGCAATGTTTCATTTCAAACAATTATCGACCTCATATACACAAAAACTGTATATTTTAATACCGAAAGTATTCTCGATAATTTTAAAATTATCCGGCTGATAAATGAGATTATAGACGATATAACGGATTTAAATGATTATACCGTAAAACTTATAAAACAACTGAATATGAAAACAGGCAAAACCGATTATGATATTGCAATTCCTTGGGAGGTTTGTCCTTGCCATGAATAATAATTTTATATTAAATTCCATATTAAAATTTTATCAATTAAGTAATCCTTTAAAACCCTTATCAGCCGATAGGACGATTGATGTAAATTTATTAAAAAATAATTCCGAAAATTATTCTAAAATTAATTTAAAAGAGTATTCCATTGAAAAATTACCTAAACTAATTATTGAATTAGACTCCCTTATAAATAATATGCAAAATAAAGATTGTTCATATTTCCCCGTTGTTTCTTTTTATAATACCGATTTTGTAGAAGCGGGAAATTATGCTTATGACAGTAGTGTTAAAAAGTTTATAAAATATTCCGAAATAAAAAATCTTAATGCCGAATACCAAATATCCGTTTCGTTTTTTGCTTCTTTGTATAACTCCTTATATAAATACGGAGCTTCATCTTTTATAAAATCTATCCTTTCAATAGGTGAAGCAGCCGGAAAGATAAAATCATTTTGCAGCAAATATGATTTTGTATTCACGGAGAATATAGAGAATTTTAATAAAACTTCTTTTGATCTTAATATTGATTCATTAAAACAGCTTTATATTACCACAATCAATATAAAGGGTATGCCCTATGTTTGATTATTATCAAAAATCTTTTTTTATGAATAAAACGGTTTTTAATGATGATCCTATAATTGGTTTAGGCGTTTTTAAAGTTGAAAAAACAAAAAATAAAAAGAAAATTTTCCCATATTCTAACACCTCATCGGGTAAAAATAAAATCGAAATTTTCGGAAAACTGCATAATGAATTTTTAGAACGCTTTAAAATGGTAAATAATTATAGGAGTAATAAAAAAACTGAAATTGTTTTAATTAACGGATTAAAGAAAACTCTTGTAAAACGGAATGCACTTACTTACGGTTATGATTTAAAATACGGTCATAAGGATACCACAGGAACAGCATCGGGTTTGAATTCCAATATCTTAATAGAAAAAGCAATTTGCGAACTCTTAGAAAAAAATGAACTCATGCTTATGTGGTATAAAAAATTATGCAGCCTTGTAAAAATTACTCCTGCCGTAAAAGCCGTTTTACTGCAATACGGAATCAATGAAAAAAATATAAAAATATTTTATGCTCAAAATATAAGCAATATTCATACTATAATTGTTTTTATTTTAAATGATAATTTACAGATAATCGGTTCGGGTATTTCAGGCGATAAAGATGTTATGCACACCCTTGTTTCTGCCATTGAAGAAGCTTTAATGCAAAAATGGATGGACGAGCTTTCGCCTAAGTCTATGTATCTTAAAAATAATAAAAAATTTGACGATTATTTTTTTACTCTTTGTAATGTAAAACAAATAAGTATTGAGAATTTAAAGTCTGTACAAAAAATAATCATAAATCCTCCTTTTGATGATATTGAAATAGGTTTATTAAATATTGCAGGTTGTAGAAGAGAAATTACCATAAAAGCTATATCAAAAACTATGTTTAATTGTATTCCTACAATTTCAAATATAAGGAAAAATAAAACAAGAGTTATTTCCGTTCTTTACGGTATTGAAAAAGAGTTAAAAAATGCCGTAGAATGTGCTGTAATATAGGGAGTTCAATATGTACGGCTTTTCATTTAATATAGGTGCAACAGCATTTAAAAATGATTTAAAAAATATAACTTGTTATAAAAACCTTGATTATGCAGCTGCCGGAGGCGGTGCCGTAAGAAATGCTAAATATGAAGCTGCGCTTTGTGCAATAGGCGAAGCCTATGAAAGAAACGGGCTAATAGAATATAATAATATTTCAAATAAGAATATTTATTCTTTTTCCTTGCTTGATAATACTATTCATATTTTTTCACTTGATGAGCTAAAACAAAAGAATATTTTTTTTGATTCTTGCGGATGTGCAGCTCATGTAAATTCAAATAGTTGTCTTGAAAATGCTTTTTTTGAGTTTTTGGAAAGGCAAAGTTTTATTTTTTTGTATCTTTCAAAAGGTAAAAGTTATAAGATAGATAAAAATATTTTGTACAAATATAATAGCTATAATATTTATTTTAACAATTTTGAATGTTATGAAATAAGTTTATCGGAATCATGTTATGTTGTCTTTTTTATAGGAGAATTAAAAGGTAAAATAGCGGTTTCTTTAGGTTCAGGTAAAAATCTAAACGCAGCGATTATTTCAGCCTTAAATGAATTACATCAAATGTATTTAAGTCTCCTCAACGGCATAAAAATAGATGATAGTAAACCCAAGGATTATTCCGAAACCTATTTATCAATAGCACCTGAAAGAATAAAAAAAGCTTTTGAGTTTATAAATGAAAATGCCGAAGCTTATAGCAACCGTATTGAAAAAAAATATGTTTCTATAAATAATGAGGTAAAAATATTAAATCAAAAATACAAAATGAATCCTCTTGTTTCTTTTTTGCCTCTTAATGAAACAAAAATAAACAATATTAAGGTGTGTAAAATTTTTGATTTAAATTGGTTTCCGTCGCTTTTACCTAAGACTTTTGATAAAAAAACTTATGATTTTATAGAATCGGTTACAGGTAAAACTTTGGATAGACGATGCACCTATATTCCTTTTCCGTAAATTCATAAGGAGTGCTTATATGTTAAATAAAAAAAAATTAAACCGCTGGGCTGCCTCAGTTTTAAAGCCGTTTTTTCCGGTTTTGTTTTTTCTTCTTTGTTTTTCTCTTTTAGGTAATTACGCATCTACATTTGAACCTCTGTTTACGGGTAAAATAATCGATGCGTTGACCTTAAAGGATAGGACGGCTTTTTTTGCCTTTTTAAAAATCATTATTCTTTTTCAAATTGCAGGTCTTGGCTTTTCGCTTTTAAGTTCTTGGTTGCAGTTTTTACTCCAGCGTAAAATGACCGTTTACACCGAAAGCCGCCTTTATTTAAACCTCTTACATTTACCGCCTAAGGGAAGTTCCGAGCAAGATTCGGGTAAACTTTTAAATCTTTTTTTATCCGATTTAGGAGTGATGACGGGTATCTATACTTCTCAAATTCCTTCTATAATAACTTCGCTTATTATGATGGGTATAATAGGTTTTAGACTTTTTAAAATAGATATTTTTATTTTTTGTCTTACGCTCATAGTTTCGGTTGTTCCCGTTTTTTTGGCAAAATATTTCGGAACAAAACAGGCTGCCGTAAATGAAGTTCAGCGTAAAAGGCAGGATGAATATACTGCATATATAAATGAAACAATAAGGGGTTTACAGGAAATAAAAAACCATTCTTCACAAAAGTTTTTTATTTATAAGTTTAAAAATATTTTAAAGTATATTTTTATACACGTAAAAGAATCTACGATTATCGGAATGCAGTCATCTACAGCTTCTTTTTTTACTAACTTTACCATAAATATTTCTTTATTTGCCATTATCGGGTTAACCGTCCTTGAAGGGAAAAACACCGTCGGCACTATTACCGCCGCCCTCATGTATTCTCAAAAGTTTAGAAGCCTTGTTTCTTCCTGTGCCGAAACTTATAAGGGAATTATAGTCTCCTTTGTTTCCGTGGAACGTTTAAAAACTATTTTTGATGAAAGGCAAAACCGTTTTTCACTTATAAAAGAAGAAAAAGATATTTCAAACATAAAAAAAATCAAAATAGAAAATCTAAGTTTTGCTTATAAAAAAAACAATTTTCTTTTTGAAAAATTAAATGTTGAATGTACATTCCCCGGTCTTTATCTTGTCAAAGGAGAGAACGGTTCCGGTAAAACAAGCCTTTTTAATATTATTTCCGGGAATATTAGTCTTAAAGGTGAATCGGTATTAGAAGGTAAAATCATTTTTTTAAATCTTGCGGCAAGACTTTCGTATATAAGTCAAAATCCTTTTATTTTTTCAGGGTCGATAAAAGAAAATCTATTATTCGGTAAAGAAGTAGATGAGGTTACAATAAATGATATTTTGACAGAAACAAAACTTGATAAGGTTATAGATTCTTTGGAAAAGGGGCTTGATACGCAATTAGGTGGAAAAGAGCACATTCTTTCGCAAGGGCAAATTCAGCGTCTTGCCTTAAGCCGCTGCCTCTTGCAAACCGGCGAAGTTATTTTATTTGATGAGGTGGAAAATGCCCTCGATTCGGAAACAAGCCTTGCATTAAGCTCTCTTTTATCCGAGCTAAAGACAAAAAAACTTATTTTAATGATTACACATCGATCCTCCTACGATAAAATAGCCGATGGGGTGTTTAAAATTGGAAAAAGAGGTGTATTATGAAAAAACAAAAACTATTAACGGCTATCCGGTTGCAGCACAGGGCTGAAATTCGGGGATACTTTACAATTTTCTTCCTTTTCTTTAGAATATAGCCATCTTCTAAAATTAAAACTTTTTTTAGAAGGCTTAAATTTAATTTAAACTTAGGAAGACCTTATGAGCACTCTTATTCACGGCTTTGAAATTATAAGCAAAAATCCTTTACCCGAATTTAATGCTGTAGGTATTTATGCAAGGCATAAAAAGACGGGACTTGAACTTTATCATATTTTAAACGATGACGATGAAAATCTTTTTTCATATAATTTTATGACGAGCTCTCCCAATTCAACGGGGGTAGCTCATATTATCGAGCACACGGTTTTATGCGGCTCTAAAAACTATCCGCTTAAAGACCCCTTTATGGTTTTGGCAAAGCAGAGCGTTAATACCTTTTTAAATGCCATGACCTATCCCGATAAGACAGTTTATCCTGCAAGCTCCTTGGTTGAAGCCGATTACTTTAACCTTATGTCGGTTTATGGGGATGCTGTCTTCTTTCCCAACCTTGACGAATGGGCTTTTAAGCAGGAAGGACACCGCTTTGAACTGGATGAAAACGGAAAGATGAGCGTTCAGGGAGTTGTCTTAAACGAAATGAGGGCTAATTATTCCGACTTTGACGGGGTAATGTATGATTGGACAGCCGCTTCTATTTGTCAGGGAAGCATCTATGCCAAGGATTCGGGCGGCTCTCCATTGGAGATTCCCGATTTAACTTATGAAGAATACAAGGCCTTTCACAAAAAATATTATCATCCGGTAAACTGCCGAATTTTTTTAATGGGAAATATTCCGACCGAAAAGCAGATGAAATTTTTAGAAGAAAAATTTCTTTCTAAGTTTGAAGCTGCCGAAAAGCCTCCCTTTGTGCCGCCGATTGAGCCATACGCAGAGCCCCGCTTCTTTTCGGTACCGGCCCCCGCCGAGGAGATGACTAAGGATTCCGTAATGCTTAACTGGCTTCTCCCCGAAACTTCGGATACCGAAAAACTTATGCAGGCCTATCTTATAGGAGAGGTTTTAATCGGGCACAGCGGGGCATACTTAAATAAGGTCTTATTGGAATCGGGAATAGGGGAAGACCTTTATCCTTATAACGGCATAGGAAAAAGCCTTAGAAACATCACCCTCACAATAGGAATGAAGGGAATTAAAAAGGAAACGCATGAGGATTTTAAAAAGCTGATTCTTAATGCTCTTGAAGAGCTTGTAAAAAAAGGAATCGATCCTAAAGAGATTGAAACGGCCGTTCATTCCATAGATTTTAGCAACAGAGAAATAAGAAGAAACTACGGGCCCTTCGGTATTAACCTGATGGAGCGTGCTATGGCAGGCTGGACATACGGGGTAAGTCCCGAAAAAACTCTTCAATATACTCCTGTTTTTGAAAAGGTAAAAAAAGACCTTGCCTCCGATAAAAGATACATCGAAAAACTGATTGAAAAGTATTTACTAAAGAATAAACATCATGCCCTTGTAAGAGTTTACCCCGATGCGGATTTTTGCAAACGCTTGGACGAAAGTCTGGAAAAAAGGGCTGAAAATTTTAATGCAGGTTTAACTGAGGATGCTCGCAGGGCAATGCTTAAAGAGCAGGAGAAGATGAACGAGTTTAAACAAAAAAGCGACTCCCCTGAAATGCTTGCTCTTATTCCCCATCTTTCAAAGAAAGACCTGCCTCCTCTTCCGCCTCCGATAGATGAAGAAATCGCCTTTATCGGAAAGGTTCCCCTTGTTATGCATGAGCAGCCTACAAACGGGATAGGTTATTTTCAATTAGCCTTTCCTGTAGACGGTTTAAGCGAAGAAGATTATAAATATCTGCCCCTTCTTTCAAGTTGTCTTACAGGTATGGGAACCGAAAACCTTGTATGGAGCGAGGTTTCTTCCAGGCTTGCAAATTTACTTGGAGGATTTTCGGCAAGTGCCGGTGTTTTTACGGCAAACAAAAATCTTTCTTTATGTAAAAATGCGGATAAGATAAGGCTCTCCGATATAGCCGGAAGGGATTGGCTTTTTGTTTCGGGGAAGATACTCGGCGAATTGATTCCTGAGGCTGTCTGCTTTGTCTTGCAGTTTTTAAACGAAATTTCTTTTGACGATAAAAAACGCTTAAACGATTTGGTAACCCAGAGGAAAAACGATTTTGAAAGCCTCCTCGCTCTTGATGGAAACAGCCTCGCTCTTCTTAGGGCTAGTGCACCCCTGTCCGAAAAAAATGCACGGAGGGAGATGCTTTCGGGATTAAGTCAGCTTAAATTTTTGAGGGAGCTTTATTTAAAAGTTAAAGAAGATAATTCTAAAAAAGCCGACTCAGAAAACGCTGATTCCGAATTGAATAAATTATCAAATAAATTAAGTGCCGTATATAAATCGATTATAAAATCAGGTTTGATTATTGAAGTTACGGGTACAAAAGAAAATCTGGCCGCTTTAAAAACTGCCTTTGAAAAAAACTTAAAAGGCTTTAAGGCTCCAGATAAAACTGATAAGCTTGTCTTTGAAAATCCCTTTAAATTTAGGCCTTCCGAAAAAAAGAGGTTGGAGCTTATTCCGGCTTCTCTTCAAGTAGGTTTTGCAGTTTCGGTTTTTAAGGCGGCAGCTTTCGGTTCAAAGGAGCAAGCCTCACAGTTAATCCTGTGTAAATGGCTTTCAAGCGGCCCGATGTGGGAAAAGATAAGAAGCATAGGAGGAGCCTACGGTGCCTTTACCGTTCCTATGTCCTTGGAAGAAATTTTAGCCTTTGTTTCCTACAGGGATCCGAACCCGATAAATTCTCTTTCCGAATTTTTAAACTCGATAGACGAGACATTTAGCCAAGACTTTTCGGAAGAGATGATAGAAAAACTTATTACCGGAAGATACAGCAAGGAGATTATCCCTATGACTCCTGCAGGACGAGGGGCGGCAGCCTTTAGGGATCTTCTTTCGGGTATTTCATATTCCGAAAAAAAAGAAGTTGTTGAAAAGATGCTGGAAACTACGGCTGAGGATTTGCGTAATTGTGCAAAAAAATTATCGGTTCAACGGGATTCCCTTTCTTCCGTAGTCTTGGCTTCCGATTCGGCTCTTTCTCAAAAGGAAACGATAAAAGAACTTTATCCCGAGCCCCTTCTTTCGGAGAGGGTTTGAGAAAGTCTAAACAGGGCTTTAAGGAATTTTAAATGGGTGTTTTAAAAGCAGCTTCCGGCAAAAAAAATCTCCGCCCCTATGTTATAGGGATTGATCCGGGTTTGGCAAATACGGGCTATGGAATTATAAGTTTTTCAAATAACCGCTTTGAGTGTATAGAATACGGCTCAATAAGTACCGAGCCTCATTTACTCCAAGGGGAAAGGCTTTTAAAAATTTTCGATAGGGTTTCGGAACTTATTGAAAAATACAGGCCTAAGGAGGCCGGAATAGAAACCTTATATTTTGCAAAAAATGCGACGAGTGCAATGTCCGTTTCGGAAGCCCGCGGCGTGGTTCTTTTGGCTCTGGCTCAAGGGGGGGTGAGGGTAGGAGAGTATGCTCCCAATTCCATTAAAAAAGCCGTAACGGGTATCGCTCAAGCAGAAAAAAGGCAGGTACAGGAAGCCGTAAAATTGATTTTAGGCCTAAAGGAAATTCCTAGGCCTGACCATGCGGCCGATGCCTTGGCTGCTGCCATTACAAAAATAAATTTAGGAGATGTAGGGGAGGTACGGGCTTATGTTTAACAGCATTTCAGGAATTTTAAGCGGAAAAACAACCGATTCCGTCTATGTTGAAAATTCAGGTATTGAGTGGGAAATCTTTGTTTCGGCCTTGGCTCTCGATGCCTTAGGCACTGTCGGGAAAGAGGTAAAGGTTTATACATGGCTCTATCACAGGGAAGACCAGATGAGGCTTTTCGGTTTTCCCAATCAGGCAGAGCGCTCCTTGTTTTTGGATCTTACAAAGGTTGAGGGGGTAGGGCCCCGTCAAGCCTTAAAGATAATGTCGGGGCTTAATTCCTCTTCCCTTGAAAAAGCCTTGGAGGAAGGCGACCTTGACACCCTTCAAAAAGCTCCCGGAGTAGGCAAAAAGACTGCTCAAAAAATGATTCTTGCCTTAAAAGGAAAACTTACCAACCTAAACGAGGTTTCCTCAAAGGGGCAGGCTTCCGTTTCTTGTGAATATGAAGACATCGTTACGGCTTTAACCGAAATGGGTTTTGAACGAAAATCCGTAATCGTCCAAGTCGAAAAAATAGCCGAAGAAATGAAGGCCGCAGGTTCCGATCCTCTTAAGAACGAAGAAGAACTTTTTAGACGCTCAATCGTCGCTTTGAGCTGAACGGTTTTTATTCTACACTGCCCGTAATATTTATATTTCCAAGATCAGAGCGGGCATTAATTTTGTGCGGATTTTCCGATTGTGCCTTTGCCGAGTATTTTGATATTGTTGTTAAGTTATTAACCCTAATGTTTCCATGAGTGCCGGTAGAAGCGGATATGTCATAATTGTTTACATCGTTTTCAAGATTTATATTTATGTTTCCTCTATGTGAAACAAATGAGTTATGTCCGCCAAGGCTGCCGTCAATTTGTATATTACCGCCGCAGTCTATTTTTGCATTATTATATTCACAGTTCAAAGTTAAAAAATTGCCGTATTTTAGATCCGCTTTAAAAGCTTTTGCCTTAAAATTTTTACCGGTAATGTTTCCATATTCGGTTTCCAAAACACAATTTTGAATACTATTGCTTTCTTCAAGGTCAATATCAATGTTTCCATATTCACATGAAATATCCAAAGTATTTTTGACCTTGCCTTTTAGTTTAAAGTTTCCTCCGCTTTTAATTTTTATATTTTCGAAATTGCTTTTTGTTATATCGAAATTTCCGTAACCGCTTTCTCCTTTAAAATCTATTGTTTGCATGTCTTCAATTTCTATATTACCGTATTTGGAGCTTACAAAAGATTGTTTTATTTTTGGAGAAGCTTCAAGGACGATTTTAATATTTCCGTATTTGCTTTTAATTGAAAAACTTTCCGTTACTGTTGCAATAAAATTGATATTGGTGTTTGATTCTATATCCGCTTCCTTAAACCGGCATTTTTCAATATCGGTATTTCCAAAATCCCCTTTTATCTTTAAATTATCCGCTTCAATATCTTCGCATTTAATATCTTTTTTGTTCTTAATAAGCATCGAATTAAAAATAAATTTTTCGGGTATATGCATCTCAATATTTGAAATAATAAATTTATCTCTATCGCCATTACCGGAAGATGTTATGTTCCATATATTTTTTTCATTTATTTTTAAAGTTTTATCTTTTAAATTTATATCGATAGCATTTTCAGGTAAACCTTTTACTTTTATTATGATTTTTTCAAGGGATGATTGAGTATAAAGATCTGCTGCCGTTAATATGTTTTCAAGTTCAAGGTTTTTTACTTCCTTTGTATCGAATTCTTTTTGTATAACATGATCTTCCCATTCTTTGTTTACCTGAGTTCGAAATGTTTTATTAAAAGGTTTCTGTTTTGAAAAATCAAAATTTCCACCGAGCATTATACCTGTCAGTATGCAGCATAATCCCATAAAAATTAAACACAATATCGAAAGAATTTTCTTTGACATACTCTCCTCCATAATTTTTTTAAGTAGTTTTGCAGAAGCAAAACTACTTGCTTATCTATCTTTTTAACCAGGTCTAATTCTTAAATCTGATACTTATAGAACCTATTCCGCCTTTGACGGTTATTGAGTTTTGGGTGATTGAACCGCTTTTTTGTCTATCGGCTAAAAAGGTTTTTGATTTTTTTCCGTTTATTATAACCTCTCCTAAACCTGCACTTACATCAAAATCATAATCTTTTTCGGCTCCATCTATTTTAAGATCAACTTCGCCTATTCCTCCCTTGACTGAGGTCTTACCCATGGCCGTACCCGAAAAGCTAAATGAGCCGACGCCGGATTTTATATCCATATTGGTTACTGTCGAATCCTTAAAGTTTACTTCTCCGACTCCGGCTCTGATTTCGGCATCCTTTGAAATCTTTGCATCATAAATATTTACTTCTCCGACTCCTGCTGCAAGGTTGAATTTTTCTACATTTATTTTGCTGATATTAAGTTCTCCGACTCCGCTCTTTATTTCAAAATTATTAAATACAATATTCCGCGGGAGGCTGATATATATTTTAGGCGAATTATTTTTAAAATTAAAACCAAGATTCTTAAAAAACTTTGAAGGAGTGTTGTCTTCAAAACTGATTGTGTCTCCTTTTTTTTCTACATCGAAATACTTGGGGTTAATGCGCTCAATTTTATATGAGGCTTCATCCGCACGATCGCTTATTTCTATTTTTACCTCTCCGACTTCTGCCTTAAGAAAAAAATTCTTAATTCCTTCCAAACTGATTGTTTCAGCCTTTTTGTACTCATCTCCAAAATACTCGTCCATATCATCCCTCCAAGATTTTATATCGTCTTCCATATCTTCTAGGTCGTTTTCCATATCTTCGATACTCTCGGCCGCCGACATAATTTTATTATATGCTCTGTCAATAAAATTCCGTCCATGAATTCTACGCTTAGATCTATAAAAAAATCTTCCGCCTAAACTATAACCTATGCCGACAAGCATAAGTCCCAAAAAAATAATTAAAATTGTCTTTCCTATTTTTTTCATATAAATCCCCTTAACGATGTTTTGTGTAAACTGTTTATCGATTATCTTAATAATTTAATAATCGCAAGTATTATTAAAGCCGGAATACCCAGAACAATTGCACCTGCAAATAAAACCGGTATCAACCAAAAGACCAGTTTAAATGCAAGAATTAAAATTCCCCCAACAATCCCGAAGACTGCAGCGATAATCCCGAAAACAAAAACCATAATTAAAAAAGCAATTAACATTTTCCCTCCATAATGTGATGTTTTGTGCTTTGCACAAAACTCGAAGATAAACATGAAGGCTTGTATTTCAAGCCGGAATGTTTATCGCCCATCCATAAATTAAATTTTTTTTACCAGCTGCGATATTTTTCTTATAATCGCAGTAACAAAAAGGTATAAAAGTCTGGTAAAACCTATGGCTATTAAAATAGCTCCTATTAAAAGAATGCCTGTACCGAAGTCTACAAAAAGCATACCGAATGCGAATACTGCCAATATACCGCCGCCGAAAACAAGGGCAATAGAGGCAACGCAAAGTCCTACGCATAGAAGAACTATTACTACGGTAAGAATTACAGCCAGCGGTATTGCAATCGGAGCTGCAAAGATTCCGAGGATTGTAAACCATAAGGCTCTTAAGCCGCCCCTTGCAGATTTTCTTGCTCCTTCGGCTTCTTTTATTGCATAGTCCGAAAGAATTTTTGAAGCAATGTGGGCAGGGCTTCTAAGCTCGTTTATTACCGTTTGCTCATTTTCACTTCCAGCCTCATCAAAATATTCTTCATAGAATTTAATTGCTTCCTTTCTATCCTTATAGGGCAGATGCCGAAGCCTGTCTTCAAGTTCTTCAATGAATTCTCTTCTTTTCATTTTATTCTCCTTCCTGAGTGCTTATTTTAATTTTTCCGAAAGCAGTGCTGATCTTTATGTTTGTATCTGAAGTTTTACTTCCGAGGTTAAGCTTGTCTCCTCGTCCTTCAACATTTTCCCCATTTAGTTTTACTCTGCCTTGTTTAGAAAAAATATTTATATCGTAATTTTCTACTTTATCAGGCAAATTAAGATCCACTGAACCTATGGCAGAATTGATTTTAGCATAACTGTGTAAATTTCCTTGGAATATTATGCTTCCTGCTCCGGTGTTTAATATAGCTTCATTAAAATCGCATTTTTGGAATTTATTAGTTCCTGCCCCCGTATTGAATTTTCCTCTATCCGATTTTAATTCGTTTCCGGTTATATTTCCGGCTCCCGAATTTGCATTGATGTAGGAGCTTTCGGTTTTTATAAAGTCAATTGTTCCTGCCCCTGTCGATGCGGAAATATTACCGGCTTTTATGTTTTCAAATTTGATAGCACCTGCCGAAGAAGAAAGCTTCATAGTTTCAATATCAATATCGCTTATATTTATAGCACCTGCAGAAGTATTGAAATCTATTTTTTTGTGTAGACCGCTTTTTACCGAAAAATTTCCGCATGTTGTATAGCCTTCAATAACTTCTACATTTACTTCTTCTATTTTTAAAGAACCTATCTGGGAATTAAATTCGAGTTTTTCAAGATGAGTATCTTTGGGAATGTTTATGAGGATTTCTCTTTTGCTTGTATTAGAAGAGGTGTTTATGTTAAAATTTTCCAAAAAGGAAACAAAGCCTTTTTTGCTGAAAAAGAAAACGGGCTTTTCCTTTATTATAAGCTTTCCGTTTTCAATCTTTGCCGAAAAATCATCATCCGCAATATTTTGAGTAGTATACTCAATTTTTTCTTCTTGAGAAGCATTTATTAACACTTTTGCGGCTGTTATGTTTAAAATAATTTCCGAAATGCTTTCATCGGGAGAAAACTGCTGGGAAACTTGAGTGTTTTCACCCCTATATGAGGTTTTATGAAAATCTATAATCTCCTCTGCAAGTTTTTTAGGTGAGCCGAGTTCTTCAATTGCTGCTTCTTCGTTTTCGGCATCTTCAAAGTATTCTTCATAAAACTCGATCGTATTTTTTCTGTCTTCAGGTTTTAAAACCGAAAGATAAGAATTAAGTTCAGTTAAAAATTGGTCCTTTGTCATCTTTAATCTCCTAAAGGGCTGTGCCCTTAAAAATCTTGTCTATAAGTTCCTTATAGGACTTCCATTCTCCAATGTAGAGCTCATGCTGCCTTAATCCCGCAGGCGTTATTTTGTAGTACTTACGGTTCCGCCCGTCGATAGGCTGATCGTAGGTTTCCAAATATCCGCTTGTTTGCAGTCTTTTTAGAACAGGGTATAAGGTAGATTCCGATATTGGAAGAAGGCTTTTGACATCCTGCGTTAATTTGTAGCCGTAAGAATCCGAGTCTTTTAAAAGGGCTAGAACGCAGGCTTCAAGCAAGCCCGTATTTATCGAAAAAATCATCCCGTTAACCTCCTTGCTATATCTGATATTATATAATACTGTTTAGTATATTATTTATGTTTATATATTATATAAAATATAATATTATGTCAAGTATAAATATGAATTTTTTATAAAAATTTTGACAAATTTTGAAATTTATGATAGTATAGGCGCTATTGATTGGCGGATTAATAGGTGCTTTGATTCTATAAAAATTGAATATATTTGGAGGTAAAATATGAAAAAAATAAGTTTTATTACTTTATTTTTTATGTGTATTTTGGCTATGGGCTTTTCCGAAGATCCGGTTGCCGGTTTATGGAAAAGCGTGGACGAAAAAACCAATAAGATTACTGGTGTCTGGAACATTTATGAGAAAGACGGAAAATTGTTTGGGGAAATGCTTGTTACCGTAGGGCATGATCCTAAGGAAGCAGCGTCTTCCTGTAAGGAATCCTATAAAGATTTTCCGAAAGCCGGAAAGGTAAACGAAATGCCGCTCGTAGGCACGCCTTTTATTTACGGTCTTGTAAAAAAAGAAGCCGGTTCATGGCATAAGGGCTATATCATTGATCCGGGTGACGGCAAGTATTACTATTGCAAAATAAAATTTCACAAGGCTGACGGCAAAAAATTCAAAACCGATACCCTTGAAATGCGCGGCGAAATCGGTCTCGGCATAGGACGCAGTCAATATTGGCTTAGAACCGATAAGGCAGAAACCGATGAATTGATCAAAAATAATGTGATTAAGAATTAGTATCAGCGTAATTCCGTATCGGGGATAAGGCTTTTTGCAATGGCTGAAAGGGCTTGAGCTTGGGAGAGAGGGTAGGGCTCTACCGAGTTCCATTCAGGGGCTAGACAGGCTCCCGGTACAAATTGGGCTAGCCTCCATCTTGCAGTTTTGGGCAGGATGGAGGCTATTTTTTTTATTTCATCTTCAAATACGAGGTACGGAGCCAAAACGGTTCTATATTCTACTTCCGTTTTTTCGGTATTTGATTTTAGAATATCGAGGGTTTTTAGAAGTGCTGTTTTTGCTTTTTCTGCGGCTGAATCGGTTTTTGAAGCTAAAAGTTCCCCGTACCTTTCAGGCGAAGTTTTTAGGTCGAGGGCTATCATGTCAGGTTTAAGATTGGGAGAGCTTAAAATCTCTTCTATGCGTTCCGGAAAAAGACCGTTTGTGTCTATTTTAACTGCAAGGTTTAAGGCCTTGGCTCTTTTAATTAGCTCTAACAAGGCCGGGGACATGAAGGGCTCCCCCCCTGATATTACAAGGCCTGAAATAAGGTCTTTTCTTTTTTCTAAAAATGTGTAGATTTCGCTAAGCTCATAATAATCGTTGGAGCTTTCCTGATTTGCATTAAAGGAAGAAGGCGAGGCTAGGGCGAGCTCTGCATTGTGGCAGTAGGGGCATCGCATATTGCAGCCGGGCAAAAAAACCGCCGCTGCGACGCGGCGGGGAAAATTAACTAAGGTGGTTTTTTGTAAACCTGCAAGCATTAGGCTATTTGTTCTTTTTTTTCTGAAAGGTTTTCCGAACTTGAAAAATTTAAGGAGCCGCTGATGGGCGGGCAATCACAGCCGGACAGAGTTTTTTCAATCCTTTCGTTTTCGGAAGAGAACATAAGCCTGTGGTTATATTCTTCCCGTTTTCCTTTGTTCCAGTTACGGACTGATCGGTAGTAGCCTACAATTCTGGCATAAACCTCGGTTCCCGTACCATGAACATTTTCAAGTTCTTTTTTTACCTCTTCAATTTCTGCATTGACTTTTTCAATGTCTCTCATTTTTTCCTCCCAGCTTTCGGAATAAAGCGTTATTTAGCGTTCTATTCCTTATATCGGCCATTCTAACACTATATATAGTGTTTGTCAAGTAAAAAGTAAAAAAAAATAGTTTTTTCGGTTAGATTTAACGTGAGGCAATGCGCTGTCTTGATTTTTAAGCCTCTTTATAGTAAAATCACTTACTTAAAAAAACTTAAGGAGGGGTAAATGCCTAAGATAAGTTCAAAAACAGTCGATGCAGTAACCGAAATGACAGATATTGTATCCCTTGTCGAGAACTATACCCGCTTGGAAAAACGGGGAGCAAATTGGTGGGGCTGCTGTCCCTTTCATAACGAAAAAACTCCTTCTTTTAATGTCGTTCCAGATAAAAAGATGTATTATTGTTTCGGCTGCCACAAGGGCGGCGGAACAATCAACTTTTTGATGGAAATGGAAAAGCTCTCCTTTATGGAAGCCGTGGAACGGCTTGCAAAAAATGCAGGTATCGAGGTTATCTATGAAGGCGGCTCCTATGTTCCGGACGAAGGAGCAAAACTTAAAGACCAAATATTAGATCTTTACGACAAGGTCGCGGGGAGCTTTCATTTTCTTTTAACCCAAAATCCTACAGGAAAAAAGGCCCTTGACTACCTCCTTTCCCGTAACGTTTCTCCCGAAATAATCGAAAAATTTAATCTGGGCTATTCTCCAAAGGATAGAAAATGGCTCCATAGTTTTTTACTGTCAAAAAGCTATTCTCAAGACTTTTTAGAAAAGACAGGGCTTTTTTCTAAAAACTATAAAAAGATGGCTTTTTTTTCCGATAGACTTATGTTTCCTATTTGCGACCGTCACGGTAAAACAATAGCTTTCGGAGGCCGCATTCTGGAAGGCGAGGGGGCAAAATATCTCAATTCTTCGGATATGCCTCAATATAAAAAGGGCGAAACCGTTTTTGCCTTTCATCATGCTTTAGCCGAAATCCGAAAATCAAAATCGGTAATCTTATGTGAAGGCTACATGGACGTTTTAGCCTTTTTTCAGGCGGGAATCGAAAATGCCGTAGCTCCTTTAGGGACTGCCCTTACCGAAGATCAGGTAAAACTTTTAAAATCTTTTGCTGAGACCTTTTATCTTGCCTTTGACTCGGATAAGGCCGGACAAGAAGCTTCCTACAAGGCTATAAAAATTTGCCGCAGTATGGGAGTCAATGTGCGTGTTTTATATATGAAGGACGGAAAGGACCCTTCCGAAATTCTACAAAAAAAAGGTAAAGAAGGCTTGAAACTTCTTTTGGAATGTGCTATAGTAGACGATGATTATCTTATACAAATTGCGTCCATGAGATTTGATATAAGCAGTCCGGAAGGAAAGGCCGCAGCTATAGCCTTTTTGTTTCCGTATATTGAGGTCCTGGAATCCGATATTCAAAGGGAGTCTGCTATTTCTAAACTTTCATCGGCTTTTGGTGTCAGTCAACAAGCAATTTTCAGCGATTATATGAACCGCGAAAAAAAGGCTCTAAGGCATATAGTTGACGAAGTAAAACAAAAGCCGGTAGATATAAGGATGAATGCCGAGTTACGATTGGTTCTTGCCGTTACGGCAAATACTGATCTGTTTTCTCGTTTGCGTTCACAATTGAGCCCCGATGATTTTGAGGATTTTTATGCCAGACATTTGTTTATTGTTTTAGAAGAATGTTATAGAGATGGTGCCTATACTTATGCGAATCTGATGCACAGATGCGGGGAAGAAAAATTAAAAGATATTGTTTCTCAAACAATTTCTAAAGGTGAATTCGCCGAGAACTCTGAAAAGATAGTCGATGACGGCATAAATTTTATAAAACAAAACGTTCTACAAAAACAAAAAGACAAAATCATAGGCAGACTGAGATTATTACATGGAGAAAAGAATATCGATACCGTAAACTTGACAAAAGAATTAATGGAAGAAAAAAAAAGTATCGATATTCAATTAAACAAATTAAAGGGAAAGGTGTATGACTGATCTCGAAAAGAATCCTGCGGTTATTAAACTTTTGGAATATGCCAAAAGGAAGCACACAATAGGATTGAGTGATCTTGATGATCTACTGCCCGAAGACTTAATGTCTCCGGAAACTATACCTGATATTCTGGATATTTTGGAAGGTGCCGGCGTTCAAATAAGAAATGAAGGAATATCCGAATCTAATTCAGAAACCGACTCCGATTTTCAGAGCGGTAATGATGAAGATTATCGATTATTGGATGATACGTACGAAGATGATGATGATATAAAAAGTCCTTATTCTGATGACATCGAAACTCCATATATCGAAAAAGAAAAACCTAGGCATGAACCGGCAAAAAAACTGGTTAGAACTTCTCACGAAGCCGGAGTTGACGATCCGATTAAGCTTTATCTTCAAGAGATAGGCAAGGAAGATCTTTTAACTGCCGATGAGGAAGTATCTCTTTCAAAAAGCATGGAAGACGGAGAAGCTATAATAAAAAAGGTTATAAAAAATTCCGGTATATTGATTCCCGAATTTTTTGTAATCGGTCAAAAGGCTTTTTCCAAACTGGATCCTGCTGAGTCCAATAAGCCGCGCAAAGAATTAAGTGAAGAAATGGCCGAAAAAAAGCGTCTCAAGCAGGTTTACGGTGATAGTCTACGGAACATATATTCCGAAATTAAACAATATATGTCCTTAAAAAAGCACTGTTATGATAGAGAAACCTTGGAAAGCTTTTTGGAGAGCCCTGAGCTTCAAGCTTTGCGGAAGAAGATGTTTAACAGTCTTAAACGTATTCACATTGAATCGGAAGAAATAGAAAAAATTTCTGACCGTTTTATTGAAGCTACCGACAAGGTTCAGGACTATCAACACAAAAAAGAAAGAAAGGAAAAACAGCTTGGTATTAAAAGCTATGCCGATTTAAGAAAGCTGGGTAAACGGCTTGCAATTCCGAGAGAAAGAGAAAAACTGGAAAAAGAGCTTAATATTTCGGCTAATGAAGTAAAGGATATATACACTCAAATTCAGGTCTTGACCCGAAAAATCCGAAAGATCGAATATGATTTTGAAGCTACTGTAGACGAAGTTATTGATCTTACTTCAGAGATAAAGAATGGCCAGAGAATGCTTAAAAATGCAAAAGATAAGCTGATAAATGCAAACTTGCGCCTTGTTGTTTCTATTGCTAAGAAGTATATCAACAGGGGATTACAGTTCTTTGATCTTGTGCAAGAGGGAAATATCGGGCTTATAAAAGCTGTTGAAAAGTTTGAGTACAGGAAGGGATATAAATTTTCTACCTATGCTACTTGGTGGATAAGGCAGGCTATTACGCGTTCAATATCGGATCAGGCACGTACGATAAGGGTTCCTGTCCATATGATAGAACAAATCAACAAGGTAAACAGGGAATCCCGCCAGCTCATGCAAAAACTCGGCCGTGAACCCAATGATGATGAAATAGCCTTGCAGTTAGGCTGGTCGATCGAAAAGGTTAAGCAGGTTAAAAATGTTGCAAGGGAGCCTATCTCTCTTGAAACACCCATAGGTGAAGAAGAAGATACCCTCTTGGGAGATTTAATCGAAGATAAGGGTGTTGAAAATCCTTCAAACAGAACGGAGCTTACTCTTTTGCAGGAGCAGCTTGAAATGGTGCTTTCCAGTCTGCCTGAGCGTGAGCAGGAAGTTTTAAAAATGCGCTTCGGTATTGAAGGAGGCTATCCTCTTACCCTTGAAGAAGTAGGCTTATATTTCGACGTAACGCGTGAAAGAATAAGGCAAATAGAAGCAAAGGGATTAAGGCGGCTGCGCCATCCTAAACGTAGTAGAAAATTAAAAGATTATCTTGATAATTGATTATTTTGATAATCGGTTGTCTTGATAATTAAAGGGGTTGTAATTTATGGATAATGATGTATTGGAAAAATTGAGAGCTTTACAGGATATTCTTGCTCGAAAAAATGAACTTGAAACGGAGATTTTGGATGCCCCAAAGGCTCTTACACAGCAGGAAGAGCTTTTGGAAAAGTTAAAGTCCGGTTATATCCAAATGAACAGCGAGTATGAAGAGCTGCGTAAAGGTATTGCCGTTTTTAAGGCTGATCTTTTTGAAGCTGAACAAAAGAGAGAAAAGGCCGAAAAAGCAATGGATAATATCGAAACTCAGCGCGAGTATGAAATCTTGCAAAAGGAAATCGATGATTCTACTACAAAGGCCGAAACTATAAGAAAGGACCTTCTAAGGCTTGAAAGTCAATTTAAGATTTTGGATGCAAATATTAAGCAGGAAGAAGATCTTATTACACAAACCGAGAAAGAACTTGAAGAACACAAACAGCTCTTGGACTCGGAGATTTCCGAAAAACAAAATAAGGTAGAAGAGTTAAAGCTGGAAGAAAAAAAACTGTCTCCGGGTTTGAGTGATGAAACAATGTTTAAATTCGACAGGATTATTAAGAATAAACATGGTGTCGGTATCGTTTCCGTTCAGGGAAATGTTTGTATGGGCTGCCACATGATTCTTCCCGCTCAGTTTGTAAATGAAGTCAGGTCGGATCAGGATATAAAATTCTGCCCTTACTGTAGCCGTATTCTATTCTATGAAGAATCCGAATTAACGGCCGAGCAGGAAGCATATTTTAATGATTCCGATATGGAAGGCTTACTTGATATTGGAGATTCCGCAAATGAGGATTTCCTTGCAAGTTTTGGGGACGGTAAAGACGAAGATTAAAAGGAATAAATAATTTTGGGATTAAAGGAACCGCTGCATTTGCAGAGGAAAGTCCGGACTCCTTCGGAAACGATGCCGGCTAGCGGCCGGGGAACGGAAATTAAAGTTTCCGTTTACAGACAGTGCAACAGAAAGTAAACCGCCGCATTTTGCGGTAAGGGTGAAAGGGCGGGGTAAGAGCCCACCGCGTTTTCGGTAACGAAAACGGCAATGTAAACCTCATCGGGAGCAAGGTTAAGCAGTAAAGAATCTCCGATTCTTAATTTACGGGTTAACCGCGATAAAAACTTGCTGTAAAGCAGGTTTAAGAAAGATGGTTCCGTCTGTTTTACAGAAACAGAATCCGGCTTATTAATCCCTTTTTTTAAGGTATTATAAAAATGGAATTTTCAAAAGGAAGGTCACATAAAAATTTCTCAAACAAAAGAAAAGGAACAAAAAAGATTTTTATAGTTTTGCTTTTTTTCTTGTGTGTGATTTCTGCCGTCTATTTTTTATATATCCATAATAAAAACTATGCAGGCATACCTTCAATGAAAGAGGTGTATGCCGATTGGGCAAAAAAAAATTACGAGAGCGTATATCAAAAGACCGCAAGTATTTTAAAAAGAAGGGCATATGACGGTGAGGCTTTGGCTATGAGAGGCTTTGCCGCCTATTATATCTTTGCCGAACAGACCGATTTTTCGGTAAGCTATTCTTATCTAAATGATTCTATTTTGAATTTAAGACAGGCGATGTACTGTGTTTCAAAATCTCAACAGCCGAAAATTGCCTATGTATTGGGAAAGGCTTATTATCAAAAGGGATATTACTATGCAGACCTTGCCTTAAAATACTTGGATATTGCGTATAGTTCCGGAGAAAAATTTGCAGATTTGTCGGAATTCAGGGGTATGTCGGCGTCTCTTTTGGATGAGCCGGAAAGAGCTATTGATGCCTTTTCGGATGCCCTCTCTCATAACCCTTCGGATTTATTGTTTTTTGCTCTTGCCGAAAATTATATTAAGATTTCTGATAAACAAAATGCAAAGTTGTATTTATTTGAAACAATAGATAAAACGAAAGATACACTTTTAGAATTAAAATGCCGATATTTATTGGGTAGTTTATTTCTTGAAGAAAATAAGATAGATGATGCTGTAAAGGAATTTAATACCATTCTTGAAAAGGATATGACCTCTGCCGACGCTCATTATGGCTTGGGTGTTGTATACGAACTTCAAGGAGATATGATAAAGGCCCGTGCAGAATGGCGGAAAGCTCTTAAATTTGATCCGCTCCATATAAAAACACGGGCTAAACTAAATTTATAAAAATTTTGGGGGACAAAATGGGCTTTTTTAAAAGATTTTCGACAGATATAGGAATAGATTTGGGAACCTGCAATACTATTATCTATGTGAACGGAAAGGGGATAGTAGTAAATGAACCCTCTGTTGTTGCCGTTGAAAGGGGTACAAAGAGAGTGGTTGCTGTCGGATCCGAGGCTAAAAGAATGCTTTGGAAAACTCCGGGAAATATTGTGGCTATCAGGCCCCTAAAAGACGGAGTTATTGCAGATATGGACACTACCGAAAAGATGATCCGTTATTTTGTTTCTAAGATTTTGCCTAAGCACCGTTTTGTCAAGCCGAGAATGGTTATAGGTATTCCAAGCTGTATTACGGATGTTGAAAGTAATGCGGTTTATGAAAGTGCCATGAAGGCCGGAGCCGGAGATGTTAAAGTTTTGGAAGAATCTTTAGTTGCAGCTATAGGTGCGAATATTCCTATTCATGAGCCTGCCGGAAATATGGTTTGCGATATCGGAGGCGGTACAACTGAAGTTTCGGTTATATCTCTTTGCGGTATGGTTGTAACAAATGCAATCCGCGTAGGAGGCGACGAGTTCGATCAAGCCATCATTAAGCATGTCCGTTCCGTTGATAACCTCATCATTGGAGAACAAACAGCCGAAAGAGTAAAGATCAGCATAGGCAATGCTTCGCCCGAAAAAACAATAGAAAAGGTAGAAATTAAGGGTACCGATGCTATAACCGGACTTCCCCGCCGATTGGAAATAGACTCTGTCGAAGTCAGGGAAGCTTTAAAAGAACCTGTTACACAGATTGTCGAAGAAATTAAGCGGACCTTAGCCCAGACTCCTCCTGAGCTTACTGCCGATATTGTTGAAAGGGGGATTGTAATGACCGGAGGAGGTTCTTTGTTAAAGGGGCTTCCTAAACTTATTGCAAAAGAAGCCCGTGTTCCCGTAATTTTAGCGGAAAACCCTATGGACTGTGTTGCAATAGGTGCCGGAAGATATTACGAAGTGTTTAGGGATATGACTGTTGACCGCAGCCTCTATGACAGCTTAAATAATTAGACCCTATGAAGAAAAAACTTTCGCTTAAACTGAATCTTGAAGTTTTTCTTTTAATTTTATTTCTTCTCATATCATCTGTTTTTATGGTCTTTTCAGGCGGGTCCTTTATTTTGGATTTTAAGAGTATGGCTTTTTCGGTAAGTGCCGGAACGGAGAAGGCTGTCTACAATGTTTCTTCCTTTGTGGGAGAAAGTGTTTCTTCCGTAAGGGAATTATGGGATCTAAAAGCAAAGTATAATGAACTTACAAAACAGCTTGAAAAGTATGAACTTTTGGAGCGTTCCAATGCCGATATAAAAAGAGAAAATAATGAACTGCGTACCCTTCTCAAATTTACCGACACTATCCAAATTACAAATATACCTGCAGAAATAATAGGCTATGATCCTAATGCTCTTTATTCGGGAATGATTATTAACAGGGGTGTAAAGCATGGTGTCAGAAAAGACATGCCAGTCATTGCTTTTCAAAACGGAAATATGGCTCTTGTAGGAAAAATCTTACAGGTAGGAAGGGGCTCATCTATGATTATTCCTATCTATGATTATCAGTGCCATGTTGCTGCGAAGGTAGACCTTGTAAACCACCGTGGTGTTGTAAGCGGACAGGGCTCTGAGGATTCTCCCTTAATTATGAAGTACATAAAAAAGAGGGCAGGAGATGACATTAAGATTGGAGATAAAATAATTACTTCGGGCTTTGATGATTCTTCGATTTTTCCAAAAAATATTCCCATAGGTTTTGTTTCTAAAATTAAAACACACGATTATGAAACTTCGCTTGAGCTCTCTGTAAATCCTATAATAGATTTTTCTTGTTTGGAATATGTTTTTGTACTTGATACTTCAAAAATAGAAAAGGAGTTTTAATAAATTGAAAAAAGTTATTTTGTGGACTTCTTTAAGCGTTTTCTTTATAACCTTGCTTCAAACGGCTATTTTTTCTCATATATCTTTTTTTAAAGTGTTGCCCGATTTGGTTTTGCTTACCGTTATTTATATTGCAATTTCAAACGGTTCTCTTACAGGTTTGATTTGCGGTTTTATTGCAGGTCTTTTAGCCGATTTTTTGTCGGCAGCGCCCATAGGGTTACATTCCTTTATTTTTACTTTAACAGGTTACCTTGTAGGAAAATTTTACGGTATTTATAATTTAAACAAAATAATTTTCCCTTGTATTTTAGGCGGTTTAGGCTTTGTATTTAAGGTTATTCTTCTATTTATTTTAAAGATACTTTTTGGGCAAAATATTCATACCTATAACATTTTTTCGGTCAGTTTTGTCATAGAGGCTGCTGTAAATATTTTCTTCACTCCATTTGTATTTTTATTTTTTAATCTTTTTCCTCAAGCCTTTATATCGAGGAGTATAGTACAATATGAAAAATACTGAAGAGCGTTTAAATTCACGGCTTAAGTTATTTTCGATCTTCGTTTTTTTTATTTTGATAGCTTATTCCTATAGATTGTTTTCAATGCAGATCATTCATGGAGATCAGTTTAAGCAAAAGTCTCAAAATATTTCAAAACGGACAACTCTTATACCGGCTCAAAGAGGCGAGATATTTGATAGAGAAGCAAATACGCCGATGGTTTTAAACATCGACTCCTTCGCTGTTGATATTGTTCCGGGCGAAGTCCCGCGTCAGGAATTCGATACCGTAATAAACAGATTAAGTTCAATCTTACAAATTCCTGTTTCACAGATAGAAAAAAAATTGCCGGTAAGTGTTAGAAGGGATTTTAGATCAATACAAATCAAATCCAATGTCGATTATTCTATGATTGTGCAAGTTGCAGAAAGCATCGATTCTCTTCCGGGTGTTTCATGGCACTCAAAACCTGTCAGAAATTATGTCGATACCCGCTCTTTTTCTCACATAATCGGGTATGTAGGCGATATAACTACGGACGAACTGACCCGCTTTTATAATAAGGGATATACCTCAAACAGTATAATAGGTAAGGCCGGAATCGAAAAACAATATGATGAAATTTTACGCGGTACCGATGGGGTGGAATCCCGGACCGTAGATGCTAAGGGAAGATACATAGAAAACACCACAGTTGTAACACCGCCTAAGATGGGAAATAATCTTGTTCTTACCATCGACAAGAGAATTCAAAAATTGGCCGAAGATGCTTTAGGACCGCGAATAGGGGCTGCCGTCGTATTAAAACCTACAACGGGCGAGGTCCTGGCAATGGTTTCCTATCCTTTTTTTGATCAAAATATTTTCGGCAAGGAAATCTCAAGCTCTATTGCGAAAGAACTGTTTGAAAATCCGAATAAACCGCTTTTAAACAGGGCCGTAGATGCTGCCTATCCTCCTGCTTCCACATTTAAGGTTATAATGAATACTGCCATTTTAAACGAAAAAGCATTTTCTCCTGAAACAACGGTTCCTTGTTTGGGAGAAATAGAATACGGAAACCGTGTATTCCGCTGTCATATAAGAAAACCGGGACACGGAAAGCTCGCCTTAAACGAGGCTCTGGCAAAATCATGTGACGTTTATTATTGGACGGTTTGCCGCGATTATTTGGGTGTTGATAAGGTTGTAGATTATGCAAAGCGTTTCGGACTGGGGCAATCTACGGGGATAGACTTGCCCAGCCAATCCGAAGGGTTTGTTCCATCGCCTAAATGGAAGGAGCGCCGTTTCCATGAAAAATGGCTTAACGGAGATACAATGAATATGTCTATAGGTCAAGGCTTTACTCTTGCTTCTCCGCTTCAGGTAGCCAATATGGCCTGTATGGTTATAAACAATGGTGTAATCTATAAACCTCATCTTTTAAAAGAAATAAGGGATCCTTCAAGCGGAGAGGTAATAAAAACCGTTCAGCCTGAAATTCTGCATAAAGAAAATATCGGACAAGAGATTTTTCAACAAGTCAGGCAGGCTATGAATCTTGTTACGATACAGGGAGAGGCCCGCTATCCTATGAAAAATCCCATGTTCCGTTTTGCAGGTAAAACGGGAACGGCTGAAGTCGGTTTACAGGATAGGTGGCATTCATGGATGGTAGCTTACGGTCCCTATGATGCACATCCTAAGGATATGGTTGTTGTCTGCATCATTGTAGAGGCTGTAAACGAGTGGGAATGGTGGGCTCCTTATGCTGCAAATATAATATTGCATGGAACACTTGCAAATCAAACCTATGATGAAACTATAGATTATCTTGGCTTTAGGCAGCTTCCTGCAATTATGAGGAGAAGCGAATGAACATACGCAAAATTACAAATTTTGATTATCTATTATTTTTGGCTGTTGTTCTTTTGTCATTTATCGGAATACTTTTTATTTATTCTTCAGGAATAAATTCCGCGGGAGAAATTGTTTCTAAGGAGTATGGTAAGCAGATTTTATGGGCTTGTACAGGTATTGTTTTACTCTTGCTTTCCTGCATTTACGATTACAGGCGGATAAAGGATAGAACATTTTTAATTTATTTGGTAGGAATGATTTTGCTGCTATATACCGGCATTTTTGGAACTGTCAGGCATAATGCAAGGAGCTGGATAGGTTTAAAGAATCTAGGTATTCAGCCTTCGGAATTTATAAAACTTATTTTTATTCTTTTTTTAGCCTATTATTTGGATAAATCACAAAAAGAAGAACCTCTAAAGCGCTTTATAAAGGCGATGGCGATAATGATTGTTCCTGTTGCCCTTATTTTAAAACAGCCTGACCTTGGAACAGCAAGCGTATATATTCCGATTTTTTTGATAATGTGTTTTATTGCCGGTATTCCGCTTCGCTTTATCCTCTATGTATTTTTTCTTGGTGTATTAACAATAGTGTTTACTCTTATGCCTCTTTGGGAGGAAATAATTTTAAAGACAAGTCATATTATGACAAATATTTTAAAAAATTCTCAAGTTTCCATTATTATCCTATTTGCGATGGGGATTTCAACCGTAGTTGCAATGATAGGTAATGTTTTACTAAAAAGAAGATATTATTATTGGATCGCTTATGTTCTTTCGCTTATCACTATTGCTTTTGCAGGTTCTATAGCAGGGGTGAGGGCTTTAAAAGAATATCAAATGATGCGTTTAATTATCTTTTTGGATCCTGAGGTAGACCCCTTAAAACACGGCTGGAATATAATTCAGTCAATTACAGCTATCGGTTCAGGCGGCTTAACGGGACGCGGTTATCTTATGGGCACTCAAAGTCATTACAGATATTTGCCTGAACAAAGCACGGACTTTATTTTCAGTATTTTATCTGAAGAATGGGGCTTTTTAGGCGGCCTTTTTGTTTTTTTTCTTTACAGCATAGTTTTTTTTAGATTTTTTCTTTCGATTAAGCGTTGTGATGATTTTTTTGGAAAGCTGATTGTTTCCGGTATTTTGGCAATGTTCTTTTTCCATTTTTTTGTAAATGTAGGCATGGTCATGGGAATAATGCCTATTACAGGTATCCCTCTCTTGTTTTTATCCTACGGCGGTTCTTCCCTTTGGACGGCTATGATTTCCGTCGGCGTTGTTATAGGAATAAACTTACGTCAGTTGTAAAAAAACGGCTAAAATTTAAAAAAGGCACTCGTTTGAGTGCCTTTAAATTTTAATTAGCAGGGAGAGGACTCGAACCTCCGACCTCCGGGTTATGAGCCCGACGAGCTGCCAACTGCTCTACCCTGCGATGTGGGGAGGAGTATAGCATATAAGCAGCATTATGTCAAGCCTTTTTATGAATTTATTTTGTTAAATTTCTTATTTTATCATACCAATCATCTGTGGTTTTAACAAGTTTTGTTTTTTCCGTGTACTTGGGATACATTCCTTTTTTGTCGGAGTCTTTTATTTTAAAAATACCGGGATTATTTGCCGTTTTTTCGGAGGTAAGGGCTTCCTGTATTTTGTTCTGTTCTTCGGGGGAAAGGGTCTTTGTATTCATGACTATTGGAGCGTTTAAAACCGGAATCGATTGGATTATGGTAATTTCGCTTTCGGGAAATTTGTCAAAGGGTTCTATAGCTCCTTCTACAACCTTGTAAGCGGCTCCTGTCTGATAGGCTTCTCCTTCAATTAAATCATAGACGCCTATTGTTTGAGGAATTGCAAAGGCTGCGGCATCTGCATCCTTTCTAAATAGATTAACTTGTGAGCCTTGATGGGAACCTGCAAATAGCACCTTTGAAAAAACGGAATTTCCCTGAATAAGCTCATCGGTACCGGTTAATCCGAATCTTTTTACGAGCAGAGTTGCAGGAATTACAAAACCCGATGTAGAGCTTGTAGAAACAAATGAAATGCTTTTTCCTTTTAAGCGGTTTAAATCATAGCCGGCTCCATCTTTATATTGAGCTGCATCTTCCGTTCTTACTGCTATAAAACTATAATACAAAGCGTCTTCCAATGTACCGCTCGGCCCTGAATTGGTAACCGCAGGTATAATGGCCGGATTTCTTTTATGGGCATTTATATAACCCTCGGCTCCGATATAAGCCATGTCTGCATTTCCGGATATAATTGCTTCTAAGGCTATGTTATAATCCGTTGTCGTTTTGATTTCGACGGGACGGCCTATTGCTTCGCTTATTATTTCCATAAAAGCTTGCCGTGCATCCTTCATAGCATCGCTTGATTCATTCGGTAAAAATACCATGGTAACCGGCTTTTGTGTTTCGTTTTTAGTACAACCGAAAAGGAGGCAGATAGCTGCCAAAAATAATATAATTTTGTGTTTCATAAAATTCTCCGCACAACATTCTATCATATAATGCAATAATATGCTATACTTAATTATAAATATTGGGAGGAATTGATTTTGAAGATAACAACGACCGAATTCGGAACTTTTTCAAACGGAAATAAGGCCTTACTATTTACGATTTTTAACGGTAAGATGATGCTCTGTTGTACTAATTACGGATGCTGTATTACGGGAATTCTTTTACCGTCAAAAAACGGCGGCTTTGACGATGTTGTTTTAGGATATTCGAGCTTTATCGGCTATATAAATAATTTTCCGCATTTCGGTTCTTTTATAGGCAGATACGCAGGCAGAATTTCAAATGCGGAATTTACTTTAGGGAATCAGCAATATCTTTTAACGCCCAATGACGGCGGTAAACACTGTCTTCATGGAGGTTATCCGTTTTACGATAAAGTCTTGTATGAAGCAAAGACCTTTAAAAACAGGCAAGAGGCAGGCGTCGTTTTTTCGCGTATCTCTCCCGATGGAGAGCAGGGTTTTCCCGGAAATTTAAAAATTGAAGTAAGCTATTCTCTTACACCGGATAATGAGATTATTATAAGATATAAGGCCGTGCCGGATAAAACTACACCGGTTAATTTTACCAATCACAGCTATTTTAATTTAAATCCAGCCGGAATGCAGTCTAACGGTTCCTATGTTTCGGTATTAAATCATGAAGTTCAAATATTTTCCGAGCAATATCTTGAAACTAATCAAGAGCTCATTCCGACGGGTAAATTTTTAAAGGTAGAAAATACGGGCTATGATTTTAGAAAACCGCGGCTTTTGAGCGAGGGCGTACAAGAAATAGGCGGAAGTTTTGATAACAGCTGGGTTATAAAAAAAGAAGTCAGCGACCATAAAACCTTGGCTGCAATAGTAAAAGAGCCCGTTACCAAGAGGATATTAACCGTCTACTCAACCCAACCTGCTCTTATAATGTATACGGGCGGTTTTCTTAACAATGAACTAGGTAAAAATGGAGACGTCTACAATAAATTTGCAGGCCTTTGTCTTGAAAGTCAATCCTTTCCGGATTCGTTACATCAGCCCCATTTCCCCAATACCGTAATTAAGCCGGGTGAAGTTTATGAACATGAGACTCTTTGGCACTTTGCATTTTAAAAACTTATTTTATATGCAAGGCTTCCTTTTATAAAAGGCTTGGCGGTTTCCAATATTACTTCTCCCTTAAAAGAGTTTGATGTCAACTTTGTCTTTTTTATAAATTCTGCCTGAGCGGAAAAGTTAAAAACTCCTTTTTCCCAAACTATATATGGAGTTTTATTTATTTTTACTATTTTGTTTTTTTGCATAAAAGAAGCTGAAAGATTTAGATTGAAACTCTTATTAAATTTTATCTTAATATCCGATGAAAAAGAATAGTTTTTTACTATAAAGGGATTTTGGGATTTTTCTTCCAGTTTTGTATTTCCTTTTATTGAAAAGAGGGTATTAACAAAAAGGTTTATAGGAATTTTTATTTGTCCTTTAAGATCCCATGAAGCGTCATTATAATAAACTTCTCCGATAAATTTACATTTTGTGAAGCTAAGACCTAAGCCCATTCCTCCCGAATGAGAATTTTTGAACAGCTTTTTCTTTTTAAGATTAATATGTTTTCGTAAAAAATTATACGAAAAGCCCAGATCCAAAGCATCAACTGAAATTTTAGGTTGAAAAAAGGCTTTTAAAGTTCCATCATTTTCAAACATGGTCCCCGTATTAGCCTCAAAATACTCGCTGTGAAAATTGTACTCGGCCTTACCTAAAAAGTTTAAATCGGATTTACCGGTTACCGATATTTTTCCATAAGGAATTTTTATTCCGCCGGCAAGTAAAAATACGGAAGATACTATTCCCTTTTCGGCTAATATAAATTCTCCCGAATAAAATTGATCATAAGCAGGTGCTTTTAGATTAAATTGAGAGTAGGCTGAATTCGCTAAAGAAGAAAGAAAGCTCATATTGAACAATGCGGTTTCATTTTCTTTTTTATATACAGCACAAAAAGAAAGATCCGGCCATAGTTCTTTTGGCTTTTGCTCGGAAAAAAATACCAGATTAACATTTTTTATTGCAAATTCGGTACCTAGGCTTGCATCGAATTTTGATTTTGAGATACCTATTAAATACTTAGGTGCAAAGCCTATTCCTTTATAAAAGGGCTTTTTTTCAAAACTTTCCTTAAAAAGCATCAGGTTTAAAAAGCTTGATTTTGTAATTCCCCCATAAAAAAATGAGAGGGCAGGATAAAGTTTTTTCTTTTCCTTGTATAGAAGGGGACTGAATTTTAAGCTAAAACCTTGCGGTATAAGAGCAAATTTAGGCCGGTATTCCCGCATTTTTGCTTCCGCATAAAGCTCAAAAAAAGGATTTTTTGCTTCCGCTTTCAGGTTATAGTTAAGGTTAAGATCAATACTCTGTGTAAGAGAAAAATTTGCTTTTTCTACAGGTATTTCCGCATTTAAAAAGATGCTGCATAGCACCATCATTGAGCAAATCCTAAGGGATTTAATAAAAATATTTTGTGTCTTCATACTTATATATAGTTTTTTTTTGTATTAAATACTAATTTTTTAAATGTAAATTTGATTTTTATTTAAAATTATCTAAAAATTATCTATTGCTGTAAATAAAAAATTGTGTTAAAATACGGCAAGGAGGTGTGGTAAACAGTTCGGCAGGAATTCTGCCTCACTGTTTATCTGCCGAGTTTTGTGCAAAGCACAAAACGTCGCATTAGTATATGTGCTTTTTCACTTCGTTGCAAAAGCACGGAAAAAACTTTTTTCAGGATTTGATAATCCTTGCAAAAAGTTTTTATGGGAGGATTTCTTAATTATGGAAAGATTTTTTAAACTTAAAGAGCACAATGCTACCGTGCGCACCGAAGTTATTGCGGGTATTACTACCTTTTTGGCAATGGCTTATATTTTGGCTGTAAATCCCGGCATTTTAAGTGAAGCCGGAATGGATAGAGGTGCCGTTTTTACTGCGACTGCTCTGTCCGCCGCTATTGCAACCCTAGCTATGGGCCTTTTGGCTAATCTGCCTGTTGCTCTTGCTTCAGGAATGGGATTAAATGCCTTTTTTACATATAGCGTTGTTATCGGCTTAGGTTATTCCCCGTCTACGGCATTAACGGCCGTATTTTTAGAAGGCGTTCTTTTTATTTTGCTTTCAGCTGTAAATGTCCGTGAAGCTATAGTAAAATCCATACCTCTTAATCTTAAAAAAGCTGTAGCCGCAGGTATCGGTATCTTTATTACCTTTATCGCTTTTCAAAATTCGGGCATAATTGTCGATAATCCTGCGACCCTCGTAGGACTCGGAAAATTCACTTGGGGTTCTCCTGCCGTTTTAGCCCTTATCGGTTTAATTATAACCTGTGCTCTTTTTATTTTAAGAGTACCGGGAGCAATCTTAATAGGTATTTTAATTACAACCATCATAGGTATTCCCTTAAAGATTACGGTTCCATTCGGAGGCTGGGAAGGCTGGTCTCCTATAAGTCTCCCCTCGGCACCTGCCGTACTTAATTTTGACTTTTCAAATGTTCTTTCTTTTAAGTTTTTTATCGTATTTGTTTCATTCCTCTTTGTCGATATTTTTGATACGGTCGGAACCCTTGTAGGCGTTGCAACTCAGGCGAACCTTGTAGATAAAGATGGAAATATTCCCAAGATTAAGCAGGCCTTTTTATCGGACGCTATCGGAACAGTAGTAGGTGCCGCACTCGGAACATCAACGGTAACAAGTTATGTAGAAAGTACGGCCGGTGTTGCAGCCGGAGGAAGAACCGGTTTAACCTCTGTGGTTACAGCCGGTATGTTTATCATTGCCTTGCTGTTTTCTCCGATTTTCTTATTGATTCCTGCAGCGGCCACTGCTCCTGCTTTAATAATAGTAGGCTTTTTGATGATGACCCAAGCCGGCGAAATAAACTATAAGGATCCTACAGAGGGTATCCCCGCATTCTTGACAATGATTATGATGCCCTTTACCTACAGTGTTGCCGAAGGTATCGTATACGGTGTTTTGGCCTATGTTATCTTAAAATGTATTAAAGGAAAATTCAAGGAAATCCCTGTTGTCACATGGATACTTTTTGTGATTTTTATGTTAAGATTTTTTGTTAAATTTTAACAATACCTGATATGTTTTTTTAAGGGCAGCTCGCTAATTTTTGGTAGAGTTGCCCTTTGTTTTTAGATTATAATCTTTTCTATAAACTATAAAAAGTGCATATTATCATCAAAGTCTTTTCTTGTCTTTTCCCTCAAAGGGTAACCTTCTTTAGGATAGCCTAGGGCTATGACAAGGCGGATTCTCTTCTTTCGCTCTATGAGCTTTTGGATTCGTTTTTCGTCAAAGACACCGAGGATGCAGGTTTCCAAATTTAGGGCTGAGGCTGCATTTACAAGGTTGGCCGTTAAGATGCCTATATCTATGGCCTTAAAGTCGACCTTCTTTATCAGCGAACCTATCTTTGCAGGCAGGCTGTAATTGTCTTCGGTTATTACCAAAAAAGTATTACAGTCATCAATAAACTTGTTAAAAGACCCCATCTTAGCATCTGCAATTATCTTGGCCTTTTCGCTTTGGGCAACAAAGACCTCGTAGGGCTGAGAATTACAGGCCGACGGAGAAAGCCTCCCTGCCTCCAAAATAAAAATCAAGTCCTCTTTTGAAACAGGTTTAGAATAATCAAAGCTCCTGCAGCTTTGTCTTTTTTTCATAAGCGATAAAAAATCATTAAAATTCATATTGCTATTATGTAATAATCGTAAAATAAAGTCAATCTGAGTTGTAAAAAATACAATTATTTTTAAATTGCCGTATTGAACTTTTAGGGCTTTTTGGGTATAATACCTTCCTGTTGATCCGTTAGCTCAGTTGGATAGAGCGGCTGCCTCCTAAGCAGCAGGTCGGACGTTCGAATCGTCTACGGGTCATTTTTTTAATTCGTGCAGGGCATCAAAGGGATAGATTCCTTTAACATCCGTCAGCACTACATTATCAAGCGATGAACCGAAGATTACCGGCGTATCTCCGCCCATAAATTCCGAAATAACCTGCCTGCAGGCTCCGCAGGGGCTTACGGGATAGTCCGCATCGGGCGTTGCAATAGCGATGGCCTTAAAATCCGTTTTTCCTTCAGAAACCGCTTTAAATATTGCAGTCCGCTCTGCACAGTTTGTAAGGCCGTATGAGCGGTTTTCTACATTTACACCCGTTACAATCGAATCGTCTTTTAACAAAATAGCCGCTCCCACATGAAAATTGGAGTAGGGGGCATAGGCATTTTTTGCAGCCCCAAGAGCTGTTTTGAATAAATTTTCTAACTGACTTGAAATTTCCATAAAAGTAGTATATCATATTTTTTATGTTATTTAAAGGAAAAAATAAATTTATTTTTATCGGTGTAATAATTCTTCTTGTTATATATATTTTCGCCGCTGCCGTTCCCATGCGGAAGGATATTTACTTGATGCCTAAGTGGTCTTCACCTATGCCGAAGGTTCAAACCGGACAAATGTATTCCGGAGAGGCGGGGGTATCTGCCGATGAACTTAAACAAAGATTTACCGGAAAAACTCCGATTCCTTTTTCTTTGGGTAATTTGTTCGGGTATTTTACCGAAGACGGCGAAATTTTGAGGGCCGAAACTGCGGAAGAAAGATTCAGCGCTTCCTTTTATGCTTGGACAAAATATCCTCAAAAGCCTCTTTTTACGGATATTTATAAGCCTGAGGAATTCGATTTGGAAAAGCCTTTTTTGCGTATCGATAAGCCCGGCTATGTTTATCTCGACAAGGATAGAATCTTTTTGTTTGAGCCTGAAGGTTCTTCTATTTCAGAATATGATAATGCCGGTAAAAAATTATGGCACTACACCCATACCTTTCCTATAACGGCCTTTCAGTCATCTAAGGCCGGCTGTGTGATAGGTCATTCGGACGGGCTTTTAGTATGCCTCGATTCCGAGGGAAACACTCTTTTTAGTTTTTACCCCGGAGGCAGCACCTATCAGGCGATAATGGGGGCTGCAATTTCGGAAGACGGAAAACAGGTGCTCTGTTTATGCGGCCTTGACAAGCAAAGGGTGGTGCTTATAAATATTTCGGGCCGCCAGCATAAAATAGTATATCACTCATATTTTGAAGAAGACTTAAGAAGACAGGCCTTTGCTTCATTTGATAAATTCGGGCATTTTGCCGTTTTTGAATCCGCTGAAGGAATAGGTATTATCGATTGTAGAAATTTAACTCTTTCGATTCTAAAAGAAGAAGGTTTTATTGCCGGGTTGGGATTTCAAGATAAAAACGCCTTACTTACGGTGCTTCTTCAAAAAGATGATGAATGTTCTCTTTTGTTGATAGACCCTCCCGATTTGATGATGGGAAAAACGAAATTTAAGTCTGAAAATGCCTTTTTAATTCAAAAGGAAAATAAAATCTACATAGGTACCGATGAAAAGATTACTGCATTGGATATACGGGGGCTTTAAATGAAAAAAAATCTTTATATATTTTTGTTCTTTATGACTTTTTTATATTCTTATTCCTTTGAATGGCCTGTAGAACATCCTTCGCTTTTGCGTTTATTTGCTCAAAGAGATGAAGCTTCCGTTTCCCGCTCCTTGGTGTTTAAAGAGGTTGAAACGGTTCGAGCTTCGGGTTACGGTAAACACATAATAAGTATCGAGGAAAAAAACAGCCTCCGATTCTTCCCTAGCACCTTGGGAAACGCTATGATTTTTATAGATGATGAGGGCCTTCAAAGCATTTATGCAAATCTTTCCGATACGGATTTATTTACCTCCAGAAAAGAAACCGAAGCCGGTTCTATTTTAGGATATGCAGGAAAATCGGCATGGACCGAAGAAAAGAGTTTAATCTTTCAGGTTGCGGATACACGAAATAATGTTTTAATCAACCCTCTTTTATTTATGCCGGCTATTGAAGAAAAAACGGAGCCTCAAATTCAAAATACCGTTTTAATAAACGGCGATAAGCAGACAATCAGTTTGGAAACGGTAAAAAAAATAAAGCAAGGTTCCTATGATCTTTATTCTTCAATCTCCGATTCAACCGAAAAAGGAGGGTCTCAGCTTGCCCCTTTTAGAATTACGGTTTCCATTAACGGAATGAATATATCGGATCTTCCCTTTGAGGTTTTGAGCTCAGACGGTAAGGACCTTTATTTGCAAAATAAAAAATCGTCTTTATCCCTTTTATATGAAAAAGAAGGTACTATGCATTTGGGAAAAATAAATTTACCTGCAGGAAAGATTGAGCTTATAATTACCGTCCTCGACAAAAGCGGAAATCAAAAAAAGGCTTCTTTTATTTTTCAGGTAGAATAGAAAAGCTCTTTTTAGTTTTGCCTCTTTAAAATTTTTTCGATATTTAATTCACCTGCAAAGCAGGGAATGTTTATGTCCCAGTTTTCCAAGACTTGAGGATTTATTTCCCCGAATATGCCTATTTGTTCTCCATTGTAAAGAAGGCCTGCCTGCCTGCCCGGAATAAAGCGGGGGTCGTCGGTTTCGCAAACCTTGTATTCTATTCCGAGGTAGTATAAGAGGTTTGCCGCCTCGCTTGCTGCCGTGTTAAAGTTGGCATTTTGTTCTGCTGTCAAAAAGCCTAAACTTTGGCTTGTAGTTGTGCCTGTAGAGTCGGTGCCGTCAAAAAAGGCTATCTTTCCGGTCTCGAATATTTTGTGGGGATAGACTGCATTTGCAGAACCCATCTCGGCATTTAAAAGAGAGGGGAGAATGGAGTTGCGTACAAACTGATAGTTTTCGGACATCGGGTTTGAAATCTCGATAACCGAAGCTTCATCTATGCACATTCTTTCAATATAGTCTTTTTTGGAGCCCAAATAGTTAAAAATCATTTCCTGATAGCCCATGCCTGTCATAAGCCCCTTTATTTTTCGGCTTAGCATTGTTGCAGGCAAAAGCCTTCCGATTGTAAATTCGTTCGGTGTTTCGGGTGTAAAGAAATTAACGGTTTTACCCATCATTACATCTTCGATTATATCCACTTCATGAAGAAAATCGTTGCGGTAGGGGGAGGGTTTCAGCCTAATCTTATTTCCCGAAATTTCAGTTTCCGAGTCCATGCGTTTTAGGGCCTCGGCAATTTCTTCCGCCTTAAAAGAGGAGCCCAAGAGCTTGTTGACGGCTTCCACTGAAGTTTCTGCATTTTCTTGAAAATAAAACGGGGTAGTAACGGTTTTTCCGTATCCCGTTTCATAAGGATGCTCTATTTTAACGGGTAGAATCGTATATCCGCAGTCGGCAAAGTCGCATGCGACTATATTTGCTGAAAGCAAAATGCTCGTCATATCAGTGCCGGTAAATTCTACAAAAAGATCGGTATCGCCTGCTTGAACGGCCCCTATTTTAGCACTGTTTATAAGGGGAGGCATTGAAAGGACTTCTCCGTTTGCATCCTTCAAAAGAGGGAAAAGCTTTTTGCCTTCAAGCAATGAGGCATATTCAATTCCCTTGGGGTGTTCCTTTAGGATTTTTCGGCATAAAAGAGGCTTTTCCATATCGAGCGGAGTAAACTCGGTTTTGTCGGGATCTACGGCCGTGTATTCGATTGGCCATTTTATAAGTTTTGAGCGGTAAACGCCCATTGAAACGGTTTTTCTTTTTCTTCCGAAGTTGCGGCAAAGTTTTTCCTGTGTTTGGATTATGTCGGCAAGCATGAGCTCGTCTATGGGCTTACCCGAAATTACAAAGCCTGCCGCAAAGGGGCGGATTTCTTTAAGCTCCGGCGAGACCTTAACCCTGCGCTCGGCTGAGTCTTGCGTTTTTTCTTTTGATGAAAGGAAGCTTTGATAGCTTTTTGTATTTGATTTTCCTCCTGCATGGATGCGTAAAAGCCTTGCAAGGCCTGCCGTCGACCAAAGGTCTGGCCGGTTGGTATCGTTTAATTCTATCTTAATTATGCGTTCTTTTTCGGGAAGAGAGGTATCGGGTTTTTCGTCAAGTTCTGCCTTGGCTGATGTTAAAATTTCTTCAAGTTTATCGTAATCCTGCTTTGCTCCGAGTTTCGCTTCAAGTTCTGCTCCGAGCATCTTAAAAAAAAGGGATTCATTTACTTCAATCTTAGGCATTTTATCCTCCGCAGTTAAAAAAACTGGAAAGAATTATATCATAAATTATGGCTTTGTACAAGTATCGATATATTTTCTAAAAACAGCAATCTTTGAAGCTAATAAAGCAAAAACTCACCGAAAAAAATTATGCGGCAGTCCATCAAAAAAAGAAAAGAAAGTGAAATTTTTATGGGGATTGAAAACGTGTAAGTCTATATTGGGTATAGACTTAGAAAATAAGCGGATGATGGGAGTCGAACCCACGTCTCCAGCTTGGAAGGCTGGGGTAATAGCCGTTATACGACATCCGCAAGACTCGGATATTATATAGATTTTTAAAATTTATGTCAATACTTTTTTTAAAAAAAACATAAAAATTGCAGGCACACAAAGGCGGGCTATTACAGAGAAAATCTATTGAGCTTGGCTGCCTTAAAGTCTGTTTATACTTAAAAGAACCGAATCTATGGTGGGAATTATCATTTTTGGTTTGATTTCGTGTTTTACCGATAATAATTTGTAAAAGACACTGAAAGCTTCCTGTATCGATTTTCCTATTCGGCTTTTAAAATTCATCTTTGCTTTTAGCATCCATTTCGATATATATATCATTCCAATCAACACAATAGCTTTTTCAAATCCGCGTAGTAGGGCTTGATGAGTTATATCTATGCTTCCTATGCTAAAGATTATCTTTCCCATCGGGGGAAAAAGGTTGAAAACGGTAATTGCCGTAAACATAAAGATTAAATTTAAAAAATTAAGTTTTTGTCTGTCGGCTGCACAAAGAATCAGGGCTGCTCCCAAAACAAGGGCTTGTACCGGTAAAAAAGGCACAAAGAGTAAGATTAAAAAAAGGCTTATACCCGAACCTATTCTAAGATACCTGTCCCTTAGGGTGCGGTTTGTTTTTTCGGAGCTGTTTTTACCATTACTTTGCTTTGCGGTTTGAGAATTATCCGTTTCAGAAATAAAATCGAATCTTTCGGCCTTTACTCTTTGATACCAGACGGATTGTATTTCAAATTCGGATGCAAACCAGCCTAAAAATAAGGCCGTTAAGGTGCCTAAAGAAAACACGGGCGGAATTACGTAGACAGCCGATTTTCCGAACATGAGTAAGACTGCTAAAAGAAATTGCAGGCTGTTTGAAACAAAGGCCCCTGCCAAACTTATCCCCATAAAAGAAATTGTTTTTCGCGGAATTCTTCTCATGGCATACATTAAAAGGCCTGAGGAAAATGTTCCGATTGCGGAAAAAAGAACAATATAGGAAAAAAGAGTTCCCGAAATAAGGGCTTGACCTAAAACCTTTATAACTAAAAGAAGTACAAAGGCCGGAAAAGAGAAGAGGTCTATGCCTAAAATTATGGGCAGATTGGCCAAGCCGATTCTAAAAAAAGGAACCGGCTTGGGTATCATTATTTCGATTGCCGAAAGAAAAAAACAAAATCCTCCGAACAATGGAATAAGGGAATCCGCCTTTTTTGCTTTTAATGACACCCCGAGCATCCGCAGCCGCAAGCGTCTTCGTCATATTCATGACCGCACCCGCATCCGCAGCCTCCGGACATTTGCTGCATCAAAGCCTGCAATTCTTCTTCGGTGGTCTTTTTTACCGATAAGACTTTTACATCAAAGTGGAGGGTTTCTCCTGCCAGCGGATGATTTGCATCTATGGTAATCTTGTCGCCGTCTATTTTTGTAATTCTTACAATTCGGGCGTGATGACCTTCACCTGCTTCAAAGTCCATACCGACTTCAAGTTTTACACCCTCAGGGAACTGAGCTCTGGTTGTTTCTACTATCATGTCATCAAAGACTTCGCCGTAGGCTTCTTCAGGAGGAACAACTTGCTTAAACTCGGTTCCTTCTTCTTTGCCTTCAAGGGCTTTTTCCAAGCCTGAAATAATCATATTATATCCGTGGATGTACTCCAATGGACCCATTACATCGGACGAGTCAAGGACTTCGCCGTTAGCATCTTTCAGTGTGTATTCCAAACTGACTGTTGTATCTTTTTCTATTTTCATCATAAAGATAATACATATTTTATAAACAAAAATCAAGAGAATATCCTGCAAGAAATCTCGCAAATCCTTGGGGAAATCAAATTTTTATCGGTTAGTGTGCACACAAAGAACTGTTCTCAAGGCGGAGTTTTTTCCAAATTGAGGGTGGTTAATTTAATTACCGGCACGGATTGCGGTGGTATAAATTCAAGCAAATTTTTTATAATTTACTATTTTTTTCAAATAATAACTATAAATATAATGGGGAGGGCGAAAATTAAAAAATAATAGGAGAACACAAATGGTAAAAAGATTTGAAGATTTAACATTTACAAGACGATTGATTAAAAATGTACCTCCTTGTACATTTTTAATCTAAGAGTTTTGCTGTGCAAAACTCTCGAAGCAGGAACCACCGCCATCCATAGCGGTATGCAAAATCCGAAACTATGCAAAAAACTTATCGAAATGATATTGTCCGATACAATAGGTAAAATTGCATATATATCGATACAGCATAATATTAACACCTACGAACAGGCAAAATCCGTAAGATTTGATGTTTTGGTACAGGCAGAAAACGGTAAATTATACGATGTGGAAATGCAGGTAAGCAATGAACGTAATATCCCGAAACGAATGCGGTTTTATCAAGCTGCAATAGATATTTCTTTTTTGGATAAGGGGAATTCCTATAACAATTTAAATGACAGCTTTATAATTTTTATCTGTTTGTTTGATGTTATAGGCAAAAATAGGCCTGTTTATACCTTTGAAAATCTTTGTATAGAGGACAAAAACACCCCTTTACAAGACGGCACACGAAAGGTTATAATAAATGCAGAGGCCTTTAATAACACTGAAGACAAAGAATTAAAAGGATTTTTAGAATACCTTAAAACAGGTAATGCGAATAATGAATTTACAAGGGAGATAGAAACTATGATACAAGCAATAAAAAATAATGAACAGGCAAGGCAAGAATACAGGTTAATGTCTACTTTTGAGATGGACGCTAGGGAGAAAGGGGCTTATGACAAAAGCATCGAAACAGCCAAACTTATGAAACTAAAAAACTTTGATATAGCTTTAATTAAAGAAATAACAGGCCTACCTGAATCCGAAATCGAAAAGCTGTAAAATTTTCTATTTCGAATAATAAACTTCCATTTAAAAAGTAAATCTCCATATATTTATGGAAATTGATTTATACTTCTATAATTACAAATTTGATTACCGTGTCAAAGTAAAGGACTTCTTACCCCTTGATTTTTTATATAAAATGACTTAAACTTAATCTAATGCAGTTATTGCAGGATTCAATAATGTACCGGAGGACAAAATGTTACCTTTTTATTTTCTTTCAATCACAACAAATTTGATTATGGGTCTTATTCTTGTATTTTTTGACAAGACTGTCAGAGGTGATGAGCCGGCTGACCGTGAAAATAGATATCCTGTTTTAAGAGACGCAACTTTTTTGCTATTGCTTACAATATTTTCCGGTTTTACGGCAATTTCAAAAATGCTGAGTCCTATTGGAACCAATATAGTAATCTTGGGCGATTTTTTACCTGTAGTTGCAGGACTTGCAGGTTCGATAGTATTTTTAGGAAGATATTTGGAGTCTAATTCAAATATTAACTTACCGGATTTTTTCGGCTTAGTAAAAAATTATGACGAAATAATCGGTTATGTATGTTTAGCTTCTTCCGTCCTACACCTATTATTTTCAAAGGCTATCTTTCTTTAATATTACCGCATTTGGATTTACAGGTAATAGAGTTTTAATTTATGAAGCGGTTCGCTCTTTTTTTCTTATTTTTTATTTTTTTAAGTCTTTTGTCTTGTTCAAAGGAAGATACTTTGCAGACATTGGATTTGCCGCCGGATTCGGCTATGAACGATGCGAACCGCTTTGCCTTAATAATCGAAACCTATGTTTCTCTTTTAGATAAGCCGGGAGATGACGGCATAACCGTTTCGCACGCTCGAAAACTGGATGTTTTTCCCGTTGAAGGGCTCGAGATCGTAAAAGAAGATGGCGAACAGATTCTTTGGGTAAACCTAGGAAAAGGCTGGATTCAAAGGTCAAGTGTTCAGCTTTATTCTTCTAAAGAAAAAGTATTGACTGCGGCTAAAAAATTAAAATAAAGGCCTTTTTTTGCCGATATAGGAGCTATGAAGTCTTTTGCTGTTTTATCCGCCTATGATATTTCGGAATATTCGTTTAAAAAACTCGAAAACGGAATCATCCCATTTGAAGCCTCTTTCCGTGCGGCTGCGGCCTTTCCCGATTGTAAAAAAATTATTATTTTAACCTCCGCTTCTTGTGAAGCCTCTATCGTTTCCATATTAAAAAATATAAAATCGGACGAGCTAAAAATAGAGTGGAAGGTTAAGGTTTTGGAAAAAATAAGTCCTCAAGCCGTATTTTCCGAGGCTGCAAAAGAAACCGAAGCGGAATCTTCAGGTTTTGAAAATGTTTTCTTTTTGCATGGTGATGAGCCTTTTATCGATTTAAATGCAACGGAAAAACTTTTTAAGCAGCATTTGGAATACAGGGCTGAATACAGCTTTGCCGACGGATACCCTGAGGGCCTTATCCCTGAAGTTCTAACCTCCGGCCTTTGTCCTATTCTTGCAAAGCTTTCCGAAAATGAAACTTCGTTTGAGCGCTCTTTTATTTTTGATACGATAAAAAAAGAAATAAACAGCTATGATATTGAAACTATGATAGCCCCCTTCGATTTAAGGCATCTAAGGCTCCGCTTTGCAGCCGACTCAAAACGGGATGCTCTTTTATGCAGCCGCTTTACAGGCATAAATGCGGAAAACTATGCAAAACTGATTGAAGAAAAAAAGGCGGAGCTATTTACTCTTCCTGCATATTACGGTATCGAGATAAATTCTTCCTATCCTTTAAAGTCGATATATAAGCCTAATGAGGTTTTAGGACTTGCAGAAAAAAAAGAAATGGATAAGGCGTCTCTTTTTTCTCTTATCGAAAAAATTGCAGAATATTCGGATGATACCGTAATTTCTCTTTCGGTTTTTGGTGAGCCTTCAATGTATCAGGATTGCCTTTCGGTAATCGAAAAAATTTTATCGTTTCCTAAGTTATCCGTTTTGATTGAAACTTGCGGTTTATATTGGCCTTCATCATTTATAGAGCGGCTTGAAAAAATTATTGACGTCTCTCCCAAAAGAAAAAACAAGATGCTTCCGGTTTATTGGATTGTATGTATTGATGCGGTCAGTTCAGGAATGTATGCTAAGGTGCACGGTCTTTCCGAAGATGAGGCAAACATTAAATTAAAACAAGCCCTTACTTTTACCGACAGTTTAAAAAAAGTTTTTCCCGATGCCGTATGGGCTCAAATTATGCGCATAAAAGAAAACGAGATAGAGGTTGAGCCCTTTTACCGTTTTTGGAAAAACTTGGGTGTTAATGTAATTATTCAAAAATACGATACCTTTTGTAAATTGCTTGAAGATAAAAGAGTTGCAGACTTATCGCCTTTTAATAGACATCCATGCTGGCATTTAAAAAGGGATATGTATATTTTGGCTGACGGCTCGGTGCCTCTTTGCAAAGAAGATGTTAAAAGAAATAATATTTTAGGAAATGCTTTTTCGGACAGCTTAGACTCAATCCGTAAAAAAACATTCGAGGTATATAAGAAGCATTTGGAATGTAGATACGGAGATTTGTGCGGAGCCTGCGATGAATACTATACCTACAATTTTTAATGAACGGAAAATCTCTTATACGGTTTTAGGAAAAAGTTCAGGCGATTTTAAAGCTCCTGTTTCCGTTTTGGTATTAAACCGAGGTGCCCGATATTATCTTTCTTCTCTTTTTCAAAACCTGATAGATTTAGGTTTTAACTCAATAGTTTTTGTGGACAGCTCAAAGCGGGGGTTTGAGGTAGAGGCTTTGTCTTCTCAATTCCCGGAAGTGAAATTTTTACTTCCGCTTGAAAAGGTTACTGCAGGGGAGATGATTAATCTCGGTATTTCGGAGGTATCTTCGGATTATGTTATGGTTTTGTGGAACGATATGGCTTTGTCATCTTCAGCCTCTCCTGAAACCGTGATAGATACCCTTACCCAATCGGATGTAATCTGTGTTGCTCCGGGTTTAATCGATGAAAAAAATGCCCTTATTCCCGTGCAAATTGTTCCTTCTCTTACTCGCAGAGATTTTTCGACTGAACAATTTTTGTGCAGAAAAGATTTAACTCATACAATTTATATGTATGATTTTGCCGGTATTTATAATCGGGAAAAATTTATCGAAATAGGCGGCTTTGATTACACTATAGAAAATCCTTATTGGCAAAATTTGGATTTCGGATTTAGAGCTCATCTATGGGGTATGGAGGTTCTTATTTCAAATTTATATAAAATGAAATATGCCGGAGCATGCCCCCTTGAAGATATTTCTGCAGATGATTCTTATATAAAATTTTATTTAAAAAATTTAGCGCCTATTGTAGGTAAAAAAGGAGGGGGCTTGCCTTGGTATTTATTTTTTTCTTATGCGATAAGGTCAGGCTTAAATCCTTTTAAGGCCTATAAATATTTTAAGGTTGTACAAGACTGGGTGCATATAAACAAATACCGTTTTGTAAAATCACCTCAAGACTTAATTTGTAAATGGGAGCCCAGCATATGATCGGTTTATACGAAGGAACGGCCGTAATTGTTCAAGCTCGATTGAGTTCCAAGCGTTTGGTTAGAAAGGCTTTGTTGGATTTGGGTGACAGGCCTATATTATACAGAGTTTTGGATTCGGTTAGAGAATTACCTGCCGAACATTTTATTTTGGCCTGCGATACCAATTCAAAAAAAGAATTTCAGCCCATAGCCGAATCCTTAGGCTATCTTTGTATTGACGGTTCCGAAGAAGATGTTTTAAGGCGCTTTTGTGATGCCATTGAGTTTATAAATTCCAATTTTCCGAATAAACCTTTAAAGGCCGTTATCAGGGTTACGGCCGATAATCCTTTTCTTTTTGTGCAAGCTGCCGAAGCTTCACTCCGCCGTTATTTTGAATTGGGAGAGCCAGATTATTTTACTTACACAGGTCTTCCGCACGGATCGGGTATAGAAATTATCAAGGCCGATTCTCTTTTAAAAGCCGCTTCCGAAACCGATGATGAATATGCTCATGAGCATGTGTCTCCTGCAATTTACGGCCATTCCGATAAATATAGATGTGTCAGAGAGACGGCTCCGCCTGTGTGGTATTATCCCGAACTGCGGACTACCGTTGATACCGCCGAAGACTATGAAAAAGCAAAAGAAATTTATAAGCACTTAATTTCAAATAAGAAGACGGCTCCGTTTACGCCTGCCGACATAGTTGAGGCTGTAAGTTATGCCGATAGGTTAGTTGTATTTTGTCCTTCGGTTACTCCGGGCAGGGGAAGCGGGCACTTGCATAGGGTTTGCGATTTAACGAGAGCTCTTTTAGGAAAGCTAAGATGTTTGATTTATATATCCGAGTCGGATTATCCTAATTTTTCAAAATCTCTTTTAAATTCCATTCCTTCCGAAATAATCGTAAATGAGTTTCCCAAAAAAGCGGCTCTAATCGTATTGGATAGATTTAGAACGTCTGAAGATGAGATGACTTTTTTTAAGAATAAGGGGCCTGTTATCGCAATTGACGATGGCGGCACCGGCCGAAGATTTGCCGATTTTATTTTGGATATATTACCTTCACTTAAAAATGTAACTTCGCCTGATGATGATTCCGGCTCCGAATTGATTCCGAATCTTTTTTCGCCTGAGTTGATATCCCTTCCGGTAAATAGGCGAAAACAGCTTTCAACCCAGAGATTGGCAAAAAATAAAAAGATACACTTAACTCCTAAACAAACAAAAGTTCTTGTAGTGTGCGGCGGAGAAAATTCTTATAGGATGACCCTCCCTATTGCACAAATTCTAGCCTCCTTAAAATTCGACGTTTCTGCAATAGATATGAATTTAAGCTTTGAAGATATAAAACGGCTTGAAGGAAAGGTTAAAGCTTTTTCAAGAATTGATAATTTAAAAGAAAGGCTTTATGAATGGGACTTGGTTGTAACCCATTACGGGTTTACGGCTTTTGAAGCCTTGGCTGCAGGCTGCTATGTGCTTTTGGTTTCTCCTACCGACTATCATTATAAGTTAGGTTTAGCAGCCGGCTTTACATCACTTCCTGCAGGGATACCTTCCAGTACCGACTTTGCTAATGTCTTTTCTCATGGAATTAAAATACCTAAGATTATTACGCCTTATTCTGAATCCAAGGATTTATCTTCTCTGATAAAAAATTTATCTTTCGGTTCACGGTATTTCTGTCCTATTTGCGGAGAAGACGGTACCTCCGAAATTACAGCCAGAACTCCCGATAGGACTATGGCTCATTGTTTAAAGTGCGGAATGTACCATATTTCGTTTATAATAAGTCCTCCAAAACAATATACCAAAACTTATTTTTTTGATGAGTACAAGGCCCAATACGGTAAAACCTACTTAGAGGATTTTGAGTCTATACGAAAGCAGGGTATGCGCCGAATGGAAATTATCGATAAACTTTATATAGATATTTTTTATAAAAAAAGGGAATACAGTATTTTTGACGGTGAAAAGAAAATATTGGATGTAGGTTGTGCCTACGGCCCCTTTGTCCTTGCTGCAAAGTATTCGGGTTGGTATGCCGTCGGAACCGATATTTCGGAAGCCGCCGTAAAATATGTAACGGACGAGTTAAAGCTGCCGGCCTTTGTTTCGGCTTTTCCGGTTCTCCCGAAAACCTATGAGTATATTTACCAAAAACGAATGACGGGAAACGGATTTGAATCGGTTTCAAGGCCTATTGAAGACGGAGGTTTTGCTGCCCTCTCTATGTGGTTTGTTATCGAGCATTTTAGGGACTTGGATTCCGTTTTAAAAAAAGTAAACGATCTTTTGATGCCGGGCGGTATTTTTGCTTTTTCAACTCCAAACTTTTCCGGTGTTACGGGAACTTTTTCGTCCTATAAATTTTTTGCAGAAAGTCCTACCGACCATTATTCAATATGGGATGCAAAAACCGTAAAGGATCAACTCAATCTGTACGGCTTTAAAGTTTTAAAGGTTGTTTCGATAGGCCATCATCCTGAAAGATTTAAGTGGTGTAAAAATCTTAAAAAGAACGGAATACTTTGGAACATAGTTATGGCCATAGGCATGGCTATAAGTAAACTTTTTAAACTGGGAGACAGTATGGAAGTTTATGCAATGAAGCAGGGAAGACTGGAGGATATAAAATGAAAAAATATGTTTTAGCCTTTGATCAGGGGACTACGAGCTGCAGGGCAATCTTGTTCGATAAAGACGGAAAAAAAATTGCAACTGCCCAGCAGGAGTTTTCTCAAATTTTTCCTAAGCAGGGCTGGGTCGAGCATGATGCTATGGAAATATGGGGAAAGCAAAGCGGTGTAGCCCGCGAAGTTTTGGAAAGAAGCGGAGTTTCCACCCAAGAGATTGCTGCAATCGGAATTACCAACCAGCGGGAAACAACCGTTGTCTGGAACAAAAAGACAGGCCGTCCCGTTTATAATGCCATAGTTTGGCAGTGCCGCAGAACCGCCGATATCTGCGATGCTCTTAAAGAAAAAGGCCTTTCCGATTCTATCAGAAAAAAAACCGGCTTGATAATAGATGCTTATTTTTCGGGAACCAAGATAAAGTGGATTTTGGATAATGTTCCCGAAGCAAGAACTCTGGCCGAAAAAGGCGAGCTTCTTTTCGGAAACATCGACACTTGGCTTATTTGGAATTTGACCAGAGGCAAGGTGCATGTAACCGATTATACAAACGCATCGCGCACCTTGCTTTTTAATATTCACACTCTGCAATGGGATAAGGAGCTTTTAAAGGCTATGGATATTCCCGAATCTATGCTGCCTGAAGTCAAGCCTTCAAGTTATGTTTACGGCTATACCGATGAGCATACATTCGGGGGAGCTAAGATTCCGATTGCGGGGGCTGCAGGTGATCAGCAGGCTGCTCTCTTCGGGCAAGCCTGTTTTGAAGAAGGCTCTGCAAAAAACACTTATGGAACCGGCTGCTTTATGTTAATGAATACCGGAGAAAAGATAATAGAATCAGAAAACGGGCTTCTTACGACTATTGCCTTCGGTATAGATAATAGTGTAAAATATGCCTTGGAGGGAAGCAGTTTTATAGCCGGTGCTGCAGTTCAATGGCTGAGGGATGAGTTAAAACTTATCTATACTGCCCACGAAACGGAGTACTATGCAGGGCTTGTAAACGACACAAACGGAGTTTATTTTGTTCCCGCCTTTTCAGGTCTGGGTGCACCCTACTGGGATATGTATGCCCGAGGTGCTCTTTTGGGCTTGACAAGGGGGGCAAAAAGAGAGCATATTGTAAGAGCTGTCTTGGAAGCCATCGCCTATCAAACAAAGGATGTCCTTTATGCTATGGAAAAGGATTCCAAGATAAACTTAAAATCGCTTAAAGTAGACGGCGGAGCTTGTGCCAATAATTTTTTAATGCAGTTTCAGTCGGATATTTTAAATGTGCCCGTTTTACGCCCCTACGAAAAAGAAACGACGGCCTTGGGAGCTGCCTATCTTGCAGGCCTTGCCGTAGGCTTTTGGAAAGAACAGGGCGAAATAAAACGGATACAGGATATCGAAAGGGAATTTAGGCCGGACATGGAAGAAGAAAAAAGAAAGACTCTCTATGCCGGATGGAAAAAGGCTGTAGAACGCTCAATGAAATGGGCCTAAAGTTTTAGGAGGTACGATAAACAGCTCGGCAGGAATTCAGCCTCACTGTTTATCTTCGAGTTTGCCGTAAACGGCAAACATCGTTTATTGTATGCGGTTTGTTTACAAACCGCTTGAAAAAACTTTTTTCGGAAACTAATGTTTCCTGCAAAAAGTTTTTAGAGAGGTAGGTTATGTATAATTTTGAATTTGAAGTGCCGGTTAAAATTTTATTCGGTAAGGGCAGTATTGAGAACCTCGTACCTGAGATTCTCAAATACGGAAAAAGAGTTCTCCTATGCTACGGAGGCGGAAGTATTAAAAGAATGGGGCTTTATGATACAATCATTAAAAAACTGGATCAGGCCGGAATCTTTTATAAGGAGCTTTCCGGTATTTCACCAAATCCCCGCATTGAAGAAGTTGAAGAGGGAATAAAGATAGTCCGTGAACACAAGCTGGATTTTATTCTACCCGTCGGAGGTGGAAGCACCATCGACTGCTCGAAGGCTGTTTCTGCCGGTGTAAACTATGCAGGAAGTGCATGGGATTTGATTACGGGCAAGACCGAAATTAAAGATGTACTCCCGATAGGAACGGTACTGACTCTTTCTGCTACCGGTTCCGAGATGAACTGCGGAGCTGTTATTTCAAACCTTAAAACGAAGGAAAAGCTAGGCTTCGGAGCTCCGCCCCTTCTTCCGAAATTTTCGGTTCTTGATCCCGAATACACCTATTCCGTTCCTAAAAATCAGACAGCCGCAGGTACGGCCGATATTATGAGCCACACATTCGAATGTTATTTTAGCCTAAATGACGGGGCCTATCTTCAAGACAGGTTTGCAGAAAGCATCTTAAAAACCTGTATCGAATACGGACCCATGGCTATTAAAAATCCCGAAAGCTATGAAGCTCGCTCCAACCTTATGTGGGCAGGTACATGGGCTATAAACGGCCTTTTAAGTAACGGTAAAAAAATAGCTTGGTCTGTTCATCCTATGGAGCACGAGCTGAGTGCTTTTTATGACATCACTCACGGAGTGGGGCTTGCTATTTTAACTCCTCATTGGCTGAAACATTGCTTAAACGATAAAACCGTTAAAAAGATTGCAGATTACGGTATAAATGTTTGGGGTCTTCCAAAAGGAGAAGAAGTTTATAAAACTGCCGAAAAGGCAATCGAGTGTACTTCGGACTTTTTTAAATCTCTCGGTATTCCGATGACTCTGAAGGAAGCGGGAATAGGCGAGGAGCATTTAAAAGAAATGGCTGAAGCCGCTGTTGCTCACAGAGGTAAAAACGGAGTTATCTACGGCTTTCAAGAACTTCGAGCCGATGATGTTTATGCAATCTATAAGGCTGCTCTTTAAGTAAGCTATGAGCGATGATTTTGAGGTAGTGCGTCCCGAAGAACAGGCCGGGGACGAAAAGGACAGAGCTCTTCGTCCCCGCTCTCTTGTCGACTTTCAGGGGCAGACAAAGGCAAAAGAAAATCTTTCCGTTTTTATAAAGGCTGCCCGCGAAAGAGGAGAAAGCTTAGATCATCTTTTTTTGATAGGCCCGCCGGGCTTGGGAAAAACAACCCTTGCCCAAATTACGGCCAACGAGCTCGGTGTCGATTTTAAGGTTACGGGGGCTCCCGCCCTCGATAAGCCCAAGGATCTGGCAGGTATTCTTACTACATTGACGGAACGCTCCGTATTCTTTATAGACGAGATTCACCGTTTAAAGCCGGCCATCGAAGAGATGCTTTATATCGCAATGGAAGACTATGAGCTTGACTGGATAATAGGGCAGGGGCCGGGAGCCAGAACCGTGCGTATTCCGATTCCGCCTTTTACTCTTGTCGGAGCGACCACAAGGGCTGGTATGGTTTCAAGCCCCCTTATAAGCCGCTTCGGTATTGTGCAGCGTTTTGAATTTTACAGCCATGAGGAGCTTGCCTCAATTATAAGCCGCTCCGCTTCAATCCTCGAAATCGAAATAGAAAAAAAGGCCGCCATTGCCTTAGCCCGCTGTTCCCGCGGAACCCCAAGGGTTGCAAACCGCTTATTGCGGCGTATGAGGGACTTTGCCCAAGTTGCAGGCAAAAGCTCGATTGACGAGATGACGGTTGCTGCAGGCCTAAAGCAGCTAAACATCGACGGCCTCGGCCTTGAAACCTATGACAGGCAGATACTCCGCTCCATTATCGAAAATTACTCAGGCGGCCCCGTCGGTGCCGAAACCCTGGCAATTTCTATAGGAGAATCTCAGGACACATTAGAGGACTATTATGAGCCCTACCTTATTCAGTCCGGCCTCCTTCAACGCACCCCCCGCGGCCGCATGGTTACGCTTAAAGCTTATGAACACCTCGGTCTAAATCCGCCTAAACTTGGAGATGGGCAAGACGGCCTCTTCGATTAGTGAACAGCCCAGCCTCTTTGATTAGTGTAAGGCCGGGCTATTTGATTAAGGGAGAGGCCTGCCTCTTCGATTAGGGAAGATAACCCGCCTCAATCATCCACATCTTATGTATTTTTTGATTTCTAAAGTCTTCGGGGATTGAGGCCTTTGTTATGTCTTTTACCCTTATCTTTTGTTTGGAAGAATTTATAAGCTCTGCCTCATCGAATTTTATCTTTTGGGAATTGGTAGAAAAATAAAGCTTTCCGTTTTTTGACAGCACTTTTAGGCAGAGGAGGCAGAGTTTTAGCCAGTCTCTGTTTACATCAAAAATATCCGCACTTTTTGAGTTTGAAAAAGTAGGAGGATCGCAGATAATTAAATCCCATTTTTTTTGTTCTTCGATTGCTTTTTTTAAAAAAACGATTACATCGCTTTTTATAAGCCGGTTTTTGTGTTCATCGAAAAGTTTGTTTAATTTTAAATTTTCTTTTGCCCAATTTAGATAGGTATTTGAAAGGTCTACCGAATCAACGGAAGCGGCTCCTCCTTTTGCCGCATGAACCGAAAAACTTCCCGTGTATGAAAATAGGTTTAAAACTTTTTTATTTTTTGCTTCTTTAAAAACCATGGAACGGGCAGGGCGGTGATCCAAAAAAAGACCGGAATCAAGGTAGTCTTCTATATTTATATAGAATAGACATTCTCCTTCTTTTACCCTTATAAGATTTTTACTTGAGCCGGCCTTTTCGTATTGGCTTTTTCCTTTTTGCTTTTCCCTCAATTTTATAAAGATTCTTTCTTTCGGTATTAAAAGGCTTGAGGATGCAGCTTCTTCAATTTCTAAAAGCCATTCCCTTTCTTCTTCTTGAGATTTTTCGTAAGGCCTCTTGTAAAGATAGATAAGCAAAAAGGCTGTATTTTCCGGTCCGTCTGTTTCGGCAAAATAGATGTCTACTGCAAGAGGAATTTCAGGTATATCCTTGTCATAAAGTCTGTAAGCAAAAACGCCTTCCCGTTTTGCCCACTTTGACAAATGTTTAAATCTTTTTTGAAGGCGGTTTTTAAAAAGCTCCGCCTGATATTGATTTTTTTGCATCTTATTTTTTGGTATTCATCATAACGCCTAGCATTGCATAACCTGAGCTTAAATCTTCTTTTTGGACTATAACCTTATCTGGCACGGTGATTTTGATATTTGTAAAATTCCAAATTGCCCTGATTCCGGCCTTTACAATGGCGTTTGCGGCTTCTTGAGCATATTTTGAAGGAACCGTCAAAATAGCGATTTCGGGCTTATATTCTTTAACTTTTTTTTCCAATTCATCCATTCCAAACACAGGAAGTTCATGAATTTCTTTTCCAATTTTTCTTTTGTCTGAATCAAAGGCGGCACAAATGTCCAGCCCATGTTCTTTAAAACCTTGGTAGCCTGAAAGAGCTGTCCCTAAACTTCCTGCCCCTATTACAAATGCTCTTTTTTCTTTATTCCAGCCTAAAAATTTTTCGATGGCCGTTATCAGTAATTTGACGGGATAACCTTTTTTGGGCTTACCTACAATTCCAGTAATTGTTAGATCCTTCCTCACCTGAATGGGTTCAAGTTCCAACTCTTCGGCTATAACTGTTCCCGAAATATACTCTAAACCTTCATCCTCCGCTTTTTTTACAAGGTGAAGATAAGAAGGCAGCCTCCGCACAGATGGAGCCGCCGGTACTTTTTGTTTTGCCATAGCATCCTTCTTAAAATAAAATATCTATACTATAATATTACATTCAAATACTTGCAATGTCAAGGAAGGTCCGTAGAAAGACTTGCAGATGATTTTAAATTATCCGGTAAAAAATGGGGCATTAGTCTTGACAAGCTCTCCATTTTGTAATATTATTGGTTCTATACTATTTTATTTAAGGAGAGCCGGAATGCCTTGCGGAAAAAAACGAAAACGAAAGAAGATGTCGACGCATAAACGAAAGAAGAAGCTTAGAAAGAATCGACATAAGAACAAGAAATAAATTAGGAGGGAATACCCCTAATTGTTCAAATATCTATAGCTTTCGGTTAAACGGAAGGGGGGCTCAGCTTTGAAGCCCCTTTTTTTTAGATTTTAGCGGAATATAATGACAAAAAACAGCTTATTAAGTAAAATAAAAGGCCCCGAGGATATAAAGCTCCTTTCCTATAATGAACTTAAAGACCTCGCTGTAGAAATACGAAAAGAAATTCTCACTGTAGTAGGCCATAACGGCGGCCACCTTGCAAGCAATTTGGGTGTAATAGAGCTTACGCTTGCGATTCACAGGGTTTTTTCAAGTCCCCATGATGCTATTGTCTGGGACGTCGGTCATCAGTCATATACGCATAAAATGATAACAGGCAGACAATCCCGCTTTTCTACCTTACGCCTTTGGGAAGGTCTTTCCGGTTTTCCAAAAAGAGAAGAAAGTGTTCACGATGCCTTTAATACCGGCCATGCTTCAACTTCAATTTCTGCAGCCCTAGGTATTCTTGAAGGAAAAAGATTAAACAAGGATTCCGGAAAGGTTATAGCCGTTATAGGTGACGGTGCTATGACCGGCGGAATGGCATTTGAAGCTCTTTCCAATGCAGGAGAATTAAAAAAAGATTTAATAGTTATAATAAACGACAATAAAATGTCCATAAGCAAAAATACGGGAGCTTTTTCCGAGTACTTGAGCCGCCTTACGGTTCATGAAGGCTACCAGCGTTTTAAGTACCTCTTTGACAAGGCTGTGGGCTCAATACCCCTTGTAGGAAACAAACTTAATTCCATAATTTGGCGTTTAAAAAGAGGAATGAAGGGGATATTCTACAAGAATAATATCTTTGTTGATTTCGGTTTTGAATATGTCGGCCCCATAAACGGCCACAATATGAGAGAACTTGAAAAAGTTTTAAAAAACGTAAAAAAATTAAACAGCCCCGTTGTAATGCTTGTAGAAACCATCAAGGGTAAGGGCTATCCATTTGCGGAAATAAATCCTGCTGCCTTTCATGGGATCGGGCCCTTTAACATTGCAGACGGCAAGGTAGAAAAAAATGATGCAATTACCTTTACGCAAGCCTTTGGAAAGGCTTTGGTAAAAGCCGCCGAAAAGAATTCGAAAATTGCAGCTATAACGGCAGCAATGGAATCGGGGACAGGCCTTTCTCTATTTCATAGCAAATTTCCTGAAAGATTTTTTGATGTAGGTATTGCCGAAAGCCATGCCGTTACCTTTGCAGCAGGCCTCGCTTCAGCCGGAATTAAGCCTGTTACGGCAATTTACAGTACCTTTTTACAACGCTCAATCGACCAGATTATACATGACACTTCAATACAAAATTTGCCCGTGATTTTTGCTATAGATCGAGCAGGCCCCGTTCCGGCCGACGGAGAAACCCATCAGGGGCTTTTTGACATAGCCCTGCTGCGTCCCGTTCCGAATATGACAATTCTTTGCCCCGCATCCGAAAAAGAGCTGGAGCTGATGCTTTCTTGGGCTCTTATGCAGGATAATCCTATAGCGATAAGGTACCCTAAGGCCGACTGTCCTAAAGAAATCCCCGAATTTTCTCAAAGTATAGAAAACGGACGGGGAGTACTTATAAAGAATTCCGATAAGAGCCGCATTTTAATAACCTGTACCGGAGGGATGTACAATGAAGTTAAAGAGGCTTCTGCAATTCTTGCTCATAAGGGCCTTTTTACGGATATCTATAATGTGAGATTTGCAAAACCTATAGACGAAAGCTATTTTTTAAACATTACAAAAGACTACTCATACATTCTTTTTGTAGAAGACGGTATGAAGATAGGCAGCTTAAGCTCATATTTGGAAACCCTTGTTTTAAGGTCTACAAGCAGTAAGACCGGGTCTACAAACAACAACACCGGTCATCAAAAGAAAAAAACTGCGGTATTGGCTTTTGAAGATATGTTCTTCCCCCATGGTACCCGCTCTGAAATTTTTAAAGGTGCAGGTGTATCGGCTGAACACATAGTACAAACTGCAGACTCGCTTTTTACCGAGACTCATACCGTTTCGGCTTCTACCGCTATTCCGGTAAAGGAGAATTAGGATATGGAATTTATTAGAAACATTATGGCTTTTTATTCTTCATATCTAAGGCCTGTTTTGGATGTGCTTTTACTCGCTTTTTTGATGTATAAGGCCTATCAAATTTTATTAAAAACTCAGGCAATTCAGCTTATAAAGGGCGCAATGTCGATATTGGTCATTTATGCAGTTGCCATGATTTTTAATCTTAAAACTCTTTTATGGATTTTAAATACCTTGGGACCGGGACTTGTTATAGGTGTAGCCATCGTATTTCAGCCCGAACTTCGTAAAATATTTTTAAAGATAGGACAGAGCAATTGGCTCAGAACCGGAAAGCACTCAAACCACAGCCATATCGACTCGGTTGTTACTGCTGCCGAAATCTTATCCGATAAAAGACGGGGAATGTTGGTAGTTTTTATGCGCCGGAATAATTTAAAGGATATTATCGATACGGGGACAAAGCTTAACGCAGGGCTTTCATCCAGCCTCTTGGTTACGATTTTCGGGCATGATACCCCTCTTCATGACGGAGCTGCCATTGTGCAAAACGGAATGGTAATTTCTGCCGGCTGCTTTCTTCCTCTTTCGGAACAGCAGGATATAAGAAAAAGCTTTGGAACCCGTCATAGGGCGGCAATAGGTGTTTCCGAAGAAACGGATGCAGTAGTTCTTGTTGTATCCGAAGAAACAGGAGCCTTGAGTCTTGCCTATGATTCCCATCTTTATTACGATTTAAGTGCGGATGAAGTTGTAGCCCAGCTTGAGCAGCTTTTGGAAATAAAAAAATATTTTGCTCAAGAAGAATCTTTGGATTTAGCGGAGGCCTTACAAGATGAAAATTAGAAAAATTTTTGACCGTTTAGCGGAAAACTGGCTTGCAAAGGTTATAAGTTTTGCCCTTGCTATAGTTTTGGTACAGTTATATAAGGGCAGCCTTTTAGAAAAAAAATATTTTTATGCTCCTCTTGTTATAGAAAATTCGGGCGATCTGGTTCCGGCTGTGAATATTCCGAGACTGGTTAAAGTTTCGGTTTGGGGAGATTCAACCGTAATAGCCCCGATTATGGAAGAACATATCACAGCCTATATGGATTTATCTTCAATCAGCGGTCCCGGAGAATACCGTATTCCCATACAGGCTAAACTAAAAGGCTTTGCGTCTGATGTTACGGATTTTGAGGTTGAAGTTGATCCTTCCGATATAAAATTAACTCTTGAGGAGAGTTTATCTAAGAGGGTTAATGTCCGCTTAAATCTGGGTGGCGTTCCGGCAGAAAATTATGAGGTTTATGAAAGAGATGTGGATCCTGCTACAGTAGAAATAAAGGGCCCGCACTCTGCCGTTTCTCAAATTGAAGAAATGCTGACAAACAGTGTACAAATAGATAACCGCAAAACGGGATTTTCAGGCTATGTAGATATATTTGCGTCTAATCCTCTTGTTTCCGTGATAGGAACTTCCAAAATTGCTTATTCAATTAAAATTCGTGAAATAGTAAGTGTTCAAACCTATGGCGAAGTTAATTTATATTTTGACAATTTAGATGAAAGATTTGAGATTGTTTCAGATGTATCTGCCGGTAATGTAACAGTCAGAGGTGCTAAATCCGTAATTTCATCATGGACTCCGCCTGAAAATGTTTTGAGAGTAAACTGCAGCAATATAACAAAGCCCGGCGTGTACAGCTTGCCGGTTCAAGCCGTCATTCCGGGAAAGCTTTCTCTTATAGATGCAAATCCTAAAAATATTCAGTTTGAAGTCAAGATAAAGGAAGGAAAGACTTCCGAATAAGATGATACTCGGTCTCGGCATAGATATAGTTGAAGTTTCCCGTCTCGAAAAATGGCTGAACGATAAAAAGCTCCTTGAAAGGTTTTTTAATAAAGAAGAACTTGAATATGTGTTTTCCAAGGGAGATGGTGCAGCCCGTTCTTTGGCTGTCCGCTTTGCAGCAAAAGAGGCCTTTGGAAAAGCCCTTGGAACAGGCCTCGCAGGGATAGAGCTAAAAGATATAGCCGTTGTAAACGATAAAACGGGCCGGCCTTTTTTAAAACTTTCGGGCACTGCTCTTCAAGCCTTAAAAGAAAAGGGCGGGGCCGATATTCATCTTTCACTAACTCACGAAAAAACAACCGCCGCCGCCGTTGTTATAATCGAAGGGTGATTGGTAATAAATAGCGGGCAATAAACTATAATTTTTCAATTTCTGCTTCGGGAAGGCCTGTCATCAGCAAAATCTCAGAAATTGGATAACCTCGCTTTTTCATAAGTTTAGCTGTTTCTATTGATTTTTGCTTTAAGCCTTCTGAAAAACCTTTATACCTAGCGTCCATCTCAAAAGTAGACATTAACCTGTATTCTTGCCTTGCTTGTTCGTTTTGTTTTACTGTTTGTATCATTTCTTCTATCTCCCTCGTAAATTCATTTTTTGCCTTACCTGTTTTAAGATATTCTAAAAATTCTTTTAATTCTTTGTTTTTAGTGTTATAAAAGGCTTCTGTATTTATTATAACCTTTGAAAGGGGAAAGGACAACCCCCCGTTCAGAGCGGTGGTTTTTCCCTTCCCCTTTGACCCCATCCCTTTTCCTCGCGCTGCCAAAGGACTTGCAGTCCTTTGGAATCCCGTATTGTTAAATCTTCAAATTTTTTTAGCATTTTTTTCTCCTAATTTTTTATTTTTTCTCCATGAAAAACTTTTTGCAGCAAATATCAGAGCCTTTCGGCTCTGTTCTGTAAGGAAATTTTTCATCGTATCCGCTAAAGCGGATAGCAAATTAATTTGCGAAAAAAAGTTTTTCCGTGCTTTTGCAACAAAGTGAAAAAGCACATATAATAGTGCGACGTTTGCCGAAAGGCAAACTCGGCAGATAAACAGTGAGGCTGAATTCCTGCCGAACTGTTTATCATATCTCCCCATTATATTTGTAAGATTTATTTGAAAAAAATAGTAAATTAATAAAAAAAATCTTTGCGATCTTTGCGTCCTTTGCGGTTAAATTAAAAAAATCCTCAAAATTTCTTCAAAAGATTGTAATATTTAATGAACTGTGATATACTGTGTTATAATGAAGGAAATGTATACCGATAGCAGATACAAAAATTCTCACAAAAAAAGTGCAAAAATTTTTGCAAAAGCACCGTGCAAAGCACTTGACATAAAACCGCGATCGGCACAAAATTCACAGCTTCACAGCTTCACAGCTTCACAGCTTCACAGCTTCACAGCTTCACAGCTTCACAGCTTCACAGCTTCACAGCTTCACAGCTGAAGGGTACCTGTGCCCAAATAAAACAATCACCCACAACCAAATTTTCTCACATAAAAAAGTATGTTCTACAGATTGGAGCAATTCACCGAAAACAAAATCTTATATGGGGTTTCCAAAGGGGTGTCCCCTTTGGCAGCACGGGAAAAAGAGGGGGTCATAGGGGGAGAGTACAGCCAGCAGAGCTTCAAGGCTAAACCCTGCTCTGACTTGAAAAGCCCGTAAGGGAACGGGGTTTTCTCTCCCCCTTAAAAAGGAGTAATGAACTTATGAAAAAACTTTTAAAGATTTTAACAATGGTTGTGGCAGTACTGATAACTGCCGTATTATTTACAACCTGTAAACAGTTTTTAGAAGACCCTGAAGAATTTTTAGGCTATTGGTCTAGCGAAGTTGTTCCTATTGACTTTAGCATCAATAAGCCCTATCAAACGAGTAATGACGGGGCACTGTGCATACCGTCTGCAACTGATGTAATACTTACAATTAAACTGCGTAATCCCAAAAACTTTACCATTTTTACGCCCGGTTCAGCGGCTGATGCGGGGAAAGTTATCAATTTTCCCGGCCTTTCGCCGCAGCCGGTGCACGGCATACACTACACCTTAACAAAGACGGCTCCGGACACGCTGCAACTTAAATACAAAGAAAGCTTTTTAAAGGCGCACGAATGGAGTAACGGCAGCATAGGCCCTGAAATTACCCTTATTTCCACAGATGGCAGAAAATTCAGCAAAAAGTTCAGCCTGAATATTGAAGCGAACACGCCGCCGCCTGAAATCGGTGATATAACGATAGCAAAAACAAAAACCGGCGGTATGTACGTACTGCATTTTAAAGCCGATAATATGACGGCTCTGTTAGGCTCCGCTCTTTTGCATAAAGACATCGCATATCTTAATGTACAAAAAGAGGGCGGCACGGAAAGAAAAATACAGATTAGCGCACTGGCTTCTCAATTCGACACATCGCACGGGGGACCTGTTCTCTTGCAGTCAACGGAGGTTGACCCGCTCATTGATACGATCACATCTGGAAATTGGGAGCTATACGTTAAAACCGCTACGAAACTTACGGAAAGCACGCTCCCAACAAAATACACAGTCTGGTTGACCGATAAAAAAGGTCTCTCTTCGGCACCAAAAGAAGCGAAGACCTTAGGCTATATCGCAAGCGGAGGTACTTCGACTGATGCATGGAAAAATCTAAAACAAGCCGTTAAGGAGGCATCGAATGGCACCGTCATAACCGTCATGGGTGAAGTTAAAGCAACAACCGATAGCGACAACAACGGCACTATCAATGTAACAAAAAAGATTACTATAAAAGGAGCCGGCATAGATCCCAAACTCGATGCGAACACCGACACTACGGGCCAACAGCATAACATCTTTACCATAGAAAACGGCGGAGAACTCACGCTCAAAAATCTGACGCTCACAGGCGGTAAAGGTTCTTCATGGGGCGGAGGTGCGGTTTTAGCAAATGAGAGCTGCACCCTCAATATGATTAACTGCAATGTTAAGGACTGCAAAGTCGATAATGCCAGCGGTGGTGCAATTAATGCGGAGGGCAAAAAAGCCGTAGTCCATATTAAAGGCGGAGAAATTAGAGGAAATATAGCACGTGACGGAGGTGGTATAAGCTTGAGCAGAGGGGCAAAGGCAGTACTTGAAAACTGTACCCTTACGGGCAACGAGGCAAAAGGCTTAGGCGGCGCAATCTTTGCAACCGGATCCTCCGTCGTAATGACAAACTGCACCATTACGGGAAACAAGGCAAAATATAAAGGCGGTGCAATTTACGCGGCAAAAACCACTAGTACGAACACCCTGTCCAGCGTAACAATCGAAGGAGGTGTCATCGGCGGCACGGAGGCAGAAAAAGCAAACAAAACGACCGATACAGAGAGCGAAGGCGGCGGCATCTATATGGGTCTGTCTTGTAGTTTGTATCTGGAAGATTCCACAGGCAGCGGTGGGCAGAGCTTGCAGATTATCGGTAATAAGGCAGCAAAAGGTGCAGGCGTATACGCAGAATCAGAAGCAAATGTAGCTATGAAAGACAGCACACAAATTGACATAAACAACGACATGTATTTGGGGAGCGACGCAAGGATAATAATTTACGGTACTCTTAGCCCTCCGAGCGGAATTGCCGCATGCATTACGCCTGAAAATTACCGTGAAAATCCGCCAGTGCAAGTGCTTTACGAAGCTATAAATGTCGGCTCACCACCAAATTACACGAAATTTAAGGTAACGAAGCCATATGGACAAAACTGGATAATAAACAGCAGAGGTTACTTGCAACGACAATAAACAACGGGGAATGGGTCATGGGTAATTACAAATTACCCATTGATAAAACTTTGAGGCTGAATTCCTGCCGAACTGTTTATCATACATCCCCATTATATTTATAGAAAATATTTGAAAAAAATAGTAAGGCTAGAAAAATATTTTTGTAATCGATGCATTAAAAAATTATTTGCGGCCTTTGTGCTCGTTGCGGTTAAATTAAAAAACTTGGAATTACATTTCCCTCTTCTCTTTTTTCTCAAATTTTGATACATTATAAGGTATATGTTAGATTCTATAATTAAAATTCTTTTCGGTTCAAAGCATGAGCGGGATATTAAGGCCATGCTCCCGATTTTACACAAGATAAACGAAAAAGAGGCTTGGGCTCTTTCTCTTTCCGAGGAGGAGTTTAAGGCAAAAACAAATGAGTTTAGGGAACGCTATCAAAAAGGAGAATCCTTGGATTCTTTTATCCCCGAAGCCTTTGCCCTCGCACGGGAAGCAGCCAGACGTATCTTGGGAGAGCGTCCCTACGATGTTCAGATTTTAGGTTCCCTTGTTCTTCATTCCGGTAAGATTGTTGAAATGAAAACGGGTGAAGGTAAGACCCTTATGAGCGTTGCCGCCGCCTACTTAAACAGCTTGACTGGAAAGGGCGTTCATATTGTAACTGTAAACGATTACCTTGCAGAACGGGATGCCGATTGGATGAGACCCGTTTATTCTTATCTGGGTGTAAGTGTCGGCGTTATTCTTTCCAATATGGAAAACGATGCCCGCCGTATAGAATATAACTGCGATATAACCTACGGTACCAATAACGAGTTCGGCTTTGATTACCTCCGCGACAATATGCAGATGAGGCTCAAGGACAAGACCCAAAGAGAATTTTCTTTTGCAATAGTAGACGAAATCGACTCTATCTTGATAGACGAGGCTAGAACTCCCTTGATTATTTCGGGAGCTGCCGAAGACGATACAATGCGCTTTTTTGAGGTTGACCGCCTCATAGGTCAATTAAAAGAAGTCGAAAAAAATCCCGAGACTGGCGAATATCCGAATGAACTTGAGGGAGAAGAGGTTATCGGAGACTATACGATAGACGAAAAGAGCAAGAGAGTTTCTTTTACCGATTCAGGTATGCTCCACATTCAGGATATCCTTCAAAGGCAGGGACTTATCAAAAGCGGAAACCTCTTTGATGAAGAAAACTTTGAATATATTCACTACTTTACCCAATCGGTAAGGGCTCATATTCTTTTCCATATTGATGTGGACTATGTTATTCAAGACGGTCAGGTACAGATAGTAGACGAGTTCACAGGCCGTGTTTTAGAAGGCCGCCGTTATTCGGACGGGCTCCACCAGGCTATTGAAGCTAAGGAACATATTAAAATCGCTCAAAGGAACAGAACCCTTGCGACCATTACCTTCCAAAACTTTTTTAGAATGTACGATAAACTTTCCGGCATGACCGGTACGGCAGATACGGAAGCCGTTGAGTTTACAAAGATTTATAACTTGGATGTTGTCGTTATCCCGACCAACCTCCCCGTTGCCCGAAAAGATGAACACGATGTAATCTACCTAAACGAAAACGATAAATTTGAAGCCCTTTGTACCGAAATAAGCGAGGCTTATAAGAGGGGGCAGCCCGTCCTCGTAGGTACGGTTTCTATCGAAAAATCGGAGCTTATTTCAAAACTCTTAACAAAGAGGGGTGTAAGACACGAGGTTTTAAATGCCAAAAATCACGAGAGGGAAGCTCTTATAATTGCAGAAGCCGGAGCAAAGGGTTCCGTTACCATAGCCACCAATATGGCGGGACGAGGTACGGATATTAAGCTGGGCGGAAGTCCCGAAATGAGGGCTAAAAAACGCACGGGCACAAATCCCAATCCCGATTATTATGAAAAAGTTCTTGCCGAAGAATATACAAAATGGCAAAGCGACTATAATGAGGTAAAAGAACTCGGAGGCCTTTATGTAATAGGTACGGAGCGCCATGAAAGCCGCCGAATCGATAATCAGCTTCGAGGCCGTTCGGGACGTCAAGGAGATCCGGGACGCTCCAAATTCTTCCTTTCCCTCGATGATGACCTGATGAGGCTTTTCGGAGGCGAAAACTTAAAAAATGTTATGTCCAAGATAGGAATGAGGGCAGGGGAACCCATCGAGCATCCTTGGATAAATAAGAGCATCGAAAAGGCTCAGACAAAGGTAGAAAACCGCAACTTCGATATTCGAAAACATTTGTTGGAATATGACGATGTATTGAACGAACAGCGCTCCTTTATCTATGAGCAACGAAATGCAATCCTTGCAGACGAAAATCTTATCGAGCGTATTTATGCAACCCTCGAAGAATTTATAAGCGAAAAATTCGATGAGTATAGTTCAAGCTCAAAGGCCGAAAAAGAAGAAAGAGCCCGTCTTATAAAAGATATCTTTAGAGAAAAGTTTTCCTATACTCTGACCGAAGAAGATTTTGCAAACATCGATAAAAAGAATCATGAAGAAGAGATAAACGAATTTGTAGAGCATTTTACAAAGGAGCTTAAAGAAAAAGAAGCTCTTGCGGGTAAAGAAAACCTAAACATGTTTATCCGCTATCAATACTTGCAGGCTATCGACAAAAAATGGCTCGACCATCTTGAAAATTTGGAGTCCTTGCGTGAGGCTGTTTATCTTCGCTCCTACGGACAAAAAAATCCTTTAACCGAGTACAAACTTGAAGGCTTCGATATTTTTTATTCCATGCTTGATGACATAAGAATCGAAATAGCCTCCCGTCTTGTCCGTGTTCAAATCAGCACGGAAGAAGAAGCCCATGCTTCACGCCAAATGCGTTCCATTCAGGGAAATGCTCAGCACAACTCAATGGGAAGTTTTTCGGGTGCAGGGCAGGGAATGGGACCCACAGCCCTTTCTTCACGAAGCCGTCCTGAAAATGCTCAGGTTGTGCGTACCGTTCCAAAGGTCGGAAGAAACGAGCCCTGTCCCTGCGGCAGCGGAAAAAAATACAAACACTGCTGCGGAAAAAACGGGTAATTGGGAATTTGGAATGAAAAAAAAACTTGCGGTGCTGGTTTCGGGAAACGGGTCTAATCTTCAAGCCGTAATTGACGGAATAAAAAACGGCTCCATTGATTATAAGATTGAGGCTGTGGTTTCAAACAAAAAAGAAGCCTTTGCTCTCAGCCGTGCCGAAAGGGAGGGAATAAAGACTATTTATCTTCCTTTTAAAAAAGGCTCATCTCGAAATGAATATGATGCTCTCCTTGCCGAAAAGGTTAAGGAGTTTAAGCCCGATTATGTTTTGTTATTAGGCTGGATGAGAATTTTAACTGACAGCTTTATATCTTCGTTTAAGGATAGGCTTATAAATCTTCATCCTGCCCTGCCCGGAACATTTCCTGGGACGGAGGCTATCGAAAGGCAGTACGAGGCTTTTATGAAAGGAGAAATCTCACGCTGCGGGATTATGACCCACTTTGTTCCTGATGAAGGAGTCGATTCGGGGCCTGTAATTTTTACTGAGGAAGTTCCGGTTTTTAAGGGAGACAGACTTGAAGATTTTGAAAAAAGAGTGCATGAGGCGGAACATGCTCTTGTAATAAAAACGCTAAAATTTTTATCAAAGGTTTGATAAGCATGGAGAGAAGATTATGGGATTGGTATTGGCATCGGTTTCCGATAAGACTGGTTTAAAGGATTTTGCTTCCCGCTTAAAAGCGGCAGGTTATGATTTTATTGCCTCAGGAGGAACGGCTAAGGCCTTACAAGAGGCCGGTATTAAAGTAAAAGAAGTTTCGGAATACACATCTTCTCCTGAAATTTTAGGCGGGAGGGTTAAAACTCTTCACCCTATGATTCACGGCGGGATTTTAGCCCGAGATACCGAAGAGGATAGGGCAGAGCTAAAATCGCTCGGCTTTAGCGGCATAGACATTGTGATAGCCAACCTATACCCTTTTGAAAAAACTATTAATTCCCCCGATTCAACTGAAAGCGATTGTATCGAAAACATAGACATAGGCGGTGTAGCTCTTTTAAGGGCAGCTGCAAAAAACTATTCCCGCGTTACAATTATCTGCGACCCGGACGATTATGACGAAGTTTCTTCCGAAATTGAAAAGACGGGAGAGATTCCTCTTTCCTTACGCAAAAGGTTGGCAATAAAGGCCTTTGACCTTTGTACCCGCTACGATGCTGCAATAACTTCTTGGCTTAGCGGGCTAAGCCGGCTTAGCGAAGGTATGGAAGAAAAAACCTCTCTTACCCTGTGTGCTTATCCCGGGCAGGATTTGCGTTACGGGGAAAACCCTCATCAAAAGGCTTGGCTTTATACAAACGAGCCTAAGGCCGGCCCCTTGGGAGGAAAGGTCTTACAGGGAAAGGCTCTTTCCTATAACAATATCCTCGATGCCGACGCTGCGTGGAGGGCAGTTTCTATGTTTACAAAACCTGCGGCCGTTGTGGTAAAACACCTTACCCCCTGCGGCCTTGCCGAAATAAATGAAGAACCTTTAAAAAGCTCTTCCTCCGCTTCCCCTAATTCGGAAGTTTCTCTTGCTTTAAGGGCAGCCATCGACTGCGATCCAGTTTCGGCCTTTGGAAGTATAATCGCCTTAAACCGTCCTTTCGATAAGTCTTCGGTTGAAGCCCTTGGCTCCTTATTTGTTGAGTGCATCATAGCTCCTCTTTTTACCGAAGAAGCAAAAGAACTTTTATCCGGCAAAAAAAACTTACGCTTAATCGAAGCTCCCATTCTTCAAGAAAAAGAAGCGTATGAATATAAGTCTGTCTTGGGCGGTTTTTTAAAGCAAGAAAAAGACTTGGGAGACCCCGAAGGTACTGAATATAAAGACGCAGCGGAAAGAAAGACTGAGCCTTTAGAAAGGTCTCTTTTACAATTTGCCATGAAGGCTTGCACTATGGTTAAATCCAATGCCATTTTGCTCGCGGCCCCGATAGACTTGTCAAATCCCCAAAAAGGTTTTTGTTCCGTCGGTATAGGCTGCGGTCAGCCCAACAGAGTAGATGCAGCCCGCCAAGCCATCGAAAGAGCCGGTGAAAGAGTTAAAAACTCTGTCCTAGCCTCCGATGCCTTTTTTCCATTTCCCGACACAATCGAGGAAGCTGCAAAAGCCGGCATAAAAGCCGTAATCCAGCCCGGCGGCTCAATCCGCGATGACTTAAGCATCGAAGAATGCAACAAACACGGAATGGCCATGCTGATAACGGGCGTAAGGCATTTTAAGCATTAGAAATTTTTAATACGAGATTTTTTTTATTATATTATCTTTTTGCCGCCAGTTTTTGTTTACGCGGACTTGAAGATCCAATTGAACCTTGTAGGGGAAAATTTTACGCAGTTCGGCCATGGATTTTATCCTTATGCTCTTGATTACGGCGGCTCCCTTGCCTATGAGCATAGCCTTTTGGCTTTCTTTTTCGACATAGAGGAAGGCTCGAACCCAGAGCTCTTTGCCGTTTTTACGCATTTCGGCATCTTCTACCCCTGCATAGAGGGCATGAGGGATTTCTTCCCTTGTGTGAAGAATGGCCTGTTCCCTTATAATCTCCGTAATCCTAAAGACTACATCCTGATCGGTGTAGATGTCCTCAGGGTAGAGGGCTTCTCCTTCGGGGAGGAGTTCTATGAGGAGGGAAAGAATTTCATTTATGCCCTCATCCTTTAGGGCGGAAATTTCAAAGATTCTTTCTTGCGGAATATCTGGCAAGAGACTTAAAAGCTCTTTTTTTACAAGTTCAGCTTTTGAGGATTTGAGGTCGGCTTTGTTTAGGCCTATTACGGTTTTATTTTGCAGGGGAATAAGAAGAGAGCAGATATTTTTTTCTTCTTCTCCGAATTCCCGTGAAAGGTCTATCAGATATAAAACAGCGTCTCCTTCTTCTAAGCGGGTTTTAGCAATTTCTTGAAGTTTTAGGTTTAATTTTTTTTCGGATTTGTGGTAGCCGGGGGTGTCTATAAAAACTATTTGTCCCTTGGTAGTGTTTACGATACCCCTTATTGCATTTCGGGTGGTTTGCGGAATTGATGAGACAATCGAAACCTTTTCACCTGAAGCCGTATTTAAAAATGTAGACTTTCCGGCTGAAGGGCGGCCTATTATCGTTACAACTCCGCTGTTCATTTTATGCGCTTTGGCATCCTTCGCAAGATGTGCAAGAGTTAAACTTTACCTTGTTTTCGGTAAGCATAAGTACCTTTGTCGGGCAGCCTTCAACACACTTATTGCAGGAATCGCAAAGGGTATAATCTACCTTGGGTATTCCGTCTATTACCTTGATAGCTCCCGTAGGACAATTCTTTTCGCACTTCATGCACTTTATGCAGCCTCGTTTACAGTTTTTCATAATTTGAGGCTTACGCGGGTTTCTGCATGAACAGAGGGCTATAGCTCCTTTTTGATTGATAGGAACTGTCGTTAGAACATGCTGCGGACACTGGGCAACACAGACAGCACAGCCCGTACACTTATCATAGTCTACTTCAGGAAGTCCGTTTTCTTTGATATGAATGGCATCAAAGGGGCATGCACGCTCGCAGTCGCCAAGGCCTATACAACCCCAATCACATTCCTTTGTTCCGTTAATCGAAATCTTTGCGGCCTTACAGGTTTTTACGCCTACATAGTCGCACTTATCTCGGCAAACATCGTGAGAGCCTTGGCAGGTTAAAACCGCAACTCTGGCAGAAGCCGAGGCATCAACTCCCATTATCTTTCCTATGGCCTCGGCAACAGGGGCTGCTCCTACAGGGCATCCGTTTACGGGTGCATCTCCTGCCGCAACTGCTGCTGCAAATCCGTCACAGCCGGGATAACCGCAGGCACCGCAGTTTGCTCCCGGAAGCACCTCTCTTACGGCTGCAGCCGTCTTATCCGGTTCTACATAAAAGATTTTCTTAAAAAAGCCCAACAAAAGGCCCAACAAAAGAGATAATACCAGCGATACGGCCAAGGTCAATAAAATAATATTCATGCATACTCCAATAAAACTTTATTTCTTTTATATAATGCCATATTTTTACATTTTGTGCAAGTAATGGGTTTAAAAAATAGGTTAGGAAATATGACAAGTAAAATTTGAAAATTGACATAATCTTATTTTTTCATTATAATGAGCCCTATGTTAAATCCTGAAAATATACGCAATTTTTGTATTGTAGCTCACATAGACCACGGTAAGTCGACCTTATCCGATAGGCTTATCGAAAAGACTAAAATAATCGATGAGCGCTATCACCGCAATCAGATGACCGACGATATGGATATAGAGCGGGAGCGGGGCATTACCATAAAAAGCCATGCCGTCCGAATTCCTTATACGGCTAAGGATGGTAAAAACTATGTTTTAAACTTTGTAGATACTCCCGGGCATGTAGACTTTTCCTATGAGGTTTCGCGTGCCATTGCCTCTTGCGAGGGAGCCATCTTAATAATTGATGCTACTCAGGGCGTTGAATCCCAAACCCTTTCAAATATGTATCTTGCCCTTGAGCATGATTTGGAAATTCTTCCGGTCATAAACAAGATTGATTTACCTGCGGCCGATATAGATGCTGCAAAACATCAGATAGACCATGACCTGGGACTTGACTCCGATGCGGCTGTGGCCGTTTCTGCAAAGACAGGCGAAAATATCGATGTCCTTTTTGAAGCTATTATAACAACATTTCCTCCGCCAAAGGGTTCAAAGGATAATCCATTACAGGCTCTTATCTTCGACTGTCACTACGACCCTTATCGGGGAGTTGTAGTCCATGTGCGTGTTTTTGAAGGAATGATAAAACCCGGAATGACTATCCGCTTTATGAATACGGGAGGCGAATACAAGGTAGAAGAAACGGGAACCTTTGTCCTCGATCTTGTAAAGCAGGATTCATTGCAGGCAGGAGAAGTAGGCTATATAATTGCAGGTATTAAAACCGTTTCGGATGTAGGTGTAGGAGATACCATCACCGATGCCTCTGCTCCATGCAAGGCTCCATTATCAGGCTTTAAAGAAGTAAAGCCCGTAGTTTTTTCTTCCGTCTATCCTACAGATACAAACGATTATGAGGAGCTCCGCGAATCCTTTGAAAAATTAAAACTGAACGATGCAAGTTTGACATGGGAAAAAGATTCTTCCCTTGCCCTCGGCCACGGTTTTAGGTGCGGCTTTTTAGGACTTCTTCATCTTGAAATCGTACAAGAAAGGTTGGAAAGGGAATTCGATCAGTCGGTTATTTTTACGGCTCCCTCGGTACGCTATAAACTTACCATGCGTACGGGAGAAGAAATTATTTGCGATAACCCGGCCGATTATCCCGACGAGGGACTTATAGCCTCGGCTGAAGAGCCTTATATAAAGGCAACGCTTATAACGCCTACAAATTATCTTGGAAATGTTATGTCCCTCTGTATGGAAAAAAGGGGAGTGCAGACCAATATGACTTACTTGGATGAAAAAAGGGTTGAGATGACCTACGAGATGCCATTAGCCGAGGTCTTGTTCGATTTTTATGACAGGCTTAAAAGTATAAGCCGCGGTTATGCTTCCTTTGATTACGAGGTTATAGAAACCCGTCCTACCGACTTGGCAAAGATAGATATTTTAATTAACGGAAAGCCCGTTGATGCTCTTGCCCAGCTTGCATATAAACCGAGTGCCTATGATAAGGCACGCCTTGTCTGCGAAAAACTTAAAGACGAAATTCCTCGTCAACAGTTTAAGATACCGATTCAGGGAGCTATCGGAAGTCAGATAATAGCCAGAGAAACGATTTCAGCCTTGCGTAAGGACGTTCTTGCCAAATGCTACGGAGGCGACATCACCCGAAAGCGTAAACTTCTCGAAAAGCAAAAGGAAGGAAAAAAACGCATGAAGATGATAGGCGATGTAGAGCTCCCGCAGTCAGCATTCTTAGCAGTATTGAAGACTAAGGAAGATTAAATTATTAGGGGGAGAGAACCCCTTTTTCGGAAGAAAGGTGTTTAACCTCGAAACTTCGTTGGTTGTACCTCCCCTATGACCCCTCCTTTCGCCAAAATTCCGCTTAGGGCTTGGATTGCTACGCCGGCTTGCAATCACTAAGAACCCGCATTGTTACCAAATTTATGGTTTATTTTTTGGTTGAGATGAATACAAAGGAGGTTGGGTGAAATTACAGTTTTTCGATTTCGGATTCGGTAAGACCTGTAACTTGCATAATTTTTTGCAAAGAGTCACCCAACTGTTTTAATATTTTAGCCGTTTCTCGCTTAGTTTCATAAATACCCTTATACCTAGCATCCATCTCAAAAGTAGACATTAATCTATATTCTTGTCTTGCCTGTTCATTATTTTTGACTGCTTGTATCATAGTTTCTATCTCCCTTGTAAATTCGCTTTTTGTTTTACCTGTTTTAAGATATTCTAAAAATTCTTTTAATTCTTTGTTTTTAGTATCCTTAAATGCCTCTGCGTTTATTATAACCTTTTTCGTGCCGTCTTGTAAAGATATGTTTTTATCTTCAAGACAAATATTTTCAAAGGTATAAATAGATCTATTTTTGCCTAGAACATCAAATAAACAGATAAAAATTATAAAGCTTTCATTTAAATCGTTATAGAAATTCCCTTTATCCAAGAACGAAATATCTATAGCTGCTTGGTAAAACCTCATTCTTTTAGATATATTCTTCTCGTTACTCACCTGCATTTCCACATCATAAAATTTACCGTTTTCAGTTTGTACAAGAACATCAAACCTTACGGATTTTGCCTGTTCATAGGTGTTAATATTATGCTGTATAGAGATATATGCAATTTTGCCGATTGTATCGGTCAGTATCATCTCGATGAGCTTTTTACACAAATCCGGATTTTGCATGACCTTACAAAACATAAAGTCATCCTGTAATGTTAAATCTTCAAATTTTTTCAGCATTTGTTTATCTCGCCTCCTCATTATATTTATAAGAATTATTTGAAAAAAATAGTAAATTAGAAAAGTATTTTTATAAATTGGATTAAATTGCAAAAATCGGACTCAGGATGTCCGTGGTTCCAAACTTCGAGAGTTTGCGCTTGCTGCAAACTCTAAGATGAAAAATGTGCATGGACGTACATTTTTCATCGACCCCCTTTTTCTTTTCCACAAATAATGATATAATCGCTTGTTGTTTTAATAAATAATTTTTTAAGGATGGGAACAATTTATGAGCAAAAAGACCACCGATATTATTGTTATAGGTTTTGCTTTATTTGCTATGTTTTTAGGAGCCGGAAACTTGATATTTCCGCCTACGTTGGGACACTTATCGGGAAAGGACTGGATTTTTTCTCTTTTAGGTTTTTTGGTAACGGGAGTCGGAATGCCCGTTTTGGGTATCATATCCATGGGAAAATGCGGCGGACAACTTTCCAATTTTACTAAAAATATAAACCAATTATTCGGAACTTTTTTTATAATCTTTGTTATGCTTATAATAGGGCCTCTTTTTGCTATTCCAAGAACTGCAGCCACTACTTATGAAATAGCTATCAGACCCAACTTCGGGATAAGCTCTGTTTTATCGTCCTTTATATTTTTTGCGATTACTCTTTTCTTTGTTTTAACCCCTAATAATGTTATCGATAGGGTAGGAAAGTTTTTAACGCCTGCCTTGATAGCCGTTTTAGGCCTCTTGGTTATAAAAGGCTTTATTACTCCCATAGGCAGACCCTCAGATCCTTCAGTCGATAAGATATTTTTAAGAGGTTTTAAAGAAGGCTATCAAACTATGGATGCTCTAGGCTCCATGATATTGGCTACAATAGTTATTTCGAGTATCACCGCAAAAGGTTATACGGAAAAAAAATCTCTTTTAAAGATGACAATCTGGACGGGGCTTATTGCATGTATAGGCTTAGGTATTGTTTACGGAGGCCTTGTATATGTCGGAGCAACAGGAAGTGCCGTTTTATCCGATAATCTTTCGCGAACCGAAATTGTAGTTCAGTCCAGCGAGATATTATGGGGAAGGGGAGGACGGATAGTTTTAGGCTTAGCAATAGGTTTAGCCTGTTTAACCACCTCAATAGGTCTTACAGCAACTGCAGGAGAGTATTTTTCTAAAAGATTTAAAGACGATATAAGCTACCGAGCTACAGTTATCATTATCTGTGTTGTAAGTTTTTTTCTTTCAAACTTCGGTGTAGATAACATTATCTCTATTGCCGGTCCTATTTTGGAAATTATTTATCCTGTAGCAATTGTTTTGATAGTTTTAAATTTGTTTGCAGAATTTATACCTAACAAGTACTTTTTCCATGGTGCAGTGATAGGCACTCTTTCGATAAGTATCCTTCAAGGCTGGGTTGCGGCTCAAGAACTTATCAATAACTTGCTTATTAAGCTTGAAGCCTTTCCGGCAATGGATCAAGTGGGTATGAGTTTTAATACTACCATCAATGTATTAAAGACTCTTCCCTTTGAAGGTATAGGCTTCCCATGGCTCCTTCCTGCGTTAGGCCTTTCTCTCTTGTTAGGCTTTGGTTATATTATTATGCAAAAGACCGAAAAGGCTCCCTCAATGAAGAGTGAATCTCAAAAAAAGGATGAATAATGGCTGAGATAGACAAAGTTAATTTATTGGATTTGGATGAAGAAGATTACGATACGGTTTTAGCTCCTGATATTCAGTTTAGCGGTAAGATAGAGTGTAAAAAACCGTTTATGATCAAGGGCAATGTGGAAGGCTTTTTGGTTTCTACAAGCGATGTAACCGTTGATGAAAATTCTGTTGTTAAGGCCAATATCAGGGCTGACAGGGTTGTTATCAAGGGAGCTGTTGAAGGTAATGTTTTGGCCGATACTATGGTGCATGTTTTTTCTTGCGGAAAACTTATAGGCGATGTTACGGCTCCGGAAGTCGTTCTTGAAAGCGGATGTGTATTTAACGGTATTTGTACCATGACAAAGGATAAGCAATTTGGAAGATAAAAAAACAAAAATTAATTTTATCTTTAAGTTTACTCTTGTTTTTTTTATGCTGTGTTGGGCTCCTGTTTTTTCTCAAAATAAGCCTGATGCTCTGGTCTTGTATAAGAACGGGCGTTATGCCGAAGCTATTGCCGTCTGCGAGGCCGAAATTAAGCAGTCTCCCAATAATTTGGATAGTTATGTTGTAATGACATGGGCTCTTTTGGCTGACGGCCAATACCAAAAAACCTATGATATGACCTTAGCCGGACGTAAAATTGCACAAACAGATCCCCGCCTTATAGCAACTCAGGCTGAGGCCTGTTATTATTTGGGTAAAAATTCCGAAGCCCTTAAACTTTTTCAAGATTATATTTCTTATGCTCCCAATGGAGTGCGTATTCCTTCTTCCTATTATTTTATGGGAGAAATATATTTACGAATGGCAAAGTACAGGCATGCCGACATTGCTTTTTCCGTAGCCGTAACCCTTGATTCCTTTAACAGTCTTTGGTGGGTTCGTTTAGGCTATGCCCGAGAACAGATAAAAGAATACCGTTATTCCCTTGAAGCCTATAATAAGGCCTTGAGTTTAAACAAAAACCTTGTTGATGCTCAAAAGGGGCGTGAAAGGGTGTTGCAGCGTTTTTAATCTATGAGTAATTTTTTTTCGGTTAGAATAGAAACGCTCGGCTGCCGCTTAAATCAGGTGGAATCCGAGGCTCTTGCCGTCCGTTTTGCCGAATGCGGTTTTGACGTGTTTTCAAAAGAATCAGAGACTTCAATTTTGCCTGTAAAACTGTGTATAATAAATACCTGTACGGTTACGGGAAAGGCGGAACAAAAAGCCCGCCGTCTTATCCGTCTTTTACTAAAGGAGCATGAAGATGCCGTAATCTTTGTTACAGGCTGCTATGCAGAGCTTGAAGCCGATTCTATCGAAAAAATACATAAAAGAATTATAGCCTTTTCAGGCAAAAAAAAAGATGAGCTTGATGGTCTTCCTCAGTTTTTAAAAGGCTCCTGCCTTAAAAATAAAGATTTAAAAGAAGATACCGTTAATCTTAAAAAAAATCTTCTTATTTTTCGAAATAAAATATATTCAAAAGAAGACCGGCTGGATAAATCTTTTTTAATAAAGGAAACGGAAAGAAGAAAATCAATGTTTAAGCTTAGCTCTCCCGTTTTTGTTTTTCATTCCAGAGCCAGTTTAAAAATACAAGACGGATGTAATAATGCTTGTGCCTATTGCCGAATAAGGCTTGCGCGCGGTACTTCCGTTTCCCTGCCTGCTGAAGAAGCCGTAAGGCGGATAGTTCAAATAGAAAAAAACGGAGCTGCAGAGGTTGTTTTGTCGGGCGTAAACCTATCCCAATATAGGGACGAAACCTATGGAGGCTTTGCAAATCTTTTGGCCATGCTTTTGGAAAACACAAAAAAAATAAGGCTCCGCATTTCGAGCATGTATCCCGAATGTGTAGATAACGGCATCTTAAAAATTGTAGAAAATAAAAGAATTTGCCCGCATTTTCATCTTTCGGTACAGTCGGGAAGCGATAAAATTTTAAAGGCTATGAATAGGCCTTATAGGGAGGCCGACATCAGAAGGGCTGTAGATAATTTGCGCAAGGTAAAGGATAATCCTTTTATCGGATGCGATATTATTACCGGTTTTCCTTCCGAGACAGAAGAGGATTTTTTACAAACATTTAAGATGTGTGAGGATTTAAAAATTCCCGGTATCCATGTTTTTCCTTTTTCGGCCCGCCCGGGAACAAAGGCTTTTTTGATGAAACCCAAAGTTCCTGAAAGGGAAGCAGGTAGAAGGGCTTCGCTTCTTTCGGAATTGAGCGAAAAAAACTATCAAAGTTATTTGACCTCTTGTAACGGAAAGTTGTTTTTTGGCGTTATCGAAAAACCTCAAAACAATGAAGATTTGAGGATTGTAACCGAAAATTATCTAGGTCTTTCTTTAAAATTGAACAAGAAAGCCGAAAATTATAAGGGCGGCGAGGGACTTTTTGTTGTCATAAATGATGGAATTGCATATCTTGCGGATTAATTCGTTTTATGATAGAATGACATAAAGTCTAATAAAGATATAGGGAATTTGAGCGGAGGTAAAAGTGAAGAAAGTAATTGCGTTTTTGTTTTTGTGTATAATTGTTGGTTCGGCGTGTTTTGCACAGATTTCTATGCCGGAACCGGTAACTCCCTCATATGTTTCTCCCCGTATAAGCGGATTGGGAGTTCCTTTTACAACATATCAGGCCGGAACCGAGACCTTGTTTACAAACCCGGCTATATTTCCTTTTTTGAAGAAACGTTGGTCGGCAGGAAAGATTGCTCTCCATGCAAATGAAGACAGTTTTGGTAGTTTTAGTTCAATCTTTGCTTCTGAAAAACTAAAAGCTTTTACGGAATATTTTTACACAGGTGATAGTAAGTATATTGACTTTTCTGTTACAGGCCCTTTAGCACTCAGCTTAGCTGATAGGAATTTTGCTGTAGGTATTTTTAATAGGTCCATTATTCATGCCGATATCGAAAATACCATAACGAAAAAACTTTTGATGGGAGAAGAGCTTTTAGTAACCGGAGGCTACGGTATCTGTCTTTATGACGATGATGTGAATAAGGTATCGCTGGGTTTTCAGATGAAGGGCTTTTTCCAAACATTTTCTTATGCTTTTAATAAGAGTAAGGCAGATATGGCTTTGGCTGTGAATTCAGGCTTTAAGGATTTAAATATTGTTTTAGCCAGCGGTATCGGTTTGGATGCAGGTTTTTTATATAAGTATGATAACTACTTTTTTTTAGGTATTGCTTGTAAAGATGCTTATACTCCTGTCTTTTTAACCCCCTATAATAATTTTTCCGATTATAAAAAGGCAATTACGGCAGGTAAAACACAGTATAAAACGCTTTTGCCTAATTTGAGTGCAGGCATAGGTTCAATGCCGGTTTTTGACGATATGTGGACTACCGTTTCGTCATGGTCATTTTATCTTGATTATCAAAATATTCTCGAGCCGATTTTTAACAAAAATAAAAGTCCTTTGTTAAACCTAGCCTTTGGAACCGAAATAGTTTTTCATAAGGTGTTGAGTTTTAGGTTGGGTATGCATGAGCTTTACCCTCATTTGGGAGTCGGTCTTGATTTTACCTATTTTCAGATAGATTTTTCTGCCTTTTTAAAAGAGCTCGGTAATAAGCCTTGGGAAAAACAAAAACTAGGTTTAGACTTTGCTTTTTCATTTGAATATTGATTTTAAGTCTATCATTTTTAGGAATTCCTATGTCTTGTGAAATAAAGGCCGAAAGCAGTATTGAAGTTTCTGCATGCAGGCGTACTAAAATCCTTTCACGGCTTGCTCTTTTTTCGGCAACCCTTTTGTGGGGAAGTACCTTTGTTGCAGTAAGCAGCACAAACGATTTTTTTAAACCCAACTTCTTATTGGCTTGCCGCTTTTTGCCTGCCTGTCTGATTCTTTGTGCCGTGTTCTTTAAGCGCTTAAAGCAGCTTGATAAGCGTTATTTAAAGGCCGGAGTGGTTTTAGGTCTGATTATGTTTGCCGGTTATTCTCTGCAGGCCATTGCAATTACTACTGCATGGGGGCTTCCCGGCCGCAGCTCTTTTTTGGTGGCAACCTATTGTGTTCTTGTTCCCTTTGTAAACGCTGCGGTTTTAAAAAAGAGGCCGGACAAATTCAATCTTTTTGCTGCCTTTCTTTGCTTTGCAGGAATCCTCGCAATTTCGATGCCCGATTTGATTTCGGAAAGCCAAAAGGGGGTAAACTGGGGAGATGTTCTTTCCCTTATAAGCAGTTTTATATTTGCCGTGTACATAGTACTCCTTCCCAAATTTATGGAAGACCTCGATGCTCCTCTCATAACGATAGCTCAATTTGCCTTTGCAGGAACTTATGCCCTTATTTTTTCTCTTTTGTTCGAAGATAATTCCAATACCGTTTGGAATTATCAGTCTGTTTTTACGCTTGTTTATTTAACCGTTCTTTGTACGGCCCTCTGCGTCCTGCTTCAAGCTGTGGGGCAAAAGAATACGCCTCCGGCTACGGCGGCCCTTATTTTTTCTCTTGAATCCGTGTTCAGTATCTTTCTTTCGATAATGCTCACCGGCGAAAGATTTACGCCTGCTTTAGCCCTCGGTTGTTCCTGTATCTTTATTGCAATTATAATCTCCGAAACAAAGCTTTCGTTTTTAAGAAAGAAGAAGTAAACCGCAAAACTATGTATATTTTTAGTTCTTACTAAATTAGCAGTATGCCGGCTTTGCCGTTTGCGGATCTATTATGTTTATTTCCAAGCCCAAGAAGTTTAAGAGTTTTAGTATTGTCGAAAATGTAGGATTGCCTTTCTTTGATAAGGATCGGTACAAATGCTCTCGATTTAAATCCGTATGTTTTGCAACATTTGTAAATCCCTGCGCTCGTGTTATATCTCCGAGGGCTTCCGTAAAGTGTTCGGGGGTGTTGTCTTCGATAGAGGTTTTAAGAGCTTCATTTAGGTATTCTATCATTGCTTCTTTTGTATTTAAATAATCAGCCGGATCAAAGTCAGTAATTTTCATTTTGTATCTCCTTGTTCTAATAGCTTTATCATTTGTTGAGCTTTTTTAATGTCTTTTGGTTGGGTAGATTTATCTCCTGCGATCAATAACAAAATAATTTCGTTATTCTTGTCTGTGCAGTATATTCTATAATCCGGACCAAAGTGTATACGCAGCTCGTAGATATCTTTATCAATTATGCGATGATCTCCTTTATTTCCTCTTTTTAGGCGCATTATCCTGTCGGTAATTTTGGCTTTTCCTTTTTCGTCTTTTAGTTTTGAAAGCCATGTGTCAAATACTTCAGTTTTTTTTATCGTTCGCATATCTATATTGTAGTTTAAAAACAACAGACTGTCAAGTCTAGGCATTGTACTTCATTACTTTACATTATACTTGCAAGGTTCAACATATTTTTCTACCATCGGTTTATCGACTCCTCTTTTTTTGATCATTTCGCTGTAGAATTCTCCGCTTTTTTTGATAGTTCTTTCTTGAGTTTCATAATTACAGTGAACAAGGCCGAAACGGGCGTATTCTCCTTCTTTCCACTCGAAATTGTCGATAAAGCACCAATGATAATAGGCCTCAAAGGGGAGGGGAGATTCGCTTATAAGTTTTAGGTGATCATAGATATAGCGGCATCTAAACTCATCCTTATTGTCGCAGGTTCCGTTTTCGCTTATGACTATCGGAAGGGGAAGGCAGTTATAGCAGATTTGAGCGCACTCGATTAGGCCCAATGGATAAATATCCCAGCCTAAATCGTTTTTAGGCGTGTTTTCAAAGGCCTTGTAAGAAAGCCCTCTTACTGCCTGCCTTGAATAATAGTTGATAGCTATAAAATCGACATAGTTTTTCTTTTTTATGTTTAGGATATTTTTAAAGGGGAATGAAAACTCTCCCTTAAAACAGGCTTCCATAATTCCGTCTTGGAAAATTTTGCTTATTCTTTTTGCCGCCCTTTGATCGGCTTTTCTATTTTTATACTTTGGATGGAAGGCCTGCATGTGGTGGGCAAAGCTCACCCTTGTGTCCGTAAGGCCTTTTTCTTTGCGTATTTCATGGATTAAATCGTAGGCCTTGCAGTGTGCGGCTATTAGGACGTTCATAACCTTTAGAGTTTTTGCAATCGATTTTTTTTCGGGCGGCCAAAGGCCTAAGAAGAAGGACTGAACCGCATAGACATTGGGCTCATTTATTGTAACATAGTCGCTGCAAAGGCTTCCAAGCTCGCTTATGCAGGTCTTTACATAATTTAAAAAAACTTCGACATTTTCTTTTTTTGTAAAGCCTCCCGAATTTTCAAACCACATGGGATGGCTGAAGTGGTATAGGCTTATTAAGGGCCTTATGCCTGCTTTTTTTAAAAGGCTCAATTCTTCCTTGTAGTGGTCAAGGGCTTTAGTGTCAAATTTTCCCTTTTCAGGCTCAATGCGTGCCCATTCTAAGGACATGCGGTAAGTCTGAATTCCCATCTTTTTTAAAAGTTCGGTATCTTCTTCAACCTTTTCGTAGTGCATATTTGCACGGGCGACGTCGGAGCCGTCATTTGTCATTTTGCGGTTACAAAAATCGTTCCAGTTGGAGTTTACCCTTCCTCCCTCAATCTGGGTAGAAGCCGTAGCAACCCCAAGTAAAAAATTTTCTTTTAACTTAAACATCATTTCCTCCATATCACGCGGTTTGTTTACAAACCGCATACAATAATACGATGTTTTGTGCGAAGCACAAAACTCGAAGATAAACATTTCGGCTTGTATTTCAATCCGAAATGTTTATCGAACCTCCATAAAAACTTTTTGTAAGGATTATCAATCTAAAATTTTTTTACGATAAAAGTCCACGATGGATCTTCCATATATCCTTTCATCGCTTTTTGACAAAGAGCCTATTGTTTGAGGCATAGCCTTTTCGGATGGCCTGTGCATCATCACAAGGCCCCCTTCTTTTAATATTTTTGATTCTTCGATTTTTTCGAGAAGTTCTATGTGAAATTTATAGGGGAAGGGTGGGTCGAGGTAGATAATATCAAAGGATTCTTTTGCTCTTTTTATAAATGTTTCTGCAGGCATCCTTTTACATTCAAGCTTTTTATCTGCCATTGAAACATTTTTTAATAAAACGGGGAATTTATCGGCATCTTTTTCTACAAGGTAGACGGGGTAGGCTCCGCGCGAGTAGGCTTCCAAACCGCAGACCCCTGATCCGGTAAAAAGGTCTAAAAAAGAAAGACCTGAAAGGTCTCCAAGTATGGAAAAAACAGACTCCCTCATCCTGTCCATTGCAGGCCGTATTATCCCCTTGGGACATTCTACCTGTCTGTTTTTTAAACTGCCGCCGGTTATTCTCATGAGAATAATTATAGCACAGACCTATCCTAAGTTCAATAACTCTGAAAGTTCATTTTGGGAAACTATGTTGTAGGTTTCATTTTCAACATTCGTATCGGAAATATCTATATTTATTTTGCCGAGAAAATCCTGATGCTTTTTGTAAATACCTTCAATACGGATTTTTTCCGTGTTAAAAATAGATTCGCTTCCAAGCTTTTCAGTTAGGATAAGCTTCAAAACGCTCATATATTTTTTGATGCAAAAATAAAGACAGTTCATTGTATCTATATAATCGGGCAAGTGGGATTGAGGCTCTATCTGATTAAAGAGTTTTTGAAGAGCCGCATCAAAAAATAAAATATCCCTCATCATCTTATCTGCAAAAATACTTTCGGAAAGGTCTAAATTAAGACCGTCCTTTATTACGTCCAACATTCTGGTTATTTGAAACAAATTATCCTGAAAAACAATCTTATGAAGCATCTTATTTCCCCTCTCAAAATAGACTAAAAAAACTACAGCTCTATTTTATTTTCGGGAAGATACGGAAAGGGCTTTAATTCTTAGTCTCTTTTTGACTTAAACCTTCCGTCAAATTCCCTTTTTTTCTCTTGATGTATATATACAAATGAAATATCCAACTCTATTGGATATAGCTACTTGACAGATATATCTTAATAACAGATAATATAACTATGATTAAATCTTTTGCAGATTCAGAAAGAGAAAAAATCTGGAAAGGCAATAAATCAGCTAAGCTTCCGCCTGAAATACATAAGAGAGTATTTGCTAAATTATTGATAATTAATTCAGCGGAAAAAGAGGATGATCTAAGGATTCCTCCAGGAAATAGATTTGAGCATCTTTTTGGAGATTTAAAGGACTATTGTTCCATAAGAATAAATAATCAATGGAGAATACAGTTTAAGTTTCTAAATAATGAAGCTTATGAAGTACAGATTGTGGATTACCACTAAACGGAGGTGTGTCATGGATAAAAGATTTGAATTACCGACAGTCGGTGAAATTTTACTAGAAGAGTTTCTCGAGCCTTTAAATATTACTCCGTATAGACTTTCAAAAGATTTAGGTGTTTCTTCCAGTTCAATTTTGGATTTAGTTCACGGAAAAAGAAAAATAACTGTTGAAATGGCATTGAGGCTTTCTAAATACTTTGGGACGACTTCTAAATTCTGGCTTAATATGCAGAATGAATTGGATCTAAGAGAAGCAGAGTTAAAACTCGTAAATGATTTAGAGAAAATTCCAAAGTGCAAGCAGATAGCATAAGGCCCGCTTCAACACTGACAACAAGGACAAGCTGCAAATACAGATACAACAGGGGACGCAAAGGTTAATTGAGGATTTTGCTTATCAAGATTCTATTAAAATTCTTTGCGGAGTTGAGCGTAAGCTCAACGCTTGGCGGCCTTTACGGTTAAAATGAAATAAATATAGCTTTTAAGAATTAAAATTTTATCTAAGTGTATTGACAAAAGTTAGAATTTATGTAGACTATCTAGCTAGATAACTCATTATACCATTTGCGGTTAAATTAAGTGAGTGACTATTTACCGCCTCAAACATGACTTTTGTCACTGGTAAAGCGGGCAAAAAATATGTAAACTTACAGAAATGTAAGGCAGAAAGTTAAAATGTAAGCTTTAGTAAATGCTTCTTTTAATTTTTTATGATATTATGAACATCGAAAAACTTCAGCTTTTCGATGTTTTCCTTAGATTTATTTGCGATGTTTTTCATAAGTATTTATATATTCAATGACTTATAAAAAACTCGCCGGTAATATGTAAAAATCTAACAAAGTTTTTACATATTACCTATAATATGTACAACTTTTTTTGGAGGTTTTGTATGAATATTGTACAGGTTAAAAACTTAAAGAAGACCTATCCATTGGGAAAGGTTTTAGTTGAAGCCGTAAAAGGCATCGATTTTGCCATCGAGCAAGGCGAGTTCGTTTCAATTTCAGGGCCTTCGGGTTCCGGCAAATCGACCATTCTTAATATGATAGGTTTAATAGATACGCCCTCTGGCGGGGAGCTCATCATAAACAATGAGAGTATTTATAAGGAATCGGATTTTGCTTCTCTTTTAAAAAAGCAAAACAAAAAGGTTAAGGTTCCCAACAGACTGGATAAAAAAATGACCGTACTCCGCCACGAGTATTTGGGCTTTATTTTTCAATCCTTTAACCTTGTTCCTGTTTTAAACGTATACGAAAACATAGAATTTCCTCTTTTGTTTGGAAGAGCAAAAGAGAGTAAAGCAAAACAAACCGAATGGATTAATTATTTAATCGATAAGGTAGGTTTGAACGAATGGAAGCATCATAAGTCTAACGAGCTTTCAGGAGGTCAAAGGCAGAGGGTTGCCATCGCAAGGGCCTTGGCTACTAAACCTCAAATAGTTTTAGCCGATGAGCCTACTGCAAACCTTGACTCAAAGACGGGTATTCAGATTTTAGAGCTTATGAAAGAGGTAAACAGGGAACTTAAAACAACCTTTATCTTTTCGACACATGATGCAAAGATTGTAGATATGACGGACCACCGCATTAAGATTTTGGACGGTCAAATCCTCGAAGATACAAAAACTGCTGTTTAGAACATTCGATTGAACTTGTGAGGTTAAAATTATGAAAAATAAAATTTTTATAGTAACTGTTTTTTTGTTGCTTTTGCTGGTTTCATGTACGGCAAAAGAAAATAATAACAATCTTTCTGCGGAAGCTGATTATAAAGGAAAAGAAGTTATCCTTGTTTATGATGCAGATGATAAACTCTTATTTACGTTTAGCGAAGAAAAGGAACGGACTATTTTGGCTGAGATAATCGGGGAAGGTGCCGGAAAAGCAGGTAGTGAAAATCCTCTTGATATTTTTAAGGACAAGCCAAAAGATGTTGAAGTTTTATATCGCTATGTGTTGAAAAATAGAGATGAGTCAAGTGTAAATATGTACATATTTTCAAACTATAAGCTGGCATATATGGATGATATTCCTGTAGTAAAGTCTTTAATTTGGGAACTTTCTGATGAAGATTATGAGGTTCTAACACACCCTGAAAAATTAATGGGAGAAAAGTAAATGAATAAGACAATTTTTAAAATGGCGGTAAAAAATCTTTTTGCGAGTAAAGCAAAGATGATTATTACCTTATCGCTTATAGGAATAGGAACTTTTTTGGTTATCCTAGGCTTCGGTATCTTAAATTTTTCATTGCAGCAAACTCAAGAGGTGTGTATAAGCGATTTTTCAGGCGATGTTTTAATTGCAGGTAAGCCTGAAAAAGATAGCATAATGGTACAACTCTTGGGCGTTTTTCAGACAGTCAGTGTCAGCATGGATACACCTAAGATGCCCTATCTGGTTCCTTTTGAAAAAGTTAAGTCCAAGGTTGAAAGCCTTCCTGAGGTAAAAGGCCTTACTCCGTCCGTTTTTGCAAGCGGTATGCTTAAAGCTCTTGATTTACCCGATTCATGGGAAGCCGAAGACAAGAACCGATCCTTTTTTCCTTATGCACAGATTCTAGGAATTGAACCTGAAAGTTATAAAAATCTTTTTGATACGATTAATATTTATGAAGGAGAATATCCTAAAACATCAAACGGTAAGTTTGCTCTGGTTCCGCGTGATTTAAAAGAAAAGTTTGAAAAATATTATGACAGACCCTTAAACTTGGGAGACGAGATTTTGGTAACGGCCTTTGCCGGAAAGGCAAGACAGCAAAAAGTTATCATAACGGGATTTTTTGATTATGCTCATCCCGATACGGCAATAGACGGCATAGCCTATTTTGATGTAGATACCACCCGTATACTTGCCGATATGACAATGGGCGCAAGAGTTGCAGCGGCCATTCCCGATTCCGTCGATTTAAGTCTTTCCGAAAAATCAGAAGATGAACTTTTTTCGGATGATTCGGACTCGGATATTATAGATACAGTGCAAAGCTCAAACGCAAAGATTGATTATGAAAATCTTTTAGGAAGTACCGAATTGCGCGATCGGCTTAACTTAGCCGACAATGAAGCTTGGCATCATATCGTAATAAAGCTTAAAGATTCTTCAAAGACTCAAAGCATAATAAGAACCTTAAATGATTGGTTTAAGGAAGAAGAAATAAGTGCTCAAGCTATGAGTTGGGAAAGCGGAATGGCAACATATTATGGAGCAATAGAAGGAACAAGAATTCTTTTTATTACAATGCTGGCTATTCTTTCCGTTGTAGTTTTAATCGTCATAATGAATACATTGGTTGTCGCCGTTATGCAAAGAAGCTCCGAGATAGGAACAATGAGGGCTATAGGAGCTAAAAAGGGTTTTGTAAGAAAGATATTTTTTGCGGAATCTTTTTTTATGTCTTGCATAGGTGTTCTTATCGGCTTGGTTCTTGCTCTTATCGCGGCAGCCGTTGTGAATGCCTTTGACATTAGGGTTGGAGATATACTTGCCGCTATGTTCGGCGGAAAACAGATTAGGGTAAGTATTTCGATCGGTTCTGCTATTTGGACAATGGCTGCAATGCTTTTGGCCGGTCTTGCAGCAAATTGGTATCCGGTAAGGCTTGCTTTAAAGATAAGTCCTCTTGAAGCAATTAACCGTTAAAAAGGAAATGGATTATGAATATATTAAAAATAGCGTTTAGGAATTTAAACAGACAAAAAAGGCGAAGTATTCTTTTGGTTTTTGCGATAGCCTTTGCTTTCTTTGTCGTTATCTTTATGGACGGCATGACTTCCGGAGCCATGAACAGTATGGCCGGAGAAATTTCAAAAATCGTAGGAGGCCATGTCTATATAATAGGATCAAAAAAGGCTCCCGATAAATCGGCGGATGATCCTGCTCAAATTTATATGGACACAAACGATGTTGAGTTTATAGAAAAGACCGTAAAAGAATTAGGAATAGAAACTACGTACATCATAAAACGGAGCCGTGCATCAGGTAAGCTGATCTTTGAAGGAAAAGAAGTTACCTCTAAAATTGACGGCTGCAAATTCGATGAAGAAAAAATTTTACATGACAGTATTCTTTTTAAGGAAGGAAGCTGGGAGGCCATGAAAAAAGAAAATGCAATTCTTCTTTCCGAATCCGTAGCCCAAGCATTAAATATAGACTTACACGATATTATTTTGCTTGAAACTAAGACCTCGCAAGGTCAGCTTACGGTTATTGAACTTCAAGTAGAAGGTATTGCAGTAAATCGATCTCCATTCGGCGGAATCACAAATTATATCAATTTTGATTATTTGCAAAAAATTGCAGAGATGGAAAAAGACAGTGTAGAGGTATATTCGCTTTTTTTAAAAAATCCAGATATGCAGGAAATTTATGCACAACAGCTCGAAAGAAAAATCGCAGAAACGAGTCCCGTTACAAGCAGGGATCTTGCCAGAACTATAAGCCCTTCACAGCCTGCAAGCAATGTATTTAAGCAGCTTGAAGAAGGAAAGTGGCAGGGAACCAAATTCGGCATAGCTACTTTTTACGATTTTGCTCCGCAGATGGTTACATTCATGAGTACCTTAAACGGTATAAGTTTCGGTATTTTGATTGTGCTTTTGGTTATTACGATGATAGGTATTTCAAATACCTTTAAAATTATTGTACATGAAAGAAGGGGGGAAGTCGGAACTATGCGCTCTTGCGGTGTTATGAGAAAGCATATAAGGCGGCTATTCCTTGCAGAAGCTTCATTTTTATCCTTATTCGGAGCCATATGCGGTTTTGTCCTTGCAGTTCTTGTAATGCAGATTATCTCGTTTATTCCGATTGCTGTAGATTCATCTTTTTCGATTTTTACCAAAAACGGATACTTTGCGTGGAACTTATCCGCTCTTTTAGTTTTTTTAAAGTTTGTGATAATGTTGGGTTTAACCCTGCTGACTGTAAGGGGCTCGGCTTCGAGAGCCGCTAATATGATTCCTGCCGAAGCGTTAAGGTCGGGAAAATAAGTTTTCTATAGGAGATTCGATAAACAGTTCGGCAGAAATTCAGCCTTACTGTTTATCTTTCGAGTTTTGTGCTTTGCACAAAATATCGTGTTATAGGAGAATGTATGAAATATTTTATTAACAAAAAATTATTGATTATACTCATTGCTTTTTTTGTAAGCATTGCAGTATTCGCAGAGATTCCCTCAATGGAGGAAATGTATAAAATTATGGATAAAGTTTTCGACACGGGAAATTTTAAAAAAGATTTTACAAGTACGCTCACACTGATTGTCGAAAAACCTAATCAGCCTAAGGAAGTCGTTCAGTTTAAACTCTTTAGGCGTGATACTAAGGACCAAACAACTCTTATTCAGCTGGCACCTGAAGCCGATAAGGGAAACGGTTATTTACAGGAAAAGGATAATCTTTGGTTCTATGATCCTATTGCCCATCAGTTTACTCATTCTTCCCTTAAAAGAAATTTGGCAAACAGCGATACAAAGCTATCCGATGTAAATAAAAAGTCCAAATTTATGCAAGCTTGGGAAATTCTTAAAATTGAAGAAGGAAAAGTGGGTAAGTATGAGGTTTATGCGGTAACCGCTAAGGCCCTCGAAAAGGATGCTGCTTATGCTCAAGAAAAATTCTTTGTGCGAAAAGATGAACACCTCCTTTTAAAAATAGAAAGTTACGGTGCAAGCGGAAAACACATGAGAACTACTCTTATACCTAAATACGCAAATGTTGAAGGTCTGCCGCTTCCCGTACATCAAATATATATAAATGAGCTTATCAAGGGAGAAAAAACAACGCAGATATTTCAAGACTTCAGCACTGCAAAAATTGATGATGTCGTTTTTACCAAGGCTTATTTGGAGAAGATAAACTAATATGAAAAAGATTGTAATTTTTATTTTTGTTTTATTTATTCCTTTTTTTGTATTTGCTCAAGAAAACTCTTCCGATTTGGAAAATGAGCTTTTCGGCGGAGATGAAGATACCCTTATATCCGCCGAAGAGGCCAGTTCCGAAAATAAAAGCGGTTTAAAGTTTAAGGCTGATCTTGAAAAGGCAACTCTTAGCCTTGAGTCAAAAAAAATGAGAATAGGCGGAAGTTTAAGTTCTTCAATGGGAATAGATTATGCTTGGGTTGACCCCTATTCAAAGAAGGATGATTACCTGAAATCTTTTAAAGACGGAAAGGGAACCTTTAACACAATCTTAAACGGAAGCCTTTTTTTTGATGCCCGTCCCAATGAAAACTTAAAACTTTACGGAAAATTTCTTTTCGGTTTTCCGTTTGAAAAAAGTTTATCCGGACAAGGGGCTGCAATTATCCCCCCTGCTCCCAGTATACCTCCTGCATTTTACGGTTTTAAGTTACCTGCTTTTGTAGAAGTAAGCGGAGTTCCAAATATTAAAATTCAAGAGCTTTACACGGATTTTTCCGCTAAAAATATTGCCTTTTTCCGTTTTGGAAAACATGCGGTAAAATGGGGAACCGGTTATTTTTATAGTCCGGCCGATGTTATAAATATTTCAAGAATCGATCCTCAAGATCCTACAGCCGATAGGGAAGGGGGGATTTCTTTAAGAACCCATATAATAATTCCCAAAACCCAGCACAATATCTGGCTCTACCTATTGCCTCCGGGACAGGGAGACGGCTATGATCCCAAATACACGGCAGGAGCCGCAAAGGGCGAGTTTGTTGTCGGCAACTGGGAGTTGGGTTTTGGAGGCTGGTACAAATACGAAAAAGCCCCTCGTCTTATTACCACCGTTTCGGGCAGCATTGCAGGAAAGGTTGCAGTTTTCGGCGAGGGCGTTTTTGCCTGGGGAAGCGACTATACCTATTATAAGGCCGATATGAGTTCCTATACCGAAAAAAGTAAGCCCTTTTTTCAGGCAACACTAGGCGGTTCTTATTCAAATGCCGACACTAATACCAGTATCGCTTTACAATATTTTTATAACGGATTCGGATACTCTAATACGGATACCGCTAAAGATATTCTTTCAGAGGCTGCTGTGCACATAAAAAACAAGGATTACACTCATCCTTCAGTCCTTGCCTCAGGTGATATTTTTGCTATGGGAAATATAGGTCAACACTACATAGCTCTTAATATCAGCCAAAATAAACTCGGTACCGATAAGTTGAGTCTAAACCTTTTTCAGCAATTTGCTATATCGGAACTTGAAGGTTTTTCAAAGCTCACCCTCAACTGGAAAATATATAAATTTGCCAGTATGAGCACCGGCCCTTCTTTTAGCTATCCATTAAGTCCCAGCTCAAAGACGAAGGGTGAGGTGAGGTATAGTCTTTCGTTCCGCCTAGGCGGCGGCACCTTCTAAGCCGGCAATATGCGGCCGATGACTTTGTCGCTTCATAAAAATTAATCCTCAGCGTATCAAAGATACGCCTCCGGTTAATTTTCATTCGCTTCGCGTCCTAGACTCGCCTATTGCCGGCTTGGCTCGGACTCGGATGTCCGCAGTTCTGGCTTGTTTTTTTTGATTATGTGTGCTAAAATATCGGTGGGAAATCCCACTTTTATTGGAGGTATGATATGCAGGCAATACCGGTAAAATCATATGATGCAAGAATTGACTCAAAAAAAAGAATTACTTTAAGGAATACTTTATTCGAATATTTTAATGTTAAAGAATTTGCTGATGGAACAATTGTACTTGAGCCTAGAGAATTAACAAAGCCTTTTACTGTTTCTTCTAACACATTAAGTATGATGGATAAAAGTATGGAAAATTTTAATTTTGGGGATGTTTCAGATCCTATAGATATTTCTGTTTACGGAGATGTTCATTGATGTTCAAAATTCGTATGGGAATACCTGAAATGAAACAAATTTGGGAAAATTTAGAAAAAAAATACAATTCAAACACATTGAGCAAAGCCGAAAAAGAATTATTTAAAAAACTGATTAATTGTTTTAAAAAACTTTCAAATGATCCTCATTATCCGGGCTTACAATCTCACGAGATAGAATCATTAACAAGGCGTTATAAAATAAAAGTATGGGAATCTTATTTAGAAAATAATAAACCTGCAGCAGGAAGAATATTTTGGGTATATGGTCCGAATAGAGGTGATATTACAATTATAGGATTGGAACCTCATCCAAATGATAAAAAAAATGCTTATAATAAAATCACTCTTTCTTCAATTGAAAAATAGTCAGTAAAATTTTATACAACAAGTTAGAAATATTTCTCTTCCTCTAATACCCAAAAAATCTTAAATACTTGCATATTCTATAAAAATATGCAATAATTAACTTATACATAAGAAAACTGCCGCTTATAGTATGTTTCGGCTGCATGAAGTCGGCACTTTCTTACAATTTTTTTTATGCTTTGTGCTGTTTAAAATATTGGAATTGAATAGCCGTGCATAAATTTTTATCTCGGTTTATTAGGATGGGAGTATGAATCATCATAATAGACCATGGGTAAACTATGTTATAAAAAATGTGTATTGTGCTTTTTTAAGGAGGTTTTTATGTTTATTGAAATTAGGCCTTATGAAAAAGAGCGTTTGTCGGTACGTTTTAAAGCTGCGGGAGATGATTTTTCTAAAATTCTGCAATCAATAAAAAAAGTACCTAACAGGGCTTGGAAACCGTCCGGATATTTCTGGATTATACCTGCAGATCGTAATTCTTGTGATATTTTATTAAACAACCTTTATAATGAAGGGATTTGCAGGGCAGATTCCGGCTTTATCTTTAAAAATTGTGAACCTAATGATAGCAACAAGCCTCATGATATTGAGCCTTTTAATACTGAAATTATTGGAGAAAGGAATAATCATACTGCAACCGATGTTCAGTGCATTTTAAATAAGTTGGAAGAAGTTATTACTGCAAAACACTACAGCAAGCGTACAATGGAGGCCTACAGCTATTGGATAAGCCGCTTTATTCATGAAAATAAGGATAAAAATCTTAAAACTCTTTCCGATACGGAAATAAATGCCTTTGTGAGCCGCCTTGCAGTCAAAGAAAAGGCTGCCGCTTCAAGCCAAAATCAGGCTCTTGCGGCTATTTTGTTTCTATATAAAAATATATTAGGCTTAACTATAAGGACTCCTGAAAATATAGTCCGTGCTAAAAAGCCCAAAAAGCTGCCTGCCGTAATGACTCGTGAGGAAACTGCAAAGATATTTTCTCTTTTGCCTGAAAACGATTACGGGCTTCTTATCCGTTTGCTTTACGGAACCGGAATGCGGCTTATGGAAGCCTTGCGGTTAAGGATTCAGGATATTGATTTTGGGAAAAACGAAATTACGGTACACTGCGGAAAGGGTGCGAAAGACCGTAAAACCGTACTTCCTGTTTCTCTTAAATTTCCGCTTCAAAAACATATGGAAAAAGTCCGCCTTATACATGAGGCAGACTGCAAGGAAGGTTTCGGTTCGGTGCCGCTTCCGTTTGCTCTTGCAAAAAAATATCCCAATGCCGGTAAGGCTTGGGCATGGCAGTGGGTGTTTCCTCAAGCACGCCGATGGCGTAACAAAGAAACCGGCGAGCAAGGGCGCCACCATATCGATCCTTCGGTTATTCAGCGAACTCTGCATGAAGCGGTTTTAAAGTCCGGCATCCCAAAGCCGATAGGTTGTCATACTTTCCGCCACTCATTTGCAACGCACTTGCTTGAAGCCGGCTACGATATCCGCACCATACAAGAGCTTCTCGGCCACAGCGATGTTAAAACCACTATGGTTTACACCCATGTCTTAAACCGCGGCGGACTAGGCATTCAAAGCCCTATCGACAGGATGTGATCTTTCTTTTATCCGTTTAGTGAGGATAGGCCTAATCTGCCGACCATCTATTTATCTGATTTGTATTTTATGGTAGAAAGATGTGTTTTTTTGTTTTGCAGCAGTTTAGATTGCAAATTATTGGTTTTTATGCTATAGTGAGGAAGGGTCGAAGGGATGTTAGGTGCACGCCTTCGGCGGAAGTAAATATATTTATCTGAAGAGGTTCCGTTTTATGAAAGAAAATGATTTGTTAAAATTTATTTTTGAAAATGTTAATCATTGGTTGGAATTTGCAGAAAAGAAGAATTCCTATCTATTTTCTGTATATTCAATAAATTCCTTAGTAATAGTCATATTAACTTCGATAGAAAAAACTAAAATGTTACCTAAATATGGAGTAATTATATTTATCATTTTGTATGTCATTGCTTTATTCGTCTCTATATTATCGATATTTCCAAATATTAAGATATCTCAAAAACTACTTACATTTGGCAAGAATAAAAAAATAAATAAATCTGACAATCTACTGTTTTATGGTGATGTGTCAAAATATAGTTTTGATGAATATAAAAAGGTACTCATAGATGAATATAAATTAGAGGATAGAGAACTAAAATTAGATGAGGATTTATTAAAGCAGATAATTATTAATTCAAATATTGCTGTTTTTAAATATAAATGCTTTAAACTCTCATCAATATTTTTATCTTTGGCGGCACTGTTATTATTTATTTTTATGGTGAAAGTGATAATTTAAATTAAAAGGAGTATTGAATGCTTACTAAAAGAGCTCGTAATAATATTTATAGAAAGTTTTGTAACGATATAGGTATTGAATCTTTACAAGAAAACTTCAACTTGAAAAAAAATATTGATAAAATTAATAATCGAGAAGCATATTCAGCTGTTGCATATATAGATATTTATAATTTTTCATCTAAAATCATGAATTTTACTCCGATAGAAGTTAAGAATTACTTATATGAATATTATTCATATATATTACCTAATGTTCAAAGGTATAATGGAGAAATTGATAAAATTATGGGAGATGGAATAATAGTTGTGTTTTCAAAAATATTTGGTGAAATATATAATAACAAAGCTGCTTCTGATAATTGTTTCTGTTGCTGTAAAGACTGTATTGAAAGTTTGTATAATACTGATTTTGAAGTTAAAGCAGCAATTGGTACTGGAAAGTTGTTTTTCTGCAAAACAGGTATTGAACAAATATATGAAGAATATACTTGCATAGGGCATCCTTTGACGATTGCTTATCGATTAGAAAATATAGCAGAAAAAAATCAAATATTATTAATGGCAAATACACCGCTATGTAATCGTGTAAATAATTCTATGAATGACTATCTTATTGATTGGGAACCAGGTGAAGCAAACATTATTTTAAAAGGTATTAAGCAAAAAACAGTACATATTGTTCAATATTAAAATACTCACCTAACACCCGCTTCAACGCTGACAACAAGGACAAGCCGCAAATGCAGATTAAGCGGTAGTTATAGTTCTTTAGTTCTTCTTTTAAAAAAGCATAACATTGAATCACCTTTAACAATAAAATATAAAGGTAATAAAAAAGAGTCAGAATATTTTGTTTTTTTTAGAGAATTAAAAAATGCTTTTGGATATGATGGTAAAAGTGATTTGCCATATATAGAATTTGCTATAAATTCTGGAAAAGTTGAAGCATCTAAAATGTATGGAGTATTTTTTTTATGTGATTGCTTGTATAATTCCGCTTTTCTTGAATTAAAAAAAATAATTTTCAATACTGAAAATATTAACCTAAATACAGCACATTCTGTTTTTAAATATTGTATTGAAAAACAATATTTAGATATAAATGATGAATGGAATTATTGGAATGAAAATCATAAATATTTTTTTATGACATATGATGAAAAAATACGAAATGAAACTATTTTTGATGTTCATGAAATTTATTTTCAAATGTTTTGCAAGGTATATGAATTCCTTAGTCAAAAGAAAATTCATAATATAGTTTCAAAGTAGACTCACAGTTAAGCTGTGTGCTGTTTAATCGAATATTATACATTTTTTTACATATTACAATTTAATATTTTAAAATACAGTACTATTGATATATATTCTTTCATATACTTTCAAAAAATGAATTTGTTGACAAAATCAAGATAAATACTGTATAATTATAAGTATGAAGTTTAAAGTAGAAAAAATTCCTGAAGCAGAAAAAGAATATTCGGAATTAACAGACATTCAAAGAAAAATATTAGATAGAGATTTTAAAATTATTGAAACTATCGGTATAGAATTCGTAAAACGTAGATTTTTAAGAAACGGTATTTTTGAAATTAAAAGTAATGATGTTAGAGCTTTGTTTAAATATAAAGAAAATGCGATTATTCTTATAGGGTTAATATATGTAAAAAAAAGCCGTAGAGCACCTGATGATGTAATAAGGCTTGCTAAAACTAGATTGAAAGGAGAATAGCTATGGATTATGTTTTTGTAAAAGATATGGAAGGATTTGTCGTTAAAAAGTTAAAATCACAGGTAGAATTTGATGAAAAAATAATTTCTGAGGCGGAATATAAAGAATTGTCAGGTGATAATTATTATGAAATTTATTTTGGGCATGGAGGTAAAAGGCCCGGAGCCGACAGAAAACAAAAGCTCGGCTCGCCATTAAAATTTCAGATTAGGGTAACGGAAGAAGAAAAAGAATTTATCAGCTATGCACGTGAACATAACTTTGATTATAAAAAAATTATGGAACAAAATCGGATTACAAGGCAGTGAAAAAAATCTTTATAAATTACTATAAATTGACAAACGGCTTATTTAAATATATAATATTAATATGAAAAAAACGGTTGCAGTTAATGGACTTCCTTTCGACCTTAGAGATGACACAAATAAAAAAAATATCTGGCAATATTTTGGAAGCGGCAAAGATATCGAAATGAATATATCCGCTGAACCGGATTTTTCTGCTGATACAAAGCTGGAGGCAATGTGAAGTATTTTTTTATAGCGGAACATTGATAACACACAAATGTCGAAGGGTTATTAATTGAGGATTGGACGATAGAAGATTAAAGAAAATATTATGGAGGGCAATTATGAGAGAAGAATATGATTTTTCAAAAGCTATTAAAAACCCTTATGTTGATAGGCTAAAGAAGCAGATAACAATACGTCTTGATGACGATATTATTGCATATTTTAAAAATATGGCTGAAAATTCAGGAATACCGTATCAAAATTTAATCAATTTGTATCTTAAAGACTGCACAAAAAAGAAAAAGAAATTAGACATACAATTTTCATAAAAGTCTTTTTTCACGCCTTTTTTAAATAATTTTTCAGATTATATGAACCTATGGAATTAAAATCATAACCGATTGAAATCGACTGACTTAAAACAGAATTGATTTTATTGCAGCCTCTTTCAGTTAAACAGTTTGAAAATCTCTAAAATATTAGATTAACATATTGTAAAAAGTTGTATTTTGGGTTATTATAATGATAGGCATAAAGAATGTTATGTGGACTGCCCTTCGGGCAGCTTGAGGTAAAAATGAAGAAATATATTCCCAGTTAATAAGTCTATTTATCCTATGTAGTTGCCAAAGTACAGGATTTCTAATCGCTAAAGCAAAGGTTACAGTGATAAATGGAGTATATCCCTTCTGAACAATATATTGAATTGACTTAGATTACTTGTGATAATACAGAAGATAATTGGTGCTGATGGAATAGTAATCTTATGAAAATCTGCATTCGGAGGGGAGGGATAATTGGTTATATGTATTATATAGCAGCTGAAGAATATGGCATGAAAGTCATAGTTTTCAAATATGAACGATTTAGGCAGTGGATTAAGCCCGCTTTTTTGAAAAAAAAAACTTGACAAAAAACTATACAATGTATATACTAAAAAATAATGGAGGTTTATTATGCAGGTTGTAGTTCAGAAATGGGGTAATAGTCTCGGATTTAGAATACCCTCTCTTTGGGCAAAAGATAATAATGTAAAGAATGGAAGCAAAATAGAAGTAATCGCAGAAAAAGGAAAAATCGTAATTCTTCCTCAGGAAAAAACTCTTGATGATATGCTGGCAATGGTTACTTCTGAAAATGTTCATTCGGAAATCTCTACAGGTTATTCAGTAGGTGACGAAGAATGGTGAATTCAAATTATGTTCCCGATAGAGGCGATTTAGTTTGGCTTGATTTTAATCCGCAAGCAGGACATGAGCAGAAAGGTCGTCGTCCTGCAATTTGCATTTCTCAAAAAAGATACAATCAAAAAGTCGGACTTGCTTTATTTTGTCCTATTACAAGCCATATAAAAGGCTATCCTTTTGAAATTGTATTGGATAATCATTCGATAAATGGCTGTATTCTTAGCGACCAAGTAAAGAACCTTGATTATAAAAAAAGAAGTTGTGATTTTATAGAAAAAACAACAGAAGAAGAGATAAATGCTGTTGTAGATAATATAAAGTTGTTGATTGAGTAATCACCTAACACCCGCTTCAACCTGACATTGCGGACAAGCCGCAAATGCAGGTTAAGCGAGAAGTTAGGTGGACGCCCGCACTGGGGCGCTTGGAGGAAAAATGTTATTTGCATTTGATTTAGATGGAACTTTATTAAATTCTAAAAAGGAAATATCTGAATCTAATAAAAAAGCTGTTCAAAAACTGTATTTAGCCGGTCATAAAATTGTAATAGCAACAGCTCGCCCTCCTAGAAGCATAGATTCTAAGATTAAAAAACTTGGAGTTCCAACAGATAATATTTATTATAATGGTGCTCTTGTTCGCTGTTTTGATGGTATAACTTTTTCACATTTTATAGAAAAAGATGTCTTTAAGGAAGTATTTTATTATATAAAAGAAAATGATAAATGTGCCGTGGTTTCTATCGAAGATAATGATACATGGTTTTCGTCTTCCACTTTTGATTTTAAGGATTTTTATTCTGTAGATGATGGTCCTGAAATTATTACGGAGACTAAGTTACTTCAAAAAAATCCGAATAAGATATTGATAAATTCTTATTCAGATTTAAATTATTTAAATGAAAAGTTTAATAACATTTGTAATGTAATAGAGACGGATTCAAAGACATTAATTCAAATAATGGATAAGAATGCATCAAAAGAGAAATCAATTAATGAGATTTCTAAAAAATATAAAATCAGGTCTAATGATATATATTGTTTTGGTGATGATTACAATGATATTGAAATGTTCAAATTTTGTAAGAATGCCGTGGCAATGGGAAATGCAATTAGTGAATTGAAAACAATTGCAAAATTCGTGACTGAGACAAATGATAACGATGGTGTTGCTAAATTTCTTGTTGAAAAAGGAATTATCACCTAACACCCGCTTCAACCTGACATTGCGGATAAGCCGCAAATGCAGGTTAAGCGAATGTTAGGTGGACGCCTTCGGCGGGCAAGAAAGAAGATTATTTACACATTAAAGATAAATGTGGTAAATATATATCTGTAATAATCAAGAGGAGAAAAGGCCAGAAATGAACATATAAGATTTATATAAATTATCTTCACCATAATAATTATAGGAGTTTTATATGTACGGTCCCCAACCCAATGAAATACACCCTATGAAGGGGTTTGATCAAGTATGTTTTATTAAGAATATAATTACTAATCAAAATATAATCGTTGGCGATTATTCGTATTACGATGATCCAGTAAATTCAGAAAACTTTGAAAATAATGTTCTGTATCATTATCCATTCATTGGAGACAAATTAATTATTGGAAAGTTTTGTGCCATTGCCCGAGATGTTAAGTTCATAATGAATGGTGCAAATCATAAAATGAATTGTTTCACAACATATCCATTTTCAATATTTAGAAATGGATGGGAAAAAGTAACACCAGAAATGGAAGAGTTACCAATTAAAGGTGATACGGTAATTCAGAATGATGTGTGGATTGGTTATAATTCTTTAATAATGCCCGGAATAAAGATAGGTAATGGTTCAATAATTGCATCAAATTCTGTTGTAGTAAAAGATGTAGAACCATATTCAATCGTTGGAGGAAATCCTGCAAAATTAATACGAAAAAGATTTGATAATGAAATTATTGATCTTTTAGAAAGTATAAAATGGTGGGATTGGCCAATAGAAAAAATAACGGCAAATCTCGAGATACTTACCTCAAATGATGTAAGTAAATTACGAGAAATTAGTGATATGAAAATCACCTAACACCCGCTTCAACGCTGACATTTGTTTTGTCATAAAACTTGCTTAATGTGCCTTTACGGCACCGCAAGTCTTACGCCAACTTTGCCGCTGCTATATGCATCGGAAAGTCACAAATGCAGGTTAAGCGAATGTTAGAGCGATGCTTCGCACGTTAAAAAAATAAGATGATCACAAAAACTATAGCAAAAAGAGGATACTATTATTATGGATTTAAATTTTCGATTATCAAAAGATGCTGAATATATTGCCGAAATGAATAAAACGGCACAAGAGCTTCACTATACACTATATCCTGAATATTTTAAACCTTTTTCATATAATGAAACAGTCGAATTTCTGAACAAACAATTACAAGAGGAAAATTGGTTTTGTTTTATTGCCTCTTATGCTAGAAAAGATGTCGGCTATGCCCTATTTTATATTCGAGACTATCAGGAAAATCCTTTTCGAAAAGCATACAAAGGAGTACATATCGATCAAATCAGCATACTTCCCGGGTATAAGCGAAAAGGTATCGGTAGAGGCCTTATAAATGAAATTGCAAAATTTGCAATTCAGAAAAAAGCAACACAGATAGAGCTAACCCATTGGGAATTGAATGAAGATGCAAAATATTTTTATAATGCTATGGGATTTCATACATATATCAGATTTGTTGTTAAAAAACTTGAAAATTGATATTTTGATTACTTACTTATGATATTCAATTGGAATAATGAAAAGCAAAAACATTACAAGCCATTGCTTATAAATAGAAATATATACTATAGTTTATAAGAAAGGTCGAAAGAATGTTAGACCGATGCCTTCGGCACGATAAACTGTAACTTTGAAAAATAGGGTGTGTTTTTGTAAATTAAAGCGTAAAACCCAAATTAAAAGCTTAGTTTTTTGAGTAAAGTTTTGTTATAATATCTACTTGTATAATGGAATAAAACTTTTATCTGTGGATTTTAAAACTTGTTAAGGAAATCAATGAACTAAAAGTCCTTCGGACGGTCATGGTAATTATAATAATTACTTGTTAAAAAAAATAAAACTTTTATTTAAGTATTTTAAATTTGCTAAGTAAATCAAGAAAATAAAAGTCCTTCGGACGGTCGTGGTGATTATAATAATTATTTATTAAGGAAAATAAAACTTTAGTTTTTGTGTTTTAATATTGTTATGTAATAGTATAAAAATAAAGCTTATTTATAATATAAAGCTATTAAGTTATATAAAATTTATCCATATAGTAAAATTTTAAATTTTTTATTTATGAATGTATAGTAAGAAAAAGCAAAATAAAGTAAGGTATAAAAGCATAATTGTTAATATAAATGATATAATTAAAATAAAAGCGTCTAACACGCAGTTCAAGACTGACAAAACCCGCTCTGAAGAGCGGCCGGCTAGACGCCGGTACGTTTTGCAGCTTAACTGCATGTTAGCTTGACGGTGCTATACACCGTGAGGAGGAAAAATGAAAAAGAAAACATGGCATCTTACTTGCTACTTAATCAAAGAAAGAGTTTCATCTTTCAAAGATTGTCTCCGCAATGATTTTACTTATAACAACTATAAATTAAACAGTAAAATTAAATATGAAGGTGTAATAATCATTGGCGAATCGAAAGAAAAACCACCTAGATGGGTTAAGTTTCTTGAAGAAGCCTCTGATCACCATTTGATCAAATTAAAAACCAATCAACAAGAGCAATTCTTTTTCTAAAGACAAAAAGTAGGATATTTGCATTCACTTTTGGTTATGGAAGGTGTTTACTTAGGGATGAATTAATTGTAAATGATTTTGGATTTAGAATTGCAATTAATGCTATAGATCCGAAACAAATAAGAAGTTTAGATACTGCGAAGCTTGAAGCACTAACTGTTCAATCAAGAATTTAGACAAGTATAGGGTCTGAAAAAGAAACATTTGGAATAGATATCCTTAATGATTTGTCGAGGTCTGTTACCGGTGTTCCAAAGAATCAAAGGTTTGCCAAGCAAATTGCAGGACGTGATGGAATAATTATTAATGCGGAGCAATCTGTTCATGATCTAGAAAAAAAGGCGCGAATAATGCTCCATCATTATACTTCCTCTAAGTATAAAAAAGACTTTGATTGGGTTGATAATCTTAGGGAAGAACGCAACAAGCTATTGATTAACGAATTACGAAAAATGCTTATATCTGATTTGAATTCAAAAAATTCCGAAAAAATGATTCTTGCACCAGATAAGGTAATGGACTGGGATGATATTAGTGGATTTTGTTATAAAAAAAACTATGATGAGAATGCTTTGACTTCAGAACTTCATATTGAGCATTTTCTTAACAACGTAGCACAATTAAATGATTATGATGAATTGAAAAAAGAAAGAATCTATGTGAATCTTGCTTCAAACGACCTAACTATTAAATGGTCTGTGTATAAATGTTTAACATATGAGACCGATTATAAAAATAGCAAGTATATTTTTACTTTAGGTCGTTGGTACAAGATTGAAACTAATTTTGTTAAGACAGTTATTGATTATGTAAAAACAATTCCATTATCTTCTTTTAAGTTCCCTAATTGTGATGTAAAAACAGAAGGGGAATATAATAATAAGTTTATGAACACCAAAGATTGTTATGTACTTGATAAAATGACAGTTAAATGTGATTCGGCTAGAACGGAAATAGAGCCATGTGATATATTAACAAAAACATTGCAATTTATACATGTAAAGCAGAAACATAATTCTGCTAATTTAAGTCACTTATTCTCTCAATGTAGAATATCTGCTGAATCGCTAATAAAGGACGAAGGATTTAGAAAAGCTATACGAGAGAAAGCCAAGAAGAAACTGAATTATGATTTATCATTTATTCCTGTTGACAATACATTTAAAGCTAGTGATTGTGAAATTATAATAGCAATTATAAACAAAGGTAGAAAACCAATTGAAGAAGCCCTTCCTTTCTTTTCTTTATTAAATCTAAGGCAATCTGTAATTACACTGAAAGCATTTAATTACAAAGTAAGTGTTGCATTGATAGAAAAAAAGTGACCTAATATAGTTCTCAAAGCCGACAAGTTGCTGTTGTAGCTTGCGGTTTAAAACAATGTTAGACAGATGCCTTACGGCACGATAAACTTTAACTTTGAAAAATGTGATATATTCTTCTAAATTAAAGCATAAAACCCAAATTAGTAGCTTATTTTTGAGTAAAGTTATGCTGTATTATAATAGCTACTTGGATAAGGAAAATAAAATGTTTATCTAAGGATTTTAGAGCTTATTCAGGAAATCAACGAGTTATAAGTCTTTCGAACGGTCATGGAGAGGTCTTTATTCACAATTGGTAAAAAATATGAGAGTTTAATCCTCTTGACATTTTATAAGTATTTTAAGATAATTATTTCGTAAAATATTACGAATATTAGAGGTGTGTATGATAGCTATAAAACCTGTTTCGGATTTGCGTAATTATAATGAAGTTTTGCAGGATGTTGCCGATGAATCGCCGGTATTTCTTACTAAAAATGGCAGAGGGTGTTATGCGGTGATTTCCATAAGAGATTACGAAAAATTGACAGCTACAAAAACTCTTTTTTCTGAATTGAAGAAAGGCGAAGAGTCTGCTTTGCAAAATGGATGGCTGGACACAACTCAAGTCAGAAAAATGACAGGACTTTGATGTTTGAGATAAAGATTGCTCCGCAAGCGGCAGCAGACTTACTTGAAATTAAAAATTATATAGAGAATGAACTTCAAAATCCCATAGCAGCACATAATACTATTTCAAAAATTATAGAAACCTATGAAAATTTGGCGTTCTCTCCAAATATAGGGATTTCTGTGGAAAAATATGTTTCATTTCCTACCGATTATAAGTTCGTGCTTGCAAATAATTATTCAATATTTTATAGAATTGAAAACGAAGTTATAAGAATTATAAGAATTTTGTATTCAAGAAGAGATTTTGTTCGTATTTTATTTGGAGAGAATAGCAAATAGCGTCTAACACCCGCTTCAACCTGACATTGCGGACGAGCCGCAAATGCAGGTTAAGCGAATGTTAGGTTGACGGTGCTCTGCACCGCAAGGAGAGGGATATGAAATTATTTTTAGACTATAAAACAACTAGGAAATTCGCTGTTCTAATTAAAGATATTCCTGATAATGTAACAGAAATATCAGCATCTATAGCTTATACTCAAGACGATACTTTGATGAAAATTTGCAATAAGAAAAAAATACATCTTGATTGGTGGGGTTTGTTCAATTCTGATATTTCCTCAAAGTTAGAAATCGTTAAAGACGCGATAAAATCTCCATATATTAAGTTTTTTCCTTTTGCAGAGTTGTTTCATTCAAAATTGATTTGGTTTCATGGATATGGAGTTTATATCGGCTCTCATAATTTAACTGAAAATGCTATGTATTATAATGTTGAAACAGGCATTTTCATACCAGAGGATGAATTAACCGAAGAATATAAGATAGAAATTGAAAAGTATTTTTCCTTTCTAAGAGAGAATAGCATTCCTGCTACTATGGAAGATGCAGAATTGATGGAAAAATATATAGAAGAGTCAAAAATCGAGAATGAACATCGAAGATTTATAAAACAAAACCTTGATAATTTATTTGAGGAAAGATTCTCCCACTTGTTTATCTTAAAACATGGAGTTTACGACTGGGAAAATGATAAAGAGAAAAATAATGATAAAAAAAAGTTGTTTTTCTTGCAAGAATGGAGAGAAACACAAAAATATTTGAGAATAATACATGAGAAAATAAGAAATATAAAACAACCAAGTTGGGTAGATACAACTGCAGATATTTCAATAATAACAGATCAAGTTTTGCATGCATACTATTATTCTTATTTATTGAAAGAAAAAGATGAAGGTTTAAAAAGTTCTGAGTTAGTTAATACCGAATATGAAAAAAATAAATCTGATCCGGATGGAGCAATTCAACAAGCCATTGAATGGTGGAAAACGTTATCAACTCCGCCAAGTAATGAAAATGTGCATATTAACGAATGGAATAAATCTAATAAAGTAATACTTTCAAATTTAAGAAATAGAGACTTGACAAAAGAAGAATTAATTACTGTTTTTAATCAAAATCATGCAGCTAGAAATCATGCACGGCAGATGAAAAATTCTGATTTTGGTTTACCCTCAGATTTTAAGGCATCCATGGAAGAACGAGTGGATTACTACGTGGAGTGGATTTTGAAACAAAGAACATCAAGCGGTTTAACTATTCAAGAAACTATGAAATATTTGCTTTTTGAAGATACAGTTAATCTTGAAGAACGTGTTTATAATACAATATATAATCCCAAATATCGCATAGACCATTTTGGAAGAAGTATTGTTGGTGAATTAGTTGGCTGGGGACGGCCTGAGATTACACATTTAAGAAATAATCGTGTAAATAAAGGATTAAGAGCTTTAGGATTTAATGTTACTCTATTCTCTGATTAACATATCGCCTAACACAGTTTTCAAAGCCGACAACGCAAGGCGTTGCTTGCGTTGCGGTTTAAAACAATGTTAGGTGTATAAGGGTAAAAATAGGATAAAATATTGGAAGAGAATGAATTAATACAAAAAGTAAAAGAATATACATATTATCTTACAGATGAATATTTGGAAGAGGTATGCAAGGACTTGTTACAAATTAAAGATATAAATCTTTTCTTCGAAAAATGTTATGAAAATGATGCTATTCATGAATGGAAAAGTCCTTGTTCATTTATTTGTGATTCAGTAACTCATTCACATAAATATCGAGAATTAATATTAAAAAAATATGAAAATGATTGTATTTATAAATTTTGTGAAAAAATGCTATTTGATTCTTCATATACCAGACGAAGAGAAGCATTGATTATAATCTGTGATACTTTAAATATTCATAGAATAAAATGTAAAAAACTACTGGAAGAGTATTTTCTTTTTGTAATAGAAAATGATCCGCTACTTTTATATGATTATATAATGGAATTTACGTGGTTATATGCTTATGAAATTAGAATTAGGAAAAATCTCTATTCAAAAATCTTAAATCTGAATAATGAATTTGCTAATCTTACATTATTAGAATATTTAGATAGTCTAGTCGTACCTTTTTTTAGTCGAGATGGATTACTAAAATACAAAATTTTATCAAAATTAACAAGAGATAAAAGTAGATGTGTAAATTCATTTGCTGAAAAAATAAAAAAGAATATGCTTATTAAAAATTATAATAAACACATTGAAACAAAAACATATATTCTAGGAAATGCAAAGTTAGAATTTATTAATATAATGTTTATGAATAAAACTGAAACTTATAATAAAGATGATTTTATAAATTTTTATTTGAATTATGTAAAGGAAAACACCTAACACCCGCTTCAACCTGACATTGCGGAGTAGCCGCAAATGCAGGTTAAGCGAATGTTATGTGGACGCCCCGTACTGGGGGGGGCGCGGGGGTAAAATTGATAAAAAAGATAGCAATAATAAGTCTTTCAAGAGGAATTCTTGGAGAATCTTTTGTTCAGCATGAAGTAAAAATTGGAATGAAAAGACTTAATGATTACGGCCTTGAAGTCGTTACTACTGAAAATGCTTTAAAAGGAATAACTTATTTGTCTGAACATCCTGAATTAAGGGCTAACGATTTGTTAAATGCTTTGAGTGACAAATCTATAGATATGATTTTATGCGCAATAGGCGGAGATGATACATACCGCCTTTTACCTTATTTTTTTGAGAATGATGAGCTAAAAAAGGTTGTTGAAAATAATAAAAAAATCTTTTTAGGTTATTCAGATACGACAATGAATCATTTTATGCTCCATAAAGTAGGATTAAATACTTTTTATGGTCAGGCCTTTCTTCCTGATATTTGTGAGCTTGATAATGAGATGCTTCCATACACGAGTAAGTATTTTGAAGAATTGATTCGTACCGGAACAATAAGGGAAATACAACCAAGTGAATATTGGTATGAAGAAAGAAAATCATTTGATGAATCCCAGATTGGTGTCCCTAAAAACAAACATAAAAACTTAGGTTTTGAACTTTTACAAGGTAGTGCAACATTTAATGGACAAATTTTAGGCGGCTGTATAGAATCCATTTATGATATGTTTGATAATTCTCGATATTCTGACACAGTGGATTTATGTAAAAAATATAATTTATTCCCAACACTAGACGATTGGACGAATAAAATTCTGCTTCTTGAATCAAGTGAAGAGAAAACTCATCCTAAGTTATATAAAAAAATGCTGATAAAACTAAAAGAAACAGGTATCTTTTCCGTAATAAAGGGAATTATAGTTGGAAAACCTATGGATGAAGCTTATTATAAAGATTATAAAAAAATTCTAATTGAAATAGTAGAAGATTCAAATCTACCGATTGTTTATAATGTAAATATAGGACATGCGTCTCCAAAATGTATTATTCCTTTTGGAGTAATGGCTTACGTTGATGCAAGAAAGCAAGTAATTAGATTTGAGAGCAGCACCTAACACCCGCTTCGACCTGACATTGTGGACAAGCCTTGTTGCAGATTAAGCGAATGTTGGATGGATGTTGCGCGCCATTATGTGGACTGCCCTTTGGGCAGCGAAGGAGTATAAAATGGAAAATTGTTTTAATTGTAATCTGTCAAAAACTTTGCAACAATCACATATAATTCCGGAGTTTTTTATAAATATATTTACACAAATGATCATAAATTTGTAGTAGTGTCTGAAGATAATGAAAATAAAACTAAAATACAACAAAAAGGGTTTCGCGAAGAATTATTTTGTTATGATTGTGAAGAATTACTGTCAACAAAAGAAACTATTACAGCTAAGTTTTTTAATGATATAATTTCAAAAAATTATACAAATTTAAATGCCAAAGAAATCTCAAATAATATACTACTAATCGAAAAATATAACTATGATGAAATAAAAAAGTGTTTATTATCTATTCTGTGGAGAGCATCAATCTCTGGCAGAGAAGAATTTTTAAATTATGATTTGGGACCATATAATCAAATTATAAAAAAAATAATATTTTCAAAAAATCCTATTCCTTGGTATAAATTTCCTATTCACATATCGAAAGTTAAACTTGGCAATACTTATACATCTGATTTATTATTGGTTCATAAAAAAGGAAAATATAAAAATATTCATTTATATTCTATTACTTTAGCTGGATATAATATCGATTATTACATTACAGAAGAATTTGAAAATAAAAATTTTGAAATTTATTTCTTAAATGAGAAATTCTGTGGGATAACTGCAATTTCGTTAAAAGACTTGAAATTAAATCAAAGATTGATAACTCGATTTAATGATTCTGATATTGTAAATTTCTATAATAAACATAAATAATCACATAACACAGTTTTCAAAGCCGACAAACGGGACTATGCCCGTTTGCGGTTTAAAACAATGTTATACGGACACGTCGCTGGCGTGCTAAGGAGAAAAAATATGTTACTTAAAGAAACGACTTCTAAACAAGATAGAATAGATATTGCACTCGAAATGTATAATTTAATTGGAATAACAAAAAAGACACTTCGCAAAACAAAAATAGGCTGGTTTGTTGTTATTATAATTGGAATAGGAACATTAGTAATGGGGTATTTTATGAGAACTACCGGAAAAAATGATAATTTTCGATATTTCATTTATTTATTTGGTATTTTCTATATTATTCGTTCTATGATTGGCCTAATTTTTTTAGAGAGAGAGTACAAAGCTCGTGTTGCAAAAAAATTAAAAAAATATGATGCCGAAGTACTAAAGAGATATAACATTTCTGAGAATATTGAAACAATTATAGAAGTAACTGATAGTTATATTGAAACAGTAAGTCTTGGTACGATTTCTAGGTATAACTTACAAGATTATATTACAAACTCTGAATCAGAAAAATTTTATATTTTAGAATTCTCAAATGGAAGGTATATTTTCTTAAAAAAAGAAATATTGGGAAAGAAAGAAAATTATGATGCGATTATAAAAACAATAGAAGAAAAAGAGAATATTTTATTATCAGGTAGGTAGAACTTGATGATAAAATAAAACTTTAGAGAAGATATAATGAAGAAGATGCTTAAGTCAACTTTATACCACTTGACATTTTATAAGTATTTTAAGATAATTGTTTCGTAAAATATTACGAATATTAGAGGTATATATGATTGCTATAAAACCTGTTTCGGATTTGCGTAATTATAATGAAGTTTTGCAGGATGTTGCTGATGAATCGCCGGTCTTTCTTACTAAAAATGGCAGGGGGTGTTATGCGGTAATTTCCATAAGAGATTACGAAAAATTAACGGCTACGAAAACTCTTTTTTCTGAATTGAAGAAAGGTGAAGAATCTGCTTTGCAAAACGGATGGCTGGACACAACACAAGTCAGAAAAATAGCGGGATTTTGATGTTTGAGATAAAGATTGCTCCGCAAGCGGCAGCAGATTTACTTGAAATCAAAGATTATATAGAGAATGAACTTTAAAATCCCATAGCAGCACATAATACCATTTCAAAAATTATAGAAACTTATGAAAATTTGACAGTTTTTCCAAATATAGGAATTCCTGTGGAAAAATATGTTTCATTTCCTACAGATTATAAGTTCGTGCTTGCAAATAATTATTCAATATTTTATAGAATTGAAGACGAAGTTATAAGAATTGTAAGGATTTTGTATTCAAGAAGAGATTTTGTTCGTATTTTGTTTGGAGAGAATAGCAAATAGCGTCTAACACTCGCTTCAACCTGACATTGCGGATGAGCCGCAAATGCAGGTTAAGCGAATGTTAGGTTGACAAGCTAACCGCTTGCGGAAAGATTTGTGCGGAACCGACCTATAACATTTATTCGATCTAAAAATAAATTTATAGGAGGTCCTAAATGGACGCAAATAAAATTGATATGTTTTTTGTAGCAAATGGGAAGAAATTGCCTGGTGAAAAAGCAGCAATTATTCGAGAAAAAATGGTAACCATAGATGATTCAAGATATGCCACAATAAGTTCAGTTGAGATGAAAGATCCCACAACGATGTTACTTATAAGCATTTTCCTTGGTGAATTTGGAGTTGATAGATTTATGCTTGGCAATACCGGAATGGGAATTCTAAAATTATTGACAGCAGGGTTATGTGGAGTCCTTTGGTTAATAGATCTGATACAAATTAGTGGAAAGACGAAGGAATATAATTATAATGCATTAATGCAAATATTATAATCCAATAAGACCTGATTTCAGGGGTTCAGTATAAAAAAACACAATGGGCGGATATCTATGAGGAAGGAGAGACAGTGAAATATCTTTTCCAGACAAGAATTATGTAAAACGCCTTATTTTTTTCGTTTATACTGAATTCCTGTCAAGGTTAAATATTTGATTTTGCAAATATGACTTGTATAATAAGAGCATTATTTAGTTGCCCGTGTCCGACATGTGGCGTTACACGGGCAATAATTAGTTTATTAAAAAGCGATATAAGAAATTATTGTTATTATAATATAATGGGAGTTCCGTTATGTATTGCAACAGTATTAATGTTTTTTGGAGAAAAGAATAAAGTCTGTGAGAAGGCAAGTATTTGTATATTAATAATTAATTTATTATATTACATCTATAGATTATGTGCTGGAAATATTCCATAAGAATAGGAAAACATAACACCCGCTTCAACCTGACATTTGTTTTGTCACGAAAGTTGCTTGGGCGGTCGCCTACGGCTCCCTTTTTATGCAACTTTCGCGCCAACTTTGCCGCTGCTATGCGCATCGGCAAAGGCACAAATGCAGGTCAAGCGAATGTTAGATTTATATTTAAAATGGAAAAGGTATGAAATATTCCGATACTGAGTCACTTAATAAGTTAGAAGAGCAAATATATGGTTTTGAAGCTCTATTAAAAGTTGCTAAATTTATTCCTTTTTTATTTGGTGGAAGTAAAAAAGTCAAAGATTTAGCAAATCAAGTAAAAGAACTCAAAGAGAAAATAATCGAAATGAAGAAAATTCCAGACGAATTTAATTTATTTTTCTCAGAATATGGCTGGATTGCATATGATTCAATGGATACCGATTTTATGCAAACTCAAATTGACCTGGCTAAGAATGGTAACCTTGCTGATGCAATAGCTGGATTTTCAAACTATTACAATAATGAAAGAATAAAATTTGAAATACAATTGCTTAATCGTATAGAAATAACATCCATAAGACTACCTCTTATTAAATCGGCTTTTATGGATTATGAAGAAAATAGATTCTATGCAATGATACCTATTATTTTGATGATGATAGATGGTATTGTAAATGATGTTGTTGGTAAAGGATTTCATTTTGAAAATAAGGATATGGATACATGGGATTCAATAACTACTATTGATAATGGACTTGAAGTCATTCAAAGTGTATTTAGAAAAGGACGATTCAAAACACGTATTGATGAAATAGAAGAACCTTATAGAAATGGTATACTTCATGGACTTGATTTAGGATATGCAAATAAAAAAGTTGCTTTAAAATGCTGGCACTATTTATTTGTAATTCGCGACTGGGCACAAGCAAAGCTCTCTGAAAAAGAACGACATAGTAAGTTTATAGCTGATAATATTCCTCCAGATTTCATGGATATCTTATTAAGAATAAAGAAAAATAATCTTGTAAAAGAAGAACTGGAAAAATGGAAAGCGAAGCAATATTCAGTCGAAGATATCCAATTCATCAATGCAAATCCATCTAAAATAGAGAAAGATGGACCGGAATATGTCGTGCTTCAATTTTTTCGATACCTCGAAAAGAGAAATTACAAAGCTCTTTCGGAATTATTCTGGAAACGTTATTTTTATTCAGGTCAAGCAAAAATACCTAGTATAAAGAAAGAATATAGTAATATGGCTTATAAGGTATTTCATTTTACAAAGATAGTTAATGAAGCACCGGCAATAACTGAAGTATATGTAGATACAGATTCAAACTCATTAACATTTAGATTAATATATGAATCAAAAACGGATGATGTTGCTATCCCGAGTTTTAACAATGGGTTTTGGAAAATTGTTGGAATTCAAAAGAAAACCTAACACCCGCTTCAACCTGACATTTGTTTTGTCGCGAAAGTTGCCTGCTGTGTGCCTATACGGCACCGCAACTTTCGTGCCAACTTTGCCTTACGCTTCGCGTCGGCAAAGGCACAAATGCAGGTTAAGCGTTAGTTAGGCTGACGCCTTCGGCGCAGGAGAGAAAATGAAAAAAAAAATTTATTTTAATTACATTAATGTTACTGTTGATTTCAAATATCTTTGCAGAAAAAAATATTATTTCTGTATTCAAAGATTCAAAAAATACAATTGATTTAAAAAAATATCTGGAAGACGGATTAAAAGAATTAAATATAGATATTACAAAAGAAATTTCAAAAGAAAATATATCTATAATAAATTATATTTTAAAATTTGCTTATGAAAATAATATTCATAAAATGAGAAATGAAAATGATAATGTAGTCTATACAAAAGAAACTGGTGAAGAGGCAGTTTTCAATAAAAATGGTGATTTAGTTACTAATGATTGGAATCGGGGTTCTTTTAATTATGGAAAATATGAGCAACAACCAATTAATAAGTTTTTACTTGATATATGGCCATGGTTAGTTTGGGGAAATACGAAAAATGATCCTACAACATTTGATGAAAGATTTTATTATTATTGTATGGATTTAGATCCTGGAATTCAGAAATATATTTTTTTAGAAGATAAATCACTATTAGAAAAAATAGAATATTCGAAACTAAAAGAAGAAGAAAAACTTGTATATCATTTTTTCAACTATCTATTCTTTAATGAAAAATTTAAATATAAATTAGATGAGAGAAATATTAAAAAGTATAAAAAAAGTGCAGAAAATTATTGGAGGTATTTATCCCAAATAATGGAGCTCAGTGGATATAAACAATAATGCCTAACACCCGCTTCAACCTGACATTGCGGACGAGCCGCAAATGCAGGTTAAGCGGAAGTTAGACGGATTGCCCAAAGACAACAAAAAAGGAAAAAATGAATAGCTTTTATAAAGGTTTCAATTTAATTTTATTTATACATAATCTTTTTATAATAGTTGGAATATTGCTAGCGGTAATTGCTTTAAGAGTTGATTTTATGCTGTATTATTTGGCTCTTAACGGAGATACGGTATTTTTTCAATGGATTGTTATATTTATTTTATTTTTAATTGAATTTTTATTTTACCTTAAAAAAATCGTTAATAGAAAGAAATTAATATTTTCAATAATCGTGATAATTGTTCACTATTATCTTACTTATCTTTGTATGGTTACGTATAAACCTGACTTTTTCACACTGCCTGAGTTAATATTTTCAACAAAAAGATTTTTTCTGCATATGCCTTTAATGTATTACTGGTTTATTTTGCAAGGATTATCATATATAATTGTAGCGATAATAAAGCACAAAAAACAATTACACGGATTTAGAATAAACGCTTCATTAAGTATTTATCGAGTGATTTTTTTGTGGTTAAGTTTACTACCTTTTTTATTATTTGATAAAACTAATGTAATGGATTTAAATGAATTTATTATTGTATTTATATTAGTTTCTTTAATTTATTTTATTATTAGTTTTGCGATAGAGTTATTGATAGATTTTATTTTACAGAGGGACTTAGATAAAAGCGTCTAACACCCGCTTCAACCTGACATTGCGGGCAAGCCGCAAATGCAGGTTAAGCGAATGTTATGTGCACAACGCAAAGCGTTGGAGGTAAAAGATTAAAATGTCAAAAAGCATTCATACAACTTATAAAATATTTAAAAATAAATCTAAAAAGGAAATAATAGAAATGTGTGACTTAGAAAATCCTGATTATAAAGTTGAAGAACTAATAAAAAAACAGCAAATAAAGAAAGAAGTCAAAATAGCTAGAAAAAATAACAAGGATAAAAGATGAAACTATTCTTAAATATTATTAAATTTGTTGTAATTATATTAATTTTAATAATATTTATGTTTATATATTGGATTAAATATTTATGTAAAAAGTAAAGAAGAAAAAGTAAATCAACAAAATTTTTTATATTTAACTACTGTTTTATTAAATGAAGGTCAAATGGCTATAGCTAGTTATATAATTAATAAGAAAAGAGAATATGAATTTACTAATTATTTCTTTTTAATATATGATGCATTTACATCTAATAATAAAATTACTTTAGTTGCAGCGAGTACATATTTAAATGATTTTAAGAAACAATTATCAATAAACAGAAATATTATAGAACTGGCTACTAAAAGATATATAATAAAAAAAATAATAGTAAAATTTGTTATAATTATATCTTTTCAAGACTTTACTTTGGAAATGGAAAATATGGTCTTATTGATACTGCAAAATGTTATTATAATAAGAAATATAGTGAATTATCAGAAAAAGAATTTATTAGTTTATGCTTATTATTAACAAATCCTGTTATATATGATTTTACTAATGAAGAAATAAAACAATATTCAGAAGAAAAAGTTAATCAAATATATAAGAAATTAAAAAAAAACACATAACACCCGCTTCAACCTGACAAACGGGACTATGCCCGTTTGCAGGTTAACCGAATGTTATGTGGATGCACCATTGGTGCACGATGTTGAATTATAGGAAAATATATGGGCATAAGTGAAATTTTTTCCAGTGAATTGTATAATGCAGAGAAATTTTATGAATATTTCTCTGAGGAAGATATAAAAAATATCCCGTTTGATTTATATAATTTAATTGATATAGAACAAAAATATGAAAATCAATTTACATTTCAAAATTTTGTTGCATTCTTTTCTGATTTATATGTGAGTTTAAATATTAATGATAAAGATTTTAAATATATAGACTCAAAATTGGATGAAATTGGTTTTTCTCAAAAGTTTTCAGAGTATCTGTATTCTGATTTTTTAATAAAGAAAGAAGGGTCTATTTTTGTATTTGCAAAAATGAGAAAGAAAAGTAACTGTAAATACTTAGAAGAAGCATTTATTAATGAATATTATAAAAAAAATCCTATATTAGCTTCTAGATGCCTTAAGGAATTATTCTACTTGGGAAGTAATAAAGCAAATGAATATGAGAAATTACTTTTTGAAAATATTGATATAATTAATTTTATTACAATTATTTTGCTTTGCGATAAAGATCTTAGTGAAAAAGTATTAGAATTATATAAAAATGAAGAATTTTTAAAAAATATAAAAATTAATGACATTGAAGAATTTATTATGAGTTTTGAAATATTCATATCAAATTTGCTGGGTGTAAATAAGATAAAAGATTTTAAAAGAGATGAATATATAAATAGTTTTAATTACTATATAAAAATATATGGTTCTTATGAAGTAAAAGATTTTAATTCATTTTATAAAAAAAGTTTTCAGGAATTGAAAATTAACACATAACACCCGCTTCAACCTGACATTGCGGACAAGCCACAAATGCAGGTTAAGCGAATGTTAGATGGACACCTATCGGTGCGAATAAAATATGAAAAAAATAGATGGTTTAAATATTTATAGAAATGCAAATGGCCGTATTATTTTTGAACTTATTGGAAATAAAAAATATTATATGAGCTCATGTGAAAAATTATTTATAATTATTGAAGCTACTTATTTCGACAGACAGTGGAAAAAAACTAATTTTAAAATACAAAAAATAGTAGCAAATATTAAAGATAAAAAAGATGATTGTAAATATCAAGATGCGAAGGAAGGATTTGCTCATGGAGAGAATAACCCTGTTCCTGTTGTAAATATTGATATTAAAATAGAAAATAATAACGATATCATACCTACACTGTGCAATGGTTTAACAAGAACAAATTTCTTATTAGCTAATAATGTAAAATATTTAGTTTTCAGTATATCTAAAAAATTATTATTAGATGATGCTGATTCATATTTTTTTATAAAAAACGATGAAATATAAAATGAAAATTAGCTAGGAAATATGATAGATGTTTTGAAGTAATGAAAAAATATTGTCTAACAGTGCTAAAAATAATCAGGGGCTTCAGATTATGACAATAAAAGAATTTGAGAATAAATATTGGTATATGAGTGAGCTTAAAGAGTTGGCAAAATCGCTAAAAATTCCATTTGATTCAAAAACTCGAAAGGAGCAGCTTGAAGAAATGATTTCTCAATTTTTGCAAACAGGAATTGTGAGTAAAAAAAATAGCAGTAAGATTAAAAGTTGTAATGTAGATATATTGGATTTAAATAGTTTTGTTGACAATTTTAGAAACACAAAAGAAACATGGAAATTTATAAATACTGAACTGGATAAACGAGCACCTGGTCTGAAAATAAAATCAGGAGCAAAATATTGGCTTAATCGCTGGATAGAAAATAAACTTTCTCATGGCGAAAAAATAACGTATAATGATGTCATTTGTGAATATATTCGTTTAAATAAAACTGAAGGAAAACTTCCGCAAATCCCGTCCTGTAAATTTAATAACTTTATAAGTGATTATCTGGCAAATGAAAAAAATGCAACAAGAGAAGATGCTTTGGAAGCGTGGAATAAACTAAAAGATATGAAGATAAAAAAAGATTATATAACATGGAAAAAGAATAAAAATACATAAAAAAATCATCTAACACCTGCTTCAACCTGACATTGCGGACGAGCCGCAAATGCAGGTTAAGCGAATGTTAGAATGACGCTCACGCGCAAAGAGAAAATATAGAAAATAAAAATATCTTTGCATGAAATACTTGCTTTATTTTTTTAAAAATATAGAATAGATTTGAAGGAGAGGAGTATGAAGTTAAAGTATCAAATTATACTGTTATATTGTTTGATTACTCTGTTGCCGTTTCAAATGGTAAGTTGTAAGAGGCAACAAGATAAACAAGTTATAAAATATGAAACAAAAGATAGTTTTAAAAAAGTAGCCGTAGAACTAAAACCGATAACATCAAATGTTTATGAAGAACTCAAAAGAATTCATACTGTCTATCCTAAACGCGCAATGAAGGGAAATGGTCTTGTTGGTGTGCTCGGTGGTGTAAATTTAATTGCTCACCAAAAGGGTAGCTATGATGTGTTGCTACCGATACCGCAACTTGTGGACAAGCAAGTCCCCATTTTTTATAGTTTAAGTGTCAAACCTGAATCGGCTTTATCATCAAGCCGATTGCAAGTGAGAGAAGACGGAAATGCTTTTTTAAGCTTAGTATTTAATGCTGACCAGAATACCGAACTTACTATTGATTGGTCTGCAGTTGTTTTAATTACTCCACTGGTAATAAAAGAGAATGATATAGACCCTGAACTATTTACTGTTGCATCACCATGTGTACAATCTGATTCTAAGCAAATTACTGATTTGGCAACAGGATTATGTACTACAAACGAAGATGATGGACTAAAACAATACTGCCTAAATATAAGAAACTTTATTGCAAATATGGAAAATGTTGCGCCATCTATGAGTCTTGATGCCTTGGGAATTTTGAAAAGTGGAATGAATTATATTTGCACTTCAAATGCAAATCTTGCGGCAGCATTTATGCGGGCACAAAAAATTCCTTGTCGTATGATAGCAACAATTCCGACAAACTCTTACCGCCTAGAAATGCATCGTATCGTAGAGTATTACGATGGCGGTGTATGGACTGCATTTGATCCAAGTTCTTGGAGTGAAAGTCCTTTGACAAATACATGGCAAAATATCATTATGGCTAAATCAAGTATTTCAGATGAAATAGCATCTATGGAACCTCGTTTATGCTCTATGTTAGGTGTTCCATTTGGGCAAGAGGTAGAAATAATGAAACTGGGTTTAACTTTACATGGTCAGGATTTCTTTTGGACAGTTGCTTTTCCGCTTGCTGAATTTGATGTAACAGATACGATAGCTAAATTAACGGTAGCATGTTGGCAGGAATTTTTACAAACAGGAATTATAAGTTCAAAACAAATTGATGCTGCTCTTGCGACTGACTTAGATTCATATTCAGAAAAAATTAGCGGCAAATAAACTATGTATTACATACAATACTGTTTAATTTTATCGTAATTGAGTTGAAATGAGATTTTTATTTATGGTATGTTGTGTAATCAAAATTTTTAATTTTAAAATAAGGCTTAATAAAGCTAAGTTCTAACGCCCGCTTCAACGCTGACAACAAGGACAAGCTTTGTTGCAGGTTAAGCGGTAGTTATGCAGACGCTTCGCGCCGAAATATTATAGTTTAGGAGTTCAACATTGAAAACACTTGATCTTTTTATTAATGCAGTACCTTGGTTTTTTTCGGGCGTCGGTGTGTTTATTATTGGCCTATTGGTAAAAAAAGAGATTAAAAAAAATCATCAGCAAAAGCAAAATATTTCAAAAGAATCTATTGGAATTCAAGCTGGCGGAAATATAAATATTGGAAAAGAGGTAAGAAATGGGATTACAAACCCAGAAGGTAAGTGAAAATAGTTTGGCAATTCAAGCTAATGGAAATGTAACTGTTAATGATTATATCCAAATAAAAGAAATTTGTACTGATTTATATAGATTGAACTTTCCTGCATTAGTCAAAGAAGCTTCAGATAAAGCTAAAGAAAATCTTAAATTATATGTTGATACTTTAATAATGAAGATAGATAAAGAAGATGAAGCAAGAGTACAAGAGAATCTTAAAACACCAAATGGACAGTATGTTCTAAATGAAAGTATCAAAAATTCAATACGCTATGGACAAAAAATAGATTTATCAATACTTGCGGAATCAGTTAAAACAGCTTTGGTTTGTGATGATGATTTATTAAATAACTTATTTAGTTATGCATCAGAGATTATTCCCAGACTAAATAAATATCAAATGCAAATGATATTAACTAGTTTTTATATTCATATATTAAGTTTCAAGATTGAAAATTTTCAATTAGTTGAATTATTTACACAAATATTATTTAGAAATATGAATAATTTTGAATTAATGACCAATGCCAACAAGCAACATTTAGTATCTTTAGGTGTTTTCTCTTTTAATCAATTTGCTGGTGACACTGGAATTAGCTTTATTCAGCGAAAATATCCTACATTTTTTGGAAATGATATTAAACCTGCTTTTGAAGCTGGTAAAATGCCCTTTCTTCAAAAAGTTCTTAACTATTATGATTCTAATAAAATCGTTCAATATGTAATTAATCCAGTTGGAAGTTCAATAGGGTTCCTTATTGCAAAACAAGAGCTTCCTGATCTTAGTCCAAGTATATTAATAAATTTGTAGCAAAAAAAGTGCATAACACCCGCTTCAACCTGACATTGCGGACGAGCCGCAAATGCAGGTTAAGCGGAAGTTAGACGGATTGCCCAAAGACAACAAAAAAGGAAAAAATGAATAGCTTTTATAAAGGTTTCAATTTAATTTTATTTATACATAATCTTTTTATAATAGTTGGAATATTGCTAGCGGTAATTGCTTTAAGAGTTGATTTTATGCTGTATTATTTGGCTCTTAACGGAGATACGGTATTTTTTCAATGGATTGTTATATTTATTTTATTTTTAATTGAATTTTTATTTTACCTTAAAAAAATCGTTAATAGAAAGAAATTAATATTTTCAATAATCGTGATAATTGTTCACTATTATCTTACTTATCTTTGTATGGTTACGTATAAACCTGACTTTTTCACACTGCCTGAGTTAATATTTTCAACAAAAAGATTTTTTCTGCATATGCCTTTAATGTATTACTGGTTTATTTTGCAAGGATTATCATATATAATTGTAGCGATAATAAAGCACAAAAAACAATTACACGGATTTAGAATAAACGCTTCATTAAGTATTTATCGAGTGATTTTTTTGTGGTTAAGTTTACTACCTTTTTTATTATTTGATAAAACTAATGTAATGGATTTAAATGAATTTATTATTGTATTTATATTAGTTTCTTTAATTTATTTTATTATTAGTTTTGCGATAGAGTTATTGATAGATTTTATTTTACAGAGGGACTTAGATAAAAGCGTCTAACACCCGCTTCAACCTGACATTGCGGGCAAGCCGCAAATGCAGGTTAAGCGAATGTTAGGTTGACCTGCCTAAAGGCAGGCAGGTGCGGAACCAGCCTATAACATTTATTTCGTTCGCAAATCAAATAACATCTTGGAGGATTTTTATGGCTATTTCAGATGTACAATTAAAGAATGGTTGGTATCAAGTAATTGATGACAATGGTAAAAAGATTAAAGAAATTCATGAAAACTAAGTAGGGGAACTACAGGGAATTGGAATGAATTTTATTCTTTTTCTTAAAAATGGATGGTTTACTACCTATGATGAGAATATGAAAAAAATTAAAGAAATTCATGAAAATCAAGTAGGTAGTTTTAAAAGTGTTGTTGGAATAAGTATCAACTTTGAAAAAAATGGCTGGCTTGCTACTTATGACAAAGACTTTTCTAAAAAAAGTGAAAAACATATTTAATTTTTAGGACTGGACATAAGGAGAATTAGGTAGAATCTAATTCTCTTATGTAAATATGAATAAGTAAAAGATGAATTGTTTCAAAATGTTTTTGTTACATGGCTTTTACGATAAGCACATGATTTCTTGATATGGAGAATATTATGAGTGTGTATAATTTTAGGATTGATCGCAATAATCGAGAAGAAATATTAACGCGTTTAAAAAACAATACATTGTCTATGGGATGGGGTGGAGGCTCAACTAATTTAAGTATGCTTGAGTCTGGTAATTTATTCGAAAAATATAAAAACACCTATTCGACTATGACATCGCGTAAGTTTAACAGTATAATGAAAATACGTAATTTTAAAGATAATGATATTATCATCGTACCGCATTTACCAGAGAACGGAAAATTCATTATAGCCATTATCGATGGAAATTTTCCTGAATGTTATTCCTATAAAGATAATGATACCGTACACTTAAATCATTGTATAAAAACTAAAAAAATTTATGGTCTTGATGGAAATCTTGATATACATAATGTTAAAGTCCACAATTGGTATGCGAAACTGGGGTGGATGCGATTACCTATTTTCCCTCTTTTTAGGTATAAAGAAATATTTGTGGACTTACTTGATAGTCTAGAAAATGACACAACTTCAATATTAGATTATTCACAGTTAGGAGATTACATCGAAAATATTAAGAAAGAAATACGGAAAAATATTAAAGAGGAATTTAATAAAATAAGCCCTAGTAATAGTAATATTAGTTTTGAAAATATATGTAAGGAGGTAATTATTTCTTATGGATATAAGTTTATTAGGCGTAATCACCATAAAAATGGTGGAGATGTAGACTTGATATTTTCCCCACAGGATGACATAAATGATCCATTTATATTGAGATCGGATGCTTTATATGTTCAAATAAAAAGACACCAAGGGAAATCTGGTAAAGAAGCTGTAGAACAGCTTATTAAAATAATGAAAGAAGATCGAACAGAATCGGCTCAAGGCTGTGCAATAACATTAGGTGAATTTAATGTAGCGGCTGAAGAATTAGCAGATGAGCATGATATAATACTTATTAATGGTGCTGAACTTATAGATTTATTCATAGATTCTTTGTTATAAAAATATAATAACCTAACACCCGCTTCAACCTGACATTGCGGACAAGCCGCAAATGCAGGTTAAGCGTTAGTTATGCTCACACGCCAATGGCGTGGTAAGGATGAAATATGCATTTAAATATTTGTGCAATTGAAAAAATTTTATTTCCTTTAAATAAGCAAGTATATTTTTCAATTGAAAAAGAGTTAAATATTCTTTCTAAATCTGATGTTGCAACTTTAATAAAATGTTTCGAATTTGAAAGTAATGCTTTTTATGAAGAGAAACTTGAAATAAGTCAAACTATTTCCGAATTTCCTGAATTTAATGTTTATATATTTTTTCCAGAAAATGAAGATATAACTATATCAACTATAGAAAAATCTAAAAATTACAAAATATGGACAAGTGATTTAAAATATATAAAAAGAGAAGATACTCATATATTACCAACTTCTGATTTAATTTTGCGTTTTTATCATAAAGGTATTGAGCAAACATTTGTAGTTCCTTTGGCTTACATTCTTGGGTATAATGAAAAAAAAATAAACAATAGTAACTATTATCAAGTATATCAACATAACGTTGTGCCTAAAGAAATTCTTAAATTTAGATATTCATTGAATAAAAATAATTGTACAGATTTTATTAATGAAAATTCTTATAAATACATTGGAATAACCAAAAGAAATTGGAAAAAAAGATATCAAGAACATATTAATTCAAGTCATAATCAGTCTTATTTTAGATTTCATCGGTGTTTACGAGGAGAATTTTTTGAGATCGGTGCTATTGAGCATATTATAGACCGTGCTGGTATAACAGAAGATGAGGCAATGGAAATTGAAGAGAAAAATGTTGAAAAAATTTCACTTTATCCTATATTTTCTAAGGGACTAAATATGATTCCTGGAGGAAGGGCAGGTTTAAAGTTTCTTCATGAACATGCAAAAAAATAGGATATAAAATTGAAAAAGAAATAGATGCCGATATATTTGAATCCGAAATGATAAAAATGGAAAATGTTAATTTAAAACAAATTTTAAAAAATAAAAATTCGAATTTTAAAAATGAAAAACTTGCAGAATTGTGGGCAAATGACATAAATTTTAGAATAAGTGCTATCACAAATCAAAAGCATCATTTTTCATATGACCAGATTCAATGTGCTCGTTTATTATATGCTTCTGGATGGGAGATGGAGAAAATTTTCGATAATATTAAGAAAATTGATACTAATAAAGAAATAAATATTAGTCAGTTAGATGATTTATTATTGGGAAATACATATTCATCAATACCATATGTAATATTATAGCATAACACAGTTTTCAAAACCGACAAACCAGTCAAGCTGGTTTGCGGTTTAAAACAATGTTAGGTTGAGGCTGCAATATATCTCAGAAGGTAGGAAAATCTAAAAATGGAATTTATATATAAAGAATTAAATAAAAAAATTGAAGATATAATGATGAAATCTGATGAAATAGTTATAATAACAGCATTTATAAAAAAAACTAGTATTCCTTTTTTTGAAAAAATACCCCATAAGAATATTTCAATAATTTGTGGTATTGATTTTTTTATTTCAGATCCAGAGGCAATTTTAAAATGTGATCAATTGTTTGAAAGTATAAAAATCTTTCACAATCAAAAATCCGTTTTTCATCCAAAATGTTATTATATAAAATCTAGAAATGAAGAATTCTTAATTGTAGGTTCTTCAAATATGACATTAGGAGGTTTTGAAAAAAATTATGAAGCTTCGTTGTTAATAAAAAAAGATTATTCAAATAAAAACATATTTCAGGATTTTCAGAACTATTATAAAATTTTACAATCATCTTCATATCTTTTTGATATAGACTCAAAACTTTTTCATGAATATAAAGCTAAATATTCTGAGAATTCACCAAAAGTAGATAAATTTAATCAATTTATAAATTCAGAAATATTTAATGATTACAAACCTGTCGATTCTGTTAATGATTTTCAATTGGATGATTGGATATTTCATAATAAATTTGGAATTGGAACAATTATAGGAGTTGAAAATAATGTTATTGATGTTGTATTTCTTAAAGATAAACAGATAAAATTGCAGTGGTCAACAAATCTTCAAAAGTTGCATAATTTTACAAATGCTTTAACTAAAGATCTTTTTTCTTTCGAAAAAGAAAAGCAATTATTCGAATTTTATGAAGAATTTAAGTCAACTGAAAAGAATAATTGGTTAAAACAGAGAAATGATTTTTATAAGAAATGGAATCCAATATTAAAACGAAAAGTGACAAAAAATGAAATCCATAATTTTTTTGAAGAATCTGCTAATTTATGGACATTATTTGGGTTGAAAAAAATTTACTATCTGAAAAATCTGATGATTTTAATAGATATTTATCAGTTTTAAATGACGAAAAAAAATCGATTTTTGAGAGGTATAACTTAGTATGTAATAAAGGAGAAGAAGATAATATACATGGTATAGGAAGAGCAATTACATCTTCAATTTTAAATATTTTATATCCGGAAAAATGTCCAGTTTTTAATAATGCAAGTGATCAAGTGTTAGAATATTTTGGACTTCATGAAAATAAAAAACATGGCGAAAGTCTCGCTACTAAATATACAAGATTTAGATTAATAAGTTCCGTACTAAGGGATAAATATAAGTTTCAAGATTTAGTTGAAGTTGATTGTTTTATAGGGTATATAAAAACAAAATACATTAATTCAGAAAATACCTAACACCCGCTTCAACCTGACATTTGTTTTGTCACGAAAGTTGCTTGGATGGTCGCCTGTGGCTCCCTTTTTATGCAACTTTTGCGCCAACTTTGCTGCCGCTATGCGCGTCAGCAAAGGCACAAATGCAGGTTAAGCGAATGTTAGGCTGACGCCTTCGGCGTAGGAGAGAAAATGAAAAAAAAAATTTATTTTAATTACATTAATGTTACTGTTGATTTCAAATATCTTTGCAGAAAAAAATATTATTTCTGTATTCAAAGATTCAAAAAATACAATTGATTTAAAAAAATATCTGGAAGACGGATTAAAAGAATTAAATATAGATATTACAAAAGAAATTTCAAAAGAAAATATATCTATAATAAATTATATTTTAAAATTTGCTTATGAAAATAATATTCATAAAATGAGAAATGAAAATGACAATGTAGTCTATACAAAAGAAACTGGTGAAGAGGCAGTTTTCAATAAAAATGGTGATTTAGTTACTAATGATTGGAATCGGGGTTCTTTTAATTATGGAAAATATGAGCAACAACCAATTAATAAGTTTTTACTTGATATATGGCCATGGTTAGTTTGGGGAAATACGAAAAATGATCCTACAACATTTGATGAAAGATTTTATTATTATTGTATGGATTTAGATCCTGGAATTCAGAAATATATTTTTTTAGAAGATAAATCACTATTAGAAAAAATAGAATATTCGAAACTAAAAGAAGAAGAAAAACTTGTATATCATTTTTTCAACTATCTATTCTTTAATGAAAAATTTAAATATAAATTAGATGAGAGAAATATTAAAAAGTATAAAAAAAGTGCAGAAAATTATTGGAGGTATTTATCCCAAATAATGGAGCTCAGTGGATATAAACAATAATGCCTAACATCCGCTTCAACCTGACATTGCGGACAAGCCGCAAATGCAGGTTAAGCGAATGTTAGATGGACTCGTGCTACTGCACGAGCTGAATTTTTTAGATATAAATCTAGATTTAATATTAAAAAGAAGGTATAATAGAGGTATGAAACCTAAAGAAAAAAAAGATATTTTTAATTTCTTAGAATATAATAAAAACATTCTCCAGTCCTATGGCGTAAAAAAAATAGGTCTTTTTGGTTCTTATGTACATAATCAACAAAATAAAAATAGCGATATTGATATATTAGTAGAATTTCATGCTAATAAAAAAAATTATAATAACTTTATAAATTTAGTTTATTACTTGGAAGATAATTTGAATACAAAAATAGATTTATTAACCATAGAAAGTTTAAGTCCGTATATTGGTCAGAGAATACTCAATGAGGTTGAATATGTATCGATCAAATGAAGATTTGTTTAATCATATTTTTGATGAAATCACTTTTTTGGAATCTGAAACAGATACTATGACAAAAGAGGCGTTTCTAAAAGATGAAAAAACGCAACGGGCATTTGCACGGAGTATTGAAATTGTTGGAGAAGCTGTTAAAAACATTTCAAATGATATAATCATTCAATATAAAGAAGTTCCATGGAAAAATATTGCCGGTATGAGAGATAAACTCATTCATGGTTATTTTTCCGTTGATTATGAAATTGTGTGGGATGTTGCAAAAAACATTATTCCTGAATTTAAGAACCAGCTGATAAAAATTATGGATACAGAAAAAAAGAAAAAAAGACAATTAAAGAAATAATAACAGAAATCAATAAAATAGAAATAGATATTGCTGATTTTATAAGTGGTTACAAAAGCGAACAATTTGTCGGTAATTACGATGATTGGAATTATAAAGATGTCATTTCGCATCGTTTTGAATAGATTATGTTTTCAAAAAATAAACTAAACGCTATTGTACATAACCAAGATTTTCAAGAAATAAGTAATATCGATATATTCAATAAACAAAATTATATAAAAAATAAGAATAAGCATATTACAGAATTACAGAAGAAACTAATCTTTGAACTGAATGAATATAAAAATATTGTGCTATTGTATACAGAAGCGGATTTACAGAGAAAAGATTTGCCAACAGGTTTTTCATTTGAATTATGGCGGTATATGATAATGGATACTATTATACACCCTGTAATGCATTTATTATATTATTTAATTAAAACAAAAAACTATAAGTTATTTTTCAAATTGTGTAAAAAATATAATGACATATTTTATTGTTATGCAAAAGGAAATCTTGAGGTGTATTCTTTTAATGAATATATTGAAGATAATAAAAAGTTTGTTGAGAATATAAAAGAATTAGGCGAGCAGTATAAAAATGATGATATGATACATGCAGTTTTAAAAGCCAATAAAATAGATGGAAACATCTAACACCCGCTTCAACCTGACATTGCGGACAAGCCGCAAACGCAGGTTAAGCGAATGTTAGGTTGACGCTTCGCGCAGTGGAGATAAAATATGAAAGTATTTATATCATACGCTTGGACAAATAATGAGTACACTTCAAAAATATTATTACTGGCTGAAAGATTAATGTCTGATGGTGTTGAAACGATTATTGACAAGTGGGATCTTTCTGCTGGTCAGGATAAATATGCATTTATGGAACAGATGATTCAAGATAGTAGTATCGATCATGTACTGATAATGCTTAATCGAGAATACAAACAAAAATCCGATGAGAGGAAAGGTGGAGTAGGGACTGAAGCACAGATTATTAGTTCAGATTTGTATAATAAAGTTGACCAAACTAAATTTATTCCTATTGTAATTGAAAAAGACGATAGTGGAAGACCGTACCTACCGATATATCTTAATAACAGAATTTACATTGATTTATCAGAGAATGAAAATTATGAGTATCGGTATGAAGAACTGCTTAGATTAATTTATAAACGTCCTCAGTTTCAAAAACCTAAGCTTGGAACTGCACCTTTATGGATTTTTGAAGATAAAGAAAATATATCAAATATAAATATCAAGGAGCGAGAATTAATCACTTCTCTTGAAAAGAATCATAAAAGTAGGATTATAAAAGTAAGAGACTATATAGAAATAATACAAAGCGAGTTAATTAATGCAGAAATCAATGAGAAATATCATGGTCAGCATGATTTTGGGAAGGTTGCATTTGATTCATTTACTGCAATGACTCCTGTTAAAAATAGCTTATTAAATGTATTAAAAAACATAGCCATATATGATGAAAGTATAGAAACTTTCGATGAGTTTTTTCAGTTTTTTAGAAATATTGAAAAATTTTATAGACCAAATACTAACAAAGATAATTCATCATGGACACTGGGGCAATACGATAATTATGTACTGTTTTTTTATGAACTTATAATAAGTTCAATGGCTATTCTATTAAAATTTAATAGGTATAATCTTGCAAATAAATTTTTAAGTAATGTTTTGATAAAAGATAATGCTATAAATTGGATGTATGGTGGACTAGAAAAAAATATTGAAACCATTTATGATAAATTTGAAAGCTTACATATAATACCAGAATATTTTCAATCAATTACTGGGAAGTCTTTTTTACAGCCAGTTGTTGAAATACTAAAAAATCGAGTTTTTCCCAGTTTATCTTTCTCAGATATCATAGAAGCAGACTTGGTTTTACATTACTATCGTACATTTACATCTCAATATAATCAATATTTCCCACGTTTTACTGTGTATTTAGGTGAATGCAAACTAACATTCCTTATTAACCTTATTTATAAAGATAAATCGAAGAGTGTTCTTACTGTTTTTGGAATTGATAATTTGAATCTTCTTAAGGAAAAAATAGATAATGGCTATTTCCTTTATGATAAACTGTATACCGATTATTATAATAGAATTCCAAAGTTGACATCATTAATAGATCAAAAATTATGGGGAACTAAATAATTATACCTAATATCCACTTCAAGCTTTAGCATGAAATTTACTAGAGTGAATATTAACAGAACGATTTTCCACAAAAAGGAGAAAATATGGATTCAACGATAATTGGAGCATTAATTGGAGTCATAGGAATAATTATTGGTGTTTTACTGACTTACTCTATGTCAAAAATAATGGTCTCAACTAAAAAGAAGTCTGAGTATTTAAAAAAAGTGCATTTAAAAATATTATCTATGGCTGAAATTTGGTTTATGGCTGAAACTCAGTTTCGCGGTAGTCATGATCTCAAAAGCGATTATGAAGGTTCGCAGTTTATTTCCTTTTTCAAATCGACTTTAGAAGAAAATATTGAAATTATTGAAGGTGATTTATACCAAGTTTACATTGATTTAAAATATATGGATTTTGTGGAAGATTTTTCTGGATTTATGATGAATTTAAATGCAATCGAAAAATTAAATGTAGTTGTTGATGAATTAATTAAAGAAAATAAAAAACTAAAAATTTGTAAAAATGAAATAATGGATAGATATAAAAAATTAAGAAATTCGGTAAATCTATGGATATGGTTTTCAAAAAATATTCATGAAGTCACTACCATAAATACAATTATGGCAATGAAATGGAACTTTAAAATTCCAATTGATGAAATTTTTGCAGATTCCTATTTTAATACGGTAATTAAACCTCTAACCGATGAGAATAAAATACTTGAATTATTTAAAAATAGATATTATAAAGAAGAGAAAGATTACCTAACACCCGCTTCAACCTGATATTGCGGACGAGCCGCAAATGCATGTTAAGCGAATGTTAGGTGGACGCCTTCGGGGCGCTAAAAATAGAATGCATTATAATGCATAAATATGTTTTATAAGGAGTAAACACTATGTCGTGGACTGATGACCAAATCGAAGCTGTATGGGCTAAAGCTACAAAGAGTAGCAATTCGAATGAAGAACAAGGATATCGTAAAGATCAATGTACTGCATGGATTAAAAAAAACGAATACGGTAACCGAAATTCAAAATATGGTTGGGAAATCGATCATATAACGCCAATATCAAAAAATGGTACTGACGATATAGGAAATCTTCGCCCTTTACATTGGAAGAACAATGCATCAAGGCAAGATGATAGACTATCAAAAGCGGTATATAGTGATGGAAACAAAAATATTGATGCTTCAACAGGTAAAGAGCTAGAAGTATAAAATATTTGATTATGCTGTTTACTTATATGTGTTTATTGTGACAGCTTGTTACAATAAACACATATATAATTAATTATAGTTTATGGTACTTTGTACATTACTAAATAATGACCCATTTAGTATTTAAAATACTAATGTTGTAAAAATAAGAGAGATATAAAATAAATAACATTTCTTGTTTTGTTGCCCTATAATTTTCTTTTGTATTGAATTATAAAAGTATCTCATTAAATTCATTATATTTGACTATAATAAAACTTGCTGATGGTTTAGATTCTATTATAATAGTATCTGATAAAGAATAGAAGAAGAAACATAACACCCGCTTCAACCTGACATTGCGGACGAGCCGCAAGTGCAGGTTAAGCGGATGTTAGATGGACACCGCTTACACGGTGCGTAGGAGATAAAATGGCATGGAATGATTCACTAGATAAAGGTTCTCCTGTATATAATCTGGCGATTAGTAACGAAAGAGTAATTCGTTCACTAGCAGGACCAGGATCAGGAAAAAGTTTTGCAATTAAGAGGCGTATTTCTAGGTTAATAGAGGAAGGTATGGACCCTAAGAAAATATTAGCTATCACTTTCACAAGAACATCAGCTGCTGATCTTAGAAAAGAAATATCTAGCATTGAGTTGCCAGGAAGTGATAAAGTCGTTGCATGTACTGTTCATAGCCATGCTATGTCAATAATTACAAAAGCTAATGTAAAAGATTTTACCGGTAGAAATCCTAGAATGATAATCGATCATGAAATTGAGCCTGCATTTAGAGACATAAAATACCCTCCAGATGCTGATATAAAAACTAAAAAAGAATATTTAGATTTATATCTATCAGCTTGGGCTAATATGCAACAAGATGATCCTGGATTGCCAAGAAATCAGATTGAACAGGAATTTCAAAATAAAATTATACAATGGTTAACATATCATCATTCTGTTTTAGTTGGTGAAGTTATACCAATTGCTATTAATTATCTTCGAAATAATCCTGCAAGCCCGGAAATTGGAAGGTTTGATACAATTCTCGTTGATGAATATCAGGATTTAAATAAAGCAGAACAAGAATTTATACATTTAGTTAAAGGTAATGCTAGTATATTGATTGTTGGAGATGATGATCAATCAATATATAGTTTTAAAAAAGCACATCCCGAAGGGATAAAACAAATTGATAGTATATATGGAGAATTTCAAGATATAGCTTTTGATACAATACGAAGGTGTCCAAAAATAGTAACACGAATGGCATCAGAATTGATATCTAAAAATTCCAACAGAAGTCTTGGCGCGCTTGTTCCGTTTGAAGCTAATCAAGATGGAATAGTTCAAATTGTTCAGTTTAATGATAATGATAAAGAAATTGAGGGTATCTGCAGGATTGTTAAAAACGAATTAGTAAGTGGAACGATTAATCCTGGTGATGTATTGATTTTAGCTCCAAGGAGGCATATTGGATATAGACTACGAGATAAATTAATCAGTGAAAAAATCCCAGTAAAATCTTATTTTAGGGAAAGCGTAATTAAAAACTTAAATGTTAGGATGGCTTATTCAACGCTATATCTTTTAGCAAACCCTAATGATCCAATCTCACTGAGATACTTATTGGGATCAGGATCAGCAGATTATAGGGAAAAGCAATATGAAATATTAAAGGAATACGCTAATGAAAGTAAAAAAAATATTAAGAATATTCTGGATGAAGTTATTGAAGGGAAGATTGTGCTTAAAGGAATTTCAACAATAACAAATAAATATAGAGAAATACTACAGTCATTACTGGAATTTAAAGAGCAAGTAAAAAAAGATGCTGTTAATGCTTTGGAATACTTTATTAATAGTGATCAAGATGAAATAGATTTTTACGAAATAATTGGTATTTATCAAAGAGCAATTAATAAATATCCATATCCTGAGGTTTTTACAGAAGAGCTGTTTAGTGAATGGCTCGGCAAGATTGTTAAAGAGCTGAGTGAGTCAATAGCTGAAATTGATAGCCCGGAAGAAATAAACCATGTTCGAATTATGAGTTTACATGCATCTAAAGGATTAAGTGCAAAATTAGTTATTCTTGTTTCAATGATTGATGAGCTAATTCCTTTTTTTTCAGAATCTCCTAAAGATACAAATGAAGAATTGAGAATTATTGAGGAGCAACGAAGATTGTTCTATGTAGCAATTACTAGAACAAAATCTTCGACAGATTCCTATCCGGATCGATTAATCATTAGTTCATATATTTGGATACATGGTATTGAAGCATTAAGAATGGGATTAAAAGCACGATCTGATAACTATTTAAGAGTGTCAGCAACAAGATATATTAGCGATTTTGGTAGAACTTCTCCAAGAACGATATTGGGAAAAGAGTTAACCTAACACCCGCTTCAACCTGACATTGCGGACAAGCCGCAAATGCAGGTTAAGCGAATGTTATGTGCACAACGCAGAGCGTTGGAAAAGGAGTATTACGAAATGAAAATTATGAGTGGTCAAGAATATATAACGTCTGAAAAAAAAGAAGTTAAAATTGAATTTAAACTATTTATAAATTGGACTATTGATGAAATTAACTTTGAAAATGAGTTTGGGAAAATAAAGTGCTATAATGATAAAAGTCTACTATCTATTACATATGATAGAAAAATTCCAAATAAAATGATAATTGAGTTTTTTGAAAATAAACTAAATTTAAAATATTTTATTGGTTATTTCGCAGCTTTATTACCCAAAATAAACAACGAAATTTATAAGCAGAAATATTCAAAAGGATACTTATTATTAAAACCTATTACCTTCCGAGATATTTTTTCGATTTCTTTAAATTCTGCAGAAAAGGAAAATACATTAATTTGCTATCAAAGTCAATTGAATATTGTTCCAAAAAATATTTCTGAAGATAAACTAGAAGTCTATTTAAGAGATTTTTTGGATTCGATGACATTATTCTTAAATAATGATTTTGAAAACTGTGTAAGAGCATGTATAACAAGTATAGAGAATTATTTTATTTTGATAGGAAAGAATAAAACTTTTAGAAAAAATTTAGAAGAAGTATGTTCAGAAATTGATTTTGATCAGAATGGAAAAACAACAAATCGTACTATCATCTATGATAATATCAGTTTTTTATATGATATAAGAATTGCAATTGTCCATAAAAATCTAAAAAATGATTTTGATTGGGAATGGACAGAATTATGTGAAAAAGGAATTTCATCTCTAAATTATATATATGCGAATCACTGTACAGATACAGATGTATGTGAATTTCTTGAAAATTTAATATTGGAATTTACATCAATAAAAGGTCTAAATAAAATTATGGACTTAGATATTATCGAACGAAGTTATTTTGATACTAATGAAAATCAAAATACAAAAAAAATAATTACTTCGACAGAAGAATTTAATGATATTATGTTCCAAAGAGTAAAATTTTCCGATGAATGTAAAAACCATTTTTCAATATAACACATAACACCGTTTTCAAAGCCGACAACGCAGACAAGCTGCGTTGCGGGTTAAAACAATGTTAGATTGACGCCTATCGGCGCGAAAGGATAAAATACTTATAAATTATAGACAATAAAAACAAAAATTGAAATGAATTTAGAAAGGCCAGCGAAATGAGTGATATGATAAAAAAAGAGTCTATACCTGTTATTGAGAATGATTGTGAACTTTGCAAATTAAATAAGAATGACAAAAAATGGTTATTATTCGAAAATACAGAATGGATAGTGTTTTTATCAGATAAGCAGGATTATATAGGAAGATTATTTGTCCTTTCTAAGGAACATATACAAAGCTTATGTGATTTAACGATTAATCAGTGGATTTCGTTGAAAAATATAATTAATTCATGTGAATTAATGTTAAAAGTGGAATTAAATGCAACTATGTTTAATTGGACATGCTTGATGAATGATGCCTATAAGTCTGATAATCCGCAGCCATATTTACATTTTCATATTAGACCAAGATATTCAAATCCAGTCAGTATATTAGAAAAGCAATATTCAGATAATGAGTTTGGCCACCATTATTTAAATCATAAAAGTAGTTTGCTTTCTAGCAGTGAAATAGATGCTTTGTTTCTATTTTTGAAAAAGAAAGTATCTTATTACTTTTAATCTCATATGATTAAAACCACCTTGTAAATGATTTTACACCCGGTTCAGGCGCTTTTTTAGTTAAAGCGATGAGTAATATGATTGAAGAAGCTGGAGGAGTAGACACTAATAAAGCTAAAGAAATAAAAGCAGAACGATTATTTGGAATAGAATTTGATAGGCAAATATTTACATTAGCTTGTGTTAATATGCTAATACACAAGGATGGTAAAACAAATTTAGAATTACTAGATTCCAGAACATATGAAGCTGATTCTTGGATTACTTCCAAACCTATCAATAAAATCTTGATGAATCCTCCTTTCGAATCAAAATACGGTTGTTTAGATATTTTAAAGAATACCCTCAATAATGTAAAAAATGGTACTTTAGCCGCAATTATACTTCCAGATAAAAAACTGGAAAAAGAATCTAAAAAGAAGGTTAAAGAGTTATTGAGTAAAAATAGAATTCATAAAATAATAAAATTACCAGAAAAGTTAGATGATTTTATCAATTATTTTCAAGAGAAAATTCGAAAACAATGACTTATATAAGCATTAAAATTACATTGTTTTGCAATGAGCGTTGGAGAAATGTGTTAACCTTGGTTTTGTAAAACCTAACACATTTTCGGCTTAATCGTTAAGGGTAGATTAAAACTAGGAAATAAAGTAGAATAAGTTGCTCCGGAAAAAAAAGAGCGGGAGAACTTATACGGATAGGAATAAAAAGTAAAAATCTAAAATTTAAAAATAGTTTGAACAAAAGAAATGTAGACTATTTTTAAATATGTATTTGAAAATAATGCATAAAAAATTGAGATAAAATTATGTTTTGGTTTTGAAAAGAAAATCTAACACCCGCTTCAACCTGACAAACGGGACTATGCCCGTTTGCAGGTTAAGCGGCAGTTAGATGGACACCGCTTTCGCGGTGTAAATATTTTGTTATAAATAGGAGGTATGGTATGGAAATAAGAAATGAATCAAAGATTGAAATTATAAAACTTTCTATGATTATATTTACAATTATTATATCATTAATTATTTTATCAAAGACATTTTTGGAAAGAAATAAAGAGACTGAAGTAATCCAAGTAACAGGCTTGGGAACAAAAGATTTTGAAGCTGATTTGATTGTATGGTCTGGTTCATTTTCACAGATTGATATTGATTTAAAAAATGCGTATGAGCGATTGCATCTTGATCAAAATAAAATAATAGAGTTTCTAAAAAAGCGAAATGTGTCAACGCATGAATATTTATTTTCAGCAGTAGTAATTGATAAGGAATATGAAACAATATATGACATGGATAAAAACCAAAAACGTCTTTTTAAAGGATATCGCTTAATGCAAGATATAAAGATTGAATCAAACGAAGTAGAGAAAATAGAAACTATTTCACGAGAAATTACAGAGTTAATCAATATGGGGGTTGAATTCTATTCATCTAAACCGCAATATTATTATACGAAACTGGCTGAATTGAAAAAAGAATTAATTGAACATGCAACTGAAAATGCAAAAACTAGAGCAGAAACAATAGCGAGTAAATCAGGATTTAAACTAGGACGATTGAAGAATGCGAATATGGGTGTATTTCAAATAATAGCTAGAAATTCAAATGAAGATTATTCTTGGGCGGGAACTTTTAATACTACATCAAAACAAAAGACCGCAACAATAACAATGAAATTACAATTTGGAATACAATAGGAATGAGCATCTAACACCCGCTTCAACCTGACATTGCGGACGAGCCGCAAATGCAGGTTAAGCGGTAGTTAGATGGATGCCTTACGGCACGATAAACTGTAACTTTGAAAAATAAAGGGTATAATTTTGTAAATTAAAGCTTAAAATCCGAATTAATAGCTTAGTTATTTTGAGTAAAGTTATGTTTTATTATAATAGCTCCTTGAGTAAGGAAAAATAAACTTTTATCTAAGAATTTTAAAACTTATTAAGGAAATCAACTAAATATACATCCTTTGGACGGTCATAGTAATTGTAATAATTGAGTTATTAAGAAAAGTAAAACTTTAATTTTTGTATTTTAATATTGTTATGTAAATATAAAAAATAAAGTTTATTTGTAGTATTAGATTTATTGTTAAAAGATTGAAAAAGTGATATATTATTTATAGTATGATATTCGATTGGAATAATGAAAAAAATATGATGCTTAAAAGAGATAGAAATATATCGTTTGGGCGGATTATTGTGGCAATTGAGCAAGATAATTTATTGGATATTTTAGAGCATCCAAATAAAGAAAAATATCCAAATCAACTTTTGCTTCTTGTAGAAATTGATAAATATGTATATGTAGTTCCTTGTGTATTTGAAAACGATGTTTGTTTTTTGAAAACTATTTTTCCAAGTAGAAAATATACCTCGAAATATCTTGATTGGAAAGGAGAAGAAAATGAATAGTGAAAAAGAGTTGTATGAATCTATAGAAAATGATGAATGGAAATCGGTAAAAAATTTTTATGATCTTAGTAATGATTTTAAAAAAGCAGCTGAAAGTATGCTTATGAAAAGCGAGAAGATAGATATAATGCTTGTCAAGCAAGATATGAATAATCTAAAGGCTAAAGCTTTTGAAGAAGGTATGGAATATGAAGTTTTTGCAGGAAGTATTTTACATAAATATTTAACTGGAAAGCTGATAGAAAGATAAATAATTCAATGCGTCTAACACCCGCTTCAACCTGACATTGCGGACAAGTCGCAAATGCAGGTTAAGCGAATGTTGAACGGACGCTGCGCGTCCGTTCAACGGGCGGCGGAACATCCGCCTGTCGTCCGGCGCACAGCGCCGTCCAACATGCGGATTAAGCTGACGGCGAAGCTCAAAAGCCTAAAGGCTTTCTCGCTTCTTGCAGCTTATCCGCCGCCCGTTAGACAGAAGGTTTGCGTGAGGAAATATGATAATTAAGAAAAAAGAAATTTATTCATCTTTACATTTATACAACGAAATAAGAAACTACAATGTAACTGAATTACAAAATATTACAAATCATCTGTGTGATTTAGTAATTTATAAATATATAAGTTCAGTATTACTGAATAAAGAACATTGTTCAATGTCAAACTTACGGATGGATCAGTTATTTATTGATTTTTATCAGATTGAAAAAGATTATCCATTTTATAAATATGTTAAAACGGAAACAGTGGAACATGAAATGAATCTTAATGATTCTGCTGTTTTATCATTTCCATGGAGAAAGGACAGTGTTCTTTGGATGTTGCAAAAAATCCCAAACCCTGACTTTGTATGGAAAGAAGATACTAATCATAGTATAACATTGGTAAAACCTTTTAATTTCTATTTTATAAATAATGGTAATCATTCTATAGCAGGTGGACGAATAGCAAGAAAAGGAACCATAATATGTAATCACGCAATAGATTATACAAGCATAATCAGAACTTATGATTATAATGGTAAGTATTTTTATAATGAAAAGAATAAACGATTAAATAAACCTTTCCTAAATGAATTTGGAGAACTATTTATTCTTGGAAAAGTTTTACTTGAGAAAATTGCCTAACAATGTCAAAACAAAATATCATAGAACTTTTTCAAGTATCATAAACACACTTGTTAAAATACTTGCTTCATAAGCGGATTTTCTTATTGTGAAAGCATCAAAAAAATTAGACTTTAGGAAAATTGTAATGTAATTTTTTGAAAAAAGTGCTATAATAAGTTATGGAGGTGTAAAAATGTCAGATTTAGCCTTTGCAGATTTTTCAGAACAAGTGCTTTCTCTTTCGTATGAACAGACTATCATATTAATGGAAAAATGCTGGAATCATTAAAATCAAAACGAATTGCCGAAGATTATATTGAATTGGAAAAAGACATAACAAGAACTTCAATGAAGGCCATGTGGGAGGAATTAAAAAATGACACATGGTGAGATTTGGCTTATTGATTTTGGAGAACCACTAGGAAGTTACCTCAAAAGATTCTGTATCAATAATACATCTTTTAGGTGCAGTAAATAAATTCTGTTTTAAAAGAAAAGTCGGAAAATTTTCAGAAGAAAACTATCAAAAACTTGTAGAAGCAGTTATAAAACTTATCTCAAACAAATAAATCAAATAACATCCGCCTTAACCTGACATTGAATGGAAGAATTTGTCGTTAAAAAGTTAAAATCACAGGTAGAATATGATGAAAAAAGCTCTCTATTTCTTATAGACAAAATACTTAAATATGTGGTAAAATAATCCCACAAGGAGATGCAAATGCCAAGAATAGTTCCGATAAGAGATTTAAAAAATACTACAGCAATTTCACAAATATGCCATGAGGATAAAGAGCCTATCTTTGTTACGAAAAACGGTTATGGAGACATGGTAATTATGAGTATGGAAACCTATGAAAAAAATCTTTTTCTTTCCAATGTTTATGGTAAACTTGAAGAAGCAAAGCAGGACATGAAAAACGGCAGATATTCTTCTGTCGAGGATGCAGTTTCCCGTATAAGGGAGAAACATGGCCTATAGTGTTCGGATCATGGAAAAAGCAGAACAAGATTTGTCGGAAATAGTAGCATATCTTTCTGATACGCTCTGCAATCCTAAAGCTGCTGACAGTTTGCTGGAAGAATTTTTAGAGGTAAAAACAAACATTGAAAATAATCCGTATATGTATCCTTTATGTAATGATTTGGTTCTGCAAATAGAAGGATATCATAGGTTTCTTTTTAAGAAAAATTATATTGCATTGTATCTTATTAATGATGAAAAAAAAGAAGTTTCAATAATGCGTATTTTTTATGCAAAAAGAGATTATAATAATTTAATATAAATAAAACCTAACACTCGCTCAAACGCTGACAACAAGGACAAGCCTTGTTACAGGTTAAGTAAATGTTAAACAGATACCTTGCGACACGATAAACTGTAACTTTGAAAAATAGGGTGTATTTTTTGTAAATTAAAGCTTAAAACCTCAATTAATAGCTTAGTTTTTTTAAGTAAAGCTATGAGAGTTTAATCCTCTTGACAGTTTATAAGTATTTTAAGATAATTATTTTGTAAAATATTGCGAATATTAGAGGCATATATGATTGCTATAAAACCTGTTTCGGATTTGCGTAATTATAATAAAGTCTTGCAGGATGTTGCTGATGAATCGCCGGTCTTTCTTACTAAAAATGGCAGGGGGTGTTATGCGGTAATTTCCATAAGAGATTACGAAAAATTAACGGCTAGGAAAACTCTTTTTTCTGAATTGAAGAAAGGTGAAGAATCTGCTTTGCAAAACGGATGGCTGGACACAACACAAGTCAGAAAAATAGCGGGACTTTGATGTTTGAGATAAAGATTGCTCCGCAAGCGGCAGCAGATTTACTTGAAATCAAAGATTATATAGAGAATGAACTTTAAAATCCCATAGCAGCACATAATACCATTTCAAAAATTATAGAAACTTATGAAAATTTGACAGTTTTTCCAAATATAGGAATTCCTGTGGAAAAATATGTTTCATTTCCTACAGATTATAAGTTCGTGCTTGCAAATAATTATTCAATATTTTATAGAATTGAAGACGAAGTTATAAGAATTGTAAGGATTTTGTATTCAAGAAGAGATTTTGTTCGTATTTTGTTTGGTTTGTATTTTTTGTGATTTTATTCTATATGAATGAATAGGATGTTTGCGATGAGAATAGTGCTGAAAGAATTTATAAAAGTTTGCATAACAAAAAGCTCAAGAATTTTATGACGTAAATGGTTATGATATTATGGTGTGCGAAAAAGAAAAAAAATACTATAATTAATTTGGAGAGGAGAAAAATGAAAAAATTATGTCTTTTTATTGCAACAGCTTTATTGCTTTCCTGTAATACAGTACCAGCGAAAAATAACAACGCAAAAGAATTTAATAAATTTGCGTCGTTCAATGCAACCGGCGAAATTGAACTAGAAACCTCCGTGTTTCCTGCCGGTAAATATGCGGTATCATTAAGCGACAAAAGTGATAGTAACGGTGAAATTAAAATCTTTATTTCTTTTCCCTTAAATGAAGATGAAGAATATTATTACCCATTAGAAATGGAGTCGGTTGTTACGGAAGATATAAGCAATAAACCTGTTTTACTTCCCGTAAAAACCGACGGCGATATATTGGAGATAGCGGTAAAATATAGGGACAGAATATATACGGCGGCTTTTCAATATGTTCCCGAGACATTGCCCGAACCGTATAAAACGATCGGTGAAGTTAAAAGTCCATATGTCAAAAAAGAATTCGCACTTATTATGAGTGTGCAGGAATTTCTTGACAAAAATGCCGATATGATTTTGCGTAATTGGAAAGACTGGAAGTACGATAGTATTTTTATTACATTCCCCGATAAAACAAAAATGGCATTGGCTTACGAAAAAAAACTGCCGCATTTGTTCCGTCCCATAGAGGGGTTACGCCTATTCGGAAAACAAGTTTTTGTAAATGAAAGCGATGCCGTTCCGCCGGTTAAAAAAACAGACAAAGGGGAAATCTTGGGCAATATCCATGGAGGTACCGACTCTGAAGGCGTTTTTATACATATCTCTGAACTCTTTGTTCCTGAGGGGATATTTTTTTCCAAGCAGAATAATGATCCCGATAAGGTAAGTTTTTCCGAAGAAAACGAAGATATCCGTTTTTTTGTGTATATCCACGAATCCTTCCACAGAGAACAGTGGCGCAGACGGTTTAAAGCTGCAAATGAAGGTAAATCATATATCAATATCGGTGAACCGATAGACACTTCAACAATGTCCACCGATACGGCTGTGTATACTTCGCTCGAAGGCTTATATCTAAAATCCGCTTGCAACGAACAAGATAACAACAAAGCCTTTATGCTTTTTAAAAAGGCTTGTGCGGCAAGGTATTTAAAGCATTCGTCTTTGCCGGAAACAGCCGTACAGCATGACAAATACAAAACGCTCATAGAAGGTACCGCCGTATATTCCGAATATCGGGCAGCCTCCTTAAAAAAAGATAAAGCGTCGCAAAACCACTTAAAGCGACGGTTGAATTCTATAGATGATATCCGCAGTGATTCAACAGGTCATTTTGGAACTACATATTATATGTATGGAATGTATTGGAGTTTATTGCTTGACAGATTTTCTCCTGAATGGATTCAAAATATTTTTCAGGAAATAAAAACTATTGACGACAAACTATATGATATTCTACCGTCGGCTTCACTTGAATGTAAAGAAATTTCGGAAGATATAAAAAACAGCAAAGAATATACCGATGTCGTAATGGAATATAAACCTAAATTTGACCACCGCGATGAAGTTGTCGGCTCTTTTGGTAAGCCGGGCGGTATTCACTATATTGTAGATTTTTCAAAAATAAAAATAACGGGCTTTAATATCGACCCGTATGAATTAGTGCTATACGGTCATTCTCAATATTATCCGAAAGGACTTAACGAATTTGTTATGAATTCATTTAAACTGAAATCAAATGCGCTTAGTTTTTGTTATTCACGACAAGCCGCCGTTAAGCGTTCAATACTTGAATGGTATGACCCGCGTTACAATATAGCGTATAAAATTAACGGAACAAAAAACGGAAATATATATGAAAAACTTTCTATTGAGGCTGACGGCATCAAATTTACAATAAACAAAGCGGAAGTAAGAGAAAGCAACAACGAAGTAATTATCTATGTATTAGAATGAATATAATTCGAAAGCTAATAAAATTGAAAAACTATTAGAAATAAAAAAAACTAAATATATAAAATGATATATTAAGGAAAATCTTAAGAAAATAGATTAATCAAAATGGATACAGATTGGGTTAAAAAAATGGTAAAGCTTCTAACACCTGCTTCAACCTGACATTGCGGACGAACCGCAAATGCAGGTTAAGCGGATGTTATGAGGACGCCCTCACTGGGGCGCAGAAAATAAATGTGGAGGAAAAAAATATGAAAAAAGCTATCCTTTTTTTGTTTTTGATTTTGAGTTTCAACGGATTTGCCCAAAGTAGACAAGGATTGGTAATTGATAATGGAGTGCAATTAAGAAAATGTCCCGGTCTTGATACTGAAATAGTGGGGAAAAAAGATAAAAATTCAATTATAAACATTTATTCATATTCGGGGTCCGGTAAATTTGTTGATGGTATTTTAGATTATTGGGCATGTATTTCAGAAAATGAAAATGTTTGGATAAATGCATATTGGATCACAGAATTAGATTTTAAAGTAAAATACCGGCATCCGTTAGATGGAGAAGTGTATCTGACATTATTCTCATATAACCAGTCAGATGATAGTTTTAAATGCGTGTATCAGAAAGAATTTGGTAATAGAAAAGAAATAACAATCAAACGGACAGATAGTTATTCGTATACTTTTGAGTATGCAAGAATCAATATGCTTATAAAAAGATTTGATTCTATAATAACAGAATACGAAAAGTATAACGGCCAGATATATTTTAATCATAGAGAATTTGAGATTGATACAATGCACTTTGAACTTCTATATGGTATAAAAGTCGGAATGAAGAAAGAAGCTCTTTTTAAAATTTTAGGGAATGACCTTTATGTTGATTCTGACGGACGTTACCGCTGTTCTGTTGACTATCACGATAATGGAATAGATATGTTCTTTATTTTTGATAAGAACGATTGTATTAGTAAAATTGTTTACAAAAATCCTTATGGCGGATATATAAGATATGAGGATTTGCTGTAATGTTATATTCCATTGATCTATGTTATCTGAATTAAAGTTATTAAATAAATAAAAATTACATAACACAGTTTTCAAAGTCGAAATTTTTTGCATTTGCAAAAAATGCGGTTTAAAACAATGTTAGAACGACGGTGCATAGCGCCGCTAGGAGGAAATAATGAAAACAGGATTTTTTTTTACTATTTTTTTTATTTTATGGATTGGACCAATTATTGCAGGGGTAATTGTTGCAAAAAAGAAAAATAGATCGCCGCATTGGTTTTGGCTTGGAATTTGGCCGGGAATAGGATTATGGGTTTTTATAATAATGTTAATTTTTAAACCCTTAGAAATCTGTGAATCATGCAATAAAACAATTCCAAATGGAGCTAAAGTTTGTCCCTATTGCGGAAAAGAAACAATGATGGCAAGTAAAACTACAGAAGAAATAAAAACAATAAAAAAGAAAGAAAATAAAAAAATAATAATAACAGTATTTACAGTTTTATTAATAATTTTTATATTAGTAGCAGGTATTTTTATATTTGTAGGGATGGCTTTTAAAAATTCTGAACCATTTAAGCATTCAATCGAATTAATCGAGAATAATTCAGAAATTATGGAATATATTGGAAATGATTATAAACAGACAGGAATGATATTAGGTTCAATAAATGTAAGTGGAGATTCAACGGGAAATGCTTCAATTATGTATAAGATAAAAGGAAAAAATGGGATTTCCAGAATTTATGTAAAAGCGGAGAAAGAAAATGGAATTTGGATATATCAAAAAATTTTATTTTATAAAGAGCTTGGTAGCACGGATGTAATAGATTTATTAGAAGAAAAATAAGCGTCTAACACCCGCTTCAACCTGACATTGCGGACAAGCCGTAAATGCAGGTTAAGCGAATGTTAGGTTGACAAGCTAATCGCTTGCGGAAAAGTTTGTGCGAAGCCGACCTATAATGTTTTCTTCGATTGAAAAATATTATTAGAAAGCCAAGTATTATAAAGCAGCAGTATAACTGTATAAAATATTTTTTCTCTAAAATAAAAATATATGTATTGAAAATATTGCAAAAGGTATGTATAATATATTATGACATTTGAATGAGATAAGAATAAAAATGAAATAAATATAAGAAAACATAATGTTTCATTTGAAGAAGCTCAGGAAGCTTTTTTTGATAACAATAGAGTTATATTATATGATGAAAGACATTCGGATAAAGAGAACAGATATTTTTGTCTTGGTAAAGTTGAAGATAAAATATTGACGGTCTGTTTTACTTTGCGTAATGAGAATATTAGGATAATAGGTGCCGGATATTGGAGAGAAGGAAAAAGAAAATATGAAGAAGAAAACAGAGTGCAGTGATGCTCCTAAACAAGTAGCTGAGTCAATATCGCTATCGGAAAGGATAGATGATTTTTTACCGCCTCCTGACAGATTAATAGAAAAATCTGAAAAAGTAAAAATTACGATAATGCTTGACTGTGAAAGTGTTGCATTTTTTAAAGCTTCAGCAAAGAAAAATAATGTAAAATATCAAACAATGATAAATGAAATATTAAGCAAGCACGCTGAAAGATATAAGTACACGATTTGATAATTATAAAACCTAACACCCGCTTCAACGCTGAAAATATTTATTTAAAATGTATGCGAGGAATGATATGAGTTATTTTATGGAAAGTGAGAGAATAAAACTTCGCCCAGTCCAAAAAGATGATCTTAAAAAATTGACTGAGTTAATGTCCGATAGAGAAATAGGAGTATTAACTGGAGAAGTATATCCAATAACTGAAAGAGAAATGGATAACTTTTATGATCGATGTCAAAAAACAGATGACAGGATCTGGTTTGTAATTATTGATAAGGAAACAAATTCAATAATTGGAGAAACCGGTTTTCTAAGAATTTTTATGCCATGGAGAACGGCAGATTATTCGCTAATGATTTGGAATAGAAATTATTGGGCTAAAGGTTATGGAAAAGAAACTGCAAACTTAATGCTTGAATATGGTTTTAATAGCTTAAATTTCCACAGAATAGCAATTGGAGTTGTGGGAAGTAACGAAAGAGGATTAAGGTTCTGGAAAAGTATAGGATTTAAAGAAGAGGGTAAGCAAAAGGATGGATTCTTCAATAATGGCAAATATTCGGATTTTATAATGATGTATTTGCTGGATGAAGAGTACAGAGTTACTCGAAATAATAATAAAACCTAACACCCGCTTCAACCTGACATTGCAGGCAAACCTTGTTGTAGGTTAAGTGGAAGTTAGATTGAACCCTTCGGACAGAAAATATAACAGGAAAAAGAGATATAGATCAAAATTGCTTAATTTGTTTATCGATCAATCGAAAAAAGAAATTAATAAATTCTATACTAAAGGAGACACAAGGTAAGTCTATGAAAAAAAATTATCCGTCTGATATTTTTAAGTTAAATAAGTATTTTTTACTTCTTTTAATTTTATTTGGTTGTGTAAATTTTTATTTTACGATTGTTTCTTCGAATATGATTTCAAAAATTGCGGCTGAGGCAAATTTAGGGAATCTGAAATTTTTGGAAGTTTTAAAAACAGCAGGACTGATCTTAACTTTTTTTATATTTCAAATAGTTTTTAAGCTAATGCTGAACTCGCGATTTTTTAAAAAATCTGCACTAAAAATGCAAAATAAAATTATACAAAAATATTTTAGTTTGCCTTTTTCATTTTTTTATGAACACAACGCAGGGGATATTGTATCATCAATTTATCAGTTTTCTACTAGTTCCATATCGCATACGATTGCTTTTTTTGAAAATGTATCGCAAAGCTTATTAACTGTAATTATTCTTGCCTTTCTTTTTTATAAAAATTTTTGGCTCACACTGCTATTCTTAGTTTTTTCAATGCCTTCAATCATTGTTCATCTTGTATATTTAAAAAAAATACAAAATATAAAAAGAAATGTAAATCAACTTTTTCCAAAAACTTTTAGAGAGTTAAAGGATGTTTTAGCAGGGTCGTTGGATATATCTACAAATAACATTTTTCCATTTTTTCAAAATAAATTTAAAACTGATTTTGATGATTTAACAATGAATGGCTTATATGCGGTTTCAAAAACTCAAAGATTACAACAACTTGTATTCGTAAATTCTCAACGCATTATTCCGCTACTTGCTATATTAATTTATAGCTGTTTTAATAATGCAACAGATTCAAGTTTTTTTATTAGTTTTTATTTTTTAACACTTATGATACCGAATCTGTATAATCTTTTTTTGCTAAAGCAGATTTATAGAAATGTAAAAATTGCTCAAGAACCTCTTCAAGAGCTTTTTGAAACGCCTGATGAACAAACCGGAAATACAAAATTTGAAATATTTAAGTACAAACTTACTGATTTTTCAGTTACGCTTAGAGAAAATACATTGATTAATAAATTCAACTTAAATATACATGGTGGAGAAAAAGTGTTAATCATTGGAGGAAGCGGTACCGGTAAGTCTGTTTTATTAAATGCACTTATGGGTGTTGATTACCCGTATACAGGCTCGCTGACAATCGGTGATGTAGACATGGCGGCCGTTGACTTACATGCAATGAGAAAACGCACCGGATATTGTGATGTAAAAGGTTATGTTATAAAAGGTTCTATTTTAGAAAACCTTCAATTCAATAATTCTATTTCTGAAACTGAAATTAAAAACCAATTAGAAAAAATGGGGATTTTAAAGTATATGCCGCGGCTTGCAGATTTAAATAGTGTAATTAGCTCTGATGAAGTTTCTGATGGTGAATGCGAAGTGATTTCTGTTTTACGCTGTGTGTTTGCACAACCACAAGTTCTATTTTTAGATGAAGCAACTTCTGGAATGACTGCGGAAATTGAAAAAATTATTCTATCATATGCACGGCAAAAGATAAAAGCTATTATTGCAATAAGTCATAACTATACAACGACAGAATATTTTAATAGGCTTATTTATTTAAAGGGAAACACAATTGAGCTTGATATGCCAATGCAAGAAGCCTTGAATACTGATGAGGTAAAAGAATTTTATTATAATCAAATAGGCAATACAGAAGATGCAAAATAGGAGGATATATGAAAACAAACTATATTAGAAAATATAAAAAATTATATTATAATGATAAGAAACTAATTGTACTGTGTATTTTTATTATGCATATTTTATCAGCCATAGTTCTTGTAACAAATGCATTTGTATCGAGGATATTTACTAATCAAAATCAATTTATATATTTAGCATGTACAGCTATTACAATGTTTATATATTCAGTATTGACAATTAGTCTTAATTTATTGGGCGAAAAATATTTAATGTTTCAACCATTATCAAAAATTATGCAAAAGAGTTTCGAGAAATGTGCCAATGATTCTTCGGTAATATTTGGAAACTCACAAGCTGGTAGTGGTATTTTTTCAATCATGAGTTTACCGCAAACTATTATTTCTTTCTATTTTGCAAGGATTAGCCTTTTTTCAAATATGTTAATTTTTATAACGGTATCGACAATTCTTTTTTTGTTTTCTCCATTTGCGTTATTTTTAGTTGCCATATCAATTGGATTAGACTTGTTTTTATTTATCTCTCGCAAAAAATTTGAAAGCTATAGACAAGAAATTGATGAGAATGGATTAGAGTCACAAATTATAACCCAAGATGTTTTTGATGCAATTGTGTCTGTGAAACTAAATGCAGCAGATGAAGCTTGTGCGTATCTTATTGATGAAAAAAATAAAAAAGAATTAAATGTCAGTGTAAAAATGTCTAACTTGGAAAAAGTAGTTAGTACGATAACTCAGTTAAAGTCGTTAATAATGCAAATGCTCGGTGTTCTATTTTTATATTCATTTTCAGATTATATTTTAATTTCTGATATTGCAAATATTATGTTTGTAAGTTCAATAATATCTTCGACCTCAAATAATATTATACATGGAATTATTGATATAAAAACTCTTTCACTCAGTGTTAGGCGGCATATTGATTTTTTAAATACAAAAAATAAAGCAGAGTACTCTTTAGAAAAGAAACAAATACATGATAATACAATTTTGGATTTGCAAAATATTCAATATAAAACAGCTGAGAAGACTATCTTTGATAATGCATGTTTAAAAATAGCAAAGGGTGAAAAGGTCGCTATTACAGGTCAAAATGGTTCCGGAAAGTCTACACTCTTAAAGATAATTGCTCATACATGTTCAGAGCTTGTTACAGCAGTGTGGAGTAAACCTCATTTATTCAATCTTTCTCTAAAAACAAATTTAACATTTAATAAAGATTTTAATATAAATAGAGAAAAGATTGAAAAGCTTTGTACTGAATTTGAATTAAACACTTTTTTTAATAGTCTGCCAAATGGTTTTGATACAAAAATCGATATGAATCAAATGACCATTTCTGACGGTGAGAATATGCGCTTAGCGCTCGTTCGTAGTCTTGTTTATAATTCTGAAGTTCCAATTATTCTCCTGGATGAATTTTCTCGTAGTGTTGATTCTGCAATAGAAACAAAAATCGTCAAACATCTTTTATCATATAAAGACTTGACTGTAATTGCAGTTACAAACAGAACATCTACAGCTCAGTTGTTTGATAAAATTTATTGCATTGATCAGAATCAGATAAAGGTATGCTAATACAAATAGAGCTAATGGAATATGCCTTATGTATTGCTTTTGAGCAAACCGATGGAAATAATGAAATTCAAATTAGATCTATTCTTTTAAACGGTTGCGAGATTGACCGGTTATTTTTCAATTATAAAAATAACTTCAAAAAATAAAACTATAGTATTTAGTAAGTATAATTAATAAGGAATATTATGGATTATATAGCATTGCTCAGAGGTATCAATGTCGGAAACTCAGTAAAAATTAACATGAAAGAATTGAAAATGTTATTTGAGCAATGTGGTTTTTTGAATGTTTCAACATATATCAATTCCGGACATGTTATTTTTAAGTCAAATGATAAGAAAAACAGTATCACAGCGAGTATTGAAAAAGCATTACATATAACGACTGGAAATGAAGTAAAAATATTAGTAAAGACAAAAACCGAGATGGTAAAAATAGCAAATACTATCCCCGATGATTGGCAAAATAATAATGATCAAAAGACCGATGTAGCGTATTTATTTGAATCAATAGATAATGAAAACATAATAGATGAATTGCCGATAAAAAAGGAATATATACAATTAATATATGTTAAGGGTGCATTAATCTGGAATGTTCGACGAGAAGATTATAATAAAAGCTATTTAAATAAAATAATATCACATAAAGTATATAAAGATATGACAGTACGAAATGTTAATACGGCTCGATATCTTGCAAGGTGCTAATAAAAAAATTAATTTAAATATAATATATACAAATAAATAAGGTGTATAACAAATGGCAATAACAATGATAACAACTCTTATGCTGATGGTGTTTTATTTTCTTTTGTTGTATGGAGGAGTGGCTTTTGTTCAAAACAAGAAGTTTTTTTCTTCAGCCCCCAAAGAGGTTTATGATGCTGTTCCTGACAGAAAAGAAAGATTTCACGGTGCCCATATAATCGGCTGGATTATAATTGCGATTGCTTTTCTTATCCTTTTGGGTGCATTTATAGTTGGAGTATGGGACGGAATTCATAATAATTTTAATTTTATTGGGTTCTTCATAAGATTTTTAATTATGCTTTACGGGATGGAAGCTTTCGATATTGTGTTTTTCGATTGGGTTCTTCTCTGTCATTCAAATTTCTTTCCTCATTTTTATCCGGAAGTTAAGGATATCGTAGGTCCTCATTTATTTGGATATAATTGGAAAACACATGTTATGCATTACATTATATATATTCCGATTTGCGCCACAGTAGCGTGGATATGTACTTTGTTTTAGGAAGCTCATTTGTTATGGAAAAAGAATTAAGATTAATTATATTTGGAGATTTTTTGATAATTATTAATTAAATTGGTATTACATGCTTGATAATGGCAATGATGGCGGCCGTTTTTAGAAAACATCGGGGCGTATTTTCCAATTTACGCTTGGATTTGTAAAACATAAATAATACTACTATGTCGGCAACTCTTGGTTATTATAATTAAGACTTATAGTTTCTTTTAGGAGAACAAGATATGAAAAAATAAAATTTATTACTGTGAATATGCTATTGCTTTTAATCCTCTATCCTTTATGTTCTTGCGGGGGAAATGTGACTGTGCCGTTAGGAGTAATTATCTATATATATAAGGACAATTCCAATTCTTTTACGGCTGATGAGCTTAAACACTTGCGTATTACTTCTAACGGAATAGTTGTTGGAGACCCTTTACCGGATGGAACGAAAATCGGCGGTTTAGGAATAGATGAAAATGGAAATTATTATCGAATATTGAGTTATTATTTAGGAACCGGACATAGTAACTGGTTGGCAAAAAAAATTAGAGCATCTTACAAATCAAAGATGAAAAACTTCTATTTTACAATAGAAGACACATCCGGTGTCTATGAAACCTTTACCATGAAGCCGCTTGATGACACATATGAGATTGTTGACGAAACTATACCGGTGATAAAGTATACTGTAATATTAAAAAAGAAGTAGAAATTTTTTGTCATATTAAAAAGCATCTAATAACCGCTTCAACGCTGACAAACGGTCAAGCCGCAAATGAAGGTTAAGCGTATGTTAGACAGGTGCGCTATTGCGCACTTATATCTTTGGAAGGTTTTAATGAACTATAAGAACCATAATCATATAATTCAAGAAGATAATATTAAACTAAGACCACTATCTGAGATAGATTGGGAATATTTATTTAAATGGAATAAAGATAAAGAAATATTATATTTTTCAGAAGGTAGAGTATATACTTTTAATAGGGGGAATAATGAAAACAAAAGTAGTGTATGTAAAAAGTACTTTTCCGTCAGATATTGATTCTGTATTTAAACTATTAACCGATGTAAAAACTTTACAATATATTGCGTCTCCGTATGCTTCATTTAAAACAATTGGTGAAGATAAAGAACTCGTTTGGAAAGAAGGACAGACATTTTCATTTTTGTTTAAAATATTTTGCTTTATTCCTTATGGAACTCATACAATTAAGGTAATTAATTTTAATAAAGATGGAATTTATACAAACGAAAGCAATACAAATGTACCTATATGGAATCATAGAATTAAATTGATTGATAATGGAAATGGAACAACGGATTATAGTGATGAAGTTGAAATTGGAGCAGGTTGGAAAACATTTATTGTTTGGCTTTGGGCTAATTGTTTTTATAGACATCGTCAAAGAAAATGGTTGAAACTTATAAAAACTCGCAAGGCTGTAAAGTAATAATGTCCTGTAATTTTTGTAAGATTATTTTGATGAATTCGATTATATGGAATTTGGTGAAGGGTTAAGAATAAAGAAGTTGAAAATTGAAAAAAATGCATGACAAGGTTTTCAAGATCGGCAGATTGCTGAGTTAAGTTACGGTTTTAAATAATGTTATGTGTATAGTGTGGAGTGGTGTTGGAGCAAAATGGAATTAGCAGTAAGTAAAAAAATATAAGATCTTTAGTTATAAAAATATTTCTTTCTTTACTTTTATTTATGCTATTCTGTTGTTTATTCTTATATATTTTTTTGAATATATATATTAATAAGAAAGGCATAAAAATAAAGTATGAAAATATAAAGAATGAAACTACAGTTGAACTAACTGAAAAGCAAATAGAAATTATGAGTTATATTTACACGAATAATAAAAATCCGAAATTTAAAAAACTTCCCTTAATTATGGATTTTGCTTCTTCAAAAAATAAAATGGCATATATAATGGCAACATTTTATTTTTTGAAGAATGATGAAAGAAATAAAAAAATTACAACAATGGATTGGAGAATTATAATTTTTGGAACTATGAGAAATATTGAAAAAAATATTGAGTATAAAGATTGCTATAATTATGTGATTTCAAATGCCTATTTTGGAAATGGAATAATAGGGCTTGCTGATGCATCAAAATGTTATTTTGATAAAGATTATAATTGTTTAAGTAATGAAGAATTCATAGAATTAATATTAATGACAACAAATCCAACTAGGTATAATATAGAAACCGGAAATAAAAGGCTTATAAAAGAAAAATTTAATGAGATTTCTAACTATATAAATGAATAACAAAATTTTCAAACCCGATAACAGGGGTAAGCCTTATTACAATTTAAAATAATATTAGACAGATAGTCCTGGAGGTTAAAATACAAAATGATATTTATAATAGTATCAAATATAGCTCTAATGTTTTTATCTATATTTTCTTTTTACCTAGTTAGAAGTTTAAGTGTTATTGGAGTGCTTATATACATTAGTTTGTCTATTATGATTATACTTCTAAATGTTTTATTTACAATAACAAATATTATAAAAACAAAAAAAATTGGAAAATTATTTTTTTTACTGCCGATTCTATTTTCCAGTTTGTTTAGTTTTATAATAATAAAAAATCAGATATCTGAAAAAATTGCTTTAAAAATAGAATTTGCAAAATATAAAAAAGAACTTGATAGATATATCGCTAATAATATAAAAAATGAAAATATAAGAATATTTGATAATTATGTAGGAATTATATGGGATCCAGGGTTTTTAGATAATTATAGTGTTATAATTTATGATAAAAATAATAACTTGGATATTTTATATAATTCATCTGGGGATATATTTGAAAATAAAGAAATATATAATGAATTTAAAAAAGCCTTTGAATATGAAAAAATTGTTGATATAATAAAAATTGAAGACAATTATTTTAGATGTAATATATATGAATAAAAGGGTTGGGAGAAACTAATTATGAGTAAAAGAATAGAAATACTAAGGTCGTTTTATGATGATATCGATGAAGACAGCAGGCTAAACAGAAGCCGTCAGGGGCAGTTGGAGTATATCACTACAATGAACTATATTCATCGGTATGCAAAAACCGGAGCGAAGATATTAGAGATTGGTGCCGGTACGGGTAGATACTCCATTGCCTTGGCAAAAGAAGGATATAATGTCACAGCTGTTGAATTAGTAGAGAGTAATCTTGAAGTGCTGAAAAACAACAGCGTCGGCATTGAAAATATTATTTCTTATCAGGGAGATGCATTAAATCTTGATAGATTTGAAGATAATCAATTTGATATTACATTGTTGTTCGGCCCTATGTATCATTTATATGATAAAAAAGAAGTTCATAAAGCCTTAGATGAAGCAATTCGAGTTACCAAAAAAGGCGGAATAATTTTAACGGCTTTTCTTTCAGTATATGCCATTATGAATAATAATTACCTGAGAGAAACTCTTGCAGCAGGTATCGAGATGAACTTTGATGATAATTATAAAGTGAAACATTTTGAAGATCAGTTATTTACAGGTTATGATATCGTGGAATTTGAACGGCTTTTTGAATCACACAATACAAAATATTTAACTACGGCAGCTGTAGATAATATTTTAGAAACGGCAGAAAGAAGAACTGATTTTAAAATGTCGGATGCAGACTTTGAGTTATTTGTTAAATATCACTTAGCAACATGTGAAAAGCGAGAGCTGCTCGGTTCTTCAAGTCATTTATTATATATATGCAAAAAAGAAAACTAAATTAATTTAGGTGTTAAATATGAAGCAATATACATCTTATCTTTTTGATATGGGTTCTACCTTATTGGAATTCCATAATCCAAAATGGAATGAAAGTGAAATACTTAAAACCGGCCATAAACGCATGACTAGTCATATCTCTGGTATCTATGGACAGTCTATTGCCGATAAAATAGACAAAGAAGTTATTTTACCTTGGTATGACTATGTTGAAAAAGAGCGTAAAATTAAAAGACTGGAATACCGTATTTGTGAAGCCTTGTTTTTAAAATTTGGAGAGTTGGGTATACATGTTTCTTATAAGGAAATTATTGAAATATTGAAAAAAGATTATCTTGATTTTTATAATTATGCTCATCCGAATGAAGGAGTGATTGATTGCCTTAAATTTTTAAAAGAAAAGAAGTGTAAAATCGGTGTTGTTTCAAACATTATGTACCCCAAAGAAATATATCTTGAAATTTTTAAGAGAGAAGGGCTTGATATATTTATTGATAATTATACCTTCAGTTATGAAAATACCTATATGAAGCCTCATTCTTCTATTTTTTTGCGAGCTCTGATGCCGCTGGATGCAAAAATTTCGGAAACGCTTATGGTGGGCGATAATGAAAAAGTCGATGTTATAGGTGCAAAAGCTGTAGGATTAAAAACCTGTTTATACGATAAAGATAAAAAGTATAAACAACATCAAGCCGATTTTTATATAAATAATTTTATGGAAATTATTGATAATTAAATAAAAATAGTTTTATGAATTTACCGATTTTAAAAGAACAAATTTCACAATTTCTTGATAAAAACGGCCGTATTGTCAGGTGGCCCAAGAAAACTTATGATAAAATAAATGTCTTAAAATATTTACAAGGGAAATTCGATCCTGATAAAAAATATTCTGAAATTGAAGTGAATGCAGTCTTAAAAACTTGGCACACTTTCAATGACCATGCTCTATTGAGACGTGAACTTTTTGATAAATTTTTATTGGAACGTACACCGGATTGTAAAGAATATTGGGTTAATACCAATAAAATTATAATTTAAAAGATATTATTATGACTGATGAAGAAAAATTTAAAGTAAAAATCATTCAAGATGCGGAAAAATATGTAGAAAAAATATTTAAAGAAGATTTTAGCGGTCATGATTTTTTTCATACAATGAGAGTGTTCCGTACGGCAAGTTATCTTGCAGAAAAAGAAAATGCTGATATTTTTATTGTTCAATTGGCTGCCTTATTACATGATGTAGATGACCGCAAACTTTCGCCACACACAACTGCAAATAAAGATAGAGCTGTTTTATTCATGAAATCTAAAAAAATAAGCGATGCTCTATGTAAAACTATTGTTTCTATTATTGCAGAAATTTCGTACATCGGTAAAGATTCGAATAAACCGTCTTCAATTGAAGGGATGTGCGTTCAAGATGCAGATAGATTAGATGCTTTAGGTGCGATAGGGATAGCAAGGGCATTTGCTTATGGCGGAAGCCGTAATAGACCAATCTATGATCCGTCTTTCCGGCCCCGTATGGGTATGGGAAAAGAGGAATATCAAAATCATGTATCGACTACAATTAACCATTTTTATGAAAAACTATTTTATCTTAAAGATTTGATGAATACCAGTACAGCAAAAAAAATTGCAGAAAAAAGAGAATCGTATATGAAAGACTTTATTTTGGAATTTTTAAATGAATGGGATTTAAAAGATATGTAAGCTTTATTAAAAAATAGGCTTAATAATAATTGTAATTCAAACCGACTGCTAAAGTTTATAATGATTTATGCGACAGTCCATCAAAAAGAGAAAAGAAAGTGAAGTCTCCAAGGGGATTGAAAACCTACAACTCTATACTAGATATAGACTTACAAAATTGGGCAATACTGGAATCGAACCAGTGACCCCAAGCGTGTCATGCTTGTACTCTAACCAACTGAGCTAATTGCCCTTAAATTCTTCAAATATAGTCAGATAATATCGTATTTTTGACTTTACGTCAAGCCCTTTTTTTGTTATATTATGTGTATTGCAGATTTTATTCTGTAAATTCATAAATTTTAGGAGTATAACTAATGAACAAAGAAATAAGCTTTTTTTTATGTAAAGAGAAAAAAGGAACTATTATCGGCCTTGACTGCTGCCCTGATTCTAAGGTTTCATGCTGCGGAGAAGAACTTTCGCCCGTTAAAATCGGAAGTGTTGATGCTGCAAAAGAAAAACATGTGCCTGTAATCGAAGTAAACGGAAACACTGTAAAGGTCAAAGTAGGCTCCGTTGCCCATCCTATGACTGAAGAGCATCATATAGCTTGGGTATGCCTCAAGACGGAAAAAGGCCTTCAATTTAAGGAGTTACCCGTTACAGGTGCTCCAGAAGTTGAATTTTCCTTAACTTCAGATGATAAGGTCATTGAAGCTTACGAATTCTGTAATCTTCACGGCGTTTGGTCAGGCAAATAAGGTTTAAATTTTTTGTCGGCCTTCTAAAAGTAAAGGTTTATTTTTAGAAGGCCTTATTTGTGTTTGAGTGTGTAAGTTTAATTTTTAGGGGTTAATTTTGATTAAAAGAGTATTGGTTACAGGAGGAGCCGGATTTATAGGTTCCCACATCGTTGCAGATTTATGCGAAAAAGGATATGAGCCCATTGTTTTGGATAATTTTTCTAATTCTTCACCTAAAATAATTCCCGTATTGGAAAAAATATGCTCTAAAAAATTGGAGCTTGTACAGATAGATATAAAGGACAAGGAAAAGCTCTTTAACTTTTTTAAAAGTGCCTCTATTGATGCAGTAATTCACCTTGCCGCATATAAGGCCGTAGGGGAGTCCGTAGAAAAGCCCTTAAAATACTATGAAAACAATATTTCCGGGCTTGTCAATCTTTTGCTTGCCATGCAAGAGCACAAGGTGAAAAACTTTATTTTCAGCTCTTCGGCCACAGTCTACGGCGATGCAAAGGTTGTCCCCATTCCTGAAAATTCTCCTATTTCTGCTGCAAATCCTTATGGAAGAACCAAGCTTATGTCCGAAGAAATTTTAAAGGATACGGCCTTTTCAGATAAGGATTTGAGTATTATTGCCTTGCGTTATTTTAATCCCATAGGAGCCCATAAAAGTGCCGATATAGGGGAACTGCCTTCCGGTATTCCCAATAACCTTTTCCCATATATCGCTCAAGTAGCCTTAGGGAAACTGCCTCATCTAAACGTCTTCGGAAACGACTATGACACGCCTGACGGCACCTGTATCCGCGACTATATCCACATTTTGGATCTTGCATCGGGACATACTGCCGCCCTGGAAAAAATAGCCTCAGGTTTTAAGGGCTTTGATGTATATAACCTCGGAACAGGAATCGGTTATTCGGTTTTAGACATAGTAAACGCCTTTAAAAAAGCCTCCGGTATCGATCTTCCCGTAAAACCGGCTGCACGCCGTGCAGGAGATGTTCCGCGTTCCTGTGCAAATCCCGACAAGGCCAACAAAGAGCTTAACTGGAAGGCAAAATACAACCTTGAAGAAATGTGCAAAGACGGCTGGGCTTGGTATAAAAAACACCCCGAGGGCTTTGTGTAATAATAGGTTGCTTAATATAGAAATATTGTATATTATGTAAAATTAATATGCAAAATAGAAAATCTACTCCCAATTTGATAGTAATGCTTACACAAAATGACCTTACAGTCTATAATGCTTATGACTTATTTAATGAGTGTAAGCATTTGGGAGTTAAATATTGGGGAATAAAAGAAGCTCCGCTATCGGCTGCCAAGATAAAACACATATTTTCCCTGTTTCATCAATACGGTAAAATCGCTGTTCTTGAATCGGTTACATATTCGGAAGAAGAAGGGCTGGAATCTGCAAAAAATGCGGCAGCCTCTAATTGCGATATTTTAATCGGAACAAAATATTATGATTCCATAAATGAAATTTGTAAAAAAAACAAGATAAAATACATGCCTTATATCGGCAAGGTATATAATCGTCCGTCTATATTGGATGGCTCTTCTGATGATCTGATAGAAGAATCAAATAAGTACATTGACAAAGGTGTTTATGGAGTAAATTTTCTTGGATATCGGCATAAAAATACTTCTGATGAATTTATTGGGAATATCTTACAAAAACTAAAAACAAATATTTGTGTTGCCGGAAGTATCGATAGTTTCGAGAAACTTGATGAGCTGATAAAGTATTCCCCTTGGGGATTTACGATTGGTAACGCTTTTTTTGCAAATAAATTCGGCTTAGGTTTTTCTCAGCAGATTGAAAGAGTGTATTCCTATATTGATAAAGAAGGATAAAATGTTAAAAAATCTTTTTCCTCACGCATATATAAAAAACGTTTTTTGCATAGATTATGAAAAACTTTTTAGTTTTGGCTATAAGGCCCTTATATTCGATATTGATAATACCCTTGTTCATCATGGAGATGAAGCTTCTAATGAAGTTAAAACCTTATTTTACACTTTAAAAACAATAGGCTTTAAAGTAATTTTTGTTTCGGATAATTCTAAAGAAAGGCTTGAAAAATTTGTCAAGGATATTGACTGTCCTTATATTTGCGAAGCCGGAAAACCCGATACAGCTCCTTTTTATGAGGCTTTGAAGATACTCGATACAAAAGATAACGAAACAATAGTCATTGGCGATCAAATTTTTAAGGATATCTTAGGTGCAAATAAAAGTAATATTCCAAGTATTTTAGTTAAATTTATAAGGTTAAAATCGGAAAAATGGATTGGATTGACGCGGTATATCGAAAAAATTATTTTGATTTTGTACAAATTTTCCGGAAAATATCATGATAGAATTACAAATATAGAGATTAAAACTGCTAAAAAACGAAGGCTTTTTTGTGAAATAAATCCGTTTTTTTATAAAATTTCGGTTTTTAAAGAAAGACTCAAACGGTATTTTGCCGATTTTTTTTCTAAAATACCTTTTGCGAAGGATAAAATTATTGATATTCTGCCTGTAATGGTATCTCAGTATAGCTCTAAGCTAATTAAACGAGGAAAAGACATAGATATTGTTTTACAGCAAAATAAGGCCGTAAATATTGATATTTCAGCAAAGAAAATTAACGGATTATTGATAAACTCCGGTGAAGTTTTTTCTTTTTGGCATATATTAGGAAAGCCTTCAAAAAGAAAAGGATTTAAAAAAGGTAGAATTATCGTAAATAATAAGTTGGTTCCCGGACTTGGGGGAGGGCTTTGTAATCTTGCAAACACGATACATCAGCTGGTTTTACATAGTCCTCTCGATGTTATTGAAGTCCATTTTCATTCGGATTCATTAGCTCCGGAGGAAGGTAAACATAAAATTTTGAGTTCAGGGACTTCCATAGATTATAACTATATTGATTTTAGATGCAAAAATAATACCGAGCAAACTTTTCAATTGTTGATTTGGTGCGAAAATGAACAGCTTTTTGCTGAGTTGAGAAGCGACAAGGATATTGCTTGGGATTATCGGCTTTTAGAGGAAAATCGCCGTTTTATTAAAGAAAACGATAAATATTTTTGTATTTCTGAAATTTATAAGATTACCGCCGAAAAAATTACAGGCCGTGTTATAGAAAAAAAACTGATTAGGAATAACCATTCTGAAGTTATGTATGATTATTCTTTAATATGAATTATTTATCAAGCCTATTGACATTTTATGCGGTTTTTTGCTATACTTCGTCACTAGTGTTTAAATTTGTCCGGTATAAACCCGTTAATATGCCGGCAAAAGTTTTTTTTATGAGGTATTAAGATGTACGCACTTATTGAGTATAAAGGCAAACAGTATAAGGCTGAAAAAGGAGCAAAGCTCGTAGTTGATAAGCTTTCTGCAGAAAGCGGAAGCAAAATCGACATCGACACCGTTCTTTTGATCAGCGATGGAGATAAGGTTACTGTAGGAACTCCCTATGTAAGCGGCGCTAAGGTTTCTGCAACCGTAGGCGATTCTTTCCGAGAAAGAAAGATTATTGTTTACAAGCATAAAGCTAAAAAGAACTACCACAGAACCCAAGGACATAGACAGGCTCATACCTGTATTACTGTTGACAATATTGTCGGATAAGACAAGTGGTAAAAATTCGGCTTCTTTCAAATGCTGAAAACTGTTTTTCGGCCTTTGAGTCGTCAGGCCACGCCGACGGCGGTCACGCTCTGCGTGGCAGCCACGCTGATTTTGGTGATAATGACGGCAAGCCGGAAAAAGGCGGCAATATAGTTTGTGCCGCCGTTACCATTTTGCTTAAAACGGCCGTTTTAAGCTTAAGCTCGGCTCAAAAAGAGAGTTCAAGCTTAAAGGCCGAGATACGGGCTGATAATCCGGGATATCTTTCGGCAAAGATAACAGCTTTTTCGGAGGAAGATAAGCCCAGATTGCAGTATTTACTGGAATTTTTAACAATAGGTTTAATGGCCATTGAGGCCGAATATCCCGATTGTTTGGATTTACAGATAGAGTAAGATTTTGATAATTTTTTTGGAGGATTATTATGGCACGTAAAAAGGGCGGCAGCGGTGCAAAAAACGGAAGAGATTCCAATCCTAAATATTTGGGTGTTAAAGTTTACGGCGGAACAGAGGTATCGGCCGGTTCAATTTTGGTTCGCCAGAGAGGTACTTCAATCCATCCGGGTAACAATGTAGGCTGCGGAAAAGACTATACATTATTTGCAAAAGCTGACGGTGTAGTTACCTACCATGAAAGAAAGGGTAGAAAACTCGCATCTATCGAAGCAAAATAATTTGCCTTCGAGCTTAAAATGTATAAATCTGAAAGCCGGTTTTTGCCGGCTTTTTTTGTAGGAAAAAAGATTAATTATGGTAAAATTTGCAGATGAATCTAAAATAAGAGTTTCCTCAGGAAAGGGCGGCAACGGATGCATTGCCTTTAGGCGGGAAAAGTATGTTCCCATGGGAGGCCCCTCAGGAGGGGACGGCGGCCGAGGCGGAGACCTTATCTTTGAAATACGCCGCAACATGAGAACTCTGGTTCATTTGAGACATAAAAGAGTGTACAAGGCAAAAAACGGCGGAGGAGGGGAAGGCTCTCAACGTTTCGGTAAAAAAGGCGATGACTGCATAATACCTCTTCCTCCCGGCTGTGTTATAAAAGACCCTGACACGGGAAAAACTATTTTGGATTTTGGAGATGCTGAAGAAGGCCGCTTTGTTTTTCTCAAAGGCGGAAACGGCGGTTGGGGAAACTGTCATTTTAAGACCTCCACAAATCAGGCTCCTAAAACAGCCCTTCCCGGACAAGAAGGGGAAACAAGAGAAATAATCGTCGAGCTTAACATAATAGCCGATATAGGTTTGGTCGGTTTTCCCAACGCAGGAAAATCTTCTCTTCTCGACTATTTTACAAATGCAAGGCCTAAAATCGCTCCCTATCCATTTACCACCAAAATTCCGAACCTCGGAGTTTTGCGTGTAGACGAAGAAAGAGATGTAATCATTGCCGACATACCGGGAATCCTTGAAGGGGCTTCAGAGGGTATAGGACTCGGCATAAGATTTTTAAAGCATATAGCCCGTTCTGCAGGTCTCGCCTTTTTAATAGACCTTTCAGACGATAACTATTTAAGGGCATACGATATTCTTTGTAAAGAACTGGAAAGCTATTCAAAAGAATTGGCTCAAAAGAAAAGAATTATAATTGCCACAAAATTGGATTTACCAGATACAAAAGAAAGATTTACTGAGCTTAAAAATGCAATCCCCGATCAGGAAATTTTAGGTATTTCGCTTTACAATGAATGGGGCTTGGGAGAGGTAAAAAAAGCATTTATCTCCTTGGCCGATGAAATGCAAAAAACAAAACCGCAAAAAGAAAGTCTTGACCCATACAGCCAAAATAAAAATTTTATGACGGCAGAGCTCGATGATGTTTCTTATGAAGAAAAAAATGATGACGAACACTTTGGGGCAACGGTCAGCTTAAGCCGTAAAAGGAAACCTAAAAAATGAGATTGGCAATCTTAGGCGGTTCTTTTAATCCCATACATCTGGGGCATTTAAATTTAGCTTTTCACTCTTATAAAGAATTAGCCTATGATAAGATTGCTATTGTTCCGGCCTATATTTCTCCTTTTAAAATTTTTTGTAAGGATACGGAAGTTGAAGATAGACTTAAGATGATAGACCTTGCTATTGCCGATAAACCCTACATGTACTGCGAAGTCTACGAGATTGAAAGGCAGGGCATTTCTTATACGATCGATACGATAAATTATCTTTATCAAAAATTTCCCGATATCGAAGGAAAAATAGGCCTAATTATCGGGGACGATTTAAAAGAAAATTTTTTCCGCTGGAAGGATGCGGAAGAAATTATAAAGAAGACCGACATAATTATCGGGAAAAGAACAGGCCTTAAAGGCTCTTTTGATCTCTTAAATATCGAACAGACAAAGGCTTCCGTCAAGGAGCTTAAAAATGAAATCTTAAATATTTCGTCAACCCAAATAAGAGATGCGGTTTTGCAAAATAAAGATTTTTCTTCCCTTGTTCCCAAGAAAATTTACGATTATATTATAGAGCAGGGGCTTTATAAAGAGAAAAACGTTTCAGCTTTAGGTGTTTCGGATTTAACGGCTCCCTCCGATATTGAAATAAAAATACAAGAAATAGATCATTTTGCAAAAAGCGTTTTAACCGAATCACGCTATGCTCATTCCGTGCGTGTTGCGGAATATGCCAGTCATCTTGCAAAAGAGTATAAAGAGGAAGGCGTATCGCCTGCTCTTGCATATTTTACAGGCCTTGCTCATGATATCTGTAAAAAATGTTCCGATGAGGAGCTGGTAAAACTTGTAGAAACTGACGGGCTTGGAATTGACAATGTCGAAAATACCCGCTTAAATCTTTTGCACGGAAGGGCTGCTGCCATAGTTTTACAAAAAAAATTCGGCATCAATGATGAGTCCGTATTAAAAGCTGCGGCCTTTCACACCTTCGGCTATGAAGGGATAGATGCATTGGGAAAGATTATTTATATAGCCGATAAGATAGAACCGGGCCGTCCCGATACCGAAAACTTTAGGAATATGGTAAAGTCTTCTTCTCTTAATGAGTTGATGATTGCGGTCTTGGATTGGAACCTTGCCTATATCAAAAAAAAAGGAGCAAGTGTTCATCCCGAAACAAAAAAAATGTATGAGCAAATACAAAAGGAGCTTAAAAAATGAAAATAAAACTTATGGATACCGGAAAAAATATTCTATTCCTCTTAGTAATTCTTATCGTTTTAATTACCTCCTTTGTTTTAGTTCTTATAAAAATGCAAAGAGATACCGTTCAAGATTATCTTTCCTCCGATAAGATTTTAAAAGTTCTTTTGGTGGTTGAAGACAAGGGTGTTCCGATTTCGATAAGTATACTGGCCTACTATCCCGAAACGAAAAGGGCTGCTATGTTCGATGTACCGGCAAATATAGGTTTGATTATTCAATCCTTAAACCGCACCGATGCAATAGGAGCCGTCTACACCGAAAAGGGTATATCGAGTTTTAAGGCCGAAATAGAAAAACTTGCAGGTATTTCCGTGCCATTTTATCTTACATGCAATCTTGAAAACTTTTCTATGCTTACCGATATGCTCGGAGGCCTTTCCGTATTTATTCCTTCTCCGGTAGATATAGAGAACGATAATACGCATGTTCTTTTGCCGTCCGGTTCCGTTTCTCTTGATGGAGATAAAATAAGGGATTTTCTTGTTTATGAGGATGACTTGGATGCCGAGGGGGAAGCTGCTGCACGAAAACAAAAGGCTGTTCTGGCTCTTTTTAGGGCTATAAGCGATAATTCTCCTGAGATTTTTTCTAAGGAAAGGTTTTCGGTTTTGAGCGGTAATTTTCAATCGAATGTTGCCGGTTCCGATTTAAAAAATTTGCTTGAATCCATAAGCAAGATGGATTCCGAACGTTTGGTTCCGCAGAGGCTTACAGGAGCTGTTCGGATTATTGAAGACAAGCGTCTTTTAACTCCGTTTCGGGAGGGGCAGCAGATAAAAGAAATTATCCGCCAAACAATTGCAGTATTGGCTTCCGATGATTCTTCCGCTCTTGAGCGGGTCTACGCCTTGGAAATTTTAAACGGAACAAATGTACAAGGCCTTGCAAAAAGTACTTCCGAACTTTATCAAAGCTTTGCCTATGATGTTGTCAGTATAGGCAACTCTGAAAATCCTGTGGCTGAAACGGTTTTGATAGATAGAATCGGAAACCCTTCAGTAGCTGGTATTGTTGCAAAGGTTATAAGATGTAAAAATATTCAAACTACGCAGCTTCCGGCCGAAGGAGAATACGGAAGTGAAACCAATGTTGACTTTACTCTGATTTTGGGTTCGGATTTTAACGGCTTTTTTGTTGTCGAGAAAAAAGAGGATAAAAAAGATAATGATGATAAGGATAAAAACTAATGATAGAAAATTTTGACTTTTATACTCCGGCCTTGGAGCTTGGAAAATTATTGCGCGATTTTAAGGGTGAAAATGTTGTTGTCTTGGATTTGCGGGATAAAAACATTTGGACGGATTTTTTTATAATTTGCACCGTAACAAGCTCTGCTCATTCAGGCGGTTTGGAAAAAAGAGTGTACGAATTTTTACCTGAACACAATCTGGAAGAATATCATACCAAGCGTAAATCTCCTGACGGCGATGAGTGGAGGCTTATAGATTTGGGAGGTATTGTTGTACATCTTATGAGCGAAACTGCCCGTAATTTTTACAGCCTTGAAAAAATTTGGTTTGATTCAAAAAATATTCTTGAAGACTAATCTTTACGATAAGAAGATGTAAAAATGAACAAAGCAAATCGTTTTAAAACCTATGCCTCGCTTTTTGCAAGTTTTTTTAAGATAGGGCTTGTAACATTCGGAGGCGGTCTTGCCATGCTGCCCATCTTAAAAAGAGATTTGGTTGATTCGAAGGGCTGGCTTACCGAGGATGAGATTTTAGATTATTTTGCTATAGGACAGAGTACACCCGGCGTTATAGCGGTAAATGTTGCCACCTTTGTCGGATACAAAAGGGCAGGGGTGATAGGTTCTGTTTTTTCCACATCCGGAATTGTTTTTCCTTCCCTTATAATCATTAGCCTCATAGCCGCCTTTGTTTCAAATTTTAACGAATTAGCCTGGGTTCAAAAAGCCTTAAAGGGAATAAATGTTGCGGTTTCCGTGTTATTGGTAAAAGCGGTTTTTTCTTTTGGGAAAAAAACGGTTTTCGATCTATGTACATTTTTAATAGCAGCCCTTTCATTTGTTCTAATGTTTGCTTTTAAGGTGCAGGGTGTCTGGATAGTAATAGGCTCGGCCTTTTTAGGCTGGTTTTTTCAAACAATCAAATCAAGTCGGCTTTTAAAAAAGAATAAGGGAGAAGAATTCTAATGAGTTTGATTGGTTTGTTTTTTTTGTTTATGTACATAGGGTTTTGTACTATAGGCGGAGGTCTTGTTGCTATTACCCTCATGCAGCAAGAACTGATTCCCCGCGGGCTCATAAGTTCCGAAGATTTTTTTGCAATGGTTGCTATTTCGGAATCTACGCCGGGACCGATGGGGATTAATATGGCAACCTATATCGGCTATGAACTTTACGGTGTTTTAGGAAGTATAGTTTTAACTACCGGCATTGTTCTTCCGTCACTGGTAGTTATAGTTTTGATAGCCCGTTTTGCTTCATCATTTCAAGAAAAACCCTTGGTAAAAAAAAGTTTTTACGGTTTAAGGGCAGGTGCTGTCGGCATGATTACTGTAGCCTGTTGGCAGGTAATAAATATTTCCATTTTAAATTTATCTGTTTTTAAAGAAAGCGGTAAAATAACGGACATTGTACATATAAAACAGTTCGGATTTTTTTGGCTCCTATTTTTTGTAAGTATCTTCTTTAAAAAGCTTCATCCTATAGTTTTGGTCGCAGCCGGAGCAATATTCGGCATTCTGTTTTTATAAGAGACCTATTGACATTTTTTGTATTTTACTATACTATACTTGTCGTTACGGGCAATAGCGCAGTTGGTTAGCGTACAAGTCTGGGGGACTTGGGGTCCCCGGTTCAAATCCGGGTTGCCCGATAAAAACTTCGTTTTTTACGTTTTTTAAAAACGAAGTTTTTTTTTGCCCATAAAAAAGCAGCCTTTTAGACTGCCTCTTATCTTTTAGTATCCGAATACCAGTTTTACTGTTGCTTCGGCTCCGGTCCTTTAAAACTTCCTGTAAATGAAGGATATGCTGCAGAAACTGCTGTTTCAAGTCAAAATACTCTTAATTTTTTCTTTATATATTGATATATTCTTGCATTTATGATAGCATTTACAGTATGAGAACTCTAGACAAATCACTACCGTTATTATTAAAACGGATTTCGGAAAAATATCCCAACATAAGAGCTCAAATGTTTAAGGGAGAAGATAAGGAATTTAAAAGTCTTTCTTACAAGGAGCTTTATGAAACTGCACTTGATTTTGCGGCAGGTTTGCTTTCTATAGGGGCAAGACCAAAAGACCATATAGGTCTTATAGCCGACAACCGCAAAGAATGGCTTCATGCAAGTTTCGGTATTATGAATATCGGGGCTGCCGATGTTCCGCGAGGCTGCGATGCTACCGAACAGGAAATTACCCATATTCTTTCTTTTTCGGAATGTAAATTTGCCGTTTTAGAAAATGAAGCTCAAATTCGAAAAGTCCTTACCCATCTGGCAGAAATCCCACTGCTGGAGTCTATAATCAGTATTGATAATATTGATTTTAAAAAACTGGAAGAAGAATTCGATCTAAAAGAAAGAAAAATAAAATTCCATACCTATGCCGACATTATTAATTTGGGTAAATCGGCTAGAGTTGAAGGTAAATTTAAGCCTGAAGAATATGCCGAAAATGTAGATACCGATGATTTGGCTTCGATAATCTTTACATCAGGTACTACGGGCAATCCTAAAGGTGTTACTATGACCCATAGGAACTTTATGACTCAACTTATGGAGCTTCCCGATAGGATTATCCTTAAACCCGGCCAAAAAGCAATTTCGGTTCTTCCGGTTTGGCATTCCTTTGAGAGAGCTTGCGAATATGTTATAATAATTTCTGGCGGAACTATCGCTTATTCAAAGCCGATAGGAAGCGTTCTTTTAGCAGATATGTTAAAGATAAATCCGACTCTTTTCCCCTCTGTTCCGCGAATTTGGGAGGCTGTTTATGACGGTATCTTCAAGGCTATGAAAAAAAGAGGCCGTCCTCTTTACTATCTTTTCTTGTTCTTTATTGAAGTCGGAGTAAAGACAATGCGTTTAAAGCGAAGAGTTACAGGTCAATGCCCACACTTTCAACGAAGAACCAAGGTGCTCTATCCAATATTGGCCGTTCTTCCTCTTTTGTGCATAGCTCCTATGTATTATATCGGAGACCTCCTTATTTACCGCACAATTCGCAAGAAATTCGGTAAATGTTTTAGAGCCGGTGTTTCAGGCGGAGGAGCCTTGCCGCCCAATGTTGACGAATTTTTCTGGGCTATCCGTATAAATGTAATGGAAGGTTACGGTATTACCGAGACTGCTCCCGTTATTTCGGTTCGTCCGATGCCTAAACCTGTGTTTGGAACACTGGGTAAACCGCTTGCATGTTTTGAGTCAAAAATTATCGATAAAAACGGAAACGAATTATCTCATAACAGGAAGGGATTGCTTCTTGTTAAAGGTGATGCAGTAACAAAGGGGTATTATAAGGATCCTGAAAGAACTGCGGAAGTTATCGATAAGGACGGGTGGTTTGATACGGGCGACCTTGCAATAAAGACGGTTGACGGAGAGTTGATTCTTAAAGGACGCCGAAAAAATACGATAGTTTTAAGGGGCGGCGAAAACATCGAGCCTGTTCCGATTGAAGTAAAACTGCAAGAGTCTCCCTTAATTTCAATAGCTGTTGTCTTGGGTCAGGACCAAAGGTCTTTGGGGGCTTTGATAGTTGTTCATAAAGAAAACCTCCAATCATGGGCTGCAAATAACGGCTTACGGAATGTGCCTGTTGCAGAGCTTGTACATGATTCCAATGTACAAAAAATGTATGAGGCTGAAGTTGCAGAGCTGGTTAACTCTAAAACAGGCTTTAAACTCTTTGAAAGAATAAACAAGATTGTTCTGCTTCCTGAAGAGTTCCAAGCAGGAAGGGAGTTATCTGCAAAGGGCGAGATGATGCGCCATAAGATAAACCAACTTTATCGCAGCGAAATATACGAGCTCTTTAAATAAGCGTTAAAAAACTGTACATCGTTTTGGTAAAGCCCTTATAAGAAAAAATCTTATAAGGGTTTTTATGTTAAAAAATCAATTATGTAAAAAAAAAGAACTCAATATTTGAGTTCTTTTTTTTGCGGCGAACTGGACTTGAACCAGCACACCCGTTAAGGCATCAGCACCTCAAGCTGACGTGTCTACCATTCCACCACCGCCGCAACTGTGATGGATTTTATCAGATAATCAAAAAAAAGTCAATAGCAAATCAATATAAGACTAATTTTATTTTATATCCATGGATTTCCCGATCCGGTTGAATCTTCCTCTTTATTTTCAGTTTCGGTTACATCCTCATTGCCTGCCGGAGGATCTATAAAAATTGAAGGATCTATTTCAATGGGCGTTGTGTCTATTTTTATTTCTTCTTCTCCTTGAGCCATTCCTGAGTCCTTAATTCTGTCTATACCGATGTTCCTTAATTTTATACCAGTTGTATGTTCCGTACAAATCTCTGTAGGTTGTGTTCCGTATAAAAAGGGCAGGGTGATGGTTTCATCCGTGCAGTTTTCTGAAGGAAGCATTCCCGATTTTTTACATACATCAACCATTATTACGCCCTTTTCTGGCCTTACAAAGTCTTTAAAGGGTTTATTTTTATGTACCTCACGCATAAAGTTTGCCGCTACATAACCTGAAAGAGCTGCTCCGGCATTATCGGTACCTAATGAGTAGCTGCCTCTATCAAATCCGTACCATGCAATAGCAGAGTAGTATGGAGAATATATTGCAGCCCATGAGTCCGACCAGTTTTGTGTCGTTCCTGATTTTGCTGCCATCGGCATTCTAAATATCTTTCCGGTTTTTTCATCCTTATAATCAAATTTACTGCCGCCTGAAGAAGCACCGAATAATGTTCCCAGAGTAATAGTCTTTTTTAGAATTTCCGTCATAATAAAGGCATTGCTTGGACTTATAACCTGTATAGCCGCTCCGCGTTTTCTTTGCTCAATTCTAAGGTCAAGTTCCGGATCCATGATTGTAACTCCGTCCCGGTTTTCGATGGCTCTTACGGCTATCGGATCTACAGCTCGTCCCTGATTTCCGAAGATTGCAAAGGCTCTTAAAAGCTGGACAGGGGTTACGGCGCTTATTCCTAGGGCCAAAGGATAGACCTTTTCAAAGGTTTTATTTATTTCAGCAGTGTCTGTGATTCCCATAAGATTTGCAATACGGTCTATGGCTCTATCAAAGCCTACCATTTCAAGAGTTTTTATAGCCGGAATATTTAACGAAAGAGGTAACGCCTTATATACCAAAACAGTACCGTTCCATTTTCCGCTATAGTTGTTCGGAATATATTGTACACCGTCAGCAGATTCAAAAACTTGAGGAGTGTCGTCCATTCTTGTAGCGGCTGTAATTACCTTTTCGTCAATGGCCGCAGAATATATCAATGGTTTTATTGTACTTCCTACCTGAAGCTTTGATTGAGTTGCCCTTATAAGCTGGTTGCTTTCACTGTATTGGCTTCCGCCGATAAGGGATGTTATATATCCTGTTTCATTTTCGATGGAGATAAAGGTTCCTTCTACCACTCTTTCCATCAATACTTCCTGCATTTTGGCTGTTGATTGTTTGGTAAGAGTTTTTAGGTTGTCTATACCGCACATTAGGGCAAGTACATCAATGGTATTGTTCAGTTTGTTTTGATAATAAGAATTAGTTTTTACTTTGAGCTGTTTTTCTCCCACACTTAGGGATTCTATTCCAAAGCAAAGGGTTAAAAGAGCTGTCAGGTTACTGTATTGTTCCGCCTGGCTGAATGATGTGGAGGTTGAGGCCGAAACCCTGTCATTGGCTATCGCAATGTATTTTTGAAACTCTCTATCGGCTATTTCTTGATGCCTTAAATCGCAGGTCGTATGTACGGTATATCCATCCTTATAAAGGTTCATAGTGCCGTATAGCATATTGTCGGCCACTTCTCGCCTTACATATTCCGAAAACCATCTGGCCTTATCCTCGCGGGTAAGCCATGCCGATAGAGCAATTCGGGTATAGTCAAAGTTAGCCCAGTAATCTTCAAAAGATTCCGTCGCCTCTTCCTTTGATATAAAGCCGAGATTTATCATTCCTTCAAGAACATTTTCCTGTCTTTCCTTTGCCCTGTTCGGGTGATTAAAGGGATTGTATCTTGTGGGGTTTGAAAGCTGAATGATTAAGATAGCCGCTTCTGCCGGTGTCAGTTCAGAGGCTGAGTGTCCGAAATAAAGGCGGGAGGCCGCACTTACTCCGCTTGTTCCGCTCCCAAAGTAGGCTTCATTTAGGTAGAGCATCATTATCTCGTCTTTTGAGTGCCGCCTTTCCATCTGGATAGCCCACCAAAGTTCTTTTACCTTTCTTTTTACACTTTTATCGGTTCTGTCGCAATAAAGAATACCTGCGATTTGCTGAGTAATTGTACTTCCGCCTCCTAATGACCTTCTTGTAAGTTGTCCTATGATAGCCCTGATAATCGATTTTATTCTAAAACCCTTATGTTCATAGAATAGGCGGTCTTCACGGGCTAAAAGAGCTGCAATCAGGTTGGGCGAAACATCTCCGTAATTGATAAGTTCTCGCTTTTCGTCCAAGGAGAATTCGGTGATGAGATCTCCTCTGATATCCAATATTCTTGACGGCAGGGCCGGATTAAAGTCGACAAATAATTCGCTTTGTTTTATGTTTTTCGTCATTGCCATCATTTTTCCGAGGGCAAAGGCTCCTCCGGCTAGGATTAAAAAAATCAAAATAAGATATAGATATACTATTTTGCTCAGCTTATTCATAATCATATATAAAAACACAATTTTAAGTTTTTTACAAGTAGGTAGGTTGTAAGTTTTGCCTGCAAAGTAAGAAGGCTGACCTAATTATAAAAGTTTGGGGTAAAAAAAGAGCCGGTTAAAAAACCGGCCCGCCCATCAGGCTATCGGCGGACGGTGGGTGGGAGGGGAACCATCCGCCGATATTTATTTATCGGCTAAGGATAAAAAAACTTAAAGCTATCTTTTCTTATTTTTTAAAATAATCCATCTGATTTTATCTGCAATATTAAAAAGTTTATACATAAAAGGCCTATACACAAAGTCGAATGTGCCTATGTATTCTACCAGCTGAGGATTATATCCTGCCTTAAATTTATGAAAACCGTACCATGAATTCGCCGTATCCGGATTAGGGCCTAAGCAGCCCCAAAGGTCAAAAATTGAACAATTTAACTTTTTTCCGTATTTGATCGCTTCCCACATTATAAGATTATTAGGCATTAATTCACGATGATTATTGCTTGACGCTCCATAAGGATAATAAAGTTTTCCGTTAAATTTAAAAAGAATCCATGCGGTTAAGACTTCTTCTTTATAAACGGCTTCAAATATTCTAAGGCTATCTGTTGGAAAAATTTTGAACATCCGTCTAAAGTATTCCCCGTTATGATTAAAAAAGCCCTGTCTTTTTGTAGTTTCTCCCATAAGCCTTATATAATCTTCCATGCCTTCTTCGGTACTCTTATCGATTATGCTTACTCCTTTTTTTTCGGCGAGGCGGATATTGTATCTTGTTTTGGAATGAAAAGAAGCTAAAAGATCTTCTTCGGTTTTTTCTATGTTTAAAAGGAAATTATATTTTTCAAAAAAAGGCTTTCCGTTTTTTGCTCCGTTTTTCAGCAAAAATTTTTTCTTGTCTTGAATAGGTTCTTCTAAAAAAAATGCTTCCGAAGAAGCTGCTTCTAAAGAGTTATCTTTTTGTATAGGACTAAAGACATCCGGTTCTACCTTTATAAACACGGCTCTATGTTTTTTAGCCGCCTCTTTTAAGGCTTCAATGTGTTCTTGTTCCGGCATTACTGTTTTTGAGGCTATCCCGACCGTATAATTGGTCTTAGGTATTTTAGAAAATATAATCTGAATTCCGCTTTTTAATTTTCCGTCTTCAAAAAAGCCTATTCTTTCGGGAATGGCACCCATACTCTCTTTAAAGTCTCCCCAAACCCATGATTGAATGGGATGAGATACAAGCTTGTCGAATTTGTCTTTATATTCATCAGTTAAGAACTTAGTTTCTTTCATACATAACGTCCTATTTTTTTTTGTCTACAAAATTGGCCGGATTTTTCGGTATACCTTGTTCATGTATTTCAAAATGAAGATGAGGCCCTGTAGACATTCCGGTAGAGCCCACAGCACCGATAATTGTACCCGATTTTACGGTTTCATTCAAGCTTGCATAGACCTTGCTCAAATGACCGTATAGGCTGGCTCTTCCATCAGTATGGGTTAAAATAATATAGTTTCCATAAACTTTATTATAAGATATTTCCTTTACCCTGCCTGCGGCACAGGCCATGACGGGACTTCCTGTGGGAGCTGCAAGGTCTATTCCGGGATGATAACTTGCCTTGCCGGTAAATGGGTCCTGCCTTTTGCCGAAGCCCGAAGTTATAACCGCATCTTTAAGAGGAAAACGGTAAAAAGGCATAAAGAAAAAGGCTCTTACCGTTCCGTCAAAAATTTCTCCCGGAAAACAAAAGATATCCCGTTTTTCTTCCGGGCCGTATATTTTTATTTTTAACGGTTCCGTTTTATTCTTTTTAAAAAGAGCTTCCGTGAGCTTTTCTGTGCTTGAAAGGGCTTTTTCGGGAAGATAAACAGCGGGCATTGTCGGAAGAATCAGGATACGTCCTGCAATATCTGTTTGAACGGACTCAATTCTATTTAATGTAACGATTGCATCGTATGGAATAGAGCAGCGGGCTGCGATTTTTATTATGGTGTCTTCACTGTTCGCCTTGTATGTATAAAATCTTATAGGCAGTTCATTTCCTGTTTTAGCCGAGGCCAAGGCTTTACGTGCTTCTGCCACATCATCGCTGTATTGTACAAAGATATAATCGTCAATATTTAATTTTTCTATTTGGGGGTAGGGGACCTGGGCTTTTAAAATTGAACCCGATAAAAAAAAGAATAATGAAAATAGAAATTTAAAAGCCTTCATTACCGTTATTTTTTGATTGGTCTATGCCGAAAGCTAAAAAACCATAGATTACAAAAATCAAAATAAGAACAATTAACGCCGGTATTTTATTAAATGTCAAAACCAGTTTGATACATAAGATAAGACCGCCTATTACGGTTATTTTTTTTAAGATGGAAATGATGAGTCCGCGAGGGCTTTTTTTATATGCCTTGATTGCTTTTTTTACCAATAGGTAAAGAATCCCGCATACAAAGATGCTTATGGAAATTATTGTGTACAAACTTACATTTGCAACAGCCAAGAGCCACAAGGGGTAGGCTACTGCAATACCTGCAAGTATACACACTCCGGCGATAGCCGAAAAGGTCAACAGACCGAAAAAAACGGATCCGTATCCCTTAATAATTTTTCCAAAACTCATAACTCCCTCCGGACTCGTGATTGAGGTTTAACCCGCCTATTTAAGCCGGATTATTCCTCTGAGATTGCTTCAACAGGGCAAACGCCTGCACAAGCACCACAGCTGATGCATGTATCAGCATCAATTACGTGTTTGCCGCCGGCTTCGCTGATAGCGTTTACGGGGCATTCACTTTCGCACGCGGCACAGTTCGTGCACTCATTAGAAATTTTATAAGCCATTTGCATACTCCTTATCATAAATTTCCATATCTTTATTATAACATTTACATATAAAAAAGGCAATATAAAAGCAGCATAAAAAAAAGAGATTGGCACTTTTGCCAATCTCTAAATTAAACGTTCTTGAAATAAGATTCAAAACGTATCATCATCGGTTAAGAAAAAACGGCATCCGGATGTCAAAATAATGCCGTCTGTAACCCCGACCGTTAATTACATTATCGGGTTTATATAAAAAAAACTTAAATTTTTTATTTAAAATATGTAAAAAAAAGACAAAATTTATGATAATTTTTAATAAAAAAAGGGATATAAGACATTCTTATATCCCTTTAAGTGCCGTCGGACAGAATCGAACTGTCGACACAAGGATTTTCAGTCCTTTGCTCTACCGACTGAGCTACAACGGCGTAACAGAGGCGATATTATCAGTTTTTCCAAATTATGTCAATAGGAAACATTGAAAAATTTCAGTTTTTTGAAGATGCCCAATTTTTTCCAATAAATTGCCTTAACTAATAGATTAATTTGACGGGGCAGTGATCCGATCCCATTACTCCGTCTAAAATAAGCGATTCTTTTATCTTAGGTAAAAAGGAATCATTTACACAGTGGTAATCCAGTCTCCAACCGATATTTTTTTCTCTGGCCCGAAAGCGGTAGCTCCACCATGTGTATTTTTCAGGCTCTTGGCAAAAATGCCTAAATGTGTCGGTATAACCCGATGCGGTAAACTCGTCCATCCATGCTCTTTCTTCAGGGAGGTAGCCGGGATTTTTTTCGTTGGCCCTAGGGTTTGCAAGGTCTATGGGTTTGTGGGCTATGTTGTAGTCCCCGCAAAGGATTACATTGTTTCCTTCTTCTTGGATAGAATCGCAGAATTCGAGGATTGCGGCACAAAAGTCCAGCTTGTAGTCCAGTCGGGCTCCTCCGTCTTGCGAGTTGGGAAAATAAGCTGAAATAATCGAAAGCTTGTCAAAGTCTGCAACCAAGACCCTTCCTTCATCATCGAATTCCTTTAAGCCCATTGTTCTTATTTGGAGGGGTTCTTTTTTTGTAAAGATAGCCGTTCCCGAATAACCTGCTTTTTTTGCAGAAGCCCAATAGGCAAAATATTTTCCGTTAGGCAGATCGGGTTCGGTAAGCTCCTTGCTAAGTTGAGCTTTTGCAGCCTTTGTTTCCTGTACGCAAAGCACATCGGGATTTTCGGTATTAAGCCAATCCAAAAAGCCCTTTTTTTCTACGGCCCTGATGCCGTTTACATTCCATGAAATAATCGAATTCATCAAAGCGGCCTTCCTATAACTGTGATAAAATTTCGGTGTGGTCTTCAAAGATGGCTACCGTGTGTTCCATGTGGCAAGAAACCGACCTGTCGGCCGTTACAACAGTCCAGCCGTCTTTTTTTACCTCAACATCGGCTGTTCCCATGTTAATCATAGGCTCTATTGCGACTACCATTCCGGCCCTTAGACGGGGATTCGGCCTCATTCTTTCAGGCACATTAGGAATACTCGGATCTTCGTGTACGCCGAGGCCTACGCCGTGTCCGCAATAGTCATAAACGACCCCGTAATTATGAGCACTGGCCAAATTAAAGACCGCCTTTGAAATATCGGAAACTCTTTTGCCTGCCTTACATGCTTCAATCCCTGCATAAAGGCACTTAGTGGTAACCTCCAAAAGTTTGAGGTTTTCTTTTGAAACATTGCCGACAGGGTAGGTTACACAAGAATCGCTGATGTAGCCGCCTAAGTCTATCCCTATATCCATCGAAACAAGGTCTCCGTCTTTTACTATCCTTTTGCCGGGAACGCCGTGAATAACCTCTTCGTTTATCGAAATACAGGCAGCACCCGGAAATCCTTCGGAATACCATGCGGGAACGCCGCCGATTTTTTTTATGTAACTGACACAAAAATCATCCAGCTCTTTTGTACTAATTCCGGGCTTGATTACGGGTTTTAATTCTTCAAAGAGTTGAGCAAGAGCCTTACAGGATTTTCTGATGCCGTTAATTTGTTCTTCCGTTTTAATTATAATCATAATGATTCTCCAGTTGATTTTGAATAATTTTAATTCCTTTTAGTTTGGGACTAAGCTGCATTGCCTTGTTTAAATATTGGGAGGCTCTGTATGTATCTCCAAACCTATAATATATTTCGGACATACGCTTAAAAATGTTAGCCCTATCTATCTTTTTAAAATCCAATTCCAAAGCCGCTTCATAACAGTCTAGGGCAAGCTCGTCTTCAACATATCTATGCAGTTTATCGTTTATGATGGATTTTATCAAGTCGGTAACTTCGGGAAAAAAATGTTTAAAGTACGGCTTTTGTTTTTCCAAATAAAAGATTTCTTCTAAAAGCAAAAAAGACTCATAATACTCTCCTCGGAAATAAAGCTCTTCTGCAAGGACAAATCCGCAGTCCATGAAATCTTCTCTATTAAAATACTTTGAAAGGTAGAAGCCTCCCGCCTCGCTTCTTCTTTTATTGTATTCTTCTACGGCAGATTGTTCCAATCCGTGAAAAAGATCGAAAAAGATGAGCTTAGCACGGCTTTCGTAGTCCGTTTTTTTTAAAAGCCATAGCCGATAATCAAAACTTTCGGCTGCATTTTTCTTTGAAAAAAAATCGAAATAATCAAAGGGGTTTTCACTGTCCGTTTTTTCTTTTAAGATGTTTTGATAAGCATTTAAAAGAAGCCTCATAGCCGACTCGGATTTTTCTTTTTCTTCTCCTGTTTTATATTGAATCAAATCGGGATGATGGAGTTTTGCTTTTTTTCTAAAAGCCGTTTTTATCTCGGCAATCGAAGCCTCAGAGGAGATACCTAAAAGAGCATAGTTATCGTCTTTTTTTTTCATAGAACCAGTGATGATAGCATTTATCTAAGCGCTTTGTCTAGTGTAAATTAAAAATAAAGAAAAACCGGAACTATTGAATTTATTTACAGTCTTTCGTATAATTTCGGGTATGAAAATAACTTTTTTATATAATTTTTTTAAGGAGAAATTTAATGGGAATTTATAATTACACAGTTAAAGACAGCTTAGGAAATGACTTTTCTTTTAAGGATTACAAAGATTATGTTATTTTAATCGTGAACACGGCTTGTGAGTGAGGGCTTACTCCTCACTTCCAAGGTTTGGAAGCATTATATAAAGAATACAAGGATAAAAAATTCCTTGTTGCAGCTTTTCCATGTAATCAATTCGGCGGTCAAGATCCGGGCACAAACGAAGAAATCAGAAATTTTGCTCAAAGCAAATATGGGGTTTCTTTCCCCATAATGGCAAAGATTGAAGTCAACGGTGAAAATACCGAACCTCTTTTTTCTTTTTTAAAAAAAGCTTCAAACGGTGAAGACATAAAATGGAATTTTGCCAAATTTTTAGTCGACAAAACGGGAGAAAAGGTTACCGCCTATGCTCCGACTGTTGCACCTGAAGACCTAAAAAAAGATATTGAAAAACTATTGAATTAGGTTTTATTATATAAATCATTATAGATAATTTTTTAATTAATTTATTGCGTTTTTTTTTACTTTGGTATATAATCCTTTTTCAAGGAGATTTATATGAACGCAAAAAAAAATAAAGCCTATCTTAATTGGTTTATTTTTACCGTACTTTTAACCTGTGCTACATTTTTAACATCGTTTTTTCCGCTTTGGGCAAATGTTCCTATCAACATTATTGCTCCCATAGTAGTGTTATTTGTATGCAAGATGGTAATGTTTGAGAGGCTCAAACTTTCGACCCTCATAATAATGAGAACTCTTATCGTTCTGGTTTTGTTTAACTTTATGAACGGAGACCTTTTTGTTAAAATTGTTCTCATTTTTTTGGTTATCAATATTTTGGAAGCAACTTTTACCGATTTATTAAAAAATAAACAGCCGTATAATTTTGTTACCGGTTTGGTTCTTGCTGCTTCCGTGTTTTGCCTTGCCGGTTCTTGGCTGCCCGAATATATGGGACCTCTTACAGGTATTTATAAGGCCGAAGCAGGTGTTTTCGGAGAAGGTCTTTTTGCTTCTAAAAATGTTTTTATGTTGGGAACGGTTTGCTGGATTTTGGCTTATACGATTTGGAACTGGCTCTTTGTAATCGGCGAGTTTAGTCCCTCCGTTGCTCTTGAACATGTGGGCATCCTTCTAATGCCTCTTTTGGGAATATGTATTACAGGCACTCCCGGCTTTTGGCTGGTATTTCGTGCAAACTCTCTTACAACCGGAGGAGTTTTTCAAATTTCGTGCAAAAATTTTGTTGAAAATGAATTTAAACATGAATCAATGATAAAACTTTGCGAAAAAATAAAAACCTCAAAGGTTCAGTGTATCTTAATGATTGTGAACTTAATATTAATGGCTGTTCCGATTATTATGTTTTTTACCGGTAAGGGATTTTAATGCTTTATGAAAAATTATGATGTCATTATTATAGGAGCCGGAAACGGAGGGCTTGCATCTGCTGCAAGTCTTTCCCAGGCCGGAAAAAAGGTATGTGTGTTGGAAAAACACAATATCCCAGGCGGCTGTGGTACAAGTTTTTGCCGAGGCCGTTTTGAATTTGAAGTTGCTTTACATCAGCTAAGCTCCATGGGAACAAAGGAAAACCCCGGCCCGCTTCGCAAGCAATTTCGACGCTACGGAATCGAAGATAAAATCGAATGGATTCCTATCGAGTCTTTGTATAAAATCAATTTGCCTGATGGACGGGGAATTACTCTTCCTGCAGATAAAGAAGAAGTTCAAAAAAAACTGATTAAAGAATTTCCTGCAGAAGCTGAAAACATCAAAAGATATTATCAAACAGTTTATAAGTTTAATGAAGAGATAAATTCTTTTAGGGCAAAAAGTGCAGGCTCTACAGGAGAGCCTTCAGGACTAAAAAAATGGCTTACCAAAACATTATTTCCTTCCGTATATCCTACTTTGACAAAGTATGCCGTACGAAGCACTCAGGATGTTCTTGATGAGTTTTTTAAGGACAAGGCTCTGCAATTATGTCTTTCTGCCTATTGGTGCTTTATGGGCGTCGCTCCGGAAAACTTCCCTTTTACAATTCTTGCGATGTGTACATATATTTACACCGAAGATAAGCCCTTTTATGTGCGGGGAGGTTCTCAAGTTATAAGTCAGGCCCTTACCGAGATGATTCGGGAAAACGGCGAAACTATTTTATTTAATAAAAAGGTTGAACGCATTATTATCGAAAACGGAAAGGCCTGCGGTGTTATCGATGATGAAGGAGAAGAGTTTAGAGCAAAGAAGATAATATCCAATATTTCGCCTACTCAAACCTATGCAAAACTTTTACAAAAAGAAGAAATTCCGGATTCAATCCGATCGTATTTTAAAAGTTATAAACCCGGTATTTCCGCTTTAACTTGTTTTATCGGCTTGGACTGTCCGCCTGAAACAATCGGCTTTACCGACTCTTTTAATTTGACCTATTCAAGTTTGGATGCAAATGAAGATTTTAAAAATGCCTATAAACTGGATACCTCAATCGATCCGATTATTTCTACCTGCTATACCGTAGACGATCCTAAAGTTTCGCCTCCGGGTACAAGTATAATTACGGCCGGAACTCTTAAATATTCGGAAGCGTGGGAAAAACTTTCGCCTGAAGAATACCACCAAAAAAAATATGAACTTGCTTCAACAATAATTGACAGGCTCGAAAAACGTTTCCCCGGTTTACGCAGTCATATTGAAGAAATAGAAGTTGCAACTCCCTTAACTCATATGAGGTATCTGGGACATCCTTCCGGCGCTATTTACGGATATGAACAGGATTTACGCTCTTCGGTATTTTTCTTTCCTGCAACGGATAATGTTATTCCTAACTTGGTTTTTGCAAGCGGATGGGTAAATACCTGCGGTTTCGGACCTAATTATATGTTTGCCGATAAACTTGCCTCGTCATTATTAAAGGAGATGGACAATGAGTGATCTTAAAACTCTTATTATAAGCCGTATGGAAAACGGAGCAAATATATTAAATGAATTGGCTGTTTCAAAAAAAATAGGGAAGGATATTACTGTTGACGCATCGGCTGTCGAGAAAAAAATCAATCAATATCATCCCAATATTATGAAACTCATAGTTTCTGAAACGGAAAATATCGGCAATTATGCAAAAAAAATCCGCTTTGTAAGCGAAACAGGTTTTTTACCGATTTTTGAAGCAGGGCAGTATATCAACCTCTTTGTTCAAATTGAAGGAGTAAGAACTTCAAGGCCTTACAGTCTTTCTTCTTCTCCGAAAGAGAGAAGCTATTTTGAAATTATTGTTGCAAGACAGGAAAAAGGTTTTGTCTCCGATTATCTGATTGATAACGTAAAAGCCGGGGATAGGTTTGAAGCTAACGGCCCCGCAGGTGTATTTCATTTTAATCCGGTTTTTCATCACAAAAGACAGGTCTTTTTGGCAGGCGGAAGCGGTATAACCCCCTTTCTTTCGATGAGCAGGGAAATATTTCATGCCGGTTTGGATAGAGAAGTTTATCTTATCTACGGAACGCGGAATGAAGAGCTTGCTATAAATCATGAAGAGTTAACTCGTCTTTCTGCCGAATTTAAGAATTTCCATTATTCTTTGGTTGTGTCGAATGATCCCGAATGTAAAAAATACCGTACGGGTTTTATCGATGCCGAATGTATAAAGGCTCTTGTTCCGGATTATAAAAATGCTACCTACTATATTTGCGGCCCTGAAATTATGAACCAGTTTTGCAGCAAGGCTTTAACCGAAATAGGTATTTTGCCTAAACACATAAGGCGTGAAATGTTCGGTGCACGGCAGGATATTCAAAACGAACCGGGTTGGCCCGAGAACTTAAGCGGAAAAGAAACTTTTACGATAAAAGTCGGAGATAAGAAAATTCCTGCCTTATCCGGTGAAAGCGTTCTGACTGCTCTGGAAAGATCCGGTATAAGAATGAATGTATGCTGCCGAAGCGGTGAATGCAGTTTATGCAGAATCCGTTTGGTTTCCGGAACCGTTTTTACGGCTCGCGGAGTTTTAAGCCGATATGCGGATGAACTTTTTAATTATATCCATTCGTGCAAAGTTTATCCTATAAGCGATTTGGAAGTTATTTTGTAATTTTATTTATGGAGGTATTAAAATGTTTTTCTTTACAGGTTATACATTAAAAACTGTAATTGGATTTGTCTTTTTACTGGTCATGCTCATAGGGCTTAATGAATTGACAAGAAGGAGCAAATGGATTTCTATTATCTTTTATGTTGCTTTACCGATTGTTTTTTCTATCTTTGTTTGGCCTATCACGACTGCAAACGGAAGTTCAGGTGCAACATGGTTTGCATGGGTAAAAACTTATTCGGCCTTGGCTGGTGTTATAGGTTTTATGCTTTTGCGCTATGTAAAAAAACTTGAAAAAAACAAATTTATGCTTACCTTTCCCATGCTGATTTTGGTTATCAATATTTTGGAAGCGGTTTATGCGGATATTGAGTGCTATTCGATGCATGGGGTAGTACGCGGCGGTCTTTTGATGGAAGGAGGCCCTTGGAATATTATAAATGCAATTGCAGGTATATTTCTTTGCCTTTCTCTTTCCGGCTGGTTAAAAATAAAGATAAGCAATACGAAATCAAGGGATATGATTTGGGCTGATCAATTATGGTTTTGGATTATTGCATACGATCTATGGAATATTTCTTATTGCTATAACTGTATCTCAAACCGATCTTTTTATGCAGGATTTACATTGATAGTTTCATGTACGGTTGCAGAATTCTTGTTCCGAAAAGGTGCATGGCTTCAGCATAGAGCTCAAACTCTTGCTATCTTTGCAATGTTCTCGCTTACCGCTAATTATGCCTCATATACGGATTGGTTCGGCATTACCTCAACTCAGGCTGCCGCTCCAAAAACAGTATTGGCTTTTGCTGCATTGGTTGCAAACCTTGCCGTATTTGCTTACGAACTATACATTATAAGCAAAACAAAGCGTAATCCGCTTAAAGAAGAGGTTTTTACCGATTTAAAATCATACAAGGCAATTCTTGCAGAAAATAAATTGAACTAATATTACTGACGGCCGTACCAAGTACGGCCGTTTTTTATAATTCTTATACTCTTGTTAATTAAAAGATAATATGATATTGTTTAATACGTAGATTTATTGTATGATGAGGTATGTTTGTTATGATGAAATTTAAGCACATTTTTATGATTTTATTTTTTGCGGTGGTTGTTCAGCTTTTGGGAGCTCAGGAGGCTGTTCTAAGCCCTGAAGTTCTAAAAAAAATAAACGGAGCCGTATTTGAAGTCATTGTTTTAAAACCGGAAGAAGGGAAGCTGGAATATGAAAAAAAACTTCCCATGGAAAGGATTCCGTTTTCAATACGAAATGACAAATACATTCCTATCGGAACCGCTTTTTTAATGGATGACGGCAAATTCTATTCAGCTGCTCATGTTTTTAATCTTTATGAAGAAAGTTTTTATAACGAGTATCATCTGCGTTCGGTATCGGGGGATATTTATAAAGTAGGATCGGTTTTAAGTTACTCTGTTGAAAAGGATTTTATAATTTTTGAGGCAGAAAATTATAAGCATGTAAAAGGCGAAGGCCTTTCAGCCTTAAATGAATTTAACTTAAATACCCCGACCTTTTCCGTCGGCAATGCTTTGGGCGAAGGCATTATAATCCGTAACGGTCTTCTTACAAGCCAAACCTTTGAAGAAAGAAACGGAAAATGGAAGTGGCTTAGGTTTTCGGCTGCAGCAAGTCCCGGCAATTCCGGCGGTCCTCTTATTTCGCCTGATGGAATGGTTTTGGGAATTATTACCATGAAAAGCGAAAATGAAAATTTAAACTATGCACTTCCCTTTGCAGAGACAAAGAATATTGCAAAAAATGTAGGTACTGTCTATCTCCCTATTTTTTATAGGCTGCCCCATATTCTTGAAGAAAGCAGTTTTTATGAATATAAGTATGAAGAAAAATTACCCAAAAAACTGACAGAGGTTCGAAAATCGGTCCTGTCTGATTATAAAAAATTTACACTCAGCATTATAGATGATTTGAAGAAAAAATATAGTTTTTCAGGCGCCGAATCCTTTACTAGGGCCTTGGGTTCGGAAGAGATTATGTATGGAGCTTGGGCTCCTTCTTTCCCCCTTCATTTAGCCCGTCAGGGAAATAAAAAGTGGGGATTATTTATTCCCAATGATTTAAAAGAATATAAGCTTCCTCAAAACGGCAAAGTAGTTTACGGTAATATGCTTAATTCAACAATGGCCTTGATAAAAAAACCTGATAATGTAAGCGAAAAAGAACTTATACAATCCCCGAAATTATATATGGACTATATTTTAAGTGCAGAACGTATTTATAGAACCGTTGCAGGAGAAAAAGTTCCTGTTTTATCTTACGGACAAGCATCAAGGTCTGAAAGCCATATAGATGTTTACGGTAGAAAATGGCTTGTAAATTATTGGGAGCTTCCATTTGCAGACGGGGAAGTTATATCTTATTCTCTTCCTGTTCCGGGAGGAATTTACGTTATAAGTAGAATTGATTCTATTTCTTCTACAAGGAATGGGCATAATCTTGATTATAGTTTTATGACCGACTATATTCTTCCTTCATACAATGCAAATTTCGGAGATTGGAAAGAATTTTTATCTTTGTCGCCCAAAGATTATCCCATTGATCCTATGCTTGCAGCAATTAAATTTGATTTTAATTCAAAAAATACAATGATAAAAGCCGGCGATTATGATTTTTCAATATCCAAAAAAGACTTTTCGAGTGATAAAGAAACAACTTTAATGATTTCTTTAGGATTCAATTTAAAAAATAATACACCAGGTATTGAAGTGCGTAACTTGCAAATGTATACAAAATCTAGAAGCGATGATTATATATACATCGGGCTTTCAAAAAATTTAAAACCGCCTAAGGAAGCTCCCGAAAAAAATATCGAACAGTGGCAGCAAAAAATAAATCAAGCGGCTCCTTATAATGCAAAGCCTTATAATCAAGATCAATATACATTTTATGATGAAGTTCTTTTTATGGATGATATAAAAAAATCCGATGCAGAAAAAATCAGTCAACTATACTATATAAGTTTAGAGTTAAAACAACAGGATAGGTTTGAAGAAATTCAAAAATTGGCTGCCGAAATAAAAAAGGATCTTAAAATATCCGTTAAAAATAAATAAATTTGGAGGTCATTATGGCAAAAGAATTTAGAACAAAAGCCGAAATAGATTTAGGCGAAGGTTTTAAAGTTGAATGTGAGGCATCAGGCAAGAAAATTATTGCAGATGAGCCCTTGAGTTTCGGGGGAACCGATTTAGGTATGAACCCGATTGAACTTCTTCTAAGCGGTTTGGGGGCCTGTAAGTGTGTTACTTCAAAGGTCATTGCAAAGAAAAATGGTCTTAAACTGGATTATTTGGCCGTTGAATGTATCGGTTTTTTTAGACCGGGTACACCTGGACTTTCAGATATTGAAACAATATATCATATTAAGTCCGATGCTTCCGATGAAGAGCTTGAAAAATTTATGGCTTCGGTTGATGAAAGCTGTCCGGTTCATGCCACAATCAAAAATCCGGCCCCGATAGCTCATAAACTGGTTAGAGTTTAATATCTGTAATTTTCTTGAGCCTTAAAGATACGGGTTTCTTTAATCCGTATCTTTTTGTGCATCTTGTTTTTTAGCTCTTTTTTTGCGCCTATGCTTAACCTGTTTGCCGAGTTTTGCAGGGCGTACTTGGGATCTCTCTATTGGTACCTTAATTCCCAAATCATTTAAAATACTTTTTACCGCAAATTCCAATTCCTTTCTTTGAGGGTTCATGGGGAGAATAAAGTGCCTGCATTCCTTGTAAACATAGGTATAAACTTCTTGCGGCGGCCCTTCGGGGTTTGCAATCAGTCTGATGTAATCTTTAAGTAATGATTTTAAACATTCTCCCTGTTTTATTTGAGGTTTAGCATCGACTTCCTTATCCAAAAGAGCAAGATTTTCTATATACATTTTTTTAAATTTTGAAGACGAATCTATAAAGGCGCATGCCCCAGGCTGCAGGTAAACATAGAGCTTAAAATCCAAAAGTTTTTTTATAATATCGCTTGCATGTCCGCTAAAAATAATCTTATTTATTTCTTCGGTTATCCTTGAAGGGGACACAAATTCCAAAAGATGGGCATTTTTTCGTATTTGAAGCTGAAGAAAAAACGGAATACCGGAATCCGTCATTGCCGCATACTTTATAGCCCGAATCATTCTTACGGGATCTTCCGAAAAGATAAGCTGGAGAGGGATAATAGGTCTTACTTTTTTTGCTCTTATATCCTTAACACCGTCTACATAGTCTATTACAAGCTCATGTATGGGGTCGTAGTAAAGCGCATTTAAAGTAAAATCTCTTCGGTGCACATCCTCATCTATTGTGCCGAATTTGTTTCCTATGCTTCCGTCTTCCGTTGATCTAAAGGTGCTTACCTCATATATTTTTTCCCCAAAAAATATATGTACCAATCTAAAACGCCGGCCTATTACTCTTGAATTTCTGAATATTTTTCGTATTTTTGAAGGTTCGGCCGAGGTTGCAATATCGAAATCCTTTGGAACATGACCTATCAATAAGTCTCTTACCGCTCCTCCGACTATGTAGGCTTCAAAACCTTGAGAATTTAAACGCTGTATAATTTTTACGGCTTCAATGTCTATTTTTTCGAGGGCAATCTTGTGCTCATCCTTAGTATAGACCAAAGCCTGCCGAACCTGCTTTCCTTCGGCATTTTGACCGTATCGAACTAACATTTTTGAATAAATATATTGCATGTAAAAAGGCTTTATGTCAATGAGTACCGCTTATTTTTACCAAATTTCTATGTTTTTAGATAAAAAAGCTCTTTAAAAATTCGTTGTAATATGGTATACTATTCTTTCTAAACATTAGGTAATTGCATATTGGAGAAGTTGCGAAAAAAATATGACGATAGATAATGCAGGACTCGGAACTATAATCTCTACAGACATAGTTGTTCTAAATGATCACGAAAGAACCTTGGTTGAATATGCTTTTGAACGATTGAATGGAGAATATAAGTCTTCTGTTTTGGAAATAGGAAAAAAGCTCATGGATTTGGAAAGAATGTCGGCTGCTATTTCCCGCTTTCCTTCAATCCACGAAACAAGTGTTCTTGCAGGTGAAAAACGCAGTCAAGAAACCCTCATAGAAACTTTATGTAAAACTCCTTCCGATGCCCGTACTCTTTCAATGCCCACAAAGGCTGTTTTGGGCCGCGGTTTTCTTGTTGCAAAATTCCATATATTTTCGGCTCTTACCAAGGTTGCCTTAAATTCCTCATTTTCGGAAGAAGAAATTGAAGAACTTAGAGCGGCTACTATGAATATCATGTTTACGATTATGTCCGAAGATGTTTATATTTCGATTTTAGACAGCAATATTTTGGATGAACAAAAACAAGAAAAAGTCGCAAATGCTTTAACCTATCTTTGGGAACACCGTTTGGATCAAAATACAACTTCTTTTGCTCCCGTTCTAACAAGAGTTTGGACAGCCCGTGATACAATAGCTCCCGTATTCGGCACAATGATGGGTACCAGCGAGCTTTTTTTGCTTTCTTCCAAATTAGATGACTCTTGGCAAAGCTTTATGCTTGCAAAACTATCCAATAAGATTGTAGGGCAGTCTCTGGAAGAGTTTTTATTCGGCATCTCGTATGAAGAAATCCTTTATGTCCGCAATCAACTCGTAAGCTGTAAAATACCTGCAATGGGTAGGGAAGATGTTGCCAAGCTCTTAAATAAAAAACTGGATTTTGATAATTCCGATCCTCGTCATTTTTACTCTTCCTATGTGCAACGCCGAAACAATGCCGATGCCCGCAAACGCCTCAATGGCGCAGGCCCTAAAAACACCCTTGAAGACTACTATATCAGCTTTTTATTTGAAAAAGGTTTGGAGTTAAAAGACGGGAAGGCGGAGACAAAAAAATAGGGGAATTTAACTTGATATATATTGTGTGTTTTTTCCCTTGCCGTCCTTTAGTATAATTCCGTTTTCAGTAAGACTCTTTAAAAGCCTTGATACACTTGATGAACTCATATCAAATTTTTGCTCTATATCGGAGCGTGATACCTTTTTTTTCTTTTTTATAAATTCAATTATTTTTATTTCCGTATCTTTTAGTTTATCATTATTTTGCGGAAGGTATTTTGTATTGATATTGGGAAGCACTATTTTAAAAGCGTTTGCAGTATTTTCGATTATCGGTTTTTGTGTAAGATTTTCGTAGGCACCTATAATTTTACTCATGCCTGTTCCATAAGCTTCAATAAGGTGAAGACGGTAAAAAACCCCTGCTAAATTTTTGTTTCTGCATACGGAAAGCCCAAGCATAATATCTTCAAGCAAGATTCCGGGTAAAAGTCCGCCTATTGAAACAAATTCGATTCTATCCGTATATATGCTTATCAAAGAACTTGCACTAAAAGAATAGTCTCTATGTACCAGTAGATTTAAAAGTGCTTCTCGTATTGCTGAGGGAGGGTAATCCCTTGTGTCTACACGTAGGAGCTTATCAAAGGTTGATCGCGTTTGATTGTGCATGTCTATGTAATTATAAATGTCATTTAATTGTTGAATAAGAGAGCCTAAAAATTCTTTTCTGTCTTTAAAAATGCTTTGATCCCTTCCTTCAAACACGGCGGCTTTTACAGAGTGCACACATTGCTCCGATAACAATAATCCGGTATTTGTGTACATTCCGTCTTGATTAAGTATTTTTAAGGTTTGCTTTTGCTTAGTTCCAAAATCCAAATTTCTAGCTTTAAATTCCTTTGATAAAGCATTAAAGGTTAAATTTTGTTCTGTGGAGCGCATCTCTTCAAAATTATCTCCATCCGTTTCCTTTATCATGTTTCTTATTGCCGTATCGCTTGCAGGGGCGGAAGATGAACCCTGCCGAACATAGACACCTTCCGGTCTTAAACCTTTTTTAGCAAGATAATAGGGGCGGTTACTGCCTCTTTGAACACTAATTTGGATTATTTGCTTTCCCTGTGTTTTTGTTATTTTATAATTGACAAACATTGTTATATCGGGTCTGATTGAGTCTCTTATCATATTACTAAGTTGGAGCATTGAATTATCAATATCTTTTATTCCTACAACTTTCCCGTCATCTTTAATACCGACATAGAGCGTTCCGCCCTTACAATTTGCAAACGAAACAATTACTTTTTTAATGTTTTCATCGATTTTTTCTTTTAATTCTACGGTTTCACTTTCTTGAAAAATCAATTTATACTCCCCTTATACACAAAGTTTATACTTAACTAAATTATAACCTGTTTGTTGGTTCTCGTCAAGTATTTTTGGGGAGAATTGACGAGAACGGGGAGAATCGACGAGAATGAGGAGAAAGAGAAAAAATTTATTTACTTTAGGGCATCTCTAAAAACCTTGTTGGATTTGCTTCGCATCCTTCGGAATAGAGATGCCCGACGAGTTTTTCATAAGTCTTTATGTATAAATGACTTATGAAAAACATCGCAAGCTAAATCTAAGGTAAACCTCTAAAAACTGAAGTTTTTAGAGGTTCCCTTTAATTTGTCTATCGTTTTGACCATCGGTTTATACCGTGAGAGATTTTTGTTTGTAAAATTGTCCCATGCCGTGTACATGTGCCCGAGCATAGCAGGGTTATTCTTGTATAAAAGCGAATAGTCGATGAGAGCGTTTACTGCTTTAATGCCCTTGAAACTTGTCGGCAGGACGCGGAAGCCCTTGTTTAAAAAAAACGGAATGGAGCCGTAGCGCTCCAGCTCGTCATAGTGCCAGTCGCAGATGATGATGTCTTTAGGAATAAGGTCGACTGCGGGGTCGGTACCGTTACACGAACTTTCGTATTCACCCTTATAACCGCTTTCTTCATCCTCGCTGTTGATGAGGCGGTCGCCCCACATATACATTGTAAGTCCCCGTTTTTTGACACAGTGATCGTAGAGCCTGTTCACGGCACCGGCGAACAGTTCGGCCTTGTCTTTTCCGCGGCAAAGGGGGCATGCGTCTTCGCCGATCAAAAACACCTCATCCAAGCCGACGTGTATTTTTTTTACCGAAAAAACTTCTGTAATCTCGTCGATTAAACCGAATAAAATCGTGTAGACTTTTTCATTGGAAGAACAGAGGCTGCGGCAATAAATATCCTTATTGCTGGGGTAGAGGCCCGGCGTTTCGTCCAGCTCGGGGTAGGCTTTGAGCAGGGCGAAGGTTTCGTTTTCCCACGATTGATGGCCGAGGCAGTTTATTTCGGGGATGAGGTCGATGGAAAGCCTGCGGCATTCGGCGGCAATTTCGCGTGCGACGGTTTCGGAAAGCACATATTTGTTATAGAGTTTCGGGTCGCTTTTCCATTGATAGTTGTAGCCTATTTCGAGAAAAAGCGTGTTGATTCCCCGTTTTTGTAAATCGGGCAGTTCTTTTATCAGATTTTTGCCCGTTTTGTCGGTATTTACGCTTGCGTGAAATGCAATGACGAATTTGCGTTTAGGCATGGTGCCGTTTGTTTGAGCGTAAACAGCCGGCTGTAAAAGCAAAAGCAGCAAGAAGGGTACGAGTACCATTGCTTTTTCTTTGAGAGTTTTTGTTGTCATAGTGAACCTCCTTATTTAGTATACCACCTTTATCACTCCCACTCAATAGTAGCAGGCGGTTTTGAAGTTATGTCGTAGACTATTCGATTGATGCCCTTCACCTCGTTTATAATACGTGAAGAAACCTTGTCCAAAACCTCGTAGGGAATACGTACCCAGTCGGCTGACATAAAGTCCGAGGTTTTTACTGCACGCAGGGCGAGGGTGTAGTCATAGGTTCTAAAGTCTCCCATAACGCCGACTGTCTTTGTTGAGGTAAGAACGGCAAAATATTGGCTTAAATCCTTTTTTATGTCTGCCCGCTCAAGTTCGCTTCGCCAGATAGCATCGGCTTCCCTTAAAATATCGAGCTTTTCTTCGGTTATCTCGCCCATGATTCTTATGGCAAGACCGGGGCCGGGGAAGGGCTGACGGTGTACCAAATAATCGGGAAGGCCGAGCTCCGTGCCTAATTTTCTTATTTCGTCCTTAAAAAGCGTTTTTAAGGGCTCGATGAGGGACTTAAAACTTATGTGATCGGGAAGGCCTCCGACATTGTGATGGCTTTTTATTACGGCAGAACCCTTGGTACCGCTTTCAACTACATCGGCGTAAATTGTACCTTGGGCAAGGAAGTCCACAGTTCCGATTTTTTTTGCTTCTTCTTCAAAAACGCGGATAAACTCTTCGCCGATTATTTTCCGTTTTTTTTCAGGGTCGGAAACGCCTTTTAGCTTGCCCAAAAAACGGCTTTCCGCATTTACGCGGATAAAGTTCATTGGAGTATCCCTAAAGGCTGCCTCTACCTCATCACCCTCATTTTTGCGCATAAGGCCGTGATCTACAAAAATGCAGGTTAGATTTTTACCGACAGCCCTATTTAAAAGAGCCGCAAGCACGGAAGAATCTACTCCTCCCGATAGGGCTAAAAGCACCTTGCCGTCTTTTACCGTATTTTGTACATCTTTTATTGCCCCGGCTAAAAAGCTTTTCATATTCCAATCGCCTTTAGCACCGCAAACATTGTATAAAAAGTTTTTGATTATATTTTGCCCTTCTTCGGAATGTTCAACTTCTGCATGGAATTGAATGCCGTAAAGTTTTTTTTCTTTATTTGCCATGGCCGCATTCTTTGTATTTGCCGTTTGAGCTGCCGAAACAAAGCCTTCAGGCAGGCGGGAAACGCAGTCTACATGACTCATCCAAACAGAAGATTTATCTTTTATGTTTTTAAAGAGCGGAATACCTGTGTCGAATTTTGTTAATGTTTTGCCGAATTCTCTTTTTAAGCTTTTTTCGACCTTGCCGCCTAGACAATGAGCCATGGCCTGCATACCGTAACAAATGCCCAAAATCGGAATATTTAAATCAAAAATTTCTTTTGGGGGCAGGGGAGCTTTTTCTTCATAAACGCTGTTAGGCCCTCCGGTAAAAATGATACCTATGGGCTTATTTTCCCTTATATAATCAAGGGCCTTTGAGGCCGGCACAATATCCGAATAAACATTTAGATCTCGCACACGCCTTGCTATGAGCTGATTATACTGACCGCCGAAATCCACAATTAAAATCTTTTCCGTAATCTTCATAAAAAGTATTTTAGCAGATAAGAGCTTTTTTTTCAAGTAAACCAAGTTTTTTTACGAATGCATAAAAAACTCCATATTACAATAAATTCTTTTTAAAAGTGCCGCCTATAATCGAGGCGAGGATATTGAATTGTTTATCGAATACGACAATGTCCGCATCGTAGCCGGGGATAAGCATACCCTTTTTAGTATACCGCATAACGGATGCGGGTGTTGAAGATGCCGCCCGTACCGCATCGGAAACCGAAAAGCCGAATTTAACTAGATTTTTTACCCCCTTTATCATTGTTAAAGAAGAACCTGCAATAACGCCGTCTATAGCGCGGTGAAAACAGCCGCCTTCGTAGACAACTTCTTCTCCGTTTGCGATAAGCGGTCCTTTTTCTTGCTCCGTGGGAGTAAGACTGTCGGTAACAAGAAGAATCTTTTCCAGCGGTTTATCGCGGGCAAGCAGTTTGAACAAATCAGGGTGGACATGAACCTCGTCCGCAATTATCTCACAGGACATTTCAGGGTGAATGAGTACGGCCCCGACTGCTCCGGGGTTGCGGTGATGCAGCTGGCTCATCGCATTAAATAGGTGGGTGGAGTGTAAAATACCGGCCTGCATACCTTCAACCATATTTTGATATTCGGCATTCGTATGTCCTGCCTGCATAATGATACCGCGCTTTAAACCGTAAAGGGCGAGGTAACGCATACCTTTTAGTTCCGGCGCGACGGTCATATTGACGATATGCCCTTCGGAAGCCTGCCACAAGCGCTCCATAAGGTCCATATCAACCGCACATACGGTTTCAGGTCTTTGTACACCGAGCTTATCGGGCGAAATAAAGGGACCCTCCATATGGATACCCATTATATGAGCTCCGTTTTCTTTTCCCATTGCTTTGACGATTTCTTTAATGCTGTGTGTCATGTCCTCTTCCGGGGCGGGATAGAGAGTCGGATTAAAAGCGGTTACCCCGTACTCTGCCAAATCTTTGGACATTTCAACCATAGCTTCGACGGAACAGTTGTCGGTGCCGTGCCCTTTAAATCCGTGGATGTGCGTATCGATAAATCCGGGAGCAATATAAGCTTCTTCAACATCAAAAATTCTGACGGAAGTATCGAATTTTTTTTGTAAAAAACGGCGTTCCGAAAAAACATCGGCAATTTTTCCGTCTTCAATCAAAACGGCACAATTTTCCATTTTGGAAAAGCCCGTAAGGAGTGTCCCGTTGTGTAAACAAATCGATACAGCCATAACTTTTCTCCATCGTGTATAGTATATCCGTTTAACAAAAAAAAGTACAGCTGTCGATATTTTTTTATTAAAAATTATAGACGGCTAAAATGTCAATACTCTTAATTGACTTATGATAATGATTGTGTTATACTTTTTTTTAAGAGGTATAAAAATGTTTTTAAACAGTGTTGCCATCCGCACGGATGAAATGGAAAAATCACTTGAGTTTTATGAAAAAGTACTTGGATTTACTTTTAATTATATGATGTCGGCAGCTCCGGGAAAAAGAATCGCTTTTTTAACGGAACCTGACAGCGGAATGAATCTTGAGCTCATAAGTCATGATGTTCCTAAGCAGCAAAACGGCAGCCGGCTTTCTCTTACCGTGCAGGTAGACCAGATAAGCGAAGCCGAAAAGTACCTAAAAGCTAAAAATGTCCGTATAACGGCTCCTCCAAGAACCGCAAAAGACGGTAAAAAAATTTTAACGGCCGTAGATCCTAACGGTGTTGAAATAGACTTTATTGAATTCAAGAAAGAAAATGAGTAAAGGTCATATATAAAAAACTTGTTGGTTTTTTATATATGACCGACGAGTTTTTCATAAGTCTTTATAAATCAGATGACTTATGAAAAACATCGCAGATAAAATTTAAAGGTTTAAAATAAAAAATATCTGGGGGCAATATGATTAAGACTGTAAAAGATGTAAATTTAAAGGATAAACGCATAATAATGCGTGTCGATTTTAATGTTCCTATGAAGGACGGAGTAGTGCAGGATGATACGCGGATTAGGGCTGCTCTTCCTACAATAAAATATATACTGGAACAAGGAGCTAGAAGCCTTGTTTTGATGAGCCATTTGGGTGATCCTTCAAAGGATGCAAAAAAAGCCAAGGAAAAGGCCGAAAAAGACGGAAAAACTTTTGATGAGGAATCTTACATCAACGGAAAGCACAGAATGAAGCCTGTTGCAAAATACTTATCCGGCCTTCTTAAACTTCCGGTTGATTTTGCACCATCCTGCATGGGACAGCTTGAAAGGGTAAAAGCTCTTCCTCAGGGCGGGATCCTCATGCTTGAAAACACCCGCTTCCACAAAGAAGAAACATCGAAGGAAAAGGCCGAACAGCAAATTTTGGCAAAAGAGCTCAGCTTGTACGGAGACATCTATGTAAATGATGCTTTTGGAACGGCTCACCGCTCTCATGCTTCTACAGCCGAAATTGCAAACTTTGTCAATACAAGGGTAGCCGGTTTTCTTATGGAAAAGGAAATTAAATACCTTGAGCCAATGTTAAATAATCCTGCAAAGCCCATGACGGCAATTATAGGAGGAGCAAAGGTTTCTTCCAAAATTGCAGTTTTGGAAAGTCTTTTAAAAAATGCATCTTCTTTAATTATTGGAGGAGGAATGGCTTACACTTTCTTAAAGGTTCAAGGAAAGAAAATCGGTAAATCCTTATTTGAAGAAGATTTTATGGATACTGCTAAAAATCTTTTGAATAAGGCTGAAAAACAGGGTGTAAAGATAATCCTTCCTGTTGATCATATCTGTTCCGAAACCTTTTCTCCCAATGCCGAAGCGGTTTTAGTTGAAGATACCGATATTCCCGATAATCTTATGGGAATGGATGTAGGACCTAAGACATTGGCTCTTTATAAAGAGATTGTTTTATCGTCAAAGTCCATTGTCTGGAACGGTCCGGTAGGAGTCTTTGAGTTTGAGGCCTTTTCAAAGGGGACGGAAGAAACCGCCCGTCTTGTAGCAGCTGCAACGGAAAAAGGAGCTCTTACAATTGTAGGCGGAGGTGATTCGGTTGCTGCCGTAAATAAGTTCAATCTTGCCGATAAGATGAGCCATGTTTCTACGGGCGGCGGAGCTTCACTCGAATTCCTTGAAGGCAAAGTTCTCCCCGGCATTGCATGTCTTGATACTATTTAATTTTTAATGAAAAATAGGGCAAATAAGACTTTTTTTTATGTTTTTCTCTTGATTTTTCTTTGTTTAAAAGCTTTTTCTGCGGGCGTTTCGGTTACCGATGCCGCAGGAAAGCTTGATCTCGATATTTCATGGGATCCGCTTTCTCAAGAACTTATTTTTATAAAAAATAACTCTCAGGTAAGCTGCAAAATTGGGGAAAGTCTTATAATTTTTGACAATAAAAAAGCCGATTTTACTCCGCCTCCATATCAAAAAGACGGGCTTACCTTTATAAGCGGTGAAATGTATAAAAAGCTTGAAACATTTTTTGCCGTGCCTCAAAAAGAGGAAAATTATAGGGTAGGGGTTATCTTGATAGATCCGGGGCATGGCGGAAAAGATCCCGGCTGTGTCGGCTCTTATGTAGAAAATAAAAAAACGTTTGTCTTATACGAAAAGGATATCGCCTTAAAGGTCAGCTTAGATCTGTACAATATGCTTAAAAAGGCTTATCCGGACAAAAAAATTCTTTTAACCAGAAATAAGGATATCTATCCCACCCTTGAAGACAGGGTAAAAATGGCAAATTCCGTAAAATTGAAAAAAAATGAAAGTATTCTCTATGTTTCCGTTCATGTTAATGCTTCTCTTAATTCCAAAGCTGCCGGTTTTGAAGTCTGGTATCTGCCTCCCGAATACAGGCGTGAAGTAGTCGATAAAAAAGCCGTTCCGAAAGAAATTCATTCCATATTGAATTCAATGATGGAAGAAGAATTTACTATGGAAAGCATTTTAATGGCTCAAAATATTTTGGACGGATTGGATGCTCAAATAGGGAAAAAAAGCCCCAATAGGGGAATACGCGAAAATCAGTGGTTTGTTGTCCGTAACGTCAAAATGCCCAGTGTTTTGATAGAATTAGGCTTTATCAGCAATAAAACCGAAATTAAGCTTTTAAATTCTCCCGACTACTTGAAAAAATGCTCCTTGGGTATATATAATGGTCTCTCTGCTTTTATAAGCAATTTTGAAAATAATTGATTTTGAGGTATGTAATGAATTACATAAAAACAAAGATTATTGCAGTTTTTTTATTGATTGTTATAATAATAGTTGTGCTTTTTACATCGGTTCTTAATAAAAAACACGATCGGTATGTTATGTTTTTTAAGAATTCCATAACGGGAAAGATTGATACCGAAATCCGTTATGTTCCGCTCCAAAATATAATGGAACCTGAGGCCGCTTTTTTTGAAGAATTGATGCTTGGCCCGGTTAATCATCATTGTTATTCCTTTATCAGAGCCGGATCAAAATTGCTATCCTGCTTTGTAAAAGAAGGTGTTTTATATGCCGATCTTCCTGTAGCTTTTGTTGAAGATATTAAACAAGAGCTTGATTCCGATGAGATTAAGTTTCTTTTGCAAAAAAATATATTTACCAACTGTAAGGACTTAAAAGCCGCTCATATCTTCGTTGAGGGTATAGAGATTTACGAATTATTAAAAAAATAACACTAAAAAGCAAAAAAAGTGTTGACAAAATTGAATTATTACGTATACTTATAGTATACAGGGCATAAATTAAGTGCATAAAAGGAGTTTTTGAATGAAAAAAACATTTATACTTGTTGCTATGGCATTCCTTTTGATGGGAGCCGTTGCGGTTGCTGAGGAAGCGATTATTATTGACTTCGCACTGTTGAATGCAGATATTATCGCAGATCCTAATGGTAAGATGACACAAAACAGAAGAACTGTTCTGGATTACGGTAAAGTAGCCGGTGCCTCTTACACAGATGAGCAAAAAGCTTTGATGAGAACATCTTTGGCTCTTGAGCAGTGGGATGTTGAATTGAATTCTTCCGCTCAGAATCCTCTTTCGATTGCTACTTCAACGATTAAGGAAGCTGAAGTAAGAGCTGAAGGAGAGAAATTTGCCAGTCAAAGGTTGATGGGTGTTCGCATCTTGTTCCCCGAGTGGACAAACAATGCGAATGCAAAAATTAAACCCGGATTTTTAATTCCTGCTTACGAAAAAATGGCTCAGGTTGATGATCAGGGTAACTTGCAAGAACCCACTGATGAAGACAAGGCTTCCGGTAAATCAAGATTTGAAGACGGCTACGGTATTGTGCGAAATACAGGCGTTATCAAATCAATTGCCGTAAATACCTATGGTATGAACTTCCCCCATGGTCTTTATGTTCTTCTTAGAGATCAGAACAATGTAGTTAAACGATACTTCATGGGTTATCTCTTGTTTGACGGCTGGAGAGAAATGATATGGAATAATCCTTCATACATTGCGAACGTAAAGTCTAGGGAATTAAGACTTTATCCTGTTTACCCTACAGCTCTTCCTCATGTAGCTTTTGAAGGTTTCTTAATTACTCGTGATGCCGCTCATGACGGCGGAGATGCTATTGCATACTTCAAAGATGTTAAGATCATCTATGACAAAGCCGTATTGACAACAGTACGAGACTTTGCCGATGAAGATATCTGGGGTATTCAGGCAGAAAGAGAAACAAAGAGAAAGAAGATTGAAGTTGAAAAATTCGGACACACTCAAGTCTTACGATTCCTTGAACAGGAAAAGATGGCTACAGAAGAAGGTTTCACACCTTCAGAAGGTTCCGAAAAGAACACACAATAAGTTCTAAAAATTATAAAGCGGTCGAGACTGCTCGGCCGCTTTTATTTGATGTCCCTGTAAAATAATGATTTTATAACAAAATATGTTGTCTGAAGACGTGACTTGGCTCCCTAAAAAAGAAAAATTAAGGGAGATTTATGCTTCTTATGTGCCTCATTTAAATGTTTTGATAGTGCGCATAGAAGAGTTTCTACGTTCTATAGTAAAAATAACTTCTGCTCCTACATATAAAACAAGGGTAAAAAGTTTTAATAGTTATTATTTGAAACTTTTAAAATTCCCTCCCAAAAAAGATACATCAGACCTTCCTGTTCTTACAGATATTCTGGGAGTAAGGATAATATGTCCCTTTTTGCAGGATATAAATGAAGTTGAAACAATTCTGCTAAAGAATTTTAAAATAATAGAAGTAGAGCGTAAGGGGTCTGAAAGAACTTTTAGAGAATTCGGGTATGAATCGGTTCATTTTTTGCTTGAGATACCTGAAGAATTTAAGGTAGGTCTTGTTTTACCTAAAAATTTAATTTTTGAGATACAGCTTAGGACAATTCTTCAAGATGCTTGGGCTGAGGTTGAACACGAATTGGTATATAAATCGGAATTTTCTCCCTTTGATCAACCTTTAAAAAGAAAGCTTGCTTCGATAAACGCAAGTTTGAGTTTAGCGGATATTATTTTTCAAGAAATTCGCGATTATCAAAACAAGCTTAATGCTGAGCTTGAAAAAAGGCGCTTTGAATTTTATTCGATGGCTGATGAATATACGGCTCAAGTTTTACCTGAAACTAATCTTGTTCAACATGATAATCTAGAACATGGAGGAGAGTTAAAGGTTGCCGAAACAATCGACGATTTGATTTTAGCTGCAATTGAAGCTCATAATCAAAATCTTTTTGATAAGGCCGAAAAGATTTATACAAAAATAATTGAACAAAATCCTAACGATGTAGTTTTGTCGGTTGTATTTAAACACAGAGGTATGGCCTATTTTGCCCAGGCCAATTATGAAGATGCCTATTACGATTTTTTAGAGAGCTGTAAATATAATCCTGCAAATTTCCGCTCTCATTATTATGTGGGAATAGCTTTAACTCTCTTAAACAGAGATGATGAAGCCATTGAATATTTTACAAAATCACTTGAAATAAACAAATTTCAAGCCCATGTTTATTTTAGGCGCGCTTTGTCCTATTTTAAACTGGCCTTATATCCTGAAGCTGCCAAGGACTTGGACTCTGCCTCAGATCTTGGTTTAGCCGAAGAAGATGCAAAAAAATTGCGCATAGCTATTGCAAAAAAGATTGATATGGTGTAATCTAAGCGGCTGTATTATGTCATATACAATAACTATAGTTTTAACTTAATTACGGAGGTACCTTAAATGAAAAATCGATCTGCGGTTAAAAGACATAACCAGAGTGAAGTCCGCCGAATGCGGAACCGCTCTGCAAAGAGTGAAGTACGTACAACAGCTAGAAAGTATACAGAGGCTGTTCATGCAGCTAATGCGGAAAGTGCCGCAGCCTTACTTCGCGAGTTATCCAGTCAGCTTGATTCTGCTGCCAGAAAGGGAATTTTAACAAAAAATTCTGCAGCCCGCAAGAAGTCAAGAATGCAGCTCTTGTACAATGCTTCATTTGCAGCAAAATAAAAATGAAGGGAAACCGCAAAACCGATTGGGATTGCGGTATTTTTTTATATTTTAGCCAATTTACTTAAGATGAAAAAAAAACGGTCAAAGGTAGACATAATAGATTCTATTTATCGAAACAATCCTCAATATCAGCTTAAGCAGATTAATTCTATAACTAATCTGTTTTTAGATGAGCTTTCTATGCTTTTACAGCAAGGAATCCCTGTGGAGATACGTGGTCTCGGATCTTTTGATTTTGCTGTTTTACATGCCCGAAAAAATGCCCGTAATCCTAAGACCGGAGAAACAGTTTTAACTGCCGATAGGTGTAAGGTAAGATTTAAGCCGGGAAGAGAGCTTAAAGAAGCTCTACATAAAATCGACACTCAAGAGCTTATTGAATCATGAAAAATAAATTTATATTTTTTTCTTTAAATCTTTTGCTTGCTGTTTTTGGGGCTGTTTTTTTTGCTTTATCCCATCCTAATTATTTTAATCTAAACGGGTTCCCTATTTTTGCATATATATCTCTTATTCCTTTTTTTCTATTACTTAAAAGAACTAAGCTAAAGTTTTCATTTTTGTGGGGAGCCTTTTCAGGAAGCCTTTCGTATTTTATATTTAACTTTTGGCTAATATTTTTTCATCCCTTTGCAATTTATATAATAATTGCAAAGTACTGTATTCTTTATTCTATTTTGTTTTTTGTTTTAAAAATAATAGATTCGTATTTTTCCCGATACTCTTTTATTTTTCAGACGATAGCTTGGGTTGCTTTTGAATATTTAAGTACCCTAGGTTTTTTAGGTTACTCGTACGGAATAATGGGCTATACTCAATGGAATTTCCCGATATTAATCCGAGTATCTTCGATATTTGGGGTATGGGGAATTTCTTTTTTACTTGTTTTCTTTTCAGCGTGTACAGCATCCTTTCTTTTTGACTTTTATAAAGAAAAAGATATAAAGAATGTTTATAAAATATATAGATTGCCTATGATGATTTGGATAGGTACATTTTTTGCATTTATTTTATATGGAGCTTTTACAAAGATAGATCTTTCAGAAGCTCAAAGGACAAAGATTGCTCTTGTACAGCCTAATAGAGATCCTTGGCTTGGAAATTTGGAAGTTTATAGAAATAATTATGAAGAACTTAAAAATTTATCTGAAAAAGCTCTTAAAAATTTTCCGGATATAGAATTAGTAGTTTGGCCGGAAACGGCTTTTATTCCTATGATAAGGTGGCATTATAAATATACTTCAACCTCTAATCCTAATTCTCTTTTGGTGCGGGAATTGCTGTATTTTTTGGATAATCAAAATGTTCCTTTTTTAATAGGAAATGATGACGGTGTTTTGGATGAAAAATTTTCAGATAACAACTTTGATAATCTTGAGGATAATAGGCTTGACTATAATGCAGCCTTACTCTTTATTCCTAAGAAAAATGTTTTACCCCCTGAACCTCAGACTTATCGAAAAATGCACTTGGTTCCATTTACGGAGCACTTTCCTTACCAAAAACTGTTTCCTGACTTTTACGAATTTTTAAAGGAAAATGATACGCATTTTTGGGAAAAAGGAAAAGAAGCGAATCTTCTTGAATTTAAGAATTTAAAAATAGGGGTGCCCATCTGCTTTGAAGATACCTTAGGTTATATTTCAAGAGCTTTTTCAAAAAAAGGTGCTAATATAATCATAAATCTTACAAACGATGCTTGGGCCCAAAGCTCTGTAAGTCAGTATCAGCATTTGAGTATGGCAGTTTTTAGAGCTGTCGAAAATCGACTTCCGGTTTTAAGGGCAACAAGTTCAGGGCAGACAGCCTTTATAGATCAAAATGGAAATATGCAGAAAATGCTCCCGCCATTTATCAAGGATATTTTAGTTGCAGATGTTACCGTCTTGACAGAAGGGTATAAAACCGTTTACTCTTATCTGGGTGATTTTTTTGGAGTACTTTGCACAATTGCTTTAATTTTAAATTTGTGCTTTATCATATTTAATAAATTTATAAAAAGATCGGAGGTCAAATGAAACGGAATAATAAATATAAAGAAAAGAGTGTAACGGTTTTAGGTAAGGAAACCGTCTTTGACGGAGTGATGAAATTTTCCGAAACCTTACAGATTGAAGGAAAATTTATCGGAGCTATAGATTCTCAAGGCTCCTTGTATATTTCAAAAAATGCAGACTGCAGAGTGCAGTATGTTAAGGCTGCTTCAATAGTTGTTGAAGGCGCTGTTGTGGGTTCCCTATCGGCTGCCGATAAGGTTGATCTAAAATCAGGCTCTTCCGTTAAAGGGGATATTACTGCCGGACGTCTTAGGATAGCCGATAAGGTTTCTTTTGAAGGCTCTGTGAGAATGGTTAAAAATAACAGCTTCCCCGAAAAAAACTTTTTTTCTATAAAGTCCGATCAGCTTAAAGAACAGCTTAGCCGTGAGTGATGTTTTTTTTATAGGAATTTTAGTGATTGATTTTGAGCTTATAAAAAAAGTTTTTTTTGTTTTAAAAGAAAGAGGTGTTAAGCTTATAACTGCCGAATCTTTGACCGGAGGCCTGATAGCTTCCGAGTTCACAAAAATACCCGGAACTTCAGAAGTACTTTGGGGCGGTTATGTTGTATATACGGCTCAGGCAAAAATCTCACTTTTAAATATAGAGCCTGAACTGATAAGCTCTTTCGGAGTGGTGAGCCCGCAAACTGTAGAAGCCATGGCTTTCGGAGCCGTTAGAAATTTCTTTGATGCTTCTTGTGCTCCTGAACCTGCGGTTTCTATTGCGGTAAGCGGAGTTGCCGGCCCTTCAACCCTTGAAGGAAATCCTCCCGGAACAGTATGTATTTCTTCCGCTTTTTTTTGTCCTGCACCTTCTGATTTAAAAAAATTACATGATTTTAAAATTTTAAAAAAAGAGGCTCTTGTTTTTAAAACTCATACCTATCAATTTTCAGGCTCAAGGGATGAGGTAAGGGAACAAACTTTAAATAAGGCTTTTTTGCATGTTTTATCCTTAACGGAAAGAACGGCAGTCCCGATTAGGAACTGCCGTGATTTTAAGTGTTGAACCGAAATTGATATATAATACTGTTTTTCTTAAGACTCCTTGAAGTTTTTTATTCGTATGGAATAACTTCGGTTCTCCACAAAATCATAAAATGAATGGCCGTGTCCTCGTATTTTGTACCCTTATACACATCCAATATGGTAATCTTAACATCTTCTTGTTCGGGTAAAAAACTTATGTCCACAGTTTGCGGGTGGGGTGTGTCCTTTACTATAAATTCTTTTTTCTTGCCGCTTGTAACTCCCTCAACCATTATCTTTTTAATCCTTCCGTTTTCATCATAAAGTTTAGGATTCGAAGCGGAAATATAACCGTTCATCAGTAAAATGTATTTATCATCACTGCTCTTCCATGTTTTTATAACAAAGGTCTCTCCTATACCCCAGCCGTCTACACCTTCTACCCAAGGAGTGTCTTCTCTCATGTCGCATAGGTTTTCTATTCTGTACTCTCTTTTTCCTTCTTTTGTTTCTTCGATGAAATGCGAACTTTCATTTATATACTTGAAATAAGGTACTTCTCCTGTTCCTCCTGTTGGAAATCTTGTAAAAAATCCTGAAGCTTTTTTGCCCTTGTGTGCGGGCAGCATGCCGAGGCCTATAACGGCATCCTCGTTTTCTCCCCAAGCTTTTTTTGCTAAGCCCGTTAAAAGCATGAATTTATTGCCTAAATATTCTTTTGATTGGGGATCAAGGTTTGCATATAGGTCATCGGGCATATCGGCATCCAATTCAAATAATGGAAAACGGCCTATATACTTTTTTTTGTAAGTGTATAGTTTTTTTACCTCTTCTTCTTTTGCATTATACCAGCTTATTTCGATCTTATTTCCTTTTTGGAATTCGATAAAATAACCAAGCGGAGGTCCGTCCGTATATCCGAATCCTGCCAAATCAAAGTTTTGCCCTATTGCAAAACTACCCACGATTAAAAAAAGACATAAGAATAAACTTTTTTTAAATAAACTGATTTTACTTTTTAAAAACATTTTTCTTTCTCTCCTTATAAAAGTTTTTATTCGTATGGGATAACCTCTGTTCTCCACAAAATCATAAAATGAATAGCAGTGTCTTCATATTTTGTACCCTTGTACACATCCAATATGGTAATCTTAACATCTTCTTGTTCGGGTAAAAAACTTATGTCCACAGTTTGCGGATGGGGCGTATCCTTTACGGTAAATTCTTTTTTCTTGCCGCTTATAACTCCCTCAACCATTATCTTTTTAATTCTCCCATTTTCATCGTAAAGCTTAGGATTCGAAGCGGAAATATAACCGTTCATCAGTAAAATGTATTTATCATCACTGCTCTTCCATGTTTTTATAACAAAGGACTCTCCTATACCCCAGCCGTCTACACCTTCTACCCAAGGAGTGTCTTCTCTCATGTCGCATAGGTTTTCTATTCTGTATTCTCTTTTCCCTTCTTTTGATTTTTCGACAAGATTAGAACTTATATTTTCATAGTAAAAATAAGGTGTTTCTCCTGTTCCTCCCATGGGAAAATCAGAAAAAAAGTCTGAAGCTTTTTTACCCTTGCGTGTAGGCAGCATACCGAGGCCTACAATACCGTCTTTATTTTCTCCCAAAGCTTTTTTTGCCAAACCCGTTAAAAGCATAAATTTATTTCCGTAATAGTTTTTTGATTCGGGATTAAGTCCTGCATATAGGTCTTCAGGCATATCGGCATTCAATTCAAATAAGGGAAAGCGGCCTATATACTTTTTTTTGTAAGTATAGATTTTTTTTACTCTTTTCTGATTTGCATTATACCAGCTTATTTCAATCTCGTTTCCTTTTTGGAATTCGATAAAATAGGGGCATGGTACCGTATCCGTATATCCGAATCCTGCCAAATCAAAGTTTTGCCCTATTGCAAAACTACCCACGATTAAAAAAAGACATAAAAATAAGCTTTTTTTAAATAAACCGATCTTACTTTTTAAAAACATTTTTTTTCTCCTCATAAAAGTTTTTAATTAATTTTTTAAAACCGGACAGGCCGTAAAGACCTGTCCGGAAGACGTCGCTAGTAAATAATTATATATCTACATGCCGTTTAGATGTTATGGTAATGTTGATATTTTCGGGAGTGATTCCTGTCAGCATATTCATAAAATCATCATGTGTGGACTGTCCTCCTGTTATGGACGAAATACATCCTGCAGACCAAGGATTAATCCATATTCTATTCCCGCCGTTTTTCGGTATAAAACCTTTTTTATATTCAGTAGCATGAAAAAGATAGTATTTGGAATTTATATCATCCCTAATATTTTTAGGAATGTTTGAATCCTTAGTTTGCAGTCTCAATGTATTTTGAAAACAATCAGAATTATATGTACCATCTGATTGCTTTGTTAGTTTTTTTGCCGTAAAATGATATTTACCGTCAGGTAAAGTCATACCGCCATGTTTATCAGCAAAGGCCTTGCTTTCTGCATTAGCTCCAACCATGTCCTGAATATTGCACTTTACAACCTGCCCGTTTGCTAACTTTACGGTCTCAATAGTCCGAACCGAATCGAATTTATTTCCGTACCCGTCATGCTCACGCTTAATCGAAATATCCATACCATCTACATTAAAATCATCAAGAGTTACCTCTCGGCCCTGAGTGTCATAGTCTACAATAATACTCGCAGGTTTATTTCTACGGAGTTCAAGAATATCTTTTCGAGATGTGCGCGAGAACTCTGCCAAAGCTGCATTATCAGTATGACCTCTTTTACTCAACAAAAGATCTCTAGATTTTATTTTCTGAGATACTGCAACATCTTCAGTCTGCTGCTGATTTGTTTTTACAGCATTTTTCTGCAATGTATCACCTTCCGTATTGACTCCCGATCCCAATGTACCACTATCTGGTTTTAATCCATCATTTGTGCTGTTACCAGGATTAGGTTCAACTAGATTCAGATCCGCATATACCGGTTTTCTAGGTTTAACCGGTGGTTTGCTTGGATTGGGCTCAATCGGATTGGCATCCGCATATACCGGTTTTTTAGGTTTAACCGGCGGTGTACTTGGATTGGGCTCAATCGGATTGGCATCCGCATATACCGGTTTTTTAGGTTTAACCGGCGGTTTGCTTGGATTGGGCTCAATCGGATTGGTATCCGCATATACCGGTTTTCTAGGTTTAACCGGCGGTTTGCTTGGATTAGGCTCAATCGGATTGGTATCCGCATATACCGGTTTTCTAGGTTTAACCGGCGGTTTGCTTGGATTAGGCTCAATCGGATTAAGATCCATTGCCCGGCTAGGCGATGATCGTCTTGATTTGGCACCATAAGTATCGCTTTTGACCATATCGGTACCGACAATAAAATCATCTAAATCTCTTAAGTAATAAGAATTTTTCTTCTTTCCCATAATTTTCTCCTTGTAAAAAATATTTTTTCCATGCATAGAAAATATGGAAGCTTTCAGAAATTACTTAATTTTCCTCCTGCCTCCATTATATTATAGCTTTTAGCTAAAAACAATAGTACTTTTCTAAAAAAAATATAAATTTATTTTAGAAAATCGTAAAAAACTTCAATTTTTAGATATTTCTTTTAAATTTATTTAAAATTTCAAAGAAATATCCTCTATTTGTATTTTAATATAATTTTAACTATCAATGCGTTTAGTTGACAAAGTTACTTGTTGTATGTTAAAATCAGGCATTGTGAGAGTTTTTTTTATTACAATTTTTATTGTTTTGAATTTTACATTATTTTCCGAAGCCGATGTTAAAAATATACATGAGTTTTCTTATGGAACCGAAATCGATTTATCAAGAAAGGGTAGGCTGGAATCTTTTTCGTACGTTATGAATTATGGCTTTTACTTTCCCGGAGTTTTATCAGGGATCGGAATAAAAACCGGATCTGATTCTATTGGCGGAACTATATACGGAAAATATTTCCCTCTCAGGTTTAAATACTTTTCTCTTGGTGTTCATGCTATATATAATTTAAACCTTTTTACGGGATACTGTATTGAAAATAATTTTTTGCTTGGAGTTAATCTCTCTGCCGGAAAATTGGATAGATTTTTATTTTCTTTCGATATATCATATTTATTAAAGCTTACTGACTTTTATAAGCTGCCTATTATACCTTTAATGAAGGATAATACCTTAGCATTGTCGCTGAAGTTGGAAAGCCTTATTAAAGATAAATTTTTACTGGCATTTAAGATAGCTTCGTATAGTATGTATAATTATCCTTTGTTTTTTACTCCTATATTCAGTCTTGAAACGGCATGGATTTTATCGCCTGAGATTAGGCTGAATAATTTCTTTTCCGTAAAATATTCGGATATGTTTACCCTTACATCTTATCTTTCAAATGTGATGATGGGTATTTCGGTTGTTTTTAAAATTCCATCTAAGAAGGTATAAAATGATAAAAACAATAAAGCTGTTTGTTTATATAATTTTTGTATGTCTTGTTTTTCTTTCTTGCGGACATGGTTTAAGTGAGTTTTTGTACAGATCTAATAGTGTTTCCGATAGAAGTACAAAAATAGTAGATTTGGCTCCTGCACTGCCTGCTTCAAAAAAATTTACCTGTGTAATATTTACGGATATTCACTTTGGTGCCAATAAAAGACGATATGATAAAGAATTTCTTGACTGGTTAAAAAATAAAAAAGCATCAAATGAGTTTCCTTCTTTTATTGTTTCAGTTGGAGATATTGTTGAGCATGGAAAAGAAGAAGAGTATAAACTATATACCGCTTTTGTAGCAGATATAAAAAAAATACAGGATGTTCCCGTATATACAGCCCTTGGAAATCATGACCTTCATAACTCAGGATGGAAGCATTGGAAAAAATATATCTATCCCCATGTACCTTATTACCGCTTTAAAACTCACGAGTTTTCATGGTACTTTATTGATACAGGGGATGGAACATTGGGAGAGCCTCAGCTAAGAAATCTTGTAGAAGAAATGAGGACGGATCTGAATCCGAAATTTGTATTTTCCCATTATGCAATTTATGGAGGAGGAATTCCATACTTTGTTATATTAAATCCAAAAGAACGGGCTATTTTGATTGATACTTTCTCAAAAAATAAAGTAAAAGTTTTTTTTGCCGGGCACTATCATCCGGGAAAACCTATGTATAGCTATGGTGGATTTTCAGAGTTAGTTGTAAAAAGTATTCTAAATGCCCCCTCATGGGTTGAACTTTCCATAGATGAAACTAATTCTTCTTTTTCCGTTAAAGAATATAAGTAAGTTAAACACATATAATACGCGCTCTTGACACAGTTCTTTATATTAGATACTATCTTCATATAGTAAGAAAAGATTAATTCGCTATCCGCTTTAGCGGATACGATGAAAAATTTCCTTGCAGAACAGAGCCGCAAGGATCTGATAATCCTTAAAAAAAGTTTTTATAGGAGTTCTTATATGAAATTGGTTTTGGTCAGGCATGGTGAAAGTGAATGGAATAAGCTTAATTTATTTACAGGATGGACGGATGTCGATTTAAGCGAAAAAGGTGTAGAAGAAGCAAAAGAGGGCGGTATCTACTTAAAAAAAGAAGGTTTTGACTTCGATATTTGCTATACTTCCTATCTAAAACGGGCAATTCATACCCTCAATTATATTTTAAACGAGATGGATAGGGAATGGCTTCCTGTCATAAAAACTTGGAAGCTGAACGAAAGGCATTACGGGGGCTTGCAGGGCCTAAACAAGGCGGAAACAGCCGAAAAATACGGAGAAGATCAGGTAAAAATATGGCGCCGCTCCTTTGATATTGCCCCTCCCGTTTTGGAAGAAGGAGATAAGCGCTGTCCCTATTTACAGGAACAATACAGGGGTATTGAAAAATCAGAGCTCCCCTTAACCGAAAGTTTAAAAGATACCATAGCCAGAGCCGTTCCTTTTTTTGAAAAGACTATAAAACCTCAAATGCTCGAAGGAAAAAGGATTCTTATCACTGCCCACGGTAATTCCCTCAGAGCCTTGGTTAAATATTTTGAAAATTTAAGCGACGAAGAAATAATCTCGGTAAATATTCCGACAGGTGTTCCATTGGTTTACGAATTCGATAAGAATTTTAAGGTTCTTAGTAAACGCTACCTTGGAGATCAAGAAAAAATTAATGCAAAAATAAATGCAGTTGCAAATCAAGGAAAAAAGAAATAAGGTAATAGCATAAAATGAAGCGAATTTTAGTAGGATGCATAAATCACGAGTCAAACAGCTTTAATCCTATAATTACGGGAATTGAAGATTTTGTTATTTTTAGAGGAGAAGAGGTTTTAACAAAGGGTTTAAAGCCCTATTATTCTTCTACGGGAATTATTGAGACCATTCAAAAATGGGGCTGGGAGCCGGTACCTGCCGTAGTTGCAAGAGCAGTGCCGAACGGCTTGGTTGATTATAATCTATACACCGAACTTAAAAAAGATTTTTTAGCTTATATAGATAAGGCCCTTTTGGATGCCCCTATTGACGGCATCTGTCTAGGTCTTCACGGCTCCTTAAAGGTTCAAAACATAGGGCCTGCAGAAGGCGACCTTTTAAAGGCTATCCGTGAAAAGCTTCCCGATATTCCTTTAACGACAGCCCTCGACATGCATGCTACGGTAACTGACGAGATGATTAGGTATTGTGACGGCATTGTAGGCTATAAAACCGCCCCCCATATTGACTGTTACGAAACGGGAGTTCATGCAGCAGAGCTTTTAAAAAAGGCTTTGGAGTCTTCAAATAAACTTTGTATAGGAAGGGTAAAAATTCCAATGCTGGTAGCAGGCGAAAAAAGCGAAACCGCTGCAGAGCCTATGAAAAGCTTAATCGCCTCATGCGTCGAGGCCGAAAAAGAAAAAGATCTACTTGCAGCCTCAGTTCTTTTGGGCTTCCCATGGGCAGACAGCAAGGATAACGGCGTAACCATAGTAACGACGGCCTTAAACGATCAAGGCCTTGCAGATAGGGCTGCCTTAAAAATAGCTAAGGAATTTTGGGCCGAGCGTCATAATTTTAAATTTAAGGTAGAGCATTATGATTCTTTTACTTCAATAAAAACCGCTATAGAATCGGTAATGCAAAATAAAGAAGGTCCTGTCTTTGTTTCGGATTCGGGCGATAATCCTACAGCCGGTTCTACAGGAGATTCTACCGAGTGCTTTGAGGCTCTTTTAAAACAAAAAGAAGCTTTAAAGGCTCTTCCCACCAAGGTGCTCTATTCGGGATTTTTCGATAAGGCTGCCGTTGAAAAATGCTTTGAGGCAGGGGAGGGCGCTTCCCTGGAAATAACTATAGGCGGAACATGGGATAAAATTAACGGCAAAAAAATTCCTTGCGCTGTAAGGGTCTTAAAACTTGTAGAAAACTATGGCGTATATAATTCCCGTTTAGCCCTTGTTGAAATGGGAGATATAAGAATAGTTTTAACCTCAAATCACATAGGTTTTGGAGACGAAGAGCTTTTGCCTGCCCTAGATGTAAAAGCAGAGGATTATTGTATAGTTATCGTAAAGCTGGGCTATTTGGAGCCTTGTTTTCAAAAAATAGCAAAGCGGGCAATATTGGCGGAATCTAAGGGCTGTTCAAACGAGGTTTTGGAAACATTGGATTACCCTCAAACTCCGCGCCCCATATATCCATTGGATAAGGATATGGATATAAAATTATAATTTAAAATCGGTTGGTGTTATGAATAGAGAGAGTGTGCTGCGATTTGGAATAGATGTCGGCTCGACTACAGTAAAGGTAGTTGTTTTGGAAACTGACGGGACGGTTTTGTTCAGTAAATATCAAAGACACAGGGCCGATATAAGGACGACTATCATATCCGTGTGCGAGCTTGCTATTGAAGCCGTCGAAAAAAAATACGGCGAAGATGTTGAGCTATCCCTCATCGTAACAGGTTCGGGAGGCCTTGCCGTATCGCACTGGCTTAAAATTCCGTTTATTCAAGAAGTCGTAGCATCTACTGCGGCTGTCCGTAAGATAATTCCTCAAACCGATGTTATTATAGAATTAGGCGGCGAAGATGCAAAGATTACCTATTTTGAGCACGCCAATATCGAACAAAGAATGAACGGAACCTGTGCAGGCGGTACGGGTTCCTTTATAGACCAGATGGCAGCCCTCTTGGAAACCGATGCTCTTGGTTTAAACGAGCTTGCAAAAAATGCTCAAACCATTTATCCGATAGCCGCCCGCTGCGGGGTCTTTGCTAAAACCGATGTTCAGCCCCTTATAAACGAGGGTGCAAAAAGAGAGGATATAGCAGCGAGTATCTTTCAAGCTGTTGTAAGTCAGACTATTTCGGGTCTTGCCTGCGGTAAACCCATCCGCGGAAAGGTGGCTTTTTTAGGAGGCCCCTTACACTTTTTAGATCAGCTAAGGCATAGGTTTATCGAAACCTTAAAACTTAAAGATGACGAAATTATCACGCCTGAAAATTCCGAGCTCTTTGTAGCCATGGGAGCGGCCCTAAGTGCTGCAGGGGCGGGTAATCTGCCTAAGGCTTCAAGTTCTCCCTTTCAGCCGGCACTTCCATTGGATCTAAAAAAGGCTCAATTTAAAACCTCCTTAAAAAAAGAAGAAAACAAAGCTCCTCTTATTTTTGAAGAAGAGCCTGCAGCTAAACCTCATTTTATAAAACTTTCTCAATTTAAAAAAGATATTTATAAGATAGCATCTTCCGAGATGACTGAGGTTCAGCGTCTTCCTCCTCTTTTTAAAAATGAAGAAGAACTTGAAAGTTTTAGAATAAGACACGCAAAGGAAATGGCTCCCTCAGCCGATATTTCCGATGCTTCGGGTCCTGTTTTTTTAGGGCTTGATGCAGGCTCAACTACAACCAAGGCCGTTTTAATCGATGGGGATGGAAAAATCCTATGGCGTTTTTATGATGTAAATGCAGGAAACCCGGTAGAGCTTGCAGTAAGGGTTTTAAAAGACCTCTATAAGATACTTCCTCCAAAGGCATTTATAGCCCGATCGGTTTCTACCGGATATGGAGAAAGCCTTTTTCAGGCCGCTTTGGGTGTGGATGCCGGAGAAGTTGAAACAATCGCACACTACCGTGCCGCCGAATTCTTTTTGCCCGGAGTGGATTTCCTTTTGGATATAGGCGGTCAGGATATGAAATGCCTCCGCATGAAAAACGGAGCGATAAGTTCTATTCAATTAAATGAGGCCTGTTCCTCCGGCTGCGGAAGCTTTTTGGATAATTTTGCCCGCTCCCTCGGAATGAGCATAAGCGAGTTTGCAACCAAAGCCCTTCTTGCCGAAAAACCCGTAGACCTAGGTACAAGGTGTACGGTCTTTATGAACAGCCGTGTTAAACAGGCTCAAAAAGAAGGAGCTTCCGTAGGAGATATTTCTTCGGGTCTTTCATATTCCGTTATAAAAAATGCCCTCTTTAAGGTTATTAAATTGCGCGATGCCTCCGAGGTAGGAAGCAAGGTAATAGTGCAGGGCGGAACCTTTAATAATGATGCGGTTTTGCGCGCCTTTGAGCTTGTTTCCGGAAGGCAGGCTGTCCGCCCCGATGTTGCAGGGCTTATGGGGGCTTACGGAGCCGCCTTAATTGCAAAAGACCAATGGCATGACCTTCAAGAAGAAAATCTTTCCGAAGGAAAAATAAGATCAAATATTGCCGATATGGAAGGCTTGGAAAATTTTAAGGTAAAGCTTGACTTATTGCGCTGTCCTAAATGCCCCAATAACTGCCTCTTGACGGTAAATACATTCGACATATCCGGAGTAAAACGCCGTTTTATCACGGGAAACAGGTGTGAAAGGGGGGCAGAGCTTGATAAAGACAGCGGACTTGAAGAATGTTCATCTCAAGTTTCCGCTAAGGATCACGAAACAGTAAACAAAAAAGATATACCCAACCTCTTTGACTGGAAGTATAAGAGGCTTTTTAAATATAAGCCCATTCCTAAAAATGATGCACCCAGAGGCGAGATAGGAATTCCAAGGGTTTTAAACATGTACGAAAACTATCCGTTCTGGTTTACCTTTTTTACGGAACTTGGTTTTTCGGTTAGAATTTCTCCTCGCTCTACACGGGGAACTTATGAGATGGGACTTGAGTCCATTCCTTCCGAATCGGTTTGTTATCCTGCAAAGATTGCCCACGGACATATTGAAGCCCTCTTAAGATTAGGAGTAAAAAATATTTTCTACCCCTGTATCCCTTATGAAAAAAAAGAAGATGAGGGGGCAGGAAATCATTATAACTGTCCCATCGTTACAAGCTATCCCGAAGTCTTAAAAAACAATATTGATGTTCTTAGGCAGGACGCAAATATAATTTATCTAAATCCATTTTTGCCATATTACGATAAACACCGTTTAATAGACCGTCTTTATGAAGAATTGGGTACAAAGTTTTCGATAAGTTTGGAAGAGATACGAAATGCCGTTAATGCTGCTTGGACTGAAGAAAATAATTTTAAAAAAGAAACGGAAGAAAAGGGCGAAGAAGTCTTGCGTTTAATGAAGGAAAAAAATCTAAAAGGCATTGTGCTTGCAGGCCGCCCCTATCATATTGACCCTGAAATTAACCACGGTATTCCTGAGATGCTAAACGGCCTAGGCCTTGCGGTTTTGACGGAAGATTCTGTGGCGCACTTGGGAAAAATAGAACGCCCCTTGCGTGTTGTTGATCAGTGGACCTATCACAACCGCTTATACAGGGCGGGAAATTTTACTTCAACTCAAGATGATTTGGAATTTATACAGCTTACCAGTTTCGGCTGCGGTTTGGATGCGGTAACAGCCGATCAAGTGCAGGAGATAATAGAATCCAAGGGAAAAATGTACACCCTTATAAAAATAGATGAGGGCTCTAATCTAGGTGCAGTAAGAATAAGGGTAAGAAGCCTCTTGGCTGCCGTAAAGGAAAGAAAAAGAAGCCGGCTTATTTTAAGCAAAAAATCGGCAGCCTATGACAGGATAGTTTTTTCAAAAGAGATGGAAAAGCGGTACACCATTCTGGCTCCTCAAATGTCTCCCATTCATTTTGACCTTATAGGGGCAGCTATTTCTCATTCCGGCTATAACCTTGAGATCCTTACCGATATAGATCAGACTGCCGTTGAATACGGCTTAAAATATATAAATAATGATGCCTGCTATCCTGCAATCATAGTTGCAGGTCAAATGATAGCAGCTTTAAAATCGGGCCGTTATGATTTACGCACCACAGCTCTGGCTATTACCCAAACAGGGGGAGGCTGCCGAGCCACAAACTACATAGGCTTTATAAGGCGTGCCCTCATAGATGCAGGTTTGGGCTTTGTTCCGGTAATAGGTATCAGTGCCCAGTCCATCGAAAAAAACCCCGGCTTTAAATTAAAGCTTCCTGTTTTGCACAGGGTGGCTCAGGCAATGTGTCTCGGCGACCTTTTGATGAGGGTGCTTTACCGTACGCGTCCCTACGAAAAAGTTCCCGGTTCTGCAAACGAAATATATAAAAAATATGCCGTCCTTATCAAGGATGCTATAAAAAAAATGCCGGCCGGAAAATATAAGGAGATCATAAACGGCATTGTACGCGAGTTCGATAATCTACCCTTAAAAAATATTAGAAAACCGCGTGTAGGTGTAGTAGGGGAAATATTGGTTAAATTCCATCCTGCCGCAAATAACGATATTTTCAGCACCATTGAAAGGGAAGGGGCGGAATGCGTTGTTCCCGATCTTTTAGATTTTTTCCTTTATTCTTCAATTTCGGGTATCTATCAAAATACCTATCTCGATTACTCGTTTAAAAAACGTCTCATTGCAAAGCTTGGTATCTGGGTAATGGAAAGATACAGAAGACCCATAAAAAAAGCTTTAAATAAGAGTAAGCGTTTTACTTCTCCTGAGAGCATATACAGATTGGCCGATTCGGTTGACGGAATTTTACAGCTTGGAAATGTTACCGGAGAGGGCTGGTTTTTAACTGCCGAAATGATAGAGCTAATTCATTCGGGCGTTTCAAATATTGCCTGCGTGCAGCCCTTTGCCTGCCTGCCTAATCACGTAACCGGAAAAGGCATGATAAAGGAATTACGCCGCCGTTACCCGGAGGCAAATATTTCGGCCATCGACTTTGACCCGGGCGCCAGCGAAGTAAACCAGCTAAACCGTTTAAAACTCCTTCTCGCCAACGCAAAACCCGGCCTTCACCCCGATGAAACGAAGTGAGTAAGTGTGAAATGTCTCTTACAATTTATAAAGTGTGAAATACCTTGCTCCTTATGCTTGATAAAATAAGATAAATTGAGTATTATTATATATAGTTATTGATAAGGAGGTGTGATAAACAGTTCGGCACAAATGGTGCCTCTCTGTTTATCTGCCGAGTTTGCCTTTCGGCAAACGTCGCATTATTGTATGCAGTTTGTAAACAAACTGCGTGAAAAAACTTTTTTCGCAAATTTGCTATTTGCTGCAAAAAGTTTTTATTGGAGAAATAAAATGAAAAAATTAAGTTTTACCGTAGCAGCAGCTGCGGTTGTTGTTGGGATGGTTTTGCTTTGTACTGCCTGTCAATTTGACGGACAAAAAATTATTGACCAATTTCTTTTAGGTTCCTATGGAACATATGAATGGGTGGGAGATGTTCTGACAATCAAGAGCAACGAAAATAATTTTCAAAAGCACTTTGCAGGATTAGGCAAAAACAGTGTTACTCTTAAAAAAGAAACTGTAGGGGCCGCCAAATATCTTACAAGCCCAGAATACTATCTTGAAGCAAAAAATATGGGCGGTGATGTTTGGCAGGGGATTTTTTATTTAAAAGGGATGGGCTTTCGCACAATTAAAATTACGCTTAAAAGCGGCAGCCGTTGTGAGATCCAGCCCGGATTATCGGTTGAAGAAGGTATTAAATTTCCTGAAGATCTGACAGTAAAAGGAACCTGTACAAAGGTATCGGGTTCGGCAGTAATAACATCCAAGACCGGTATGCCTACATACAGTAATATATTTTTTAACAGTATTAAACTCAGTTCTTATGAGACCACATGGGGAACAAAAACTGTTACAACTTTTATTAAGAAGGGTCATTCAAGCAAGGTAGTAGATGGTAAAGAAATAGTTACAGACACCTGGGAAGGATCGTCAGATTTATTCAAAAAAGGAACCGATGCCAACGTGTATTATAAGAGAATTTATACATACGACAAGGCCACAAAAACTTTCATTTCCGGCGAATTTGAAATCTGTATTCCGAAAAATACGGTGTTGCCGGCAAATCTTGAGTAATGGATGCATAAATTGCTGTAAGGGAAGGGGAGTACCCCTTCCCTTCAAAAGTAGGCATTGATCTATATTCTTGCTTGACATTTTATAATTTTTAAGTATACTGACGGTTACAGTATTATTAAATAAAATATTTCTGATTAGTTGCTTTTTTTAACATAAAAACAACAGCATTGTTAAATTTATCTGAATCTGTGTTTTTTGTAGAAATTAAATATTATAAGGAGAATTAGTTATGAAACAAACTAATTTGAAACCTAAGAGTAAATTCTTAAATCGGGCAGTATCTTTTACTGTCCTGTTGTTGGCTGTGAGCCTTTTTATCGGTTGTCCGAATGGTTCAAGCGTAGTTGCAATCTTGGAAGGAGAGGGCATAACTCCTGCGGTTAAAAATCATACCTATACTGTAGATGGAGTGGAATTTAAGATGATAAGTATAGCCGCCAAAACTGACGCATCCTTAGGCGATGATAAGCGTGTTGATAACAAAACTCACATTATAAGTTTAAGTGCTTACTACATAGGAGAAACTGAGGTAACGCAGAAATTGTGGCATACAGTGATGGTAAACAATCCGAGTAATTTTAATAAAGACGATATTACTCAAGGGGAAAGACAGGATTGGCGTCCGGTAGAGTATGTAACCTGGTATCAAGCAATAGCCTTTTGTAATGAACTTACTAAAAAAGTAAATGGTCTTGGAGAAGCTGAATGTGTGTATTACAGTGATGAAGATTTTAATATGGTTTATACAAAGGAAGATGCTGATTCTAAAAAAACGCCCTATCAAAAGATGAGTAAAAAAGGTTTTAGGCTCCCTACAGAGGCAGAATGGGAGTGGGCAGCCAAGGGTGGGACTGATTATAAATGGCCCGGAACAAGTTCAGATTATTTTTTTATAAACTACGCTTGGTACGATTTAAACAGTTTACGAAAAACCCATGAGGTAAAACTAAAAAAGCCGAATGACTATGGCTTATATGATATGTCAGGAAATGTCTGGGAGTGGTGTTGGGATTGTTATGAACACATCAATATTACAGGAAAAAAATTTCCACAAGATTATTCAGGCCCCTCGTTGAATAATGATAAACGAGTAAAGCGAGGGGGGGGCTATGAGGATGATGCTTTACAGTGCATAATAGTCTTACGAAGCTATGATATGCCTGATCACAAATTCAGAAATATTGGCTTCCGCTTGGTTTGTCGACCATAAAGAAATGACGAAGTATAAATGACCTTTCCATAATTCGATATTTTTCTCCCTTCTTGACACTAAACTTTTTATTTTAGTATAATTCATAGTTATCATGGTAAGTGCTATCAAAAGGATAGTGTGCTATCTTTTGATAGCGATAAGGAGTTTGCTTTGACAAGAGATTTAGGAGTATTAAAAGGAATTTATCTTGCTCCTTACATGCAGGTTGCTACCGCCTTAATCGGAAAGGCTCGTCATGCAGGAGGCAATATGTTCCGGCATCAGGTAGATACTATGGCTATTCTTATAGACTATGGATACATCGACAGTGTTCTCTTAAAGGCTTCTTTAATCCATGATGTTATCGAAGATATCGAAGATTTTAATGTAAACGAAATTTTAAGTATTGATTCCGAATCGGGACAGGTTTATGAACTTGTTTTGGAAGTTACAAAGAAAAAAGGTCAAGAAAAAACCGAATACCTAAAAAATATAATAAAAAACGGATCGGAAAAGGCTAAAATTTTAAAATGTGCCGACAGAATAAGCAATATGATAAGTTTGGGCTTCGTAACGGATTCCGAATTTATTGAACGCTATTGCAATGAAACCGAGCTCTATATTTTTCCTATAGCTTTGGAAGTTAATTTTGAAATGTACAAGGAGCTTATGGCTTTGGTGGTTTCCCGTAGGCAATATTTGGTTGAGTGCGGTTATCTTGAAGAAAGAGTAAAGAAAATGCGCAAGGCAAGGTAAAGGGGGGGGAGAATTTATGATTGAAATTTCAAATGTTTCAAAGGCCTACGGCTCTTCTAAAACAAAAGCTGTAGACTGTATTTCGGTAAACGTAAAAAACGGCGAAATCTTCGGCTTTTTGGGGCCGAACGGAGCCGGAAAAACTACTACAATTAAGATGATAACCGGTATTCTTAATCCGGATTCAGGATCAATAATCGTTGACGGTGTAAATATAGCTGAAGATCCTATGGAAGCAAAGCGCAGGATAGGCTATGTTACCGATAACCCCGAGCTTTTTTCTCAGTTAAAAGCTGCAGAATACTTAAATTTTATAGGGGACGTTTATGGGGTATCTGCCGATGTAAGACAAGAAAGAATAGAGAGATACACTAAACTTTTCGGAATAAATGAGGCCTTAAACGGGAGCATAGGAAGTTTTTCTCACGGAATGAAGCAAAAACTTTTGGTTACCGGAAGCCTCTTATCGGACCCTCCTATTTGGATTTTGGATGAGCCCATGGTAGGTTTGGATCCTAAATCCGCCTTTTCCTTAAAAGAAATTATGAGAGAAAGAGCCGATGCCGGAAAGGTTGTTTTCTTTTCTACCCATGTTATGGAAGTGGCAGAAAAACTTTGCGACAGGCTTGCAATTATAAATGCCGGTAAAATTATGTTTGAAGGTTCTTTGCAGGAGTTGAGGGAACAAAGAGGAGAAAATGCTTCTCTTGAAAAGCTTTTTTTAGAACTCGTTGACGATAAACATTCTTTTAATTTGGGAAACGGGGAAGCTTAAAGAGAGTTAAAAATTATGAAAGTTTTTTTTAGATTGGTTAAAATTTATTTGGCTTCCGTTTTTAACTTTAAAAATTTTAAGGCTCAAATTCAAAAAAGAAAAAAGAAGGGTGATCAAACCGTAACAAAAAATTCCAAGGCTAAGATGTTGGGAATGGCAATCCTCTTTTTATTTGTTTTTGCAGAATTTTTATTTATTTTCGGCTTTTTGATTTTCGGTCTATACGGAACGGCAAAGGCCGTAAACAATATAAGCATTCTTTTTGAAGTAACGGCGGTTCTGATTTCTTTTATGAGTCTTTTGTTCGGATCCATGCTTACTATTTCTACCTACTACATAGGCGAAATTGAAGAACAGTTTTTGTCTATGCCCATTAAGCCGCGTACCTTGTTTGCATCAAAGTTTTTTGCAAACAGCCTTAATTCGCTCATTACCTCTTTTGCTTTTTTTGCAGTTTTAATGGGAATTTACGGGTATATGGAATCTCCGCCCTTTATGTTTTATGTATCGGCCGTTATCTGTGCCCTTGTAATTCCTCTGCCTATGATTTCCGTATGTTATTTTTTTAATATCCTCATTATGCGTTTTACTCGAGTTTTTAAAAATAAAAACGTTATCATGGCTGTAAACGGAATTTTAGGTATGGCTCTTGCCTTAGGTTTTAATTATATAATACAATCGGCTTCGGGTTCCGATCCTGAGGCTCTTTATAGAATGGTTGAATCAAATGCTTCCGCCTTTCAAACTTACGGTTCATACTATCCGCCGGTAAAACTTGTAGGTTATATTTTAAGTAATCCTGTTTCTATTTTAAGCTTTTTATATATCCTATTGCTGATTGCTTTTTGTGCAGTTCTTCCGGCCTTGGTTATAGGATTTATGTCAAAACTTTATACTGACAGCTTAATAGGTTTTAACGAAAAAAACATAAAAAAGCTGGAAGCAAAACAGGTTTCAAGTTTTTTACATAAAAACATAAAAAAATCTTCTCCCTTTATGGCTTATGTAAAAAGGGAATTTAAAATGATGAACCGCACCCCTGTATATCTTTTAAACGGCCCATTTTCCATTATCTTTATGCCTATCTTGTTGATTGTTATAAGTATTGCAAAGGGATTAAACTTAAATAATATTCATCCCAATGTAATCGATTTTATGCAAGGAAATGCGGGCTTTGTAATTACAGGCCTTGCAGCAGGCTTTTTAGGTTCAATGACCAACATCGCAGATACGGCTCTTTCAAGAGATGCAAAATTTATTCCTTTTATCAAGAGTTTACCGGTTGATATTGCGGTTTATATGTATGCTAAATTAGCCCATGCTATGATTTTTGCTGTTTTTGCCATAGTAGTAGGTGTGGGTTTTGCAGGCTTTGTATTTAAATTCGGCATTCTTCATATAGTTTTATCGTCTTTAGTAGCTCTTTGCTTTTCGGCCCTTGTAAACCTTGTTTCTTTATTTTTAGATACGGCTCATCCTAAACTTCATTGGGATAATCCTGTTGCAGCTATGAAGCAAAATACGAATGTGCTTTTTATTATGTTTTTTAATATGATTATATTGGCTCTCTCCGCTGTTATAGTGTTTTTCAGCATGAATTCCCATCTATGGGTAATCTTAATTTATTTTTGCGGTATACCTGCCGCTGTCTTTGCGGTTTTGATTAAGCCCTATGGAATATATGCAGCAAATAAAATTGCAAGTATTGAATTTTAATTACCTGCTAGACTAAAATGCGTTTTTTTTGTAATCTTTAAAAATATTATGGAAAGACTTAAATTATATTTTTCTTATTTTAAGAACAAGATTCTAAAAAAGTATGAGGATAAAAAAGCTCAGTCGGTAATAGACACGGAAGAAATCAAAGAAGAAATATGGGCAGCCGATTTTTCTAAAAAGGTAAAAGCTCGTTTTATCGAAGAAACAGGAGACGGATATCAGTCCTTGTTTGAAGGAAACCCTGACGGTAAACATTCTTATTCTTTGGAGCTAAAGCGTAAACATCTTTATGCTTGGGCCTTAAACCCTTTATTTCGATATAAGGATTTTGTGCTTGATGCCGAAATTGAACTTCCTGTTTTTACAGATAACTTCTTTCCTGAAGAAAATACAAGTGCGGGCTATTGTGCTGCAGGCTTTGTCTTTAGGCACATAAGCGATAAGGCCTTTTATTCACTTCTTATTTCCGATAAGGGATGGATAAGGCTTGAAGCTGTTGTTAATTCTACTCCCATGCCTATCCTAGGCTGGACAAAGCCCTTAACCGATGCCGATAGCTCAAAATTTAAAATAAAATTAATCTGTGCGGCAACAAGTATAACGGTTCTTGTAAACAATACTTGGTTAGGTAAATTCGATTCCGATATTGTTCAAGCCGCCGGAAAAATCGGCTTTGCAGGGCAAAACTGGGAAACCTACCCTAAGGTCAAATTTTACTTAAACGAGTTTAAAATTATTTCTCAACCAATTCTTGTAGAAAATACCGATTCTGCCGCCAATAATCCGGATGCAATTTCTCCTGAAGCCTATATTAACCTTGCTTCAACCTATTATGCTATGGGGCAATATGTTGCAGCCATCTACCAGATAAAACAGGCATGGAAACTCCGTGAACCCACTATTCAAGATCATATTTTAGCCGGAAGAATATATTTTGCCCAGCGTTTAAATGAGGAGGCTGAAAAAGAATTTTTATCGGCTCTTGATATTGAACACGATAATTATGAAATAATGGCCGAGCTTGCCGGCCTTTACTATCAATCCGGCAATATGAAAAAATTGGGAGATATTCTAAAAAGTATTCCGAATGACGAAATTGAAAAGTCGGTACTTCTTTGCTCTTTAAAGGGGCATTTTTTAAATTCCCAAGGGGAACATGAAAAATCGGCCGCCTTTTATGCAAAGGCCTTTGAGCTAAAACCAGATCAGGGCTTATTAAAATACAATGAAGCAAACGAGTTGAATCTTGCGGAAAAAAAAGCTGAGGCCGTCGACTCTTATGTTGAAGCCGGAAAACTCTTCTTGGCTTCCGAAGAATATAACGAAATGGCCGATGTAATAAATGCCCTTGAGCGCATTGCTCCTGAGGATGAGCGTACCTGGGCTTTAAGCGGTAAATTCTATTATGCTGTAGATAACAAATGGGAAGCTAAGCTTAATTTTAAAAAACTATGTGATGCAAAGACAAGTGACTCTACAATATGGTATTTGTACGGTCTTCTTATTCATGATGAAAATCCTGAAGAAGCTATTAAATTCTTTAAAAAGGCTTGTAAGCTTGGGCCTGAACACGGGCTTTATCATTTCCGCTTGGCGGAGTCCTTGTATTTAATAGGAGAGGACTGTTCTGTTCCTCTTTTAGAGGCTGAAGCCCTTGAGCCTAATAACGGATGGGTTTTTAATTTAAAAGCTCTTTGTGCTATTGATGAAGATGCCTTTTTTGATGCTCAGATAGAAATTGAAAAAGCCCGAAAGATGCTCCCCGATGAGATAGTTATTTTGGAAAACTATGTAGAAGTTATGCGTCTTCAAGGCCGCTTAACAGAATGTGCACCTCTTTTTGACATAGAGGCGGGAACCGCCGATTTGGCAGCTGAAAGAAATAGGGCCGAAGCCTTTCATATTTATGCAAATGCCTTGTTCTTTGATGAGCAATATGATGAAGCCGATATTTGGTATCAAAAGGCATTAAAGCTTAAACCCGTAGATCCCGTTCTTCTAACCGATAAGGCCGAAAACTCAATACAGATAGGCTACCTAAATGATGCTGACGGCCTTTTGGTTAAAGCTATGGATATAGAACCTACGGAAAGAATATACAGGCTTATTGCTCTTCTTGCGGTAAAAAAAGGCGACCACGCCCGTGCAGAAGTCAGCTTAAGACAAGCTATCGAAGAATTCGGTGAAAGCGAGGTGCTTTTATTCGATCTTACAAACCTTTATATTCAAACAAACCGTAAAGAAAAGGCTAAGGAAACGATAAAGCTTTTAACCGGTTGTGACGACCAAGAACGCCTAAAGGAACTTAAAGCTCTTTTAAAAAAATGATTTTAAAGATTAAAAAATCAAAACCTGTATCTTCATTACCGATAGAGGTTCCGCCCTCGAAGAGTCATTCAATGAGAGCTCTTGTTTTGGCATCTTTTGCCGAAGGTTCTTCTCAAATAAAAAATCTCCTGATGAGCGGAGACACAAAAACGGCTATATCGGTATTTGAATCTTTAGGTGTAAGATTCAAAATAGAACAAAAAACTAATTTCTCTGCCGATATAAATGTTTTTCCTTCGAAAGAAGGTTTAAAAAAAAGAATCGAAAAACAAAAGCCGATAAAAATTGACGCAGGAAATTCCGGCACTCTTTTTTACTTTTTAGGTTCCATTCTTTCTTTAATGTCTTCCGATTTTATTTTAACCGGAGATTCATCGATTTTAAAGCGTCCTGTAAAGCCCTTAATCGAAATTTATGAGGAGTTAGGTTTAAAATACGAATTTCTTGAGAGTTTTGAAAAAGCACCCATACGGGTTTTAGGAGGACAATTTTTAATCAAAGACTTTGAAGAAAAAAAAATCTGTCTTGAGGGAGATTTTTCACAGGTTGTAAGCGGTCTCCTGCTTGGAGCCGGTTTACTCGATTTTCCTTTACAAATAAATTTAAAAAGGGCAGGGGAGCTTCCCTATTTAAAGATGACCCTTCATTGGCTTAAAACTTGCGGTATTGAATTAGACGTTTCAGACGACTTTAAAACTTTTAAAATTACGGGAGGTCAAAAGATTTTAAGTTTTTCGGCAAGTATTCCGGCCGACTGGTCTAGTGCTGCCTTTCCCATTGTCTTAGCCCTGATTACGGCTTCAACTATCAGCATAAAAAACATAGATATAAATGATGTTCAAGGAGATGCGAGGATAGTAAAAGTCTTAAAAGAGATGAATGCGGATATCCGCTTTGAAGAGGAATCGCAAACTCTTAAAATTTTTCCTTCAAGTTTAAAGGGCGGAACCTTTGACTGTTCCGATATTCCCGATGCTGTTCCGGCTCTTTCTGCTATAGCCTGTTTTGCAAAAGGCGAAACTCTTTTAAAAAATATAGAAATCTGCCGTTATAAGGAGTGTGATAGACTTTCAGTAATTTCCTCGGAACTAAAAAAACTTGGGGCAGATATTACTGAGGGAAGGGATTTTTTGCGTATAAGAGGAAACGCAGGTAAAAATCTAAGGCCTGCTGCTGTTGATTCTCATAAAGATCACCGCATAGCTATGATGCTTACCGTTATGGGTTTTGGTATCGATGATAAAGATGGGACTGTGTTTACCCTAAAAAACGCCGAATGTTTCGATATAAGTTATCCGTCTTTTTTAGAAGATATAAAAAAGATACGGTTGACTTTTTCTTTTTAATGTTTTAAAATTTTCAAGTTAATTGACGTTTGATATAAAGGATTTTCAATGTATAATGTGCAGAAAAAAATAATTCTTTTATTTCTTATTTTGTTTACTTTTAATTTATTCGCAGACGAGGATGTTTTTGTTTTTTACTCGCAACCTTCATCCATAGCATCCAAATTTGTTACCGGTATTTTGCAGGATTCATACGGCCGGATTTGGTTCGGTACTAAAGAAGGTTTGGCATATTATGACGGTATTAAATATAAAAACTATGAATATATTCCTTTTTCAAAAGATTCCATTCAGTCTTCACAAATTCAATGTCTGTATAAGGACCCAATAAAGGCTGAAAACGGAAGCGATGTATTTTGGATAGGCACCTTTTACGGAGTTGAAAGATTTAATATCGATACCGAAACATTTACCCACTTTGATATGACGAATTCGATCGTTTTCGGTTTTTTAAGGGATTCTCATGACCGCTTATGGGTTGGAACCCTGGACGGCTTGTATATACTAAATGAAGATGACGGTTCCGTTATTGAATTTTCTCAAACTTCCGAATTTTACATAGGGAATAACGAAATATCCAATATTTATGAAGACTCAGAAGGGCGGATATATGCCTGTACACATGGGGGGGTATGGGAGTATGATGAGCTAAATAAAAGATTTCGACGCTCAAGGCTTTTTGAAAAAGATAGGACGGTTACGGAATCAATTGTTAATAATATTTTTGAAGAAGACGGAGTATATTGGGTGTCCGTTTGGAATACAGGCCTATTTCGAATTGATCCAAAAAACGGAAAAAGAAATCTGTTTACATTTTCAAACAATAAAATAACATGCTTATCAAACAAATTTTCCGATGATATATTATTGATAGGAACCGGGGGCGGCGGTTTAATAAGTTTTGATAAAAATACATATTCTTATACCGAATATACTTCAAAACAGCGTTCATATAATCTTTCAAACGATTTTATTTTTTCGATATACGTAGATACTTACGGTTCATTATGGGTCGGCACAAACGGAGGCGGAGTAAACATATATGACACTAAACGTATGTGGTCAAAACTAATATTGTTACATGAAAATAAAATCAGCAGCAGAGAAAATTCGGTTTCAGGTTTGAGTAAGGACAAAAACGGAAACTTGTGGATAAGCCTTTTAAATAACGGTATAACCTATTATGATTTGAGCACAGGAAAGAAGAAATATTATCGTTGTTCCGAATCTAAAATTATTTCCAACTCCGTATTTCAATTTCACATAGATAAAAATGAGGATATATGGGTTGGTACGGATCTTGGATTATGTAAATATGATAAAAAAAAGGATACCTTTGTTGGAGTTAATCTATACAATGATAATATAATTGAAGACGGTGAAAGAATCATATACAGCATTATAAGTGATGATAACGGATTTTTATGGATAGGTACATATGATGGAGGCCTTATTAAATTTTCACCTTCATCCGGAATTCTTAACAGATATAAAAATGATCCTAAAAATCCCAATAGTTTATGCAGCAATCTTATTTTTAGCTTGCTTATAGATTCCTGTAAAAGACTTTGGGTAGGAACCAATAAAGGTCTTGCCGAGTATAAACCTTCAACCGATGAATTCACGATATACAGATATAATGTAAATAACAGAAAAGGTATTTCTTCAGACAGAATAACCTCATTATTTCAGGATGTTCCCGGTAAATTGTGGATAGGAACCGGTGATGGAGGCGTTAATATATTCGATATCGAAAAAAAAGAGGCTTTGAATTATACTGCAAATGACGGTCTCCCTGCAAACTTTATTACAGGTATGACCGATATGGATAATAACTACATATGTGTTGCTGCAATAAAAGGTATGACAATATTTAATCAAAATGCTGAAATTATATACAGTTATACTTTTTATAACTACGAAAGACGGTTTACAACAGTTCCTGTTACAATTGGAAATCAATGCTTTGTGGGAACACAAGAAGGTGTTTTAGGCGTTGATATTAATTATCTTTTATCGTTTAAAAAACAAGAGGTTCCCGTAAAAATAAGAACTATAGGCATAAACGGAAATCAGACTCCGGCATTTAAAATAGATCTTCAAAAAACTTATAAATATAAGTATTCCGAAAATAATATAAGTTTTGAGTTTTCATCGATGGATTTATCTCCTCTTTCAAGACCTTCTTATGTTTTTATGCTTGAGGGGTTTGATAAAAATTGGATTAATGCCAATATGAAAAACTATGTGCAATATACTAACCTTAAATCGGGAAAATATACGTTTAAAGTAAAAGATATTTCAAATCCATATCCTGAACCTGCATCTTTTACTTTTATTATAGAAAAACCTTTTTGGCTCTCGTTGCCGATGATAGCTGCCTATATTTTAATTTTTGCAGGCATGACTTTTTTAATTTGCAGGCTTCGTCAGCTTTTTCAGTATAAGATTGCAAATAAAAAACTTCAAGAAGAACAAAAAGACCTTATATCTGCAAATAAACAGCTTACGGTTTTATCTACGGTTGATGAATTAACAGGTGTAGGGAACAGAAGACAGTTGGACACGGTGGGTAAGGATCTTTGGCGTAGGGGATTGGATAATAAGCAGCTGATATCATTGATAATGATAGATATAGATTTATTTAAACAATACAATGACCTGTATGGACATCAGGCCGGAGATAATGTTCTTAGAACTGTTGCTCAAACCTTACAAAAAAATCTGAGAGCAAAACATGATTTTGTAGGAAGATACGGAGGAGAAGAATTCTTAGTTCTGCTTTATAATAGTTCTGTTTCCGAAACAATGAAGATAGCCGAAAAACTCCGTATTGAAATTAAAAATGCAAATATTGAGCATTCGGCTGCAAAGGATAAGATCTTAACTATCAGCTTAGGCGCCTATACTGCCGTTCCTACTAATGATCTTTCATATGAAACTATGCTTTCCTTTGCAGATTCTGCTCTTTATAAGGCTAAGGGAAGCGGAAGAGATATCTGCAAAATGTATACGGAGTAAGGCTTATAAAAACATTATCTTCCTATTGACCATTGCAAAAATAAGGTGTAGACTGTTTCTTATGAAAGATAAAATAATTGACGCTGCGATTAGGCGTGTCCCGGACTTCCCTAAAAAGGGAATCCTTTTTTATGATATTACCGGTATTTTGGTCAATCCGGAAGTTTTTAGTTATTGCCTTGATAAGATGACGGAAATGTACAAGGATAAAAAGATAGATGCTGTTGCTGCCATTGAAGCCAGAGGCTTTATCTTTGCTGCCCCATTTGCCTATAAAATGGGAATACCTCTTATTTTAATCAGAAAGAAAGGAAAACTCCCGGGAGAAACTTACTCTGCTTCGTATGACCTTGAGTACGGACAAGCCTCTGTTGAGGTTCACAAAACAGATGTAGTAAAAGGTCAAAATGTCCTTCTTTTAGATGACCTGATTGCCACAGGAGGAACTTTAAATGCTGCCCGAAGTATCTTAGAAGAGGGAGGGGCAAAGGTTGTAGGTTTTTGCGGAGTTGTGGGCTTACCCTTTTTAAATTATAGCAAGGTTATCGGGGATTTACCTGTAAAGACTCTTATAGAATATGACAGCGAAAAAATTTAATTCTATTTTTAAGATTTTTGATTTTTTTATTGCATATTTTTCATTTATATGATAAAATCTGAAAGTTACTTCGTAAATTTTTACAAAGTAACTTTTATAATTAGGATTTATGCTTTACTATACAGTATTTGGAGTTACGATATGACTAAAACAAAAGGAAAAGTAGTCGGTATTAACGGTAACATGATAAGCGTTGCTTTTGAAGGCTTGGTTACCCTTAACGAGGTAGGCTATGTTGAGGTTGGTTCAAAAAAACTAAAAAGCGAGGTAATCCGTATTCGGGGAGAAGTAGCTCAGCTTCAAGTATTTGAAATTACAAAGGGAATAAAGGTCGGTGATCCTGTCGAGTTTACAGAAGATCTTCTTTCGGTAGAGTTAGGCCCCGGTCTTTTAGGCCAAGTTTATGACGGACTGCAAAATCCCTTGCCTGAGCTTGCTGAACAAGCCGGTTATTTTTTGGAAAGAGGTATCTACTTAAACGCTCTTTCCCGCACGGCAAAATGGCACTTTACTCCATCTGCTAAAGAAGGAGACACATTAAAGCGAGCAGACTTGCTGGGAACCGTACCTGAAGGCAGTTTTACCCACCGCATCATGATTCCTTTTAACATGTATGGAACTTATAAATTAAAATCTATAAAATCTGAAGGCGATTATACCGTAGATGATACAATAGCCGAGGTTACGGACGAAAGAGGAAACATAATACCTCTTACCATGAGTTTTAAGTGGCCTGTAAAACGTGCAATCGACTGTTATGCAGAACGCTTAAAGCCGACGGAAACCTTGGTTACAAAGATGAGAACAATGGATACATTTTTCCCCGTTGCTAAGGGCGGAACCTATTGTATTCCCGGCCCCTTCGGTGCAGGAAAAACCGTTTTACAGCATGCTACCAGCCGAAATGCCGATGTCGACATCGTTATTATTGCAGCCTGCGGTGAGCGTGCCGGTGAAGTTGTAGAAACTCTTACCGAATTCCCCGAGCTTAAAGACCCCAAAACGGGCCGAACCCTCATGGAGAGAACGATAATTATCTGTAATACGTCTTCAATGCCTGTTGCTGCCCGTGAAGCTTCGGTTTATACAGGCGTAACTCTCGCGGAATACTACCGCCAAATGGGCTTGGACGTTCTTCTTCTTGCTGACTCTACAAGCCGATGGGCTCAGGCTCTTCGAGAAATGTCGGGACGCTTGGAAGAAATCCCCGGCGAAGAAGCCTTCCCTGCCTATCTTGAATCCTATATCGCCGCCTTCTACGAAAGAGCCGGTATTGTCCGCCTAAGCGACGGTTCAAAGGGTTCCGTTACAATCGGAGGAACCGTATCTCCTGCTGGCGGTAACTTTGAAGAGCCCGTAACTCAGGCCACGCTAAAGGTAGTAGGAGCCTTCCACGGTCTTTCACGAGAAAGGTCCGATGCCCGAAAGTATCCGGCAATTCACCCCCTCGATTCTTGGTCAAAATATCCCAGCGTTCTTCCCTTAGAACAAGTTAAATACGGAAGAAGCTTTTTACGCCGAGGAACCGAGGTTGAACAGATGATGAAGGTTGTAGGTGAAGAAGGAACAAGTATCGAAGACTTTATCGTTTACTTAAAAGGCGACTTACTCGATGCCGTTTACTTGCAGCAAAACTCCTTTGATAAGGTAGACGATGCAGTTTCGGTTGAGCGCCAGCAGCACATATATAATATTTTGGTTGAAATTTTAGGTACTTCATTTAAATTTGTTTCAAAGGATGAAGCCCGCTCTTATTTCAGCAAACTTAAACTTATGTTCATCGACTATAACTACTCGCCTTGGGGCTCGGATGCATTTAAATCCCATGAAGACGGAATTAAAAAGCACATCGCCGAAAAAGCGGATAGCTTAGATGAGAGTGCAAAAAAATTATTGAAGCAGGCGGTGTAAGATGAAAAAGGTATATAGTAAAATAGAATCGATTAACGGTTCGGTTATTACGGTTAAGGCCGACGGCGTATCATACGGAGAATTGGCTGAAGTTCAAACCCGTTTCGGAGCCTCTCTTGCCGAGGTCAATAAGCTTGATGGGGACTTGGTTTCCTTGCAGGTTTTTGCAGGCGGCCGAGGTGTTTCAACCGGAGATGAGGTACGCTTTTTAGGCAAAGAAATGCAGGTAAGCTATTCCGAAGACTTGCTCGGCCGTATTTTTAACGGTTCAGGCGATCCGCGGGATTCAGGCCCTGCCTTAAAGGATAACATGATTCCCATAGGCGGCCCTTCGGTAAACCCCTCAAAGCGTATTCTTGCAAACAGAATGATTAGAACCGGTATTCCGATGATTGACGTATTTAACACCCTTGTTGTTTCTCAAAAGCTGCCCATATTTTCAAGCTCCGGAGAGCCTTATAATGAGCTTTTAGCCCGAATAGCCATGCAGGCCGAGGTTGATGTAATTATCTTGGGCGGAATGGGCTTAAAATATGACGATTATCTTTATTTTAAGGACACTCTTGAAGAAGCCGGTGCTTTGAGCCGAACAGCTATGTTCGTTCATACGGCAGCAGACCCGACGGTTGAGTGCCTTATGATTCCCGATATGTGTCTTGCAGTTGCAGAAAAATTTGCCATTGCAGGCAAAGATGTATTGGTTCTTTTAACCGATATGACAAACTTTGCAGATGCAATGAAAGAAATAGCCATTATTCAGGAACAGGTTCCTTCAAACCGAGGTTATCCCGGAGACCTTTACAGTCAGCTTGCAGCCCGTTATGAAAAGGCTGTAGACTTTGCCGACGCAGGTTCCGTTACGGTCTTGGCCGTTACCACAATGCCGGGCGATGACGTAACACATCCGGTTCCCGATAACACCGGTTATATTACCGAGGGTCAATTCTATCTTAAAAACGGACGAATCGAGCCCTTCGGAAGTCTTTCACGATTAAAGCAAAACGTAAACGGTAAAACAAGGGATGACCACCGTGCCTTGATGGACAATATGATTAAGCTCTACGCCTCATATAAAGATACATTGGAAAAGAAGTCCATGGGCTTTATGATGAGCGAATGGGACGAAAAGCTCCTAAAATACGGTGCAAAATTCGAATCGGGAATGATGGACTTGTCCGTAAACATTCCGCTTGAAGATGCCCTCAGCCTAGGCTGGAAAATTCTTGCCGAATGTTTTACCCGTGAAGAAACAGGTATTAAATCCGACTTGGTAAATAAGTACTGGCCGGCAAACTAAAGGGTAGGCTATGGCGATAAAACTGACAAAAAATGAGCTAAAGAATCAAAAAGAATCTTTAAAAATGTACAGAAGATACTTGCCGACTCTTCAGCTCAAAAAACAGCAGCTTCAAACCGAAATCCGCACCATCGAAGCAAGGGCTAAAGAAGTAAGGCTTCACAGGGATGCCCTTAATCGGGAATTCGAAGACTGGGTAGCGGTATTCGGCGAGCAAAATGTTTTTCAGCCCTCGATGGTAAAGATAAAAGAGCTTTTAACTTCAACCGGCAATATTGCGGGAGTGAGTATCCCTGTTTTTTCCGGTGCGGAATTTGAACGCTCTAAATATGATCTTTATAAGACCCCTCTTTGGGTTGATACGGCTGCCGAAAAATTGCAGGAAGTTTTGAGCTTAGACCTTGAAGCAAAGGTGCTTGATGAACAAGTCCGCCTATTGAATTCGGAGCTTAGAACAACCACTCAGCGCGTAAACCTCTTTGAAAAGGTTAAGATACCCGAAACTAGGGCAAACATAAAAAAGATTACGGTTTATTTGGGCGATCAGCAGGTTGCAGCTGTTGTTCGCGGTAAGATTTCAAAAAAGAATCTGGAAAAGGTTCATGATAAGGATGAAGCTCTATGATTGTACCGATGAAAAAAGTAACTCTTTTAGTCTTAAAAAAAGAGCAGCGTCATGCCTTAAAAGATTTAAGAAAATTAGGGCTCTTGCATATCGAAGACCGTCCTGCAAACGGTACCTTGATAAACGAGCTAAAGTCAGAAAAAAACGATATAACTCTTGCTATGAGCCTTTTAACGGAATATCTTCCCAAAAAAGAGAAAAAAGGGGTAACACCTCCCTCTCTTTTAAGCGAAGAAGATACCCTTACCTTTGTAGATTCCGTCTTGTCCCTAACTGCTTCTTATAAGAGCAATATGGAAGAATCTGCAAGGCTTTCGGGCGAAATAGCCTCCTATGCCGAGTGGGGAGAAATCAATACTGCCGATTTTAATTTCTTGGAAGAAAAAGGTGTCTATCTTTTTCCTGCAACTACCTCATTAAAAACTTATTCTTCCCTTTCCGAAGATATTAAAACTATTTTAGTGGGGAAGGGGAAAACGGGGGTAAGGTTTTTAATCTGGAGTGAAACAAATGCTCTTCCGGTTGATTTACCTCAGGATATTATTCCTTTAAAATTGCCTGAAACTTCCGTTAAGGCCTTAAAAGAAAAACTTAAAAGTTTAACGGCTAAGATTTCTTCTTACAAACAAGAAATGACAAAGATGTCTGCCTACTTAAACTCCCTCCGTGCCTTGGACGAAATTGTCACCAAGAAACTTCAATTTGAAATTGTGCATGAGGGTATGCAGACAATAGATTTCGGAGATCAAGATGATAAGGAGATGGTTCAATTAGTTTGGCTCACGGGTTATATTCCATGCGAAGATGAAACTAAACTTTCTTCTCTAGCAAAGGAAAAGTCTTGGGCCTATATTTCTCAGGATCCTGAAGAAGAAGATCCTGTTCCAACAAAGATAAAGCGAAATAAGATTGTAAATCTGATTTCTCCCTTAATCGACTTTTTAGGTACTGTTCCCGGTTATACGGAGCCTGATATCTCTCTTTGGTTCCTGCTCTTTTTCGGTATTTTCTTTGCAATGATATTCGGGGATGCAGGTTACGGTGCCGTTTTGTTCTTGATTTCAATTATTTTGATTTTAAAAACAAAGGCAAAAAAACAAAAAGTGCCTACAGCCTTTTATATGTTCGGCTATTTGGGACTTATGACCGTTATCTGGGGTACCTTGGTTTGTAACTGGTTCGGTATGTCTACCGAAATTGTACCGCCTTTTCTTAAAAACTTGGCGGTTCCTGCGATTGCAAACTTTACCCCTGAGGATGTACGCAATCAAAACCAGATTTTGCTTTGCTTTACCCTAGGCTTAAGCCAGCTGATGATAGCTCATGTAGTAAGTTTATTTAGGAACATTAAGTCCCCTAAATTCCTTGCCGATGTAGGCTCTCTTTCGATGCTTGTCGGAATGTATTTTGTGGTTTTAAACCTTGTTGTAGATTCCCAAAAGTATGCAATAAATAATACCGTGCTCCTTGCGATAGGTGCGGGTTTTGCTTTAAACTTTATCTTTATAAACTATTCTAAAGGAATAGGGCAGTCTATTGTTGAAAGCTTAAAAAATATTATCAATATGCTTTTGGGCGTAGTAAACGTATTTGCAGATATTATGAGCTACATAAGACTTTGGGCTGTAGGTCTTGCAGGAGGCGCTATAAGTGCAACCGTAAACGAGATGGCAGGCCCTGCCTTAGGAGGTTTTATAATCTTTGCAGGTGTCTTACTTTTATTGTTCGGACACGGTCTTAACTATATTATGAACGTGCTTTCCGTTATAGTCCACGGTGTTCGATTGAATACCTTGGAATTCTCTAATCATGTAGGCTTGACTTGGTCGGGCTTTAAATATGAACCCTTTAACGAATAAATTTGGAGGAAGGATATGACTTTTGGTTTTTTTGGTGCTGCTGCTGCGTTGGGTATTTCAGCTATCGGTTCTGCAATCGGTCTTGCAATTGCAGGTCAGTCAACAATCGGTGCATGGAAGCGCTGTTATTTAAATAACAAGCCTGCTCCCTTCAGTTTGGTCGCCTTTGCAGGCGCTCCTCTTACGCAGACTCTTTACGGTTTCTTGCTTATGAACAGGATGCTTACATCCTCCCAGAGCGATTGGTTTTTATTGGGCTTAGGCCTTGTTTGCGGTGTTTCTATCGCAGCTTCGGCTATTGCTCAAGGTAAAGCTTCTGCTTCAGGTTCCGATGCTATGGCCGAAACAGGAAAGGGCTTTGTACAGTACATTACTATCGTAGGTCTTTGCGAAACCGTTGCTCTTTTCGTAATGGTCTTTGGAATGATGAAATGCTAAAGCCTACAGTATGCGGAATGATGAAATGCTAGGCCTTAGCCGGTTTTATGCCGGGTATTGACTAAGATAGTATTTTTTGATATTCTATGAAAACTCCGGCTCGCAGAAAATGCGGGCCTCAGAAATGTGTCCATAGGAGGGAACATGAGAAACTATGAACTTATGACGGTTTTTCCGGTTGAAGAGGATCTCTATAAACCGGGAATAGATGCTCTACATTCAATTCTGGCGGATTTCGGTGTTCAGATCAAATCTGAAGAGCCTTTCGGCGATCGGGATTTAGCTTATGAAATCAAAAAGAAGACAAAGGGACGTTATGTGCTTTTCAACATTGAAGCAGATCCTGCAAAGATGATTGAATTGGACAAGCGTTTTAAGCTGATCACTCAGATGTTGACCTATCTTTTTGTTCGTTTAGAGGACTAAAAAGGAGACTTTATGGCAGATATAAATCATGTAGTATTGGTAGGCCGCTTAACTAGAGATGCTGAGCTTAAATATACGTCTTCCGGTATTGCGGTTTGTAATTTTGCTATAGCGGTCAATAGAAGACGGAAAACAGGCGATGACTGGAGCGAAGAAGCAAGTTTTTTTGACGTGGTTCTTTGGGGCCGGCAGGGTGAAGCCCTAAACCAGTACCTTGTAAAAGGTAAACAGGTCGCTATTGACGGAGAGCTTAGGCAAAACCGTTGGGAGCAAGACGGACAAACCCGCAGCAAGGTTGAAATTGTAGCTAACAATATTCAGCTTGTCGGAGGCTCGGCAGGTCAGGGCGGACAATCACAGGCCGCACCGCAGCGCCAAGGATCATATCAGGGCGGCGGAAATAATCAGTATAATGATGGAAATCAGGCACCTTCTGCTTATCAAAGAAGACAGGAGCCTTCTTATGACGATTACCAGCCGGATATGGGAAATTCAGATTTGGATAATATTCCATTTTAAGGAGATTTAAATGTCAGATGAAACAATGAATGATGTAGACATGGAAGCTAACATGCAGGAAAATATTCGCGAAGGCGAAGACAAAAGAAAGGGGAGATCTTTTTACCGCAAAAAGGTTTGCCGCTTTTGTGCACAAAAGTTAAAAATCGATTATAAAGAACCGGATGCTTTACGCCGCTTTATAACCGAACGCGGTAAGATTCTTCCCAGAAGAATTACCGGAACTTGTGCAAAACACCAGCGAAAACTTGCCGTTGAAATTAAGCGTGCAAGAGCTGTTGCATTGCTTCCTTTCGTTATGAACGAGTAGAATTTTTAATGTAAGCAGCGGCCTCAAGCTTCATTGCGTTATGGTTTTGCTTACATTAAATAAAACTATTAAGCCCTTTCCGACTCCCGGAATTGGGCGGATATTTTTTTTAGGAGCTTGTATATGAAAGTAATTTTAAATGAAGATGTTAAGTATCTCGGAGAAGAAGGAGATATTAAGAACGTAGCCAAGGGATATGCCCGAAACTACCTCTTCCCCAGAAACTTAGCTGTTCCTTGTAATGAGTTTACTCTGGCTCATTTTGAATCACGCAAAGAAGAAATTGAAGCTAAAAAGGCTGCAAAACGCCAAGATGCTGCAAGTCTTAAAGAAAGACTTGAGGCTCTTTCAATTAAAATTCTTATGCCTGCAGGACCTAACGGAAAACTATACGGTGCCGTTACAACTCAAACTCTTTTTGATGAGCTGCAAAAACTTGATTTCGATATTGAAAGAAAACGTATCGAAATCCCCGGTCAAACCGTTAAGAGCACAGGCGCACATAAGGCCCTTATAAAGCTTTATGAAAATACCTCGGCAGAGATTTCCTTTACCGTTGAGGCTCAGATTGCTGAAGAAAAGCCTGTTAAGGCTTCCGAGAAAAAAGGACGAAGACCTCGCAGGGACGAAGAAGCTTCTGATGAACAAGTTTCAGCAGAAGAAAATTCCGTTACTGAGGAAGCCGTATCTGAAGAAGTTCAAAATTCGGAATCGGAAAACTAAGACTTTATAAATATGCGGATATTTTATCCGCATATTTAAATTTAAACCCATATGGATAGTAAAGATATAAAACCCCAGCCCAAATATAAACGTTTTACTATTCGCTTTTTAGACCGCTCAATAAGATTTTTGAGTGCTTCTATCCTTGCTTTTATTGTTTTTTATGTTTTAAGCAGTTCCCAAGATTTTTTAGACTCCAGCTTGTTTATAATATTAAATGTATTAATGAATCTTTGTATATTACTTATAATTTTTACCTTTGCAGCAATTGCCGTTAGAATTTTTTTTATGATACGCTATAAAGAAATTAATATTATAAAATTCCTTACGGATATATTTTTATTTTTTTTATCGACAATATTGGCTGTTCTTTTTTCTTTCCTCGTAGTAGTTGCAAAGGGGAATGTATAAAAAAAGACTGCCGTAAGGTTTGCCTTGGGACAGTCTTTTTTAGTTTGAATTGGTGTTTTTATCGATAAGTTTTAAGCCGTTTTTTCGCCAAGAAGTTTTATCTTAGGCTTTGACGAATTGCTTCCTATCATTTTTTTATTTATTACAAGCTCTTTTCTACCGGTTAAGGATGGGGCTTCAAACATTGCATCCAGCATGAGCTTTTCGACAATAGAACGTAAACCTCTGGCTCCCGTATTTTGGTCTATAGCCTGCTGAGCAATGGCTGTGATTGCATCTTTGTCAAAGTGAAGATCGACATTATCAAGTTTAAAGGTTGCCTGAAACTGCTTTATGATGGCATTTTTGGGTTCAATCAATATGCGTGTTAGGTCTTCTTTTGTAAGTTCATTTAAGGCAACCTTTATCGGGATTCGTCCTATCAGTTCCGGAATAAGCCCGAATTTTACCAAATCATCCGGTGAAACTTGATCATACAACTCGGTAAGATTTTTTTCACTCAGTTTTTTAACCTCGGCACCGAAGCCTATGGGCTTTGTAGAAATGCGGGCTTCCACTATCTTATCCAAACCAACAAAGGCTCCTCCGCAGATAAAGAGAATATTTGTTGTATCTATTTTAAGCATATCCTGATTAGGGTGCTTTCTGCCGCCCTGTGGGGGGACGGAGGCTGAGGTTCCTTCGATTATTTTTAAAAGTGCTTGTTGAACACCTTCGCCTGATACATCGCGGGTAATGGAAACGTTTTCGCTCTTTCTGGAAATCTTATCGATTTCATCGATAAAAATTATGCCTCTTTCGGCTTCTTTTATATCTCCGTTTGCATTTTGAATAAGCTTAAGGAGAATATTTTCGACATCTTCGCCTACATAGCCTGCTTCAGTCAAGGTTGTTGCATCGGCTATGGCAAAGGGTACCTGCATTTTTTGTGCAAGTGTTTTTGCTAAAAGAGTTTTACCCGATCCTGTAGGACCAAGTAAAAGGACATTTGACTTTTCTATGACTACATCATCTTTTAAAGGAGGATTCATTATCCGCTTATAGTGGTTATAAACGGCTACAGATAGAACTCTCTTTGCCTGTTCTTGGCCTATTACATATTCATCAAGATAGTCTTTTAGTTCTTGAGGTGTTGGAATGGGGCCTGAACGGTCAACAGGCCTGACAGTCTTATACGATTTTATATAGCTTTCGCAAAGATCTACACATCTATCGCAGATGGCAATACCTCCGGGACCCGGAACTACAAAGCGTTCAGAGCTTTCAGGTTTATTACAAAAAGAGCATATTAAAGCTCCGCCCATTCTATTTCTAGCCATCTTTTCTCCTATTCATAACAGTATCGATAATACCGTAGGTTAAGGCTTCTTCAGCCGACATAAAGAAATCTCTTTCCATATCGGCGGCTACCTGTTTTTCCGTCTTGCCGGTATTTTCCGCAAAGTATTTAATGGTAAGTTTTTTTAATCTTACAATTTCTTTAGCTTGGATATTGATATCTACTGCCTGTCCTTGAACTCCGCCCCATGGTTGGTGAATCATGACACGGGATGAGGGGAGGGCATAGCGTTTATTTTTTGCTCCTCCGGCCAAAAGGACTGCGCCCATACTGGCACATTGCCCCAAGCAAATTGTTTGTACATCGGGACGAATGTGCTGCATAGTATCGTAAATCGCAAGGCCTGCCGTTACAGAACCTCCGGGACTATTTATATAGAGGCTGATATCCTTATCGGGATTTTGGGCCTCTAAAAATAAAAGCTGGGCTACAACCAAATCGGCAGACATATCGGTTATTTCTCCGTCTACAAAGATAATTCTATCCTTTAAAAGACGCGAGAAAATATCATAGCTGCGTTCTCCGTTTCCGGTTTGTTCAATTACATAAGGTACAAGTGTACTCATTTTTTTTCCTTAAAACAGCAAAATTTAATCTTTTAAAAGTTCATCAAAGGCAATTTTTTTGCCTTTTTTGATTGTCGATTTTTCATAAAGAGCTTTAAAAAGTTTTTCTTCTTTTAGACCTTCGCTTAAATATTCTTTTTCGCGAGGGTTGGAATAATATTTTTTCAGCTCATCAAGAGCGATATCCATTCTTTCGGATAAACGGACATATTCGGCCTCAATCTCGTCATCGCTTACTTCAATATTTTTTTCTTTAAGAAGGGTTTCAATTAAAACTCTTTCTTTTAAGGTCTTCTCGGAATCTTCTCTCCAGCCTTCTAAAAGACTTGCTTTTGATTGCGGGCCTTTACCGAACATTTTTTCAAGTTCTTCAGGCGTGGTTCTAAATTGATTAGCCATCATCATCCATCTGGATTCAAGTTCTGCTCTTACCATAGATTCAGGCAGGTCTATTGTATGTTCTTTTACCATTTGTTCGGTTAAAGCATTTTTTTGTAAAGATTTGATTTTTTCTTCTACACTTATTTCAAACTTTTTTTTGATATCGGCCTTTAGTTCGTCCAAGTTCTTATACTTTTCATTTATGTCTTGAGCAAAGTCATCATCAAGGGCCGGTAAATCCTTGTATTTAAGAGCTGTAAGAGTTACCTTGATTTTCTTTGTTTTTCCGGCAAGGTCCTTGTTTGAATCATCCTCGGGGAAAGTCTTTGTGATTTCTTTAGATTCACCTTTTTTCATGCCGATTATATCATCATCAATCTTATAGATATTTAGGCCTGAACCTATTGTAAATACAAAATCTTTTCTTTCGGTGCCCTTGATTGTTTTTCCTTCATCATCAAGTTCGCAATAATCGATTGTTGCAATATGGTCTTTTTCGGCTGAAGTTCCTTCTTTACAGGATGTAACAAGGGCATTCCGCTCTTGAAGTCTTTCAAGCTCTTTTTTTATGTCGTCATCGGAAACGCTTGCTTCCGGCACTTCAACAGTAAAGCCTTCCGTTTTTTTAATTTCTACCTTGGGGAAGACATCATAGTGGACCGTAAAAGAAAAGTCTTCATCAACTTTTAATTCGGGTTTTTCGTTTAGTTCGGGATAAGAGTAGGGGAGAGGTCTTTCATATTCATCAAGAGATTCAAAGATTTCTTTTAAGGACTCTTCGATTAGGTCTCCTGCAAGATCTCCCTTGATAGCATCGCCGTATTTTGTTTCAAGTACGGATACGGGAACCTTTCCTTTTCTAAATCCCGGTATTTGAAGCTCTTTTGAATATTTGTTGAGCAGTTTTTTATAGCTTTCTTGAACATCAGCCTTTTTGATTTTTACTGAAAGTTCCGCATGTGATTTTTCTTTAAGAGTTACGTTCTTTTCGTAGTCCATTTTTCCTTCCTTAGAGTTGATTTTAAGACAGCCCTTTATATAAAAGGGTATAAAAAAAAGCGATCCGTTCACCGAATCGCTTTAGAAGCGGGAAACGAGGATTGAACTCGCGACATCCACCTTGGCAAGGTGGCGCTCTACCACTGAGCTATTCCCGCAATTCTACTCCACTTTTTGTTTTGTGGAATTGTGCGAGAGGAGGGACTTGAACCCTCACGCCGAAGCACTAGATCCTAAGTCTAGCGTGTCTGCCAATTCCACCACTCTCGCTTAACAGTGAGCGTGTGTATAATATACATAAACCCAAAAAATGTCAAGTATTGCAATTTTATGAGTAAGTCATCTAAAATGTCTCGCTCATGGGGAGGAGTATATGCTTTTTTTATATTTTTGTCAATAGTTTTAAAAAAAAAGATGACAAAAATACCTAAAATGATTATAGTATTATTATGAGCGATATTAAAAAACAGCCTAGAGAAGATTATAACTTAGGCTTTATTTTGCAATATGAAAATGTTGCTTGGTTTGATGAAGAATGCGGAGAGGTGCGTATTTTAGACAGGCGTATTTATCCCGAAAAAAAAGAATTTTGTATATGTAAAACATATATGGAAGTTGCAAAGGCTATTACCGATATGGTAACCCAAAGCGGCGGGCCATTTTCAGCGGCCGGTATGGGTATGGCACTTGCTGCTTATCAAGGAAAAAATCTTTCAAAAACGGCATACCTTGAGTTTATGAAAGAGGCAGCCTATGCTCTATCCCATGCCCGTCCTACCACAAGCAAGGCAATGCAGCTTATTACAGCCGAATCATTTAGCCTTTTTGAAAGACTCATCCAAAGCGGATTGTCTTCAAATGAAATTATTACCTCCTTAAAACAAAATGCGGTGGAACAAAACAATCTCAGGTATAAAAAAAATACGGCAGCCGGCTCTTTTTTTGCCGATTTGGTTCCGGACGGCTCTTCAATTTTAACCCAATGTTTCGGAGAAACTACAGTCGGAGGATATTTACGCAGGTTTAAAGAAACCGGTAAAAATATAAAGGTTTTTTGTGCCGAAACCCGTCCATATTTTCAAGGAGCCCGATTGACCGCTTCTTTGGCCTATGACATGGGTTTTGAGACAACCGTTATTACCGACAATATGATAGCCCTTTTAATGAGCGAAAAAAAAATTGACTTTTGTGTTTCAGCTTCCGATGTCATAAGCCTTGACGGTTCTATCATAAACAAAATAGGAACCCTTCAAATTGCTATAGCTGCAAGTTACTTTGGTATTCCTTATTACGCAATAGGCTTTCCCGATAAAAACTATGTTTCGGCAAAAGAGGTAAAAATCGAATATAGAAATCCCGAAGAAGCTCTTTATGCTATGGGAAAAAGGACGGCTATTCTGCCTGATGAGAAAAGCAGAAAAAATCGAGGTTCAATCTCAGGGCTTTATCCTGCCTTTGATATAACGCCTTATGAGCTTTGTACAGGTATAATTACGGATAAAGGCTTTTTCAACCCGGGAGCTAAAGCTATAGGGAACCTCTAAAAACTTCCGTTTTTAGAGGTTTTCCTTAGATTTATTTGCGACGTATTTTTTATAAATTATTATAGTATAACAATTTATAAAAAATACTCGTCGGGCATCTCTAAAAACTAACCGAGTTTTTAGAGATGCCCTATAGTTTAAATATAAGACTAATTGCAACGGCCTCAAAAAACATACCTATCTTCTTTTTTGAATTGATTATTTTTTGCGTAAAATGAGCTTCATCTTTGTAATTATAATAGATTGGAGCTGTCTTCCATACTGCTTGAAGTTTTATGCGTGTTTTTTCGGAGGCTTAAAAAAAAAGTTCATTCTTTAATTCAAAAGTCCATAATTCTTCGGCCTTATTTTTAGCAAAGGGAAGGGGCTTATATAGATTTTTATGGCTTATAAGCTCTACTCTTATCGTGTTTAAGTAAAGAGGCATATTGTATTCTATCGAGTATGTTCCAGTATAACGGGCTCCGTTTCTGTTTTCACCATCATCATTGTCGAAAAACCAAAAGTCGGTATTTTTTGACGGAATAAGAGCAATATAATTTATATTATGAGAGGTTTTTAAGATAAGGTTTGCCCATTCGCTTTCTATTTTGGAGTTTAGATCAAAATAGAACTCAATCCCGCCTTGAACTTTAAAAAAAAGCTTTGAAAAATACAAAGGTTTGATAACTTGTAAGTTATTGACGTTTTTATTTTCGGCGATACCGTAAAAACCTAGGGCAGGATAGGCCCAGCCTGTACCTAAAGTTGTATTTGCAATAAAATTTACAAAAGGCAGTTGGGATAATTTTAAATTAAAAGAGCCTAAAATATTTGCAGGTTTTAATGAGGCCTTAAACTCCAGTTCCGTATATTTTGAATCCGAATTTTCCTTGTAAAATCTTAAAAAATGAGATATTGAAAGATTAAAATTTAAGGGATAGTTTAATTCCGCTTCAATTTCCGTTTTTGTTTTGTTTAAATCGGTATTTCCAAAAATATATGAACAATTTATGAGAATTAAAATTATCAAACATATTTTTTTTAGTTTCATAGCCTTATCTTCAAAAATAAAAAAGCCGAAGTAGGGCATGACCCTTTTACTTCGGCTTTTTTTATATTACCGATTATATCGGAAACCGATTAATCGTTATATCGGAAGCCGATTTATCGGTGCTGCCTCAATTTTTTTACTGGGCATTTGCGGGGGTTGTGGCCGGAATAAGATTCCCGGACCTGTCGATTATGTCAACATCCGAATTAGGTGTAATCTGATCAACATAGAATGTGTACATAACAGGCTCAGAAACATTGCCTACATTATCGATAGCCTTAACTTCGATGTTGTAAACTGCATTTTGTGTAAATCTGATCGGTTCTACATACTTGGTATATTCTCCGTCATTTACTTTTACATAAATTGCATCAACGCCTGAAAGGTTATCTTTTGCTGCAAATGAAACGGTTTCACTTGTAGAAACAATAACTCTGCCTTCTTCATCTACAACAGTATCGCTGGGAAATACCATGTACTTCTCGTCCTTGTTGATAAGACGGTTTGAATTTGCAATGCTTACAACGGGTGCTGTTCTGTCGATAGTAACTGCGAGTAACTTAATAGGAGCAAGGTTTCCTACATTGTCAATAGCTGTGTAATAAAGGTTTACAGGCCCTTCACCATCTAAAGAAACATAGGTCTGCTCCGACTCTTTTCCGTTTCCGGACATTTTAAGAGAGTTAAGATCCGTTCCCATGTAACCGGCTGCTACGCCTGATCCTCCGACTATGTCGGCTGCAGAAACATACCACTTTGTATCGGCTGAGCAATAAACTACTACACCGTCATTGTACAAAGGTGCTGTTGTCTTGATCATTGTATCAGGAGCCGTATTGTCTACGATTACCGACAAAGTTTTGGGCAATTCCAGATTTCCGCTGTTATCAAATCCTCTGTATGAAATATCATATTTTCCTTCTTCGAGAAGTTGGAAGGGGTTCTTGTATCTCATAAAATCTGCACCGTTCAAGGCAAATTCTACAAAGTCAAGACCGGTTTCTTTATCGGTTGATCTTAGTTTAAAAAAGACATCACTGTTTACATAGTTGGTGCCTTCTTCAACATAGTGAATTGCGGGGCGGACATAGTCTGTTCCTACAATAGAAGGAGCCTGTGCCCAAGCTGAAACAACTAAAAGTGAACATAAGGCTGCAAAAAAAATTTTTTTAATCATTAGTTACCTCCAAAATGATTTTTTAAAATTTCATAGTGTTTATTTAACACTGTGAATTTCGACTCTTCGGTTTTTGAAGCGGTCAGTAATCTCTGAATGGTTTCGGGCAGGTTCACGTGCTCCTTTACCTTCGACGATTATATTGTTCGCATCAAACAGCTTCATTTTTTGAAAATAGCTTGCAACAGCAATTGCCCGCTGTAATGCAATACGATCTTCATCTTTTTGTGAATCCAGTTTTGCACTGTGACCATAAATGACGATTTTCTCTACGTTTTTTGCTTTTAGATCTTCGCCTATTTCTTTTAGTATTTGTGCGGTAAACTGATCGATTTGATAAGATTGCGGTGCAAAATATACCGTGTAATAATCATCGGGCATATTTTTTTCTTCCGTTTTCTTATCTGTTTCTTCCTTTACTACTTCTTGTTCTTGAGTTTTTTCAGGTTCAGCCGGCTTTTCTTCTTTCTGTTTGGGAGCAGACTTACAGGAAAACATAAAAAGAACAGACAATAGTAAAAGTAATACTCTTACTTTTTTCAAAGAAACCTCCTTAAAATAATAATCTTAAGTATATTATCCTTCTTTTCCGGTCAATAGTCAAGAAGATTTTCTCATTTTTCTTTAGCTTCGGTAACAAAGGTCGTATATTGGGATAAAAACAAGAGCGGGACAGTGCCTATGGGGCCGTTTCTTTGTTTTGCCAAAATGAGCTCGGTCGGAATAGGTTTTGCTTCATCTTCGCTTGTGTCGGCTCTTTCACGGTGTAAAAACATGACCACATCGGCATCCTGTTCAAGAGAACCCGATTCCCTTATATCGGCAAGCCCCGGTTTTTTCCCTTCGGCATCCCTTGTCAGCTGGGATAGGGCAACTACGGGAATATTCAGTTCTCTTGCCAAACTTTTTAGAGACCTTGAAATTTCGGCAATCTGTTCATGACGCGGTATGCTTGCATTTTCTCCGGTAATAAGGGTTATATAGTCTATAAAAATGATTTTTACGTTATAGGGCGGACTACAAAGCTGGCGGGCTATGGCTCTTAAATCCAAAAGCTTCATATTCGGCATATCCACAAGGTAAAACGGGGCTTCATAGAGCATACCGCAAGTTTCTGATACCTTGCCAAAATCTCTGGCCGTTAGGTTTGCAGACCTTATTCTGTTCGAATTTATTTTTGCTCTTGAAGCTATCAAACGCTGTACCAGCTGCATATCCGACATTTCAAGAGAAAAAAAAGCTGTCGGAATTTTTTCGTCAATAGCGATGTGGGCCGCCATGGTCATGGCTAGGGCTGTTTTTCCTACGGATGGACGGGCTCCTATTATTATAAATTCCGAATCCTGAAATCCATAGGTCATATTATCCAAATTACCGAAACCTGAAGGAACTCCGGTGTATGCTCCCTTGCGTTCGTGTAGTTTTTGGAGAACCTCCAAAGTAGGCATTATGACCTCAGCCAAAGACTTAAAAGTCGCCGAATTGCCGGCTTCCGTAAGGTCAAATATGCTTTTTTGAGCTTCTTCCAAGACTGTTCGGCTCGATATGCTGTCATCAAATACATCTGCAGAAATTTTATTGGAAACTTTTAGCAAATTTCTTCTTATAGCGGCTTCCAACACGATTTTTGCATAAAATTCGTAGTTTGCAGAGCTTGGAACCTCATCCGTAAGCGATGCTATATAGCTTGCCCCTCCGACTGAATCCAATTCATTTACCGAGCGAAGATAGTCTGTCAATATTAAAATATCCGCCTTTTGAGACTGGGTGTCTAATTCCGAAATAGCCTTATATATCTTTTGGTGCTGAGGAGAATAAAAAGCTGATGCATCTAAAATCGGTCTTACAAAGGTAAAGACATCAGGATCTATTAAAATAGCTCCCAAAACAGCCTTTTCCGCTTCCATATTGTGAGGCGGAAGCTTGTTTTTTAAATTTTTTACACTATCCATTAAAAAAGCCCTCTCAAGCGAGGGCATTTTAACAGATAGTAAGATTAAAATCTAGCCTAAAGAAAACTTAAATTTTAAAAAGTTTAATATCTACGCTTTTATTTTCTTTAATTTCTATTTTTAACTTGTTAAATCCTCCGGGCCTTCCGCCATTATGGTTGCCGTATCCTACAGGTTCCTTAGGCATGCCTAAAAAGTTTCTATCCAGTTTATCGTTTTCGTTAATGTCTTGATAAACAAAAAAAACATATTCTCCCTGAGGAAGTTTTTCCGTTATTGTCATTTCCTTACCGTCTACTTGAACGCTGACAGTCTTTAAAGGCTCTTTTTTCTTAAAAGATTGTGCATCTTGATAGATACTCAAAAATAGTTTTCCTTCGATAGTTTCGATGTTGGTAATATTAAGAGTAACCTCAAATTCGATCTTTGTTTCTTCCGAATATAGACCTGTAAAAACCGCCAAAATAATCGTAAAAATAAAAATAATTTTTTTCATCATGTTCTCCCGTACCTTATTCGGCATTGCCGTAAAGAATCTTTACCATGATTTTAGATTAGGGAAGTTTGAACCATATTTTGTTTTGTAAACATTTTTAGTTTTTTAAGATTGACAAGTTTAAGGTTTTAAGTTATAATTTTCATTAATGAATAGAAAGGGTAAAAATATTTTTTTAAAAATTTCTCAAAAAACAGCTCATAACCTATTGACAAGATTTTATGAGTCTGGTATAATATTAAGTTTTTTACCCCCCCCCCCCCCCCCCCCCCCGATAAACTTACATAATTCGGATTATCCTTTTACTTTAAGTCTTTATTCGACAACTAAAACAAGACATATATTTACCAAGCTTGAAAATTGTTTGCTTGTTGTTTTTATGTATATTTATTTTAACTTAAAAGCCTGTACAAATTTATTTTGTACGGGCTTTTTGTGTTTTGATAGAATTATTAAACGAGGAGGGTATAAAGATGATTGTGATTTATGATGATCTTTATGGCTAAAAATATTATTTATTGTAAAAGTATGTTAACTTATATTTTATAAAATAAAAGGAGTTTTGTAAGTTATGAAAAAAGAAAATGAAAATGAAAAAGTTAAACCTAATGCAATGGATGTTTATAATTTTTTATGGCGCGGCAGGGATATTGAACTTGCTCATATATGGCATAGATCTATTTTTTTTGCAGTTTTTATTATGGGAATAACAAGCATATATGCAATATATTTTAAAGATATCTTTATACATCAATTTATAAAAAAGGATTCGTTTGACTGTACGGCTCCAATGCTGGTGTTTGGTCTTATTCCGATAGCAATTACTGTGATAGGTATAATATTTTCTATGTTATGGATTATGATGGCAAAAGGTTCTAAAGCATGGTATGAAATATATGAGGATAGTATTGCAAAAATAAGCGATATTGATGTTTTCTGGGATCATCAAAGTATTAAAAATATATATGGCGACAGCATTAAAGAATTGATATTTGGCAAATTATCCTTAAAAAAAGAAACTAAATGTGATAAATGCTTATTTTCAACAAACGGAGGTCAATTTTCTGTTTCTAAAATAAATATCATGATAGGAATTGTTTTTTTTATTCTATACATAGGCTTATTTATCTTTCATATAGGATGGATGATTCGTTTATATTCATGTAATCATATTCCAACATTGAATTGTATATGCTTTATCATAAGTTGTTTTATTATTGCAGGGAGCATTTGTTTTATTTGTTGTTTTATCACAAAGAAAGTTTCTTCGTCTTATTTAAATAAACAATGTATATAAGGAGAATATCATTATGAAAAAATTTGATATATATACTAATCGTTTAGGAAATTGCGTTGCAGTTAAAGTTTCTTCCGGAGAATTTTCAGCCGGTGCTTTTTTCTTTACATGGATTTGGGCTTTTATTAATAAGTTATACAAACAAGCCATTATTTGTTTGCTTTATATAACTGTAATCCAAGTTATAATTTATATGTTTATTTCTGGTAATCCCTATCATGATGTTGCAGAAATGCCATATATTATTATTGTAGGATTTTTTAATTTGATTGCCTCCATTTTTTTTGGCTCTGCAGGCAATACTTTGATAAAATCTAATTTACAAAAAAGAGGCTATAAATTTGAAGTAACCATACTTGCAGAAAATAAAGAACAAGCTATTCTACTTTTTAAAAGCGGCAAATATGAGGTCGTCACTGAGGAGAGTCCCAATAATGTAAATTCGGAAGATAAGCCTAATGAAAATCCTCCTACCATAGAATATAAAGAATGTCCTTTTTGCTGCGAAAAAATAGAAAAAAATGCACTTGTTTGTAAGTATTGCAATACAAGTCTTGTGCCTGAAAAGACAGAAAAGCAGGAAAATATAACAGTACAGAATATTCCTGTTACCGAAAAAGTAAAGGAAAGCGAGTATAAATTATGTCCTTACTGCGGTGAGGAAATTAAAAAAATTGCAATAAAGTGTAGATATTGCGGAAGCGATTTAGAGGAGAAAAAAGCATGAAAAAAATTTTGATAATTAGTTTTTTAGGTTTGTTAAGTTTTTCGGCATTTGCCGGAGGAGTTTTTGAGAAAGCATCCGGTGAGTACAAAACATTTCAATACTATGACGGTATTAGATACAAAGAAGTAAAGGCAGAATATGCAGGTTTATTTTTAAAATCTTTTGAATTTGAAGGTTCAGGTGCTCATAAAACACTTGTATGTTATGGATGTATACGCCTTTGGAATTCAACTGAATGGACTGATTGGGAAGAAATATCGCGAGAAAAAGCCCCTTATATGACAAAGTCTGAGTTGGAAAATATAATTACATACAGTGATTCCGTTATATTTAGCGAATTCGAGGGACAAAAAATTATTTTTGAAATGACTCCAAACAATGAAGGAAAATATTGGTGGTGGACAAAACAGGGTAATATACAATTTTTCCAAAATATTTATTTGGTAAAAGGATTTTAAAAAATTGAGGATTTATTATGAAAAAATTTGATATATATACTGATAATTCGGGGCATTGTGTTTCAGTTATTGAATCTAATTTTTTATGGCAAGCTTTTATCTTTACATGGGCGTGGGCATTTATTAAAAGATTGTATAAACAAGGTATGATTTATTTGTTTTACATATTGGTATCTTCTTTTATAATATTTATGGTTTATAATAATATTGAGGATATCTATTATCTTGAAACTTTTGCTAGTACTGAATTTTACTCTGTGTGTGGTTTATTCATTATTTTAGGTGCGCTTGTGTTTGCTGCAGCAGGAGATGATTGGATAAAATCTGATTTGCAAAAAAGAAATTATAAATTTGAAGTAAGTATACTTGCAGAAAATAAAGAACAAGCTCTTTCACTTTTTAAAACTGGCCAATATAAGACCATATCCAATGAAAATTTCAATAATGTAAATTTAAAGAAAAAGCCTCAGATAAAAACTTCTACCATAGAATATAAAGAATGTCCTTTTTGCTGCGAAAAAATAGAAAAAAATGCACTTGTTTGTAAGTATTGCAATACAAGTCTTGTGCCTAAAAAGACAGAAAAGCAGGAAAATATAGCAGTACAGAATGTTCCTGTTATCGAAAAAGTAAAGGAAAGCGAGTATAAATTATGTCCTTACTGCAGTGAGAAAATTAAAAAAATTGCAATAAAATGCAGATATTGCGGAAGCGATTTAGAAAATACAAATTCATTAAATAAGGAGTTATAAAATGAAAAATTATTCTATTTATGTTAATCCCATTGGGGATTGTGTTGCCGTAAAAAACGGTTGGTCTTGGCCTGCGTTTTTTTTAAACTGGCTTTGGGCCTGTTATAAAAAATTGCCTGCCCCTGCTATTATAGGGCTTTTAATTGGGATTTTTGTTAACTACATGCTACCATTCGGTTCAAGTGTAGGTGAGTCAACTGCTGCGATACTTGTTTTTAATTTAATTATGCCGATAGTTTTCGGTGCTGCCGGAAATGGATGGGTAAAAGCCAGGCTAATAAGCAAAGGCTACAGTATTGAAGGAAGTGTATCTGCTGAAAGTTTGGAAGGAGCTGTTTTAGTTTTTAAAACCGGAAATCAGCAAGATAATAATTATTCTTCAATAGTAAATGTTGTAACACCCCAAGTTTCAATTCCTGTTCAAAATGAAGGAGAATATAAATCATGTCCTTACTGCGGAGAAAATATAAAAAAATCCGCTATCAAATGCCGGTTTTGTAATGCCTCATTGCAGGAACCTCAAATACAAAATGATGTATCTGTACAAAAGATAGAATATGCTGTTGTAGAAAAACAAGAAGAAAACAAATTATGTCCTTTTTGCGGTGAGGAGATAAAAAAAGCTGCAATAAAATGCCGCTATTGTCATAGCAATCTAAACACTTAAAATAGGCGGTAAAAAAATGAAAATAAAAAATCCTCGTTTTATAATACAAGAGATAGTAATACTTATAGGGTTTGTCTTGTTTTACTATAGTCTTTCGATGATTGGAATTATGCTGATGATCTTAGGAGGCTTAATAGGACTGCTTTTTATTTTTTCCGATAATAGGCATTTTAACAAAATTAGTTCTGCAATAAAATTAGTTGTAAGTATTATCTTGTCTATCATTGCTATTTATTTTATTCATGAAAAAGGGTGGAACAACTTGGAAGGGTTTATGGGAAGTCTTGTTTTCATGGTTCCTTGTATATTGTGTGTAATGATCCGGTTCTTTATTGAAGATGAGGGGACTAAGGACGGTTTTGAATAAAAAAGAAAGGGAGTTATAAAATGAAACATAAAGTTATTTTGATTGTGCTGCTATTAGGCATTTGGGTATCACCGATATCTTCGGATGATATGGATAATCCTTTGTACTGGGATTTATACAATTTTGGACAGGATTTGGTTTATGAAAGTTTTAAAGAAGCAATGAACGAAGCTTTGACAAAACCATTTATAATTGCCAACGAAACAGGCAAAGAAATCCAAGAACTTTATATTGCTTTAAGCTCTGATGATGATTGGGGTAAAAATTTATGGCAAAATGAAGAATTTTTTCATAGCGGTTACCATATCAAATTAAGTAGTGAAGATGTCGGACCCTATGATATTGCAATGGTTGATACTGATGGAAATGTATATGCAAAATATAAGGTTCGCATTACTGAGGACTTAACCATAAAATTTACACAAAAAGATAGACTTGAAAAATAAAGGTATATTATAAAATTTGAATATAATAAATAGGGAGAAAAGATATGAAAAATATAAAATTTCTAATTTTAGTCGTAATTGTAACTTTTATTGTAAGTTTAACAGCTTGTGTAAAAGATAATATTAGTACACCCGTCGAAAAATATACAAGAGCAGCTGAACGCGGAGATACCGATGCAATGTACATATTAGCATTGCTATATGAAGAAGGCAGGGGCGGCGCCTTCAAAAATGAAAATACTGCACGCGAGTGGTATAAAAAATCTGCCGAAAAGGGTAATGTTTGGTCTATGAACAATATAGGTAGAATGTATGAGTCTGGCAAAGGCGGTTTAGAAAAAGATGATAAAAAAGCTGTAGAATGGTTCCATAAGGCTGCAGAGAAAGGGTTTTCTTTGGCCATGGTTAATATTGGTTCAATGCATTATAATGGCAAAGGCGGTTTAGAAAAGGATGATAAAAAGGCCTTAGAATGGTACCGTAAGGCTGCCGAGAAAGACAATGCTCAAGCTATGTTTAACATAGGTGTAATGTACTAGAGTGGTAAAGGCGGTTTGGAAAAGGATGAAAAAAAGGCTTTAGAATGGTACCTCAAAGCCGCCGACAAAGATTATGCTTTAGGTATAACTAATGTTGGTCTATATTATGCACATGGACTTGGTGGCTTGCGAAAGGATGAAAAATATGCTCTTGAATGGATAAAAAAAGCTGTAGATAAAAACCATAATCAAGCAATGTATGCATTGGCTCAATATTATGAGTATGGTTTAGGAGGTCTGCGTGTTGATTATAAACAAGCTAAATACTGGTATCAAAAAGCCCTTGATAATGGTTATACCGATGCTAAAAAAGCTTTGAAAGCTCTCGAAAGAAAAGGCTATTAAAAAATTGCCGTAATTTTTAGAGTTACGGTGTTAATTGTCATTGCATAGCTTGCCGAAAATCGGCAAGCTCTTTACCTACCTTGTATGGTTTCAGTACATTGTAAAATAAATGCTCTGACAAAAAATCAATCAAAAGGTAATTGACAATTTCTTTTTTATTCCTTAAAATAGTTTCCCTATGAATAAAAATATTACGATTGATGAACTGCGTTCAAAATATATAGACTTTTTTAAAAGCAAGGGGCATGTGGAAATTTCGGGGAGGTCTCTTATTCCTGAAAATGACCCCACGGTTTTATTTACAACTGCCGGTATGCACCCGCTTGTCCCTTATTTAATGGGGGAGCCTCATCCTGCCGGAACCCGTTTAACCGATGTGCAAAAATGTGTGCGCACGGGCGATATAGATGATGTAGGAGACGCTTCTCACCTGACCTTTTTTGAAATGCTTGGAAACTGGTCTTTGGGAGATTATTTTAAAAAAGAATCAATCGCCTATAGCTTTGAATTTTTAACGGACGAAAAATATTTAGGTATTCCTATCGATAAACTTTCCTTTACGGTCTTTGAAGGAAATGAAGACGCTCCCCGTGATGATGAATCCGCTTCTATTTGGGAAAGTCTGGGTGTCTCTAAAGATAGAATCTTTTTCCTCCCCAAAGAAGATAACTGGTGGGGCCCTGCCGGTGAAACAGGCCCTTGCGGTCCCGACACTGAAATTTTTATAGATACGGGAAAACCTGCCTGCGGTTCAAATTGCCGCCCAGGCTGTAACTGCGGTAAATATGTAGAAATATGGAACAATGTTTTTATGCAATATCATAAAAACATGGACGGATCATATTCTCCCTTAAAAAGAAAATGCGTAGATACGGGAATGGGGGTTGAACGAACAGTTGCCATGCTTCAAGGAAAGCCTTCCGTTTATAATACCGAAGCCTTTACCTCAATTATTAAATCTATCGAAGACATAAGCGGCGTAAAATACGGCGATAACGAAAAAACCGATACCTCTATCAGAATTATAGCCGACCATGTCCGAACAGCCTGCTTTATTTTGGGAGATCCGAAAACCACACTTCCGTCAAATATCGGAGCAGGCTATGTTTTAAGAAGGCTTATCAGGCGGGCTGTAAGACACGGCAAAAAACTCGGCATAGACGGCAACTTTTTATCCGTTCCGGCTTCTGCCGTTATCGCTCAAAATGCCGGCTTTTATACCGAACTAAAGGAAAATGAAACTCTTATTTTAACGGAACTTAAGGCCGAAGAAGATAAATTCCTTGAAACCTTAAAAAAAGGCGAGGCCGAATTCGAAAAAATGCTTCCGAACCTTTTAAAAAATCCTAAAAAGATTATTCCGGGAAGAATGGCCTTTAAGCTCTATGATACCTACGGCTTTCCTATCGAATTAACGGAAGAACTTGCCTCCGAATCGGGCTTAACCGTAAACAGGGAAGAATTTGATGAAGCTTTTAAAAAGCATCAGGAACTATCCAGAGCCGGAAGCGAACAGGTATTTAAGGGCGGTCTTGCCGACCATTCGGAGCAGACAACGGCCTATCATACGGCAACCCATCTTTTGCACAAGGCTTTAAGAATGGTTTTAGGCGATCATGTTCAGCAAAAAGGCTCAAATATAACGGCTGAAAGGCTCCGTTTTGACTTTTCGCATCCCGAGCCAATGACGGAAGCCGAAAAAAAAGAGGTTGAAAGGCTTGTAAATGAGGCTATAAAGGCCGATTTGCCCGTAACTATGGAAGTTATGCCTTTAGAAGAAGCAAAAAAAATAGGAGCGATGGCTCTTTTCGGCGAAAAATATGAAGATGTTGTTAAGGTATACAAAATAGGAGACTTTTCTACCGAAGTTTGCGGAGGCCCCCATGTCGAAAAAACCGGCGGTTTGGGAAATTTTGTGATAAAAAAAGAACAGTCTTCTTCGTCAGGAGTCAGGCGAATAAGAGCTGTACTTGAACATTAAATGTAACTTGTTACCATACAATTTTGTTAATATGGCAAAGTTCGGCTTTGCCTTCTTTAAAATATATCATCCCCATATGGGATAATAGATGAGGATAAAATGAAAAAGAAAGTTTTTATTGCAGTTATGTTGGTCGGTTTTTTGGGCCTTTTGTCTGCCCAAAATGATTTGCAGGTGATTGCACAGGTAAACCTGTCAAAAAAGGAACCTATAACGCTTGGACAGCTTAAAAAGCTTGTAAAATTTGCCGAATCTCAAGGCGGAAGTGTAGCTACAAACGATGATAAAAAGCTTGTTTTGGAAAGTTTAATGCGTACCAAGCTTTTGGTTCAGGCTGCCGAAAAAGAAAATATCAAGATTTCAAATTCCCAAGTAGATAATGCTTTTAACGATGCTCTTTCAACAATAGTAAATTCCCCGATAACGGAAAGCGAATTCGCAAAATTAATAAAACAAAAAGAAAATATATCGCTTGACGAGTTTATGAAAAAACAAACAGGTTGTACTGTTGAAGAACTCAAAAAAATTATCAAAGATAATCTTATAATTCAAAACTATATAGCTTCAAAAAATCAAGCAGAAATTGTAAAGATGGCAACTCCTACGGACGCTCAAATTCGTTCATACTATGAGATGAAAAAAGGAGAGTTGGTTCGTCCCGATATGGTGAAAATGCTTTTTGTTGCCGTAAAAAAAGAAGGTAAAGACAAGGAAGAAATCGATAAAATTAATGAATTGCACAAAAAGGTTAAAAAGAACATAAAAGAGATAGCCAATATCAAAAAAAATGCTGAAGCCGGTAATTATGTTGCTCAAGAAGGTTATATACCTAAAACGGCAGAGGGTGCTCAGTTGTTAAATGCTACTCCTGAGGCTTTAATGGAAATTTTCTCAAAAGATGTAAACTATATATTCGATATACAGGATAGGGTAGACAGCAGACAGTTTTTTGTTATAACGGAAAAGCTTAATGCTAAAATTTTAACTTTAAGCGATGTCCCTGATCCCTCATCTACAGTTACGCTTTATGATCAGATAAAGGCCCTTCTTTCTCAGGGACTTGCACTAAATGCCGTTCAATCTATCATTCAAACTACATATGAAAATTTACGCACCGATGATAATTGCAAGATATTAAAAACCGATGCGGAACTTGATAAACTTTTTAAGTGGTAATCGATAGATTTTAAATGAGTGTAGGAAGACGCAGAGGACGGATTCTCGCTTTTCAAGCCCTTGTTGCTTGGGATGTTGGAGGAGCCGTCCTTGACGATTTATTGACATTTCCTTGGCAGCAAACCGAGAAATTAGAATCCGAGCTTGAAGCCGATTATCTCTTTCCTAAGATGATGGTCTTGGGTACAATCGAAAATATAACCGAAATAGACAAGGTAATTCAGGAAAATCTGGATAACTGGGTTATAGATCGGCTTAATTCGGTTGATAAGGCGATTTTAAGATTGAGTGTCTATTCTCTTATATATCAAAAAGATACCCCTCCGCCCATTGTAATAGATGAGGCTATAAATTTGGCCAAAGATTTCGGTACCGATGATTCTTATAAATTTGTAAATGCGGTACTTGACAGTATTAAAAATAAGTCTTAGAATTTAGAAATGCAGCGGTTAAAGATATTTTTTATTCTTTTTATAGTTTTTTTATTTTTTTCTTGTTCGGGCAAAACTAATGAACAAGCTTTTTTGGATGGGCTTTCCAATGTTGATGTTCAAATAACGGAAGGCCGTCAGACTAAGGCTTTGAAGAGTTTAAAACGCCTTCAAAAAAAGGCCGTTAATACTACAAATTATGTAAGTATTGTCAAACGGCAATTAAAACTTAATTCTATTCCCGATGCCTTAATCTCTCTTCAAACGGGCATAAAGAAGTATCCTGATTCACCGGAGCTTTCTGCCTTATTAACTTCGATTCTTATTGATTCAGGAAAGCCGGCTGAAGCCCTGCCTTATTGTGAAAACTTAAAAAATACGCCTTATGCTTCATTGGGTGCCGAAGCCTCAATTTTGTCCGATATTGCCTTTAATTCCTTTAATTCGGATTTTAGTCTTTTAAAAGCCGCTTACGATAAAACTGAAAATCAAGTTTTTTTAAAGAATGCCGCTATTGTTTTGGCAGCCAAGGGCCGTTTAAGGGAGGCATCTCATTTACGCTATAATATTCCGAATGATGTTGCTCCTGAGCATCCTTTTTTTTGGAGCTGCATTGTTTACGACCTAGGTGTTTTCGATTCTATTTTCGGTGATTTATATTTTTCTCTTGTTTATGCGGATAAAGACGGCGGCGAAGGTAAAACGGCTGAAAATGCACGGCTTCATCTTATGCTTGCTGCCGATGCAGCTTTCGGGCAAGGAGATACGGAGAGGGCTAGAGCCTTTTGGCAGGCTGCGGCCGATAGAAGTCCCGAATCTTCTCCCATAGTGTTTTATGATTTGGCTCTTACGGCTCCAGACGAAAAAGAGCGTGTAGACCTTTTAATAGAATGTATCGATTTATATCCCGGCTTTTATCCCGTTATTGCCCGTTACGCTAGGGAAGATATTGCTTTACGCGAATTAAATTCGCAAGATGAGCTTAGTGCCTATCTTGAATCTAAGGGCTTTTATTCAATGAAGATGGAAGAAACTTACTTTACCTCTCCCAAGATGACATATAAGCCTGAAGACCTTTTAGCAAGGGCTATGAAGACTCCGGATTTTGACCAAAGGTTTATTTTAGAAGAATTTAGATACAATCAAATAATGGATAAAACCTATGCTTCCAAAGCAAGGGGCAAGGCCGATATGTGGAAGATTCTTGAAAAATACGGCAAGGAGTCCATTATCAGAGAATATGCAAAATGGTACTTCGCTAAATCGGGAGATTTTAATGCTTGTCTTAGCGTTAGTGAAATAGGAAAACGATATGAAGATTCTTTTTATGCAGGAATAAATTCGGCTTTGAGCGGAGACTTTGAAAATGCCGTATCTTCTTTTGCGGCTTCTGCACAAGTTCCTGCCTATGCTTATGCTTCTACGGTAAATTCCGCCTATATGTATTATATGTCCGGTAAAACCGAAGATGCTGTAAATGCCTACAGCCTTGCCGCATCAATGACACAGGATAAAAAAAGACAAAGTATGCTGCACTATGAGATTGCCTCAATCTTTTATGAAAGAAAGGCTTATGATAGGGCTATAAGTGTCTTAGGCTATGCCTTGGAATTAAATCCGAAAAACTATCAGGCGGCATCCCTTTTAAAAAAAATAAAGGAGCTTAATTAATCGTTTTTGAGTTTGAAGGATTAATCTTCTTCTTCAAGTTTAAAAACAACTATACCTGAGGTTTCATGTTTATCGGGTATAAAACTTGATGCAAATAAAACTGTAATTACAGCTCCCATTTTATCCGCCATTCCTGAAACCTTTCCGGATAAACGCTTGTTTTCTGCATATTCTTTTACGATTTTAAACGCATCATCATAATCTTCACGAAGAATATAAAAGTCGGTATGGTTAAAGCCGGTAACTCCGTATCCTACAAGAACCGAAGCTACATGTTCGTTTTCAACACGGTATGGAATATGTTCACTTTGAAATAATGATTTTATCATCATCAAGTCTTCTTGATAGAACAAGTGCATAAATTTGACGGCCTTTTTTCCCGATTGGACAGCTTCAAAAAAAGCATCTTCCATTTCAACTACATCATCTAAGGCTTCATCTTCTGCAGCAGTTCCGTCGTTTAATTTAACCCCTTCCGAATTTTCTTTCCACGACTTTTTTAAAAATAAAAACACAAAAATACCGCTCAAAACAGCAACTAACCACCACATAAGCACTCCAATAAAAACTTTTTGCAGCAAATATCAATTTGCGAAAAAAGTTTTTTCAAGTAGTTTTGCTTTATGCAAAACTACATACAATAATGCGACGTTTGCCGAAAGGCAAACTCGGCAGATAAACAGCGAGGCAGAATTCCTGCCGAACTATTTATCGAGCCTCCAATAATTTTTTTCAAAGGATCACGGTTACCGCTAAAAAACAACAAGTTTTTTAGTACTGACCTTAAATCATCTTATTCATTTTTCCGTAGATATTGCGGACTATTATTTTTTGGTCTTCGTTAAAATTCTCTCCTGCAAGGTCAATCAGGCTTTGAAGGGATACAAGGCTTTCGTGTAAGGCCGTATGAAAACCTCTTGAAGTTTTAAACCAAAAATGTCCTGTACCGTCACAAAAGAGGGTTATAAAGCCCAGCTGCTTTGTAGTCTTTTTGGCTATTGTAGTTCTAAATAAAAGGTTTAAGGAATTTACAAGGGCTTCCAAATCTTCTTCAATAAAATAATTTTTATTTTTGTCAAAGCGCTTTTCATCTTCGGTTTTTTCTATCTGTTCAATATTAAAATTATTTACCACATTTAAAATTAAATCCATCTTTTCGCCTGAGAGGAGCTCGCTTTTATTGATTTCTATTTTTCCCCTTAAGCCCTTTAATTGCTCCAAGGCTCCGTTTTGATTTTCTTCACTGTATTTTTTGCGGAGAGCTTCGGCCGTAACTTTAAATTCTTTCCATGGAAGAATAAGATGCTTTTTGCCCTTTATTTTTTTGATAAGATAACGAGTTCCTTCGATAAGAACGCTTTCTTCTTCCGGCTTTTTCTTTTCTTCTTTTTGTTCTGCCCTGTGTTCGTCTTTTTCTTTCTTTGCTCTTTTATCCTTTCTTTCTAAAAGGGCAGGGGCAACCTCTTCGATTATCTTTTTTGAAAGAGGAGAAACCGACATGGCATACATGCGCGAAGTTCTGACTATTTCGCCTGCAACTATAAACTGTTCTTTTTCCTTGTACATGCAGGAGCCGGGGTGGATAAAAATCTTTTCTGTTGTGAGGGAGCGGTAAGAGTCCCTTCCCTGAGCCGAGCATACAAACTGAATCATTCCCTTGGCTATAGCCGTAAGGTAGTGTTCCATTTTTCCGCCCGAAAGAATCGGAACGCCCATATCCGAAACTATGAGTTCAAGCTGTTCTTTTATGTTGGCTATTTCGGCCATTACTCTGTCATCGAGATAGTGAATTTTACAAAACCTTTCCTTATCGAGGGCTTGAGAGTACATTCTAAAAACCTTTAAGAATGAGGCAAAATCTCCAAGGGGTTCATCAAAAAGGGCGTGAGCCTTGCGGGCCTCAATTTCTTCGCCTTCGGGGAAGATGACGGGGCTCCGTGCCGATAAAAAGGCTGCAGCGATTAAAACCTCTTCTACAAGGTCGGGGTATCTTGTAATTGCTTCAACTATGATTCGGGATTGCCTTGGAGCCAAAGGGAAAAGACACATCATCTTTCCTATGCTGCTTAAAGAGCGGTCGCTTTCTAGGGCATCGAGCATGTTTAGGGTATCTATGGCTCCTATTATGCCTTTTTTACCCGGAGGCGAAATAAAGTCGAAATTTTCAAAGTCGAGAATTCCCAGTTCCGCCATACGCATAACAACCTCGGATAGGTCGGTACGGTAGATTTCTTCGAGGGTATAAAGCTGCCTTGTTTCAAAGTCCTTGCGTGTGTAAAGGCGGTAGCATACGCCTTCCTGAGTTCTTCCGGCTCTGCCTCGTCTTTGATTACATGAGGCCTTAGATATGAGGGTTTCATCCAAACTTGAGGTAAAGGTAAAAGGATTATAAAAGTTAAGTTTTGCAAGCCCCGAGTCTATAACGGCAGCAATGTCGTTTATCGTTATGGAGGTTTCCGCTATGTTTGTCGATATAACAATCTTCTTTTTCCCGAAGGGCGGGGATTTAAAAACTCTTTCTTGTTCTTCTTTGCTTAAACGGCCGTAAAGGGGGAGGATAAAAAGTTTTCTGTACCACGGTTCTTTTGAAAGCCTTTCAATGCAGTCCTTAATAGCTCTTTCCCCCGGAAGAAAAACCAGAATGGCACCGCTCCGTCCTTCACTTAAAATGCGTCCTACAATCGAGGCTATCTTGTCCATCAATGCCGTTTCCGCTTCTTGGGTATCGGTAGAAGCCTTAACCGCAGGGGGGTCAAAGATCAGGGTAACGGGGTAGGTGATGGCATCTATTTTGATTACGGGGCATCCGTCAAAGTACATCGAAAATAGATCTGTATTTATTGTGGCCGACGAAATTATAACCTTAAAATCCTTGCGCTCCGTTATTATCCGTTTTAAAAGTCCCAATATAAAGTCTATGTTTAAGCTACGCTCATGAGCCTCATCTACCAAGATTACGGAATACTTGCTGAGCCATGGATCAAGTTTCAGTTCCTGTAAAAGAATGCCGTCGGTCATTATTTTTATTTTCGTATCGCTTGAAGTCTTATCTTCAAACCTCATCTTATATCCGACAAGACCGGGCATCGGCTCTTTAAGCTGTTTTGAAATAAATTCGCTCACCGAAAGGGCTGCAATACGCCTCGGCTGGGTAACGCCTATCATACCTGAACGGCTGTAGCCTGCTTCATGTAAAATAACCGGCAGCTGGGTAGTCTTGCCTGAACCCGTAGGGCTTTCTACAACGATTACCTGATTGTGCTCAAGCATTTCCAATATTCTGTCTTTTTGTTCGTATACCGGTAGATTTTTATATTTCATATCTTGAGCATTATAGCTTATTTTGTATGAGGCTTCAAGTATGGTGATTTAGGGTAACTCACAAGCCTCCCAAGTATCGGCGGTATCCTCATCAATACCGTCGGCAAAAACCGCGCCTATTAGGACTATCTTTTTTCCGCTCGTCTTGTAGGGTTCTGCATAGCCTTTTTCTTTTATCTGTTGGATAGCTTCTTTAGGTGTGCCGGAACCCATCAGCTTAAACTCGAAGATGTAGACTGTATCATCGGTGTGAACTACGCAATCGGCCCTGCCTTTTGAGCTTACCACCTCGGTTTGAACAAACTGCCCCATAAGGCTAAAGATTATGTAAAAGGCTATCTGATAATCTCTTTCCCTCATCTTTACATTTTCCTTTGAAGCCAAGCTGTAAGGAAGGCCGGCACAGGCAGTGTACATTCTTTTCATAAAGGATTCGGTATCGCCCTTCTCGATAGCTCTTACAAAATTCCCTATAAATAAACCGCTTGCATCTTTTGAGATTGAAGTGTAAGCAGGAACAAGATTATCTAAAAAGCCGTATTTTACCTCGTCATTGGGAAAACCCAATTTGTACAAGCCCATTCTTTCATCATAACCTTTTAAGGTAAGATAACCGGATTGGAATAAAATCGGTATAGGGTTATTCATATCGGGGCGGTAATCCTGTAAAGAGTTTTCATCCATTTCAGCATTTTCTAAAATATCGCGGATGCATATTTCTTTTTGATGTTGTAAAGTTCTGACCAAAAAGGTAGGTGTTCCTGTCGAAAACCAATAAGAGCCGATTTCTTTTTTTGTAAAGGCATTTAGCAAACTAAAGGGATTGTATATATTCTCTCCTTTAGGATGAAAAAGGTAGCCGTCATACCGTTTTTTTAGTTGAGCAAGTGTTTCTTCATAGTTGAGCTTACGCTCTTCCGCTAAAGCATCAATTTCGGGTTTAAACACTTGTTTTAATTCAGTTTCAGTAATACCGCAGATACCCGAATAATTTTTTTCGAGGGAGATATCCCGCAAATTGTTTAAATCGCTGAAGATGCTGACCTTGCTGAATTTAGTAACACCCGTTAAAAAGGCAAAGCGGATATACTCATCACAAGCTTTGATAACTCCGTAAAAGCCCTTTAAGATACGGCGGTATTCTTCGTTTAAAGGCTCATTTATAATCATGGTTTCAAGGAGGGGTTTATCATATTCGTCGACAAGGATAACAACCTGCTTGCCTGTTGTTTCGTAAATTTTTTTTATTAGGTTTTTAAAGCGGTCAGGGATATCAAGACCGGTGCTTTTGTAGATTTCTTCATATTCGTTAAAAAATGAAAGAAAACGGTTTAAAAGACCCTCACTTGTATCATAAATCCCCCCATTAAAATCCAAATATAGAACGGGATATTTAATCCAAGCTTCACGGCCCTCAAGTTCTGCCTGTTTTTGCTCGGCATCTTCGATATAGAGCCCTTTAAAAAGCTCTTTTTTACCTAAAAAATAAGCCTTTAAGGTAGAAAGAAAAAGGCTTTTTCCGAACCGCCGAGGACGGCTTAAAAAAAACACACGGCTTTCAGCTGCAAGCCTTAACACATATTCGGTTTTATCTACATAAACAAAGCCTTCATTACGCATAACCTCAAAACTTTGAAGGCCTATAGGCAACTTGCGGATATCTGACATCTTCTACCTCCTGAATTTAATACATTATAGCTTATTTTGTAAGAGGCTTCAAGTATGGGAGAATAGACTTGACAATATATTTTCAATTCGCTAGACTCCTTACAAGGATATTGTATGATCATGACACCACATAAATCGTTTATTTCGTACTTTAAAAAATTTTTATTTAGGCATAAAATACTTTTTGCGAGTTTATGTTTATTCTTTTTTTCTCATATTGGGCTTACTTTGTACATACCTCAGCTTTTTCAAAAGTTTATAGACGGAGTTTCAGGCGGACTTGGGACAAAAAGCATTTTAGTAATTGCTCTTTTTTACTTAGCATTTGTTTTTTTTGTAGAGGTATTAAATACTTTCCGCAATTTTTTTATGCAAAAGCTTTCTTGGAGTTTAACTAAAGCACTGCGTTCCGATATGCTAAAAAATCTTTTGCAGTTGGATATGACTTTTTATCATAATAATCCTATCGGCGAATTAGTAGAATGTGTTGAAGGCGATGTATTAATTCTTTCAAATAACATTTCTACTTTTGTGCTTGATGTAATTTCGAATATTATTATTCTATCGGGAATTTTAATAATTGTTTTTTTTAATTCCGTTCTATTAGGATATATTTTTGTTCTTTGTTCCGTTATCGGTATTATTATGATGTTGCGTCAATCTAAAAAAGATACTAGTTCTCTTGAAACTGTGCGAAAAAACATGGCAGAAGTTAATGCCCTTGTTACGGAAAGTATTACAGGACGAGAAGAGCTTCACAGCTTAAACGCAAAAGATAAAATCCTTGCAAACTCAGACAGTTTACATGATACATCTTTTAAAAATGAAAAAAAGTTTTATAGACTTTTTACTTTTACGATGATGTTAAGCCAAGCTATAACATTTATTGAAAAATCCTGTTTGGTTGTGATCTTGTTTTATTTGCTAAAAGATGCGAAGCTAAGCCTCGGTCAAACTTTTATGTTATATAATTATTTTGTGCTTTTAGAATGGCCGCTTGAAATGCTCGCTCAAAATGCAACTACATTTCAAGGGCTTGGTGCAAGGATAAATAGGGTTTTTAAATTATACATTGAAAAGCCCCATATTTCTTTCGGGAATAAAACTCTCGATGATAAAACATACAGTGTCGAGTTTAAAAATGTTTCCTTTGCTTATGATGAGCGGGATTTGATTTTAGATAATTTAAGTTTTAAAATAAATGCCGGAGATCATTGTGCTGTACAGGGAAGGACTGGAAGCGGAAAATCGACTCTTGTAAAACTTTTGTTAAAGCTTTACGAACCTCAGTCCGGAGAAATTTTATTAAACGGTGTTCCATTAAATGATTTCAGTCAAAAATCGCTTGCTGAAAACATCGGATATGTGAGTCAGAGTATTGTTCTTTTTTATGCAAGTATTAGGGATAATATCCGCATGTTTGACGAAAGCATTTCCGATGAGCAAATAAAAGAAGCTTTAAAGAAAAGCGGAATGTATGAAAAGATTATGGCTCTACCGGGCGGCTTAGATTATATTTGTGAAGACGGAGCGGCAAATTTTTCCGGTGGTGAAACTCAGCTTTTAGCTTGTGCGAGATTATTCTTAAAACAAAGTAAAATTATTATTTTGGACGAGTCCACTGCAAAACTTGATAACACTGAGCAGGAAAAAATTCAGCTTGCATTTAATGAGCTTATAGAAAACAAAACGGCAATTATAATTGCCCACAGAACTGAGACTTTAGAAAAAACAAATGTAAAATTTTTATTGGAGAATGGAAAATTATCTCAAGGAGAAAAAGCAATCCTCTCCGAAGGAGGAGGAAATGAAACAAATTAAACCGGAATCCTTATTATCGGTTAACTTAAAAGTTATAAAACGGCATCCGTTTTTTTTCTTGGCGGCAATGGTCTCGGCTTTTTTACTTCAGTTTACCGCCGGATTGTTTCCTGCATTTATCGAAAAGCAAATGTTTTCTCTTTTTGAAAATAAAATTGATTTGCCATTGGGTGTTTGGTTTATTATTATTTTGATGGCGACCGGATTTTTGTTTACAGCTTTTGCATATATAACTATGAATATGGGATGGCTTTTTAGAACAAAAATAAAAAAACTTTTTGTAAGTAAAATGCTTCGGGCAATTATATTACAACCGAAAGAGTTTGATACTTCTGAGGCAATCGGGGAAACCGCTTATAAATTCCGTGAAGATATAGATCAACTTTCTTTTTTACTCACAGGATCTTTTCCGCATTTTTCTACATCGCTAGTCGTTGCTATAGTAACAGTTGTGTTAATGTTTTCCGTTAATGTAACTTTTACATTTATTGCTCTCTTTTTAATTGCTTTGAATATTGGGATTATTACTTTGCTGCTTCCAAAGGTAGAACGCTGGCGTGAAAACAGCCTCAAAGCGGCTGCGGCGACTTCAGGTTTTTTAACGGCCGCATTACAATCCACCCAAGAAATAAAAACCGATTATAAAAATCAAAACTTTATCGATGCTTATTTTCATATAAATCAAAAAGCTGCGAAAGCCGCTCTTCAGGAAAATATCGGCAGCTCTTTAATTAAATCACTTTTTAGATTGGGGCATCAGCTGATTACTTCGGCAATGTTGATTTTTATTGCTTTAAACATCGAAACTATTAGTTTTTCTGTGGGAGATCTTGCTTTTTTTATCAGCTTATCTGTTTCACTTTCTAACTTTGCATCTTCTGTTTCGGATTTTTTTGTCAGCATAAAACAAACAAAAATTTCTCTGGAGCGTGTTCAAGATATTTATACAAAAGCTGAAAACGAAGATGAACAGCTTGATATAAAAAATCCGCAAGAATATAATATTGAGTCCATTGTTGTAAAAAATCTTTGTGTGGAGTATCCTGAGAGCAATTTTAAAATAGAAAAATCGTTCGAATTTCACGGCGGTGAATATTATTTTATTACAGGAGCCGTGGCTTCGGGAAAAAGTTCTCTGATAAAGTCCATGCTGGGAATTACTAAAAAAGCCGGCGGTGAAATAATCTTAAATGGAAAAATAATAGAAAAGCCCGAAGTGATTTTTGTTTCGCCCCTCGCCGTTTATGTTTCGCCGACCCCGCAAATTTTTAACGCAAGCTTGCGTAAAAATCTTTTACTCGGTGTCAGCTCTGAAAAGGAAGGAAAGATTACCGAAGCGGAAATCCAAAAAGTTTTAAGAATTACCCGCTTAGACAAAGATCTGGAAACTATGCCCAACGGCTTGGAAACAAAAGTCGGTAATTTAACGGGAGGCGTTTCCGGCGGACAAACCCAGCGCATTGGAATTGCAAGGGCTCTTTTATGTAAGACTAAACTTGTAGTTTTAGACGATTGCTTTACTGCCGTCGATTCCGGTCTCGCAGGCGAAATTCGCAAAGACATCGCCGCTCTCGATAGTTTAACGGTAATCGAAATAAGCAATCGCAGCCCAAATCTTGAAATGATTCCGAGGATAAAACAGCTTGAGTTTTAGACTGACAAAATGTTTTAAGCCGAATCGGTTAGATTTAACCTGAGGCAATGCGGGGGGCTTGACACAGCCCTCTTAAATTGTTAACCTGGTTTATTATTACGGTTATCAATTTGATTTGGAGAAAATATGAGCTCAAATTTTAAACTATCGATTATGCCGGTTTTTGTTCCGCTTTTTGCAGCCCTTATTGCAGTAAGCGGTTTTATAGCATTTCCTCTTCCCGGAACTCCCGTTCCCATAGTGCTTCAAAACATGATGCCTATTTTGGCATCGGGGCTTTTAGGGGGACTTTACGGGACAGCTTCAACAGCTCTTTTTTTGATTGCCGGTTTACTCGGCCTTCCCGTTTTTTCGGGCGGAAGAGGGGGGCTTGCCCATCTTTTGGGGCCGACGGGAGGCTTTTTAATCGGCTATCTTGCGGCAGCAGCTTTTTTGATTATTTTTTTTAGAAAGCCCGGAGAAAAAGACTTTGTCTTAGTTTCTTCAGGTAAAAATAAGAGCATTAAGTTAATAAACTATTTAAAAATAATTGCAGCCTCTTTTTCGGGCTTTGCTCTTATTTATGTTTTTGGAATAGCAAGATTTATGCAGCTTACAAACAGGGGGCTTTTTGAATCCTTGAGCCTTGCCTGTATTCCTTATTTGCCGGGGGATTTTATCAAGATGATATTGGTTTCCGCTTTAATTTATAAACTGCGTCCCGTTACGGCAAGATATTTTTTAGAGGTCTCTTCTTAAACTATGAAAGAAGAAATTATAAGCTTAAAAAATATAAGTAAGACCTTTGTTCAAAGCTCTTTTGACGGAACGGTTAATTTTAGGGCCTTGGACGAAATTTCTTTGACTGTTTTTAAGGGAGAGAGCATTCTTATTTCGGGAGCTAACGGTTCGGGAAAAACTCTTCTTATGTCGATTATTGCAGGGCTTATAAGGCCCTCATCGGGACTTGTAGAGGTAAAAGAAAGATGCGGCATAGTTTTTCAGGATTCCGACTTGCAGATATTGGGAGAAACCCCTGAGGAAGATATTTTGTTTGGACTAAAAAATATAAAACTTCCGCAAGAAGAAAGAAAAAAAAGATTGGATAAAGCCTTGGAAAAAACCGGCTTAAAGGATAAGCGGTATTATTCTTCCCGCTCCTTATCGGGAGGAGAAAAGAGGCGGCTTTGCGTTGCAGGAATTTTGGCGATGAAGTTTCCCGTAATGATCTTTGATGAGCCCTATGCAAATTTGGATTATGAGGGGGTAGTGCAGGTTAATTCCCTTGTTAAAGAATTAAAGGCCGAAAACTATACCATCCTTCTTTTAAGCCATGAGCTTGAAAAATGCTACGCCCTTGCCGATAGGTTTTTAGTTCTCCATAGGGGGAAAAAAGTTTTTGACGGGACTGCGGAAGAGGGCTTAAGACAAAATCTAAAAGAATGGAGTATAAGGCCTCCGCTTACTTCATACACAAAAAGGGAGGATTTAATTTGGATATAAGGCCCTTATTTTCGTACCGTAGAGGAACGAGCTTTTTACATAGGATGTCCCCCCTTTTAAAATTGCTTTTTCTTTTCGGGTTTACAGCCCTGATTTTTTTCTTTCCTAATTATGTTCTCTTTTATTCGGTATTTTTTGTTTTTTTTGCCCGTTTTATAGGTTTTTCGTTTTTAGAGCAATTACTGGATTTAAAACCGATTCTGCCTTATTGCCTGCTTCTTGTAAGCCTCCATGTTTTTTCGGTTCTTATAAAAACGGAAAGCAGTATAAAAGATTTGGCTTTTCTTATTTTAAAACTTGTCTGCCTTATGCAGATAAGCTCCCTTTTTTTTAATACCACAAGCTCTCTCCAATTAAAAGAGGCTCTGGAAAAAATCTTACCCTTTAAAGTTGCTGTTTTGTTTTCTCTTTTTTTGTTTTTTATTCCTCTTTTGTTTTCTATTTGGACAAAGCTGGATTACTCTTGGAAGGCAAGGGGAGGAAAAAAAAGCCTTTTAAAAATTTTTAAACTTTTTCCGATTTTTATTTCCGAAGCCCTTTACAAAGGCCAAAAACTGATGTATGCACTGCGAAACCGCTCAGAATGAACTGAAAAAAATAATTGACAAAAACTTATAATTATCTTATAATAGAACAATGATATCGATTAGATGGAGCCGAAAAGCGTCAAAACAACTTAACAAAATACAAAAAGCTGATAAAAAGCAAATTCTTGAAGCTGTTGATACTTTATCCGGATTTCCGTATGTTTTAAATGTAAAAGCATTAAGTAATCATAAATACGATTATCGATTGCGTGTCGGTAGATATAGGATTCTATTTAATCACATTGAAAAAATACATATATTATCAATCGAGGAGGTAAAAAAAAGAGATGACAACACTTATTGATGTTCAATTTATAGCAGGAAAGGACGGGAAACCGGAATATGCGGTTATTCCTTTTAAAGTTTTTCAAACATTATGTAATCATAAGGTAAGAGAATTTAACGAAAAAGAAACAATTCCGCATGAAGTAATAAAAAAAATACATTTGGAAGATATGAGTTCCATTCAGGCATGGCGTGAATACTTAAACCTTACACAGACTGAAATTGCCGAAAAAATGGGGATAAGCCAAGCAGCCTATAGTCAGATGGAAACATCCAAAAAGAATCGAAAAGCAACACTGGAAAAAATAGCCCAAGCTATGAATATTGACTATTTGCAATTACGAATATAATTTTTATACATTATATAAATTTAACACAATTAAATTCGTATTTTATGCCAAAATTTACAGCATGGTTGACGGTACAGCCCTTATTTTGTATAATTATGTTCTATGAAAATATTACATTTAGGCGAGGAAACTTTGAGGGAAGTGTCCAAACCTGTTGAAAAAATAGATGAAAATATCAAAAGCCTAATTGACGAAATGTTTGTTACCGTAAAAAAAGAAAACGGTATAGGCTTGGCCGCTCCGCAAGTAGGAGAAAACATAAGGCTTTTTATCGTATTTATAAACGAACAAAAGTATGTTTTTATAAATCCTGAAATTATCGAAACTTCTCAGGAAATGTGTTTAATGGAAGAGGGCTGTTTGAGCATACCTAAGGTCTATGACGATGTTATGAGGCCTTCAGCCGTAAAGGTTCAGTTTTTAAACATTGACGGCAAAATAAAAACCATAGAGGCCTCAGGGCTTCTTGCCAGAGTCATTCAGCATGAAAATGACCACTTAAACGGTGTGCTTTTTATAGACCGTTTAAGTGAAGAAAAAAAGGCCGAGGCTATCGAAAAGTTTGAACATAAAAAGGCTCTTTTTTCAAAAAAAAGGATCCGCCTCAGATGAGAATCTTTTTTGCGGGAACTCCTTCCTGTGCCGTACCGGCCTTAAAACTAATAGCTCGCGAATTTGACCTTTGCGGAGTCTTGACTAATCCTCCGGCTCCTGCAGGGCGGAACAAAAAGATGCAGGATTCCGATGCAGCTCTTGCAGTAAAGGAGCTTATAAAAGAAGGATTTCTGCCTGAAGATTTTCCTCTTTTGACGCCTCAAAAACTTGATGATAATTTTAGAAAAGAACTCGAGGCTTTAAAACCGGATCTTTTGGTTTGTTTTGCCTACGGTAAAATTTTCGGGCCTAAGACGATGGCTCTTTTCCCACTGGGCGGAATAAATATTCATCCCTCTCTTTTACCAAGGTGGAGGGGCTGTGCTCCGGTTCCTGCGGCCATATTGGCAGGGGATAAACTTACCGGAATTACGATTCAGACCATTGCTCAAAAAACGGATTGCGGAAGTATTTTAGGACAGCTTGAAATTCCATTAAATAATTCCGAAACTACTGAAAGCCTTTTAACCGATTGTGCCGATAAGTGCTGCCCGCTTTTGCGTGAAGTCCTTTCTGATTTTGAAAATAAATTAAAGCAGGCAAGACCTCAGGAAGAGGCAGAAGCTCTTTATTGTTCAATGCTTAAAAAAGAAGACGGGCTTATAGATTGGTCTAAGCCGGCTGAAGAAATTGAAAGAAAAATAAGGGCATTTACCCCCTGGCCGGGCTGCTTTACCTTTAAAAAGGGCGAAAAAATAAGCATAATTGAAGCTAATTTATATGAAGATGCTTCAAATGAAATGACAAAAAATAAAAAATTTGGTACAATACTGGGTACCGATAAAAAATACGGTATTTTAATTCAAACAGGGAATGGAATACTCGCTGTTTCGGTATTACAAAAGCAGGCAAAAAAAAAGCTTGAATGGAAGGATTTTTTAAACGGCTCTCCTGATTTTTTGGAAGGCAGTTTTGAAACATAAATTTTAAAATATGGATGGTGTAATCAATGGGTTTTGGTGATATTGCAGACAGCATAGAGGGTAACGGAAAAGTAATAGTTGTTACCTCTTTGGTAATGCTTGTATTTTTTGTTCTTATTTCTACAATCGTGTTTTTTATGTCGGTAAAAACGGCTGATCAGGTTTTGGTTCCCAATATCGAAGGCGAAAAATTTGAAGATGCGGTTCTTAAACTACAGGTTAAAGAACTTTATCCCCGTCTTCAGTTAAGATTTTCGGATAATATTGAAGATGAAGGGAAGGTTTTAGAGCAAAGTCCTCCTGCAGGAACTATAGTTAAAGCCGGAAAAAGAATAAATGTAACCGTGAGCAGCGGTGCCGTTCTTGACAGGGTAGAAAATTATGTGGGAAAAACCTTATCGGAGGTTCAACAGCATTTTGCTTCTCTTTTTACTTCAGGGCGTAAACAGCTGATTTCCATAAAAGAACCGATTATGTACAAATCAAGTTCAATTCCTGCCGGTACTATTTTGGAGCAAAATCCTTCTCCTGATACTAAGATTTCGGAAGAAATTTTAATAGAATTCATCGTGAGCAAAGGACCTGAAAACGAAAAAGTTTCCGTTCCAAACATGGAAGGATTTAAACTTGAAGATATTTATTCTGCAATAGCTCAAAGCAAAATTTCGTTTGTAATAAAAGCCGAAGTTAATTCTTCCATTGATGCTCCATTAGTTGTCAGTCAAAGCCAGCCGGCAGATTCCTCAGTAGATGCTTACTCTCAAATAGAATTAGGCCTGCAAATTCCCGACTCCACCGAAAAAATGATTTACGGTATTTATTCACCTGCTTTACCTAAATATCCTTATCCGGTAAAAGTTGTAGTCGATGCCGTATATCCGGACGGAAAAAGAACGGAGCTTGTAAGTTTTAACCATCAAGGAGGAAAATGCAGTATTCCTTATGGTCTTCCCCAAGGTACGGTTCTTGTTCTCACCGTATTAAACAAACAGGTTCAAATGTTTGAAGTAAAACAATAGTTTTGTAACTAAGATAGAATTCATATTGTTTAGACCTATGTATTCTATAAAACAAATTAAGGAGACATAGAATGAATAGAAAAGTTTTGACTATTTTAACTGCATTTATATTTTTGCTTGTTTTGGATTCTTGTAAAACAGTGCCCAAAAATGATCCTAATTTTTTAGGAGATTTTTCTCCTGTAGAATTGGGAACCGTTATAGGTGGAGTTGTTAAAAGAACTAACAAGGAAATAAAACCTACCGAATTTAAATTTACTTTTTTTCCTCGTACAAATATTGTATCGATTCAACATAGATTTATGGTTGATAAAGTAGAAATATTTTTGGATCGGGAAAATAGGGAGATGTTGTTGAATGCAATGCAGTCTTATATTGATTCCTATAATAATAAGACATTATCTCCTTCTGATGCAAATAAAAATGCATTTTTCGGCAAAACAAAAGTTCTTATGTCTTGGGGGCTTTTTGGATCCGGTGCACATGAAGCTAAACCGTCATTGAGGGCTGAATATCAATTATTATCGGAAAATCGGCCTTATTTTATTTTGGCTAATGCGACTACAACGGCAATAGGAGCAAAGGATAATTCAAACTGTCCTGCTTTACGGTTGGCATTTTCTCCTGCGCAATGTGAAGACTTTATGGAGTTGTTAAAACAAGATAATCTACTTAAAATTGTAGAAGATATGCAAAAAGACTTTGAGCGTTTTGAGCCTTCAAATAAAGCTGAAAACGGTAATAAAGAAAATGCGGAAAAAGATAAGGTAAATTATGACGGTTTTTAATAACCGAAAATAAATTTTATAATATAATTATTGTAAAGATTTTCAGCTTTTATAGATCTTCTATATTTCCGTCTTGGTGTACGATAAATACTCGCGGAGTGTTTTTAGTAAAAAAACCGTTTTCTACTACACCTGTAATCTTGTTTAAACTTTCCTCCAAGATTTTGGGATCTACATCAGCTGCTTCAGGCCATCTTACATCAATTATAAAGTTGCCGTTGTCGGTAACAACAGGCCCCATTTTTTTTACACCTTCACGCAGAGCTACTTTGATACCTTGAGCTTCAAGAATCCGTGTAATACTTAAACGTGCTTCAGGTATAATTTCAATAGGAAGGGCAAATCCTTTTCCCATAGATTTAACTTTTTTTCTTTCATCGGCAATGACGACAAATTCTTTTGAATTGTATGCTATTATTTTTTCTCTGAGGAGGGCGGCTCCGCCTCCCTTGATTAGGTTTTTATCGGGGTCGATTTCGTCTGCTCCGTCTATAGCAAGGTCTAAGCTTCCGCCGATTTGCTGAGAGCTTAGAGAATAAATAGGGATACCTAGCTTTTCACATTCGATTGAGGTTTGAAAACTTGTAGGTACGGCGTATATTTTTTTTAACTTACCTGACGACAATAATTGTGCAAGACGGTGTACAGCCGGCATAGCTGTAGAGCCGGTGCCGAGCCCTATTTTCATTCCGTCAAAAATTTTTCCTTCGGAAAAAAGAGAGTCGATTGCATGATAGGCAATCTTTTTTTTAAGTTCTGACGTGTCCATTATAAATCTCCCATAAAAACTTTTTGTAAGGATTATTAAATCCTGAAAAAAGTTTTTTCACGCAGTTTGTTTACAAACTGCATACAATAATGCGATGTTTTGTACTCAATGTACAAAACTCGTCAGATAAACAGTGAGGCTGAATTTCTGCCGAACTGTTTATCATACATCCTTTCCTGCAAAAGCTTTAAACTGATGATAGGCTTGATATTCGAGCATTTTATAGCCGTTACAAACCTGACATCCTGCTGTCCTTGCCCGCTTTAACATCTTAGTGGTTTCAGGCCTGTAGATTAACTCAAATACTTTCTCTTTTCCGGTAAAGGTATAAAAGTTAAGAGGGTCCATATCTATGTCGGGCTCCATACCTGCATTTGTTGTTTGAATTATCAGCTCCGAAAAAGCATGAAGCTGTTTTATATTTATAGGATCCAACAGAGCCCATTTAAATTTATATTTTTCGGCTATGTTTTTAGCTTTTTCGGCAGTGCGGTTAAATATACAGGCTTTTCCATGGAGAGAGCTTATTACTTCTGCAACAGCTCTGGCGGCTCCTCCGGCGCCTATAATTGCAACCTTATATTTGCGTAAGTCTTTTTCGTTTAAGAATTCTATTAAGGCCTGTTGAAAGCCGTCAACATCGGTATTATAGCCGAACCATTTTTTGTTTTCGTTTATCAAGGTATTTACGGCGCCGATAAATTTAGAGGCTTCGGATATGGAATTTATTTGAGGTATAATTTCACTTTTAAAAGGAGCCGTAACCGAAAGGCCTTTTATATTAAGAAGATTGGCAAAGTCCAAGGCTTCCTTTGATGATACCGCCGATATGGGGATATAAACGGAATTAAGGTCTTTTATTTTAAACCCTTCATTGTGAATTTTTGGACTTAAACTTGTGTTTACATCCTTGCCTATGACTCCATAAAGACTTGTATCATTATCGATTTTTGAAAATCTGTATAAGTCTTCTAAAGTTTCGGGATCTATAAGTTCTTGTTCAAGTTTATTTTTCTTTATGTATTCGGGAGTAAAGGTATAGACAATTTGGGAATTTAATTGCTTTGATAGAATACGGGAACTTAAACCGTATGGTCCCATAACCGATAAGATGTACTCTTGATTTTGTATCAGTTTTGATGCTTTAAAAAGCTCGGAAACATCGTTTAAACAATTTGCAGTAAAAGCCAACTTGGGAATGTCGGTTTCAAAACGGCTTAGGCCTTCAATAGTTTTTACTATATTTTTTACCGGAACCTTAATGTGGAGGCTTCTTATTATTTTAATATCAAAGGCCATTGCCGCTTCTTCGATTCCCGATGAATCAAAGTCGCTTTCCAAATCTATATAAGCAAAATTTTTTATCGGGTCGGAGTTTGCAAAGGCAAGGCCGCGTGCAAAGATTGTCATTCTTGCACCTTCTCCTCCCGTAAAGTTTCCGCCGTCAGACTTTCTCCTGACGGTTAAAATACAAGGGATTCCGGCCCGTTCGGGGAAATTTCTTAAATAGAGTATTTCGCTTTGATTGAGATAATCTACGCGAAGCTCTGCAATATCAATAAACTTCTTATACTTTTCCAGTGCGGAAAGATTTTTTTCTATTGTTTTTTCCGTTAAAACAAGACAGACCTTTGTAGACATAATCAGCTTTTTTTTCGGTCTTGGGTTACATAACTTCCTTCAAAGCCCTTAATTTCTTTTATTTTTTTAAGCCAATATTCTGCCTCGGTTTTGTTTTTAAACGGGCCGACTCTGACTCGGTGGGTAAGCCCCGTTGCCGTTTCTTTGGTAAAGATTTCCGCCTTCATGTGTTTTGAGGTGAGGGTATCTCTTGCCGCCTCTGCATTTAAGCGGCTTGTCAAAGAAGCTGTTTGAACCCAGTACAGTGTGGAAACCGTTTTTTGAGCAGGGCTTTTTTTGACAGCAGGTTTTTCCGTTTTTTGAGGAGTCTTCTTTTCTGTTTTAGGTTTTTGAACCGTATTTGAGCTTACTCCTTTTACCGAAGCAACGCCTGTATTTTGATTGGCTTCCTTTGCAGGAGCAGTTTGAGTTTGTTTTTCGGTATCGGAAGTTTTTTTCTCAATTTCTTGATTTGTGTTTAAATTTGCAGCAAGATCTTCAGGTAGACTTGCAGTTTTTTCGTCTTTTTGAGTATTCGTTAAATCGCTTACATTAATAGAGGTTTCTGTTGTGCCGGTTTGGCCTTCACCGTTTACAACGGTTATATTGTTAGCAATATTTACGAGGGTAGGGGACTCGGATTCAAGCGGAGGAATTGAGTCGGGATTTCGAGTCCATTGAAGAGGATCTACGCTAGTATCCGTTTTGTCTGCTTCTATTCTGCCTAAATCGGATATTTGTGCCGCAGTCATGGTGCTTTTATTACGGAATGGGGCATACAGGTATAAGCCGACACCGAAGATAATCAGAGCAAACAACGAAATAAAAAGTACTATCCATAAAATTTTTTTCTGTTCCATAAATCAACCTCAAAAACCTCTTTTTTGAACTTCCTGCAATAGTTTTCTTTTTAAACTTGCAGAAGACCAAAAGTTCTTTACTACTATTGTATCGGCATTTAAAAAAAAGTATTGAGAAAAGAATTTCTTTTGTTTTGAAAATCTTAACCATATATTTTTTAAGGGCAGCCTGTCCCTTTTTTTTGCCCTTATGAGCCTTAAAATAAAAGGTGCATCTATGTACAATATAAAGAGGCATTTTTTTATAAAGCTCGTCTTGTGAAGGGTAGGGGCGTTTAAAAGAATGGGGCGCTCAGGTTTTTCTGTAAATGCCATTTTAATTTCCTCCCATATTTTTTCTTCGATTATGGGGAGAATAAAGGCTTCATGTTTTTTTAAAAGTTCTTCATCCGAAAAGACCAAGAGGGCAAAGGCTTTTTTGTCGATGCCCTTTTTATTTTTTAAATTTATGCCTCGTTTTTCGGCCTCGGCTTGAAAGAGATTTAAAATTTCTTTTTCATGCTCTATAAAAACTTTTCTTGAAACTACATCGGCATCAATACAATAAAAACCGTAGTCTTGTAAAATAGTACTTGCCGTGTTTTTACCCGAACAAGAAGGCCCTGAAAGCCCTATTAAAATCGGTTCTGAGGGTGAACCAAGGCTTTGCCGGCTCTGCCTGCTGTTTAAAACACTATCCATTAGTGGAACTCTCCCCAGCTCATTCCCGATTCTATACTTACCCTTAAGGGTACCGAAAGTTTGATTACGCCTTCCATTTTTTCTTTTACGAAGGACATGACTTTTTCTCTTTCAGATTCGGCGGCCTCTATTATAAGCTCATCATGGACCTGTAAAAGTATGGAGGCATCAAGTTTTTGTTTTTTTAAGGCCTTATCGACTTCGAGCATTGCAAGTTTTACTATATCGGCGGCCGTGCCCTGAATCGGGGTGTTTACCGCAATGCGTTCGGCTCCGGCCTTTTCTACCTTGTTTTTGCTGTTTATAGCCGGAAGATAACGCCTTCTTCCCATTATAGTTTCTACATAGCCTCTTTGTTCGGCTTCTTGACAAATATTTGCCATAAAGCCGGATACGCCGGAATAGGTGGCAAAATAAGCCTTTATAAACTCATCAGCTCTTTTGCGGGGAATTCTTAAAGAAGAAGCGAGGCGGAATGCACTCATTCCGTACATTACGCCGAAGTTTATGGTCTTTGCTATGCGTCTCATATCATGACTTACATCTTTTATGTCTACGGCAAAGATTAGGCTTGCAGTCTTGGCGTGAACATCTATTCCCTTATTAAAGGCTTCTACTAGGTTTTGATCCTTTGAAAGATGAGCAAGGATTACAAGCTCAATCTGCGAATAATCTGCAGAAATAAGAACCCGCCCCTTTTCCGCTTGAAATGCTTCCCTTATCTTCCGCCCCTCGTTTCCGCGTATGGGGATATTTTGTAAATTGGGGTCTCGGCTTGAAAGGCGGCCTGTGGCTGTTCCCGTTTGAATAAAACTTGTATGGATTCTTCCGTTTTTGTCCGTCATCTTGGGAAGGGTATCGGTGTATGTGGATTTTAACTTTGCAAGAGCCCTGTAATCCAAGATTTTTGCAGGTACGGGATCCTCCGAAGCAAGGTTTTCAAGGACCGAAGTATCCGTAGAATAGCCTGTCTTAGTTTTTTTGCCTGGGGTTAGTTTTCTTTCTTCAAATAAGACTTCTTGAAGCTGTTTAGGGGAGGCTATATTAAACTCATGGCCTACGAGTCTGTAAATATCCTTTTCGCAATCTTCAAGTTCTTTTCCCAATTCTTTTGAGTAGGCAGTAAGTTCTTCGCCCTTTAAAAAGATGCCCTTTATTTCCATCTCGGTTAAAAGTTTTGTGATAGGCATTTCAAGGTCAAAAAAAAGTTTTTCCAAATTATTCTTTTTTAAGAGGGGTAAGAATTTTTTATAAAAGCGGAATGTTATGTCGGCATCTTCTGCAGCATAGGGACAGGCTTCTTTTAATGGAATATCCGAAAAGTTTTGTCCCTGCTTTACAAGGTCTTTAAACCTTATGGTTTTTACGCCTAAAATACTTTCTGCAAGTTTATCCATTCCGTAAGAAGAGCGGGCAGGGTCTAAAAGCCATGCAGCTATCATCGTGTCAAAAAGATTTGCCGAAATGCCGCTTGCAAGTTTTGATGAAAGGGCTGCCTGAATATCGAATTTGCCGTTATGCATTATGAGGGTCATCTTCGAGTCAAAGAGCTTTGTTACGGCCCTTTGGGCATCCTTAAAGGCTATGAGTTTTGGAGCTTCCTCTCCCAGTTCGGGGCTCGGTGCCTTTAAGGGGAAATAATAGGCTTCTCCTTCTTTTAGGGCAAGGGAGAATCCGCAGACTTCCGCATTTAGGGGATCTTCACTTGTGGTTTCACAGTCATAGGCTGCAAGCCCCTGTTTTAAGGCCTCATCTAGTATTTTAAAAAGTTCTTCCGCTTCGTCTACAAGTTTGTAATCACCTTTGTTTTGAGGAAGGGAGATTTCTTCTCCTGTTCCTAATTCTTGCGGGAGCATTTCGGGAGAAGTTTGTTCCGAATTTTCAAAAAGACCGGCCTCTTGTTTTAAGTTTTCTTTTGAAGAAGTTTCATTTTTTTCATGTTTGGACAGGGCTTTTTCGGCAATTATTTTTTCGGAATATAGCTTTGCAATATTGGGAAGCTCTTCGCTTATAAAAAGACGGGCGGCCGCCTCATAATCCATTTGGGAAGTAGAGTAGGCGTTTAAGTCTTTTTCGACCGGAACATCGAAGCGGAGCCTTATAAGCTCTTTAGAAAAATAAGCCGATTCCTTTCCTTCTTCTATTTTTGTTTTTAAAGCCCCTTTTAAGTTTCCTGTATTTGCGTAGATACCGTCGAGGCTTTTGTACTCTTCAAGGAGCTTTACGGCCGTTTTCGGTCCGACCCCCTTTATGCCGGGAACATTGTCGGCACTGTCGCCTATGAGGGAAAGAAGGTCTAACATTCCGGCAGGATAAACGCCCCATTCTTCTTTTACGTTTTCGGCATCGAAGCCTTCCCAAGCCTTAATCTTCCCCGGTTTAAGCATTGTCGTGGTTTTTGAAACAAGCTGCATTAAATCCTTGTCGCCCGAAATAACCACACATTCCCTGCCTTCCTTTTCTGCAAGGGCGGCTATGGAAGCTATTACGTCATCGGCCTCAAAGCCGTTACAGCGGACTGCAGGCAGTTTAAATGTTTTTAAAATTTCTTCTATTTTGTCGATTTGAGCATGGAGGTCATCGGGCGTTTTATCCCGTGTGGCCTTGTATTCTTTGTACATTTCGTGTCTAAAAGTGGGTGTAAGGGAATCGAGGGCAGTAACAAAGAGCTTAGGATTATATTCGGTAAATATGGAATGAAGGCTTTTAAAAAAGCCGAAGATAGCCGAAACATTTTCGCCCTTAGAGTTTGTAAGAGGTCTTGAAATAAAGGCAAAATAAGAGCGGTAAATAAGCCCGTAGGCATCCAAAACATAGATTGTATCTTTCATAAAATGACCTCCGTTCGGGAAAGGATTATACTATGTAAGAGGCTTTAAATGCAAGCATTAAATGCGGCTATATTGATTTTTTTATATTTTTATGCTATTATGAGATCGGTGTATTTAAAATTATAGATAAAAAATATCAATTTTAGAGGTTTTTATGAAAAGGATATTATTCCCTATATTGTTTTTTGTTTTGATTTTTACTTCATGTTCGTTGTTTTTTCAAGAAGAATATGGAACCATTACAATCGATTTGGAAGGCGGTAGAGCCCGCTCAATAAATTCTTCGACAGGACTTCCAGATCTTGCAGATTCGGAACTTGAAATAGATATTGTAACGGATGGGAACAGCTCCATTTATAAAAAAATTCTTGCCTCCGAACCTAAATTTTTTCAAGCCGATTTTCCTGTAGGATCAAGGTTAGAAATAACCGTAAAACTAAACGGCCCATCTTCTTCTTGGTCGGCTCACAATAGCCACACCGTAAAAGAAGGTAATAACGATATACAGCTTCTTTTAAACAAAAACGCCTCTTCATTGGCAAACATGGGCTTTTCGACAAAGGCTGCAAATACATATGAATTTAATATAGCCGGAAAAACAATTGATATTAGCTCAAATACACTGCCTGTTTTTACCAGAGACAGCCGAGGCCGCCTCTACATTGCCTATAAAAACGGCACTTGGGCACTGAACCGCTATGAAAGCGACGGAACACCGAATAATTTTGACTCCGGTTCCCCAATATTAACTACGATTACCTATGCTTCAAGTGTAAACCTGGCTTAAGATCCCATAACCGGAAAGGTGTATGTTGCTGCAGATTCAAATCTTTATCGAATAAAAGACGACGGTTCTGTAATTGCCGGAACTCCTACGATCCCAGTCTGCCCCATTGCAGTTTATAATAATAACCTATTTGCATTAGACAGTACTGATTTAAAAATGTTCACTATTACGGAAGGAGGCAGTCTTACATTCAATCAGGCCGGCAGCACCACCGTATCAAGAGGACAAATAATCATATCAGGAACACCAATTAATGTAGATTTTAAGGATATCCTTGTAAAAAAAGATAAAATATATATCCTATTTGCAAAAAACAATATACCGCCGATAGGGGTATCTTCTCCTTATTACTCATTAGGCGGTATGCTTGAATATACATACAATTCTTCCGGAATAAGCGGGCTTCAAAAATACGGGTTTAATGATACGGTAACGGCTGGGAACGACATAGTTACTGCCGGTGAAGCTAACTTTTACGGCCCTGCTTGTTTTATCGGCTATGATGAGCAAAGCATCTCGATTGCCGATGACGGCTGTACGTTTCAAAAGGTAGACGGCAGTGTAAGAATCGACAAAAACGTAAACCGAGTATTCTCGTTTAATACCTCAACCAAGAGCCTTTATTCTTACGCAACCGAAAATAAATGGTTTAAGGAATACCCCGGTACGGGCAAGGTCTTATTGTGGCAGAAGAATACTGATTCCGGCGCTGAAGGTTTTAAATTTTATCTTGTTGATGAAAATAATATTAGCGCTTCATTACCAAGTACTGCTTTTCTTCAAGATAACGGCCCCGATTACCCGACAGATGTTTTTTGCTATGACCAAGAAGGGAACCTCTATGTAGTTTGGTTTGATACTCCAAGTTATTATGTAAGAAGGTATGAAAAAGCTAACAATTACAGTACGGATAACACAAAAGACAATCAACAAAAGATGGTGAATAATTCCGGAAGTACACCACTTTCTGCCTCTGAAAAACCGACAGCTATTGCTGTTGATGTTTCAGATACCCAAAAGGGATATGTGTATTATAGTTATAATCACAATAATAAAGACGTTTATATCATATGTAATAGTTGGCAATATACTAATTTTAAAGATGGTGCTTATTTGAAAAACATAAAATCTGCACAAACTATTGCTATTAATGCAACAGCAAGTACTATTACAAGTATTTCTGCTGATTCAAAAAATATTTATGCCGCTCAAAAAACAGAATATAATACAAATAAATATACAATAAACGTTTTTAAATATAAAAATATTATTGAGTCTTCTGAAGGTTTTTGGCCTTATGCAAATAATCAACAGCACGAACATGGTAATGACTATACAGATCAAGAAATTAACGATTTGAGAATACAAGATGATGTTTTATACATACTTATAACAAAGCATAAGGGGCAAATGAGAGACCCGGCTACTAATGAAGTACAAAGTAAAGGGATATTCTATAAAACAACAAAACCTCTTTCTACTGTTATAAATAGTCAAACCTTTACAGAAATAACTCCATCTCAGAGTGCTGACGGCTACGCCCCATACAGGTTCATAGGTACGGTTCCCAATAAACTAATAATCGCCTCCGACGGCTATTATGGGGATACGAGCAACGCCGATGATAAAGCTCAAAATAAAAATAAGGTTTTGAGTTTTGACATCACGACTTCAACTAATTGGACCGTTACACCTAAAGATACCAATGCAACATTTTCACGGGAGTTGACCCATGATACCACAAATGGCTTTAAGTGGGAGTAAATAAAATTAAACCGCAAAGGTAAATTCAGCTAAGACTGCATAAAAAATTGCGGTCTTAGCGTTCTCCGCTGTTAAACTCGACTCTTGACCTTTAAAATAAGGAAATTATAGTGTTTCGTTTTTTTCTTAGAAAAGCCCTCTAATTCTTGACTATGTGTACAATAGCATATATACTATAAATTATAAGGGAGTTTAGAAGTGATTTTTGAATGGGATGAGATCAAAAATGAAACTAACATAAAAAAGCATGACGGTATTTCATTCAAAATAGCTGCTCGTGTATTTCTTGACAGTAAGCGTATAGAAAAATATGATGAGCAGCATTCAACCCTTGAAGAACAGCGTTGGAATGCAATTGGTCTTGTTGAAGATGTGCTTAATGAATACTATAGTAACTATGACATTAGATGATTTAAAGAAAACTCCGCTCACCGAAGAAGAAAAACAAACTATCCGAAAGGCAAAGTCTATACCTACTGATGACTGCCCCAAACAATCTAAAGAGGAGCTTGCTAAATTCAGACCATGGTATGAAGTGCATCAAAAAAGTGAAACCAGTATTAAAATAGATGCTGATGTATTGGAATGGTTTAAAGCTCAAGGTAAAGGCTATAAAACAAAAATCAATGCTGTTTTACGCTCTTACGCGTTCGGCTGATTTTTTATATTAAAACCGTCTTCCTTCCCCAAGATTGACTTATTCTTTTTATATTGATATAATCTTGTCATATCAAATTTTTAAGGGGTATCTATGCAAATAAAACGAGAAGCGGTTTGCGGAACACTCCAATCAAATGATTGCCTTGTCCGTATTGTTCCTTCCGAAAAACTTGAACTTGACTTAAAAAGCTCTGTTTTAAACGAATTCGGTGCACAAATTAAAAAAACGGTGCAGGAAGTATTGGATGAGTTTGAAGTAAAAAATGCCAAGCTCTTTATCGAAGACAAGGGTGCCTTAGATTGTACAATCAAGGCCCGTGTAGAAACAGCATTGAGGCGCGCAAATGAAGAATAGAAGAAGTATGCTTTTTATGCCCGGTAATAATCCGGGAATGTTGGTATCGGCCGATATTTTGGGAGCGGATTCCATCATTTACGATTTGGAAGATGCCGTCTCCCTTGATGAAAAAGACTCGGCCCGTACTCTGGTGCGGAATGCTCTTTCCTTTTTAAAGTTTACCCATTCCGAAATCACTGTAAGAATAAACCCCATCGACTCCCCTTATTGGGAAAAGGACTTGGAGGCAATTATTCCCGTTCTTCCCGACGGAATCGTAATTCCTAAGGCTTCGGTCGATGCCGTCCACTCGGTCGAGCAAAAAATAAACGAGATAAAAAAGGCTCACAATATCACTAAGAATTTCAGCTTTCTTATGCTGGTAGAATCGGCCCGCGGAATTATGGATGTAAATTCGATAGCCAAGGCCTCATCGCTGATTCAAGGCCTTCTTTTAGGCGGCGAAGATTATTCGGTCGATATGGGAATTCAGCGTACCCGTCTTTCAAAAGAACTGGAATACGCTCGCTTTAGTTTGACGACAGCCGCCCATGCATACGGTTTGGATTCCCTTGATACACCCTTTACGGATGTAGAAGACTTTGATGGCCTAAGGCTCGATACGGCCTTTAGTAAGAGCATAGGATTTTCGGGCCGCTTGGTTATCAATCCCCGTCAGGTCGAAGAGATTCATAAAATATTTTCTCCTTCAAGTGCCGAAATTGAAAGAGCCGAGGCTATTTTACAGGCTGCGGAAGAAGCAAAACAAAAGGGCTTAGGCGTATTCAGCTTTAAGGGAAAGATGGTCGACTTACCGGTTATCAAGAGGGCTCAAGCTCTTTATGATTCTGCCAAAAACTGGGGCTTGATAAAATAGGGAGGTAGGATATGAATAACATACTTGGAAGAGAAGGCTTGGACAATCCTTTTAAGGGAGCCTTTGTAAATAAAAAAAATGCAAAATATGAGCTTACAAAAGATGTAAAACCCGCCTTCGGGAAAACCTTATCCCAAGCCCTTGATGAGCTTAAACTCCATGACGGAATGGTTATAAGTTTTCATCATCACCTTAGAAACGGCGACTATGTTCTTGATATGGTAATGAGGGAAATTAAAAAAAGAGGAATCAAAGATTTGACCGTAATGGCTTCTTCGATTTTCCCCTGCCATGAAATTTTGGTTGAACTTATGGAAGACGGAACGGTTACCCAACTTATGACCTCCTATATGTCAGGGCCTGTTGCAAAGGCTGTAAGTTACGGTAAGTGTAAAAAGCCCGTAATTATGACTACCCACGGCGGACGACCCAGAATGATTTTAGAAAAAGAGGTTACGATAGACGCTGCCTTTTTAGCTTCGCCCTGTGTAGACGATCAAGGAAATATTTCAGGCTCCGAAGGAAGGTCATTTTGCGGTTCCCTAGGTTATGCCGTAGCCGATGCTCAAATGGCAAAAAAAACTATAGCCGTTACCGATACAAGAGTTTCAAAGGTTAAAAGAGCAGACATTGAAGGCCGTTTTGTAGACATGGTAGTAGAGGTAGATAAAATAGGAGACCCGGCAGGTATTGTAAGCGGAACAACTCAGATTACAAAAGATCCGATCGGCTTAAAAATAGCCCGCGACTGCCGCACTCTTATTGAGCACTCAGGTCTTTTTAAGAACGGCTTTAGTATGCAGACCGGAGCAGGCGGTATTTCTCTTGCTGTTGCGGATGAAATGCACAGAGCCATGAAAGAAAAAAACATAAAGGGAAGTTTCGGCTGCGGCGGAATTACAGGCTATTTTGTAAAGATGCTTGAAGAAGGCCTTTTTGAAGATCTTTACGATGTTCAGTGTTTTGACCTTTCGGCCGTAGATTCTACCGAAAAAAATGCAAATCATCACAAGATTTCAGCCGACCTTTATGCAAACCCTAACAATCCCGACCATGTTGCAGGAAAGCTTGACGTCGTTATCCTTGGTGCAAGCGAAATAGATTTGGACTATAACGTAAACGTAACCACCGGTTCCGATGGGATTATATTGGGAGGTTCGGGAGGTCATGCCGATACGGCAGCCGGAGCAAAACTTTCGATAATCGTTTCAAAGCTCTTCAATGCCCGCATTTCTTGTCTCGTCGATAAGGTCCGCACCGTAACAACTCCGGGAGAAACAATCGATGTCTTTGTTACTGACAGAGGTATTGCAATTAATCCTCGCCATGCAGATTTAATCAAAAAGCTGAAGGCGGAAACAAATCTTGAAATTAAAACTATCGAAGAATTAAAAGAAATTGCAGAATCCTTTACGGGAAAACCTCAAGTTAAGCCCCGTTCCGGCGAAGTGGTGGGAATAAGCACCTACCGTGACGGCACCGTTTTGGATGTCATAAATAAGGTTTAAGCAAAATTCTTCCTATTGACTTTTTTGTTGATTTTTGATAAAGTTTTTTTATCAAAAATCAACTTGCCAACTTAGCTCACCCGGCAGAGCAGCACCCTCGTAACGTGCAGGTACTCGGTTCAAGTCCGAGAGTTGGCTTTTTTTATTTCTAAATAGTTTTTTCTTTTCATTAACAATCAGCTAAATCATCGAAAATTTTAAATAAACCGCAAGGGGCGCGGAAAGCGCAAAGAGGAGGAGGAAGTTTTTAAAAGATTTGATGCATTGTGATTGCAAAAAATATTAAGACTTGACAAAAGTAAACATTAATGCTAACATTTATATGTGAAAAGAGAAATAAAATTTTATAAAACAAAGGATGGAAAATGTCCTGTAAAAGAATTTATAGATACTCAGACTGGAAAGATTGCTCAAAAAATAACATGGGTTTTAAGATTAATTGAAACACAAGAAAAGGTGCCTAGAACTTATTTTAAGAATTTGAGTGGTACAAAAATATATGAATGCAGAATAGAATTTGGGGGGAATATATATAGAATTTTAGGTCAGTTTTATCAAGGTTATTTTCTTTTATTGACAAATGGATTTCAGAAGAAGACACAAAAAACACCTAAAAATGAAATAGAATTGTGTAATAAAAGAATGGCAGATCAGATTGAAAGAGGGGTAAAGTATGAGTGATTTAGAAGAATATATTGCAGAAAGGAAAAAAAGAGATGTCGAATTTGCTGAAGATTTTGAAATAGGATATGAGCGGTTTAAAATAGGTGCTATTATCAAAGAGATGAGACTTGAACAGGGAATGACACAGGAACAGTTGGCAGAAAAATTGGAAACAAAAAAAAGTGTTATTTCTAGGATGGAGAATCATGCTGAAGATGTTCGACTCTCAACATTAGAGAAAATAGCAAATGTGTTTGGAAGACAGCTGAAAATTTCAATGTTATAGAGATACAATTTTCTCCCCTTGCTTTTATTAAGATCATCGTGTATACTTTACAAGATAAACATTATAATGCTTAAAATTTTAAGCTGTTTTTTAGGAGATTAGTATGTATGATTTAATCGTTTTGGGCGGAGGCCCGGGCGGCTATGTTGCGGCCATAAAAGCTGGAAGGGCAGGGCTAAAAACCGCTCTTATCGAAAAAAACAGGCTTGGAGGAACTTGTTTGAACAAGGGCTGTATTCCGACAAAATACCTTCTTCACACAGCCGAGGTTTTCGGAAGCTTTGCCGAAAACGATCTCGGTCTTTCAGGTGAAAACTTAAAATACAACATTAATGCCATCTACGAGAAAAAAAATGCTGTTGTGGATAAACTTGTAGGCGGTATCGAAAAACTCATTGAAAACGCCGGAGTTGATTTTTATAACGGGGAAGGCAAAATCACTTCAAAATCTTCCGTAAGTGTAAATGGAAAAGAACTTGAATTTAAAAACCTCATCATCGCAACCGGTTCTTCTGTTTTTGCTCCTCCGATAGCCGGAATCGAAACTGCTATGACCTCTGACGATATTTTAGGAAAAGAGCCTGTTGATTTTAAGAGCGTTATCATCATAGGCGGCGGTGTTATAGGTATTGAGTTTGCCACGGTGTATGCAAATTTAGGTAAGGAAGTAACCATCGTTGAACTCGAAAAAACAATTCTTCCTCCCTTTGACAGGGACATTGCAATGCAGCAGGCCCTCGTTCTAAAAAAGAGGGGAGTAAAGATAATAAACGGTGCCATGGTAACCAAAATCGAAAAAACCGGCTGTACCTTTACTCTTAAAGAAAAAGAAGAAAGCATTACAGCCGATGCCGTAATCGTCTGTATCGGCCGAATTGCCGAAATAAAGGATATCGGTCTTGATTCTGCCGGAATCGAATACGATAAACGGGGCATAATTACCGATGCCTGCATGAAGACTAATGTCGAAGGTATTTACGCCATTGGGGATGCAGTAAAGGGAAATGTAATGCTTGCCCACAATGCCGAAAACCAAGGTCATCTGGTCGTTGACAACATTGTAAACAATACTAAACACGAAAAACAAGATGTTATTCCTTCTTGTGTATATTCCACACCGGAGATTGCAGGAGTCGGCCTTTCCGAAAAAGAAGCTGAAGCCAAGGGAATTACCGTAAAAATTGGAAAAGTCCCAATGGGTTCAAACGGAAAATCGGTGCTTTCAGGCTTGGATGTAGGCTTTATTAAGGTTCTGTTTAATGAAGAAGACAGGATTGTAGGCTGTCAGATGATGTGCGATTCGGCTACCGATATGATAGGTGCCATAGGAACTCTTGTAACAAACAAAGCTAAGAGGGAAAACATCTTAAAATCCATGTATCCTCATCCCACAGTAGTAGAAGCCTTTTATGAGGCTGTAGAAGATGTCGAAAAGTCGGCTACCCACATGATCTACAAAAAATAATATTGGAACGGCAAGGCTTATTTTAGCTTTGCCGTTTTTGATTTTATAATTAAAGCAATATTTTTTTATCTATTTGCTATTGCTTTTCTTTTATATCTGGTGTACAATATGGTTAACTGGGAGGCATGTTTTGAAAGAACAAAAAAGCAGTTTTAAAATGTTTTTTACAATAGGATTGTTGCTCTTAATTTTTATCGGAGTCTTTGTTGTTATAAAAACTGCGGGTGCATCCGTAGAAGATGGATTATTAAAAGTTAAAGGAATTTATGGTGTCAGCATACCGATTTCCGAAATAAGAGAGGTCAAAAAACTTGAAACCCTGCCTTCTTTAGGAGTAAGGCGGGTAAACGGCATAGGTCTTGGACCAATTAAAATAGGCTATTTTAGATATAACGAATTAGGCTCTGTAAAATTATGTATATTAAAAAATGAAGCTCCCTATATATTGGTTACAACCGATGAACAAAAAATTCTTATAGGCTTAGGCAAGGAAAAAAATGAAGAGCTTTATAATAAGCTGCAAGATAATTTATAATTAATAATTTGTAATCAAAAAAATTACACATTATCCATTACAAATTAAAATAAATTTAGGAGGATGAGATGAAAAGAACACCCTATTATGAAACCTTGCTCGCTAAAGGCGGCAAGTTTGTTGAGTTCGGCGGATATGAAATGCCCATTCAGTTTGCCGGTATCTTAAAGGAGCATCTTGCAGTACGCAATAATGTAGGACTTTTCGATGTTTCGCACATGGGAGAGTTTTATATTGAAGGCGACAATGCCGAAGCCGCCGTAAATGCTCTTATTACAAACGACATTCGCGGAATGGCTGACGGAGATGTACGCTACACCCTTATGTGTAATGAAAAGGGCGGAATCGTAGATGACTTCCTTGTTTACCGCTATAATCAAAAGAAATTCCTTTTGGTTGTAAATGCCGGAAACCACGACAAGGACTATGACTGGGTAAAAAAACATTTGGATAAGAGCGTTACCTTCACAGACCGCTCGCCTGAAATTGCCCAGCTTGCAATTCAAGGCCCCAATGCTCCCGCCTTGGTAAAAAAGTTTATTGATGCTTCTGCAATGCCCTCCGCTTACTACACCTTTAAGACCTTCCAGTGCCCAAAGGGAGAGGTAATCGTTTCTCAAACAGGTTATACCGGTGAAGACGGTTACGAAATCTACTGCCCTAAAGAATGGGCTCTAGATCTTTTCAATCAAGTTATGAAAGCAGGAGAAGAATTCGGAATAGAGCTTTGCGGTTTAGGCTGCCGAGACACCTTGCGTCTTGAAGCCGGAATGCCCTTGTACGGCCATGAAATGACCGAAGAAACCTTGGCAACCGAAGTAACATTAAAGCCCTTTATCAAACTTGAAAAAGAAGACTTTATCGGTAAAAAAGCTCTCGAAACCAACGAAGCCAAAAAAATCCGAAAAGGCTTTAAGATGATTGACAGAGGCATCGCCCGAGATCATGACAAAGTTTTCTTAGGCGACAAGGAAATCGGTTATGTTACAACCGGAACTTCTTCACCCTCATTAAAGGTCGGTATCGGACATATGAGAATCGATAGAGGCATTAAAGATGAAGAAGTCTTTATCGAAGTACGCGGTAAAAAGCTCAAGGCTAAAATCGTGCCCACAAGTTTCTTAAAAGAAATTAAGGGCTAATTAAAAAGGTTTTATAAGTTTTTGGTAAAAACTTAAAAATAAAATATAGGAGTTAGATATGGAAATTAAAGAAGATGTAAAATACTTGGAATCACACGAATGGTTCAAAAAAGAAGGAAACATCGGTATTATCGGAATCAGCGATTATGCTCAAGGTGAAATGGGAGATGTCGTATTCATCGAGCTTCCTGAAGTAGGCGATGAAGTTACAGCCGATAAGGCTTGTGCTACAGTAGAATCTGTAAAGGCCGTTTTCGAAATCATCAGCCCCATGACAGGAAAGGTTGTTGAAATAAACGAAGACCTCTTAGATGCTCCCGAAAAAATCAATGAAGATGCCTTCGGTTCCTGGTTCTTTAAGGTAGAACTTAAGGGAGAATCTTCAAAATTAATGGATGCAGGTAAATACAAAGGTCTCTGCAAATAATTAAAAATAAGCTTATTGGAGGTGTGATAAACAGTTCGGCACAGTTGGTGCCTCACTGTTTATCTGCCGAGTTTGCCTTTCGGCAAACGTCGCTTTATTGTATGCAGTTTTGCTTTTGCAAAACTGCTTGAAAAAATATTTTTCGGAAACTGATGTTTCCTGCAAAATATTTTTATTGGAGGTAGTATGTCAAATTATATTCCTCATTCCGCTGAGGAAACAAAAGAGATGCTTGATCTCATCGGTGTAAAATCGATTGATGATTTATACGGCTTTGATAACAAGGGCTGTAAAAAAGTCGATATAGGCGAGGGGAAAACTCAAGCACAAGTTGAAAAGTTTTTTCAAAATTTAAGCAGTGAAAACACTGTCTTTAAATCGATATTAAGAGGTGCCGGTGCTTATAACCACTATGCACCTGCTGCTGTAAGGCACATGGCTTCCAGAGAGGAGTTCTTAACTGCCTACACACCCTATCAGCCCGAAATGAATCAGGGCGAACTCCAAGCAGGTTTTGAATATCAGTCAATGATTTGCGAGCTTACGGGAATGGATGTTTCCAATGCCAGCGTTTATGACGGAGGCACGGCAGTCGCAGATGCCATAGTTATGTCCTTAGGACGAAAACAAAACAAGGTTTTGATTTCGGAATGTGTTGAGCCCAGCTCAATCGAAATTGCTAAAACCTATTTAAAGCACAGCGGTGTAGAATTCGTAATGATTCCCCGTGACGGCTATAAAACTGATGTTTCAAAGATTAAGGGCCTTTTAGATGAAAGCGTCGGAGCCGTTGTTATGCAGCAGCCGAACCGTTTCGGTACAATCGAAGACTGCGAAGCTGTCGGTAAAATGGTAGAAGGTACCAAAACTCAGTTTGTAATGAGCTGCAATCCTATTTCTTTGGCAATCTTAAAAACACCGAAAGAATGCGGTGCTTCGATAGCCTTAGGCGAAGGCCAGGCATTAGGACTTCCTCTAGGTGCAGGCGGCCCCTATCTCGGCTTCCTTTCTACAATTGAAGCCAATATGCGAAAAATCCCGGGACGAATCATCGGTCAATCAACAGACCATGACGGCAGAAGAGCCTTTGTTCTAACTCTTCAAGCCCGTGAACAGCATATCAGGCGCGAAAAAGCCAGCTCCAGTATCTGTTCTAACCAGGCTCTTTGTGCATTAAGAGCTTCTATGTTTATGACAGCCTACGGAAAGGAAGGTTTAAAAACCGTTGCAAATGTTTCCGTAAGCAATGCACATTATCTTGCAGATGAGCTTAAAAAGATCGGCTTAACCGTAAAAAATAACGGAGAATTCTTCCATGAATTCGTAACTGACGGAAAAGGAAAGGCCGATGCAATTCTTTCAAATCTTGAAAAAAACGGCATTTTGGGCGGTTTAAAGATTTGTGATGATGCTATTCTTTGGTGTGCAACCGATGTTCTTTGCAAATGCGACCTTGATAAGGCCGTAAAAATCATTAAGGAGGTATTGTAATGAGCGAATTGATTTTTGAAAAATCCGTAAAGGGTCACAAATTTGCAGAAGCAAAATTGACAGTACCCGAATATAAACTTGATTCAAAATATTTAAGAGCAAGCGATGCAAAACTTCCTGAAGTTTCGGAACTTGAATTTGTACGCCACTATATGGAATTGAGCAAGCGTACTCATGGTGTAGATAACGGTTTTTATCCTTTAGGTTCTTGTACGATGAAGTACAATCCCAAACTCAACGAAGAAGTTGCGGCTCTTCCGAACTTTACCAATATTCACCCATTGCAGCCTGAACATACAATGAAAGGTTGTATCGAGGCTATGGGCGATTTAGGTAAAAAACTCGGTGAAATTACCGGAATGGATGCTTTCTCCCTCCAGCCATCAGCAGGTGCTCACGGAGAATTCACAGCCCTTTTGGTAATCAGAGCCTATCACGAAAAACGCGGCGACCATGCCCGAAACAAGATTTTGGTTCCCGATTCGGCACACGGTACAAACCCTGCCAGTGCCGCAATGGTCGGATGCGAAATCGTAAACATTCCTTCCGATAAAGACGGAAATGTAGATATTGAGGAATTAAAAAAGACTGTAGGAAACGATACTGCTGCCCTCATGCTTACAAACCCGAACACCCTCGGCCTCTTTGAAACCCATATCAAAGAAATTGCCGAAATCGTTCACAAAGCAGGCGGCTTATTGTACTATGACGGTGCTAACCTTAATGCCATTATGGGAAGACTCAGACCCGGAGATATGGGCTATGATATAGTTCACCTTAACTTGCACAAGACCTTCTCGACTCCTCACGGAGGCGGCGGTCCCGGAAGCGGCCCAATCGGTTGTAAAAAATTCCTTGAAGAATTCTTACCTGTTCCCGTAGTTACAGGCTCGGACGGAAGCTATAAGCTGGATTATAACCGCCCGGATTCAATCGGAAGGGTTAGAAACTTCTACGGAAACTTCCTTGTCTTCTTGCGTGCCTATGCCTATATTCTTACACTCGGAAGCGAGGGCATAAGGGAAAGCTCAGGCTATGCTGTCTTAAATGCAAACTATCTAAAGAAAAAGCTTGAAAAAGAATATGATGTTGCCTTTGACAGAATCTGTATGCACGAATTTGTTCTTACCCTTGATAAGATCAAGGAAGAAACAGGCGTAAGTGCTCTTGACATAGCTAAGGGCTTAATCGACGACGGTATCCACCCGCCGACGATGTACTTCCCGCTCATCGTACACGAAGCCTTGATGTTTGAGCCTACGGAAACGGAAAGCAAGTCCACCTTGGACTTTACTGCCGAAGTTATGATCAAACTCAAAAAAGAAGCTTATTCAAATCCCGAAAAGCTTCACGGCTATCCCTACACACGCCCAATCGGACGAGTAGATGAAACAAAAGCTGCCCGTGAACCTGTTTTAAGGTACAAGGCTTGCTGCTGTTGTAAATAAACAGCTTTAAATTTGAACAGCTTTAACGCCCCCTCTAAGAACTGATGTTTTTAGAGGGGGATTTTTTTTCGCTAATAGGTTACGAGAACATAAATCATTGACACATAAATATGTTGACTTGACAAAATACTATTTTAATGTAGACTATAAATAAGGAAATATATGGATGGCTGTACTTTCATTAAACGAAATAAAACTAAGGGCACAAGGATTTGTGCTGAATTGGAAAGATAAGGCTGCAACAGCACGGGAAGAGGCGGATGCCCAAACATTTGAAAACGAATTTTTTGCAATCTTCGGTGTTCCGAGGAGTAAAATTGCCGTTTTTGAACAAAAGGTAAAACTGCAAGACGGCTCAAACGGTTACATAGACCTTTTTTGGAAAGGTTACATTCTTATCGAAATGAAAACACCGGGTAAGGACAGAAAAAAAGCCTTTGAACAGGCAAAGACTTATGCCAATGCGCTAAGTAATTCCGATATGCCTAAGGGAATTCCTATTTGCGATTTTTGCAATTTTGATTATTGGGAGCCTCTAAAAACATCAGTTTTTAGAGGGTTTCCTTAAATTTAATTTGCGATGTTTTTCATAAGTCATTGATACATAAGGACTTATGATTAGAGATGCTCTTCACGAATTGAATGCTGCCCTGTATAAAAAAATTATCTTCATACTATAAAAGGCAATACTTTTGCATAAGACAGTTTTACCCCCTTGACTTCTTCTTATTTTTGATAACAATGTTAGCATAAATTCTTTTATATAGGGAGAGATGTTGAAGTTTGCGGCTAAAACACTGCCATATAGAAAATATTTAAATTTTTTGTATAATATGTGTTATGAGTTCTATAGATATAGCTTTGATGTGCAGGGCATTGAGCGACAGTACCCGTTTGGAAATAATTCAGATGTTAAACGATGGGGAAAAATGTGCCTGCAAGATTTTGGAAAAATTTTCAATTACACAGCCGACCCTTTCGTATCACATGAAAATATTAACCGACTGCGGTCTTGTTCTCACTCGAAAAGAATCCAAATGGATTAATTATTCTCTCGACAAGAAAAAACTTAAAACATTTCAAAAAGAAATTAACGCCTTAACCGATAAAAAATAATGCACCGAGCTAATAACGCGCTCTCTCCTTTTCATGTATTGATTTAACTTCTGAAAAACTTTTAAAAAAAGCAAAAATATATATTGACAAATATCTATATGTTTTGTATGTTATACATAGAGAAATATCTATGTATAAGGAGGTGTCGTATGAACACATTTTTAGAACTCGCCAAAAGCAGACATTCGGTGAGAAGTTATGAAAAGCGTGCTGTTGAGGCGGAAAAGCTTAACAGTATTTTGGAAGCGGGGCGTATTGCTCCTACGGCGGCAAATATGCAGCCTTGCCGTTTTCTTGTTTTAAATGACGATACGGCGATGAGTAAGCTGCAAAAAGCATGTACTCCGCACGGGGCACCGCTTGCCATTGTGGTATGCGCCAACAAAAAAGCGGCGTGGGTTCGCCCCTTTGACAAAGCAAGCATGACAGATATTGATACGAGTATCGCAGCCGACCACATGATGATGTGCGCTCAAGATATGGGGCTTTCAAGCTGTTGGATTACTTATTTTAAGCCTGATGTAGTGCGTGCTGAATTCAATATCCCCGATGATTTGATTCCGGTAAACATTTTGGTTATCGGTTACGGAAAAGAAGCGGCAAAATCTCCTAACCGTTATGACAATGAGCGGAATCCGATGGACATGATAGTTCAATACTCATCATTTTAGAAAAACAAGATGATAGATGTTGAACTCGGTCCTATAAGACCGCCGTCGGAACATCAAAGCCTCTTGTTGCGTTTGACAAGAGGCTGTTCTTGGAACAGATGTTTTTTTTGCGGATTGTATAAGGGGATGCGCTTTTCGGTGCGTTCTACCGAAGAGGTTATAGGCGATATAAAAAAATATGCTGCCTATTACGGGGAACGCGCAAGTTTTTTTAAATCCTGCTTTTTGCAGGACGGAGATGCCTTTAATATTCCCGCAAATGATTTTCGGCTAGAATAGATGCCCTATTACGGCTACAATAGGGCACATGTTTCAGCACTACACTAGACGGTCTCGTGTAGTACTACAATCGATGCCCTATTACAGCTACAATAGGGCACATGTTTCAGCACTACACGAGGCAGCCTCGTGAAATACCATAACAAATAGTAAGAAAAAGCTTTTATATGGGCATCTTTTATTTCTGCAGAGGGGGATATTCCCCGATTTTCCGTGGCGGGGAAAATAATGTATTTATGAATAGAAATATAACCACCAGGATATAATCAAAAGAGCCGCCATAATTGGTAAATAAAAATGACTTATTGTTGGCATAGTTTTTTTTGGAACTCTGATATTAGAAATATCCATTGAAAAATCTATGTCTTTTTCATTTTTTTCTCGCACAATATCATATAACACACGATATGCTCGTTCTATTTTTAAGAAATGTATATTTAAAAGCCAAAATAATCCTGTAGGCATCATTGCACATAACATAATGAACCAACTCTCTTGTTTTCCAGCGAGAGCTAATACACCTACAACCAATAAAATTGTCCATGTCTTTAACTGAATGGAATTATTATTCATTCGTTCGATAACATTTTGAATAAATTCTAAATGTTTTAACTTATTATCCATAAATTCTACCTCTTTTTGATAAATTGTCTGTGAGTTTTATATCTGGAAATAAGAGGTTTAATTTCATTAATGCAGAATTCGGATATTTTTCGTCACTTGGCACATCCATTTCCCACCTAGACAACTCAGTCATTGATAATTTATATAAATTTTTAATATCAACAGGAAAAGCCATTGTTAGTTTCTTAGATTCTATAGAAAACGATTTTCTCATTTCTCCTTCAACAAGCTTTCTGGGGCTATTTTTTCTGATAAAATTTAGTAATAATAATTCATAATATATCCAAGGAGAATAAGTCATTTGTCTAATATTATTTGTAGACAATGAATTGGGAGTATTAAAAAAGAAAACATAATCCATTTTATCTATCATTTTTAAAAGCGCTGTCGCCAATATCATATGAACATGGCTGGTGGATATATTTCTTTTTTCATAATCATATATCAATCCGTAGTACGTATCTTGTTTAATGCAGTATTCATCGTCAATTTTTTTTAATAATTCATTGGCGTATCCCCATACTCTTGAGTCAACAAAACTTTTTATACCGAATCGCTGATATAACCAGTGTTCAAACTTTTCCACTAATCCAATATCCTTATGTGAATGTGAGATAAAAACATGAGCATCAACACTTGGAAACCAGTCTTGTTCAAGACTTTGTACATCAATAGCATTATTAGGTAGCAAAAAATTTTCCAATGATCGCTGTATATTGAATTTATTAGAAATATCTATATCAAAAAAATTATCATAAAGCTGATTACTGTTTTTTAATAAATCATCTATTTCGTTCTCTGTTATTTTAACATTAAAAGCTCTATACATAGATATACTCCTTTCATATTTCAAAATACGAATATATTTTATAGAGGTCAAGGTATTTAATGAAATAATTATTTAATTTTTTGTATTTTATCACTCTTCAAAAGAGGTATAAATCATAATTTCAAGCATCAAAATACTTATAAAACTTTACAAGCTCTCCATCCAACACATAGCCTTATCTACCTTTTTATGATATAATTATCCTTACAATTAGGAGGTTTTGTAAAAAAACATCTTACCCATAGTTGAGCAAGAATTACGTGATGAATATGGTTTTAAAATCGATGACTTTCGTCTGGAAGAACTATATCCTCTTGAAAGCTCTTATATTCAGCCTATGACGGTTTCATTCTTAATACCTGAAGAAAAACCTAAAAATTTATTTACTGCAACGGCTTTAAATTTACCATATACCCGCATTTATAAGAAAATTGATTTTAATATGAATGCAGGAAAAATAGCTCAAATGAGAATGTTTGCAGAATAGAGCTATGCATTTTCCTAAAAAAATTATTTTGGATACAAATGTTTTTATCTTATATTTAATAGGTATGATAGCTCCACATAAAATAAAAACTCATAAGCGTACTTCCATTTATACTGTTGAAGATTATGAGTTTTTAATAGCTACCATGAATAATTTTGGCTCTGATTTAGAACTTATAATTTGTCCCAACATAACTACAGAAGTTGATAATCTTTTAAATAATACATTTCAAGGCTATTACAAAGAAAAATATGTTAATTTATCAAAAGAAATATATAAGAAAAGTGTAGAAGTTTATATAAAAACCATAGAATCTATTGAGCAGAATACTTATTATGACTTAGGCATTACCGATTCTGTAATTTTACTCATGGCAAAAAATTGTGATTTGCTTATCTCGGGTGATAGCAAGTTATGCGATTATGCCCGCTCTATGGATATTCCTCTTTTAGATTTTAAAGGTATTATAAATCAACATTCTTATGCCAAAAAGACCCCTTGACGAATTAAAAAAAATATGGAATGATAAATATTCAGAGGTGTTTTTATGAGTAAAAAATTAAATTTGGTTATTCTTGACGGGTTTACTTCCAATCCCGGAGACCTTTCTTGGAATGAGTTAAAATCGGTTTCAAATCTTACAATATATGATAAAACAAGTGCAGATGAACTTCTTGAAAGGTGTAAGGAGGCAGATGCCGTTCTTACCAATAAGGTAGTTTTTTCTAAAGAAATAATGGATTCTTTGCCGCGTCTTAAATATATAGGAGTTTTAGCTACGGGATATAATGTTGTCGATATTGAAGCTGCAAGAGCTAAAAATATTTGCGTAACGAATATTCCCTCTTACAGCACCGACAGCGTGGCTCAACTTGTATTTGCCCTTATTTTTCACTTTTATTGGCATGTAAAAGAGCATAGCGATGAGGTTATGGGCGGAAAATGGTCGGCTTCTCCTCACTTTTGCTATCACAGTTTTGATATAAGGGAGCTTTCCGATAAGACGATGGGTATAGTCGGTTTCGGGAACATAGGCCAAGCCGTTGCAAAAATTGCCCTTGCTATGAATATGAAGGTAATCTATTTTAATCGCTCTAAAAAAAATATTAAGGGTTTAGAAGAAGCAAAACAAGTTTCTTTAGATGAGCTTTTTTCTTCTTCCGATATAATAAGCTTAAACTGTCCTTTGACTTCGGAAACAAAAGAAATTATAAATGCCGAGTCCTTAAAAAAAATAAAGAAAACTTCTATCATAATCAATACGGGACGGGGTCCTCTTATAAACGAAAAGGATGCAGCAGAGGCTTTAAAGGAAAAAAGACTTGCAGGTCTTGCCTGCGATGTTCTCAGTGTAGAACCTCCGGCTAAGGATAATCCCTTGCTTAAAGCTCCTAACTGTATTATTACGCCACACATGGCATGGCAAACCTTTGAGGCCAGAGAGAGGCTTATAAAAATAGCCGCCGCTAACGTAAAAGCCTTTATCGCAGGAAAGGAAATAAACAGGGTTAATTAGGCGGTTAAGTAGATTTTATTACCCCTGTTGTTCTTTTTTACATTTTATGTATACTATTCTTTTGAGTATTGGAAATGCTCTTAAAAGGAACTATATGAACTGGAAATTGATTTATTTTTTATTGATAGTATTATTTTTAGGCTTGTTTGCAGGCTTTAATATGAAAAATTCTTGCGATATTTCTTTAATTTTTTATACATTTGAAAACGTACCTGTTTATGTAAGCAATATTTTTTCGTTTTTAATCGGACTTATCTTAACCATTCCTTTTTTCTTTGGAAATAAAAGGAAAAAAAATAAGCCTGTAAACGAAAAAAAAGAAACATTTACTGCAAGCGATGGCATCGGGATAGATACTGTGGACTTAAAAAAACCTAAAAAATCATGGTTTAAGCGTAAAAAAGAGTCTAAGACTTCAATTTCTGAAAGTAATTCTGAGATCAAATGAGGTAAGAGATAAAAAGGTTTATGGAATTTAAGATAAAAAAAATATCATTTTTTTTATTGACTCTCTTTTTTTTGCATAGCCTGACTGCTCAAAATTCCTTGCCTCCGAATGTTCAAAAGATTATCAAAAACGGTTTTACAAAAAAAACTCCTTTTGAGGCCTCTTCCTTTATTGAATCTGAAATAAAAAAGATTTCTTCAAATGAAGAAAAAATTATAGCTTTATCCGTTTTGGCCGACTATGAAGAAAGGTTCGATTTATTTTTGCGAGCCGGAAGACACTATCTTGAAGCTGCGGAGCTTTCTCCCGAAACCGGAAGAAAAACTTTTTTAACCAAGGCTCTTGGGGCATATCTTTTAGCCGATAACATAAGCGAGTCCTCCGAGCTTTGCCGCAACCGCTTGCTGCCCATCGTTGAAGCTCCATTTTCTAAAGAAGATATAAAAGTTCTTGTTCTTTTTGAATGGCTTAAATTAAAATCGGATGAAAAGGCTTCTCTTGAAAATATAAAAAAATATGTTACCGATTCAAAATTCGCAGAATTTCATCCTGCCATGCTTTTGACTCTTTGGTGGGTCGATGGGGATAAGAAGGCTGAGAACACCCTCGTAAAAAAATTCCCTAACAGCATTGAGGCTGCCGTTGTCCGAGGTGAGGCTTTTTTGAGCCCTAAAACATTTTGGTATTTAATGCCTCAAAATAGAGGATTTAAAGAATCTCTTGCAGATTCAGCTTCCGAATCCGTTTTATTAAGCCAAGGTGAAACCTTAGCACAAAATAATGAATTGCCGGCTGCAAAATTTTATCAAACCGGTTTTTTTAAAACCGAAAATTTTGCAAAAGGACTTGCAGATGAGCTTAAAAAGAAAGGTTTTACTGTAACAATAAAAAAAGAAGAGCGAGGGGTGGATGCTTTCTTTTCTGTTTTAGTAAAGGATGACGGCAAGGGAGATATGGTTATCCGGCTAAAAAGCGAGGGCTATGAAGCCGTTCCGATCTTTGATTAGCTTTCTTATTTTTTTTCTTCAGACTTTTTATCATCTTGCGTTGAATCTTTTTTTTCTGTTGTTTTATCTTCTTTTTTTAGTTCAGGCGGATTTAAAAGCTTTTCTATTTCTTTTTCAAGTTCACTAATAGTTTTTTTATCATCTTCTTGTGTAAATTTTTCTTTGGATTCGTTAAGAAGTTCTTTTGCTTTTTCGTATTTTTTTAGTATAATTAGAATTCTAACATAGTTAAAGAAATATTCGGGAGTTTCTTTATCTTCCAAATAAATCTTTTCATAAATTAAAAGGGCTTTTTCTTCTTTTCCGGATGAGGCCAGAGCATAGGCGTAGGCTGTAGATATTTTTATGTTTTCGGGAGCTTTTTTATAGAGGGGTTCAATATATTTTAGGCAGCTTTCCCATTCATTTTGAAGGGCATAAACTTGTGCCAAATTATATTGAGCTGCATTTTTATATTTTTCAGACTTTTCGGCTTTAAGATAATAATCTGCAGCCTTAGAATAGTTTTTTAACTCTGTATAGCCTTGAGCAATTGAAAAATACTCTCCTGCAAGGTCTTCTTCAACGGCTCCCTTTGCAAAAGCTTTTGTAAAACAAAGAAAAAACAAGAGTCCCCAAAAAACTATAAAAATATTTTTTTTCACCTTTTTTCTCCCATAAAAAAATTTTAATTTCCTAAAACGGTTTTTTCTATCTGCCGCAGCTGAGAGCGGTAGAGCCCCGCAATATTTGAGCCGTAGTCTGCAAGGAGCTGAATAATGTTTCTGGGTGTTTCATCGGTATCGGTTCCGTTTATCCTGTCTCCTGCATCGCCGAGTCCCGGCATGATATAGGCCGAAGCATTTAGGGCAGGGTCCATCCAAAGGGTGTATAGGGTGCAGTTATCTAAGGCACGCACAATTCGCAGAGCTCCCTTTAAGGCAGAAATTACGTGAAAACAGCTTATCGATTTCGGCTTTACGCCCAGTTTTTTTAGGTGTTTTACAACGGTTACGAGGCTTCCTCCGGTAGCATTCATAGGGTCTGCAAAGATAAGGTCCTTTCCGTCTAAATCTTTTAGGTTAAAATAAGACTTATCCAAATCAAGGATGTACTGCATATCGTCTTCCTTGCGGGAATCATCTCTTTTAATCTTAAAGAGGGCAAAGGGGGTTACATAGCCGTGCGAAGAATACTCTTCAATTTCTTTTGAAAGAATCATAGAGGGGAGGAGGGCGCCTCTCAACATAACACACATAACCGTATTTTCGATTTTATGGTCAATGTCGGTTATCTTGTGAACGGCATAGTTTTGAACAGGATTCTTTACAGGGGTTTTTACTACAAGATAGTTTTTCTTGTCTTTTTGGTGTCCTTTATAAGCAAGTTTAAAAAGCATTTCAAAGGAACGCTGGGTATAGTATAAGAATTCGCTGTGCTCGGTTTTTATGGAGCGGAGTTTTGCAATAACCCTTGAAGCCTCAGCATGATTTTCATGTTCAGTATCAAAAGAAAAAACTTTAAGTTGAGGTATTTCTTTGCATATATTTTGCATAAGATGCCCCATCTCGGTATAAAGTCTTATAACCTCATCTTTGGCCTTTTTCTTTTTTTCGCCGTTTTCCTTTTCTAAAACGGTAAAATTTTCAATAGCTTCCTGATAAAGAGTATTCATTTCGTTAAGATGCCTTAGATCGTCTTCAGTTAAATACCCGTCAAGAGCTTCTGCCCCCATAACTACCTTACCCATATCTACTCCCAGAAAAACTTTTTGCAGGAAGCCTCAGCTTCCGAAAAAAGTTTTTTCACGCAGTTTGTTTACAAACTGCATACAATAATGCGATGTTTGCCGAAAGGCAAACTCGACAGATAAACAGTGAGGCTGAATTTCTGCCGAACTGTTTATCAAATCTCCTCATTTACAATCAGGGAAGTATAAAAGAAAATCTGTAAAAATTCAAGGGGTTCGCTAAAAATCGGACATCCATGTCCGATTTTTGGCAGGGTAAGATTACTTAGTATCGTTAAGTATATATTTATATAGTGCTTTTTTTATATCTATTGATATATTTGCTACATTTTTTCTTGCGGGAGTATGCAATGGAACAACACGGATTGGTCTTTCTTTAAAAGTATAATAATAGATATTTATTTTTTTACCTTGCTCTTCATGAGTTTCCATTTTCTTGTTTTTATCTTGTTTTAAAATGGCATCGTCAGTTTTTACATAATATTTTTTAAAAAATTGTGTGTACATATCTTTTGAAGTAAGTACAATTGTATCAATGTCCTTATATTTATCAAGAAGGGAGTTAAGATCGTTAGTTTCCATAACTTCAAGATTTTCATCTGAGTTATTATCCTCTTTTCGCTTTGCTTTTTTGACAATGTCTGTTATACCAATGTTGTGTTTTTTCAATACTTCCTTTTTTTCTTTTATTTTTCTTAATGAATTTTCTTTACAGTCTAAAGCATATTCTATTAATTCCCAAAATTCGTTACATTTATTGCCATAATACCAATCTTCTTTGTCATTCTCTTTATTAGGATCCGTAAAATCTTTTCCCGGAAAGGTACCCAATATTAGTGTCTTTGTGTTTTTAGAGACGAAGGGCTCAAACGGATGTACATGTTCTGTGCTGCTATTTGAAGCAGAATTGTTTTTGTTGTTCATAAAATTTTCCTTAAAATATAATTTTTCCGCATTAAAAAAGTTTATCGAGTTGCAATGAATGGGATATGTAATAGATAAATCCGTTGCTTTGACAATACGTCTTTATGTCTTTTTCAATTTTTTTGCTTGGGCCGTATTCCAGTAAATAGACGGTAAATCCATAGGTTTTACATTGATCCAGATAGTCCATAAAATACTCTCTATCTTCTATAGGTTTTACTCCAAATGTATTATTCTTAAAATTTATTTCGGTAAATACGCTTTCCTGATTGATTCCGTTTATGATTCCTTTAAGAGCATTTTCCTTCATTGCTTGAGTTATAAAAGTATCTCCGCCGTTTATTATAATAGGTTTATTTTCTTTATGTATTTCGTACAAAAGACTCATAAGTCCTCGATATATTTCGGGCGTTTGATAATGATAATATATGTCAGCATTATCAAGAAAAAAACCGTCTATGCCTTTTTGAGATAAGAGCCGTGCTTTGTCCTTAATTCTTTTTTGCCATCTTTTGTCCGCAACATTTATCCATTTTTCTTCATCCCAATTTTCATAGTCTCCTAAAGCTAGATCTTCAAATGCTTCATAATCATCGCGGAATGTTTCGATAGAGCCGATGTTTAAATAAGAAATTATATTAACATTCCCGTTTTTGTGAAGCTGTTCTATATCTTTTTTAGAAAAAAATTCGGCATCAATTACCAGTGTTTTTATTCCTTTAAGATTTACCGCTTTATCTGGGGCCATACCTATCAGTACTTTATACTCTTTGTTGTTTTCTGCCGCCATGCCTTTTATTACAATAATAGTAAAAAAAATCAAAACCATGTAAAGATATTTTATGTTTTTCATAAACTGCTCCTTATCAAAATGAGAATATTATATCTCCTATTTATTTGCTGTATATACTACGGCATAATCTTCTGCACGGCTTTCCGTAAAGCTGTAATCCGAATAGGCTGAAACAGATTTGAATCCTGCCTGCTTAAATAAGGCTAAAAGCATTTGCTTCTTCAGAGGATGTAATACCGTAAAATCCGAACCGACGGTACTGCACAACTTATCGGTAAATTCTATAGTAAATCTGATATTCCCGTCAGGTAAAAAATCATAGTGCCTCTTAAAAATAAAATCTTTCGTTTCTTTATCTTTAAAGTCCATTCTTTTATCAGCAAGAATGCGGTCATAATTGAGAACTTCAACAATAAAGATGCCGTGTTCCTCTAATGACCGATACACGGAACTAAAAAAACGGTGTAGAATATCTTCATCATGCAAATGCGGAAGTGTATTACCAAAACACAACACACCCTTAAATTTACCGAACTGCATAATATCGGCGATATCTGCATGATAGAACATAAGCTCACCTGTTTTGCGGATACACGAAGCTTTCTTTTCTGCAATTCCAATCATCTTTGCATTTAAGTCGAGTCCGCATATATTATATCCCTTTTGATATAAACCCATTGCAAGTTCACCGGTTGCACAGCCTGCATCGCACAATCTGCCCGGCAACGGACAAAGGTGTTGTATAAATTCAAGTTTTTCCGTTTCAAGCGGAAAAAGGTCGCTGTAATGTTCTGCAATTAAATCATATACATTCATAGTTTTTCCTTATAATACCCCTGAAAACCCATTAAGAATACTACAAAAGAAATAAAGAAGCAATACGTTTAATAAGAGATTCAGGCATATCTTGGGTTTCTAAGTATTAACATTGTCATAAATGGAGTTTAGTAGCGCCATCTTCTCTAAACCCATTTTAAATGCTATAATCTTATCTATAAAATGAAACTGGATTTATATATAGACAAAGACGGACAAAAGCTAAGATGCGGATATACGACGGGAAGCTGTGCGGCGGCGGCGGCTAAGGCGGCGGCTTTGATTTTAGGCGGTGAAACTATGACCTCGGTTAAAATCGATACGCCTGCAGGACTTGTCCTTGACCTTCCGGTAGAGCATTGCCGCTCCTATAAAGACAAAGACGGAACAGCTATTGGAGAGGCCGCCGTTCAAAAAGATGCGGGGGACGACCCTGACAGCACCGACGGCATTTACATCCATGCTCGGGTCTCTTATAGAAACGATGGGAAGGTTCTTATTGACGGTGGAGAGGGTATAGGAAGAATTACCAAAAAAGGTCTTTTCGGAGAAGTAGGGGAGGCTGCCATTAATCCCGTACCCCGTCAAATGATAGAAAAAGAAGTTTTAAAGGTTTCAAAAAGGGGCTTCAATGTAGAAATTTTCAGTCCTCAAGGAGCCGAAATCGGCAAAAAAACCTTTAATAAAAATATCGGTGTTGAAGGCGGCATCTCTATTATAGGCACAAAGGGCATAGTCTATCCTATGAGCGAAGATGCCATCAAAAAAACCATCTATCTTGAAATAGACGGAATATTACAAAATTCGAAAAAAAAAGAAATACTTTTGGTGCCGGGAAACTACGGGGAAGGCCTTAAAGAAAAACTAAACACTATAATAGACCTTCCCACCGTAAAAATTTCAAACTATATAGGGGATAGTTTAAGCTATGCCTATTCTAAAGGCTTTAAAACCATGACCTTACTCGGACACATAGGTAAATTCGCCAAACTTTCCATAGGTATTTTTAACACCCATAACCGCACCGCCGACACGCGCATGGAAGCCTTTGTCTACTACCTTGCCATGCATGGGGCAGACAAAAAAACAATCGAAACGGTAAATGCCTTTTTAACGGCTGAAGAAGTCTTCAACTATCTTGTTGAAAACAAGATGGAAATGATTCTTAAAGCCATGGAAAGAGGAGCCGAAGAAAGAATCAAAAAATACCTCAAGGATGACAGCCTTTCGATAAGGGTTTTAATATATTCGATGAAGTACGGCCTTGTAGAATAAACAATTTATAGAAAAAAATTCTAAAGTTATCAAATTAAAACTTGCTATTTTAATAAACATATTGTACAATTAAAGATGAGAGTGGATTCAACTTAGGTTAATATATATGACATAAGGAGTATGCAAATGAGTCGACTTGAGATATTTTCACAAAACCGGTCTCAAATTATAATTGAAGAACTGTATGAGAATCTTCAACATCGAATTGAAGCAAGTCCTCCCGGACTTTGTCCCGTTTACATAACACGTGCCTTTATCGAAATGTGTCATGCCCAAACTTGCGGAAAATGTGTGCCGTGCCGTATCGGCCTTTTACAGTTAAAGCATATTTTAACTGATGTTCTAAACGGAAAAGCTGAAATGGAAACCATCAAACTTATCGAAGAAACTGCAAAGTCGATAAGAGAGACAGCTGACTGTGCACTGGGGTATGAAGCTGCCGATATGGTTTATAAAAGCATAATCTATTGCCGTGATGACTTTGAAGAGCATATAAAACACGGAAGATGCGGCTGTATAACAACTCAGCCCGTACCCTGTGTAGCTCTCTGTCCTGCAAATGTGGATATTCCGGGCTATATTGCCCTTGTCAGGGATGAAAGGTATGCTGATGCCGTCCGGCTTATCAGAAAGGACAATCCTTTTCCTTCTACATGTGCCTTTATCTGTGAACATCCTTGCGAACATAGGTGCCGGCGAAACATGGTAGACAGTGCCATAAATATACGAGGACTAAAAAGAGTTGCCGTTGAATTTTCCGGAAAAGTTCCGCCCCCTCCATCTGCCCCTTCTACAGGAAAGACTATAGCCATAGTCGGGGGCGGTCCTGCAGGGCTCACCGCGGCTTATTATTTACAGCTCATGGGGCATCAGACAACCGTATATGAAATGCTGCCCAAATTAGGAGGAATGCTCCGTTACGGTATACCTAATTACCGTCTTCCTAAGGACAGATTGGACGAAGATATAGATGCAATTCTCGAAACCGGAGTTAAGATTGTTTACGGTAAAAAAATAGGAACCGACATAGAACTCAATGAGCTTATAAAAGATAATGATGCAGCTATTATAGCAATTGGAGCCTCAACCGACAAAAAACTAGGCCTTGAAGGAGAAGATGCCGAAGGCGTTATCTCTGCCGTTCAATTCCTTAGAGATGTAGGAATGGATAAGGGCATGGATTTAACAGGTAAAAAAACTGCAATAATAGGAGGCGGAAATGTTGCCATGGATGCAGTGCGTACTGCTGTCCGCCTAAAATCGGAAAAAGTTACCTGTCTTTATCGAAGGCGTGTAGCCGATATGACGGCTCTTCCTGCCGAAATAGAAGGAGCCTTAGCCGAAGGGGTAGAAATGATGACCCTAAAAGCTCCTTCAAAACTCGAAGTAAAGAATGGAAAACTCACAGGCGTTTGGGTTACTCCCCAGATGATTTCCAAAATAAAAGACGGCCGAGCCTCCGTTGTATCTACGGGGGAACCTGATATTTTTATTCCGTGTGAAGTGCTTGTTGTTGCAATAGGACAGGATATCGAAACTCAGCATTATGAAGAGTCAGGTATACCGATTGATAGGGGCAAGCTTTTTACGATGCCCAGCGCAAGTTTTAAAGGAATGCCGGGCTTATTTTCAGGAGGGGATTGTGCTTCAGGACCTTCTACAGTTATAAAGGCTATTGCCGCCGGAAAGGTTATGGCTGCAAATATAGACGAATATTTAGGTTACAGCCACACTATAAGCTGTGATATAGAAATCCCCATACCTAATATAGATGACCGCCTTGCCTGCGGAAGGGTTGAGCTTGGAGAGAGAGAAGCCTCAGAAAGGATTAAGGATTTTGAAGGTGTAGAATTCTGTATGAGTAAAAAAGAGGCTTGTCAGGAATCGAACCGTTGTCTAAAATGCGATCACTTCGGCTTTGGAATATTTAAGGGAGGGCGTGAAAGATTATGGTAAACTTAACAATAGATAATATAAAAATAAATGTTGATAAAAACATGACAATTATGGAAGCTGCAGCACAGGCCGGTATTCCTATACCAAAACTTTGTTTTTTAAAGGGAATCAATGAAATTGCAGCATGCCGTGTATGTGTTGTTGAATTGGAAGGAAAGGAAAAACTTATAACCGCTTGTAACAACTCCGTTGAAGAAGGAATGGTTGTATACACTAATAGCCCGAAGGTAAGGCTTGACAGAAGAAGAACCGTTCAGATGATTTTGTCTCAACATGATTGTAAGTGTGCAACCTGTGTACGAAGCGGAAACTGTGCTTTACAAACCCTTGCAAACGATCTTAATATTCAAGATGTATTATATGAAGAACAGCTTGAGCTTCAGCCATGGGATAAAAATTTTCCTCTTATACGGGATTCAAAAAAGTGCATTAAATGTATGCGTTGTATTCAGGTTTGCGATAAAGTTCAAGGTCTTAATATATGGGAAATGGAAGGAACAGGCGGCAGAACTACAATAAATGTTTCAGGCTCAAGGACTATAGCTGAAGCAGACTGCTCTTTATGCGGTCAGTGCATAACTCATTGTCCCGTGGGTGCCTTACGGGAAAGAGATGACACGGAAAAATTCTGGCGGGCAGTTGCAGATCCTGATAAGGTTGTTGTTGTGCAAGTGGCTCCTGCAATCCGTACGGCTTGGGGAGAACACTTAGGCCTTGATCTAAAAGACGCTTCCGTCAACAAAATATTTGATGCCCTAAAACGAATGGGGGCCGACTATGTTTTTGATACAAGTTTTTCGGCCGACTTAACCATAATGGAAGAAGCCTACGAATTCCTTGAACGTTTTTCTAAGGGCGAGCTAAAAGATAAACCGATGTTTACCTCCTGTTGTCCGGGGTGGGTTCGTTTTATAAAAAGCCAATATCCTCATTTGGTTTCTCATTTATCATCGGCAAAATCTCCCATGCAAATGTTCGGTGCGGTTATGAAGTCGTATTTTGCTGAGTCAATAGGAAAAAGACCTGAGGATATTTTTTCCGTTGCAATTATGCCCTGTGTTGCAAAAAAAGGCGAGATTAACATGGAGCTTTTCTACGGCGAGTATGCAGGACATGATATGGACTGTGTTTTGACTACACGGGAATTTGTAAGGATGATTAAGTCTGCTCATATTCTCCCCGAAACCCTTAAAGAAACGGAACCTGATAAACTTTTCCATGATGCTTCAGGTGCGGGAATTATTTTCGGAGCTACAGGCGGTGTTATGGAAGCGGCCTTGCGTACTGCCTATTATGCCATAATGGGAGAAAATTGTCCGCCGGATGCTTTTAAAGTTGTAAGGCATTCTTCGCAAGAAGAGTCGGGTATTATTGAAGCTTCTTTTACATTAAAAGAGAATAATTTGAGTGTTGCCGTGGCCAGCGGACTTGCCAATACAAGGCGGCTTATAGATTCTATAGAAGCAGGCGAAAAGCATTATGATTTTGTAGAAATTATGGCTTGCCCCGGAGGCTGTGTAGGAGGCGGAGGTCAGCCCATACATGACGGCTTTGAATTGGCCTTTGAACGCGGCCAAAATCTTTATTTTATCGACAGTAATTTAAAATTAAGATATTCGCATGAAAATGAGGACATAAAGAATTTATACAATAACTTCTTTGAAAAGCCGAACAGTCACAAGGCCCACAGTCTTTTACATACGGACCATTTTATATGGGAAATGCCGAGAAGTCCAAAGCGGGATCGAAAGGGTTATGTTATAAACGAGAGATTTCAATCGTAATTATAGCACAGATTTTTAAATCTGCATCTTTTTGGTGTTGCCGTATAGTTCTTCACGCAGCTTTTTGATGTGTTCGTCTTTTATATAATCGTCAAAATTCATCATCCTGTCGATTACGCCGTTGGGAGTAATTTCGATAATTCTATTTGCGATTGAAGAAATAAATTCATGGTCGTGAGAGTTAAAAAGAATAACACCGGGGAATTCCACAAGGGCATCGTTTAAACTTGTGATAGCTTCAAGGTCGAGATGGTTTGTCGGCTCATCCAATATTAAAACATTTGCTCCCGAAAGCATGAGCTTACTCAATATACAGCGTACCTTTTCGCCTCCGGATAGAACATTTACGGGCTTTAATGACTCATCACCCGAAAAAAGCATTCGGCCTAAAAAGCCTCTTACATAGGCATCATCTTGGTCAGGGGAATATTGTTTAAGCCATTCGGTAATATTTAAATCGTTATTAAAATACTCGGCATTGTCCTTATTAAGATAGGCATGGGATACGGTCTGTCCCCAGTAAACATCTCCCGAATCGGGGCTTAATTTTCCGGTTAAAATATCGAAGAGGGCTGTTTTTGAATTATGCTCTTGGCCTACAAAGGCTATCTTATCGGTTCTGTTTACCGTAAACGAAAAATCGCTTAAAAGCTGAATGCCCTTTTCTTCCGCAGTGTCGGGGGTTTTATAAGAAATTTTTTCGGTGCGGACAACATTGTTTCCGATTTCCCTATTGGGCTTAAAATGGACATAAGGGAATTTACGGCTCGTAACTTCAATTTCTTCCAAGGCCAGTTTATCATAAACTTTTTTTCGGCTGGTTGCCTGACGGCTCTTTGCAGCATTTGAGGCAAAGCGTAGGATAAACTCCCTCAAATCCTTCATCTTCTCTTCTCTCTTCTTTTGTTGGTCCTTAGCCTGCCTTTGCATAATCCTGCTCATCTGGTACCAGAAATCGTAGTTACCGGAATACATGCGGATTTTTCCGTAGTCAATGTCGCAGACATGGGTACAAACCGTATTTAAAAAATGCCTGTCGTGAGAAACAACAATTATAATATTGGGAAAGTCGATTAAAAATTCTTCAAGCCATGCTATGGATTCAAGGTCTAAACCGTTTGTCGGTTCGTCTAAAAGAAGAATATCGGGGGTGCCGAAGATAGCCTGAGCAAGCAAGACCCGCACCTTCTGTCCCTCATCCAGTTCGCTCATCATTCTGTCATGGTAGTTTTCATCAAGGCCCAAACCTGAAAGAATTTGCTCTATTTGATTTTCAGCTTCCCAGCCGTTTAAATCTGCAAATTCGGCCTCCAATTCCGAAGCCCTTATTCCGTCTTCTTCGCTAAAATTTTCTTTTGCATAAATGGCTTCTCTTTCATTTCTAATATTGTAGAGCTTAGGATAGCCCATAAAAACCGTGTCTTTTACACTGTATTCGTCAAAGGCAAAGTGATCCTGCCTTAAAACAGCCATTCGCTCTCCGGGGGTAATACTGAACTCACCTGAGTCATGCTCCAATTCTCCCGAAAGCACTTTTAAAAAAGTAGACTTTCCGGCTCCGTTTGCACCGATAATTCCGTAGCAGTTGCCTTTTGTAAATTTTAAATTAACATCCTTAAAAAGCGGCCTGTCGCCGAACTTTAAACTTAAATCGCTTACTGTAATCATAAGCTGTCATAATACAATAAAGGGGATAAAATGTCAATCAATTCAATTTTTGCATCAAATCAGCAGGCGATGAAGAACCAGACCAGCCGAGCTTTGAGCGCAGGGCCTTGTAAAAATTATCGGGAGAACAGCCTGCCATTTTTACCTTATTGGGAGATTCGCTTATTATAATCTCATCATCTTCTTGTAAAGAAACCATCTCCTGTCCGTCAATTGAAACTATAATATCTTTCACTCTTGCAGGAAGAATTTTTATCTTCATTTGACCCGACGATGGAAGAACCAAGGGGCGGTTCGATAAGGAAAAAGGAGAAATAGGGGTTAAAACAAATGCAGATACATCAGGATCTAAGATCGGCCCTCCTGAAGCTGCCGAGTAGGCAGTTGAACCTGTAGGAGTCGAAACGATTACCCCGTCAGCTCTAAAAACACCGAAAGAAATTCCGTTAAAGGAAATATCCAAGTTTATCAGCTTTGCCATGCCCGAACCGGAAACAACGGCATCGTTTAAAGCTTCATATTTTACAATTTCTTTATTTTTCCGTTTTATCGAAGCTGAAAGGAGCATCCTTTTATGTAAGGTTTGTTCTCCGTTTAAGAGCTGTAAAAGTTCTCCTTCCCATTCTTTAGGTTCAATATTTGCTATAAAGCCGAACCGTCCTAAATTTATCGGAAAAACGGGGATTTGCCGCGGAGCACTGTAACGGGCAGTAAATAAAACCGTACCGTCTCCGCCAAGGCTTATTGCAAGGTCATAGTCTTCATTTAATTCGGGAGAATGGGAGATGCCGTCATATTTATATACAAAAGAATCGATTCCCTTTGCCGATAAAAAAGCTTCGATTTCTTTACAAATCTTTTTTGCATTGGGTTTTTCGATACTTAAAACTATAAGGGCTTTTTTCAAAATTTCTCCTTAAAAGCTCGGGCCTAATTTTATAAAAGAAATTAGGGCAGGGTAGCTAAAACTCTTGCAATCTCTGACGACTTTTTTGCACCTAATCGCGGATAAAGAGGAAAAAGAACACATCTTAATAAAAGAGAAGATGCATTTATAAAACTTTCTTGACTTTCTTTTAAGTATTCGACGGTAGAATTTTTAAAAGCAAGCTCTATGTCTATATCCTTTTTTGCCGCATATTTTTGCACATCCGAAACTCCCGAATTTAAAATAACCGGGAAAGAATAAACCGGATTTACCGTGTCTTCTTTTTGAGCTATCGTTTTATGTTTTCCTTGCATTAAAGAGCGGATATAGGACTCATGCATTTCCTTACGCTGCTCCATGTTTTTGGCCATCTGCTTCAACTGAACAAAGGCCAAGGACGCATTTATGTCGGGCAATTGGTCTGTAAGAGGGGATTCGTCATAAAGTTTTTTTAAAACTATTGCATTCCGCCTTTCGGGAGCAAGTAATACGGCACCTCCTCCGCCTGTTAGAATATCCTTTTCTTCCAGTCCCAAAATCGAAAAGACTCCCATACTGCCGGCATATTTTTCCTTGTAGGCAGCTCCTGCACTTTGAGAAATATCCTCTATTACGGGAATGTTTAAGCTTAATATCTTTTCGATATCAGGTAAAAAGCCCAAGGTTTCATGTAAGACAAGAACTCTTCCGCCTGCTTGAACCGCATTTTCAATGCTCTCAAAAGAAGGAAAAACGGAATCTGCTTCTACATCAAGCACAATCGGTTTATACCCTTGGCGGTTTAATTCTACATATTGCCACGAGGGTGCAAGGCTTGAGATAATAACCGATGAACCGTTTTCAAGGTTTAAGGCTTTTAAAGCATAGTTTAAAGCTATGGCCGGGCTTCTAAATGCAGCGGCTCCGGCTGTTTGAAATGTTTCGCAAACCTGCTTGATAAGCTTTTGGTTCATCTCGCCGGGGCCTATTTTTTCCTCGACCATACATGTAAGAACAGCATCCATTTCGGAGCGTCTTATAGTGGAACTGTAAACGGGTATTTTCATAATTTTTATAAATTCGTAATTTTCTGTAATTCTTTCGGATTAAAGAGCCTGTGAATATCCAAAATTATTAGGTAACCGGGATCTCGGCGGACAACGCCGTTAATGTACTCGGCCCCGATACCTGCAATCATTTGGGGCGGAGGCTGTATTTCTTCTTTTTTTACATCAACAACACGGGCTACTCTATCGATTATAATACCGATTTTGTTGTTTTCAACCTTTATTATTATAAAACCGCCCAAAAACTCATCGCCTTCATCTAAAGAAGCCTTTTTTATGTGAAATCTCTTGTGAAGACTTATTACCGGAATAATTTCGCTTCGTAGGTTAAAAATTCCTTCAACATAATACGGAGCATTCGGAATAGGCCTTACATCTTGAACCCTGACTATTTGGTCAACGTCCATAATTTCTACACCGTAAAGTTCTTCTCCGAGTTGGAATGTAACTAATTTTAAAAGGTCATCATTTTCGACCTTGGCCTTTTTATTAAGGCCTCCTGCATTTGCCATATAGTTTCCTTCCTCCAATATTTAAGATATTATCATACAAACATATAAAATTCAAGGGGAAAATGGAGATGTTTTAGTTTTATTTAATTAAAACTTGTCATCAGCTTTGCTTATGTGTCACATTCCTTCAAAATAGTTTATTTTCATTGCAGAGCGGACAGAATGAGTCGTAGCTGCGGCTTTTTCCCTTGCTTTTTTGGTGCCTTCAATCAGTATTTGATAAACGGAAGGGAGGTCTTTTTGAAAGGCCTCTCTTTTTTCCCTGAGTGGCCTAAGTTCTTCCTGTAAAATATTGTTCAAAAATTTTTTAATTTTTACATCGCCTAGACCGCCTTTTCGGTAATGCTCCTTAACCTCATTCAAGCATGAATAATCGCTCCAAAACTCAGAGAAGTGCTCATTTCGGGCAAAGGCATCAAGATAGGTAAATACCGGATTCCCTTCAACCTTCCCCGGATCTTCAACACGGAGGTGATTCGGGTCCGTAAACATTCCCATTACCTTCTTTTTGATTTCTTCGGGGCTGTCCGAAATATAAATACAGTTGCCGAGCGACTTACTCATTTTAGCCTTTCCGTCGGTTCCGGGAAGCCGTCCGCATGTTTTGTTTGCAGGTAAAAGCTCCTTGGGCTCTACCAAGGTTTCCCCGTAAAGAGAATTAAAGGAGCGGACTATCTCGCGCGTTTGCTCAATCATGGGCATCTGGTCTTCGCCTACAGGAACCGTATTTGCCAAAAAAGCCGTAATATCGGCAGCCTGACTTATAGGGTAGGTTAAAAATCCTACAGGGATACCGGTGTTTCCGCCGGCGTTGGCACCGGTGTTAAAGCCTCTCAGCTTAATCTCATTTTTTACCGTAGGGTTCCGTTCAAGACGGGCCAGGGTAACGAGATTCATATAATAAAATGTAAGCTCGCAAAGTTCCGGTATTTGAGTCTGCACGAGGATTGTCGATTTTTGAGGGTCTATTCCGCAGGCAAGATAATCCAAAGCCACTTCGATAACGCTTGCACGCACTTTTTCAAGATTATCCGCATTGTCGGTTGTAGCCTGCGCATCGGCAATCATAATATAAATTTCGTCGTATTTACCCGAATTCTGCAAAGCTACCCTGTTTTTTAAAGAGCCTACATAGTGCCCGATATGAAGTTTTCCTGTGGGTCTATCCCCGGTCAAAATAATGTTTTTCATTTAAACCTCATTCCTTAATAACCAAATGGAGTTCATCCAGCTGCTTTTGGTCTACTTCGCTGGGGCTGTCGTCCATGGGGCTTACTGCAAAGGAGTTTTTTGGGAAGGCGATTACTTCTTTTATCGAGGTTTCGCCTGCCATAATCATCACTATGCGGTCAAGTCCCGGAGCAATGCCGCCGTGGGGCGGGGCACCGTATTTAAAGGCTTCCGTTAAAAAGCCGAACTTCTTTTCTGCCTCGCTTTCGTCAAAGCCGACAATCTTAAAGATACGCTTTTGCAGTTCAGGATTGTGGATTCTTATGGAGCCGGAGGCTACCTCATATCCGTTTAAGACCAGGTCGTAAAGATCGCCTTTTACGGGTTCGGGATTTTCTTCCATTGTTGCAAGATATTTTTCTTGAGGGGCCGAGAACATGTGATGAGCCGGATCCCATTTGTTTTCTTCCTCATTCCATTCAAAGAGGGGGAAGTCCACAATCCAAGCAAATTTAAATTCGGCAGGGTTTAAAAGGCCTAAGTCCTTTCCGAGCTTGCCTCTGACGGCTCCCAAGGCCGTGCAGGCAATCTTGTACTTATCGGCTACAAAAAGAATTAAGTCGCCTTTTTCGGCTCCGAGTTTTGAGCAAATTTCCGCTTCCTTTCCTTCAAAGAATTTGGAAATACCGCCTTCAAGCTTTGCACCGGCTTCCGTTACCTTAATCCAAGCCAAGCCCTTAGCCTTGTATATTTTGGCTGCGGCTTCAAGCTCTTCAATTTTTTTGCGGCTATAGGCTTCAGCCTGTCCTTTTACAACCAAGGCCTTGACGGCTCCGCCTGAAGAAATAGCATCTTTGAAAACTGCAAAGTTTCCGATTTCGGCCATAAATGCTGCATCCTGCATCTTCATTTCAAAACGGAGATCGGGCTTATCTGTGCCGTAGACATCGATAGCTTCATCGTAGCTTATGCGTTCAAATGTTTTCGGAAGGTCTACGTTTATGCTCTTTTTAAAAGCATACTGCATCATTCCTTCGGTTAAGCTTAAAACATCTTCGCGGGAAGCAAAGCTCATTTCAAGGTCGATTTGAGTAAACTCGGGCTGTCTGTCGCCTCGGGCATCCTCGTCGCGGTAGCAGCGTGCAATCTGAAAATATTTATCAAAACCGGAGACCATTAAAATCTGCTTATAAATCTGCGGAGATTGGGGTAGGGCATAGAATTTTCCCGGATAAAGTCGGGAGGGAACCAGATAGTCGCGGGCTCCTTCCGGTGTGGACTTAATAAAGGTCGGGGTTTCAATTTCCAAAAAATCTTTTGAAGTTAAAAATTCGCGGACAGCAAAGGTAAACTTGGAGCGCAACATAATATGGTTCTGCATAGCCTTTGAGCGTAAGTCCAAATATCTGTATTTAAGCCGTAAATCTTCGTTTGCATTTGTTTTTTCGTCAATCTGAAAAGGAAGCACCTCACTTTTTGAAAGCACTTCAATCTTTAAGGCCTTAACTTCGATTTCTCCGGTTGCCATTTCTTTGTTTATCATAGAATCGGGGCGCTGCCTTACAAGCCCCTCAACGGCAATACAGAATTCCTGCTTGAGGCTTACTGCAAGAGCTTTTAATTCTTCGCTTGCATCATCGTCCACAACAACTTGAGTCAAACCGTAACGGTCGCGTAAATTTAAAAAAGTAATACCGCCGTGATCCCTTTTTCGGTGAATCCAGCCGTTTAAAACAACAGTTTTTCCTGCAAAATCCTTATTTAAGCCGCCGCAGGTTACGGTTCTTTGCATTTTTTCCATAATTAAATATTATAGTTAAAATACAAAAGCTATGCAATAGAGCGTGGAGATTTTATCTTTAAAAAATAAGGATGTCATCTAAAAAAAAGATTGACAAAAGCCGGTAAATAATTATAATTACAAAATATTTTTATTTTTAGGAGTTTATATGAAACACACCTATAAGACAAGGATTTACAGAGTCCTTGTAAATGCTGCTATGGGATTAGCTCTTGCCGTAATTGTAAGCTTTATTGTCGGTTTTTTTATACCGAGCAATATAGTAAGAGCTCTTGTTTTTATTGCCATTTTGGCAGGATATGTTTGGCTTGTAATTATCAATAATATCATTACGATAGAGGTTGATGATAAAACGCTGACCATAAAAAAAGGTAAAAAAACGGACGTATATGATATTGCGACAACAGCTATCAGGGCTAAAATCGTTACCTCGACATACGGGCGATCTTCTGCCGGAAGCGATACGGAATGTTCACTGTATCTTACGAGACCGGGAGAAGAGGAAGTGCTGGTTGATTGCGAACTTATCGGTATTTCTCATTTTAATAAGCTTTTGGAAAACTTAGGCATTACCGGAGATTCCGTAGCCAAGCTCGATACCGAAAATACAACGGAAAAACACAACAGCTGATAAACCGGCTAAATTGAACAATCATAAAGGAGCAAACATATGGACACAATCATGAGTAATGCAAGTTTTTCGCATATCTATTATTTTATCATTATCCCGATAGGTTTAATTGCTTATTTTGCCTTTGCAATATTTAAAACAAAGAATGAAAAGAAACGGGTTACAAACTGGCTGAATGAACATCCCAATGCCGTAAAAGTGTATATCGGTAAAACAAGTTCGGTAACCGGTTATCTGGCAAGTGCTGCCCGGCAAATAACCGTCAACAGCGTTGACGGAGAGCGTCCGCTATTTTTTACAGAAAAACTTTCAAACGGATTTTATGTTACACCGGGAACCCATATCGTCGAATCTTCGTTTACTAAAACGAGGCCCGGTATTATTTATAGGAGTGTTACGACTACTTATGGTCCGAGCAAACAGGAAATTACCGTAGAAGGTTTAAAATCTTATAATTACAGCTTTGATACAAACGAAGAACGATATGTTTTTGAAGCAATAAACTAAAAATACCGATCAAAACGGGAAGCTTTGTTATGAGCACGGAAGAAAAATATATACATCCGACATGGGATGATATTTTATAGCTGTGCTCCAACAGAGCTTCCCCATATAACTATTCCAATTCAAAGACAACGCTTATTTCTGCAGAAACTTCAATCTGTCCCATGGGAGAAAAATTTCCGCCTGCTGCCTCATAATCGGCGGCTTCTTTCATATTTTGGGCAGCATAATTATAATAGTTTCGTTGGAATATACCTGTAGGTTCCTCGCTTATGCTGATTATTTTTCCCAAAGAAAGAGGTTTTCCGCCGTTGGGGGCTGCCTTACAAAGAAGGAGAGCTTTTTCTTCAGCTGCTTTTACGGCCTCTACCCTTGCTTCGTCCATAAGCTTTCTCATATCGGCAACCGAAAAACCTACATTATAGATTCTATCGACTCCAGTATTTAAAAGGTCGGTTAAAAAGACTTCGTAGTCTTCAATCTTTGTAAGAAGAACGGCTATGTTTTGTACCACTTCATAGCTGTCAAAATATTCATCACCGTTGTCTCTATATCTGTAGCGAGGGGTAATATTTACGCGTTCAATACTTATATTTTTTTGTTCGATTTTATATTTTTCAAAAAGTTCTTTTAATTTTAAAATTGCAGCATCATTTTTCTTTTTTGCCGCAGATAAGTCCCTATCCTTAGAAAAAACCGAAAACGAAATTGAAACCTGATCAGGAGATTTGGAAATAGAAGATCGTCCTGTAACGCTTACAAAACGCTTTTCACTTGCTTGAGGACTGCATGCTCCAAATAAAACAAAACCGATACATAAAACGCCGATAAGTTTTATGCCCTTAATAATAGAATCTTTCATAAAAGCCTCCAAAAGAATCAAGCACTTACAAAAGCCGAAAAAGCATTTGTAAGTACAGTAAAACAACAAAATTTTATATTATAAAGTTACGACTTTTTAGTTATAGTCTTTTAAAATCAATAAAACTATGTTATCATTATATATAGGAAAAGTTTTTATAGGGGAAGCTTATGAAAATAATGATGGTTACAAGCGAACTTGTTCCTTTTGCAAAAGTAGGAGGCTTGGCTGATGCCGTTACAGCTTTATCAATAGCTCTTGCAGAAAAAGGCCATGATGTAAGAGTCATAATACCTCGCTATTATAAAATCGATCGAAAAAACTTAAAACAAATTCCGGGGGCTATGGCCGTTCATCTGGGGCCTTATGAACACTGGGTAGGCGTTTATGAGTCGAACCTGCCTTCTTCAAAGGTAAAGGTTTATTTTATAGACCATGAACAAACCTTCGGCAGGGATGGCGTTTACGGTTCATCTTTTGAGCCTGATTTTTCCGATAACACGAAAAGATTTTCTCTTTTAGCCCATGCCGCTTTTCAAGTTTGCCGAAAACAGGCGTGGATTCCCGATGTTATACAGGCGCATGATTGGGCTGCGGGCTTGGTTCCCGTACTTTTACGCTTTACCGAAAAAAATACTGAATTTAAAAATACGGCAAGTGTTTTTACCATTCATAATATGGGTTACCAAGGTGTTTATTCAAAGCATACCTTTCCCGACACAGGCCTTGATTGGAACGACTTTTATGCTACAGGCTTTGAAGACTGGGATAGAATAAACTTTTTAAAAGCAGCCCTTGCTTCCTCCGATATGCTTACAACCGTTTCTCCTTCTTATGCGGAAGAAATTAAACGCCCGGAATTCGGCTTTAGGATGGACGGTATTTTGCGTTACAGAGAAAAAGAACTGACAGGAATTTTAAACGGGGTAGATACCTCAATATGGAATCCGTCAAAAGACGAGTATATTCCTTACCGATATAATTCTAAAACCCTTGAAGAAAAAGAAAAAAATAAGGCTGTTTTACAGGAAAGATTCGGTCTCGAAATAAATGCTTCAGTTCCGGTATTCGGCATGATAAGCCGATTGGTTGATCAAAAGGGGATTTCAGAACTTTTCGGGCCCATGTACGGTTCGGCTTTTAAGATATGTTCCGATATAAAGCTTCAAATGGTTGTTTTAGGTGCGGGGGAATCTTGGTGCGAAAAAGAACTCAATTTTCTTTCACAAAGGCTTCCTAATTTTAGATGTTATATAGGGTATAATGAAGAATTAAGCCATCTAATCGAAGCCGGAAGCGACTTTTTCTTGATGCCGTCAAGATATGAACCATGCGGTCTAAACCAAATGTATTCCCTCCTTTACGGAACCTTGCCCATAGTCCGAAAGACGGGAGGGCTCGCAGATACGGTAGAAAACTATAATGAAGAAACAGGCGAGGGTACGGGTTTTGTGCTTGACTATTTAAGTCCTCAAAGTATTTACGATACTGTAGGCTGGGCAGCTTATGCATGGTATAATAAAAAAGATCATATAAAAAAGATGAGAACCAAGGCCATGAGTAAAAAATTCGGATGGAATATAGCCGCGGAAAAATATTTAAAAGTATATGCCGATGCTATTGAAAAAAAAGCTTCCATGTTATAGACTAAACGAAAAGGAGGAGGTTTAAAACCGTATTTCTATGATAAAATATGTAACTTCATTTTTTAGAGCCATTAATGCAAATGCTCATCCGGGTGATATAGCTCATGCCGTTGCATTAGGCCTCTTTTTGGCAATATTACCTAAAAATAATTTAACATTTACGTTTTTGTTTTTTTTGTCTATTTTTATCCGCATAAATAAAGGAGCTTTTTTTATATCTTTTATTTTATTCGGGTTTGTAACCCCATTTATGGATGTACTAATAAACAATATAGGTTTTTGGGCTGTTCAACTGCCATTTTTACGCCCCATCTTTATCGCTTTAGAAAACATTCCTTTTGTAGCTCTTTTTAAGCTTTCAAACACAATGGTCTTAGGAGGCATAATTTGGGGACTTATACTGTATACTCCTGTATACATCTTAACAAGAATTATAGTAGCAAAATATAGAAAATATATGCAGCCTGCTGTAAATGTAAAGGGTGTCGGCCTTTTAGGTAAGATACCGCTTCTTCGCCACTTAACAAAAATATCTGATATAAAGGACAATTTTTAATATGACGGATAAAAATAACGAATCATTGCAAAAAGATGAAATAAAAGCAGCCAAAAGGGCCGCTAAAGAAGCTAAAAAACTTGAAAAGGTAAAAAAACTTTTTAAAAAACGTTATACAAAAAGATCTCTTAATCGAAAAATCTATAAAAAGATTTTCATACCGGCAGATAAAGATTTTATCCAAGGTTTTATAGTTTCAAGTATCGATGAAAAAACAAACAAAGAGTATTTCGAATTCGATAAAACAAAGATAAACGATAAAACCCAATTAAAACGAATAAACAAAATAGCTTTGGAAATAGGCAGACAAAAGGGAAGGGTAAATTTTCCGGCAGTACTGGGTGCTTTAGCCTGCGTTTTTGCCGTTCTATTCTTTGTATATATTTTTAGAAATGTATTGGCAAAAAAAATTGTAGTCGGAGGCTCCGAAGCTGCCTTCGGTGCAAAATGTGAGGTAAGCCTTGTAGACTTCGACTTGTTTAACACTAGGTTTAGAATCCAAGGATATAAGGTTGCAAATAAAAAAGAGCCCATGCGTAATTTATTTGAGATCCAAAATATAGACTTTTATTTTAACCTTTTGGAATTAAGCCGAGGAAAATTTGTTGCAGAAAATATGGCGATTGAAGGTTTTACATGGAATACCGAAAGAACAACTTCCGGAGCCTTGCCTCCAAAAAAACAAAAACCTGTAGATCCCAACAAGAAGCCTAACCCCATAACGGAACTTATCAATGCTGAACTTAAAAAAGTGCAATCCCAAGTATCCGTTGACAGCGGTTTAAAAGCCGTTCAAGATCAAATAGATCCTCGAAAAATTCTTGAACGCGAAAAAGCCGCTTTTAAAACTCCGGAAATTACAGAGAAAATTATAAATTCCGTAGATCCGATGGCTCAAAAATGGATTAAGACTAAGGACGATGTAGAAAAACAGGTTGTAGACACCATTGAGTCTGTTCAAAAACTAATGGCCATAGACATAAATAATATTAATGATGTAAAACAACTTCAAGAATTAATCGAAATTATTCAAAAAGTAGTTAAAACAGGGCAGGATGATTTTGATTTGGCAAACCGTCTTTTTAATGATGTTCAAAACGATATAAATGATGTTGACCGGCTGGCACGGGAAGCAGGCGAGTCAATTAAAAGTGACTTAAACCGCCTAAACAAAATTGCAGGGCAAATAAAATCTATCAATATCGATACCGGTAAAAAACTGGTTGCCGATCTTATAAACACTTTTATAGTAAATACTCTTGGTACATATTATCCTTATTTTGTTCAAGGAATGGAGCTTCTACAAAACTCTCAAAAACAACCTAAACAAGAAAAGGAACTTACATTGGCTCAAAAATCGAAAGCTATGGAACGTCTTCCCGGAAAAACCTTTATCTTCGGAAAAGACTCGGTTCCGACTTTCTTAATAAGGAATATTTCTCTTTCAGGTCATCATCCCGAAAAGGATGTTTTTGAAATCGGAGGAAGAGCTAAGGCCATAACTAATGATTACGATAAACTCGGTATTCCTCTTACAATTAATTTAAATGCAGCCCACGGAAAATTAAAAGAAACTGCAGAGGGTATAATCGATTTACGCTCCTATACCAATGAGCTTGTCGATACCGATTTTACATTTGAAGGCTTGGATATGGATATTCCTTCGCCGGCAGATGCCGTTCCTTCTCTTACAGGTATCTTAAAAACCGGAGGCGGTGTAAAGGTTTCTAAAAATAAGGATGTAGTCATCAATGCAAATATGGAAATCATGAAAAGCGTTCTTACCGTTCAAAAATTTGAACCGGCCTTTGTTTTTGAAATCTACCAAAACATTCTATCAGATATAAAAAAGATAAACGTAAAAACAACTCTTACAATCAATAAGGGAGAAAATTTTACACTTGATATCGATACGGATGTAGATAATCAGATAGCGGCAGCCTTAAAAAAAGAATTTGCCCGTCAAGTTGAAAAAGTAAAAGCAGAACTTTTAAAGCAAGGACAAAAATGGCTTGATGAGCAAAAAGAAACTTATAAAAAAGAAATTGACACCTTTATGTCGGCAGCAAATAAGGCTAAAAAACTTCTTAATGACGTAAAAAATTATGAAAAAATCTTAGACAAAAAGAAAGCTGAAGCCGAAAAACGTATAAAAGATATTGCCGCAGGAAAAATAAAAGAAGCACAAAACGAGGTAAAAAAAGAAGCTGAAAACAAGGTAAAAGATCTTTTAAAAGGATTCGGGTTTTAATGTCCTTAAACAATAAAGAAATAGATCTAATTCTTGAAGAGCTGAAATTAGAGGGCTATTTTATTCAAAAAATAATTCAGCCCTCTTATACAGCCTTGGTCTTTTATTTATATAAGGATAAGCCTCTTACTCTTTTTATTTCTCTTGATGCCGGAGCATGCCGGCTTCATTCTACACATAAAAAAATTCCTAAATTCGATAAGCCTATGCGTTTTATGGAGCTTTTAAAATCCAGAATCAAGGGCGGAAAAATCCTAAAAGCGGAACAACTCAACGAAGACAGAATTATACGCCTTAATATTGCAAGCGGAGCAGGGGGCTTTTTTTTATATTTAAGGCTGTGGAGCGGGGCTGCAAACATAGTTTTAACCGATGAAAATAACCTTATAATCGATGCTTTTTACCGACGGCCCAAGAAGGGTGAAATATCAGGCGGAACTTGGCTGACTCCCGAACCTCAAAAAAGTAAAAAACAAGATTATTGCGTACGCGAGTATGACAAAACAAAAACTTTTAATGAGGCTGTAGAAGAATGGTATATTAATAATGCTCCAAAGGTTTCAAAAGAAGCCCTGCTGGACGAAGCCGAAAACCTTTACGGAACTAAAATATTAAAAATCGAAAAAGCTCTATCAAAACTTAAAACAAAAAGGGAAGAATTTTTAAATGCTCAAAGTTTAAAAAATGCAGGGGATTTGCTTTTTTCAAACCTTCATCTGATAAAAAAAGGAATGAAATTTATAGAACTTGAAGATTACACAAAAAACGGTGCAAAAATAAATATTACTTTGGATCCTCTAAAAACACCCCAAGAAAATGCAAATCTCTATTACGAAAAATATAAAAAAGCCGTTTCTGGTTTAGAGGCTTTAGAAGAAGATATTATATCGGCCGAAAAAGAAATAGAAAAACTAAAAGAAAAAATAGAAAAAATTAAAACGGAAGAAAACCCTTATTTAATTCAAAAAATTCTTCAAAAAGAAAAAATTCCGGTTCAGCAAAAAGCAAAAAATACGAAAACCGCTCCGGGCTTAAAATTCTTTTCGGAAGGGTGGACTATTTTAGTAGGCCGAACGGCAGCCGAAAATGATGAGCTTCTGCGTCATTTTGTTAAGGGTGCAGACCTTTGGCTTCACACAAGGGATTATGCAGGCGGGTATGTTTTTATAAAGGCTAGGGCAGGGAAGAGTATACCTTTGTCTGTTTTGATTAAGGCCGGAAACCTCGCAGTCTTTTATTCAAAGGCGAGAAAAAACGGACAAGCAGATTTGTATACCACTCAGGTAAAACATTTACGCAGAGCAAAAAACGCCCCCAAAGGAACAGTTCTTCCGTCCCACGAAAAAAATCTTTCAATAAAACTGGATGAAAAAATCTTAAAAGAATTGGAAGAAGAAAAAATATCGGCCTTATAAATTTTTAAATTCCATTGACGGCTTTTTATCTTTGCTCATCGTTAAAATTCCATAACTCTTATTTGAACCCATTCGCGGTCTTGAGACCGAACCGGGGTTTACCAAAAATATCCCGTTTGCTTCTTTAATCAATGGTACGTGGGTATGGCCGAAAACTGCAAGCGAGCAGTCTTGCTGCCGTGCAAAATTTAAAAGGGTGTTTAATTCAAAATCTACATAGAACTCATGCCCGTGAGTTAAAAGAATCTTTTTATGGCAAGCCTCTAAAAAGATAAATTCAAAAAATTCCAAATGCTGTTCGGGATTTTTTTTAAAGCCGAAATCCGCTCCCGTTTTTCTTGCATCTAAATTTAGAACATATTTTTTTGAATCGCAATTTCCCATAACGAGAGCTGCTACAGGAGGCATACATTCCATCAGCTCTTTTTCATATTGCGAAATCGTTATATAATTTAAAAAATCTGCAAGGCCGTCTCCTGAAAATAAAACAGCATCGGATTTTTTTCCCTCGCGGCCCAAAATATCGATTATAGTATCTACATTACCGTGTGTGTCCGAAATTAAAATAAGGCGTGCTTTTTCGGCAGATTTTAGTTTTTCAAGAGCTTCAGGAGATGCAAAAATCCCTTTATTAAAGTACTCCAAAGAGTTCACCGGTTAAGCACCTCCTTCAAGCTTATCCGGATTTATAATGCCGTCATGTTCCGTTTCATTTTCTTCTGAGTTTTCTTTATCATCATCCGCCGTTTCCTGACCTTCATCAAAATCCTTATAAATCAAAAGATATCTGTGGGATTGAAGTCCCGTATCGGAATCAGTATACGGTTTAATTGTATAATGATTAGGAAAAAGTTCCTTGCCTAAAATAGTTTGTGCCGTAAAAAAAGCCTGTTGAAATTCTTCTATCGGAAAAATCTTTATGTTTTTGTTATGAGCGTTTATATCCTCACCGGCAAAAATTGCCGCTACAAGTAAGAGCATAACCTCATTATCGCTTATCAAAAAATCCTTTTCCTCATTCATTATCTCTTTAGGAATTTGAAAATCAACTACAATATCCGAGGATGCCTCCAATGGGAGAATTTCGTCCATGGGCAAAAGGCTTATTATTGAAAGATTAGGATTATTCTCCGCAGCCTGAATCAGATAACGGCCTCCGCCTTCAGGTATACCTATGGAAATAAGTATTGTGGTTTTTTGTTCTTCAATCTTTTCGTTAATCATTCTAAGACGAGGTTGTTTAGCCGCTTTTACCATATCGGAATAGGGTAAAACTTGAACATGAGAATCGGAACTCCCAAGAGCATATTCATCTTCAAGATATTTTAAAATATCTTTCCGCTCATAATAATCTTTTCCAAGAACAATGAGGATATTATTTTTTATAATCCTTTTAGGTTTTATTTTTTCATAAACGGTTGCTTTTTCTTTAGCATTGCTGCAAGAAGTAATAAAGGTTGAGAACGGTATACTTATAAAAATCAAAAAAAATAAAAGCTTTTTCTTCATAATAAAATTCCAATTTTTCCTTTTTAATGAAAAGGGGCTTATAAATATGAGAAAGTATATCAAAATTTTAAGATAAAGAAAAGAGGAGATGAAACCTTTTAAAATCCACCCAATCCAATTAAAACCCCGAATAAGTAGACAGAACATACATTATAGGAAGTTTTATAGAGGTGTTTTGTGAGTCCATTTAGTCGAGAGTTAGCCATATTTTTTATTAAGATGTATTATTATTTCTATACTATTTAATAATTTAGTATAAAAATGTATACATATTTATAAAAATTCTATAGTTGTTTTACAATCCAATGCTTTGGATATTTATTTTTTAAGTTTTTATATTTGTTCTCTTTTACTTTTTTATCCTTTTCCAGCTGCCAAGAATATACTTGAAAAGGAATAAAATCAGGATATAAATTTAAGACATCATTAAGCAGCAGCACTAAGTCTTTTTTATCAGCTCCAACATTTATCAAAGTTTCTATCATCCATAAGTAAATTAAGGGATGCACTCCCTTATTAAAGCGTTCTTTATATGTGTTTTCAACCATATTCATATTTGCAAAATCCAGAAAGGGATTTTTTATTGATTGAAGTCCATAATACAAAAATATTCCGTAAATAAGATCCCTGTTTTCATTTTTTATATCTGTACTTGCTTGCATTGTTTTATCGATTAATTTGTTTAGCTTTTTACTTGTGTATGGGTTTTCGTTACCGTTAAAAAGCTTATAAAATTCTTCCAAATATTTATCAATGTTATTTTTAGAACTTTTTTTATTGTATTCCGAATCCGTGATTACCCAAGCCGGTACAATTGGATAAGGAGAAATAATATCTATTTTTCCGTCACCTACCATATCATATAGACAGATTTCTTTTCCATTTACATATTGGGTAACACCTACCAACTTATTTCCCGATACCAAAAATTTCGTATCTTCTTTTGTGATAACTTCCTTATAGCCGATCATTTCTTGAAAACCGTCAGGCATTTTTATGAGTTGAACTCTACTGATAAAATATTCCGGCGGATTTTTTTGTGTAAAAGCAACTATGTCATCGCCTACTTCAAAAGAATAATTTTGAGAATAAATTCCAAAAACACAAAAAATAAAAAAAATCGATATAAAATATTTACGCATATTTAACCTCCATGCTTTTTTTTATCTAAGATTTGCTCTAAATGTTTTTCCTTTTAGTTCTTTTAGTTCTGCATGGGCAAAATTTCCGATTAAGGATTCGGGAGGATTGCCCTGAATTACGGTCATCTCTCCTTGTTCGGTGTGCCCGAAAAGTTCAGACTTTTCATTTCTCGAATGGGATTCAACCAAGATGTCTACCTTTTTGCCGAGCTTAGCCTTCATTTTTTTTGCCGTAATTTTTAGCTGTAAGTCGATTACACGGCCCAATCTTTCTATTTTTATTTCTTCAGGAATCCTGTCAGGATAATTAAAAGCCTTTGTTCCTTCACGCGGATTATAATGATACATAAAGGCCGAATCGAATTCTATTTCCTGCATCAAATCCAATGTAGCCTTTACATCATCTTCGGTTTCACCGGGGAAGCCCATCAGAATATCGGTACTCAAGGCTATATCGGGTATGGTTTCTTTTAGGCGTTTTATTCTGTTCTTATAATGTTCAACCGTGTAAACCCTGTTCATTCTTTTTAAAATTGTATCGGAGCCGTGCTGAACCGGAAGATGAACAAGTTTGCAAAGTCTTTTTTCGGCAGCGATTGTGTCGATTAAGGCATCGGACATATCCTTAGGATGACTCGACATAAAGCGTATCCATCTTATAATATCGGTTTTATCCGCTTCTTTCGCTATAAGACTTAAAAGTTTTGGAAAATCGATTACCCTCCCCTCCCCGTCTTCTCCTTTATAGGAATTTACATTTTGGCCGAGCAAGGTAATTTCCCTTACCCCCCTTGATGAAAGCTCGGTAATTTCTTGCAATATTTCATTTACGGGACGCGACACTTCCCTGCCCCGAACATAGGGCACAATACAATAAGTGCAAAAATTATTGCAGCCGTTCATAATGGGCACATAGCTTTGAAAGGACTTCGGCGAATGAGAAAGAGGCGCAAAATAATAACCCGATACTGGTTTTTCTTCGATATTGTTATGAGTAAACTCCGCCATATAATTATCATCTTTAAGGCGGGCTTTAATTTCATCAAAAATTTGAGGAAGAAGATTGCGTTCAAACATTCCGACAACATAATCGATGAGCGGGAATTCTTTTTGTATTTCTGTATAAAGCCTTTCAGCCATACAGCCTATTAAAAGCACAAAAAATTTCCGCTTTTTTTTCAAGCCTGAAAAATGCCCCAGCCTTCCGAGAACCCTGTTTTCGGCAGTTATGCGTACGGAACAAGTATTTATTATAAGTAAATCGCAGTGTTCGACATCGGAGGAATTCGTCCACCCCTTTTCGAGCAGAATCTGTTCCATTGAGGATGATTCAGCCTGATTCATCTGACAGCCGTATGTTTCAAAAAAGTAAGTCATATTTAGCTCAACACATGTTTTTCGGCATGATAACTGGAACGAACAAGGGGACCGCTTTCCACAAAAGAAAAGCCTTTTTCCAAGCCTATTTGTTTATATTCTTCAAAGACTTCAGGCCTTACATATTCTTTAACCTCAATATTTTTTACAGAGGGTCTAAGGTATTGGCCTATGGTCATAACTTTGCAGTTTATTTTGCGTAAATCGTCCATCGTTTCTAAAATTTCATCCCTTGTTTCACCAAGCCCCAACATAATACCGGATTTGCATACCAAGCCGGAGTCTGCAATTTGTTTTAAAACTTTGAGAGAGGTGTCATACGTAGCCCTGCTTCTGACATGGGGAGAAAGCCTGCGTACCGTTTCAAGATTATGAGAAATTACCTCCGGTTTTGCTTCAATAATCATCGATACCAAATCTTCATGGCCTTGAAAATCGGGAATTAAAACTTCCATTGTAACATTCGGTGTTTTTTGTTTTACGGCTCTTATAACCTTTACCCAGTGGGAAGCTCCAAAATCTTTTATATCGTCCCTATCTACCGAGGTTAAAACTACATGTTTTAATTTTAAAGCTTCAACCGATTGAGCTATTTCCATCGGCTCATTAGGATTTAGGGGCAAGGGGCAACCGGTAGGCACATTGCAGAATTTACATGCCCGCGTACAGATATTTCCGCAAATCATAAATGTTGCAGTTCCGCACCTCCAACATTCTCCCTGATTGGGACATTTACCGCTGGTACATATAGTATTTAATTTATGTATTTTTATTGTATTCGATACTTCCTGTGAAAGTTCTCCGGTAGGAAGTTTTATTTTTAACCAATCAGGTTTTCTTTGATTACAAGTCATAAACCCAGCCTTAAAATTCATAATTTTATTGATTATAGATTAAAATCATAAAAAAGTCTAGATATTATAATTACTCTCACAGTATCACAGTAAATTTCTTTATACTTTTTAATGAAAAGCATTTATGCAAAAGTATTGCTTTTTTATTGCTTTTGTAGTATATTGCTAATAAGAGGTAAATATGAAAACAGCAGTTTTACAGACACGGATAGATAAAACTCTAAAACAGGATGCGGATGCTTTTTTTGAATCAATAGGAATGGATACTACAACTGCAATACGTATATTTTTAAAACAAACTTTAATACAGCGTAAAATTCCATTTGAAATTGTTCAAGATAATTCTTTTTATTCGGAAAAAAATATAAAAGCTTTGGAACATTCTAAAACTCAAATGGAAACAGGGCAGCATTCAATTCGTGAACTTGTTGAGGTGTAGTTTTGCCTAAGAAAAACTCTGAGATAAAATTTGAATAATATAATTTTTTACTTTAGCACTAATTTTCCGAAAAATTCATTCTTAACTTTTTTCTCTTAATAAAAAAATTATATAATATAGCATATTCTTTTTTGATTTTACCATTATCAGAATTAGCTACACTTTTAATACTATATAATACTGAATATGGAGTATTAGAAAAAACTAAATAATATTTATTTATATATCTAACTTCAAATAACTTAATAAATTCATCATCATACATATTTTTTGCAGCTAATGGTGGTCTTCCAATTCTATTTATACCAGTAAAAACAATCATATCATCAATAACAAATGAAAATAATAAGTCATTAAATCCCTTCATATTAGCTTTCAAATCTTCGAGGTTAACATCACAATTAACTTCTATGCAATGCTTATCATAAAAATATGATAATATTTTTGATTCCTCTATTGCATAAATTATATTTATTTTCTCTTTTAAACACATAACAATATCATTCTTATCTAATTTTTTAATATCAGAATCTTTAATAGATATATCCCAAAAAATAATTCCAGAAAACATTGTATTAACTTCCATAATTATTAAAATAAAAAACAAAATTAAAAAAAAATTCTTCATTTTTACTCAATTTCTCCTGTTTTATAATAATGCTCTATCTAATTTGCTGCATAATCATTAATCGACTCAGTTTTTTCACTAGCATTATACCAAGCCTCAATAATAGGATTTGGTAATATATTATCTTTAAAAATTTACTTAACATACCTACATATTCTTCAGAAATTTTATCAAAATATCTAATACATCTAGTCATTTATGATTCCACTTATAATATATTTATTAAAAACAATCAACTAATTTTATTTTAAATATATACTTTACAATTGTAAAGATAAATATACCGCCAACTAAAAAAAGATCTTCATTCACTCCTTCTCGGTGTTTTTCATATTTTTTCTTAATAATACATAGTACTATCATCATTACACCAAATACAAAGCAAGAAAATAAAAATAAGAAAATATTCAGTTCTATGTCATATACGGCAGGCCAATACCATAAAATCATAATTATACTTAGAATTATATTTGTCCTTATTATTTCATTCCAAGATTCATTATGCAAAAGCGCCGATTTTGCAATCGATCCTAAATTCACCATAACAAAAATAAACATAAATAATATAAAATTACCCATAAAATCTTCCATATAATTTTATACACCTCCAAAATAATAAAATATGAACCGATCAAGTATTGGGCTCTTCTTTAAGCAAAATACGCATACCTTTTAATTCTTTACGCAATTGCTTAAACACACCACAAAAAGGATTTCCGCTTTAATCGCTGTCCAATGGAGAAAATTATTTAAATGCTGGCAATTATTTCTTATTCTCATCTAAAAAATACTTTTTTTTCCTTCTATACCGTCATAACCTCTAATCGGAATCTTGTTCAACAATTAAATCATTATACCCTAATGCTGTATATTTTTCATACAGCATTTGCGGTGTACTCTGCAAAGTATTAAACCTACCTTTTTTTATACTATTGATATGCTTCTCCGCTAAAATAATCCGTTTATCAATCGTTTTATATTTTTTTAAATATGCATCTATTTTCCGCTGTGTTATTGTACAAAATGTATTTAAATCATCTTGGTTTAATAAATCATCGTTTATATAAAAATAATCAAATAATATCCATTCAATTATATTATAACCTTGATCTGCTTCTGTCACAGGGTACATATCAAATTGATTAAGATATGTAAATAATATCGGTATATTGGTTTCTAAATCTTCTGTAAGAATATTTGCGTAATCATACAAAAACAACCGCGGAAAATCACCATTGTCATATCTATATTCTTCTAATATTTTTTGAATCTTGGTGTGAGCAGATAATTTACGAAAAGCTTCTTGTTCATCAAGATGTAAATGCCGATATATGCCATTCGAATAATCATATATCCACCTTGTATCACTCATTGTAAAAGATAAATGCAATTCATTAAGCTTATTATTGAAATCGACTTCAACATTAAACAACCATAACTTTTTTGTTTTTGTATTATATATAAACCACCTTGCTGCTTTCTCATCACAAAAGCCATATATATATCCTCTTTTTACAATCCAGTCCAAGACCCCCTTTACAATACAACCTCTATCTTGTCCATATAAGTCACAACGATCTAATAAAATATTTTGATGCACCTCATATCCATGGGCAATTTTAGCTGTTAAAAAAAATATTTCAACCAAATGACTTGCCGTCATAGCAAGAGTAATTGCTAGGAGACAAATCACAATCTGTTTTTTTGTCATCCTAGTAATCTCCATTAATTTTTACAGTCCAAGTTTCAGTTATTTCATACGGTTTTCCATCGGGATTAAATTCTCCTGTTGTAACATTAAATGTATCGTATGGATCAGTAAATGTATCATGGAACGAATAAGTAATTGTTCCTTCAATATGCGTTGTTCCATTCTCATTTTTTGTAACAGTACCATCGAATTGACCGCTAACCGTTGCTCCTCCTATAGCAAATACAACCGATCCAAAATCATAAGTTCTTTCAAATTTTTCATCGGCTCCCCCACTCTTTAACTGATTAATAAATCTTGATTGAACACTACCCTTATTTTTTGTAAGTGCTGGATTCGATGCAACAGCTTTTTGAATCTTACTTGATAAACCAACTTGAGATAACGTAACATTTCTACCTCTTCCTGATTTATATAAATCATATAGGTCTGTTGATGAGAATTCTTTGGTATTGCCATTTGCTATTTGCTGATATAATTTGTCACCTTTATTTGAACTTGCAACATGATGCACGCCAATCATTAATAATAAAGCATTTACACCCCAAACAACAACAGCAGTAACTACTACAACAGATTCCCCATCAGGATCGGTATACTTAATCGGATTATTCCCTGCATAATGATAAACGTGAAGATTGACAGTATTAAACACTCCTCCCATTCCGGGTAAATTCTCGTTATGCTTCTTCGCCTCATCGTCAATGGGTGCTTTTGGTATGTAATCATTTAACGCAGGATCTCCAGATAGCCACCTCGAATATTTCGGATCAAGGTACCGCGCTCCGTAATAGTACAACCCCGTCTCTTCTTTTGAAAATATGCGGGCATCTCCTGCGTCGCTACGTAAAAATAAATGCTCGACGTATACCCGATACGCCTCCGCTTTATTTTTACTAGGCTCCTTGTATCTGCTCCACCTATTTCCAAAAGGCATGTCAGTGGGGCTGTTTAGTAATAGTTTTGTTTTGGCGGACTGCTCAATTTTGTTTTTTAGCATTACGAAGAAAACAAAATTGAACACCGCTCTTTTCAGGGCTACGCTGTCGCTTCGGTATCTTTCCGCAGAAATTGCTGCGGAAAGATGTACAGCAAAAGCAATTTGTATAAATTGCTTTTGCTCCCTTTCAATCGCTGTCCGGGGAATGAGAGAGTTAGGCTGTGGATAAAGACAAGTTTTTGTTTTCATTATTTTATCTATTTTCCTCTCAACGGTTTTATCAATTACTTGTTACTCTTTCCTTCAAGTTTTTTATTTTCTCACATAATACCATATTTCAACTATTTATACAATTTATTTTAATATCCTATAAATACTAAGTAAATCCGTATGTTCAACATCATTTCCTTCTTCATATATTTGCTTATGAAAGTTTAAAAATTGAGAAGCCTCATAATATGTCGGAAAAAGAAAAAAATTATTAAGATTCTCTTTGTATTTATAAAAAAAATCATATGAGGAAAAAATTATCTCATTGTATATTGAAGAAAAGGAATAATAATCAATATCAAGAATTCCTACATCAAATCCATAACATTTATTATTTATATTATGGTTTTGATCTACACAAATACAGTTAGAGTAAATACTTTCTCTATCCACTACAATCCCCTCAATACCTTTATAGGCTTGAAAAAAAACATCTAAATTAATATGTTTTATTTTTGCAATATTTAATAACTGTTTAGAGTAACCATTTACTATTTCATCACGTTCAATAATTATCTTGCAACTCATATTCACCAATTACTCACTAATTACAGAAATAGTTGCATTATCTTTTTTAGAAATATTTTATTATCAATGTGTAAGCCTTTCATTATACTACAATTGTCTCCTTAATGCATTTTCTGTTATTGGATCATTAGAAAATTCCCCAACACCTACCATCAAATGTTTTTTTCCATCCGGATCCACATAGTTAAAGGGAAGGAAAGACACTTTTGTCAGATAAAAGTTTCTTTACCTCGAAACGTTGTTGGTTGTTCCCCTTCCCTATGCCCTTCCTGTCTTCAAAACCGCTGTTTAAAAGGGCGGAGCGAACATCTTGCCCTTAAGAATTCCGAAGCCTTCTTATAGTTTTTATTATTACACAAAATATAAAAATAAGCAAGAGTCGGCAAAACAGCATATAACTTTCTAACTTAGAAGTCCATAGTTTTCCGCAGGTAGTTAATACCGCTTTCCCTGTCGCATAAATTAATTAAAAACATACCATGACTCCAATATTCAACTCAGCACATATCTTACATATCTCGGAAGAAAGTTCAAAAGCGTAATGATAATAAGTCTTTAGACATAATGTTATTTTACACCGTACCTTTTCTTTTTTTATAGATAGACACATATCAACAATATGTCTTTTATAAAAACTAATAGCCATATCAATTTCATTCTCTAAATAAGTATCCTCAGTTAACGAGAACTCATGTGCATAATAAACTACCCCATTATTTGGTATTGGCTGTTCAATGGAAACGGTTATAAAATCCAGAGCCTTATAATCTGTATTTTTAGAGACTATATTTTCACTCGCCATCAACATACTCAAACATAATGGTATACCTAAATCAGCACATTCATCTAAAATCCGTGGAGACAATTCAAATATATTTTCATTATGTATTTTATCCAGATAAACTTCATAGGTTACATTCCCGCCGCTTTGCAAAAATGATTCAAGTTTTTGTCTATCCTTCACTTTCGATTTAAAATATGTATTCAAATCACGAATGATAATATCATGATTATTCCCCTTTAGTATTTCAGGAACAACATCATAGCGAACATAAGATTCCCTGAAATTTCCGCATTTTTTACCGGAGGCTGAAACTCGTACTTCATTAACAGAGTGTTCAGCAGCTGCTTTAATATCAAAAATAAGTTTTATATCACGAGCAGGCAGTATCGGATGTCTTACTACAATTGCAATATCAAGTTTAAGCATACACCCCACCTATTTTACTGGTATTACTGGAAATCTTTAAGATTCTCTTCAACTTGTGCATTCCCTTTTCCATCCATCATTTACAATAATATATAGCCAAACTGTTTATTCTAACAGCACACAAAAATCAAGTTTCATCAAATATATGATCATATTTTTTATACCAAAAATAAGGCAATACATGTCGGCCCATTACATATAAAAACAATAAGCCTGTTAAAATCCATAACACTAATAAAATACTAACTACCATGTTAGTATAGTACCACCGTAAAACTGATACCTGAACATCTTCCATATTCTCTTTAGTAGTTAAATAATAATTACCATTTATAATATCTGCTGTATCAAAAAGTAAATTCTTACTAGCATAATATTTATCTGTTCTAGCCAGAATTACAAATATTATAGTCAATATTATAATACATATTCCAAATTTTTTCATAATCTTACGCCTTCAAAACCTCATAAAATCATTCTTATTTATTAATTCATATACTTTTTCCATAGACAAGTTATAATAAGCAATTACAAGATCTCCATTATCAAGAAACTTACTTTCTTTCAAATCAAAAAGTAAATATTTAATTGCAGTATTATCATAATTACGATTTATATAAAATATCTTTTTTCCTTTGAATATATCCAACACATAAACATCCTCTTCTCCTACAAGTGCATAGCTTCCGATAATATCTACATTTAAACTCTACCATACATAATATTGAGTTGTCAAGCTCTTGCATAAAATTATTTTTTTATTATAATAGCTTTCCATGAAATACATAGTTAACAATTCGCATGACCCCGAATATAATATGGCTTTTGAAGAGTATTGCTTTAGGAACCTTCCTTTGGAAAATGAGGAATATGTTTTTTTATGGAGTAACAGCCCCACTATTCTTTTAGGTAAAAATCAAAACACCTATCAGGAAATAAACGAAAAATATATAAACGAAAATGGTATAAAGGTTGTCAGACGCATTACGGGCGGAGGAGCCATCTATCAAGACCTCGAAAACTTAAACTTTTCTTTTGTTACAAAAACAAAGGGAAACGAAAAGATTGATTTTAAAAAATATTATATTCCGATTGTAAATGCTTTAAAAAAAATCGGAGTTGATGCAGAGCTTTCAGGCAGAAACGATGTTACGATTGAAGGGCAAAAATGTATAGGGGCGTCTCAGTCGGTTTGGCAGGGACGGGTTTTAAGTGACGGCTCCATTCTTTTTAATGTGGAAATGGAAGCCCTTTCCAAAGCCTTGACTGTCCGAAAAGAAAAACTTGAATCGAAAGGCGTAAAAAGTGTCCGCTCAAGGGTAACAAATATAAAACCATATTTAAAACGCGATATTACAGTTGACCAATTTAAAGACGAACTTTTAAAAGCAATCTTTGAAGTTGAAAACCAAGAGCCTGTAGAATATAAACTTTCGGAAGAAGAACTTAAAGGCGTTATGAAAATTTATGAGGAAAGATTTTCCCGTAAAGAATGGAATTACGGAGCCTCTCCAAAGGCAGAATATTCTCACTACGAGCGTTTTCCAATAGGCAGTATCGAAGTATTTTTTAATGTTGAAAACATGAAAATAAATTCTTTAAAAATTCACGGGGATTTTTTCGGTACAGCCGATAAGGCAGAACTAGAAGAACTTTTAAACGGCTGCGAGTATTCCGAAAATGTTTTAACAGAAAAACTTAGAAACACTGATTTAACACCCTACTTCGGAAATCTGGAAAAAAAAGATTTTATCGGAATGTTTTTTAAGTAAAAACTTTCAAATTAAAAAAGCACCGGTTTTTAATCGGTGCTTTTATTTTTAAAATCAATTTATTTTTTCTTTCTCTTTTCTTTTAAATTTCCTTTTTCGAGTAAGAGGGTTTTAGTAGGTATGTCGCATACTTCAAGGTCTCCGAAATATTGAATTGCTCCGGGAAATCGGTAAAGGGTTTCGACAGCCCACTTATCCCTATTTTTTTCATAGGTTTTAAAAGGTTTACCGTTTAGATCGACTACGGATTTTTTTATAACCGGAGTCATCTTACCCTTTCTTCTTTCCATATTCATCATCATGGAAAGAGGCACGCCGCAAGGAAGCCAATGTTCTACCTCATCAGTCAGGTTTTTAACCGAAGCTATATAACCTGAAAAGCCGTTAAGAGCCAATAAAAAGGCTGTAAAGCCCAAGGTATAACAATAGTCCGAATCAAAGTTTGAAGGAAAGGCAGAGCGCCCCTCATATCCGAAAAAATGAGCATAGGTACTGAATTTTCCGTTATATGTACCTTCCTTTTTCATCTCGGTTATTTTTCTGGTGACCAAATCTATCAAAAGCTTTTCAGTTTCAATGCGGGAAACTTGAACGTTTCCGTGGGGGTCTCTATCCATTAAAAGTTGTAAAGAAATGTTTTCGGGAAGGTTGTCAAAAAGAGCAAAGGCTTTTTTGGACAAGTGTTTTTGAAGCCAAGATTTTTTTCCTGCAAAGGTCTTTAGCTTTGAAAAGGCTGAAGTCTTTTCAGCCATAATATCATTTATTTCTTCAATCAATTCATCCATTTCAGGGATAAATTCTATAATTCCTTCCGGAACCAAAACAACCCCGAAGTTTTCGCCTTTTTGGGATCTTTTTACAATTATATCCACAATGTAATCCGTAACCTGCTGTAAGGTAACCTTTTTTTCGGCCAGTTCTTCACCGATTAAGCAGACATTGGGCTGGGTTTTTAAAGCACATTCAAGGGCTATGTGGCTTGCAGAGCGTCCCATGAGCTTTATAAAATGCCAATATTTACGTGCGGAATTTACGTCTCGGCAAATGTTTCCGATTAACTCCGAATAGAGTTTTGTTGCAGTATCAAAACCGAAGGACGTTTCGATGTATTGATTTTTTAAGTCGCCGTCTATTGTTTTTGGAACGCCTATAACCTTGGTATCTAATTTTGCCTGAATAAAGTATTTTGCCAAAAAAGCCGCATTTGTATTCGAATCATCTCCTCCGATTATGATAAGGGCATCCAGTTTTAATTTTTTTACGTTTTGAATAGAACTTTCAATCTGTTCCTCAGTTTCTATCTTTGTTCTTCCTGACCCGATTATGTCAAAGCCGCCCGTATTTCTGTACTTATCGATTAAGGCTTTTTTTATTTCGACATAACGCCCTTTTACCAAACCTTCAGGGCCTCTTAAAAATCCGTAAAGTTTGGAATTTGCATTACCTTTTTTTAGGGCATCAAAAAGACCGGAAATTACGTTGTGACCTCCGGGAGCCTGTCCCCCCGAAAGAATGACACCGAATTTTAAGGGCTTATGCTCTAGTTCCGATTTTCCCTTTACAAATCTTATAATGGGCATTCCGTAAGTATGTGGGAATATTTCTTTTAATTCCGCCTGATTAGATTGTGCGTGTGTAGCCTCTCCTATTTCCGGCTTAATCAAACTCAAAGGTTCCGCAAATACTTTTGGGATTTTCGGTTCGTAATTATAGCGCAATCTCTGCATTGTGGATTCATTCATTTTTATTCTCCCATAAAAATTAAAATTTAATGCGGCCGTTTAAACTCCTTGCAAGGGTTAAACGATCGGCATATTCCAAATCGCCTCCGACAGGTAAGCCTGAGGCAAGCCTCGTTATATTAACAGGCAGGTCCTGCAATATTTTTTGAATGTACAGGGCCGTAGTATCGCCTTCAATCGTAGGGTTGGTTGCAAGAATAACCTCTGTAATTCCGCCTTCATGAATACGTCTGATAAGCTCGCTTATATGTAATTGATCGGGGCCTATACCTTCAAGGGGAGCTATAAGTCCGCCCAGAACATGAAACAGACCTCGATATTCAGGGATTGAAGAAATTGTATTCACATCCTGAGGAAAGCCTACTACACAGATAGTTGCCCTATCCCTTGTTTCATCCGCACAAATAGAACAAGTCTCATCTTCGGTATAAGAACCGCATATAGTACAAGGATGAATTTTCTCGTGTAAGGTAGAAACAGCTTCCGCTAAACGCAAGGCATCCGCAGGCCCTTGTTTTAGAAGATGATAGGCGATGCGGGCAGCACTCTTATGACCTATACCGGGAAGGCGGGAAAATGAGTCTATAACGGAATCAATAGCATTCATCTAATTTAATACCTCTTTTAAAAAGGTAAACCGCCTGCAAAACTTGCAAGGGGCCCAAGTTTATTTTGTAAAAGTTCTTTTAATTTTGCCACTGCATCATTATGAGCAGCCCTGACTAAATCCTGAAGCATAGGAACATCACGATTATCTACAGCTATAGGATCAAGGAAGATAGATTCAACTTCAAAACTGCCTTTTAAACGGATTTTTACAAGACCTCCGCCCGATACACCTTCAACAACTTCTTGATCAAGGTCTGATTTAATATTAGCAATTTTTGCTTGAATTTCTTTTGCATTTTTCATAATATCAAAAGGATTCAATTTGTTACTCCTCATAAATACTTTTTTATTGTAAATAACTTCACCTAAGATTAACATTTTTTTATAAATAATACAAGTAAGCTATTTATAAATATTTTTACAAATTTTTTACATAAAAAGAACTGCGCTGAATCGGACTATAGCCGTTAAATCTAATTGCTTCTATATGTTTTTTTGTTCCATACCCCTTGTGTTTTTCATATCCGTATTCCGGATAAATCCAAGAGTAGCGTATCATCATTCTATCTCTTGCAGTCTTTGCTAAAATAGAAGCCGCCATAACCTCATAAACGGAATCATCAGCCTTTACGAGAGCCTTAATCGAAGAACAATTTTTAATATTGGGAATAAAGTTACCGTCAACAATAATATCCGGTTCTATAAATTTATCATTGTTTAATTTACAGAATTCTTGAAGTTTTAAATAAAGGCCTTCATAAGCTCTTTCCATTGCCAAAAAAGTTGCCTGCAAGATATTTATCTCATCTATTTCGTAATTGGATGCCCAGCCGATAGACCAAAGAACATTTGGGTCGGCATATATGGTTTTACGCACTTCTTCTCTTTTTTTTTCTGTCAGTTTTTTTGAATCTTTTAAAATTGAAAAATCAAAGCTGCTCGGAAGGATAACGGCAGCTGCCGTAACAGGGCCTGCAAGGGGACCTCTTCCCGCTTCATCTATACCGCATAACATTATGGTTCTCTCTCAATTGAATTTAAAAAACCTCTGACAATGGGTTTGAATTTAATATCCATTTTTGAATTTTTATTATACCAAACAGCGGTATCTTTATTTGCAGCCTCTTCAGGCAAACGGATAAGGTTAAGCCTTCCTAAAGATATTTCGGAATTCCAAGCCTCCAAAAACCTTGCAGTAAAATTCGGACTAAGAGAGGCGTTTAGATTATCAAGCTCAATAATCGAATTTGAAGCGGAAATCGCTGCAACCGAAAACCCTTTTCCTGTAAAATCAGTATTTTGAAAAACGGCTGAAGAGTTATTTAGGTTAAATATAAGGCAGTGCTTTGTCTGTTCCGAAATTATCTTAGTATCGGATATATCCAAATGAGAATAAACGGAATTTAAAATAGGGCCGCCTTCAAAAGCTTGAAGATTTACATTATTAAGTTTTATACTTGCATTATCCGCATAAATTATCGGAACCTCACGCGGTTCTTCAGTCCTTTCCCTTCTAAAAATCTTAAAGTTTTCAATTTCAAAATTCGCACCTATTACAACAAAACCTGAATTTTTAGAAAAATGAATTGAGGTCTTTTGACCTGCAGAGGTAATTTTTATATTTCTTGTAATAAGCACAGCTTCATTTAAAATACAATCACCTCTTACATATATTTTCCATTTTTCGGAACTTATCTTATTTTGTTGCAATAAAGATACCTTATTTATATAATCAACGGCTTCATAAATAGAGGAAAAAGGTTTTGATGGATTTCCATCGGGATTTTTGATCTTATAATTATTATCTACATATACGGCATTTCTATCTATTATAAATTCTTTATTGACATTTGCACTCTTATTACCGGCTTCATCCTTATTATAAATATTTACGGAATAAACCGTTTTTTCTCCTACAGAGCCGGTTAAAACAATTTCATCCTTTGAAGATGAAGTAAAAATAGGAGGTTCAATTTCCACTATTGTCTCAGCTGAAACCGATTTAATTTTTATTTTTACATCCGAATTTGTAGGCGATATGGGAGGGGTAAAAGAAACTTCAGGTTTTTCGGGAGGCAGCTTATCTATTGTAAATGATGTTTTAAACTCGCCATGAAAGAAGTCTTCATAGAAAGCTCTTATTTTAACATCAAAAAAACGTTCTTCTTTTATTCCTACATCAAAAATATAAGATGCATCTTTTTTAAATTGGGAAGAATTTTTATCGGGATAAATATAAGTATTGCCGTCACCTGTTTCAAAAAAATAAGTATAGCGCCCATCATCAAATTTAAGCTCAATATTTCTATTTACTGCTGTCTTGGGTACCGAGGATAAAACAGGTTTTTTAGGTAAAAATATTTTATTTACCTTTTCTTCTTTTGCTTTTACCCAGTAAAATATGGTATCTTGAGTTCTATCAATAAAAACAGGCCCGTCATAAATATTTACAAGTTGGGCAACATCTGTTGTTGAATCATCATTTGTTTTTTTGGTCAAATAATAAATAGGCACATCGGAATTAAATTCCAAAAAATACCAATTTAAAATATTGTACTCTAAATCTTTATCGGGCTCTTCATTTAAAGCGGGCTCAGGTATTTTAGGGGAAGGAAGGCCTGAGGGAGATACTTCATAGTTTATTATCTTCTCTGTAATATTCCCCGATTCGGATACGGCTTTTACTCTAAGCTCTATTTTTCCTTCTTTTTCAAGGTTGATAGGTTCCGTATATAAAAGACCGAAGTCCGAGGGATCGCTTCCATCAACGGAATATATAATTTGTGTTTTAGGAGGATGTTGAATTATAAGTTTTTGAGTCTCACTCCAAATACCCTCTTGAGGACTTAAAACATTTAAAAGTTTTTTTTCTTTCAAGGGCTCAATAATCAAATGAGAAGGTCTGCTCATTGAGCCTGATGATGTTTGTACCCAAACACAAAGCTCCGTTCCAAAATCAAAAAACGGTTTTTCGCCTTTTTTTAGTTTACCGCCTTTATACAGATTAGTATTGGGATTAAAAGATCTATAAAAAACGTAAGACTCTTCGCTTTCAGGATATTTTATATCAAGGTTTACACCGTCTTTTTTGTAATCTTGTTTTATTTCGAGTTCATCCAATTCATAGCAATTTAAATCTAAAGCAAACAAGCTAAACGCTGCTAGAATGAAACCTATTTTAAGAATGCTATAAATCTTAAGTTTTTTCAATTTATTATTCCTTTAAATACATTTTTCAAAACAGGATTTTTCGAATAATAGTTTTCTTCGAGTTCTTCATTAGAAAGACCGACTAATTCATGGCTCATATAATGAATCCATAAATTATCTTTTTCGGTATAAATATCATGCTTTCGGCACCAATAATCGGGATGATGCTCATATTGTTCTTTTTTATCATGAAAATATTTATAATCATGGACGGCAATTTTTATGTTTTCTCTTTTTAGCCCTTGTTTAATTAACTCATCGACGAGATAATTTATTGTAGCACCGGAATCGAAAATATCATCGACCAATAAAACAGAAGCATCGGCGGGTAGTTTGCTTGGCTGTAGCGTCCAACCGTCCAATACAATTTCCGAGTTATTATGAACACCTGAATACGAGTGAGCAACAACTGTTGAATACAGAATTTTCTTTTCATTTTTATAAGCTATTTTAAAAAATTCACTTATTACGTTTGCCAGATAGGCACCCCCTCTCATAGAGGCATAAATAACATCGGGAACGTATCCTTCATCATACATCTTTCTGGCGAGAATAAGTCCGTTGTCTCTTACCGTATTGTAATTTAAAAATTCTTTCATAAAATCCTCGTGATATTAGAAGATTATATCATTTTACGGCATATTTTTCAATATATTTTTCGGTTATTTTTTTAGCAAAGAATCTATGTATTCGATAGTTTTATGAGCTGTGGTCTCCCAATTATATTGTTTTACCCAGCCAAAACCTTTTTCTATCATTTCTTTTCTTTTTGCCGTATTTTTATCGCAATCGACTAAAGAAGAAATAGCTTCTGCAATCTCCTCCGGTTTTTTTGAATTAAAAAACAGAGCCGAATCCCCTGCAACTTCAGGAAGCGCTCCGGCCCTTGCACAAGCAACAGGAACACCGCAGGCCATGGCCTCAATAACCGGTAAGCCGACCCCTTCTATCATCGAAGGAAAGACGCAAAGGTCTGCCGATGAATAAAGTTGAGGAAGACTTTCATGAGGAAAATAACCTGTAAGCAAAATATCCGAAGAAAACCCTGATTGTATTACCGCATTATGAACAGCTTCGGAATTATTTCCATCAGAGCCTGCAATAACGAGACGATGAGGAGAACCTGTTTGTTTTTTAAACATGGCAAAAGCCTTTATTAATTCTACATGGCATTTTTGCTCATGAGTCATTCGGGAGGCATAAATTATATAAGGTCTTTGAATTGCAAAGGGCTGTATTAAAACCCTGTCTTCATCATTTGTAATAGGCTTAAAAAGAGAGCCGTCAATACCATTATATATTACTTTTATATCTGATGAGTTTACCCCAAACTGTGATAAATCGTTTTGAATATATTTTGTAGGACTTATAAGGCCTGAGGCATTTTTAAGCGTACGTTTTAAGCCCATCTTTGCAATAGCTCCAAGGTCTGCAGACAAAAGACTTTGAATAACCAAAATAGAAGGCACTGTAAAAATAGGAGGTAAAAGCTCTACTCCTGCAGGGTAAATTACGGCATCATATCTTTGTTTTTTTATAAAAGAGTTTAAGTTTTTAAAATGCCAAATTTTTTCCGAAAGTTTTGTATCGGAAATATCTATACCTGTAAAAGAAACATAATCTATGTCGGATGTATATGTATACTTATCAAGTTCGGGACCGAAAAGCTCGAATTCGTAATCATTTTTAGGCAAATTTTTTACAATAGACAGTATATAAGAGCCTATGCCTGAGCGGCCGTGATCACATCCGAATGCATCAACTCCAATTTTCAAAACAAATTCCTCCGAACGGGAATAATTATATCATAAATGATAATTTTATTCTACAAGTACCTATTTTATTGGCCTGCAGCTTTTTTTAATAAAAGACCTTCTCCGGCCTTATTATGCTCGCTTATGGTTTTTGTAAACACATGTTTTCCCGTATCCGGATCTATCAGTCTAAAATAAAAATAATCCGTATTTGCGGGATTACAGGCAGCATTTAAGGCCGTAAATCCGGGGTTAGAAATAGGCCCCGGCGGAAGACCTTCATGGATGTAGGTATTGTAAGGACTTTGAATTTCCAAGTCTTCATAAAAAAGTCTGGTAGGATGCTTTTTATTTTTGATTTCGGTAATTATGTATTCAACGGTTGCACATGATTGAAGTCCCATATTTATTTTAAGGCGGTTAGTAAAAACGCTTGAAATTATAGGAGCTTCTTCAGGAAGCTGATACTCCCTTTCAATAATGCTGGCCAAAATCACCTTTTTATAGATTTCGTTAAAATCTTTAGGAAAATTCGGAATAGATGAAGTTTTTTCAAAAAAAGTTTTTATAATCATTTTTACCATCATCTCAGGAGTATCCTCTTCTCCGAAAAAATAGGTATCGGGATATAAAAAGCCCTCGGCTGTTTTTGCCTTAATTCCGTTTTTTTCTAAAAAATCTGAATCGGACGTTATCGCAATAAAGTCTTCAGCTTTTATAAGACCTACATTTTCAAAAACTTGAGCCGTTTTTTTTAGACTTAAACCCTCAGGGATTGTAAGTTTTTTAAGGGCTTGCGAACCTTCGGTGAGTTTATGCAAAATATCATGGGTGGTCATTTCAGGCTTTATTTGATAGGTTCCGGCTTTTAAATTAAGTTTTTTAAGCCTAAGATAGGCATAAGCATAAAGCTCAGAGCGTATAAGATTTTTAGCTTTTAACTCACCGATAACCGTTTTTGCAGCAGTACCGCGCGGTATTTTAAATGTTACAATCGGCTCTGAAAATTCTAAAGGGGGATTATTAAGCGACAAAACAAAAAATGTAATACCGGCAAGAAAGCCAGCTATACACAATATTATTATGACAATCTTTGATTTATTTTTCATATAAAAAATTCCTTTTTTCATTATAAGGCGGCTTGTTCAAAAAAAGCCTCTGCTTCTCCTATAGTCATCCTTCCATAAACATATGATTCAGCGAAATCGGATAAGGGTTCTAAAACTCTGGGAATAGAGTCGGCATTTTTTCTGAGGTATAAAGCCAGCTGTTTTAATTCGTTATCGGAAAACAAATATGATACTGATTCGGTTTCACTCATATTAAAAATGACCTGCCTTCTTGAGCAATAAAAATTTCGATGTCGGGAGCACGGGAACAATCCCTGTACCAGTCGGCTGTTTGTTTGAGCGAAAATACTTTTTTATCCTGATAGGTAGGCTCATGATGAAAAAGAGCAATACTTTTTATATTCCAACCGGCTGCAAAATCTATGGCTACGGAAAAAGTCGAGTGCCCCCACCCTTCTTTTAAAATTGAATCGGTAAGGGTATACTGTGCATCAATTATCAGCATCTCGGCATCGGTATAAAATTCGGCATTTTGTTCATTCCTTTCAAAATCCCTAGGACGAAGCTCCGTATCTGTAGAATAAATTATTTTTTTTCCTTTTTCGATTACCGAATAGGCCGTACATCCTCCCGGATGGCGTACTCGGTGCCAGCCTATCTTAGTATCGCCTATCTCAACATATTTTTGATCGGGCTCGATATATTTAAACTCAAAAGAAGCGCCGAATCCGTCTTCGCCTAACATCGAAATAGGAAAATACGGGTACTTCATCTGATCTTCTAAAAATTCTTTTGCTTTTTTTCGGGTACTGTAAACAATTATCTTGTTTTTGGGGTCATAGGCGGGATTAAAAAAAGGAAGACCTTGAATATGATCCCAATGAAAATGTGAAAAAAATAAATGGTAGGTCGTATTTTTTCCGTAGTCCGGCCTCTTCATCAAATCGATTCCTAACTCCCTTATTCCTGTTCCTGCATCAAAAATAAGGTGCTCACCGTCATCGGTTTCGACTTCAACACAGGAGGTATTGGAGCCTATTGTACCAAAGAGCCATTTAGGAAGAGAGGCTAAAAACCTTTCCCTTGAGTCCTGACTTTCGATGTCTTTTAGAGTTATCCTTTGAACTACAGCAGCAATCTTACTTTGAACTTGTGCCGGTGTAAGCGGAGCCGGAAGCGACCCTCTAACACCCCAAAATTTTACAAGCATAAATACTCCAAAAATTCTTCCTTAAGATTTTAATCTACTCTCCGTTTAATACAAGGTTCAGCTTTTCTCCTTGTAAGAATCTTTTCAATTTTTTCGGCAGAATAAAATTCGCCCTTTCCCATACCGGGACAATATTGGGCATTTATATCCCACATATCCTTTGAACTTAAAATCGAATTCCAAAAAGGAAAATCCGAGCATTGACGGGGTCTGGCAGTATAGGCCTTACATCCGTCATCCCAAAGTATACAGTCATAATTGAGCTTTTCTTTTAAGGACAGGTACTCAAAACCGTCATCCTTAGGAACCCAGCGGCAATACACTTTTATAAATTCATCTTTAGGCATAATTGCCCATTCCAACAATCTCGAAAGATCATGTTCGGATAAAAACACAAATCCCGGATCAAATCGGCAGCAGGCCGAACACCTTGTACATGAAAAATTTAAACCGCTTTTCCAGAATTGCTTATCCATAGTCAATAGTATAAAACAAAAAAGGGATTGTTTCAAGCTCTTTTTATCAAAAGACTTAAAACAATCCCTAAAAATGGGGAGTCAAGGATTCGGACCTTGGAAGGCATAGCCAACAGATTTACAGTCTGCCCCCTTTGACCGCTCGGGAAACTCCCCATAAAAAGCCAACTTAGGGATTCGAACCCTAGACCCCGAGATTACAAATCACGTGCTCTGGACCAGCTGAGCTAAGTTGGCATAGACAACAAAAGCGAGTCTACTCGATATGCCGGATTTTGTCAAGAGGTTTTACTCAGAATTCAGATAATTTTTCCTTAATTTTTTATAAATCTTATTTCTCCATCAGAACCGGCATATAAAAGATATTCCGTATCGGGTTTAAAGTTTCGTAAATTTACGGTTTTTATCCTTGCATAAGAAAAAACTTTTAGAAGATATGGAGAAAAAACTGCATATTCATAAAGGCCCTTTATAAGCTCTCTTTCTTCTTTTGAAAAAAAAGAGTAATCATAAATTGCAGGATAGTCATTTAGGTTATAATAATCAAAAAGTTTTACGCCGGTACCGTACTTTGACTCATTCGAAAAAAGGCGGTAAGGAAATACTATTGAGCCTGATTCAAAGGTAAAAACTATACATTCAAGATTAAGCTCCCAGCCATGCCAGGCTCTTTCGTAACTGTTTATAAGATTTCCGCTCGGTGTAAAAAAAGAAATAACGGCGCTCACCGTTTCCGTATTTTGTCCGAATGTTTTTATCATCGTTCCTGTACTATAAATACTTAAATTTGTTTTAGACAGTTTTTGTTTGATAGAACCTAATTTATAATTATAAAGTTCCACTGCCCCAAAGATTAAAAAAAACAAAAGAGAAACGGATAAAAAAATAATTAAAACTCTTTTTTTTCTCTTTAACAAGGCTATACCTTCCCAATAAGATTTAAAAAAGCCTCTTCGGTTATGATTGCTATTCCCAATTCTTGGGCTTTTTTGTTTTTAGATGAACCCGAATCGGGTGTATTGGTTACAAGATAACTTAAGCCCTTTACAACGGAAGATTTTACCGTTCCGCCTTTTTCTTTTACCAAGGCCTCAGCTTGAGCCCTCTTCATCGTGTTAAGTTCCCCTGTAAAACAAAAACTTAAGCCCTTTAAAACAGCCCCCTCTTCCGATGTAAGGGGAGCTTTAATTTTTATATAACCCTTATCTATCAATCCGGTCATTTCATCTTTTAAGACCGAAAGGTTTGTTACTAAGGTACGGGATAGGACCTGCCCGAACTGATAAACATTTGCAAAGTCGGCTTCCGAGGCTGCAAGGATTTTATCCAAATCATCAAAACCCGCTTCTTCAAGCTTTTCGACCATTGTTTCACCGATTCCCTCAATATCGAAGCCGGCAATAAATTCGGTTAAGCTTATTTCTTTTTTGGAATGGAGGGCCTTATAGACCTTTTCGGCAGATAGCTTTCCCATACGGTCTAAGCCTGCTAATTCTTCAACAGTGAGAGTATATAAGTCGGTGATTGAATTAATACGCCCCATCTCAAAAAGTCTTTTTATGAGGGTTATACCGAAATCCCTTATATCGAGAACGCTTATCCATTTTTCGATTCGGTGATGGATAAGTTTAGGGCAGCTCATGTTGGGGCAATAAAGCCTTGTACCCTCATTGGTAAGAGGGGTACCGCATACGGAACATGTATCAGGATATTCTATTTCTTTAACATTAGGAGGATTTTCTGCAAGAGCTTCTATCTTAGGGATTATCTCCCCCCTCTTGGTTACCACTACCCTGCTTCCGATTTTTAAGTTTAGAGCCTTGATTATGTTCGGGTTTGCAAGGCTTGCTCTTTTTACCGTAGTACCGGCAAGGCGTACAGGCTCGATAAGGGCTATGGGGGTATAGGTAGCCCCCGACTCGCTCCATTCGATTTCTTTTAGGACGGTAACCGCTTCTTCCAAGCTGAACTTAAAAGCTATCTGTTTTTCTGGGCGGGCTCTTTTCATGTCCTCGGGATCGATTGTATCGTTTTTGATTACGAGGCCGTCTATGTCATAGTCCAATGAAGGGCGGATATCCATAACATGAGCCCTATATTCTATTACCTCATCAATGCTTTTACAGTATTTTACTTCAACACAATTAAAGCCCGCTTCTTTAAGCCAGACGAGTTTTTCGGACTCATTTTTAAAGGGGGCATCTCCCGTAAATGGATTGCCTATACTTCCTTGAACGGCATCATAGGCAAAAAGGTTTAAGTGCTCACACAATTCCCCGTTCTTTTTTTTCATAAGCCCGTTGGCGGCATTTCGGCAATTAGCCTTATCCTTAAAGTATTTTTTGTGAATGGAACGGAGCATTATAACCTCGCACCTTATTCCGCCTGAAAAGGGTTTTGCCCCATCGGCTGCGGCAGGCCCCATATTTACAGTAATATCTTTTATCAGCCCTTTCATTTTAAGCACATTCTCGGTTATATCGTCCCCGATTTTTCCGTCACCTCTTGTAACGGCACGCACAAAATGTCCTTCTTCGTATTGAAGCTCAAGGCTTGCCCCGTCCATTTTATATTGCACGATATATTCTTTAAATGGCATCTTTAAGGCCCAAGCTTCAAATGAAGGCGGATCGGCAGCCTTTTCTTGACTTCCCATAGGAATAATATGCTCCGACTTTGCAAAACCGTCGGTAGACTCCAGCGGAACCGTAAAAAAAAGTTTATTTTGAGGATCCAGTGCTTTTAATTCATCCCAAAGAGCATCGAATTCCGCATCCGAAATTTCAGGTTGGGCATTATAATAAAGGTCTTGATGTTTTTTTATAATCTTTTCAAGGTCTAAAATTCTTTTTTCTTTTGCCATAATTTTGCTCCAAAATTTTTATAGCATTCTTATTTTACCAAAAAAGAAGAATTTGGGCAATTACCAAATATAGATTGTCAATTTTCCATTTTTGTGATATATTGTGAAAAGATGATGGAATTAAAAAATAGGCTTGAACATATCGAAAAAACTCTCGATTGTTTTTTGCCTGAAAAAATAACTTCTTCCTGGATTTCTCAAAGTTTCGGCGAATTAGCTTACGGCTTGCCGGACGGCTTTTTTTTGAATATCATCAATCCTGTAAGGGATTTGGTAAAACGCGGAGGAAAAAGGTGGAGACCCCTTCTATGCGTTCTTTCATGCGAACTTGCAGAAGGCGATCCCGAAAGAGCCTACCCCCTTACCCCCCTCATCGAATTTTGTCATACGGCAAGCCTCGTCCATGACGATATAGAGGATAAATCCGATACCCGCAGAGGGGCTCCTGCGGCTCACATAAAATACGGGCTTGATACGGCTTTAAATTCCGCCTCATGGCTTTATTTTGAAGCCCTTAATCCCCTGATAAATTATGAAGTTTCAGAATCCGTAAGGGCCGAAATATACTCGTTTTACTCGCAAAATTTAAGAAGGCTTCATTTAGGGCAGTCTATGGACATAGGCTGGCATTCAAATCCCGATATAATTCCGTCAGTCGACGAATACATAACTATGATAAGCCTAAAAACGGGCTCTCTTGCAAAGTTGGCAGGAGAATTAGGCTTTATAGCTGCCGGTAAACCTATAAATGAGGTTATAGAATACGGAAAACTTATGACCGATATGGGTATAGGTTTTCAGATCTTGGACGATGTAAAAAATATTACCGAAGGCAACGCCGGTAAAAGGCGGGGCGATGACATAGTTGAAGGCAAAAAAAGCCTTCCTCTAATTTTTTATATTGAAGAAAATCCTGAAGGTACCGAAAAAATAAAGCTTTTATTTAAACAGGCTGCAAAGGAAGGCATAGAATCTCCAGCAGTCGAAGCCTCGATTTCGGCTATTTGTTCTTCAAAGGCTGTAAAAAGGGCAGAAGATTACGGCAAAAAAATTGTAGAAGCTTCATTGATAAAGCTTCAAAATAATTACAAACAAAACGAAGCAAAAGAACTTATCTTCGATTTGTTTAACACGATATTGAGGTAGAAAATGCAAGAATCGGCTCAATTTTTTAATGATACGGGAGTGAGCATGTCTATGCAGGGCTTTCACAATGAAGCTATAGCCTGCTTAAAAAAAGGGCTTGCCCTTGAACCCGATAACAGCCTGATGTGGCTCAACCTAGGTTTGAGCTACTATGCCGCTAAAAGACAAAACGACAGTAAGTTTGCTCTTTTTCAGTCCTTAAAATACAATCCCTATGAGGCTGACGCTTGGGATTCATTAGGGCTTGTTTTATTTGAAACGGGAGACATCGATCAGGCAGAAAGAGCCTTTGAAAGCGCTATAAAACTGGAGCCCGAAAACGGAAGGGTTTGGAATAATTACGGAACGGTTTTATTTAATAAAGAAAACTATAGGGCTGCACGGAGAGCCTTTGAATCGGCCGTTACACTTGACCCTGAAATGGGGGATGCGGTTTTTAACTTGCGTGATACCTATCTTGAATTGGGAATGAATGATTTGGCTGAAAGATGCAATAAAATTTTAAAAGAAATGGATTATCAAGAATAAATAATGAATATTTTATATATTGCCGAAATTACAGGCAAGGCCGGTGTATGGCTTGTAAAAACACAACTTTCAAATTTAAAAGAAAAATATAAGGCCGATTTTGTTATTGCTAATGCAAATTCGGCTACGGGCTCGGGTGGGCTTGGAAAACAGCATGCCGTCTACTTAAAAAAACTCGGTATCGACTGTATCACTTCAGGAGATTTAATCTTTCAAAAAAAAGACTTGGTAGATGACCTTCCTAAAACGCCCCATGTGCTACGCCCCTTTAATTTGCCGTCGGAATCTCCCGGCAACGGATGGAAGATTTTTAATTTAAAACCGAACAAAAAAATAGCCGTCGTTTCAGTCATCGGCAGAATAGGACATCACAAAATAATGGCTGAAAACCCCTTTACTGAAACCGAAAAACTTGTTTCCAGATTAAAAGAAGAAGCGGATATCATCTTTGTAGATTTTTCCTCTTTTGCAACTGCCGAAAAACAAGCCCTAGGCTTTTTGCTTTCAGGCAAGGTTTCAGCCCTGATCGGATCGGGAACAAGGGTGCAGACAGCCGATGAGTGTATTTTAGAAAATAAAACCGCCTACATAACGGATGCAGGCAGAACAGGAAGCCTTAATTCAGTCGGCGGATATGCGATTGAAGATAAAATAAGGGAATACCGTACCTGCCTTCCCGATTTCGGAAAAGACGCTTGGGCACGCCCCGTCCTTCAAGGCCTTTTTATCAAAACCGATGATGAGGGGAACGCAATAGAAATAAAAAGAATTTTTGAGGAGTCGGAACTTTGCAAAGATACGGAATAGTTACGTCAGTGTGGACTGATAAAAACAATGTAGAAAAGATAAACATAGATTTGGATAATTCAAAGACCGAAAATGCCTGCTCCATAAAACAAAAAGATTGTTATGCGGTAAAAAGCTGTGCAACTTGCGGAGGCTGCGGTTTTGCCGGTAAAAACAAGGAAAAGGGGCTTTTGGCAGTCAGCGGAAATAAGATTACTGCTTTAAACAATAGCGGAAAAAATTTAAAAAAAGGAGACTTCGTTATTGTAGAAATTAAGGAAACCCAAACACGGATTCAAACCCTCTCTTCTGTTATTATTCCCTTACTTTTAGCCTTTGTTTTCAGTTTGAGCTCCTACCTTATTTTTTACACAGAAAAAGCCATTGTAGGAGGGCTTTTTTTAGGGCTTTTAACAGGAACTGCCCTAGCCTTTTTATTAAAAAATAAAATGGGAGATAGGGCCCTGCCTCAAATAATAAGCAGCCTATAGACAGCCTGTCAGCAGACTAGACCATTACGACTTATCTTAAGGATTGAATACTCCGGGTTGGGGAGCCCTGATTCTGACCAAGGCTGTAAAGGCATCAGCGTTCAAACTCATAAATTGCTCTATTGAAGTTTCTTTTCCGCTTTCGTAAACATCAATATGAAAATTACCGAAAACGTCAAAATAAGGGAAAAAGGCCGCAATATGATGATATTGCCTAAGAGGCGGACTTCCTTTTTCCGGGCTTGCAGCCTGGCTTACAGTCCGGCTTACCGCTCCTAAATAAAAATGCCCCGGCTCGCTTATGGCAAGGTAATAAAGGAGAGCTTGTAAATAAGAAGTCTGATAACCCGCTGTTTTTTCATATCCCTTAAATGAAGCAAAATCTTCTTTTATATTCTTTTGCTTTATGGGAGGCACAAGAGCAAAGGGTTCAATCGTAACATCAACGCCGGAACCTATGGGCTTTACAGTACGTTTTACGTTTAAACTTAAAGCTGCAGCCGCAAGATTACGTATCCACTCAAGGCCGAAATGGAGTTCTCTTTCTTTGTAAGGCTTGGTAAAATAAGTGTCAGGCACATCGGTTTCGGTTTTAAGGCTCTTAATAAAGATACCCTGCCCTGCTATCGGCCGAATCATTCCGTCCACTATCCATTTGGCAAAACCTGAACAGTTTACGCCGCCCTTTACGTCTTTAAGTCTTTGATCGGGCCGAATGGCTTTTACAATATCATCTTCAGTCTGAGGCCTTCCGTCCATTAAATGGACAGGCTTACCGAATTCGTCAAAGGCTCCGTCTTCCACATAAACCAAGGTCTTTAACCTTTCCCGAATTGTATCTGATGCCGCTTCAACACCGTTATAAAAAATAGGCGGATTAAAGATGTCCCAAGGAAGCATATCCTTTGTAATGTCCCTTAGTTTTAAAAGAGGCAAATAATATAAATTTTCAAAAGGAATACCTACGGAAATATCTTTTCTGACATAAGTATTAAAAAGACAAATACTTATAAAAGATTTATTTTTTGATGATGAAGGCCTTATGCTTAAATAAAGTTCAGGATTTTCACGCGGATAAATCTTAATACATTCGGGTGCTCCCGTTTCATAATTCCGGTATAAAATCCATGTCCCTTGCGGAACCTTTTCGAGGTTTGAAAACTCGGTATCGATGGGGCTTATAACTACGGCAAGAAGCTTTTTCTCTTTTAGATATACCGATCTTATTTTAAAAAGGTTTCCGGCCGAATCCGCGTCAATGTGTAAATGCCGGGAGGCAATTTCTTCAGGAGCCGCTAAAAGCCATGATTTTGCAATATCCCTTCTAACCAAAGCGGAATCGGGCACTCTATCTAAAGGAACCAGAGGAATCAGCCCATCATCAACCTTTAAAAATTTGCTGTCATAAGACTCCTTAATATCATCATCAGAATAAACGGAAAAAAAAGAAAGAGAAAAAAACAAAATAAAAATATATTTTTTAAAGTTTATGTTACACCTGCCCATGTTCATAGTATCGGTTAAATTGATAGGGAACTTAACTTACTTGAAAGGATATGGAAACATTGCCTGCCGCATCCCTTCCCGCCTGTCAATACAGGCGGAAAGAAGCATTTTTAAAATCTATTTGTACTCATCCTTTACATAAGAATCGGGTGAGTTTTTTCTTTGTTCCATTAAAGTTTTAAACCAGTCGGGGGCATTCGATAAATCGACCATGCCGGGGAGCTTTTTTTGATAGATATTTAAAAAATCTGCACAATAAAGAAGCCATAGAACGTTACCGTTTTCACCGGCTATTGAAGCAAAAAAACTCCTTTGTTTATCTTTAGTTTTTAATACTTTTTCCATTCTGGTCCAAAAAATATCTTTATATCCCATCTCTTCCTTGGTGTAGTCAAAAATATTTTCAGCTTTTAAAAACTTATTGGGAACCAATATCATTTTACCGTCTTTAGAAAAGGCAATTTTATTAACATCACTACCCCAGTCATAACAACTTATATGATAATCTTCAGGAAGTAAAAGCTCATATTTTGCATTTACAAAGTCGGAAGTTCCTTTAATATAGTCCTTATTTATATCTCCGCTTCTAGGAGTAGCCCTCATCCAATATGTTTTTTTTATTATCTCGCCGGAATTATCTGCAAAACTAACTTTAAACTTATAAGGTCTAAGATTTTGCAAATCCTTAAACACATATTTAGTACTTCCGTCAGTAATTGTTATTTTTTTACGATTCATATACTCATCATGATACCATTCAATAATAACACCTTTTAAATATTTATTTGTAGTCCATGAAACAACGACTTCCTTGTTTCCGGCTCTTACCTTTGCATTTAATGTATTAATGCTAAAATCTTTTTCGGTTTTACCGTAATTAGGAACGGTTTTGCGGTATGCCAATACTTCTTTAAACCAGTCCGGTGCATTTGTCATATCTACCATTGAAGGAGCCTTATCTTCATAAACATTGATAAAATCTGCAAGGTATAAAATATAAAGAACATTACCTCCCCAATCATTAGTCTCAGCAGCCTGAAAAGGCCATTGTTTTTTATTTGCGTTTAAGACCTTATTCATTCGATACCATAATTTGTTACCGGAATTTGAATTTAACCCTTCAATTTCTTTTTCATCAAAGTCAAAAACTTTTTCGGCTTCTTGATAAGATACGGGAAGCATAAGCCTTTTACCGTTTTTTGTAAATTATATTTTCTCTGAAAGGCCCTCGGTTGTAAACCCTATTTGCCGCTCCGGTCTAAGAAACTTTTGCTCATTTTTTTCGCTAAAATAAGGTTGTTTTTCTCCCTTCCCGCTTTCAAGGGTCTCACATCCTGTAAACAAAGTACTTACAATAATTGTAAATACAGCCAAACCAAAAAAATATTTTTTCATCTAAAAACTCCTTAAAGCCCATTCAAACCGAATGATAGCAAAATTACATCGATTATTATATACGTTTTTATAAGCTATGTCAAACAAAAATCTCCCTTATCAGTGCCAGATTATACAAAATGATAATCTTATCGGCGGTGCCGCCAGTGGAGATATTGTTTTTTTCGCACCATGCCGAGAATTCCTTTATAGAAGTTTCTTGGGCCGGTTTATCCTTTATACAAAGCAATTCTTGAGCTTTTTTTTGTACATCAAGTAGGGCTTTTTCGCCCTTGCGTTTTATAATTGTAGTGTCGCAGGTGCTTTCAATCATCTTAACAATAATTTTTACAAAGTCCCCGCCTTCCGAAAAAGTTTTTTTATAGAGGGGAAGCCAATTTTGAAAGTGTTCTGCAAAGCCTGAAAGGGCTAAGCCCCTCACTCCCCCGCTCCCTAAATTATTAAAGGCTTGTAAAGAAGACGGGGAGCAGGCTCTAAGCTCAAAATCTTTTTTTAAGGGAAGAGAAAAGTCTGCAATTTCTTTGCTTAAATCGGTGAAAGTTTTTTTTTCTTTTATTATACGGAATGTGCAGGCATTTAAGATAAGAAGCAAAAATAAGGCCCCCTTATAGGTGTTTACCCCGCCCGTTAAATCGAACAGTTTTTTTTCTTGTTTTTTTCCATACTCACGCAAGGCCTCAAAGGATTCGCAATCTTTTTCGCTTAAATTTTTAATTGCATTCCCTATCAGGGGAATACATTCAAGCATGAGTAAAAAATCCATATCCTTGTGGGAGCCTTGAGAATTAGCCGTAACACAGCCGAAGCCCAATGGACGGCAAAGCTCTGCAAGTAGGGAGCTTTCGGTTAAATTACCCAAAAGCTCAAAAATATCCCCATTGTTAGACCAATCTTCATGAACTTTTTTTAAGATAAAATTCATTATTTCTTTTTGGGAATGAGCACGGCTTCTCGCACAGATCACGGCATCTTTTTCGCATAAAAAACATTTCCGCCTCTTATTATTTTGGGGAAAATCATTACGCGAAAAAAGTTTTTCCGCAGTTAAAACATCAATATCGGCAAGACGGCCAAGGGATTCATCATCTTCAATTTTTATGCTCAAGGCTTTTACTTCCAAGGGCGGAGCATCTACAATCAAAAAAAAGATTAAGCCTTCTTCATCAGTATAGGAATGAAAAATTTTTATAGGGGCCATCTTTTTTTTACATTCCAAAAAAATGCGGTATACAATCCAATTCGATTCGATTGAGCCCTTTTTTCCGCCCGGAATATTGGCCCTGATTACTACAAGTGTTTTAAAAGGAAAACGGCTTAAAAGCTCTTTTTCAAAGGAGTCGGTTTTTTCTCTTTTTTCCAATAAGGATAAACTCATCTTTTCTCCGGTATCAATTAGTCTTTTTGTTTTAAAGACCTTAAAAAATTATAAGTAGTTTCGGGTAAAAAGGATCGGACATCTTCAAGACTATTATTTTGAAATGCCTTTCGAACTTGCGTTGCGGAAATGATTTGCTGATTTTGAGTTTTTTTACGCTCAATTATTTTTACCTCACATTGAGGAGGAAGCTCATTCAATAGAGTTTGATTATATATTTCGGTACTCGGATCTAATGGTTCTTCTCCCAAAAAGCGGATTTTAATATTAAAAAGAGGTACAAAATATTTTAAAAATATCCTTGCATCAAGCTGAGTTTGATTTTTGCTTATTAAACTTTTTTCTTTTAAAAAATAGGACGGAAATGTCGCTCCGCTTATTAAAAATTGAGATGAAGGAAGCACTACTACATTTTTTAAGTCTTCCGTATTTTTTTTGATAAGCATAAAACGGTCATTAAAAGAAAAAAAACTTTTGTCTGTCTCAACGGCAAAAACAAAAAGGCGGCTCTTGCTTCCGCAATAGTCTAAGGCTTTTTCTATTAAATATCTGTGGCCGAGGGTAAAGGGATTTGCATTCATAACTATGGCTGCATTTCCCTCATCGCTTATACCGTAAGGTATACCGTCAGGGCAATAAGGAAAGAGCTCATTCTTTAAAACCTCCTCTACGGTTTTTTCTCCCCTGTATAATAAGGAAGAATCATCCGATGAGGCTAAGTTTATAAAACCTGCCCCCGTAAAAAAAGAAACGCTTGATCTTTTTGTAAATATAAAAAAGAACTTATAACCTTCTCCGTAAGCGTCTTTTAAGAGGGCCGATAAAATCTCGTCGGTAAGACCGATGCCCTTAAATTCATCTTTTACGGCAAAGCATTTTAAGATATTTTTTTCCCGCCCTCCGCAGGCGGCCAAATTGTCGGCTTCATCAAAAATGCCGTAAACACTTTCAAGGGAGTCCGCAATAAGGCCATTTTCTTTTAAAAGAGCTGTAAATTTTTCTTTTTGACTTTTAAGCTCTAGGTTAATTTTTTGTAAATTAGTCATCTACCTTTTAATTTAGGCTTTTTAAGTATTCTTCGCGTCCCAGTTTATAAAGGTTGTTCCCCTTAGAATCGATTATGCAGGTTACAGGAAAATCTTCAACATAGAGCTTCCGGACAGCTTCAGCTCCCAAATCTTCATAGCAGATAACTTCGGCCGATTTAATTCGGCTTTTAATCAAGGCAGCGGCTCCTCCGATGGCAGCAAAATAACAAGCTCCATGTTCGATTATTTTTGCAACTACCTCATCGTTTCTTTTTCCTTTTCCGACCATAGCCATAAGCCCCTCATCTAAAAGCTGAGGCGTGTAGGCATCCATTCTGTAACTGGTTGTAGGCCCTGCAGAACCTATGGGCTCTCCGGGCTTTGCAGGGCTAGGCCCTACATAGTACATGACAGCCCCCTTTACATCTATGGGGAGTTTTTCTCCCTTTTCTAAAAGTTCGCATAGGCGTTTGTGAGCTGCATCTCTTCCTGTATAAATATAGCCGTTCAATAAAACAATATCTCCGGCCTTAACATCTTTTAAATCTTCCCTTGTAAATGGTGTTGTAAGTTTTTTCATCTCAGACATTTTTCCTTCCTCCCTTATAAAGTAACTTCCTTATGGCGTGTTGCATGACAGTTTATATTTACACAAATAGGAAGACCTGCAATATGTGTGGGATAGGTTTCAATTAAAACCCTTAAAGCCGTAGTCTTACCTCCGTAACCTTGGGGGCCTATACCTAAGGCGTTGACTTTCTCAAGCATTTCTTTTTCGAGGTTAGCATAGAAAGGATCTGGATTATAACTATCCATAGGTCTCATCAAGGCTTTTTTTGCTATTAAGGTTACCTTATCTACGGTACCGCCTATTCCGACACCTACAACTATGGGAGGACAGGGGTTAGGCCCTGCAAGTTCTACAGTTTCCAATATGAATTTTTTTACCCCCTCAAGACCGTCGGAGGGTTTTAACATTCCAAGGCGGGACATGTTCTCGGAACCGAAACCCTTGCCTGCAAACATAATATGAAGTTTATCGCCGGGTACGATATTATAATGGATTACGGCAGGCGTATTATCCTTTGTGTTTACCCTGTTGTAAACGGGATCGGCAACAACGGATTTTCTTAAATAACCTTCCGTATAGCCCTGTCTTACGCCCTCATTTATAGCATCTTCAATATAGCCGCCTTCAATGTGAACATCTTGCCCAATCGTAACAAAAACTACAGCCATTCCCGTATCTTGGCACATGGGCGAATTCGTATTTTTTGCAATATCGGCGTTTTCTATAATCTGATCGAGAGTATCACGGGCTAAGCTCCATTTCTCTGCTTCCCGCGACATCTTTAAACTTGTCAATACATCTTGCGGAAGATAATAAGCGGCTTCAATAGCCATCCTCTTAACTTCTTCCGTAATTTTTTTTGCTTCTACAATGTGCATACTCAAAAATACCCCCAAAAGTTATTCTTGGGGGTAATTATAGAACATTAAAAGATTACTGTCAATTGATAAGAAGTAGACTTACAGCTTAATAGTTTCTACCATGTAGCGGATGGAGTTTCCCAGTTTATCATATTGATGTTTTTCGATTACAACAATGAGGCTTGTATTTGTGTTATCGATAATTACTTTTTTTATTGCGTAGTCCCGTACACCTGATCTGGTTTTACCTTTTTGACCGACTGTTTTCTTTATCTTATTTCCGTTAGGTTTGATGATTTCAACTTCAATATAAAAGGAAGCTTCTAAATTGGATTTTTTATCCTTGTATAACATTACCTTATACTCGTCATTAGTTTCAAAGTCTTTAAAAATCAAGGTGGTTTCGTTTATTGTAGAATCCGTAGCTGCATAAATAGCTCTTCCTTCATTTTTATCGCTTATCTTCCATTTTAAAAGAGAAGGATTAGCCCTATCCAAAAGGCTTAAAAATATATTTTTACTGTCTTTATCGGCTGTTTCAGATGTCGGACTTGTTATAAAGCGTCCTGAAGGTAAAAACTTATTTTCTGCTACATCTACCCCATAAATTTCTGCATAGGCACGATAGGTTTGATCGGTTAACCCGTATTGTCCGAAAGCAAATTTACTTCCGTCAGCCGAAAAACCTAAATTAACAAAGGTCGCAATATCGCCTGCAAACAGAAAAAAAGAACAAAAAATAAAACAAAAAGAAATCATAGCTTTACGCATAATACACCTCTCATCTGTCTAAAATATCGGTTTTTAAAAAAATAACTAAAGCCTTTTTAAAATTGAGATAAAGCCAAACTTTTATGCAATAAATCCGGCTTTTAAGATTTTGATAAAGCCGGTTCTTCTTTTGTAAAACTATACATAGTTTTAAGGGCTGCAAGGGGGCCGATTACCGAAATAAGGGCAAAGGTCAAAAGGAAGCAAACAAAAGTCCAAAGAAAAGAAGGGTTTAAAAAAGGCATCTTCATTCCTGTAACAATTGCCTGATTAAATAAAAACATAATCAAACATGAAAGAACCGTTCCTATAATTGCTCCCGACATACTTATCATAAGAGATTCTAAAACCGCAAGTTCAAATAACTTCTTTTTGGTACTTCCTATTATCCTCAACATTCCGAATTCTTCTTTACGCTCATTAAAAATCGAAGAAAAAGAAACAGCCAACACGATAAATGAAAGAATCCATAGGATCACAATAAGGATATAAACATAGACATTTAAGCTTGAAATACTTGAAGATATATTTGTCATCATCCTCTTCGATATTAAAGGATAAATTTCTTCTCCCTTAAATTCTTCTCTTATCTTTTTAGCTACCTCACCTGCGTCATATCTCGGATTAATCCTTACCATAACACTTGAAATCAAATTTTCATTTTTTGCAACAGGATGCTGCGTAATTCTTTCATACTCTTTTGCAAGCTTCCTTGCATTTTCTATTGTCATAAAAATGGAATTATCAAACCCCATTCCCGTTTTAGTCAAACGGCCTGCAATTACAAAGGGCTGATTAAAAAATTTTACTTGAGAATTATAATCACCGGACACATTACTTCCGGCTACAATTTGATTATCCAAAAGAGGAAGTTTTATCTGTTTTTTAAGCCAAGGTTTTACATTAAAATCTGAATCAAAATCGATACCTATAATCTGTAAAGGAAAAGAACAGCAGCCCGCGGAGAGGGTCGCAATAAAAAGCTGGGGAGATGCAAGTTCAACCCCTTCAATTTTTTTTATACGTTCTACGACTTCCGTATCAAAATAAAAACTATTAGGCTCCCCTCTCAATAAGGCACTTTCAATCTTTGAGTCATAACCTTGGGGCACGACAATAATATCCGCACCCAGACGATTCGAAAGCGACAACATTCCGCCCCTTAAACTTTTTACCAAAAAACTGCCTGCAAAAAGACTAAAGGCTAAAACAGCCGTAAGAATAATTAGGCTTGCAGTTCTAAAAGGTTTTCTTTTGATATTTAATTTTGCAAGCTCAAATACGGTCAGTTTTTTTATTTGTAAATTTTCCATAGTTTTTTAGAGGTTTCCTTAATTTTCTTTTGCATCCTGTAATGCATTTTCAACCGCATCTTTAAACAGTTTATAAGAAATTGAAGCACCGGCTATTACATCGACATCATCAATGTTTTGAGTTTCAATCAATTTTTGACCGTACTCCGCAGCTCTTAAAACGGAAGCTTGAGCAATTTTATAAAGCCCCATATTTTTTATAACTCCGTCAACCTTTCCGTATTCAGGCCCTTTTAGATTGCCGTTTTTTTCGTAAGACAAAAATGTACACTCAACAATCTTACCATCTTCAATTTTTATTTCAACCTCGGCTGTTCCGCCCCAATCGTCTTTAATATTGGCAAAAGACTTATAAACGCCGTCTTTGTATTTTACACTCTTCTTTGTTTCCGTTTTTGAACAAGAAAAAATACAGATAAAACACAGTGCAGCCAAAATAATTTTATAATTTTTCATACATTCTCTCCTATTGAGGGTCTCACCCTGCTCATTTTTTCAATTCTTGCTATTTTACCGTGCTCAAGAACAACCATCCGTTCAGCCTGATCTGCAACCTCAGGATCATGGGTTACAACTATGATTGTACTTCCCGCATTATGGAGTTTTTCAAAAATTTCCATTACAAGTTTTTCGTTCTTTTCGTCAAGGTTTCCCGTAGGTTCATCGGCAAGCAGGAGCTTGGGATGATTTATCAGGGCACGGGCAATACAGACACGCTGCTGTTCTCCTCCCGATAATTGATTGGGCAGATGCTTGGCTCTTTCTTTTAAACCCACACTTTCAAGGGCTTCAAGAGCTTCCTTTTCATCGGGGAGGCTGTGATAGTACTGAGCCATCATAACATTTTCAAGGGCTGTAAGATAATTTACAAGGTGAAATTGTTGAAAAACCAACCCTATCATATCCCGCCTGACTATCGTCAATTCTTTAGAAGAAAGTTTTGAAATGTCCTGACCCGCCAAATCAATTTTTCCTAAAGAAGGCTTATCCATACAGCCGATTATGTTCATCAATGTGGTTTTACCTGAACCCGAAGGCCCCATTATAGAAAGCCACTCTCCCTCTTCAACCGTTAAATTTATTTTATCGAGGGCTTTAAGATCTCCATATATTTTAGAAATTTCGGTTAAGGTTAAAATATTCATAAATTCAAATTCTCCTTAAAATTTAAGATTACTCTCCGCGCAAAACAAGAGCAGGGTCCACATCCACAGTTGCCCTTACGGGAAAGAGGGAGGCAACAATAGTTATAACAATAGAAGAAATTACGGTAAAAGGCGCCAGTCTTATGGGAAAGGAAACTTCTCTTGCAAAAACACTTATACTTACATTATTTGCAAATAAGTAACCGAGCCCTATTCCTAAAATACCGCCCATGAGCCCAAGCATAACCGCTTCTCCCAAAAAATCTATAACAACACTTTTATTTGAAGCGCCTAAAGCTTTTTTTAAGCCTATTTCTTTTCGGCGTTCCACCACTACGGCCATCATGGTAGTAGTTACACATATCATAGTCAAAAACAAAACAATAATGGTAACAATCCAAACAAGGGCCTGAAGTTTACTTAAAACCGTATCCTGAGATTCGGTAACACGCTTTACAAGACGGGGGGTAATACCTTTTACATCGTTTAAAACTTTTTCGGCAATTAAATTAAGATAGTCCCTGTTTCCGTCAATACTGCACTCAATTACATCGAAGGCATCATTATAGCCTATAATATTTTTTATATCCTCAAGGCTCATAAAGATAAACTCTTCTTCGACACCACCTGTTGTAACTATGCCTGAAACCTTAAACTCGTTTACGGTTACATCTCCGTCAGGTTTCGGAGTGTTTACAATAAAATTATCTCCTAGAGATAAACCTATGGCCTTACTTATTTCATGGCCGATTAAAACTTCCTTTTTTTCTTTAGGCCATTGTCCCCGCACCAGCCAATATGGACTATTGTTCTTTGCACTTATAAGATCGGTAGCTGCTATCATATAGGGCTGCTCGTTTACCTTTGCAGGTTTATAAATATAAGGAGCAAAACCTACAAGTTTGCCTGAGTCGATTTCTTTTTTAATTTTATCGATTTGTTCTTTTTTTATTTTTGCATCGCTTTCGGAAGGAAGAAATATCATATTTGCCCCGTATGAGCGGAACACTGTTCCCATCTGCCGCGGAATGTCGTAGTAAATAGTTAATAAGCCCGATAAAACGGTTGAACCGATTGCAATAGCCAGTAAAGCTACCAACATTCTTGAACGGCGCCGCAATAAAGAACTCATTATCATTTTAAAATACATCTTATTTTTAGTCATATCTTACATCCTTAACACCTTAAACGGGAACGTTTATTTTCCGTGCAAAACTTCCGTGGGGTTTAGCTTTAATAAATATTTCACCGACGGAAAACTTCCCAAAAGGGTAATCAAAAAAATGATAAGAACCACAATGGGAATAACCATGGGAGCCGGCGGAATTGCAGAACCGAAAACGCTTCGACCTATTATCTGCGTTAAACCCAATCCTATAAAATATCCTGCGGCACCGCCGATAATTCCTATTACCATAACCTCAGTTAAAACCGAAACGGTAACGGCCGTATTACTTGCCCCGATCGCTTTTTTTAAACCGATTTCAGCCCTTCTATCCATAACGCTCGCCGTTACCAAGTTTGAAATACCTAGAGCTGAAGCGATCAAACTTAAAACGGTAATTAAAAGCATTAACAAGGTTGTCTTATTTAAGATAGCACCTTCTGATTCGGCCACCTGTCTTATCGGCTTTGCAACCGCATCCGTCATAACCTCCTGAATCTGATAACAGATACTGCTTACATAGGCGGTGCAATACCATATTTCCATTTCTTTTATCGTTAAACTTAAAGGGCTTCTTGCGGCCTTTCTTGCCAAATCATTGTCGGGAGTTGTCAAAGCACTTACCTCGATGCTTTCACAAACATTTGCCTTTCCTAAAAATTCTTGGGCTGTATGCAATGTAGTAAAAATTACATCATCTTCATTGCTTCCCGAATTAAAAATTGCAGAGATCTTTAATGTTTTAGAGGCTGCAGCACCTGTAAGTTTTATCTCGTCCCCTACCTTTAAGTTATTCCTTCCTGCAAAAAGACTTCCTACCATACAGGAAGAATTATCATCATCCGAAACCCAGTTTCCGTTTACTTCCCACCATGTACGCATTCTTCTTATTCCGGTTATAACTTCCTGCCCCGTATGTAAGTCTATTCTAAAATCGAACCATGTACCCGACATACGGACAGGTTTATCCGCTCGGTCATAATCTACTTGCACATTTAAAAAAGGCGCATAATCGACAATATTGTATGCCCAAAATATGGTCTTAATTTTATACAATTCATCTTCTTTTAAGAATTTTTTTGTGTTTCCGGATTCTTCTCCGTAAATATCATCTAAAAGAGAAGATTCTTTATGAGCAACATTGATATTGGCTCCGTATGTTTTAAGCTCTTGGTTTACCTTATCCCCTACACCAAGCATTGTGTTAAGCATAGAAGTTGAAAGACTTGCACCTAGGGCAATGGTAAAAGCTATCATTACCATTTTTCCTTTTTGTCTAAAAAGTGACCCTGCTATCATTCTCCAAAACATAACTTCCCCTATAAAAACTTTTTACTATTTAAAACGATGAGCCTCGGACTCAAGGTCTGATATCTTTATTTTAATATTCCCGTCATGTACAATATAAGGAATCGGAACAGGATTGCATCCTCCGGGAAAACCTATGGTAGCCTTATTCATAACTACATCGCAAAGTTTACAGATTACTTCATTATTCCGTTCAAAATAACCGCTTGGACCGCATATATCGCAGGCATCAAGGCCTACACCGTAAGAGTTTTCACTTTTTTTTATGGCAATAAAACGCATACTGATTCCTTGTTCCGTTATATATTCATAGCGGTGAAGTTTATCATCTTCCAATTGCTCTAAGGAAATAACAGCCAGACCCTCTTCGATTGTATAATCTTCAGGCGGAGACAAAGGAACTTCTCTGTCTACATAAAAACGCAAAAAAGATAAAGAAAAAACCGAAATCAATAAAAGGCTTAAAGAAAATCGAGCCCATCTTTTTGCATTACGCTTTTTTGCTTTTATTTTTCTTAATTCGGCATTATTATTATATGCTTCGGTAATTTTAATATTTTTTTTCCATAAAAGAATCGGAGCAAACATTATAAACACAATGACGGCAAATATAAAAAAGTTTCCGTTATTTACCACGCTTGCAATAAACCAAAAGATAAAATCATTCCGCGGAATTATTCTTAAAGAATATAAACGCTGGATTATTACTACAATTTGAGTTATCCCTAAAATACAAAGAGAAGCTATTACTGTAATATTTAATTCGATATCGGATAACTTTATCAAGGTTTTATAAATTGAAAGACTTGCAAGAATAATAAAAACTATTCCGAGCAAGTAGCCTATAAGTCTATATAAAACGAGGGTGCTTACCGCACTTTCGCCGTAATTAACCAAGGTTGTAGAAAGAGTTATTATAACGGGAAGATAATAAAATATCGTTGCAGCCGTATATAAAAAAACGGTTGTACCGAAAATATTTTCGTCCAATAAAGATTTTTTCGCTTTTGTTTTAAACAGTAAAAGAACAATTAAAATTAAGAAAAATATACTGACGGGAATCATCGACCAAAAAGCAAAATTAGTTCTATTTATGTAATTAGGAATAGATCTTAATATTGCGGAAACAATACTGCCGATAAATCCTGTGAGTATACCTAAAAAAACAACATACCGTTTTTTTTCGGGTCTTTGAGTTCTAAATGAAGCAAAAACAACTGCAAGGACTAATGCAAAGCCTATGCCTGCTTCAATAACCCTTATATAAAATTTTAAAATGGTGCACCCCCAAAACATCAAAAGTAACCGCCCAAGCTAAAGCCTCGGCGGTTACAAATTGAATGAGTAATTAGTATTAAATTATACTACTACCGATTGGACAAGTTTACCACTGAGGTCCTGTCCATTCAAAATCTTTCCATTCAACAACGATGGGTTCCGTCCAGAAACGGCCGGTAACACCTGTTTCTTTGTCAACATGGATAAGATAGTCATTTCCCGGTGCCTTAATTTCAAACTTGATATTGTACTTACCTAAGCCTTCTTCAAATTTTACATTAGCACCATAGTGAGGTCCGTCACTGGCATTCATCGGCATAAATGCAACTTCCTGTACCTTTGAAGAACCTACTTTTTGGATATAAGCCTTAACATGTAAGTAAGGAACAAAGTCGCCTACACCATAACCCAATGTTGCGCCCTTTTCATTAGCGGCAATATCGGCTTCCATGTGGCAGTCAGCTTCGTTCTTTGACAAACTGTTACCGGCAGGTTCCATATCTACAGGCTGAAAATAAACACCTGCAACCGTTAAGATTCCGGCATCTTGCTCATCACCGATGGGGAACTCGTCAAAACCGGCAGCTCCTTCCTCTTCGGGTTTAGGGGCAGCCATTTTCTCGTCAGCAGGAGCAGGTTTCATAGCCTGTCCTGCTTCATTTTTTTCGCATGATGTAATTACAAAAGCAATTGCAAGCAATGCAAAAATACAAGATAAAGTTTTTTTCATTTAAAAACTCTCCTTTTATATTTATTTTTTTTGGCCTAAATTAATTATTCTTTGCCTTCTTTCTTTTTTAATTCGGCAAGAATCTTTTTATTTTTTTTGACATATAAACTTGAAAACACAATAATCGTAATTAAAACTATTATTTGAGGTATCAAACTTTCATAGGTTGCATATATGCCTAAAAAATCCAACTCAAAACTTTGCATCCACGGGATTATAGTCTTTCCGACTACACCTGCAGCCTGCAATTCCGAAACGCCCTTTCCCGTAAACGAAAAACAAAGTATGTACATCAAAATACTTGTTACTGTAAAAAACGGCTTTAGGGGCAGTTTTACGCTTAAAAATCTAAATGCAAGGAAAACACCGGCTAAAATAATAACCGATAACACAATAGCTAAAATCATAGCTCTTTGACCGCTTGCACCTTGAACGGGAACACCTTGGAAGAATAAAATAAGCTCGGCTCCTTCTCTTGCAACAGCAATAAAGGCAGCAAAAACCAAGACCCATTTATTACCGGTAGATACCGAAGATTCAACCTTCTTTTGAATATATCTTTCCCATGCTTCCGTTTCCGACTTTGAAATCATCCAGTTGCTCACATAGAATAAAACTATTACGGCAACAAACATTCCGATACCTTCAAAAATCTCTTGAGCTATACCGCTTTGTGCACCAGCCAACAAACCGAATAAAAAGGCTAAAACTATACTTACAAGAATACCTGCAAGAGCTCCTACGTAAACGGAAGATATGTACTTCTTTTTTCCTGTTTTTACAAGATAAGCTATAATAGCCGCTATAACCAAAATAGCTTCCAAGCCTTCACGCAGTATAAGCACAAAACAGGAAATAAAGGTAGCAACAGCTGCCGATTTTCCGCTTCCGCCCTTATCATTGGAAGTGCCGTCAAGCTCGGCTGCATCATGGTAGAGCATCGCTATAAGGGCATCCTTATGAGCTCTTATCATTTCGCTGTCCTTATCGCTTTTTACATTTTTTCTGTACTCATAAAAAGCATTTTCGACAGCCGTTTTGCGTGCACCGGAAAGATAGCTCATCGTTATCTTTTCCATTCCCTTGGATTCGTAATATCTAAAATAAGCGGCATTTACTTCGTCATAAGCTTCACGGGTTTTCCCCTGTGTATACAATTCGTATGCATTATTCAGATGTATTTCCATTTTTTCGACTATTTTAGTCCAAGTGCTCAAGTCTTCTTTTTCTTCGGCTGAAACAGAAAACAAAAAAACAAAGAAAATCAAAAAAATCGATAAAAATCTTTTAAAACTCTTATTAAACATATTAACTCCAATTATGTAGTTAAAGCTTACAAAATCTATTTCAAGTATACCAACTCAAAAAAACAATGTCAAGGATCCCTTACATATTTTTTTAAATTTTTTAAATTAATGAGAACAGCATCAAAATCATCGAATACTCAATTCACCGGCATCCATTCTATATATAGTACTATTCTCATCTAAAATTTCAGAATCATGGGTTACAATTAAAACGGCAGTACCTAGCTTATTAACACTTTTTATAAGATTCATAACCTTTTCAGAAGTTTCCTTGTCAAGATTTGCCGTAGGTTCATCTGCAATAAGTAATTTAGGAGAATTCATAAGAGCCCTTGCAATCAACATTCGCTTTATTTCTCCGCCGGATAAATTTTGGGGCATCTCGTTCTTTAAATGAGCTATATCCATAAGCTCCAAGAGGCTTAAAGCCCTACCCTCACTGTCGCCGTCCCTGTTAAATAAAAAAAACGGAACTCTTACATTATCAAAGACCGAAAGATTCGGCAAATAAGCCAATGACTGAGGAACAAAGCCTATCGACTCATTGCGGTAAAAGCTCTTAGCGGTATCGCTCATAGATAAAATATCCTCATCTTCAAAAAAGACCTGCCCCTGCGTAGGATCTAAAATACCTGATATTAAATTAAGAAAGGTTGTTTTTCCCGAACCCGAACGCCCTACAATGAATACAAAATCGGAAGCCGAAATGGAAAACTCAACATTTTTTACTGCAAAAAAAGAATTTTTACCTCTGGCAAAAGATTTGCAAAGGGATTTTGTTTTTAAAAGCATAAGCTGCCTTTTTATCGATTAGTCATTCGATAAATTACTCAACTTTTTCTTTGCGCGAAAGAAAAACATAAATAAGACTTGATGCAATCAAAGCGATAGCCAATAAAATAACTATAGGCTTTGTATAAACATTACAGCTCATATTTGAGTGCTTACAGGTACCTATAACAAGGGTTTCAAGCAAAATAAGACTTAGTCCGGTTCCAATATTGTAGACGGATATTCCGAAGCGCGATTTTTTACAAATAAAAAAAGCAAGTCCTGATAAGGCTATCAGCCCCCCTAACAACCTAACAGCTTCTCCCATCCAATGACATTTCATAAAACTGCCGTCAGCCTTAGGATGACATACATGGGCAAAGCCGAACGGAGCAAATAAAACCAATAAACCGATTATAATAATGAGTGCACTGAATATGTATCTTTTCATATTTTCCCTTCCTATTAATTTATAAAATTTAAAATACAATCTTGAGTATAGACACATCAAAAAAAAATGTCAACCCTATATTACATAAACAATGTTATTTTTTGCAATTTAATTTATGGTAACCTCTAAAAACTTCAGTTTTTAGAGGTTTTCCTTAAATCCAACTTGCGATGTTTTTCATAAATTCTTGATATATAAAGCCTTATGAAAAACTCGACGGGTATATAAAAACCAACAAGGTTTTTATATACCCGTCATATTGACCTCAGCAATTTTTTTTTATATAATATCGATTAATATGGATGTTTTCGATATTATAGGTCCGATTATGATAGGGCCGTCCAGTTCGCATACGGCAGGAGCCGTCAGAATCGGATATTTAACAAGGGTTCTTCTTGCAGAACCTGCTATAAAAGCAAGAGTTTATTTGCACGGTTCTTTTGCCTACACCTATAAGGGGCACGGTACCGACAGGGCCATTGCTGCAGGTATTATGGGAATGAAACCCGAAAACGAGCGTATAAGAAACAGCCTGACCCTTGCAAAAGAGCAAGGTTTGGACATAAGCTTTGAGTCTATAGATATTCCTAATGCCCATCCCAACACTGCATTGATTGAGCTGACGGGTATTGACGGAAAAGAGATTTCCGTGCAAGGCTCCTCCATAGGGGGCGGAAATATTCTGATTACTAAAATAAACGGAAAACCTGTAGAGTTAAGCGGTAAAAACCCTACACTGGTAGTAGAATATCAAGATATCCCCGGAAGAATAGCCGCCATAACAAGCGTAACGGCAAAACACAAGATAAATATTTCGCAAATTCATATCGGAAGAGATTACCGCGGCGGAACCGCCACAATGTGCCTTCAAATGGACGGTTTAAGCGTCGGCCCGGAATTAAAGGAGGACATTTTGCAAATAGACCACATCTACAATGTTATCCTGATTCAGCCGGTATAATTTTAAAAGGGTATAAACTATGAAAACAATAGAGTATAAAAAAATAGAAGACCTGATACAAAAAGCAGCCGAAAACTCTTTAAGAATTTCGGATATTATTTTAGAAGACCAAAGATCCGCCCTAGAAGAAACTAAGGAACAGTGCTTTGAAAGAATGCAGGAGCATTTAAACGTAATGCTTGAAGCGATTGAAAAGGGAACAAACCCTGATATACGCTCTACAAGCGGGCTTACGGGCGGAGATGCTTATAAAATATACGAAAGATCTGAAAACGGAAAAGCCCTCTGCGGCCCCCTCCTTGCTAACGGCATAAGAATGGCTATGGCCGTTTCCGAATTAAACGCTTCAATGGGAAAAATAGTTGCAGCCCCCACTGCCGGCTCTTGCGGTATTCTCCCCGGTGCAATCGGAGCCGTTCTAAAAACAAAGGATGTAAAAAAAGAAGATGCAGTTATGTCCTTGTTTACTGCCGGAGCTATCGGCATGGTTATAGCCAACACTGCTTCCATTTCGGGAGCTGAGGGCGGATGTCAAGCCGAATGCGGCTCGGCCTCAGCCATGGCAGCAGGAGCTATAGTAGAAATGTGCGGAGGAACCCCGGAAATGGTAGGCCATGCAACGGCTATTGCCCTTAAATGTATCTTAGGTCTTGTTTGCGACCCTGTAGCAGGCTTGGTTGAAGTTCCTTGCGTAAAACGGAATGCTTCCGGCGTAAGCCTTGCCTTTACGGCGGCAGAGCTTGCATTAGCAGGAATCAAAAGTGCTATCCCCGTAGACGAGGTTATAATAGCCATGAAAAAAGTCGGAGATTCTATGCCTTCAGCCTTGAGAGAAACTGCCGAAGGGGGCCTCGCCTGTACAGCTACAGGCAAAAGACTTCAAAAAGAAATATTCGGAAAAACTTTATAAAAGGAATCTTCTAAAAACCGAATTTTTAAAGGACCTTAAAAGTTATTTTTCAGCCTTTTCAACAATGTAGGTAAGCCCTTCCCGCCTTAGGACCCTCACCATTGAGCCTTCAGGAATTTCTTCCGAAAGAGAGCGTGCACTCCATGTCGTGCCCTGATACTTTATTCTGCCTTCTTTGTTATGAAAAACCGTTTCAATAACATCGGCAAATTCGTCTCCTTCTTTACCGCTTTTTTTATCGGGATAAAAAATAGTACCCTTAAAAACAGGAGTAAATTTTTTACGCAAAAAAATCAAGGAGAGAACCGAAAAAACAACAAAGATTATTATTTGAAACCAAAGAGCTTGATTAATAAAAGGAATTAAACTAAAAACGGAAGTAAAAACAGCCCCAAAGCCGAAGAAGATAATAACAAGGCCGGGAATTATAAGCTCCAAGCCTATGCAAATAACACCAACCAAAAGCCAGATAGACCACCATCCCATAAACTACCTCCTAGAAAAAGCATAAGCACGAGAAACCCCGTGCTTAGCTCTATAAAGACAATCAGTCTTTAATATTGTATCGTTTCTTAAAGCGATCAATTCGTCCTGCAGTGTCAACAAGCTTTTGTTTTCCTGTAAAAAAAGGATGGCACTGCGAGCAGATTTCAACCTTGATATCTTTGGCTGTAGAACACGTATTTATTACGTTTCCGCAAGCACAAGTAACGGTTGTTTCTTCATATTTCGGATGAATATCTTTTTTCATACAAACCTCCCAAGGTAGTGTTATAATATACAATATTTATTCTTTTTGTGCAAGACCGGCATTCATTGATTTTAAGAACGCTTCATTATTCTTGCTCTTATTCATTTTATCTATTAAGAATTCGATGATATCGGCATCATCCATAGAGCTGATGAATTTGCGTAATATCCACATAAGCTGCATCTCTGCTTCCGTTAATAAAAGCTCTTCTTTTCGAGTTCCGGAACGTTTTATATTGATTGCGGGGAATAAGCGGCGGTCTGAAAGCTTTCTGTCTAGGTTTACTTCCATATTACCGGTTCCCTTAAATTCTTCAAAAATAACCTCGTCCATCTTGCTGCCTGTTTCAATAAGAGCCGTAGCTATTATCGTTAAACTTCCGCCTTCTTCGATATTTCTAGCGGCGCCGAAAAAGCGTTTAGGCTTATGAAGAGAGTTTGAATCCACACCTCCGGATAGGACCTTACCCGAAGTAGGCATCGTCTGGTTATAAGCCCTTGCCAAACGGGTAATTGAATCCAAAAGAATAACTACATCCCTCTTGTGCTCAACAAGGCGTTTTGCCTTTTCAAGCACCATTTCAGCAACCTGAACATGGCGGGTTGCTTGCTCATCAAAGGTAGAAGAAATAACTTCCGCATTTACCGTGCGTTCCATATCGGTAACTTCTTCGGGACGTTCATCTATCAAAAGAACTATAAGATAAACTTCGGGATGATTGGCGGTAATTGCATTGGCTATTTTTTGAAGCATTATCGTTTTTCCCGTACGAGGAGGAGCAACAATCAATCCTCTCTGACCCTTTCCTATTGGACAAAACAAGTTCATAATTCGGGTAGAAATTTCTTGAGTAGTTGTTTCAAGGTTTAATTTTTCTTTAGGATAAAGGGGGGTGAGGTTATCAAACGGAATACGTCGCTGTGATTTTGCAGGCTCATCAAAGTTGACGGTTTCAACCCTTAAAAGAGCAAAATATCTTTCACCCTCTTTTGGAGATCGGATTTGACCGTAAACCGTATCTCCCGTTTTAAGATTAAAAAGTCTTATCTGGCTGGGAGAAACATAAACATCATCAGTTCCGGTTAAATAGCTGTTTTGAGGCGAGCGTAAAAAACCGTATCCGTCAGGAAGGGTCTCTAAAGAACCGGAAGCAAAGATTGTGCCGCCCTGATTTGTATGGTTTTTAAGAATGTGGTAAATCACATCCTGTTTTTTCATTAAGGAAAGTTCATCCTCCGGTACGCCGTATTTTATGGCCATATCCCTTAAATCATGCATACGCATCTTTGTAAGATCGTTTATAATGATTTTAAAAGAAGGATCCGATACGGGCGGGACTTCTTCTTTTTCTTCTTGAACATCTTTAGGCATGCGTTTTTTTGCAGTTATATTAGTTCTTTTTGACGATTTAGTTTCAGCTTCATCAGAAGAACTTTCTGTTTTTTTGCGTCCTCGAGAACGGACAACAACTTTTTTTTCAAGATTTTCATCAACTGCATCCTGTTCAATCTGCTCTGCAACAGCTTGAATCTCACTTGATGAGGCAGACCGATCTTCAGCCTGTGAGCCGGCCGGACTAAGACTCAAGTCTCCATCAGAGTTAATACCGTCATTAAACAAGGTATCCTCAGAGGTTTGCGGCAAAGTTTTCCTTTTTCTTATTGTCATCGGATTTTTCTCCTATGTTCGTAACTTAAATATATCATTCCAAAATTCAGTATTCGGCTTGAGGAACCGAAAAAGACATGTAAAATGAATTGTTACTGTTGAATAGATTTTTAGTCTAACAAATTTATTTTATTTTGTCAAGTAAAGCTTTTTTTTAGCTTTAAGATACTAAAAAAATACCCTCGATTTTATCGAGGGTATCCATCTCCTAGGGGAATTGAACCCCTGTTGTCGGGATGAAAACCCGATGTCCTAACCACTAGACGAAGGAGACATGGTAAAACACATCGCGTTGAAACGCATTGCATTGACAAGAAAGGAATATATCATATTTTTATAATTATGTCAAGCAAAATTTCAAAAAATCTTTTAGGAACCTCTAAAAACTTCAGTTTTTTAGAGGTTTACCTTAAACTTACTTGCTATCCGTCTTGCTTATCAAATCAGGTCTTAAAACCTCAGCTCCGCCCATATAAATATGACTCGGCTTTTTCCTAGAATAATAATAAATTAAGATTCTAATGGTTTTTGGTAAACTGCCTTCCATACAGGGCTCTAAAGCACAAAAAAGGACCGTGTTTTCCGCAAAACCATTCCTTCTTAAAGCAGATGCAGGATTTAAAGCCTTTATATCGGAGGTAACCGTAAAATGTATTGAAACTATATCCTTTTCAGGTAGGGAATTTTCTCTTAACATTCGGCTGTAAAGATTCACGACTGCCGAAGATATACCGGCTTCACTATCTTCGCAACATACGGCCCCACGTAAAGCCCGTAATTTTTTTATCAAGCTCATTTTTACAAAGTCTAAATTAAAGTACTGCACCTTCGCTTATTACAATGGTGCAGTACTTCAAAATTAATTATTTTTTAGAAGGCTTCTTAGCCGGCTTCTTAGCGGTTTTTGCCTTTGTTTTTTCGGAAGCCTTTGAGGTTTTAGCGGCAGCCTTGGCTGGCTTTTTTACACCGGCCTTAGTTTTTGAAGCTTCAACTTCAGCCTGAGCTGCGGCAAGCCTTGCTATAGGAACCCGTAAGGGTGAAGCGGAAACATAGTCCATTCCTGCCCTGCAGAAAAACTTAACCGAATTTAAGTCTCCTCCGTGTTCACCGCAAACACCTATTTCCAAGTTCTTTTTGACTCCTCTTCCCTTTTGAATAGCGGAAGCTACCAAGATACCGACACCTTCTTGATCCAATGACTGGAAGGGGTCAGCCTTAAATACGCCGGCCTTGTTTTCATCTACATATTCGGGAAGGAATTTACCTGCATCATCTCGGCTTATACCTATGGTCATCTGCGTAAGGTCATTTGTGCCGAATGAGAAAAATTCAGCATGTTCTGCTATTTTGTCTGCAAGAAGAGCAGCCCTTGGAGTTTCAATCATAGTACCGACCATGTACTTAAGCTTTTTATCCTTAGCCTTTTTCTCTATAATATCGTCAGCTACTGCTCGAATCCTCTTTTCCAAAATTTTAAATTCTTTTGCATCGATTGTAAGAGGAATCATTATTTCGGGTAAAACGGCAATTCCTTTCTTTTGAACCGTGCAGGCTGCATTTATAATGGCAGTAACCTGCATCTCAAGAATTTCAGGATAGGTAATGCTCAAGCGGCAGCCTCTGTGTCCCAACATCGGGTTTGCTTCGGTCAGCTGGTCTACACGGTTTTTTACACTTGCAAAACTTATATTAAGCTTTTCGGCCAACTTTTGCTGACCTTCTTTGTCATGAGGAACAAATTCGTGTAAGGGCGGGTCTATCAAGCGGATAGTTACGGGATAACCGTTCATAGCCTTAAAGATACCCTCAAAATCCTTTGTCTGATAAGGAAGAAGTTTTTTTAGAGCCTTTTCTCTTGCTTCCTTGTTTTCTGCAATAATCATTTCACGTATTGCCTGTATCCTGTTTTCATCGCTAAAGAACATGTGCTCGGTTCGGCAAAGACCGATACCTTGAGCTCCATGGCCTACGGCTATCTTGGCATCTTCGGGCGTATCGGCATTTGTTCTTACTTTTATTTTTCGTATCTGATCAACCCATTCCATGATTTTTTTATAGGCTGCAGGAGGCTTAGGAGTAATTAAGGGTAACTCGCCCTTGTAAACAGCGCCCTTTGAACCGTCCAAGGTTATATAATCGCCTTCTTTTAAAACAATGCCCTTGGCAGAAACTTCCTTTTTCTCGTAATCGATTCTTAAATTTTCACAGCCTACTATACAGCATTTTCCCCAGCCTCTGGCAACTACGGCTGCATGACTGGTTTTTCCGCCGGTTGCGGTTAAAATTCCCTCGGCAGCGTGCATACCGCCTACATCTTCGGGACTTGTTTCATGGCGGACTAAAACTGCTTTTTTACCGTCCTTTGAAGCAGCTTCCGCAGCTTCTGCCGAAAGACAGATTATACCGCAGGCAGCTCCCGGAACGGCAGGAATACCGTCTACAAGATGGGCGGATTTTAAATCGGCAGCCTTCGAATAATCCAAGGCCTTGTAGAATACGCCTTCAATATCCGAAGCCTTAATACGGCTAACTGCTTCTTCCTTGGTTATAAGTTTTTCTTCCACCATATCTACAGCCATCTGGAAGGCAGCTGCAGGAAGTCTCTTACCGGTTCGGCACTGGAGCATGTACAATTCACCTTCTTCAACGGTAAATTCCATATCCTGCATATCCTTATAATGCTTTTCAAGAATTTTGCGGGCATTGCAAAGTTTTTTATAAGCGGCGGGATCTTTTTTTGCAAATACATCGAGCTTAATAGGAGTTCTGATTCCTGCAACAACATCCTCGCCTTGGGCATTAAAGAGATACTCGCCGTAAAAGTCGTTCTTACCCGAATTCGGATCGCGTGTAAAGCAGACTCCTGTCCCCGAATTATCTCCTTTGTTTCCAAATACCATCTGCATAACATTTACAGCCGTACCGCGGATTCCTACAATGTTCTCAACCCTTCTGTAAGTAACGGCCTTATCGGACATCCAAGAACCGAATACGGCCCCTATAGAACCCCAAAGCTGTTTTATAGGATCTTGGGGGAAGGGAGCTTTTATTTCTTTTTCATAAAGTTTTTTAGATCTATCAATAACTTCCTGTAATTCAGGTTCGTTTACATCGGTATCCGACACTTTTGCAGATTGTGCAAGATTAAGACGCTTTTTTGTTCTTTTTTCTTTTACATCATCAAAAATTTTATCGAATTTTTCACGTTCAATGTTCATTGCCGTAGAACCATACATCAAAATAAACCTACGATAAGCATCCAGGGCAAACCTTAAATTTCCGGTCTTTTCGGCCAAGCCTTGAACGGATTGGTCATTTAGACCTAAATTCAAAATTGTCTCCATCATTCCGGGCATCGAAACGGGAGCCCCCGATCGAACGGAAACCAACAAAGGATCTTTTTTGTCCCCAAGTTTTTTTCCGGTAATTTTTTCCAATTTTGAAAGATAAGATTCGACTTGAGCTTTTAGTTCAACAGGATACTTTCTGTTATTTTTATAATACTCTTCGCAAACCTCGGTTGTAATAGTAAATCCGGCAGGAACGGGAAGACCTATAGCCGTCATTTCTGCCAAACCGGCACCCTTGCCTCCCAATACTTCCTTCATCGTACCATTACCTTCAGCGCTACCTCCGCCAAAAAAATATACATATTTTGACTTTGCCATTGCATTGTCCTCCTTGAACATTGAACAATTATTACAATATATTTATATATTGTATCTTGTATAATATCAATTGTCAATGTATAATTATAATAATTATGAAAAAAAATCTTAACTATTATTTATTTTTATTTATCACAGCGGCGGTTTTTGTTTTAAATTCCTGTAATTCAACTGAAATTCCGGAATCAAAATTACCTGAAAAAGGAAACAATATAAGCGAACTTGTTTTAAGCTTCTCAGGCGACATTATGGCTCATGATGTCAATTTTAAAATGAAAGACTACAATCGAATTTATGATGATGTCAGGGATATTCTTTTAAATGATGATTTAACTTTTGGAAATGTAGAAACACCGGTCTGTGAGGAAAGGCCGCTTTCAAGCTTTCCATGTTTTAATATACATAAAGATTATTTTAAAGCTGCAATAGATGGGGGATTCGATGTCTTTTCCTTTGCCAATAATCACACCAACGATCAAGGCATTCAGGGAATTGACGGCACAATTAAAAGCTTTAATGCTTTAAAAGAAGAATATAAAAATAAAGAGCTTTTTTCTTCCGGTTTAAAAAACAAAGAAGATGAAGACTTTAAACCTGTCTTAATTGAAAAAAAAGGCTGGAAAATTTTATTTTTATCTATAACGGAACTTGTCAACTCTCACGGCAAATCAAAGCACAGGCTTTATTACTCGGAACCCACAAAGGCAGGAAGGGAAAAACTTCTTTTATCCATAAAAAAAATGAGGGAAGAAAATCCTTGCGATATTTTTATTCTTTCCCTTCATCTAAATGAGGCGGAATACGGCCTTAAGGTTTTAGATAGTAAAAAGACATGGTTTAAGGCTTTGGCCCAAGCAGGAATAGATGTAGTCTGGGCTAATCATCCCCATGTTTTACAGGATTGGGAGCTTTCCGAAGTGGAACTTTTAAATGAAAATTCAGAGGAAGATATTTTTTATGTAAATAAAAAAGAAGGTAAGGAGCAGCCGGCAAAACCGCCTAAGGTTAAAAAAAATGCCTTTTTTATGTACTCTATGGGAAATTTTATTTCGGGTCAAAGGTGGAAGGTGAACTATGCCGATCCGGCCTATTACAGGGAATATACGGGAGACTCAATAATAATGCAGTTACATTTAAAAAAAATAAACGGTATCTTGCAGCCTGAAATAGAGGCAGCCCCTGTTTTAATTACAAACTATAATGAAAAAGATGCCCCCGTAATAAAACGGTTTACCCAAGAATGGATTGAGACCCTTCCCGAAAAAGAAAGGGCCTACTATCTTAAAAGGCTTGAGCTTATGAGGGCTTACTTGCCTAAGCTAAAATAAAAACTTACATTAAGGCCTTATACTTTTCGGCTAAAGCTTTTGCTTTTACGTTTGCAAGACCTCGGTAGCGTTCGGGGTTTGCAAAAAATTCTTCGGGCTTATCAAAGTTAAGCTCTTTTAATCTTTCCGTAACAAGGGCAAAGACCTTTTCTTCGGCTTTTAAGGCTTCATAAAAACTTATCTTTTGATTTTCGGCAGCAAGGGTAATCTTGCGTATTACCTCATGGGCATCGGAAACACCGCATTCCGCCAAAAGAATATAAGCAGGCTCAGCCATAACGCCTCCCCTAACCTTTCCACCTCCCTGTAAGAGGTTTTTAAGCATGTTTTCCCTATCGGCCTGCAAGCCCTTTAAGATTGAATTCATGCGGTTAAAGGCCAAGGCAAGGCCTGTCAGATAATCGGCTATAAACCTCTGACTTGCAGAGTTGGATAAATCTCTTTGGTGCTCCGAGATTTGGTCCATATAAAAACTCATCACGCGTGGAGAAAAGGTCTTCCACAAGCTTTTTACATGCTCGGAGTTCCATGGGTTACGCTTTTGAGGCATGGTGGAAGAGCCTACCTGTGTTGCACTAAAATATTCAAAAACCTCCCCTATCTCGGTTCTTTGCAAATTGCGTAAATCGTCTGCAAGGTTTGCAATTATGCCGAAGGCAATATTGGCTTCAAGAAGGAGGCGGAGCATGTATTCGGGCTCCACAAGCTGATGAGAATATTCGGAAGGCTTTAAGCCGAGATAATCAAGATAGATTTTTTCAAACCTCATAGGCTCGGAAACTATTAAAGAAGCTGCATTATAAGCCCCTACGGCTCCGGCAAATTTTCCGCGTAAATCTTTTACAAGCTCTTCCATTTTTAAAATCGACTTACCCAGACGGGCTACATATTCGGAAACGGCATAGCCGAAGGTAATCGGAACCGCATGCTGACCGTGAGTACGCCCGACCTGAGGCGTTTCAGCCTCTCTTTCAGTTATATCGCAAAGCAAAAGCTCGGTTTTCTTTAAAAGAGGAATTATTACCTTTATGACAGCATCCCTTATCCTCATAGAAAAGGCCGTGTCGAGAATGTCGGCACTGGTAGCCCCAAGGTGAACCAAGGGAGCTGTATTTTCGGGGACTTTTTTCTTTAATACATTTACCAAGGCCCTTATATTGTGCTGGGTCTTATGTTCTTCTTCATAAACTTCGGAAGGATCGATATTTAATGCAATATCATCCAATGTTTTTTCAAGCTCGCTGCTCAGTTTGGGAAGTAAAGAGTCTTTTTTTTCTTCTGAGATTTTAAGATGAGCCTTTACAAGGGCCATTTCGGCCATGGCACAATAAACGATGCCCGCTTCTTCCGATAAAAAAACCGACAGTTCATCATAAAGACCTCCTTGCGGAAGGGAATAACGATGATCTATCGGCGATATATTTTTAAAAATACTTCTTGTTTCCATGTCCGATATAATGACCTAAAGAAGATGTTTAGTCAAGCGGTTTAAAATCCGGCTTATACAAGCTTCATTCATCATAAGAACTAGGGAGTCCCGGTACTGTCTTTGAGCAGTTTTTTAATCTCTTCTAAGTTTTTACATCCATAGAAAGCCTGCTCACCGATTTCGGTAAGATTTTTACAAGCGGAAATATCCAACTTTATTAAACCGGTACAGCCTGAAAAAGCCCATTCACCGATTTCGGTAAGACTAGCAGGCAGACGGACTTCAGTTAAGCCGGTACAACCGTCAAAAGCCCATCCCTCGATTTGGGCAACAGTATCAGGTATGGAAATTTGTGTAATACCTCCGGCTGCACATATAAGTTTTTTCATATTCTTTGTGTATATCACATTATCCTTACTGTAATAGCTTGTGTTTTCCGGGGCGACTACCAGCCTATGTAAATTTCTGCAGGCTGCAAAAGCTCCTTTACCGATTTCGGTAAGCCTTGCAGGTAAACGGACTTCAGTTAAACCTGTACACTCGTCAAAAGCCCAGTAACCGATTTTGGTAAGACTTGCAGGTAAGCGGACTTCAGTTAAGCCGGTACAGCCAAAAAAAGCCCATCTGCCTATGTCGACAAGATTTGTACAGGCAGAAAAGTCGATTTCAGTTAACCCCTTACAGTCGTAAAAAGCATTCTCACCTATTTTTTTAACCTCTGCAGGAAGTATAAGTTTTCCTTGCAGTTTTGTTTTATCGGTAAGTCCGGTGAGCGTGCCGTCTTTATCAATGATTAGTAAGGGCTTTGTGTTTTTCTGTAACTGTTCTTCTAATTCCTTAAGCTTTGCTTGTGCCTCAGTCAGCCCCTGATCCGCAGCTTTACCAAACCATTCGGAAGCTTTTTTATAATCCTTTTTTACTCCTATTCCCTGATAATACAGCCAGCCGAGACTAAACTGGCCTTCGGCATCTCCCTGTTCCGCTGCTTTTCGATGCCAGTAGACGGCTTTTTCATCATTTTGCTCAACTCCAATCCCATTGTGGTACATCCAGCCGAGCTTATTCTGAGCCTTAGCCAGCCCTTGTTCCGCTGCTTTGAAATACCATTCTGCGGCCTGTTCATGATTTTTTGCAAGGCTTAAACCATCAAAGTACATATTTCCAAGGTTAAACTGTGCTTCGGCAAGTTCCTGTTCAGCGGCCTTACGATACCAGTAAACAGCTGACTCATAGCTTTGCTCTATCCCCCGTCCTGTTTTATACATAAAACCAAGATTATTCTGAGCCTCAGAAAGCCCCTGTTCCGCTGCTTTACTATACCAGTAAACGGCTTGTTTATAATTTTGCTCTACACCCAATCCTTCCTTATACATAAAGCCAAGGTTGTTTTGTGCCCAGGCATGTCCCTGTTCGGCTGATTTTTTGTACCAGTAAACGGCTTGCTTATAACTTTGCTCTACACCTTTTCCTTCTACAAACATATCTGCAAGATTGTTCTGAGCTAATATATGACCTTGTTTGGCGGCTTTACGATACCAGTATGCCGCTGTTTCGTAATTTTTCGTTAGGCCCTTACCCTCATAATATAAACCGGCTAGCTTGTTTTGTGATTCGGCAAGTCCTTTTTCAGCCTCTTTCTGCAGTGTCCGTAGTTCATCAGTTTCCTCTGCAGTAAGCGGGCTTATACATAACAGCGGCAGCATACATACAGCTGTCATCATAAGAATCTTTATAATAGCTAATACTTTTTTCTTCGTTTGATTCATTTTATTTTATATCGATATAGAATTTTTTAATGTACCTTATTCTTGCATCTGCTTTATCCCAAAATTTGCTTTCAGGATAGGCTTTAGTCAAGGTTTGATAGGCTTCCAAGGCTTTTTTTACGTTTTTATTCGGTCCGTTTAACTCATATGCTTGACCGCGTAAAAATAAGGCTTCATCCAAACTTACCGAGTAATTTTTAAAAAAATCCTCTGCCGAATTTAGAGCATTTGCTGCATTTCCTTCCGAAATATAGCCCTTTATCATATCCAGCATCTCTGAAGCCGATTTTAAATCTTTTCCGGCTGTTTTTGATTCAGGTTTTTCGGTTACGGTTAAAATATCAGGGGAATCATAAACCTTGGAATTCTCATTTTTTTTAGTAGAAGACTCAGCCTTTAAAGGTGTTCCGGCTGAAACTCTATCTAATGTGTTAGATGAAGATGTATCAGCCTTAACCTTTCCTTTATCCTCACCATATTTATTTTCCTTTTTTAAATCCGGCTTATTTTCCTTCTGAGTGTTTATAGTCCCCTTATAATCGGGTGCTTTAACTATATCGCTCAGTTTTGTTTTTGCTTTTTCGACATGAACGGCAATAGAATCCGAAATAAAATTATCAGAAAAAACATCAAAGTATGAAAAGTTAAGAATATATGTGCCTTCATTTACCGTACCAAAATGAAAAATAGATGTACCGCTTTGAAGTTTTCTTTGTTGATACTTTATGCCTTTTTGTGCAGTGGACTCACCTAAGTATACCCAACCCTCTCCGGGGTATACAACTTCAAGCCTCTGCCCCGTATAAAGCTTTACAGAACGGGAAGCTTTTTCTTCTTTTGAGTCATCAGGTTCGGTACTTGGAAATTCCGAAAAAACGCGGGCAGGCTCACTATCCTTAATTTTTTCTTCGTTCACAAGGTTTTTATCTAAATTATCCGTATTGGAATTATCTTCATTGGATATGCCGGAAACTTCCGGAATAGAAGGTTTTGTTTCTGCAGCTGTAGGAGCTTTATCGGAACTTATTACGGGTTTTTCTGAAGATTCCTTTTTAATTTCAGGCTTAGTAATCTTATTAGGATCATCAGCCGGCTTTATTATTTGTTTTTTATCAGACTTGTTTGTGACGGACTGATGAGATGTTAAAGGCGCCGAATCCTGAGGTTTTTTTTCTTCAGGCTGTTCTAAAGGAGCAGGTTTAATTACAGAAGGTAAATCTAGTTTTGTCTCATTCGATAGGACAGTTTCATTATTTGACGGGGCAGTCTCATTTTCATCCTCCGTATCAACTATAAGCTCCAATGCCGGTTTATCGGCAACAGGCTTAGGATCGGAAACGGATTCTACCGATTTGGCTTCAGGTACTTTCATGGTTATAATCTTTTCGGAATCCTTAACATTTTCAGAATCCTTGGGAGTCTTAGTATCGGATTCCTCACCGGTTTCAGGTTTGGGTTCATTGACCGCAATATCCTCAGTTTTTTTATCTTCGACTAGACTTTCGCCTGCAGTTTTTTTGGTACTTGCACAGGAATTCAAAAAGATAAAAATCAAAAATAACATTAATATAAAACGTATTGACAATTTCATGGAGCCGCCTCCAATATTTTATCGGCAATTTTTTTATTCTGTTTATGCAGTTCCTCCATATCCTCTTCCGTAGGAGGCTCATACCAATAGTCAACCTCTTCTTTCTCCCATATTTTACGCTGTTCCCGTGAAAACTGAATAGGCGGCAGATAAAGAGGTTCATCTATAATTTGCAGTTTATCGGTATCTACCTTACCGGATTTAAAATCGGAATTTTTAGATGATAAAACTGCTTGTTTTGTTTTGGAATGTGATGTATCATCTTTCTTTTGTGAAACTAAAATCAACAAGAGGCTTAAAATTAGGATAAAAATCAAGATACATACAATTATAATAACTGCCTTCCTGTTATTAGAAAAGAAATCTCGAATGTTTTTAAAAATATCAGTTATCTTATTCTTGAGGTCTATCATCGTTTTCTGAAATTTCCTCCTCATCATTTACGGTTTTTATCCTTTTAGGCGGATGAGGCGGAATATAAACTCCTTCCTCAGGCTCAACATCTTCTTCTACAAAGGGCTCATCGACCAAGTCCATAGTTTTTGATTCCAGATCCGATTCATTATCCAGCCTTATGGCTATAACCTTTGAAACACCCGATTCTTCCATGGTAACGCCCAGCATGGCATTTGCACCCAAAACGGTCTTTTTATTATGAGTGATAACAATGTACTGGCTTACATTTGCAAATTCACGAAGAGTAGTAACAAAGCGGGTAACATTTTGCTCATCAAGGGCGGCGTCAATTTCGTCGAGAAGACAGAACGGAGAAGGCTTTACCATATAGGTTGCAAATAAAAGAGCTACCGCCGTCATGGATTTTTCTCCGCCCGATAATAGACTGATATTTTCAAGTTTTTTTCCGGGGGGCTGTGCAAAAATTTCAATTCCCGATTCAAGCACATTTTTCGGATCGGTTAAGCGTATTTCTGCCCTTCCTCCTCCAAAAAGTCTCCTAAACATATTATGAAAATTCTTTTTAATTTTATTATAGGTGTCCAAAAAAAGCTCGGTGGATTCGGCCGTAATCTCGTCCGTAATCCTCTGCAAATCTGCACGGGCCTTATCAAGATCGCTTATATGTTTAGTTAAAAATTCATAGCGTTCTTTAACGCTTTCAAATTCTTCGGGAGCCATAAAGTTTACCCGTCCCAAAGAATCAAGCTTTTGCTTAATCGAAGAAAGACTGTCCCTAAGTTCACTTACGGACGAGGTCAGAGTAAACATCCTCTCTTCAAATTCCATAAGCTCTCTGGAATGTTTTTCTCTAAAATTTTCTTTTGTGTTACGTATGTCGGCTTCAATCCCTGCTAGATCCAAATGGAATTTTTCCAAAAGAGAGTTGGCCTTTGAAAGCTCTGCGGTAAGCTTATCAACCTTTCCCCTCTTACTGGCAAGGTCGGAGTTTTTTATCGAAATTTCATTTTCAAGTTTTTCAAGCTCGGCACTTATCTTTCTTCCCTCATATTCCAAAGAATTTATCTCGCCTTCAAGTTCCGAAATATCTTCTTCCGCTTGCTTTAATTGTTTTTCTTCGGTAAAAAATTCGTTTTCAAGGTCATGAAGTATTTTTTTCTCTGAAGAAAGCTGCCGCTCTAAAAGCTTAACCTGATCTTCGGCATTTTTTGCCTGAGCATCTACCTTTGCCCTGTTTACACGCAAGTCTTCAAGGGTTTTGCGATAGTCGTTTATCTTGACTGAAAGCTCGTTGTTTTCTTCTATCAGAGCGGCAATTTTAGTACGGTTATTTTCGATAGATTGCCTGTTTTCCAAGATAGCGGCATCAACGGCTCTTTTTTTGGTAATAATACCTTCAGGAGCCAAAAACTCGTCAATAAAGCCGGCCGAAGATTTTTTATATTTTTCAAGAGCATTTTGAATTTCATCGCTTATGGATAAAAGTGAAGAAAAACTTTGAACGGAATCTTCTGCGAATTTTTTTACATCATCTGCAGAGTGATTTTCTATCGAGGCAAAGTCGGAAAATATAGCTTTTTTTCCCGTAATTAAAACCTTTAACCGGTTTAAAGCCCCATCCAAGTCTTTTTCGGCTTCCAAGCGATTTGCCGAGGAATAACCTGCCGATCTTAAATTTTTATCAAGTTCGGTAACGATATCTTCGGTTATGGACTTTAATTCAAGCTCCATATCTCCTCTCATATCGTCAAGCCTTTTTATATCGTCTTCAAGTCTTTTTACTTCTTCCTTATTTGAAGTAATCTTATGGCTTGCCAAGTCTATGTTTTTTTCAAAGTCTTCGGCATTTTTTTCTATTGCAGAAACCTGTTTTTTAAACTCAAAAACATCGGCATTTTTTTCTGAAATATCATCCTCAAGGCTTTCAATATTTTCCTTGGTTGAAGAGGTCTTAGCCTCCAGCTGGTTAAGCTTTAGCTTAAGCTCGGAACGGCGTTTATTGTAAATTTGAACCTGCTCCTGCTTACCTTTTTGTTCTATGGCTAGGTTTAGAACCTTTGTCCGGTAAGCATTAAGCTTCTCTTCCATTCCATTTACAATATCCATATTTTCGGAAAGAAGTCCGTGAATACCGTCAATTTGCTCCTGTATGGAATCTCTTTTTTCGGAGGCTTCTTTTAAGCTTTGTTTTTTTGCAGCAAGGCCGTCTACAAAACTTTTTAAGCGTAAAAGCTGAATATCCCTTTCATGTTCAAAAACTGCATCTTTTAACTCACGGTATTTAATCGTTTGTTCAGACTGAATTTTTAAGGTATCATAAGATCTGCGGACTTCGGCCAAAGCAGCTTCAATCTGTTTCATATTTTCTTGAGTTTTTTCCAGCTTTCTTTCCGCATCCTGCCTTTTTACCTTAAATTTCGTTATACCGGCCGCTTCTTCAAAAAGATAACGCCTTTCTTCAGGTTTACTTGAAAGAATCTGGTCGATTTTTCCCTGCTCCATAACGGAATATGCAGCCTTTCCGACACCTGTGTCCCAAAAAAGCTCTCTAATTTCACGCAGTTTTGCCGGCTGGTTATTGATAAAATATTCGCTTTCCCCGGATCGATAAAGCCGCCTCTTTATGGCTATTTCGCTTAAATCTAAACTCAAAAGGCCCTTTTCATTGCTTATAGTCAAAGTTACTTCTGCAATATTAAGCTGATTTCTCTTTTCGGTACCGTTAAAAATAACGTCTTCCATTTTGTCGGCCCGTAAAGTACGGGACGACTGCTCTCCCAACACCCACTTTACGGCATCCACTACGTTACTTTTCCCGCAGCCGTTGGGACCTAGGAGGGCTGTTATACCATCTGCAAATTCAATTTTTACTCTATCGGGAAAGGACTTAAATCCGAAAATTTCAAGACTTTTAAGAAACATAACCCGAACATCCTTTTAACATATACATATAAGAGATTATACAATTTATTTGCTTGTTTGTCATTAGGAATTGAAAAGTTTTTAAGGGATAGAATAGTTTTTCCGATAAGAAGGTATTATGAAAGTGTTGGTTTTTGATAGAAAAATAGAAACGCTCGCCTTTTTGTGTGAAAAACTGGAAAATCATGGAATTACAACTATTGCTGCGGAAAACGGCAGTAAATTTATATGTAATTACTTGAATCCGGAATTGGATGCTATCATTGTAGCAACAAAAGAATTAGCCCATTATAGTTTGAATGAGGCTCGATTGATAAAAAAGATATACAAGGATATTACAATTTGTACTTATTTTCATGAAGATTGCTATAATATAAAAAATATCAATATAGTGAGCTCTTCAGGAATACCTGAAAGCATAAAAGGAAATGAAAAAATCCTCAAAATAATTCTTTCAAAATGTAAAAGAAGACCGGATCTTAATAAGGACTATATTTACAGCCTGCCCAAAAAATCCGGAATCTTGCTAAAACACTTAATTCTAAACAGACAAAAAGGATTAAGTGATGAAGATATAAGCACAATTTTTTGGGGAGAAAAAATTCCTTCAAAACAAAACAGCATCTATAATCATGTTTACAACTTAAAAAAATCTCTCAAAAAAAGTTTTAGCAATAGATATACTATTTTAAAAGCAAACAAGCGTTACAGGCTTATAAAACTAAAAAAAGAGGCTTAACTATCACAGCCAAGCCTCTTCTATAAACTAGGAAATACCTAGAACACCGGCAACACGCTCCAAAACTTTTTTGCGGTCAAGCGGCTTTACGATATAGTTCTTGGCTCCAAGCAAAAGAGCTTTTTTTACAAGCTCTTCTTTTCCCAGAGCACTTATCATAACTACCTTGGCGTTTTTATCGAATGCCATTATCTGCTCCAAAGCAGTCAGACCATCCATTTTAGGCATCGTAATATCCATCGTTACAAGGTCAACATTGGGACATAATTCTTTATATTTCTCAACGCCCTCAAATCCGTCAACAGCGGTAGCAACAACCTCATAACCTTCACTATTCAATATCTGTCCGATTTGCTTTGTAACAAATATGGAATCATCAACAACCAAAATCTTGTAAGGCGTTCCATCCGGTTTTTTGCCTTCAGGGGCTCTCTCGTTAATATTCGGAAAATCTTGTTTCGATATCATAATAAAACTCCTTTAACTTTTTTATACTCGGTCACGAATTGCGACGTTGATTTCTACTTTACCCTGAGGAGCAGTCATCGGAACGATTAATGCCTCAATGTCGTTATTGGATATCTTCATGTTATCGCCCGTAAAAAGAGCCGGAGGAGTTAAGTCAAACTTAAACCCCAAGTCATGAAGCTTTGTTACAGCTTGTGCCGTAATAAGATTAGCCAATTCCGTAATCGTTGCACGAGCAAGCTCATCAAATTCCGACAATTCCTCGTTATTCATTGCAGAGGCAATCTTTAAAGCTGTGTCCAAGGTCATATCGAATATAACCCGGCCCTCAACATCCCCGGCAAGACCTACAATAGCTGCAACACCCATAACCGGCATACAAGTCGATTTTAGGTACAAGTCACCGCGCTTTATATCCTCACTTAAAACTTGTGACAGGATATTGTAAGCAGCTTCGCTAAACGGATTAATATACTCTACACGCATTTATTTCTCCTTATCCTTTATATTTATTCTTTTGTAAAAATTACAATATCACCGGCACTATTTCTCAGCCAGCCGTCCTGCTTAGGCATTGCCTCATTATGTCCCAGAATTATAAGTCCGGAATCCTTCAGTTTTTCCCTAAATTCTTCTATCATTGTTCTCTGAACATTGGGATTTAAGAAAGAAAGCACATCCCTTGCAATAATTATATCTACATCGGGAACGGCATTTTGATGAGTACAATCATGGTACTCAAAAAGAATCATATCCTTTATCTCTTTTGAAAAGGTCAAATTTCCTGAAGCAGTCTTCGTAATATAGGGCTCATAAACACCGGAAGCAATATCATCTGGAACCGAAAGCATAGGAGCATTCGAAATAGCCAACAAATCCGAATCATTTGCATAAATCTTTATATGAGCACGAGGATAACGCATCTTTAATAGAACAGCAAGACTGTATGCTTCATATCCTTGGCCGCATCCTATACACCAAACATTAATTACGGAAGAAGTATTCTCCGGAAGTATTTTATAATAAGCATTTATATAGGCCTCACTCCAAAAACTCTTTGTAAAAGGAGACAAGAAAGACGATAAAAATTCTCCGGCGTCTTTTTCGGATTGAATTTGCAAACTTCCCGAAGGACGAATATCCTTCCACTCTAAATACCTATCTTTAACCCAATTTTCATTAACGGCAGAAATATAGAATTTACCCATAGCGGATAATGTATCGCCTATAAATTTTATATCCAAATTTTCCGAAGATTGGCCGGCTTGAAGCTTTACAGGCTCCTTTATTACACTTGCTGTAACAGTAGACAAATCTTCCTTAACTTCTTCTTTTTGTTGACGCGAAGCAAATATCTTATCTACATCAAGAAGAATATACAGGTGACCTCCGTTTTCTACAACACCGTGAATATACTTAATATTTATATCACCGAAGATAGGATGCGGGGGCTGAATTGTACTGCTGGATACACCCACTACCTTATCAATAAAATCAACTACAACACCGAAGGTCTGATCCTGCACATTTATGATAACCATGCTTTCAGGCTGATTTTTTTTGCGGGCCGGTACCGGAATATTAAAGAAAATACGCAAATCAATTATCGGAATAATATCGCCGCGGAGGTTGTATACTCCCAAAACAAAGGGAGATGTATTTGGCACATAGGTAAAATTTCCGGCCTTTGCTATTTCCTTAACACGCATAATATCTATTGCATAATCCTTACCGGCAAGAGAAAATGTTACCATCTTAAAATCTACAACAATCATCTGCTCATGCAGAGAATCCGCATCTCCGATGCCTACGCCCGTATTTACCTTTAGTTCTTTCATTTCTTCCATAATGTCTTTCCTTAACCTACCAAATTGAAGCCTCGCGGCGCTCCCTAGCCTGCATTTCCTGTTTTAAGCCGAGTTCAAGCAGCTGTGCAACATCTATAATCAACGAAACGGAGCCGTCGCCTAAAATAGAAGCACCGGCAATTCCCGGAGAATTAGTAAACTGGTCCTTCAGGGGCTTTATTACAACAGCCTCTTCACCAATCAGACTGTCTACCATAAGACCTACTTTTTTCTCTTCTGTTCCGACAACAACTATATAATTATAGCCGTCATCATCAGTCTCTGCCGATGTAATACCGAACAGGCGGTTAAGCCTTAAAAGGCTATATACCTCATCGCGGACATTAAAAACTTCATAATTATCTATGCGGTTAATTTCATCAGGTTTTACCCTGTGACTTTCTATAACCGAAGTGATTGGAATCGAGTAAACCTCATCCCCTACCCTGATCAAAAGTCCCTGTATAATGGCCAGCGTCAAGGGAAGTTTTATAATAAAGCGGGTTCCGACATTTGGCTCGGATTCGACCATAACGGTTCCGTTTAATTTTTCTATATGAGTCTTAACTACATCAAGACCTACACCTCGGCCCGATACGCTCGAAATCGTTTTGCTTGTCGAAAAACCGGGAGCAAAAACCAACTGGAAAGCCTCAACATCGGTAAGGCTTTTATTCGGGTGTAAAATTCCTCTTTCAACGGCCTTTTGCTTTACGGCTTCAACATCAATTCCATGGCCGTCATCGGCAACTTCGATAACAATCATATTGCCTTCGTTACTGGCTTTAAGAAGAAGAGTTCCCTGTTCCGATTTTCCAAGCTTTTTGCGTACATCAGGGGATTCTACACCATGATCAAGAGAGTTTCTTACGCAATGCATTATAGGATCAAGCAAGTCTTCAACAACCGATTTATCAAGTTCCGTATCTTCACCTTCAATTACCAACTGAACGTTTTTATTTAAGTCTCTTGAAAGGTCTCGAACCACACGCGGAAAACGGCTGAAAATCTGACTGATGGGAACCATTCGTATTTTCATAACCCCTTCTTGAAGTTCACCTGAAATACGGCCCAAATTTTGAGATGAAGACTTAAACTTTGTAACGGCAGCCTTCATTGAAGAGTCAAAATCTCCGAAAACTTCCAATAGGCTTGAATATTCATTTAAAACATCTTGCTTTATAGAATTGATATCATAACCCTGCTGAATCTTTTCAAGATATTCGGGCATCTTGTCCAATAGTCTTCTCGTTTTATCCTTATAAATTGTGCTGGAATTTTGAAACTTATCGTAAAGCTCTGCAAATTCAATGGTGCTTTGATTTAAAGAAGCCTTAGTTATAACGGTCTCACTTACCAAGTTCAAAAGATAATCTATTCTGTTTGCATCTACACGCAATATGGAACCTGATGATGAGTGACCGCTTCCCTGCGGATTTGTTTGAGCCTGTTTTTTTTCAGGTTTAGAAGGCTGTTCTTTGGATTCTTCAACTGTTTTTTCTTCCGCTTTTTCGGAAACTTTTACCTCAGGAACACCAGCTTCGGGAGTCTTTGCCGGGGCAGGCTGTACAGGCTTGGAACTCGCATGGGCTTCCTCTTTAATTTCAAGTCTTTCGGCACTTGCAGAAAGAGTAACATCTCCTATAAAGGCTGCCTTTTCCAATATTTTGCTGTCCGATGCTGAAGATAAAAAGTAAATTACCGTTTCATGGAATTCGTCTTCATATAAGGCATCAAAATCAGGAACTGTTTTTAAAACACTGCCATAGTCTTTTAATGCAGCAAAAACCTGAATACCGCCTACGGAATTCATTAAATTGGATTCATCAAATTTTACTACAACGGCATATAAGTCCTCACCTTTTTGGATAGTCTCTGCCAATTCAAGAATTTCGTATTCCGAAAAATAATCCTTGACATCCAAACTTGAAGCCGAAGCCTTAACTTTCGGTGCAGAAGGAGGAGCCGATACGGAAGAGACCTTAGGAGCCGAAGCCTTGCTGCTCTTTTTATCGGGCTTTGCAGGGATAAACGATCTTAATTGATTTACAATATCAGACACATCATCCGAGTATACTGAACCTGAAGCCCTGGCATCCAACATAAGCTTAATTATATCTATGGATTTCAGCAGCATATCTACAGTTTCTCCGGTTACCTTAACCGAACCGCTTCTAATCTCATCAAGAAGATCTTCCATTGCGTGAGTAAATTTAGACAACTCTGTCATCTCTACAGTAGCAGAACCGCCCTTTAAAGTATGAGCAGCTCTGAATATCTCATCGACTGCGTTACGATCCTCAGGATTTTGCTCTATAACCAAAACATTGCTTTCAAGTATTTCGACCTGTTGTTCAGCTTCACTGAAAAAATCTTTTAAAAGTTCTTCGTTATTGATATCAAGATAATCACTCATACATACATTCTATACTATTTACAATATTAGTCAAGAAGAAAATTGCTTTTTTTCACTTTTTTTATTTATAAGAGCTTTTTTTTAAACTTAACTAGATTTTTTTTTTAATTTATTGTAAAATATTGGAATATGAGTATCAAAGGCAAAAAAATAAAACTTTTATTGTTCTTCTTTTTAATAAAGACTTCTCTTGTTTTTTCCCAAGGATTTTCAATTCCTCACTTTGAAAACACTAATACTTTTTACGGCTTAACCGGCAAACCATACATAACCGCCGATTCTCTAATACAGCTCAAGCTTAGGATGGAACCGTCTAATAAGTTTTACTTTGATATGAATATTGATGCAAACATTGACAAGCTTATAGATTTTTTTTATCAGGCTCAAGATCCGAAATTCGATGGAAATTTCCGCTTTTTAGGAGCATCCCTTAATTTTCCTAAAATACAAAACCAACCTCTCTCTTTTGCTGTCTTTACCGGTATATATGACACCTTAGGTTCAGACTCCGTTTTACAGGAACACCTTAAAGTAAAGATGCCTGATCCCGAATTCAGACGTTATCATCCCGCTTCGGCTTTCCGCCCGCGCAATTTTGTACAAGGAACCGGATTAGGAATTTATGGAGCTTTTTTTTCCGGTTTTTACCTTGGAACATACCTGACTTGGAATGAAAAATTGGGAGATAATCTTCAGATCAAATCGGATCTTAGAATGGGCGGAGCTTTTGACTTTTTTACCTTTGATTTTTTTGCGGGAGCTTCCTTTCCAAAAAATGTGATAAAAACAAAAATCAGGGCAGGTCTTACAATGCTTTTTCAGGCAGATGACAGCTATGACTTTTTTACCGAGGTAGGTATAGCGGAAATAAAAATCGAAAATATTGATGTTAAAAACTTTACTTCAAATTTCTATGCATCATTTGAAGCAAGAATAAAAAAAGATTTGATAAGATCAAGCATAGCTTGTTTTGTATCTCCTGTTTTTTTACTTCCCAAAAGCATCAATGATCCCTTATTAAAAGATTCTTTTTTTACCGGTTTAAGTGCTGATGTAGGCTTTGGAAATCTTGAAACAAAAAACATGGAAGGCGGGATCCATCTTATGGGAACGGTAAATCCCTTAAAACCCACAATGATAACCCCCTTCTCTTTTTTAATCAGTCCTTTTTATACCATAAGAGCAAACGGCTTTACAGTCGATTTTCGTATACCTGTAAATCCCTTGCTTTATAAAGATATATCAAAAATGATAACGGCACAAATATCAATAAAGGCGGTGTATTAATGAAAAAGATACTGGGTATTTTAGTTTTCTTTACATGCGTGAGGATTTTGTTTTCTCTTGATGTTACGGCATCTATAACTGTGGGAAACACACCTTTTAACTCAAATGGTTATACAGGAAAAATACCTGACTTCGGATTTAAGTTGATTTTAAATGAAGATCTTGGTAAAAATGTAAACGGAAAATTAGCTATTGAAAGACATTTAGGTATAGGAAACATAATTTGGGGAAGAATAGCTTATACAACCGATATGATAAATATCGCAATCGGTCCAACGTTAAGTGTATTTAATGCAGGATTTGACAATAAAAATGTAAGCACAATCTTTCAGCCCGGTTTAGGAACATCCTTATCCTTTAAATTACCGATAGGTTTTTTTACATCATTGGATACGAATTTTTCGATTCCATTAGCATCGGTAAAAACTAAAAACGTATATCTTCAAAACGGGCACTTTGACTTGGGCTGGAGATTTCCAAACATAATTGCATCCATAAAGTTAAGTCAAAAAAACAAAAGTATTGTTGAAAATCCGGAAGAAACACATATTTCAATATCCGATATAGGATTTTATACGGTATCATATTCAAAACCCTCCGGGATAAGAATCCCCTTAAATATAATTTATAGAGTAAACCATTTTCAAAAAACAGGATCACTAAATGAAAAAATAGCCGATATTGTGTTGGAAACAGGGGTAAATCATGCAGTATCAAGCGATATTGAATGGTTTGTTAATTTCGGAGCTTCGGTATTTTCTTTTTCTTTAACAAATGCCGGAAGCCGGGTTAAAAAGTTTTTTTTCAATGCTGAAGCCGGTATTGTGTTAAATTTTAACTAAATGGCATGAGCTTAAATAAAGTTGACATATGACCTAATATGGGTTAATATAAAAACAATAGAAATAAGGAGTTTTTATGAAAGTAGCTATCAACGGATTCGGAAGAATCGGAAGACTTGTTTTTCAAGCCTTGGTAAATCAAAACTTGCTTGGAAAAGACAAATTTGATGTTGTTGCAGTTGTTGACCTTTCAACGGATGCAAAGTATTTTGCCTATCAATTAAAATACGATTCGGTTCAAGGCAAGATGGACGCCAAAATAGGCACTGACGGAGATGATGTCCTTGTAGTAAACGGTCATAAAATTAAATGTATATCGGGAAAGGGATTAACTCCCACACAATTACCGTGGAAGGAACTTGGAATAGATGTTGTAATTGAAAGCACCGGTATTTATACAAATGAAAAGGCCTACGAACATATTGAAGCCGGAGCAAAAAAGGTTATTATTTCCGCTCCAGGAAAAAGCAGCGATCCTTCAAAGCCCATTAAAACCTTTGTTATGGGTGTAAATGAAAATGAATATAAGGCATCAGAGCATCATGTGGTTTCAAATGCAAGCTGTACCACAAACTGCTTGGCTCCTGTTGTGCACGTTCTTCTAAAAGAAGGATTCGGCATTGAAACAGGGCTTATGACGACCATTCATGCCTACACGGCAACTCAAAAGACGGTAGACGGTGTTTCTCTCAAAGATTGGAGAGGCGGACGAGCTGCAGCCGTAAATATTATTCCCTCAACCACAGGCGCTGCAAAAGCTGTAGGAGAAGTTCTTCCGACTACAAAGGGAAAACTGACAGGTATGTCCTTTAGGGTTCCTACCCCCACGGGCTCCGTTGTGGACTTAACAATCCGCACCGAAAAAGATACCTCCATTGAGGAAATCGATAAGGCAATTAAAAAAGCCTCGGAAAGCTATCTAAAGGGTGTTTTAGCCTATTGTGATGAAGAAATAGTTTCTACCGATATTATTCACGATCCTCATTCTTCAATCTATGACAGCAAGGCAACTTTACAAAACAACCTTCCCGGCGAAAAGAGATTCTTTAAACTTGTTTCATGGTATGATAATGAGTGGGGTTATTCCAACAGAGTAATCGATCTGCTTAAATTTATAACAAAGTAAAATTACATTAAGAATTTAAGTAAAAGAAAAAAGCCCTTACAGTTTTTGCTTAAGCTGCAAGGGCTTTTCTTTTAGACAAGCGGCTGACTAAAGGATTTTCAAAGATTATTCCGGCATCTCAAAACCTTCGGGGATTTCGATATTTGAGGAAACGGTCTGAACATCATCATCTTCTTCCAACTTATCGATCATCTTTAAGGCTTTTTGAGTTGTATCGGCATCTAAGGCTACATAGGTATCCGGAACCATTGAAACGGCAGCAGATACGGATTCAAAGCCTTTTTCCTGTAAAGCTTCAAGAACCGAAGCAAAGTCGTTTGGATCGGTTGTTACGGTAATAACACCGTCTTCAGTTGCAATATCTTCGGCTCCTGCCTCAAGAGCAGCTTCCATAATTGCTTCTTCACTGACCACCTCGGCGTCATACTCTATAACACCTTTTCTGTTAAACATATAAGCTACGGAACCTGTTGCACCCAAGTTTCCGCCGCTCTTTGTAAAAATATTTCGAACACTGGCTGCTGTTCTGTTTTTGTTGTCCGTTAAAACTTCAACTAAAACGGCAACCCCGCCGGGGCCGTAACCTTCATACAAAAGCTCCTCATAATTTACAGCTCCAAGCTCTCCTGTACCCTTCTTAATTGCTCTTTCTATGTTGTCTTTAGGCATGTTTGCAGCACGAGCTTTTAAAACAGCCGTTCTAAGTCTTGGGTTAGTAGCCGGATCTCCGCCTCCCATCTTTGCAGCAATTGAAATTTCTTTGATAAATTTAGTAAACAGCTGACCTCTTTTAGCATCAGCTGCGCCCTTGGCATGTTTAATTGTCGCCCATTTACTATGTCCTGACATGAAAACTCCTTACTCTCTTTCTAAAAAAATAGAGTTTAATATTACACAAAAAGACAAAATATGTCAATGGTATGAAAATAAAAAAGCCCGATATGAAATACATATCGGGCTTTAAAAGCAAAGCTTATGGGCGCCTTGCAGCAACACCTTTTTCAATCAGAGCCATGAACTCATGTTCATACCAGTCTTGAGAATAAGGAAAATGTTTGCGGATAACGGGTTTTAATTTAAACTCGATAGCATCTTTGCAAGCTTCGCAGACGTCATATTCGCGGATATGCCAGTAAGTCATTCCTGTAACAGGATTTACCAGCTCTTTTCTACAAATATCACAGTTTAATGTCTTCATAATATACTCCTTACTTTGTTTATATCAATATATATCATTGTAACTTATTTTTCATACTTTGTCGAGTAAAAAAACGATTTTTTTCAATTTTAAAGCATTTTTTATCATTTAAATTGCCTTTGTTCTTTCTTTTAAGAAAGTTTTATGCTCTTCATCCAAATAAGGCATAAGCCTTTCACAAACTTCTTTGTGATAATCATTGAGCCATTTAATATCATCATCCGAAAGAATTCCGGGGACAATGGGTCTTGTATCAATGGGACAAAGAGTTATCGTTTTAAACTGATAAAATTCTCCATCGTCGGTCGTTTTAAAATCGGTGGTAACAACAAGGCTTTCAATTCGGATACCATGGCTTCCGGCAACATAAAGGCCGGGTTCATTGGATGTTACCATACCGAGCTTCATCGGTACATCTAAAAAACGGCTTGAAATCGACTGAGGTCCTTCATGAACCGCAAGAACATAACCTACACCATGACCCGTACCGTGCTTGTAGTCTCTTCCATAAGCCCAAAGATGCTCTCTGGGGATGGTATCGATAGCATGGCCTGTGGTTCCGGCCTTAAACTTAGCTCTGGCAAGAGAAATATGAGACTTTAGAACAAGTGTATAGTCCATTTTCTCTTGTTCTGAAAGTTCTCCAAGCTTGATGGTTCGAGTAATATCGGTTGTACCGTTTAGATACTGACCGCCGCTGTCCAAAAGCAAGAAACTTTTAGCTTCAAGTTTGGCAGAATTTTCAGGGGAAGGAGCATAGTGAATAATAGCTCCGTTCGGTCCATAACCTGAAATAGTTTCAAAACTTTCTTCCAAAAAATCCTTGCCTTCGGCACGGAATTTTAAGAGCTGTTCGCTTACATCCCATTCGGTAATACCCTTTCCGGCATTTTCTTCTACCCATTTTAGGATTTTTACCATTGCAGCGCCGTCTTTTTCCATAGCGTAATCGAAGTTTTTAAGTTCGACTTCATTTTTTATTGCTTTAAGAGTTGAGGTTAAGTTTAATCCCTTTTCGGTTGTAGCCTTTATTTGGTTGCATAGATAAACATTTGTTCTTGCAGGATCTATGTAAACTTTTCCTGTAAGTTTTGCGGCTTCTGCAAATATATCTTCATATCCCATTACCGTAATACCTTGTGAAGCAAAGTATGACTTTACATCATCCGTTAATTGCTTCTCTGAAATAAAAATAACGGCTCTTGTTTTATCTACCAGCGCATACGCAGTAACTACGGGATTGCATCTTATATCTCTTCCTCGGACATTAAAAAGGTAACAGACGTCCTCCAGGGCACCGATAACCGTAGAATCTGCCTTTTTTTCGGCAAGCATTGAGCGGACTTCTTCAATCTTTTCTTTTGCCGATTTTCCGGTATATTTTTCATCAAGTATAAAAGCCTTGCTTAAAACTGCCTGAGGACGGTTTTCCCATATTTCGCCTATTAAGTCGATATTAGTAACAAGTTCTATACCTTCAAGTTCTTTTTTCATGGAATCAAAGCCTGAAACGGAAACAACCTTACCGTCCATTCCGAACTTTTCACCCGATTTTAAGTTGGATTTTAAAAACTCGTTTACGGTAGGAACACCGGGTTCAAGCATTTTATAAAGCTCAACAACCGAACCTTTAAGCTGTTTTTCAGCCTGCAAAAAATACCGGCCGTCAGTCCATAAAATAGCCTTATCCTTTGTAACAAGGACGGTTCCTGCCGACCCTGTAAAACCGGAGATAAATTCCCGTGTTTTATAGTTTTCAGGTAAATATTCACTCTGATGGGGATCAGAGGACGGGATTAAATAAGCACTTAAAGAATGCTCTTTCATTTTTTGCCTTAAAGCGGCAATTCTATCATTTACAGTCATATAAACCATCCTAAAAAGTTATTTTATTATTGAGTATAATACTATTTATATTTTATGTAAAGCCGTTTACAGTTAGAAAGAGCAAACAATATCAATGACACATTACCGGTTTAAATGATATTGATAAATTCTATAAACTATATCCCTTTTTGCCCCTGTTTTTTCTATATCGGTAATCATAGGAATATTATACTCCCAAATAGTGGAACCTTCACCTTCCAGATAGCCTTTTTTTATAGCCGCTTGGTAAAGACGGGAATAAATAGCTGCCGAAACACCCTTATTGTGATATTTAGGATCGACAAATAGAACAAAGGTTCTAAGCCGCTTCATTTTACGCTTGTAATAAAGAAATTTAAAGATACCGAATGGGAAAAGTTTTCCCTTAAGGTGTTTTAATACATCGTTATAGTCCGGAAGAGTAACATTAAATCCGATGGGCTTGCCTTCATCGCTCCTTGCAATAAAAATTAATTCCTCATCTGCAAACGAAATAAGCTGTTTTAAGACCATATCTATTTCTTTGCGTGTCATAGGCATAAAATCTTCCCATTCTTCCGGCTCGGAATTAAGGAGAATTGAATGAATATCGCCGGCATCCCGCTCAACATTCTTTTTTAAATCGATATTATCAACATGAAAACCGTACCGTTTTTCTACCAAGGGGGCTAAACGGACATAGCGGCTTGCATCGACATCATCAAAGCGGGCATGATAGGCATAACAATCCCAATATTTTTCAAAACCGAATTTTATAAAAAAATCGTTATAATATTTTTTGTTATAGGTATTCATTATATAGGTGCGGTTTTCAAAATTATCGGTTATAAATCCGCGGTTATCTTCCCCTCCCGGAAGAGAAAGGGGCCCTTTAATTCTATCCATACCCTGTTGTAAAAACCATTCTTTTGCCGCATTAAGCATTTTTTCGGCAACGACATAGTCTTCAATACATTCAAATTGAGAAATATAACCTACCTTCATTTTTTTATAGTCATTTAATTTTTCATCAATACCGTACAAAATACGCCCAACCGTTTTGCCATCAATCCTAGCAATCAGTTTTATGTGAGGCCCTACATCGCATAAAGAATTATCGGCTCCGGACACGTACTTTTTGTATTCGCTTATAATGGGCGGGACCCATGAACTATCATTTTTATAAAGCTCAAAAGGTAGAAGAGCAAATTCATTTAATAATTTTGAATTATTAACTTCAAGTAAAATAATTTTATCCATATTTTATATTCCTAGATGGAAGAAAATAGCATTTTTTATAAGTCTTTGTCAATATTGTAAGAATTTTACAAGTTTACGCTTGCAAAATTCATAATTTATGTGTATAATGTGGTAACTGGAGGAATATATGAAGAAATCAATATTAAGCTTGGTCTTTTTAGTTCTAATTTTTTCCCTTTTTACGATTGCCCCGGCTTTTTCACAAAAGATCGATGAGGCGGACGTTTACTATGTGAATGTACAAATTTTAAGAATATTTACACATTCAGATGGTTATTATATTATTTACCGAAGAGCCGGATTAAAACATGCAGAAGTTTTTATCCCAAAATCTTGGCTTGACCCTAAAGACGGACGAGCTAGGATGGAATTGGTAAACACCAGAGTTAATCCGTATTTATCTTTTTATCTTAAAGACGGAAAATTTGATCGTATAAAAATAGCGGGTCCAAAAGATTTAAGAAGCCCTATATGGGGTGTATTAAAAGATCCGAATAAATATAACGGCAAATTTGACGGCATAGAAAGTCTTGAACTAAAATTTTAACATCCAAAACAACCTAAGCTATTTATATCCTCTAAGGTAAACCCACCTTAGAGGAATTTTATGAGGAATACATGCATAACAATAGCAGCTCAACAATCGGGAAGCCTTTAATTCCCCAAAAATTGACGGAATTTCTAAATGCATATGAGAATTTTATAATTGCAGGTCATAAAGAACCTGATGGGGACTGTATTGGAAGCTGCCTTGCAATGTCTTTCTTTTTAAAGAGAAAAAATAAAAATTGTATTTTAATGTCGGCAGGGCCTTTTAAACGTACCGAAATAAAAGAGTATGAACATCTTTTTACGGATAAATTGGAAATTTCCGATAAGATAAATCCTAAAACCACAGGGCTGATAATCCTTGACTGTTCAGGCTTTGACCGCGTAGGTGAAATAGCAGAACTTCTCAGCGGTTTTAAATACATCATAATCGACCATCATGCTACCAATACTGAAAAATCCGATACTTCTCTTATAATGCCGGAAGCCCCTTCTACGACCTATTTAATTCAGTCGGTAATTGAAGAAATGGGAGAAAAACTTACAAAAGAAGAAGCAGATGCTCTGTTTTTTGGTCTTTGTACGGATACGGGATTTTTTAGACATTTGGATGAAAGAAGTGCTGAAGTTTTTACCCGGGCATCCCGTCTTATTGAAGCCGGAGCCAATCCAAAACAAACCTTTATGAAAATAAACGGGGGTAAAAAATTTGAATCCCGTCTACTGATTTCTCGAATTCTAAACAGGATGAAGACATATTATGACGGAAGGCTTGTTATTTCGTATGAAACTTATGATGATTTACAGGAATTCGGCCTTGAAAGCAGGGATTCCGATATATTGTATCAATTGATTCAGTCGATAGAAGGGGTTGAGGCAATCTGTATTGTACGCCAAGACTCTCCAAGTCACTGTTCAGTAGGTTTTAGGTCATTGGATAAGATTGATGTAAGTAAGATAGCCTCATCATTTGGAGGCGGAGGGCATAAGCAGGCTTCGGGCCTGTACATAGAAGGGAAATTTGATGATTTAATCCCAAGGTTTGTTGAAGCCTTTGGAGCTCAAATGTAAATTTTATATTGTTTTTTTTTTAATAATGTGATAGAATACTTTTTATAATTAAAGTTTTTATGGGAGAATAGTCTTGAATAATGATGAAATTTTGTTTCCGCTATTAGAAAAAGGTGATATCAAATCTACAATGGAGCTTGCCTCTAATGAGAACAAAAAACCTTTTGAAATCGTATCTGAAGGCATGAACATAGTAACGGCATCTATTTTAGCAGATATACCCTCAGTTTATAAAATGGATTTGATAAGGAAGGTAGGAGCCCTTTTTTCTACTCAGGAGTATTGTGAACTGCTAAATCAAAAAATGTTCACCCTGAAACCTGAAGAACGCGATAAACTAAAAGATCAGGGTATTCTTATAAATAGAGAGACAACCCTTCCCTATTGCCAATGGTTTAATATTTTTGAAATAGCCTTCCCTTGGCTGCCTCTTTCCGTTTTTGAAGATTTTGCGGTATATCTTAGGGATGAAAAAAAGCTCATCCTTGATAAAGAAACTATTGAAATTGTAAGAGATAATTTTTCAATATCAAAACGATATTCTGAAAGAGAGCTTTCCCGTCTTTTTGATTCAAATATATTAAAAGACCCGGCAGATATAGACGATGAAGCATAAAACCTCATTTTTTTTAATTTTTTTTAAAAAAAGCCTAAAGTTTTAGAAACAGAAAACCGAAGATAGATAATGAGGATTCTCTATCCTCAAAACAAAGCAAGGATGCTTTGTAAAAACATTATTCCAGGGAGGAATATCTTATGATTATTAATCACAACATGAGTGCGATGTTCGCACAGAGAACGCAGGGTGTTACTAATGTACACATTGGTAAAGACATCGAAAAACTTTCATCCGGTTTACGCATTAACCGTGCAGGCGATGATGCTTCCGGTCTTGCAGTTTCCGAGAAAATGAGAAGCCAGATTCGAGGTTTAAACCAAGCTTCTGCAAACGCTTCAAACGGCATCAACTTTATCCAAGTAGCCGAAGCTTTCTTGCAGGAAACAACCGACATCATGCAGAGAATCCGCGAACTCGCTGTTCAGGCTTCAAACGGTATCTATTCTGCCGAAGACAGAATGCAGATACAGGTCGAAGTTTCGCAGCTCGTTGCCGAAGTTGACCGCATTGCAAGTTCAGCTCAATTTAACGGTATGAACATGCTTACAGGCCGCTTTGCACGCGAAACCGGTGAAAATGTTGTTACCGGTTCTATGTGGTTCCACATCGGTGCCAACATGGATCAGAGAATGCGCGTTTACATTGGAACAATGTCAGCTGCAGCTCTCGGTATCCGAGATATCGGTGACGAAAAAATCATGACAATCGAAACAGCCGATGCTGCAAACAGGAGCATTGGAACAATCGATGCGGGTCTTAAAAAGATCAACAAGCAAAGAGCTGACCTTGGCGGTTACCAGAACAGAATGGAGTTGACGGTTGTCGGTCTCGATATAGCCTCGGAAAACCTCCAAGCTGCCGAGTCCAGAATCCGTGACGCAGATATGGCAAAACAGATGGTAGAATATACCAAGAACCAAATCTTGTCGAATACCGGTATTGCAATGCTCGCTCAGGCTAATAACAACAGCCAGCTTGTAATGTCTCTTTTAAGGTAACAAATTTGTAAAATACTCTTGTATTTTTTTGATTATAAGAGTATAATGTGTTAGGCGTCAGGGGAAATTCCCCTGCACGCCTAATGATCTTTGAAAAGATGCCCTTTATGGGCGGCCCTTATGAAGCCCTGTATTACAGTATTATTAGCAGTTTGAATAAAATTGTTAATAATACTGTCTTTATAATTTGTATAAAAGGCGCAAAATTTTATGCAATTATAAAATACAGGAGTATTTTTCAGCAAAGGATGCTGAACTATAGGACTTCAGGGAGGGTCATATGATTATTAATCACAATATGAGTGCAATGTTTGCACAGAGACAGGGAGGAGTCAACGAACTTCATCTCGCAAAAAACATCGAAAAGCTTTCCAGTGCGCAAAGAATCAACCGCGCAGGAGACGATGCTTCAGGTTTAGCCGTATCTGAAAAGATGCGAAGCCAGATCAGAGGTTTAAACCAAGCTGGACAGAATATTCAAAACGGTGTTTCTTTTATTCAAGCAACGGAAGGTTACTTGGGTGAAACTACAGATATAGTTCAGAGATTAAGAGAGTTGGCTATACAGGCCTCAAACGGAATTTATTCTGCCGAAGACAGAATGCAGATTCAAGTCGAAGTATCACAGCTTGTTGATGAAGTAGACAGAATCGCAAGCCATGCTCAGTTTAACGGAATGAATATACTAACAGGCCGTTTTGCTCAAGATTCCGTAACAGGCCCCATGCAACTCCATGTCGGTGCGAATATGGATCAAAGAGAAAAGATCTATATAGGAACAATGACAGCTACAGCACTTGGTATTATAGGAGCACAGCAAGGCGGAGAAGACAAGATGATTTCAATGTCTTCAGTAGATGGTGCAAATATGGCATTGGGAGCCCTTGATAATGCTCTTAAGCAGATTAACAAGCAGCGCGCAGACCTAGGTGCATATCAGAATAGGTTTGAAATGGCATATAACGGTATAGCAATTGCTTCCGAAAATATGCAGGCTGCCGAATCAAGAATCCGAGACGCAGACATGGCTAAGGAGATTGTAGACTATACAAAGAACCAGATCTTGATCCAATCAGGAACTGCTATGTTGGCACAAGCCAATGCTCAGCCTCAAGCTATTGTTAGGCTTCTTCAATAACAAAGCAGATCTTGATCTTGTAAAGGCCGATACGGAAAGAGATAACCGGATGTCATCTCTTAAAATTAAAGGCCTTTAGAATCTTTAGGAAGAAAGAAGATGCGCCCTTCTTCTTCCTTTTTTTTACTGCTAAGAGTTGATGCTTAAAACGTTGTAACTATATTTAGATGTCACGGATGATGTCTATTTAAAGCCAAGGAGGTTTTTTATGAGTATAGAAATAAACGGCATAGGGCACCAAGCAACATTACAACAAAAACGTGATACAGTGATTAACGGCTCAATGAGAGCTGCATCGGATGTAATAGTACAAAAGGAAGCTACCGAACAAGCCGAAAATCAAAAGACGCTGGTTGACCCGAATGAAATCTCAAAAGCGGTTGCACAAATCCAAAAGTTATGTGACATGTGTGATCGGAAATTACAATTTAGAGTAAATAAAGAAACAAACCGCATCGTTGTTAAGGTAATAGATGCAAATACCGACAAGGTAATAAGGGAAATACCGTCCGAAGCAATACAAAGACTGCAGGCAAGAATACTTGAAACAGTCGGCCTTTTATTTGATGAATCAATCTAATCGGAAATTTCCCTTTTTTAGGTATTTAGAAGAAAATAGGGGTTTAAATGTCCGATTTAAGTATACCGGGAGTCAACAGTACATACGAAAAGCTAGTTGAAGCTTTGATGAAAAAGGAAAGAATTCCTCGAGACAGAGAAGCTGAAAAACTTGAACATCTAAAATTGGAGGATGATTCCTGGAGACAGGTTAATAAATTTTCTCTTGAAGTACGGAATGCTGCAAGAGACCTATATTCTTTTAATAATCCCTTTGTAGAAAAAATAGCAGAATCTTCAAATGAAAGATCCTTTACCGCAACAGCTTCCAGAGGAGCTAAGGATCAAAACGTAAAGCTTAATATAGTCCAAGTTGCAGAAGCCGATAAATTTTTAAGTACTGAAATCAATAAGGACCTTCAAATACCAAAAGGAAAATATACATTTAAAATAGGAGAAAAAAGCGTATCCGTAAACTGGAAGGGCGGAAAATATAAGGGTTTTATAGACCTTGTAAACTCCAAAGCAAAAGAAATTTTAAATATAAGCGAAATAAAAATAACCCCGGACACAAAGTCCTTACTCTTTTCATCCAATATAACAGGAGCAAAAAACAGATTGGAGTTTGCAGATGATGCCCTGCCCCTTGCCATTGAAATGGGACTTATCAAAAAAAATGATACATCTGCAATAAAAACTTCAGTTTCTTCCATTGAAACTAAACCTGAAACCTCTCAAAAAATAGATTTTTCCGAAGCTGTAAGAGCCAAGGGGCAATATGTCATGGAACTTACAGTTTCAATTAAGGAACCGTCAAAAGAAGTTGTACAAAAAAAAGAAGAACCGGGTGAAAAAATTTATGAACAAATAGGCTCAATCGCATACAGAGGTATTGTGGTACAAAATGAACCTTCAAACGACGGCCTTGAAAAAACTAAAATGGAAACTAATAAAGTATCAGGTCCAAAGGTTGATATGAATATTTTAGCCTTGGAATCAACAAGAGGCGTACTTATTCCCCTACCCCCTCTTTCGGAAAATGCCGAAAAACAGACAATTACGATTCCTTTGGCCGAATATGGAGACGTAAAGGCTCTTGCAATAAACAATAATAATTCCGACAAAGCTGTTTTTATCGAAAATATTAAAATATTTGATCCTAAGGCAGCCGGAGACTATGTTCCTGTAAACCCGGTTTCAACGGCACAAGATGCTATAATCAATTTTGAAGGCATTCAAATTAAAAGAGAAAAAAACGATATCGATGATTTAATACCCGGTGTAACACTTCACGCTCATGAGTCTTCTGAAAAGCAGGAAAAACTTACCATAAAACCGGATGTAGAAGCCGTCAAAAATGCGATTATTGAATTGGTAGCCAAATATAACCGTGTTTTTGCTCAAATAAACATACTAACGCAAAATAAGCCCGAAATCATAGAAGAGCTGACATATCTTTCAGAAGCCGAAATTGAAGATGCTCAAAAAAAATTGGGGCTTATGTATGCTGATTCTACTCTAATAACATTAAAATCCAATTTAAGGCAAACAATAAATACCGCCTATAAGCCTGCAAATGATTCCAAAATCTTTATGCTCGCTCAACTTGGTATTTCCACAAAATCCGACTCTTCAGGCGGAATAGACATGTCGCGCCTTCGCGGATATCTTGAAATCGACGAAAAAAAACTTGATGAAGCCTTAAAAAACAATATGGAAGAGGTAAAACTTTTTTTCGGTTTTGATTCCGATGGAGATATTCTAATAGATTCAGGCCTTGCCCATGCAATGTATGAATACATAAACCCGTATACACAAAGAGGCGGCATTTTCGGTATAAAAACCGACTCTTTAAAATTAAAGATGGACTCTTCCCAAAAAAGAATAGAAAACTACGATAAAAAACTGGCCGAAAAGGAACTGGCGCTTAAAAAGAAATACGGAATAATGGACGGGACCTTAAAAAATTTACAAAAACAGTCCCAGACAATGAAGAATTTTACGGATTCTCTTAAAAAAAGTAATAAGGATGAATAATGAATATCAAATTAAACGGACAAGAAATTAAATTAAAATTGGAAAACGAAATCACAATAGGTGATGTTCTTGGGGGTATAGAACAAGAATGCCGAAATCAAAAAAGTACTATAACTCAAGTTTTTGTGAATGGAAAAGAATTAACTTTAAAGGAACTTGATGAGCTTTTTCAGGATCCTCATCAAATGGAAATAAATATTGAGCTGTTTACAACAAGCGGAGAGGATATACGGACAATCTTAAAAGGACTTGGTGATGAATTTATAAAAAATTCGGAAGAAATTGAAAAAATTCCTATTAAGGTTCAAACAGGAAGTGATGTTGAAGTTATAAAAACGATTGAAACCTTCTCTATTAATCTGGCAAAACTCTATGAAACAGCTAAACTGTTTGATATTGCAGAGATTAATGAAGATCTAAAGTTAGGAGAGATGACCATCAGCGAATACCAAAGAGAAATATCTTCTAATTTGGATGCTATTATTAATGCAATCGAAGATACCGATACGGTAGAAATTTCAGATATTGCAGAATACGAATTGGCACCGCTTGTAAAAAAGCTGGGAAATGGTTTATTATCAATAAAAACAGGCGGAGAATAAAAAAATGATTGTTTCTGAAATAAAAAATATCGAAAAAGAAGATACACATATATATTACAGACAAAAATATATCGGAACAGCAATATATACAATATTGGGTAAAGAACAAAACGGAAAGGTAGAATTTTTTGTAGAACATAAACCGACGGGCGAAACCGAAATACAGGTACAGATGATAGACAAGATAGACTATCCTGTTTTACAGATAATGATGGAGTTAAAATCCTGCGTCCGACGTTTAATTGAATCAAGGAAATTACCGTAATGGAATTTACAGTAAAAACCGAAGAAGATACTATTAATTTTGGAAAAAAAATAGGAGAAAAATTAAAAAAAGGAGATGTACTAGCCCTTGACGGTTCTTTAGCAGCAGGAAAAACCTATCTGACAAAGGGTATAGCCCAAGGCTTGGATATTGAAGAAGATATTACAAGCCCTACTTTTACCCTAATATCGGAATACTCAGGACGTCTGCATTTATATCATATGGATGTATACAGACTTGAAGGCGTTGAGGATTTTTTAGACCTTGGTACTGAAGAAATGTTATATGGAGATGGAGTTTGTGTGATTGAATGGAGTAAAAAGGTAAAACAAGCATTACCTAAAAACACTATTTATATCGGCATAATGGTAAATGATGATAATTCCAGAAAAATTATCATCAATAACGAAGACTTTTGTGAGGCTTTATGAACATAATTTGTATCGATACAAGTTTTTCCTCTGTTGCAATAACGGCTCAAGGAAATGACGGTACATTTACATCCGTTTTTACACCGGCTAAAGCCAGACATTCTGCCATACTAATTCCTGCAATAGAAACTGCTGTAAAACAGGCAGGTTTTTCTATAAACGAAACAGATGTTTTAGTATGTCCTCAAGGGCCTGGAGGTTTTACCGGTTTAAGGCTTGCTTACTCAACAGCAAAAGCGATTCAGCTGCAAACTGAAGCTTGTTTTTTTTGTATCCCTATTTTGGAGGCTCTTTGTTCTAAATATGGCGATAAAAATCAATTTTTATCGGTTATTGATGCAAAAAGAGACTGTTTTTATGTACAGGCATTTGAAAACAAAAAGCCGATCTCGGAAGCTTTTGATATAAGTGCTGAAGACGCACTTAAGCTAATTGATAAAAACAAAAAAACTATTATTTGCGGCTTTGGTACTGAAAAATTTAGTGAAGAAGCCGGAGCATCTTTTGAGCCGAATAATATTACATTTATAGAAGCGTGCAAAGAAAACTTTTCAAAAATTTTGCTTGACTGTTTTCTTACAAACAAAAATTGTAAAAAAGTTGAAGATCATGAGGGACCCGTATATATCAGAAAGAGCGATGCAGAGTATTAGGTATTTGAAATTATAAGGATTTTAACCTATGAAAAAAAGAAAAAACAAAAATAAATCTAAAGTAAAGATTAATGAAAAAAACTTTCTAACCCTCGATGAAGTAGAAATGCTTGATGAAGTCGAAGAAGAATTAGAAGAAATGCATGAAAACCTTTATCATGATAATTCGAACAATCCGATAAATTTTAACAATACTGAAATTGAAACCCATGTTTTAAAAAAAGCTGTAAACTTACTTGCTACACCTACTGTTTGCTCAATGCTCTTGGATAAAAATTTTTTGATATTATACATAAGCGATGCCGTAAACCATCTTTTTGAAGGTTATCACAATATAGAAAAAAAACCTTTTTTTAACATATTCGGCAGCACACTTGAAAAATACGACCTCGATGACCTTTTAATAAAATTAAAAAGCCCTAATAGAGGTCACTCATGGTCAGGAGTTTTAAGACATAAAACAAGATACCGCAAAACAATGTATACAAAGACAAATATCTTCCCTTTATTCGACAATAATGAACTCAGCGGATACTGGGTTATGTTTGAAGATATAAGCACTTCTTATTTAAACCAGTATAAGGGTATGATGGAAAGTCTATTAAATGCCTCAAAACTGAAGGATAATGATACCGGCTTTCATAATGAAAGGCTCAATTATTATTCAAAAGCCCTTGCTGAAGCCTTGTTTAATGAAAATTCATTTCCGCAAATAGATGCGGACTTTATAGATAATATTTCATCTCTGGCTGCCATCCATGACATAGGAAAAATCGGAACACCTGATTATATCTTGCAAAAAAAAGGTTCTCTCAATGATTTAGAATGGGCAGTTATGAGAGACCACACAATTAACGGGACACTAATTCTTGCAAACTATCCGATTCCTATGGCAAAAGAAATTACCCTTAGCCATCATGAACGTTGGGACGGAAAAGGCTATCCTTATAAGCTTGCCGGCGATATGATCCCCTTATCTGCACGTATAGTGGCCATAGCCGATGTTTACGATGCCCTTAGAATGAGAAGATCTTATAAGGAAGGTATATCTCATAAAGAAAGTATCGAGCATATTATAAATGGAGCAGGATCCCATTTTGACCCTACCATAATTGAAGTATTCAAAACCATAGATAAAGAATTTAGTTATATATGGGAACAAAATAAGGACCAAAATCAGGCTGTATAAATTTTAAAACAGCATATCAATTTCTTGAAATAGTTCCTGCAAAAACAAATTCAAGTAAAGAAACCCATCTTCGGTTAAATAAAATCTTTTTTCCGTTAAAACAGCCTCGTTCCTATCCAGCCATTTTGAAATGGTTTTTCCTGCAAATACCAAAATATCATTACCAAACCTAGATTTAAAAAAAGACCTGTCAATTCCCTCGGTAAGTCTTAAGCCCATCATAAAAGCTTCTTCAATAAATTCTTTTTCATCAATGGTTTCGTACTCATACACCTCATCCCTATTTTTCAAGGTCATCCATTTTTCTATATTTTTAATTGCAGAGAATCTCAATGCGTTAGCATGTGTTTGAACATGCGTATCGGTATGCATGGTTGCAGACAAGGTATTTCTATCAAAAAAAATCGAACCGAAAGCTCCCGGACCTACCCCTATATAGTCTTGCAATCTCCAATATTTCTCATTATGTATACTTTTATATAAGTTTTTGTATGAAAAATTAGACACTTCATATTTATTATAGCTATTTTTCTCCAAAATATCCTTACCATAGCTCCATAAGCCGGCTATGTCATCATCTTTTTCAGGCGTTAAATTTGTATTTGAACAGAGAGCGTATAGTGAAAAATGCTCCGGTTTAAAATGTAATAAGGTTTGGATATCATCTTTTAAAATGCTTAAGGTCTGCTTATTTAGTCCTGCAATTAGATCACAAGAAAGGTTTAGACCTTTTTGGCTGCGTAAAAGCTCAAGGGCCGAAAGGCTCATTTTTCTGCATCCCCTCCTCTTACAGGCACTTAAAACCTCATCATTAAAAGATTGAATTCCTACAGAAAACCTATTAATTCCCCCACGGACTGCAGCAGATAAAAATTCTTTAGTTAAATCTTCGGGATTAATTTCGACGGTAAATTCCCTAGGCGGATTTCTTTGAGCAGTCAGTATTTGAGATGAAAGAAAGTAGATGTCTTTGGGCGATAGAAGAGACGGAGTTCCTCCGCCTATATAGACGGTATCCCATTCATTTATGGAATACTTATCCGCTTGTATTTTTATATCTTCAGCCAATCTTAAAATGAATGGACTTAAATGACCTGATAAGATGTTCTTAAACCGGCCGGCACGAACCGAAAAAAAATCGCAATAATTACATTTTTGGAGACAAAAAGGTATGTGTATATAAAGGCCGGCCTTTTTCATTAATAGGATTTAAATTCTTTAAACGGCCAATATTTTAGAATAATTTTGCCGCATATTTTTTTATCTCCTTCAACAGATCCCCAAAGACGGGAATCATCAGTGATTATCCTATTATCGCATAATACAAAATATTCGCCTTCTTTTAGAACCGTTTCCGGATATGCTCCTGAAAAAGGTAATGATGAATCCCAATTAGCCGGCATCTCCTTAACTTCAATATCATAATTTTTTTGGGCTAACTCAAATTCGGTCAAAAAATGACTTGAATCCTTGGTTTTTATATGCAATACAAAATTTTCCATATACAGGGTATCTCCGGGTAAACCCACAACTCTTCGTATGGAATAAGCGTCTTCACTCTGCAAATCAAAGGGCCTTACAAGCTGAAATGTAAAAAAGCCCGTAATAGCATTTACAACCGATTTAAAAAAAGATTTATTTTGAGATAATGTATCGTCGATAACAACCAAGTCACCGCGTTTAGCTGAAGCCGTAGTATAGATAGGAGTCACTAAAACCATATCTCCCATAGAAATTTCAGGAAACATAGTGTCGGTCTGTAATCTATAAGTTTTTAACAGATATGATGTTATGAGTATATATGAAAGAAAAGTAAAAACCACCAAAAAAACAATAAAAAAAACTTTGTTTTGGTATTCCCTCTTTGCCGTATATGAAAAATTTCGATATTTTGCAGTCATTATTATCCCTCAATGCATAATATCATTTTCCGCTATCGTTGACAAGTGTCTAATCTATGAATATAATGTGCATATGGAGAAAACACCTGTAAAAATCATAGCAAAAAACAAAAAGGCTTTTTTTAATTATACCGTTGAAGAAAAAATAGAATGCGGCCTAGTCTTAAAGGGTACGGAAGTCAAATCTCTCAGAGAAGGAAGGATATCTTTTCCCGATGCCTTTGCCGAAATTAAAGATAATGAGGTCTGGGTTAAAAATTTTCATATTTCGGAGTATGTTTACTCTTCCATTTTTAATCATGATCCCGAAAGACCTAAAAAACTCCTTTTAAAAAAGGATGAAATAAAAAGATTAAAACGAAAGGTGGAGGAAAAAGGTTATACCCTAGTTCCTTTGGAATTTTACTTTAAAAACGGTATCGTTAAGGTACTTTTAGGTGTTTGTAAGGGTAAAAAGACCTTTGATAAGCGGGCAGACATAAAAGATAGAGACATAAAAAGAGATATGCAAAGGGAGATAAAAATAAGAGGTAAATAATGAAGATAAAAAAGTCTTACGGATTTTTAATATTTTTGCTTTTAATGCTGTCTATACCGGTTGTCAGAGCCGGAAGCATGTTGTATGCATCACCTACTGTAGGTGTTTTTAAACTTGAATCTAAAAATATAACGGAACAAACAACGGCAACAATCAGTAATGCTATTTTCAGCTTTGTAAAAGAATTAAAAAAATACGATATTGTAGATATGCGCTCTACTCCGGTTACCGAAACGGATGCTCAACAACGCTTCGATTATGTTTTTGCAGGTAAAATTACAGGTCTGGAAAACGGAATACAGCTTGAACTCATGTTGAAAAATTCATCGGATAAGATCACAAGACGGATATCAAAAATTTATCAAAGCGTTAATTTAATCCTATTGGATTCGCGGGTCCTTGTATCGGATATTTTTGATAAATCGGTCAATTTATCGGCTATCTATAATCTGGAGGACTCAGATTCTAGGAATGATTCAGATGTAGAAGAGGTAAAAAATATCGATATACTTTCAGGCTCATGGCATGGAGAAGAAGGGCTTGAAAGAGTTGAACTTATGAGGGGTGGAAGAGGAATAGCCCTTCTTTCGAGCGGAGTAACTATCTTACTTCAAGTAAGAGTAGATGAAGGCTTTTTGACGGTAAATCAGTCGGGAAAGCCCCTGCCAAGACAATTTATCAATTTACCTGATGAAATAGCCAAAAAAGCTGCAGAGATGGGAAAAACCCCCTCATGGAAATTTCTGGTTTCTGCCGACAATAAGATTTTAGTCGGAGAAAAAATAGATATCGAAATAGTCTATCACGGAAATACCCTTGTTTCGGTAAATGAAGTTATAAAAAAAGTACGCTGGATAAAAAACTAAAAACTTATTTTTAAGGCACCCTGTCTGATTATACAAGGCTCTTTATCGGTTAAGTTTACAATCGTGGAGGATAAGCCTTTTTGCTCTCCTCCGTCAACTATCAACGAAACCTTATCTTCAAACTCGCTTATTATGTCCCTAATGTCACTTAAAACAGGCTCTCCGGAATAGTTTACGCTTGTAGAATAAATCGGAAAACCAGTCAATCCTATTAAATTTCTAAGCCAGATATCATCAGGGCATCTAAATGCCGAAGTTCCCCTGCCCTCCTTATCCCTTACTATTATGCTCAAAGGAGCCGGCCATAGCTTTAATAAGATTTCAGGAATAGGAGTATCCGTATATTTATAAATGTCTTGAGGTTTTTCAATAAGGCTGATAAAACTCTTTTCAGCCCCTCTTTTTTTAATTTTAATGATTTTTTCCTTTGTAAAAGGCATTATACCGGAAAAACCGTAAACGGTATCGGTAGGAACTATTATAATTTCGCCTTTTTTTAAAACAGAAGCTGCTATTTCTAAAGATTTAGGATCTTTTTTTAAAATAACCATCTTTTCTTACCGCCAACATCTGAAAAATGATAACAATTATACCTAAAGATGCAGCTATTGTTTTACATATGTAATCTGAAAGAAAATACGGAGTTTCGATTTTTAAGATTGTTCCGGGATTTAAACCCTTCCCAAACCCCGAATTAAAGTTCACAAGCTTAATTATTCCTTCATTATCATATATATACCCCAGTTCATGGGCATAAATAGCAATTGTTTCAGGATCATAGGTTAAATTTCTTATCAGACTGTCTAAATCCTCTCCGGTTTGCCTAAGAGAACGGACATGGCTTACAAGAGTATCACGCTGGAGTTCTATAAAACGCTGTGCATATATTCCCTTGGGACCTAAAAATACGGTCAAAACAGTGTATGCAAAAACAGTAATAAAAATGGGAATAAGCACTTTAAAATAGATTTTCATAGTCTAAAATATATAACGGCATTTTATGTTTTTTTCTTGAATTTTTTGGCAATTTATTTAGACATAAATAATTTAGGTTATTTACAAATTCTGTCGATATATAGTATAATTATAGATATAAGTTATACGGGAGAATAGCATGGCATTAGATTTTAACAAAATTGAAGAACCGGATGATTCGGTTTTTCCGGTAAAACTTGAAGATGATTCAAATCTCGATATGTATGGTGTATGGGTTAAAAAAAGACCCGAACATAAAGACAGTTATGAAAGTGTGTCGCCTATGGAAAATGACAATGCTGAGGATCCTTTTGAAAATGACATATTGGAATTTGATGACCATGATGTCATAAATTTAGATAATTCGGATGAGCCATTAGAGTTTGAAGAATTAACAACATTGAATAATTTTGAAACTACAGACAATGAAGATAACAACAAAACTGATGAACCTACTGAAGATTTAAGTATTACTTCTGAGGATGACATTTATGGAGATGAATTCGATATTTTTGATGAAGCTGATGCCGTAGTAATTGATGAAGAAGAAAAGGATGATTTCGATACCGATCTTGACGTAATGCCGAAAACACAAGAGGAAACAGTATCCGATATAAATGACTTTGAAACTCTTGATTTAGATGACTTCTTAAGCGATGCTGAAGCCCTTGAATCAACTGACGAAAATGAGGATAAAAACGAAGACGGAAGCCTTGAGCCCGATAACAATATAAAACTAGATCTTTCTTTTGACGAAGACTATTTGGAAACAAAGGAAAGCGATGCTATAGATTTTGAAGGAAACGAAAGCTTTGAAATAACCTCAGATGAGCCTGAGGCAGGTGAAAGCACAGCAGAAAAAGAAACTTCAGATATTGAAAATTTACCTGAAAGGAAAATCGACGATATTTCCGACTTTGATGAAATTTTAGACGAGCTCGAAGTTAATGATGAAAGTAATGCAGAAGACGTAGAAGAACTATCGGATGAAATTCCTCTTAATATTACCATAGATGAATACTCGGATATAAGCTCTATCGCAGGAAAAACTATGGGAACGGATGATGACTTGGAAGATGTCGAAATATTCAGCGACATTTCCGAATTTGAAGACGCCGAAGAATTTAAAGATACGGAAGAAGACAAAAAAGAGGATGACGGCTTGGTAATAGAAAGCACCATAATAGAAGCAGGTAATATAGACGAAATCCGAAAAGAAAATGAAAAAATTATGGCTGACTCTTCTTCTACGTCAGATATGGAAGAAAAAACACAAGAAGCTGAAGCAGCCGATGATTTTGACTCAATGTTGGACAGCATTATGGGAGAACCGGCGGAAAAGGAAAATACAGTTGAAAAAAACGGTAATATGTTTTTTGACGATATTGAAGCCCTTGAAAACGATCTTTTGGACTCCGGAAACCAAGAAATACCGGAAGAATTTACGGAAGATATTTCAATGATTCACTCGAGCAAAAAAAATGACGAGGTACAAACGGCGACAGAAAAATCCAATGTTCTTGCAAACGATAAGGCTACCGAAATCTTAACTCAAATTGCAAGCGAATTAGTAAACATCAAAAATGAACTTTCAAATATGAAATCTGAAATGGCCCAAACACAACAAAAATTGGAAGAGTCAAACATTTCATCATCTCAAGAAAATACTATCACCGACAGCATTTTAAGTGATGTAGCAGAGAGTGATAAAACAGGATTCTTTAATGATGATGACGGAGATGAAACAATAGCCCTTACAGGCGATGAGCTTAATAATATATTGATAACTGCCGATTTCACAGAAGAAAACACGGAAAAAGATTACGCAATTCCCGAAACATTGGATGAAATCGATGGAACTTTCCTCGATGATGATAATGTTGAGGAAGATACTAAGGATAAGCCCGAAGTTTTTGTCGACGAGGCCCTATTAAATTCTGTAGAACCTAAACATATAAATGATTTAACGGACGATATAAGCTATCTTGATGAAGATGTAAACCTAAGCATTGAAGATGAACCGGATGAAAAAATCGAGGAGATTGAAATTGAAGATTTCCTTTCTGACGATATACCTGAAGAACCGGCTTTAGAAGATCATGACTTGGAAGATTCCCCCGCTGATAACGACGGAATTCTTGATGACTTTGACATGAATATTACAGAGCTTGAACTGCCTGACGGACAAAGTATTCCGCTGGGAGATGAATATAGCGGTTTTGAAGCCATTACGGAAAATATTGAAGAAGTCCATGACGAGACTTCGGACTTTGAAGATGCGGTATTTTCACCGGAAGAACTTGATCAAGCCGCTAAAGATATTCCAAGGCTTGAGCTTGATGAGAGTGCAGCAGAAGAGCAAAAAGTAAAAACCGAAACCTTACCGATTCATTTAAAAGACGAGATCAAGTCTGTTCTAACATATATGGACCAGCTCTTGGAAAGCTTACCTGAAGAAAAAATTGAAGAGTTTGCAAAGTCGGAATACTTTGATACTTATAAAAGACTTTTTGATGAGCTGGGGATATCCTAATGGGATTGAGGCAGAAGGCGGAGACCGTAAGCATAAAAACTTATCGGTCTCCAAAAGTACCGACTGAAAGGCCTCATTCACCTTTTTTTGCTGCAAAAAACAATTTTCAAGCCCTGCTTAAAAATCTCCACATTGAAAAGGGCGGTTTTTTGATAAAAACTAATGAAGATTTTTATAACCTCTGTTTTGCTGCAGGTGTGGATATAACTACTTTTCATAGGTGCATGATACCTTCAAACATTATAGAAGGGTTTGAAGTTAAACAAAATAACAGATATTCTCTTACAAATAATGATTTAAGCTTGATAAAGAATTTCTTTTCTTCTCAGGAGTATATAAGCATTACCGATCTTATTTTATATCCGGTTGAAGAAAATAGGAGTTTTTTGTTTTTAATAAAATCACAAAAAGATGTTTATAGAGAAGCCTTTGATTTTGAAAAAGCAGATAAACTTGTAAGAGAATTCTTGCCCTACTATGCTCAATATAAACAGATTATAGAAACGGCAAGACCTGTATACCCTTTTCAGTATGGTACGGACACAATAATGCTTAAAATAAAATCGGCCTTAAACCTTAATAATACAGCCCATTTACTGACAATCTCGTTTTTACATGTTTTTACCGATAGGGTAACACTGCAAAGCGATTTAAATACTCTAGAACTTTATTATTCGATAATAAATAAAATTCTTAGCCTGATAGGAAAATCCAATATGGCAATGTTAGGTATGGATAATTATCTTTATACATCAATATTCTCATCAGAAACCATGCCTATGGATATTTATACACAAAAAATAACGGCAAGCTTATCCAAGATTTATGGAGAAGACATCTGCTCTAAAATCTTGATGGACTACACAGGAACCTCAAAAGATATAAACGAGATAAAAACTTTTTTTAAGGCCGTGATAAATGATAAAACAAGTTAAATTACACTCTTCATATAACCCGCAAAAAGAAGCTGAAAGATTTTCCGATATAATACAGGGAAATCCTAAAATTATCGTTATCACGGAACCAGGAGAATCCTATCTTGCGTCAGCTTTGCGTAAAAAATTTCCTAAAGCTAAATTGATAGCCATGAGGTACACGGACAATTATTTTTTGGAGTCGGATAAATTCTGGGACAAGGCTTGGAGACCGGCTTCAGGAAATCCGTCTTTTTTTTTGGTTAATAATATTCCGGATGAATTTTTATCGTCTACCTTGTTTTTGCCTTGGAAGCCGGCAGAAAATGTTTGGCCTGATTCGGCTACTTGGGTATGGAAGGAAATATCCGCAGCAGTAAAAATAATACAGAGCCTAATAGCGACAAGAAGTTTTTTTGGAAAAAGATGGCTTAAAAACATGGGCGATAACTTTATCTTTACCGAAAATCCCGTCAAGCTCGATTTTTTGGGTGAAAACAATATTGAAAATAAAGAGCATTCTTTTTTTGCAGGGGCAGGCCCCAGTTTAGATGAGGTCTTGGATAATTATTCTAACAATATAAACGGAATGTTTAACATGGCTGCTGCTTCAGCCCTGCCGGCAGTCTTAAGCCGAAATCGAAATATAAAGCTTGATCTATGTATATCGACTGACGGGGGATTTTGGGCGGCTAATCATTTAAAGTACTTAAAGGATGAAAAATTTAAAGAGACTGCCCTAGCCTTCCCATTGGAAGCAAAAATTCCTTATCATATTCTAAAAAACAATAATTGTCTTTTTTTAAGCTACGGCTCAAGCCTTGAAACTCTTTTTTTTACAAGTTTAGGTATTGCTCCAATTCCGGCAAAAAGAAACGGAACGGTGTCCGGCACGGCAATAGAACTTCTCTTAGACAAGACCGGGGGAAAAATCTTTATTGCAGGCTTGGATTTAAAGGAATCAAAGGGCTTTTCCCATTGTTCTCCCCATGAAAGTCAAATACAAAAAGAAATTAAAGCAAACCGCTTAGATCCGCTATCCAATTTTGCAGCTATATCTAATTTTGATCTGCGCTCCTTAAAAACTTACGAAAAATGGTTTAGCCGAATACCCGTACCGCGGGCTGAGAGGCTTTTTAGAATAGGAAAAAGCCTTCCGCCTTTAGGGAATATAAAATCAATAGCCGGGGAAGATTTTAAAGCTCAAGTAAGCGCTCAAGAAAACACAAATAAAAAAAATACTCAGGTAAGGCAAATAGAACACAAAACTCCTAAAGAAAAAAAAGCCCTGCTTTCCGAAATTTACCGAAATATAAAAGAGGAAATAAAAAACAAGACTTTTTTTGATAAAATAAAAATAAGTGCAAAGGAAAAAGAATTAAGCAGTCCTGAAAAAGAATTATGTGAATTTATTTCTTTTCAAAATTATATGACCTTTTTAAAAGAAAAAGATACTCCCAATGAAGCGGAAATTAAACTAAAACTTGAAGATGAAATAAGCTCCTTTTTAGAAAATCAAATTAGAAGGCTTAAACCATGAATTTTTTTGACAAGAATATAGAAGCATTAAAAAAAATAAATTTAAAACTTGCCGAAGATATTATAAATTCCGATGATAAGTCGGATTACTCTTCCGATAAGGAAAGCTCTAAAACAGGACTTGACCTTCCTTTACTAAAAAACGGCAAACTCCTTCATTCTAAATATGACCCATTAAAAGAAGCATCGAGATTTTTTACAGGAAACGAAAATTTTATTCTCTTTTGCGGATTGGGGGCAGGTATTCAAATAGAGTTTTTTTTAAATAATTTTGACTCAAAGTACTGTGCCGTAACCGAAGCAAGTTTTTCAAATTTTAAAAGCTTATTTAAAATAATAGACTTTTCCCATCTTATTCTAAATAAGAACCTATCTTTTTTACCGCCATTTGAATCTGAAAACTTTGAAAAAGAATTTATCAATAGCTATATTCCGGCCATACACGGCAATTTTGAGATAAAAATTTTAAGGCCTTGGGAAGACTTTTACAAGGAGAAAATTTCAAAATTCGAAAAGAAAATTCAAGCCTCATTAGAAAAAATACAGGCAGATGTTTCAACTCAGGCAGCCTTCGGTAAAATATGGATGCGGAATATTATGCAGAATTTAAAAACGGCTTCTCTAATAAGACCGTTTATTCCTAAAACGGATCCTAGTAAAAAAGCCTATATTTTGGGAGCCGGGCCAAGCCTTGAATCCGCCTTGGAAAATATAAAAAAATACAGGGACTCCATTGTTCTTTTTGCTTCAGATACGGCCTTTCCGGTTTTAATATCTGCCGGCATAGAAGCCGATTTTTTTGTTACGATGGACCCGCAAAATATTTCTTATGCCCATTGTTTTAAACCGTTTACAAAAAACACCGTAGGTATATTTGACCTTTGCTCAAACCCGATTCTTGCGAGGGAATTCTTAAAAAACGGCAACTCTTTTTTCTTTACAAAAAGCGCCCATCCCTTTGCTCAATATGCTTCCTTTTTCTCCCCCTTTCCTTATATGGAAACAGGAAGCGGAACTGTCGCCCTTGCGGCAAGATCGGCAGCCCTTTCCCTTGGATTTAAAGATTTGGAATTTTTCGGCTTGGACTTTGCTTATACAGACGGTAAGGCATATGCAGCAGGAACATATCTTTCAAAACAATTTGAAAAAAACTCTTTCAAAACTTCGCCTTTGGAAACAAAATTCTGTGACCTTATGTTTAGAACGGAAGTAAAAAAAATGCAAGAAAACGGAAAAATAACTTATACTACAGCTCTTTTAGACGGATATAAAGCTTTTTTTAAAACCGCAATCGGCCTTAACGCCTCTTCTCCTGTATGGAAAAAAGAAGACTTTTCAATCTTTCCATATGAGGAATTTATAAGTCATCTAAAAAAACAGGCTTGTAAAGATAAGAATATGCTAACAACGGCTCTTTTGCCTTATTTTACATATTTAAGTAAAAGATTATCTAAAAATATCTCGAATTTTGCCGATGTAGAACTTGTACTATCTCAAATTCTGGAGTATACTGTAAGTTAATGAAAAAGATGTATATTGGCATATATGCCGCAATAGCTTTATTGATTATAGTAGGAACATTTTCATGGTTTGTATATGGGATTATAAAGGATTCCGATACCGGTGCGGAGGAAGCCAAATCTACATTTGCTTATTTTGCAAAACAGATTATAATCTCATCCGAAAAGGAAAACTTTGCCCAAAGTGAATATAATCAAAGATTATATTCACTTGCCGAAGAGCTGGAAATCAAGGCCTTTGTTATTTCCAAACCTTCTAAAAGTATTGTAATTTCTTGGCCCAAGGATTCCAACCTAATAAGCTATGATGAAGGCGGTAGTTTGATTATAAAACCGGCCTCCTTATTTATAAAAAATCATAGCGGAAAAATAAATGTAAAAACAATGAAAAGTTATGATACCGAGCTTATATTGACAACCTCTATCCCAACATTAAAGCCGGCAGTAATCTATTTGAAAATCAGAAGTGCATTTTTTATAATATTAGCTGTAACAATTTTAACCGTAATCATAATTCTTTCTACAAGTCTTACTCATACTCAAGACAGAGTATATGCAGATATAAATAAAAGAGCCTTTGAGGACGATTTTAAAGACGATGGAGGCTTCTCCCCCAAAACATACGCTAAAGAAAATAAATATTATGAGCCTGAAGAGGAAGTCTATCCTCATGACTATACCGAAGCAAAAGAAGAAGATGAATCCCGTTTAAAACCAGTCGAAGATATTAAGAGCGGCAAAGATGAGGACATCTACGGCCTTGAAGATCTGGATAATTTAAAAATTACACAACAATTTCCTTATGAGGCAGGCAAAGAGACCGCTCTAAAGGAAGAAAAAGGCATTGCCTATGTAAGTTCTGATTCGGAAGAGTACAATGATGTTAAAACATCGTCTTTCGGCACTGTAAATGCAGAAGCCATAGAAAAAGTTCGAGGCCTTTATTCCCCTATTACAGGAATAAGCTGGCAGGAATATCTGCCTGAATATCTGGAATCGGAACTCCGAAGAGCTGCATCATCCGAACAGGACATAGCCTTAGTTATTATGAAGCTTAAGGATTTTACTCTCGAAAGTCTAATAGGAAAAAAGATTGCAGCCCTTTTGATCGATTTTATAAAATTTAGGGATATGATTTTTGAATTCGATGAAAACGGATTCGCAGCTATTCTTCAAGACACCAACTTAGATGAAGCTATGAAAAAAGCGGAGGAAATATACAAAGGAACTAAGAGTATATTAAATGAATATGATATCTCTGAACCGGTTTCGATAGGTATCACAACAAGAACCTCCCGTCTTATTTCTTCCGGAAGAATGATTGAAGAAGCTCAAGCAGCGGTAAACCGTGCCATAAATAATAATGAAGATCCAATAGTCGCCTTTAGGGTAAATCCTGAAAAATACAGGGAATTTATTTCGGATAATTAAGTCGGAATCAGGTACCTGTAACCAAAAATACAATTAAAACGAACTTAAAAAGTCTCAAATCATCAGTGCAAAATAGAAAAGTACATACGCTGGCTTTTTCAGAATATTTTAGAAATGTCACATAAATGTAAGGTTTATATGTTATGGTGTTCACCGGAAAGAAAAATTCTTATTATTTTTATTGTGAGGTTTTATGGAAATTATACGTATTGAAAATGTGTATAAGGCCTACGGTTCAGAGGATACACTGGTAAAAGCATTGGACAATGTTAGCCTTTCGGTAAACAAGGGCGAATTCGTTGCAATTGTCGGTTCTTCAGGGAGCGGCAAAAGTACCCTCCTTCATATTTTAGGAGGGGTGGATTCGCCCGATTCGGGGAAGATTTTTATTCAGGGTGAAGACATTTCACAGTACACGGAAGATGAGCTTGCTCTTTTCAGACGGCGGAAGGTCGGACTTGTCTATCAGTTTTATAATCTTATTCCGAACTTGTCGATTGAAAAAAACATAAGCTTACCGCTTATCCTCGATAAGCCGCTTATCTTCAATAAGCAAAAAATCGACAAGGATAAACTTATGAACCTTGCCGAAAAACTAGGCATAAAAAATAAGCTAAACAGTTTTCCGCATGAGCTTTCAGGCGGACAGCAGCAAAGAGCGGCAATTGCACGAAGCTTGATTTATGCTCCCGCCCTCCTTTTGGCGGACGAGCCTACCGGAAACCTTGATCGTAAAAACACCGACGAGATTATGAGCCTTCTTAAATATGCACATAAAACATACAATCAAACAATTTTGATGGTAACACATGACGAACGCCTTGCCCTTTCCGCTTCAAGGATTGTGGAATTGTCGGACGGTAAAATTGTAAAGGATGAAGCGGTATGAAAAAAATCGGTCTAAAAAAATACGATACGAAAAAAAACGGAGCCGTCCTCCTCGCCGTTACGATGACCGGCATATTTTTTTCACTATTTGTAAACATAGCTTTTTCTTCTTATACAAGCAGAATTGTTTCAATCAAAGAGCGCTTTCCTTACGATGCAGTTACGCGCAAAACCGTTACACGGGAAGTTCGCAGTCTTATTGCCGCCCATAAAAATGTCAAGGAAACGTACCTTATTCGTGATTTGATTTCGATTCAATATAGGGGCATTTTGTGTACGCTTGAAGAAGCGGAAGGCAGTATGCTTACCCGTGATGTTCTGATTGAAGGGAGCTTTCCGCAAAACAACACGGAACTGATTATTTCTTTGGAATTTAAAGAAAGGTTCGGCATTGCAACGGGCGATACATTGACTATAACCGCAGGAAAGCGCATTGTTAAGCTTAAGGGAGCCTCAGGGAAAACTGCCGCCGAAGACGGCAATGAACGGATTGTTCCTGCAGGTGAATATCCTGCACAAGATGAAGTGTTCCGCCCTGAAGAAGAACGCTCTTTTACGGTTACCGGTATTTTTAAAACCAACAGCGCATTTACGCCGGCAAATCCTGTTATTAAAACACGGGTTTTAGGTGATGCATTTCGGGACGGAAAAGCCGCAAACATAGCCCTTGTTTTTGCGAATAAGTGGAAGGGACATGACACAGTAAAAGACCTTGCCTCCTTAATTGAATCGGAAACTAAGGACTACCGTGATATCTTTTTTGTCAACGATATGCTGCTTTCCATGTACGGAGCCTTTGACCGCAAAGAAATTTCACTTAATCAAATTCTTACGGTAACGCTTTTTCCCCTTTATCTTGCCTTGGGGAGCGTTCTTGTCTTTGTGCTGATGCTTAAAAATATTTACAGCATTTGGGCATTTGATAAAATACGGATATTTGCAATGTATAAAAGTATCGGCTGCTCAAGAAGGCAGCTTGGAAAACTTGTGGTAAAAGAAGCATTGCGGCAAGCTCTGCCTGCCGCCCTTATCAGCCTTATTCCGGGTAACATACTTTCATATCTTATTATCGAATTTATAAAAAAGACTGTGGGAAGTGCTCCTTATAAAATAATTTCAGACTATCGGTTCAGCATAGTGGTGAACCTTATTACGGCAGCCTTTGTTTTTATTTGTGTTGCACTTTCTGCAAGTCTTCCCGCACGTAAGCTTTCCCGTATGGATATCATCGAAGCACTGAAAGGCGGCTTTGAGCTTAAAAAAGATAAACGGAGACGACAGGCGAAAAATTTTGAAGAGGAATTGCGCAAAAATAACTTTGTTGTTTTTAAAGCGAGCACCGCCCTCGTTACCTTTTCTTTTACCATCATTTTTTTTATTTTGCTTATGGGAACGGGACTTCACATAGAACATAATTATTGGCACAGCGAACGGTTGTACGATTTGCATCTTTTTTTGCGTACACATAGGACGGGCGTTCCCGAACCATTTCGGCGGGTGTCGGAACAATTAAACAAAAAGGATTATTTAATTTACACGCAAAAATATGCATTTATGTATCCCGAAGCGTTTTTGTCGGGCGAATTCAAAAAAAAGGGATTTTATAAAAAGGCGGAAGGGAAACTTTTTCAACGTGAAAACGGTAAGGCGGTTATCTCGGTATATTTTGCAGGCCTTTTGCCTGAAGATTTTAAAACCCTAACGGGACACAGCGACTACCGCGGTATTGTAGTGCTTAACTGTGTCCGAAAAAATCTTGAAGATGAGCTTTCCAAAGCTCAATATATTCCCTATTTTGACGAAAGCGTAAAAAGTCTTCCCATAACTCTTTACGGAATGGGCAATACCGAAGACGATATGCCGGAAAAAGAATTCACTGTTGAAAAATACATTAGGGAACTTCCTTCAGGCTTTTTATACGATAAAAACGTTATAGCAAGCGATTATGATTTGACCGTTTTTCTTCCGGCAGAAGAATTGGATCGTATTTTGAATGAAAATTTTACTCCGAAAAATGAATACGATTATACATTTACTCAGTATTTTATGAATATCCGCACCGAAAAACATAAAAACACGCAGCTTGCCGATGAAAACTATTATAACAATCTTTTAAAAAATTACATACAGGAAGAAGAGCGGTTTAGTGTTAACGGTGAAAAGTCGCGTGCGGTCAATAAATCGGCTTCCGATGCGTTATCTCTTTTATTATATGCGATTTGTGCCGTCTGCGTACTGATTACCCTTGCCACCGTATACGCAGCGGTAAATATGTTTTTTGCGCGCCGACGCCGCGAAATATTTTTGCTTAAATCATGCGGCATACGGAAATCGGAATTAAAGGCTCTCCTTATGCGCGACTACTTTTACTTTATGCTGCGTTCGGTGCTGTATGCCGTACCGCTTTGCGCAAGTTTAACGCTCTGGTACGGGACATTGAGCATTTCGTTTACATTTAAACGCTTTTTGCTTGGTATGAATTACCCGGCACTCACTGCCATTATCGCCCTCATTGCAGTTGCTGTCTACCTCTTTTTCCGCTTTGGAGCAAAACGCTTTCAAGGCATGAACATAGCGGAGGAAGTAAGGGGGTAAAATTTAAGTTTTATAAAATGTGAATTTAAATACGGCGCCGTTTTCGTTGTAGGCGCAAAGGGTGCCGTTGTTTTTTTCGGCAATTGATTTTGCGATATGTAAGCCTAAACCGAAACCATTGGAATCGGGAGTTTTATAAAAGCGGTTAAAGACAGAGTGCAGAGCTTCTTTTTGAATTCCTCTCCCGTCATCTTTAAAAACAATTTCCGTGTACAACGGCGTTTCGTTAAAAAAAACATTTACAGAGTTTCCTTTTGAAAGATAGTAGGCGGCATTTTTAAAAATGTTCATAAAAGCTTCGGTTATCCAGTAATAGTCGACACTTATAAGAGCATCGTTATGCTCAATATGAACGGCAATGCCTTTTTGTTCAAAAAGATTTTCACAAGCTTCATAGGCTTCCAAACAGGCTTCATAGGCGGAAAGAGGATTTCTTTTCATCCGCTTAGTTCCTGATTCAAGGCTTGCCGAATGGAGGAGCCTGTCGGTAAGTTCATTTAAACGGTACAGCGATTTTATGATCGAATTTACCGTCGCATTTAGCATTGAGGCATCCGTACAGGTACCCCGTTTCGGAGAATTATCGGCGGTAAGGCTTGAGTTTTCCAAAGAGAGGAGCATCGCCGTAATGGGTGTTTTTATTTGGTGAGCTATATCTTCCAGATTTTTTTGAAATTTAAGCTTTTCGGCTTGAGCATTTTCCCGTTCACAAAGAAGTTCGGTATAAAGTTTGTAGAGCTTATCATGAAGCAAAGTTCCGTTTTTAGTTATCAGTTTCCCTGCTCCCTTTTCCAGTGAATCAAGATAGGAAGATATGTTTTCTATTTCTTTTTTTTGCCGCCGCCTGTAAAAAAAACTTTCCAAAAGACAGGCACTTAAAACCAAAACAAAACCGGCACAAAGCATAAAATAAAAAAAGGAGTTGTCTTCCCGATAACCGAGTTTTTCAAGGATGTCGGTTTTTATGTTTCCCGTCTTTATATTTTGTAAGGCTTCAATTTTTTGTTCATCGGGAAGATACTGTAAGACGGCGGAAAGAGAGAGCGTATATTTTGTCTGATAACTTTTGTAAGCAAAAAAACTGAGAGCCGTCAAAAAGCAAAAATAGACGGCAAAGCGTATTTTTAAGCCGTACATGTTAGCCCTTCCACCTATATCCTATTCCTCTCACAGTTTCTATCCTTGAGCTGCCTATCTTGTTTTTGAGGCGGCTCATCGTAACGGTAAGAGTATTATCTTCAACAAAGACTTCGTCCTTGTCCCAAATGTGCTCCAAAATAAGGCCGCGGGTTAAAACCGTACTTGAATTATTTAAAAAAAGGTTCATTATTTGATATTCTTTTTTTGTCAACATAATTTCTTTATTGTCGATGAGGATTATTGGCTCTCCGTTTTTTAGTTTTAAATCAATATCTTGATTATTGTTCCGGCGTAAGATTGCATGTATCCGAGCCTTTAATACATTGAGACTAAAAGGCTTTGTTACATAATCACAAGCCCCATCTTCCAAAGCTTTGACAATGGTTTGCTCATCATCTTGAACGGAAATAACTATACAAGCCGATTTTATTTTGCAAATAAGCGGTAAAGATGATTCTCCGCCAAGATTCAAATCGAGGAGTACAATATCGTAATCAAGATAAGGTAGAGCTTCTTTTATCGAGGAGGCTTCCTCAATATCGAAATCCGCCTTAAAAAAGGTTTTTATTTCTTTGCGTATCTGTTCATCGTCTTCAACTATAAGAAAGGTCATATAAATCATCAAGAGCTAACGGTAGATATTCAATTTTATACATTATTCACTAATAAGCTTTTGAATGTCTTCAAATATATTCATAGCAAACCTCTCATACTTAATTTATCATAATTATGATAAAATTTCAATAACTGCGTCTTTCATGCAGAAACAGGTTGCTTATATTCAATTATTGCAATCTCTTGACCTAAAGAAAAACAGGTTTCAGCCCTAGCATATACATCTTCTGCGGTTTTTTCATCAAGATAATATTCTCCGCAATCATCACAAATATTAGCCGGAACATTGCGAAAAATTACAGTTGCATTTTTCCGCGTAAGAACAACCTGAGTATATCCTTCCCTAGTCTTTCCAAATTTACAAATCTGACACTTCATTTATTATCTCCTTTTAGTAAAACCTTCAGACCATAACTTTGTATCCGGTTCATAGGCCGTAATTATATATTCCTTATCTTCATCAGCATCGTAAGCCGCAACAACATGAATAGGACGATTTTCACAAAATCCAAGAATCAGCCGACTTGGATAAGGTTTATCATTTGGATATTCCTGTATGATAGTTCCTGTTTCAACAATAGATCTTATGACAACAGGAGAAAGTCCTCGCTCTGTCATTCTCTTAAAAACATGTCCCGAAAAGAAATATTCCACCTAAAACACCGTCCAAATTTAATTCACTATGAGAATATTTTATCACATCTACACAAAAAAATCAATCTTTACTCATTTTTAACCAGCTCGCCCCTCTCTTCAAGTTCAGTTAAGATGTTAGCATAGGTTTTTTCGTCGATTTTATAGCGGAGGCGGTATAGGATGTAGCTGCCGACTATACAAAAAAGAGGAAAGACGAGCATGGCTGTCTTCATCATTAAAAGGCCTTCCTTTGTAACCTCGGCAGCGGATGAGGCTTCTTTGATTCCTGAAATGATGACGACTGCGCTTACTATGCCGTTTCCGATAGCTCCTGAAAGTTTATTGATAAAGGGCTGAATCGAAAACGAAATGCTGTCATTCCTTTTGCCCAATTTCCAATGGCCGTAGTCAACACAGTCGGCAAGGAACATGAGCATCATAAGCTGAATAAAGGCCTGACCCACAAAGAGAAAAACTCCCGAAATACCGATAAAAAGCATGGTATTTGTAGGAGCAAAAAAGAAGATGGTGTAGCCGGCCAAAACCATTATTGTCGAAGCCGTATAAATTTTTTGTCTTACAAAAAATTTACTTAAAACCGGAAAAATAATCAGGGCCGAAATTTGGGAAAGACCCAGGATAATCGCAAAAACTGAATACATGCCTTCATCACCATAGGCATACTTAAAAAAGTAAAGGCCAAAGCCCGTCGTGGTCATATAGCCTATCATAAAAAGAGTCATGGCTATAGCAGTTAAAAGGAGCTGGTCATTTTTTACTATAACGCTCAAGAGCTCTTTAAGGGATGTATGTTTTTGTGGCTTTGTTATTTTAGGTTCTTTTACGCCGATTAAGGTTATAATTTGACCGAGCCACATAATTAGGGTAACCATAATTGCAAAGAAAAAATAACCCTTTGCAAGGCTTCCCGTTTTATTACCCCATGCGGTTGTAATGGGAACTATGCCGGCAACAACAAAGAAAAGCCCCACATTTGCGCAAATACGGGCAATAGATCCTATTTTTTCTCTTTCTTTTTGATCCACACTTAAAGAAGGAAGCATTGACCAATAGCTTATATCGTTTGTGGTAAAAGCGACACCCCATAAAAGATAGATAATGCCGAAGAAGGCTGCATAGGCACCTCCCTTAATCCCAAAATCCGTAAAAAGAAGGATCGTAAAAATCCCTGAGGTCAAGGCTCCGAAGGCTATCCAAGGCTTAAATTTTCCGTACTTGGTTTTGGTGTTATCGACTATCAGACCCATAATCGGATCGTTACATGCATCAAAAATGCGGGCTGCAAGAACAATAACCGTAATACTCCACAATACATTTGTAGGAACATAAATTACATCGGTCATGTAAAAAATAAGGTACATGCTTATCAAAGAGTACACCATATCTCGGCCTATAGTTCCAAGGCCGAAAGTCCATCTGTTTTGTTTCATTTTAAATGACCTCCTTTGTTACAAATAAACAGGAGCCGAAATCTCCCCAAAGATGAGTCTTATCATTATAATAAGTGCCCATAAACTGATTATTTAAAAGAATACCGTAGTCCAACAGCTTTCCTGAGGCTCGATATTTTTCTACACAATCTAAAAGAGCATAATACTTGTTTACCGTTCTTAAAACAAGCCCCTCAGGGTTTAAAGAAATAGGCAGCACATGCTTAATCAAGCCTCCGAAACGCTTTATATAGAGGCTTTGAGGTTTTGTTTCAACCTCATATAAGGCATTTTCCTTCATTCCCTTAACTTTTAAAATACTGTGCCCGTCGGCAGTCCGTGCCTTCATCTGAAAAAGGCCTGATACGGCAGTCCTGCCGTCAGAACATTGCCAATGCCTCTGATTATCTTTATGAGTACCTATAACCGAAAAAGAACCGAACTGAAAAATTTTTCTGTATTTTTTATAAAAAGAAATTTGTTCTTTTATTTCTTTTTTTTCGGCATGGGTTAAAAATTTTAAATCCAATTCATAACCTAATACCCCGAAACAGGCGGTATTAAAGCGGGTGCTTAAAGGAGTTTGCCTTAGGGTCTGCTGATGAGGCGAGGCCGAAACATGGGCTCCCATAGCCGAAAGAGGATATAGGAGACTTAAAGCGCTTTGTATTTCCTGCCTTTCTACAGGGTCTGTATTGTCCGAAGTCCATATCTGGGGAGAAAAGCAGAGCATTCCAAGATCAAAGCGGTTTCCCCCTGAGGAACAGCTTTCAAGCAGGATATGAGGACGGGGAGAAAAAATCTTCGTTAGGACTTCATAAAGGCCTAAAATATAACGGTGATAAAACTCTCCTTGATTTTTTAAAGAAGGAGAAAAAGCTGCCGATATGTGGCGATTCATATCCCATTTTACATAAGAGACATCCTCCTCATCTAAAATCCGTGAGACATTTTCAACTATATAATCTCTAACTTCTTTAAGACAAAGGTCAAGGACGAGCTGGTGCCTTCCTCTAACCGGCTCCCTGAAGGGCTCTTTTAAGGCCCATTCGGGATGAGAACGGAATAGATCGCTGTCCTCGTTTACCATTTCAGGCTCAAACCAAAGCCCGAAATCAAGCCCGATTTTACGCACCTTATCGGCAAGTTTTTTAATTCCCCCGGGAAGTTTTTTTGTATTTACCCGATAGTCGCCGAGACCTGCACTATCATTATTCCGGTCTCCGAACCAGCCGTCATCAAGCACAAAAAGCTCAAGCCCCAACTTTTTTGCCTGACGGGCAGAGCGTAAAAGACTTCGGCGATTAAACTTAAAAAAATCGGCTTCCCAATTGTTTATTAAAACAGGCCTTTCTTTTTCTTTCCATTCACCCCTTACAATACACTTATTTATAAAGCCGTGTATATTTGAACGAAGCCCGTTAAAGCCCCTATCGGAAAAAGAAAGAAGAGCCTCAGGCGTTTCAAAGCTTTCACCTTTGTTTAAATCCCAAGAAAAACAATGAGGACTTATCCCGATACCGATGCGGATTAGGTCCAAATGGCTTTTTTGAACAAAGCCGAAATGATTGCCGCTGTAGATAAGGTTAAACCCGTAGACCTCTCCCCTATCCTCCTCTGCTCCGTGAGCTGCAACAAGAAAGCCCGGATTGTGACGGTTAGAGCTTGCTCCGGTTGTAGACTCGTTTACCCACATCCCATAGGAAATTTCTTTTTTGTGGAGATGAGCTTCTTTAATCCAGCTCCCGTCAAGGGTGAACATATTGAAGCCCCTGTCCGGAAGATCTATCATCATACTCATAAGGCGGCGTATTTCCAAGGCTTTTTCATTATTATTTGTCAAGACAGCACGCCTTGTTATAAGATTAAAGGACGGAAATACCGTATAGTAGAGTGCAAGACTAACATCGTTTATATCTTTTAAATTTATGATAAGGGTTTCGGCGTCTTCATTTCCGTCAATGGCGTAAGGAAGAGTCTGCATAGGTTTCAAGCCTTTTTCTATCTTATGGGATTGATAAACAAAATCGTGCGTAAAAGAAGAATCGGGCATTCTTATTTCGCAAGGAGAATAACGGTAATCCCCCCTGCCGTTTCCCGACCATTGCAAGGGGATATTATCAAGCACATAGATGGGGTCTTTTTCATCATAGCAAACGGAAGAACCTGTCTGTGCCGTTCTTTTTACAATGAGTCCCTGTATATCGCCTCTTTCCATCTTTTTACCGTAATGCACGGTTTCCAAGTGTCCGTAAGGACTTATACGGAACCAATAGCTTGAGTTCTCGGTTTCCAGATAGAAAACATCATCTTCAAATTGAATCATATCTTAAACAGTATAACATAATTTTTTAGGATATGCAAAGTAAATTTCATGTTAAAACTATAGTATTATTATTAAAAATAAGTTATAATTATAAGGTAATATGAGGGAAAAAATGAAGAAAAAAAACGTTTTATTATTTTTTTTATTTCTAAGCTGTTTCTTTTTTTTAAGTGTTTCTCTTTCGGCGGAACAAATGTATTCCCCTTCATGGGGCTATGCACTCGACCTGCCTGAGGATTTTGTTTTAGCCAATAGAGAAGGAAATGAAAGATATCTTTTTCAGCATGCTATTCTGCCGGTTGATTTGCAAATTGCCTTGTATGAAGAGCCTCAATTTAAGACTGCAAAAGAAGCGGCTGAACATGTTTTTAAACAGTTAAAAATAACTCATAAAGATGTTCCTTTTGTATGGAGAAATAAAGAAGCTCTTTTATCGTCGGTATCGTTTTTATATTCGCCTTCCGAAAAATATAAACCTAAGGAGCTTTCAGGCTGGGTTTTAAGCCTTGAGCTGCCCAATAAAACCGGCTGGCTGGTTCTTCTTACCTATACCGACAAGGATAAGGCAAAGGAATGCGAAAACCTCATGATTTCTTCCCTTGACACGGTTTATACGGATACAATGTCTTATTTTGAGCCCGGGCCGGTTACAACAGCCCTATATCCTAAAACAAAAGAAAAAAATATCGAGTATACTTTTAACAATAAAAACATATCCTTTACGATAGATGAATCCGATGCGGAAGCAAACAAGTCGGTAATTGACAGGGAATTTTCTGTTTTGACTATGTATTTAAATCATGATAATTTAATCGCAGCTTGGCAGCGTTTTTATAAGGTAATTTTTAGGGACGCATGGAACCGCATAGCTCCAGCTTCCTTTGCCGTATATACTTCTCTCTTTGATGAAAACAATCAAAACGGATTTGCCGAAAAAGCGGTAAAGGAACTGCTTCTTTTAGTTCAAAATTTTAACTATGAAAGAGACAGAAAAGGAAGCGATTTTATGAATTTGCCTCAAGCTCTTACGGAAAAAAGGGGCGACTGCGACAGCAGGGCTCTTCTTATGGTACTAATGCTAAAACAGATGAACATAGATGCCGTCCTTTTGGTTTCTCCGAATAAGTCCCATGCCATAGCTGCAGTAGACTGTCCGGGAAGCGGAACCTGTTTTACTCACAACGGCAGAGATTACCTTGGCTGTGAAACTACGGCCCATGTACCTATAGGAGAAATAGCCGATGAAATAGCGGCTCCTGAAAATTGGTTCCCCGTAGATTTTTACGTAATAGAAAATTTTGAATCAAATTAGCTTACGTTAGCAGCGTTAGCTGCAGCATGGACTTAACCGAGGCTTACTATCGTCTTTCCCGATCCGCCTTCTTCCGGCTTTGCAAAGCGGAAAGCCTTTACATAGGGACTTCTCTTTAAAAAGTCGTGAGAAAGTTCTTGAAGAATTCCATGACCCTTTCCGTGAATAATGGCAAACTCGGTGATACCGTGTACTAAGGCAATATCCATCTGATCCTGCAAGGCCTTTTGAGCTTCCTCAGCCCTCATTCCTAATAGGCGGAGCTCAAAAGAAGGGCGGGAAGAAGGAGCACTTGTATCGCTTATAATGCTGACAATGGGTTTGGAAAGTTTAAGCTTTTCCTGATTTTCGCAAGCCTCAATGTCGTCCTCGGCAATAGTAAGTTTTAAGTTATCGACGGCAACGAGCCACTTTCCTTTTTTTTCTTCACGGATAAGCTCTCCGTTACGGTTGAGGCTTTTTATTATAACCCTTGAGCCTTCGCGGAGGTCAGGATTTTGAGGAGCCTTGTTTTTTTCTTTTGAAGTATGAAGTCTTTCATCTATCTTTGTTTGTTCAAGTTTAAGGGTCTCATGTTCTTTGTCCAAGTCTTTTTCAAAATCGTCAATCCATTTTTTGACGCTTAAAGTTTTTTCTCGGCTTAGCTCTCCCTCTCTCAGTTCCCGCACAAGGTTTTCAAGAAATTTTCTTTTTTCTTCAAAAAAGAGATCGAGCCTTTTTATTCCGTCTTTCTTCAGCTCCAATTCTTTTTGTTTTAACTGAAGTTCTTTTAAATCGGAACGCCGCCTATCCTCTTTAAGTTTTAATTCTTCTTCTTTTTTTTGAAGTTCAAATTCGTTCATGTCTTCATGTTTTTGAATAAGGCCCTTTATAAGATCGGAAACATCGGCCCTGTTATTTCCCAAATAGGTGTGAGCCTTTTCGATTATATGTTCAGGAAGACCGTTCCGCTTGGCTATGTCAACGGCATGGCTTTCTCCGGGAACGCCCATTAGTATCCGATAGGTGGGGCTCAATGTGTTTTGGTTAAATTCGACCGAAGCATTTACACAGGAGTCCTTACTATAGCCGTAATTTTTTAAGGCACCATGATGGGTTGTAACAAAGACAAAGGCTTTTTTTTCTAAAAGATCATCGAGAACAGCCATTGCTATTGCACAGCCTTCTTGAGGATCCGTACCGCTTCCAAGCTCATCAAGAATTATAAGACTTTTATCCCCTGCCCTCCTTATAATTTCGGAAACATTTTTCATGTGAGCCGAAAAGGTAGAAAGGGATTGATCCATAGACTGCTCATCGCCTATGTCGCAGGCTATAAAATCAAAGTAAGGAAGACGGGTCAATGGGCCTGCAGGAACGGGCCAGCCTGTTTGGTTTATCAGAGCAAAGAGAGCTGCCGTTTTTAAGCTTACGGTTTTTCCTCCGGTATTCGGTCCCGTTATGATAAGCACCCTATCATCTTTAGATAATTTTAGGTCTATAGGAACCGCCGATTTTCCAAGAAGGGGATGGCGGGCTTGATGAAGATAAAAAGCAAGAGGAGAGCCTTTTGAATCAGGGCTGCCGTCCTTGTCTATTGAATGGCTTAAGCCTAAATCTATACTGCCTGCAAAAACACAATTATTGGAATGAGCCCATCTGGAAGCGGCGGCAACACAATCCAATTTTGTGATTGCTTCACAGGCCTCTTTTATGTTTTCGGTATGCTCTGCAATTTGGGAAGTCAAGTCCTGCAATAGCCTTAAAAGTTCACGCTCGTATTCGGCATGAGCGGCGATAAGGTCATTATTCTTTAAAACTATTTCTTCCGGTTCAAGATAAAATGTTTGTCCCGATTGAGAATACTCATGAATGATACCCGGAATCCTTCCTTTAAAATTTGATCTTACGGCTATAACCTGTCTTCCGTCTTTGACCGTAGGAAGATTGGATTGAAGCATTTGACGGGTTGCATCGTTTGTAAAATAATTCCGCATAGTTTTATCTATGTCGTCCTCGATAGAGCGTATCTTATTTTTTATTGCCCTCAAAGAAGGAAGGTCTTGCAATTCTCCGTTTTCATCTATAAAAGAAAATACAAGATTTTTTAGATGGAGCATATCGGGTATTTTTTTTACAAAGGAAACAATCGAGTTTTCATTTAGGTCTTCATTTTCTAAAAAAGGACTCAGCCATTCATGCAAAGAAAAAACGGACAAGGCTAAAAGCCCGACCGAATAAACGCCTTCAATATCAAGGGCAGCACCTTCAAGTTCTATGCCTTCAAGAAAGGGAAGAACAGGGGGCCTGTACTTTATTGGAGGAGCCTTATATGCCCTTAAAAGACTTAAAAAATCAATCCCTAATTTTTTTTCTTCTTCTATTTTTTTAATATCCGTATCGGGATTCTTTTTTAAGCAAAATTCTTTTCCCTCATCAGTTACACAATAGGAGGCAATAATTTCTCTTATCCTCGAAAACTGTAAAACTTCCAGCGTATGCTCTGTCATATCTACTCCCATAAAAACTTTTTGCAGCAAATATTAATTTGCGAAAAAAGTTTTTTCAAGTAGTTTTGCTTTATGCAAAACTACATACAATAATGCGACGTTTGCCGAAAGGCAAACTCGGCAGATAAACAGTGAGGCAGAATTCCTGCTGAACTGTTTATCATACTCCTATCCTACGATTAATACTTCTTTACCGTTTCTTGTAATTCTTTATGTATAAGCTCAAAACTCGTATACCTGTCCTTATGAATATTTCCTTTTTTAAGAGCTTCCAAAAGTGCACAACCGGGTTCATGGGTATGGGTGCAGGAAAGGCCGAATTTACATGAGCCTATAAGTTTTTCCATTTCGGGAAAATATAGGGCCGTATCTTCAGGCTCGATGCCGTAAATGGCAAAATGCCTAACACCCGGCGTATCAATTATGTTTATCGAATGTTCTTTCCCCTTTGAAGTAAGAGCCTTTATTTTAAAATACTCTCCTTGTGTTGTCGTGTGGGTGCCTCGGTCATACTTATCCGAAATTGCAGAAGTTTTTAAATTTAAATCGGGGGCGATAAAATTTAAGAGTGTACTTTTACCTACTCCTGACTGTCCTACGAGGGCAGAAGTTTTAGCCGAGAGGTTTTCAATTAAGTTATCCATTCCCCTACCCTCCTTTGCCGACACTTCAAGGGTTTTATAGCCCAATCTTTTCCAGTCCTCTATTCGCGCTCTTACATCAGCCGAGATTTTTAAATCACACTTATTTATAACAATTAAAACCTGAATCTTTTGAATCTCGGCTTGCACTAAAACCCTGTCTACAAATCGGGGGCGGAAGGGAGGATTAGCAGCAGAGACAACACAAACAAGCAGGTCGATATTTGCAGCTAAAAGCTGAGGCATATTCAGTTTTTGATTTAAACGTAAAAAAGAATTTTTTCTTTCTATCAAACCCGTTATTGAGCCTTCATCATCAGAATGAGTATCGGGCTCAAGATTTACAAAATCTCCGGCAGCAAGAGGATTATAGTAAAGAGCAGAATCTTTTAGAACCTTCCCCTTAATGGAGCAGCTTCTGAATTTTCCGTCTTCACATTCAACATAAAAAATATTATTAGATCCTTTTAAAACCAATCCTTTCATTTTATAAATACCTTAAAGGGAACATCGAAAAACTTCAGCTTTTCGATGTTTTCCTTAGATTTATAGGTTACTTCTAAAAAACAACAAGTTTTTTAGAAGTAACCTAAAGTCATATTAAAGAGCTCCGCATAAGCGGAATATTTTTTTGTACTCTCTTCAGTTTTTTCCGAGGTGATATAAAAAATATCTTTTTGAATATTATTTAATTTCTCATCCGTCTTTGATTTTTGAGGAGGAGATATTTTTAAGGCCTGATTTACAACCCCATCCAAAGAGTCCACAATCTTTATATCCGGCTCACACTCGGATTTAAACTCATCTCTTAGATGGAGAAAATGAGTACAGCCTAGGACGGCAGTATCCGTTCCCGCCGATTTAAAAAACTCAACCGCAGGACGGATTCCGGCCTTCTTGTCCTCCTCAGAGCCTGACAATAATGTGTTCTCTATTTTAGAGACCAAAACGGAATCGGCACGCATAAAAAATTTACAATCGGCTCCGAATTCCTCAATGAGATTTTGCACATAGATATCGTTTACCGTTCTTTCAGTTGCAAGGACGGCAATTTTTTTATTTTTACTTGTTAAGGCAGCAGGTTTTATCGCAGGAACGGTGCCCACAAAGGGTATCTCAAATTTTTTACGCAAGTGTGAAAGAGCCGAAACCGTCATCGTATTACAGGCTATTATTATAACGGAGGGTTTAAGTTTTTCGATTATTTTTTTTACAAGGTCTTCGGTAAATTCTATTACCTCTTCGAGTGTTTTTTCTCCATAAGGAAAATGTTTTGTGTCTGCGACATAGGCACAGGAACTTTGAGGCTCCAATTCTTTTAAATGCCTTAAATAAGGCAGCCCCCCTATGCCTGAGTCTATAAAAACATATTGAATGTTTTGTTTTAAAGTCAAATTTCCCTCCAACACTATATTAAAAACTCACTTCAATATCCAGTTTATTTTTACCCCGTTTTTTTCCATACGGCGAAACCAAGTTTCCTGCCGTTTCGCAAATTGACAAATGGCACGGTAAAGAGAATCAACGTACTCTTCCCTAGATTTTATTTTGCCTTGAAGATATTGGGCGGTAAATTTATATTCAAGCCCCAAACTTTCAAGCCTTTCCCAAGAAAAGCCCTCCTTGTGAAGGCTCTCGGTTTCTTCTATCATTCCGTCTTTTATGCGCTCTAAGAGTCTAAGCCTTATTCTTGCCCTTAAAATTTCCCGCGGGTATTTAAGGCCTATTATAAGGGGGCGGATATCGGGGCGGTTTGCATTTAAGATTTCAGCTGCATCGGGATGGGTCTTTTTATATTCCGCAATTTCAATAGCCCGCATAAGCCTATCCATATTTTCAAGGTCGGTTTTATTATGCATCGGAACATTGTATTCAAAAAAAGCTTTTTGCAAGTCAGCCAAATCCTTATCGGCCAAAGAAGCCCTCAGTTCTTCATTTTTCGGAACAGGAATGAGTTCGTATTCCCTTATAAGAGCATCAAGATACAGCCCCGTTCCTCCCGCAAAAATGGGAAACTTTTTTCTCCTCTTTATATCTTCAAAGGCCTTGTAAGCATCATTTTGAAAATCAAAAACATTGTACTCCCTTTCCAAGGTACAAATATCGATTAGGTGATGGGGTACATCGCCGTACTCTTTTAAGTCTTTTCCGGTACCTAGGTCAAGCCCCTTATAAACCTGCCTTGAATCCGCAGAAATGATTTCTCCGCCAAGCGCTTTTGCAAGGCCTACGGCATAGGAGGTTTTTCCCGTCGCCGTAGCTCCCAAAACGACAACCGAATTATGTTTATCCGATAAAGACAAAAAATCGAGATTCATAAAATCAAAAACTTATAACCTGTTTCGGATAATATTTAAAACAACTCCAAGCAAAAACATACCGCCGCAAACAAAAATATGCATATTTAAAGATTCGGATAAATACCAATTTGCAAGAGCATACGAGCCCAAAAGGCTGAAAATTATAAAAGAAATAAAGGCTATCGCATAAACCATAAAATCCATGGAAATTGTTAAATTCGCCGACAAAATATAGTATAGAAAATCAAAAATAAGGATTGTGCCTGCTATTATAAGAAGAAATAAAATAAGCTCGGTTGAGTCGGGCGTATTGATATTCCTGTAAAATAGATAGGCAAAGACGGCACTAAAAATACCGAAAAGAGCCGATAAACTATTGCTTAAGGTTTCTTCAGAAAGAGAAAATGAAATCAAAAAGAAAAAAGCCAATCCGAAAAGAGCGTTTAAGAAAAAGTACTGAAAGAAAAAGCGCCATAAATGAGCGGCAAGTGAAGATGAAATTTGCAGACTCGAAAAAGAGAAAAACGAAACAACTATCAATGCCGCTATTCCGCCCAAAATACCGAATAAAAAGGCTGCAAACTTACCGCCCTGTTCATTTGAAAATGAGGCATAGAGTAAAAAAAACAAGGGCAAAACTAAAATAAAAACAAAATTCATAGTCAATATTTTACCATAAAAATACCAATATATCAAGTATTTTTGAGTAATTGCCTTTACAAATATTTTTTTTACTGGTATACTGCTTTAATATGACAATTGCGGGAAGAAACAGAGCGCGCCTAGTCGCCATATGTATTGCAGCTTTAATTCTTGTATTATCCTTAATAGCCTTTGTATGTATTGTACTTAAAGGAAACCTTGATAATTCCTTGGTAATAGGCACAAAATCTGCAGGAAATTCTATAATTACTGAATTTATACTCAGCCTTTTAAGAAATAATTATAACAGCTATGCAGTATTAATAAGTATCTTAGCCTTTCCTTTTTTATCACTTGGTTTTTTAATCTTCATCTATTTCACATTTAAAAAAACTCATGCAATCGAAATATCCTTTTTTGCTATGTTTACCTTATGCATAAGCTTTGAAAGTATAAGGCTTGTATTTCCCCTATATAGTTTTTCCAATATAGTGCTGGATAGTATATCAAATCTATCCCGATTGGTATATTTTTTCAGATTAGCCGGAATTATGTCCATCTTTATGGCGGGCATCTTTGCCAATAAAATAGTAACGAGAAAGATATCTTCAGTCTTCTTTTTCCTTTTTTTTATATCTTTTTTAATATGTCTATCAATGCCTATAAATAATTTTCATATAAGCGGATATTTTCTTTCGGATATTAAGGCCGGTCATTCATATATATACCTATTTTTAATAGCCGCTCTTCTAGCCTGTGTAAATTACTTTTTTGTCTATATTACAAAAAACATAAAAGAATATTTATTTGCAGCCCTTTCGCTTACGGGAGCCTTAATAGGTTATTCGGTTCTTTTGTACACATCATCTTATACCCTTCTGGGTATAGGCCTTACATTTTTTATTTTAGGAAATCTCAGCTTTATAAAATACATACACAGCTACCACATATGGCAATAGACCTTTATACCGATAGCTCCATATAATAGGTAAAAACAGTACTTGATTTTTCGCCGATTATGATGTATGCTTAAGCTATGGCAATTAAATTTTACTCACTCGGAGCTGCACAAGAGGTTACCGGATCTAAACACATTCTTGAAGTTGACGGGCACAAGTATTTGATAGACTGCGGAGCTTTTCAAGGAAAAAGAGCTGAAGCGGACAAAAAAAATAGAGATTTTAATGTTCCGACTCAGGAGCTGGAAGCCGTTATTTTAACCCATGCCCATTATGACCATTGCGGACTATTACCATTGCTGGGAAAACACGGATTTAACGGCAATATATATGCAACCCCTGCTACCAGAGATATAGCAAACCTTGTTATGATGGATTCTGCACGAATTCAAGCTAGGGACAGGGAGTATCTATCCAAACAGGCTGCAAAAAAAGGAGAAAGCTTTAAATGGGTGCCTCTTTTTGATGAAGCCGATGTAATCCAAACAGTCAATCAGTTTGTAACAATTTCATATCATAGGCCTGCATGGATAGGTCCTAATGTTCAGCTTGAATTCTATGATGCAGGGCATATTTTAGGTTCAGCGATGGCTGTAATTACCGCCAAAGACTCGGATGGGAAAGAGGTAAAAATAGCCTTTACAGGAGACCTAGGCCGAAAAAATAAGGCTATTATCCGCGATCCGGATATTATTCCTCCTGTAGATTATATAGTTATTGAAAGCACATACGGAAACCGGCGCCATGAGGAAACCGACAATGCTTTAAAACTTCTTGCCGAAAAAACACAGGAAATTGTACAAAATAAGGGAAAGATGATTATTCCGGCCTTTGCAGTTGAAAGGACACAGGAAATCGTCTATTATTTTCATCTCTTAGTAGATAAAAAAATAATTCCTAATATTCCGATTTATGTAGATTCGCCCATGGCCGTAAACGCAACGAGCATCTTTCAGGTACATCCCGAATGTTATGATGCAGAAACACATGAGGCATTTTTAACTCATCATAAAAATCCATTCGGCTTTAACTCACTTAAATTTATAACGAGTGTAACCGAGTCTAAGGAATTGAACAATATTGACGGCCCCATGGTTATAATCAGTGCAGACGGAATGTGCGAATTCGGACGAATTACCCACCATCTTGCAAACAATATCGAAAAGCCGTCGACAAAGGTAATGCTTGTAGGTTTTATGGCAGAAGACACCCTAGGCCGCAGACTTCAAAACAGAGAACAGGAAGTAAAAATCTTCGGTGAATGGCATCAGGTACGAGCTGAAATTTTGCAGATAAATGCCTTCAGTGCTCATGCCGACTATTTTGAATCCAGAGAATGGCTCGACTCCTTGGAAAATCCTAAACTTAAAAGAATATTCTTGGTTCACGGAGAACCTAAGGCTCAAACTTATTTTACCCAATACTTAAACGAAAACGGTTACAAGGATGTAAAAACGGTAAAATACGGTGAAATTTATAGCTTGGACTAAAAATTATGAAAAAAACAATTACGGGTTTTCATGCGATAGACGAGATTTTAAGAGCAGAAAAACTTAAAATAGAAAAAGAAAAGAACCGGAAGCCGAACCTTGAAATTTTTTACTCTAAAGAAGGCCCAAGGGTAAAAAAAATTTTGGAAGAGGCTCGTAAATTAAATCTAAAAGTTGAAAAAAAAGACAATCAATTTCTTGATTCCCTCACCAAAACCTTGCCTGAACAGTTAAGGGATCACAGGGGTATTGTTCTTGTAACGGAGGCTGAAAATCAAAAAAAAGGAATGAGTGTCGATGAGTTTTTTGCAAGGCTTGCAGAAAAAGACTCGGCCTTTGTGGTAATACTTGATTCCGTTACGGATCCTCACAATACGGGTTCCATTATACGAAGTGCAGACCAATTCGGAATAGACGGAATACTAGTTCCTGAAAACAAAAGTGCGGGAGGCTTTGAGATTATAAGCAAGGTAAGTGCAGGAGCTTTAGCCTGGGTTCCCTTTGTGGAAGTAACCAATTTGGTAAGAACTATAGAGAGGCTAAAAAAGGAAGGTTTTTGGATTTACGGTGCAGATGCAGGAGGCAAGGCCCTTCCCGATCTAACGTTCCCAAAAAAGACAGCCCTTATTATGGGAAGCGAAGGCAAGGGAATGAGCCGCCTTGTAGAAGAAACCTGCGACGAAATAGTGTCAATCCCAACCAAGGGAAAACTTGACAGCCTAAATGTTTCCGTCGCAGCAGGTATTCTATTATACGAAATAAGCCGGAAAAAAGAGGTTTAATTTTTTGAGGCCATAATCTTTTTTACAACTTCGCTAAGAGGTATTTCATCCTCAGTTCTATTAGTCATATCCTTTAATTTTATCTTAAACCCTTGAGGGGTCTTGTCAAATTCTTCTACACAAGAATCTTTACCTAAGAAAAGCCCCCACCTTATGTCTTTTTTTTCGGCATAGGTATACTGATGATTCATCTTTTTAGGTTCAGGATATACTTCAGCATTTATTTTTTCGGCTTCAAAAAAGTTTACTATCTTATATGAAAGAGCTTGATCATCTTCAGGTAAAGAAAAAATAAGGAGATCGGTAAAGCTGGCCTTTGTTTTTTGATGACCTAACTGTTCAAGGGCAGCTAAAAGCCTATCAAGCCCTATGGATGCCCCCACTCCTGTAATAGATTCCTTCATATAAAGAGCTGTAAGGTTATCATACCTTCCGCCGGAACACACAGAGCCTATCGATGGCAAATCGGTTAAGAAGGTCTCAAATACAACACCGGTATAATAATCCAAACCTCGCGTAATTGAAGGATCAAAGACGACTGAATCTTCAATACCTACAGCCTTTACCAAGGCATAGATATCCCTCATGCGTTTTGTATCCTCGCCGGAGCCGCCTGCGAGGTTTTCCAAGTGAGAAAGAGTTTTTTCAAAGTCTTCACTTTTTAACTCCTTGTTCACACCGGAAATATAAGCCAATATTTTTTTTGCACTTTCTTCGGAGCTTATATCGGTAAGGAGTTTTAAAACCTCGGCCTCCCCTATCTTAGCAAGTTTATCTACAATACGCAAAACTTCTTCACTGTCTTCCGATAGGTTTAAAGACTTTAAAAAACGGTTAAAAATCCCCCTATGGGAAACGTGTATTTTAAAATTGGAAACACCTAATTCGTTTAAAGCTTTTTTAATAAGACGCAAAATTTCAAAATCAACGGCAGCCGAATCGGAACCCAATGTATCGAAATCGCATTGCAAAAATTCCCGATAACGGCCTGCCTGAGGCTTTTCACCGCGCCAAACTTTTCCCAGATGATAGCGTTTAAACGGAAAATATATTTCGCTTTTATGTTCTGCAACAAATCTGGCTAAGGGAACGGTTAAGTCAAAGCGCATCGCAACATCCCGTCCGCCGTTGTCGTTAAACCGGAAAACCTGTTTTTCGGTCTCCCCGCCGCTCTTTCTCAATAGAATTTCGGAATATTCCAAGGCAGGAGTGTCGATAGGCACAAAGCCGTAATCCCTAAAAACCTTTACCAGTCGTTCCATCAGAAGAGCTCTTTCAATCTCATCTGCCGGAAGAAAATCTCTAAATCCCTTTAAAACTTTCGGTTGTATTAAATCACTCATAGGCTCATTTTACAATATTTTTTTAGATTGAGCAAGAGTCAAGTCAATCTTGACTATGTCATGTTGACTATGCCAACACCTATCTCTCATTATAGTTTTTTTCTATCCAATTACGGTACTCACCGGAGCGGACATTTTCTATCCAATTCTTATTATTGAGATACCAGTCGACAGTATTTTGAAGTCCTGCCTCAAAATCAAAACTACGTTTCCAATTAAGTTCATTTTTTATCTTGGTACAGTCAATAGCATAGCGGCGGTCATGGCCTAACCTGTCTGTTACATGGGTAATGGTTTTTCTTACATTTTCTTCATTAAGACCTGTCTTTTTACAAACAATTTGAATGAGCCTATTTAAAAGCTTTATATTTTCCCATTCATTTTCACCGCCGATATTATAGGTCTCCCCTGCTCTTCCGTTTTTTAGTATAAGTCTTACAGCTTCATTGTGGTCTTCAACATGTATCCAGTCTCTAATTTGCTTACCGTCACCGTAAACGGGAAGATTTTTACCTTCAAGCATATTTAAAATCATAAGAGGAATCAATTTTTCAGGGAATTGAAACGGCCCGTAATTATTGGAACAGTTTGAAATAGTAGCAGGCAGCCCATAGGTATGGAAGTAAGCTTTTACCAAGTGATCGCTTGATGCCTTGCTTGCAGAATAAGGAGAACGAGGGTCATAGGCTGTAGTTTCTTCAAAATAGCCTTCAGTTCCCAAAGAACCGTAAACCTCATCCGTACTGATATGGTGAAAAAGAACGTCATCACGCATTGTTCCGTCAGGTTTTTTCCAAAATTGCTTTGCAGTCTCCAAAAGGTTAAAGGTTCCCAAAACATTTGTCTTTAAAAAAACCTCAGGACCCAAAATAGAGCGGTCAACATGACTTTCAGCTGCAAAATGAACAACCGTGTCTATATTATATTCCGTAAAAATACTATTTATAATTTCTTTATCGCAGATATTTCCATGAATAAAAAAGTATCGGCTTCCGCCGAATTCGGATTCCATATCGGCAAGGCTTGCGGCATTACCTGCATAAGTAAGAGCATCAAGATTTATAATACGACCCGTAAATGCGTCTTCTTTTTTTAATAAGGTTCTGATAAAATTGGAACCGATAAAACCCGCACCGCCGGTTACAAGTATATTTTGTAAACTTCGCATTTAGATTAACTCCTTAATTTAACAATTTTCCGCAATATATTTTAGATAATCGCCATATTCATTATTATAGGAAGAAGATAAATTTAAAAGCTGAGTTTTTGAAATCCATTTTTGTAAATAAGCTATTTCTTCTATACAGGAAACATACATTCCCTGCCTTTTTTGAATTGTTGCTATAAAATTTGAGGCTTCTAAAAGGCCGTCATAAGTTCCCGTATCAAGCCATGCCATGCCGCGACCAAGCTTTTCAACTCTTAATTTGCCCATAGTGAGATAAGCATTATTTACGGATGTAATTTCAATCTCACCTCTGGCCGAAGGTTTAACCGATTTTGCAATTTGAATTACTTCATTATCATAAAAATACAAACCGGGGATTGCATAATTTGATTTTGGATTTTGAGGCTTCTCCTCAATACTCAAAACATTTCCTTTATTATCAAAATCAACCACTCCGTAAGCTCTTGGGTCCTTAACATAATAACCGAAAATTAAAGCTCCTCCATTATTTTTTATGAATGAAACCGCATCTGTCAAAGTGCTGCTGAAGCCTCTTCCATAAAAGATATTATCACCCAAAACCAAAGCACAGGAATCAGCACCGATGAACTTTTCGCCCACTATAAAGGCATCAGCAAGACCTCGAGGTTTATCTTGAACGGCATACTCAAATTTCATACCCAGCCAATTTCCATCACCGAAGAGCTCTTTAAAAAGGCCTATATCCCGCGGTGTAGATATAATTAAAACTTCACGTATACCGGCAAGCATCATAACCGACAAGGGATAATAAATCATAGGCTTATCATACATGGGTAAAATTTGTTTTGAAACAGCCTTAGTAAGCGGATATAAACGGGTTCCCGCCCCTCCTGCTAAAATTATTGCCTTCATAAAAACCTCTATCAAAAAATTGATCTTGAATCTTATTATAGCCGAAAGATATTTACATCATCAAAAAACACTCAAGCCTAAGCATAATATCAAAAAAAATAAAAATAATCAATAAAAATAAGCCTCTGAATTTATAGATTGCAATAATAAAACTACTTATATCCATACAAGAAGCAATCTCGTTATTTTTAAAGTCTTTGCCGATTATCTCCGATAACCGATATAGATATTATCAATCTTTATAAAACGGGAATATTTTTATGGAACCATTAAATAAGAAAACAATTCAACAAAACATTCACCATAAAGCCCCTATTAGAGTTGCGCAAGTTATAGGAAAAGCCGTTATCAGCGGTGTAGATTCAGTGGTAATGAACTATTACCGTAACATAGACAGAAGCCGCATACAATTTGATTTTTTTATGGACGGTTATGATAAAACTCTCATCGATGAAGAAATTCTTGATTTGGGCGGCCGTATCATCAAACTTGAACCTTATGAAAACTCTATGCTAACCAATATGCGGCAATGCCGTGCCGCTTTTGCAGAAGGCGGATATACAATTGTCCATTCACACTTAAACACACTCAGTTGTTTTCCTCTCTATGCAGCATTCCGTGCAAAAGTTCCAATACGAATTGCACACAGTCATAGTACAATGAGCCGCGGAGAATGGAAGCGCAACCTTATGAAGCAGGTATTACGGCCGTTTTCAAAAACTTTTGCAACTCATTATGCGGCATGTGCCGATTACACTGCCCGCTGGCTTTTCGGTTCGCAAACGGTACAAAAAGGAAAAGTACGCCTCATAAAAAATGCAATCGATACCGCATGCTTTTCACCCAATGAAGAGGCTCGAAACCGAATACGTAAAGAATTTAACTTGGAGAATCGTTTTATTGTCGGTCATATCGGCCGTTTTGCATTCCAAAAGAATCATGAATTACTTGTACGGATATTTGCCGAAGCTTACCGGCAAAACCAGAATGCAGCTCTGATATTAATCGGAACGGGAGAATTGGAAGCTGAGATTCGTACTCTCGTTAAAGAGCTTGATATAGAAAAAGCGGTTTTTTTTACCGGCATCCGGCGGGACATTCCCGATTTTTTGAATGCCTTTGATGTTTTTCTTTTGCCAAGCCGCTATGAAGGTTTGCCGGTAGTGGGTATAGAAGCTCAATCGGTAGGTTTGCCATGCCTAATGAGCGATACTGTTACTAAAGACACTGCTATTACGCCCTTGGTGGAGTTTTTTCCGTTACACGCCGACATAAAAGAATGGGCAAAAAAGCTTCTCAGCTACGAACATGCACAAAAAATGCCTCACCCGGATTTATTGCGGAATTCCGGTTTTGAAATATGCCATGCAGCAGACGATTTATGCTGTTGGTACGAAGACCTCCTTGATTCTTTTTAGAAAATATGATAGTGTAACACTATGCAGCCATCGGAATTTACTAGTTGGTTTAAAACCCATTTTAATCATACAAGTTCTTTTGCGACCGGTCTAACATTTATGATCTTCGACTGTATCGGGATAATGCTATGCTTTGGAGGAAGCTTTTTTGCTATTAATGCAGTAGACCGTTCACTGATTGTATTCCGTGATTTTATAAACTACTGGATATACCTTCCGGCCTTTGCTGCAGCATTTTTTGCGGCTCGTCTTTATCCCGGTATCATGCTTCAGCCGGCTGACGAAGTGCGTAAATTCTCTCTTACTTCTTTTTTTTGTTTTACGGGAATTGCCCTTTCCATAGCAGTTGAAACGGATGATAGAGAGATGTTAAGTATTGCCCTCCTTTTAGCAACTCCTTTTGCAACTCTGTTTCTACCCTTATTAAGGGAAGGAATACGGACTGCATTTAGTTCCTTTAGCTGGTGGGGCGTTCCGGTAGTTATATATGTAAGCAATGAAAATAAGTACACAATAGCAGACAGGCTATTAAATAAACCTTCATTAAGTTACCGCCCGGCAGCAATCATCAATATCGATGCAACAGACTACGAGGAATACAAAGGAATCCCTGTATTCCCTTATTCACAAGAAATTGAAGATTGTGTTCACGCCTGTAATATTACAACAGCAATCGTTATGGAATTGCCGGAAGGTAATACGGCAAATACCCCATTGGACTCAATTCTTTCCGATTACCGCTACATCATTGCAATACCGTACTATCAAAATATAAAATTCGTATCGCTTTCAGTGAGAAACTTCGGCGATATTTTAGGTTTTTCCGCATCGAATCGTTTGACACGTCCCATCAATTTATTTATCAAACGATGTATCGATTTAGGCATATTACTTTTGTTTTCGCCGTTAATACTCCCGATTATAGTCATCATAGCGATTCTTGTAAAATGTACTTCAAAAGGAAAGATATTCTATGGACATAAGCGTATCGGCAAAAACGGTAAGCAAATTAAGGTGTGGAAATTTCGATCAATGGTAACTGATGCGGATAAACGTTTAAAAGAATTACTGGAGAATAACCCAGAAATGAAACGTGAATGGGAGGAACATCAAAAGCTTGAGCATGATCCGCGTATTACCTCCATTGGAAAATTTTTACGCAAAACAAGCCTTGATGAATTGCCTCAGCTTTTTAATATTCTACTTGGCCAAATGAGTTTTGTCGGTCCACGCCCTGTTACCGAACCTGAAAAAGAAAAATACGGCGATACATTTAAATATATATTTTCCGTCACCCCAGGATTATCAGGCATGTGGCAAATATCCGGCCGATCATCAACAGGATATGATGAGAGAATTTTTCTGGATACTTTTTATATTCAAAATTGGTCAATCTGGCTGGATATTTGGATTATTTTACAAACCTTCATCGTTGTTGTTACTAGAAAAGGTGCGTATTAATACTTAATATTCAATTATTTTAAAAGCTTAAATAAGATACGAAGGGGCATAAAGCGTGCAATATATATTGCGGCAGTATTCAAAAAGCGTCCTTGCAAGCTTCTATACAAGAAAAACTTATTGTCAAGAAAAATCTTATTTATTTCCTTGTCTTTAAGATTGGATTTTAAATAGGCCACTAAATTGGATAAATATGAATTTGCAATAAAAAAATTTGCTTCTTTTTTAATAGAACTATAGTCGGCATAATTTTTTAGAACCGCATCACGGATAAACGCAAATGACTTTATCCTATCCGTATTATAACCTTTATATCCTTGCATCACAGAATCATCGCGTATTTGATAAATAAAGGATATCCGTTTGCTATACTGAAGCGTACATGCTTTTGCGAAGGTATTTACCATAAATACCATATCACCGCCTATTTTTACCCCTACAGGAAATAACAAAGCATTTTCAGAAATGAAGGCATTTCTATAAATCATGCTACAGATACAAATAGGCAGTTTTTTTGAAAGAAATAATTTTTTTATCACCTCTGAAGGGAATGAACGGTTATTCAAACTTTCAGAAAAAACTGTTTTTGATACCATGCCATTTCGGTGTACTTCATATCCAAAAGCAAAAACATCGGATTCATTAGATTGAGATAAAAAATTCTGAAAGAAAAGCAGCGTCCCCTCAGGTAGAACGTCATCGCTGTCCAAAAAATAAATATAACGTCCTTTTGCATTTTTTATTCCGGTATTCCGAGCTCCGCATTCACCTTTATTATCTTGATTAATCAAAGAAATAAAAGAATACCTTTCAGAAAAAGATTGAGCTATATCTGCCGTAGTATCTACAGAACCGTCATTTATAATGATAACTTCGATACTGTTTTCAATACATTCAAATACTTGCTCTACCAAAACGGAAAGTAAATCATGCAAAAATCGCTCTGCATTATATGCAGGAATAACAATTGAAAGTAATATATCGCTCATAATTTTTGAATCCCTTCTTACCTATTGACAACCTCTAAAAACTTGACTATGAGAGATACCCTATTCATTTACGAAAGTTTTTTTGCTCCAACATTTTTGGTCATATACATTTTCTTTTACGTAAACCCAATCCTCTTCCGTAGTTTTAAATTGCGTAAGTTTTAACTGTTGATTAGCACGCCAATCACCGCCATGCATTGCTTTTATAACAGTTTTATCTTGAGAAGATTTAAACGGCAAACCGCTAAACGGATTTTTTTGCATTTCAGGCTCAAGTCCTTCCGTTGTTAGAATCGGAATGTCGGCTAAAGTCATAAAGGTATAATCTTTTCGTAATGGCCCGTCTGAGTCAAAATCTTTCATCATAATCAATGGTATGAGACTTTCAGGAGAAATATCTGTACCAGCGAAGCCGGATAAGAAATTCATATCAACTGTATGCATCGAAGCCCGTCCATGATCACCGGCAATAATTATACGGCTATTATCCCAACAACCATTATCTTTTAAAAAATGAAAAAAACGCGCACAAGATTCATGTGCTAAATAGTTTGCATAAAAATGTTCGGCCGTATATTCATTAAGGCAATATTTTTTTGCAAGAGGGATAAGCTCACCACGCCGTATGAACAGAATATCGCTATCTTTCGGCGGTTCATGGGTTGTATTATTTACAATAATATTAATACAATCTCCATCAGATACAAATTCAATTTCTTTATATAAATTTTCGAGAGCAGAATAAGCATCTATAAATGCCATTTGAACATTATAGAGGTTTTCAATCTTTGCATAGGCCCCGTTATTATAAAATATTTTTCTTACCTTTGAAGGTAAAATTCTAAAAAAAGAAAAATACAACATGTTACGTGCAACAAGATTTGTTTGCCCGTTCGTTTTTTCTAAATATAGGCTAGAAAAATCCCTACTGTATTTCCCAATTCCATCGATATTCTTCGAGCGTATATTATATTTATTAAATACAGATAAATCTGGGATCCATGAATAGTTTAACCACGAAGGATCGGTAAAACTTACCATCCAATTGTACTCGCTGAACAGTCGCGGCAGCACACTCAACGCTTCATTATGTTTATCGACAAGCAATTCATCAGATCTCTTATTTATATTTTCAGGAGTATATTCATAGCCGCCAAAAAGAGAAGGCGTACTCATATTGGTACTCCTACCAAAAGCTATGCTGTTTTCAAAAACGGTAAATCCCGTATATTCTTTTCTTACAAGATCATTATTTTCAAATACCGGATCGATGAAAAAGTTCATAGAACGGTCAAGCATCAAAATGAAAATATTTTTTCCTGTTTTTGATACCCTATATGCTTTATGATCGTATTTTTCAGTGATTTCTCCAGCCAGCATGCGTCGGTAAGATTTTTGAATTGAAATGCAAGAAAAACCTGTTATAACCAAAAAAGTTAAAACTATAATATTAAGAAGTGAGGGAAGCCATTTTGAAAATTTTGAGTATACAAAAAATGTCATTACAATTATTCCGGCAGTTATTGTCAATACATTCACAGCGAAATACCGCATAGAATGACCTAATCGTGTTGCATCCTCAAATATCAGTATATTGTTTATATCACCGTAATTACCCGTAAAAATGAATGTATCTATAAGTGCCGCCATAAGCAACAATATCGCCGTATATGCAAAATATTTTTGTACACTTTTTGAAAATAGTTTATATATACATAACAACCAAAACAAGCATCCTAAACTTTGGGTAAACGGATAATAAAGAACAGTTAAGGGATGTTTAAAGCCGCCAAAATTTGAAAATTCTTGTGCCGAACTTGCTATCGTTGCTGACGGAATAACCAACCCGATAAGAATACACAACGCAGCAGCAGAGGATAAGAAGACATAAAAACATTTTTTATCGTCATTAAAAACAGATGCTAATCGCCTTTTTTCAAAAAAACAAAATAACTTTTTAATTAACGGCATTACTGCTATGGCAACAGTTAAAAGACCTGAAAGAGCAGCAGGTCTTTTAGTTTCACTAATCGTCATTACAGTTGTAATGCACGTTAAAATTGACATAACAATTACGGCAATTATATACCATGTTTTGTTACTTAATTTTACTTTATAAAAAATATTTTTTAATAGAGAAAACAGATTGTTAAGCGTCCAATAAAAAACCAAGCCAGACGGTGAGTTATAAAGCAAAAGTAAAAAAATAAGAGCTGTAATGTAAAGCATTAACTTATCTTTGAGCATTAGCCCTCTAGTGTAAACGGCAGATGCGGCTATATTTACGAACGTCATTATAATAGGCAAAATGTTTATTGAAATATTTCCTAAGCTCAGTAACTTATCGGGAGCACCCAAATCGGTAAAAAACAAAAACGAGGTTTTATCCATAATGGGTGAATCGGATAAAAGTTTATATGCGGCAATAAAAAAGGGAATCTGAATAAAGAGTGCAAACATACTTCGCAGCGCATAAAGTGGATGATACTTATTCTGACGATAATATGTAGATAAGATTAAATATCTCTCATCTCCTTTAAATACAGCTTTTATGTCAACTATTTTTGTTTTCATTTTTTTCTGAATAGCACGCTCTTTTTCTTGCCATTGTTCAGCAACATTATACATTGGAAGACAAATCATATTAATACCGATACTCAACAGCACAATAGACATACTTATATTGCCATCCACAATAATGTTTGCTACGAAAAAAACAAATTCAACAAACATATAGACGGGGTAAATGAAAATTGTATATAAAAAATTCACCATGTTTTTCTAAGCTCCGTTAAAAATGTATAAACAGCTTCTCCTGCATGACCTCTATTTTGCCATGCGGTGTCTTTAGCTTTCAATCTATTTTCTTTAAGTGTTTCACTTTTACAAGTTTCAGAGATAATCTCTTTTATATGATCAAAGCTATTAGAGTTAAGCTGCACACCTATTTCCTTTAAGACGGAAAACTTCCACGTAGTCTCTTTTAAATCGCCTGAATCATAAGGGCGATGATCGAATTCGCTGTTACAGTATAAGAATGGCTTATCAAAAAGAAAACAATAATCAAAAATAACACTGGAAAAATCAGAAATCATAATATCAGCTTTTGAAAGTGAATCGATGTTTTCAGAATTATAATCCCAAACAAAATTCGCGACATCTTTATATTTTTCCTCCAATCTTTTAAGCATATCGGATTCTGAAGTCTTGCTTTGAGGATGCGGGCGGATAATAATATTCCAACCGGTTTCTACAAGCGGAGTAATTAGTTGTTCACCGTATTTTGATAATATTCCATTTGCCCCCCAAGAAGGCGCAATTAAAACAGTAAAACCGGTATCTGTTTTCGGCAAATCCTTTATTTTCTCGCTTAATACATCAAGGTAGGGACAGCCGACTACACGTAAATCTTTTTGTGGAAGATTACGTAGGCTTTCCAGTTCGCGAATTCCTTTTATCTGATATTCACCCGATAAAAGCACAGAATCGAAGTAATCAAGTCCAAAAAGGCGATAACTTGTTGCATCATCAAGCGCATGAAGAATATGACTGTAATGCCTGACATGCTTTGAACGTTTCAGCTGATACACATCCATCCCCGGCGTTGTCATCAAACAAATATCGGCTTCAAGCATATTCAGCCGGGCAAAAGCTCTATTTCCCTTACCGATATACTCAGCTTTAATATAAGTATAGTTTTGTGAGAACACAGGATCATCTTCCGAAGAAGTATAAAATACGAGTTCTTCTCGATGTTTTTCAAACTCATTACATATAGGTAAAAAAACATTCCAGTAGCGTGTACCTTCCGAATAAATAACAACACTGTTGTTTTTACCGGCAACTTTTTCGTTGTCTTTATACACCGCGACCTTTAGCTTTATAAAGGCCGTTTTTGCCACAAAATACAACGTTGTAATAAGACCAATTACAATAGAAAAAAGGATACTTCCCGTACCCGGATCAATGTATAGTAAAGGGATCATAATAATTGAACCTCCTTAATTATTATTAAAATTTATTCTACTCCAATTATGCGGATTGTAAACATTTTCTTTTACAAACGCCCACTCAGCATCTTCAAACTGCGTAGATTTTAATTGATGATTTGCGTGCCAATTTCCTGCCGTTATTATTTTTACGACAGTCTTATTCTCGGTTTCAAGAAAGTCTCTACCGCTAAACGGATTTTTTTGTAATTCCGACGATAAATTTTTGGTAGTTAGCGCAGGAATATCAGCTAACGTCATAAATGTATAATCTTTTTTTAATGTCCCTTCCGAATTAAAATCTTTCATCATAATTAATGGGATCGAAGCATCAGGGGAAAAACCGGTATTAGCAAAATCGGCAATAAATTTCATATCTCTAGTACGCATGGGGTCTCTACCATGATCACCTATAATTATTATTCTACTATTATCCCAACAATTGTTGTCCTTTAAGAATTTAAAGAATTTAGCACAAGATTCATGAGCTAAATAATTTACATAGAAATGTTCTTCTGTTGTCTCATTAAGGCAATATTTTTTTGCTAATGGAATTAAAAAATCTTTCCCGATCATTTGTATAGTTTCTTTCTTAGGCGGCTCATGCGTTAGGTTATTTACAATGATATTTATACAATTCTTACTTTCGACAAATTCAACTTCTTCCGTAAGATTTTCTATGGCTGAATATGCATTCATAAAGGGTGCCGAATAAATGGGAATACCTACACCACCATACATCCCTTCTGCATAAAATATCCGTCGTACTTCAATAGGCAAAATTTTAAACAGCGAAAAATACAGCATATTCCTGCGAATACCGTATATCTTCGATTGTGGCACAGACTGCACATTCTTTTTTATAAGAAATTCTTGCGTATACAGTCCATTACCGTCTATGTTTTTGGCAATCATATTATATTTTGCAAATACCGACAAATCGGGAATCCATGCATAATTGAGCCAGGAAGGGTCTGTAAAACTGACATTCCAGTTATGTTCGCTAAAAAGCCGTGGTAATACACTCAGGGCTTCATTATGTTTATCTACTAACAATTCATTTGAACGTTTATCAATATTTTCCGGTGTATATTCGTATCCGCCGAATAAGGACGGTGTACTGAAATTCGTACTCGTACCGAATGCAATGCTGTTTTCAAAAACCGTAAATCCGGTATATTCTTTTTTTACAATCTCTGCATTTTCAAATACAGGATCGATAAAAAAATTCATAGACCGATCCAGCATAAATATAAAGATATTTTTACCGGTCTTACTGATTCTATAGGCCTTTTTGGGAGCAGAAACCGAATTTTCGACGGATTTCATAGAATGGAATTCTTTGTAAATGGTAACTGAAGAAACAACTGGAATAACAAGAAAAGACAAAATAAGAATCTTAACAATCCCCTCGATAAATTTCATAAACCGGTTTGAATATACAATCGCAAATATGACAACTGCAATCATTCCAATTACAACAAGATTCACCATAAGTTCATGTAATGAATGACGGAGCCTTCCCGTATCCGAAAACATAAGCAGATTATTTATACTTCCATAACCATCTTGAAAAACAAAAACATTGATCAGTGCGACCGCAAGGATTATTATAGAAGCAAATGTAAAAGCTTTCTGTACATTTTCCCGGAAAAGCTTATAGAGACACACAAACCAGAACAAACAGCCGAGGCTTTGAACTACCGTATAAAACAGGATAGTAAAAGGATTTAAAATATCTTCAAAGTTTATAAATTCCAACGGCGAACTTGCTATAGTAGTTGCAGGAATAGTTAAACCTAAAAACAGCAATAATGCTATAGAACTTTGTAAGAAAAGTGAAAAACGGCTTTGAGCGTCAGCTAAAACGTTTCGAATATTTTTAAGTAAGAATTTAGATACAATCGTCCATATAATAGGGACAAATATTACCATAATGGTAAAAAACTCTATAATAACCCGCGGGCGCTCTTTCGCCGTATGATTTCTAGTGATAATTGTGAGGGAAATAAAAAACAATGCGGTAACAATATACCAAACAATTTTACTTAATTTTATTCTATAAAAAATATTTTTAAAAAGTGAGAATATATTATTGAGTGTCCAGTAGAACACCAAACCCGAAGGTGAATTATACAACAAAACAAGAAAAATAGCGGCCGTAATATACAACTGAAGTTTCTCTTTTATTGTTAAACCTTTTGAATAAACTGCGGAAGCAATAATATTGATAAATGTCATTAGTATCGGCAAAGCATTTATATGCATGCCGGCAACATACAGTAGTCCGTCAGGTTTACCTAAATCCTTTAAAAACCAAAATGAAGCATTATTCAACATCGGCAAACCTGACAAAAGCTTATATGCCGCGATGAAAAATGGAATTTGAATAAGCAGAGCAAACATTCCCCGCATTGCATAGAGCGGATGATACCGGTTTTGCCGATAATATGTTGTCAAAACCATATACCGTTCATCACCTGAAAACACGGCTCTTATATCAGCAATTTTCGGTTTTAATTTCTTTTGAACAGTACGTTCTTTTTCTTGCCATCTTTCGGCGACATCATATATAGGTAAACAAATAACGTTTACAGTAAGGCTTAATAAGATAATAGAAAAACCTATATAATCATCCGTTATATTATTTGCTAGAAAGAATATAAATTCAACAAACATATATACCGGATAAATAAAAATCATATATAAAAAATTCAGCATACTATTTTTTTAATCCTTTCACGAAGCATTTTGGGAATAAACTTTTTTATTACAGCCCTTATATTATACAACACAGCATCACGTGTTACCATCGACTTTGTTTTCTTCAAAAACGGAGCAACCGCTTCAGCACTAAAATAATCTTTCAATAAATGAACTGCCGGCAGCCTGTCAGTTTTATTTGTTCTCAGTAAAATAAGATTGTAATATACATAATGTATATAATAGCGTTCTATGTTTAAAACAGCAGCTTTATGTTCAGAGGCATACGATTCAAAAAAAAATCTAAAACCATTTAAAATAGCCACAACCGAATCCAAGTCTTTTTGTATACTTGCAAGGTTTTTACGTGTATTTGATATACCGCTTTCATCATTGTAAATAACAAGAACATCGTCTATCGACGAATAACTTTTTGCATAGTATGCAATAATCACAGATTCATAAAAATCCTCACCCATCACGGCATGAAAGTCTGACATTTTACTAAAAGCATTTTTCAACAATTCTGTTTTATATGCTTTATTCCAAACAGTACCTGCACGGGGGTACCGATCATACACAAGTGAGCTAAAAAGTTTATCTACCGTTATGGCAGAATCGGGCACAGTGTTTTCATTTGCGTGAATAGAGTGATATCCATACTCAAGAACTTCAACGGAATTTTTACAAAGTGCATTATAAATAACTTCGACGGCATGAAGAGCCAATACATCGTCGCAATCTAAAAATAAAATATAATCACCTGATGCATTCAGGACGCCTGTTTTACGCGCCAAATAAAGCCCTTTATTTTTGGCGTGAGTCAGTACTTTAATACGCAAATCAGTTTTTGCATAGTCTTGCAAAAGAACTGGGCTTCTATCTGAAGAACAATCGTCAACGCATATGATTTCCAGATCGGTATAAGTTTGCCTTATAACACTGTCAAGAGTTTCGGGGATGTACTGTACTCTGTTAAATATGGGAATAACAATAGTGAATTTCATTTTTATCTTTTTTTGTATTTACAATATATAAATACAGAATACATATACTCAAATAAAAAACTACACAAAAACACTCCACATTTAATAAGACCTTTTATTTTTGTTTTTAGTGTATTGCGATGCGCCAAACTTTCGAATGCTTCTCCAAAATTTGTTATACCAAATAAAAATACAGGCAACTTGTGGTTATATTTAAGCGGTAAGTTTTTTTTACTTTGAACGGCATCTGCTGATTTTACAAAAGCTTCCATCGGCTTATTTGTATCTATATTGTTTGCATTGTTATTAGTAAACTCATCGGGGAAATGATAGCAATACTCCGGCAACTCATGTTCTATTTTTAAAACATCATCCTTCCATTGCGGATAATTTCTAAATTTGTAAGTGTTTTTAATCGATTGAGCAGGATCAAAACATTTCAGTTTTTCTACATGATCTTTATCGTTAAAATTAAGAAAATGTTTAAGTTCGGTCAATGAGGCTTCATAATTAAAAATAAGATCTTCAAAATGAAGTAATAGAACATTCTGATTTTGCCGTTCTTTCTGTTGTGAAAAACGGATTCCGCGATACCAGCGTATAAAGGTATCAACATCATCACTCGGAATATACGGTTCACCCCATGAACTTTTATTTAACACATACATATCGCGAGGATCTCTATCAACAATGATAACTTTTGTAGCGGGTGCATAGTTAAAATATGCCGATATATCGGAGGCTGGGAAAAACTGATCAATTAAAATTTTTTTGCTGTTTATGTGAAACGTTATTTCTGCAATCAGTTTAGCAACATATTCTTGCACCTTATGATAAAAAGCATCGGTAAAATGCGCATAATAAGATTTATTTCTTTTATGATAAGTTGGATGCCATGTATTCGGTTCAAAGAGCGAGTACCGCGAATATGAATACTCATTCAAAAAGACTTGTTTTGCCAAATTATAATACAACAAGTCTTCTTTTGAAAGTTTAATCGTATCTGTTCCTCGGTGCCAATTTCCTCGCCATTGAGCAATACAAATTGAATCGATAAAAGATTCGGAATGCCGTAGAAAATTGCCGTTGAAATATTTTTTGAATGGACGCTGCTTATTCAACACATCCGCAAGTCTAAGAAAACGCTTTATTGCAAGATCGCACTTTAAGCGATGTCCTTCGCGCAATGCATTCTCCAAATCCCGTATTCCATCTACCTCATGTAAAAAAGTGCATTCAAATTCTGCGCTCAGGCTTTTTATAGTTTCAAACTCTTCAATAATGTTCGTTACAGCAGAGCTTCCGGTAGTACCGTAACCTGTACATGTTATGATTTCAGTCATTTTTTAGCCTTCTGATAGTTCTTTCGGCTGCCACAAGAGAGCCGGTTGTGTAAAAAAACGGATCGGTAATGCAGGAATATAGAATAATAATCTGAGCAAATAGTATCCGACCAAAACGAAATTCCTTATAGTGGGTTTTACAAAAAAAGTATTTATCGAAAATCGTAACCTCTGCATGGCAAAATCAGAACACCAGATATAAGCAGAACGGATTTTTTTTATAGCTGCTGTTTTATCAATATGCTGATAATCCGTTTCCTTTTTTTCCGGTAAAGAAGTAATAAGATTATCAAACTGCCGCACTGTATTCTCTACAGAAAACTCTTTGACTTTTTCAACACAATTTGTAGACATCCTATCGTATAGTTCTTTATCGGTTAGTAAAGTTTTTATTTTTTTTGCATAATCGTCGGCATTCCAATCCGCTACTAAGCCGCAATTTCCGTCGTCGGCCAATTCTTCGGACGCACCCGCAACAGGTGTAGTTACAAATGGTTTCTCTAAAGCCATAGATTCCAATACAACGGTGGGAAATCCTTCCGCGAATGATGATAGGCAAAGAATATCCGCACGCTGTATATATGGTAGAGGATTTTGTTTGTAGCCCAAAAAAGATACAACTTCCGTCATACGCAACTCATTTACTAAATGTATTAAGTCTCCTCTTTCTTCTCCATCTCCTATAATAAGCACATGACAACATACATTTTCTTTTTGTAATTTTGCGGCAGCTTGTATAACAAGAGAGAAATTTTTACGCTTTTCTAATCGCCCTACGCAAGCCAAAATTGGACAGGTATACCGCACACATTCATCGATGTTTACTTTTGATGCCTGTATTTTTGCATTTTCTATATCAAATGCATTATAAATTATTTTTGTTTTATTCAAATATTGAGGGAATATATCTTTTAATGATTGTAATGATTTATTCGATATTGTAACTATCCTATCAGCATAGTTCCATGCACTATCTTGCAGTTTTAAATTATATTTATCATTCAAAGACATGAGTTTTGGAGACAAATCGTAAATATCAGTATGAAACCAACTTATCGTCTTCTTATCAGGAAATGCCTGAATCATAAATGAAGGCATTTGGTAATTCCATGTAATAACAATATCATACTCATCGAAACTCTTTATTGCACGTATTAAAACGGGATATTTTTCAATACAATACTGAGTAAAGTGTTTATTAAAACGGGACTCATGCGTGCCATCTATAAGCGGCGTAAGCAATTTAATATTACTGCTAATAGGCTCTTGTTTTACATAAAAACCGACTATTTCCTGTATAGCTATTTCATATTTTTCCGCATTCAAATTATTAACAAGCGTTGTTAAAACTTTCTCGGCACCACCGCCGTTTGAATGTGTGTATGTAATAAAAAGGAGTTTGATTTTCTTTGAGTTATTCATTTTAATTAAGAAATGTAGCTAAATTTATCAATTAGTACGACTATATCTTATTCTTCCGTGCAATTATTAAACGCACAAATCCATATGGTAATATATTCTTGATAAGCTGTTTAATATTATGCAAAAAAAACTTCTTGAATATCGTTAATCTAATAGCATGATATTCATTAGGCAGTTTTCTTATTATAAACATAATAATACATACTGAATGAACTCTATAAGCAAAATTAATATAGAGCTCTCTAATATAGTCTCTTACATACCGCGCATATTGTTGTTCACCATTCTCTTCAAAGAATGAAACCAGATTTTTTTCAACATTATGAGAACTTTCAATAATTCGAATTAATTTTTCTCGACTTTTAAAAGTATTATCCGATGTAATACCGATATGCCGAAAATAATTATAAAACGGAATATCAATAAATATTTTTTTATTTGAAAAATATTCTATAACAGCTGATTGATAATAATCTTCAGCATAGACTGCATAAGGATGAGACATTAATGCATAAATTTGCTTCAACATTCGAGCGTTATAACATTTATTGACAAGATTATGTAGAGCACTATTTTGCAAAACATCAGCGATCGTCTTATTCTTTTCATCTTCCAGAACTGAATGATACAGCAATTTTTCACTGCCAATTACATCATATATTCTAAACTGTACATAATCCGGCTCATTAATAAGATTATCAGACAAAATTTGCAAAGCCTGGACTTCTAATGAATCATCGGCATCCAAAAATAAAATATATCTTGCCGCCGCTTTCTCAATAGCAGTTTTGCGGGCTAAAAAGAGCCCTTCGTTTGTATTTTTCACGACATATTGTATTGATAAGCGGTTTGAATATTCTGTTATTATTTGATCGCACTCCGCCGAACGAGGTGAACCATCATTTACAATAACCGTTTCTATTTTTTTTGCATCAAAGGTTTGATTTACTATAGAATCCAATGCACGAGGCAAATATTGTTCCGTATTATAAACAGGAATACATATCGAAAACACATATTCATTCATTATTAATTTTCTCTATCCTACATATTTACATATATTGCTTTCGCAAAAATATGGCAAAACCTTTATTCTTTTGTATAAGCATTAAACGCACCAAACCATACGGTAATATATTTTTGATAAGTTTTTTAATATTATGCATAAGGAATTTCTTGAATATCGTTAATCTAATAGCATGATATTCATTAGGCAGTTTTCTTATTACAAACATGATAATGTGAAATGAATTAACCCAATATGCAAAATTGATATACAATTCTTTAATATAGTTTTTTACATATTGTGTATATTGTGGAGCACCATTCCTTTCAAAAAATAAAACAAGATTTTGTTCAATAGTTCTGAAGCCGCTCATAATTTGTACAATTTTATTCTTATTTTTAAAAGTACTGTTTGACGTAACCCCTATATTCTTAAAATAATTATAAAGCGGGGTATCAATAAATATTTTTTTATTTGAAAAATATTCTATAACAGCTGATTGATAATAATCTTCCGCATAGACCACATAGGAATCGGGAAGCAGTCCATAAATCCGCTTTAACATTTGAGCGTTATAGCACTTATTGAAAAGATTATGTATAGTCTTATTTTGTAAAACATCAGCGACAGTCTTATCCCTTTCATCTTCCAAAATCCAATGATGCAGCAATTTCTCTCCATCAATCACATCATAGAACCTAAATTGCACATAGTCCGGTTCATCAATAAGATTATCAGACAAAATTTGCAAAGCATGTACTTCTAATGAATCATCTGCATCAAAAAATAAAACATATTTTCCCTCGACTTTCTCAATAGCAGTTTTTCGGGCTAAAAAGAGCCCTTCGTTTGTATCTTTCACGATATATTGTATTGATAAGCGGCTTGAATATTCTGTTATTATTTGATCGCACTCCGCCGAACGAGGTGAACCGTCGTTGACAATAACCGTTTCTATTTTTTTTGCATCAAAGGTTTGATTTACTATAGAATCCAATGCACGAGGCAAATATTGTTCCGTATTATAAACAGGAATACATATCGAAAATAAATAATCGTGCATACTCATCTTCCCAACAAACGTTTTAGACCGTTAAACGGCTTTCTAAGCAACACTGCAAAAATATGCAACGGACGATATTCTTCTTCATTTTTGATGATTTTTGTGTGTAATACACTTATTTCCTGCATCAACAATGTTATCATACCGTCAACACCAAACCGATTTTGTATAATATTGATAACCTCACCTGAAGTTGTACGCTCCAAAATTTCCAAATAAATTGTGCTAAAACAACGTCGAACATATTGCATATATTCACTTCTATTTGTCTTTGTAAAAAAAGAATACAATTCTTGACTGACATTCGCAAGACTTATATCGATATTCTTTACTTTTTCAAGGTTATCAAAATACGGAATATTGCTTATTCCCGTTGTCATCCGATAATTGTAGAGCGGAATATTAATAATTTTCCGTGTTTTAATATGACATTCGATTATTACCATCTGATAATAATCTTCGCTAAATACAGCATAAAAATCCGGTAAAGAATCATAAATTGGTTTTATAATATTTGCATTATAACATTTATTCCACAATGTATGATTAGCTTTTGATAATAACACATCAGTAATTTCTTTTGTCCTGTCCTCTTTTGAGAAACGCCATGTTTTTTTTCGCCCAGTAGCAGAAACCTTATAATAAGTAAATTCTATATAATCAGAGCTGCTGTTAGTTAACTCGCTTGCCAATATTTTTAATGCATCAGATTCCAACCAATCATCCGAATCCAAAAATAAAATATAATCACCCGAAGCCTTTTGTACCCCTGTTTTCCTGGCACAAAAAAGGCCCTTATTGCATTCATGTTGAATTATTTTTATTTCTTTTTTATCCGCAAATGCAGACAAGATGTGCGTAGAGCCGTCAGTTGAACCGTCATTAACACAAATGAGCTCATAATCAGCATAAGACTGATTTACAACGGACAAAATAGATTTTTCCAAATATTTTTCTGTATTGTAAACGGGCATGATGATTGAAAATTTCATATATTAGTATCCTTATATTGCAAACAAAAATAATACCACATTTACGCAAAATTCAATCGGGAACAATACAGAGAACAAGCCGATTTTTACTATTCCCTTTAATTTCGATTTTAATGTTTTTCTATCGCCAAAGCTTTTAATATAAAGAGGTAATTTGCATACATTAAAAATCAACAGAACAGGGCTTACTCTACAATCTTTTGATAATCTTCCGGTTAATTGCAGCTTTTCTACATCCTTACAGATATCATTTATAAAAATATAGTTATCCTTTACGATATCAATCGGTATCGGGGGATATTTTTCAAAATGAAAACAATACTCTTCCAGCTCTTTTTCTATTTTATCAATATCTTTTTTTAACTGCGGGTAGCGTTTATAAACCTGTGTGTTTACTATTGATTTTTCAGGAATAAAAAATTGTTTTTTATATATATGCTCATCGGTATTAAGGCCGGTAAACTCTTTTATTTTTTCTAATGAATTTTCATATTCATATACTAAACTTTCAAACGGAATAAAAAGAGCTGTATTCTTCCATTCCGTATTAAGTCTATATCGTTGTGCTCGTGTTGCCTTATACCAGTCTATAAATATATCTACATTATCACATGGAATATATCCGACTCCTTTTTCAGCTATCTGCATCGCATATAAATCTCTGGGATCTTTATCGATAACCAATGTTTTGATATCAACAAAATAGTTGGAGTATCTCCCGATATCATATGCCGGCAAAAGCTGGTCTACCAAAACATATTTATTTTTATATAAGTCATTGGAAAACAGATCCGATATATATGTTCTTGTTTTTTCGTAAAAATCAGATTTTTTATCGATATAATAACAGTCAATTATAGGGTTATATGAAGGATGCCAACCGTCAGGCTCATAGCTGTTGAATTGCCTTTTCCGATACAAAGCATTAAAAAGCACTTCGGCGAATCGTATTCTCTGTTTCTCTGCAAAGGCTGTTTTTTTTGTTTCAAAAGCACGATGCCATGAACCATCCCATTTGCATACTGTAATCGATTCAATATATTTTTCGGTTTTCTTATAAAATTGTCCATTAAAATACTTTTGATAATCAGAATCCTGATCCAAAATCTTTGCAAGAGATAAAAAACGTTTAGTAGCTAAATCGATCTTTAAGCGATGTCCTTCATTAATCGCGTTTTCCAGATCATAAATTCCGTCCGCTTCATGAATAAAAGTACATTCGAATTTATTACCAAAGCTTGTGACAGAAGAGAATTCTTCCAAGATGTTGGTTCCAGCAGAACTTCCGCTATCACCATATCCTGTGGACGTTAAAATAATAGGTAAAGGTGCTTCATGCATAGTTTCGCTTTAAAAACATTTATGGTATGTTGATTAGAGAAATTTTTTTGATTTTAATTGCTCAACCAATTCAGGTATTGCCTTTGATGCAATAAGCCATATTCTGTCAGTGAGAATCTCACCATAATCATGTACGATCTTATTTCTTAATCCAATAATTTTTGACCAAGGAATATCATCATTTGCTTTAATAACTTCTGCTGAGACATGATTAGCTGCCTCACCAATGACTTCTATCAACCTTTCAACAGCTAAACGCTTCACTCTGTTTTGGATAAATGTGGCATGATTTTCATCCTTGATAATATCAATCACTTCATCTGAATAGGCAATCATATCATATATATAACTTTTATCACGCTCATTAAGCTGCATATAAAATTTCCTTTGTTGCTAAAATAGTATTTCGTCTATACGGATTACGCAAACCTGCAGGCTCAACAATATCTACAGCTCTTTGCGTGAGCTTTTCAAAATACGCTTGAATATCAATAATATCATATAATGAAATATTTTCAGAATTATAAAATTCAATAAGTAAATCTATATCACTATCACTATGAAAATCATCGCGTATCGAAGAACCGAAAACGGAAATTTCTTTTATGTTGTATTTTTCCGCTATAATTTTAATATCTTCTTGTGAAATCTTTATACCATTTTTTCTTAATTTCTCAAATACATTCATCAGAGCCATCCTTTGCACAAATAAAGAGTTTTTTTGCAGTAACTATTCTGCAAGTAGCAGTTAATATATACAATAAAAATCGCAATATATGATAACCAAGCAGTATAAAATGGTATATCTTTTTTGTAGTTTGAAACCGCTCCACCGAAAATTTTATGTTGTTAAGCATTTTGTCGGGATACCAAACATAAACAGAGCGCATTTTCTTGAAAGCTTCTTTTTTACTAAGAATGCCGGCTGATCCTGTATCCGGTTTTTCCGGTAAGGAGGCAATAAGATTGTCAAATTGCCGTACGGTATTTTCTACAGAAAATTCTTGTATTTTTTTAATACAATTTTCCGACATTCTATCGTAAAGAGTCTTATCGGTTAATAGTATCTTTAACTTTTCAGCATAATCGTCAATATCCCATTCGGCAACCAAGCCGCATTTTCCACCGTCAGCCAATTCTTCAGAAGCCCCCGCTACCGGTGTTGTTACAAAAGGTTTACCTAAGGCCATCGATTCCAGAACAACAGTAGGGAAACCTTCTGCCAGTGATGACACACATAACAATTGTGCCCGGCCTATATAGGGCAATGGATTTTGTTTATAGCCTAAAAAAAAGACTGAATCAGTTATATCCGATTCAGCCGCTAAGCGTACAAGCGATTCTCTTTCTGGCCCTTCGCCGATGATAAATAAAACACATTCAATATTCTCTCTTTTCAATTTTGCAACGGTTTTTACAAGAAGAGAAAAATTTTTATTTTTATCCAATCGTCCTGCGCAAACTATAATCGGCAAATAACAGTTTTCATAAATATCTTCAATTTTTTCGCTTGCTTTTATTTTTGAAATTTTTACATCAAACGCATTATGAATTATTTGCGCTTTGTGCATATATTCCGGAAAAACGGTTTCCAGCGACTGCAGCGATTTACGTGAAATCGTAACGACTTTATCGGCAAAACCCCAAGCGTTTTTCTGCAGATCGTATCTATGTTTTACAGCAGTTAAATTATCTGAAATATCTAAATCATCAATAGCTCCGTGAAACCAAGCTATCGTTTTTTTATCGGGAAACGCGGGAAGCATAAATGATGGTAATTGATAATTCCACGTAATTATGACATCGTATACGTCAGAATTATTCATAGCTCTGATAATTTCCGGTTTTTGCTCAAGAATATAGTCTAATACCTTAACTTTATAATCTCGATCATTACAATGGTAAAGCGATGGGAGCAATTTAATATTTGAATTTACAGACTCACATTTGACATCATACTTTACTATTTCAAAAATAGAAATATCGTACCTTTCCGCATCCAAATTATTAACAAGTGTTGTTAAAACCTTTTCGGCTCCGCCTCCATTCGAATGAGTATAAGTAATAAAAAGAATTTTTAGTTTTTCCATTCGTTTACTTTTTTAATTACGTAATTAACTTCCTCATCGGTTAATAACGGACTCATAGGAAGACTAACCACTTCCGCATGTATTTTTTCACTTATCGGTAAGTGAAGATGAGAAAACTCTTTATATGCTTTTTGTTTATGTGGCGGAGTCGGATAATGAATAACAGTCTCTATTCCGCAATCTTTTAAATAGTCAATAAACGCTTTTCTGTTTTGAACCCGAACACAATAAATATGCCACACATGTTCTTCTCTTTGGTGCAGCTTGGGTAAAATAACAGCTTTATTTTTTATTCCGGCATTATACATCGCTGCGATTTGACGGCGGCGATCATTGTCCTCATCAAGTCTTCGCAGCTTTGCCGAAAGCACGGCAGCCTGTATTTCATCAAGACGGGAATTCTCTCCCTTATATTCATGAACATATTTTACGCTTGAGCCGTAATTTGCCAACTTTCGTATGACATCTGCAAGTTCGTCGTCATTAGTTGTAACACAGCCGCCGTCTCCCAAGCAGCCCAAATTTTTACCCGGATAAAAACTAAAACCGGCCGCATCGCTGAAGGAGCCGCTTCGTTTTCCGTCTTGGCTTGCACCGTGTGCTTGTGCCGCATCTTCAATCACTTTTAAGTTATGCTGCTTTGCAATGGCGGTAATCTCCTCCATATTGCAAAGTCTGCCGTATAAATGCACCGGCATAATAGCCTTCGTTTTTTTTGTTATTTTTTCTTCTATTTTTTTTATGTCAATTAAATAATCATCTATATTCGGTTCTACAAAAACAGGCGTCAAATTTTCGGCACTAACTGCAAGAATGGTAGCTATAAAAGTATTTGCAGGAACAATAATTTCATCACCTTCTTCAAAAACACCAAGCAGCTTGTAAGCACGGAGAATCAATTTTAAAGCTTCAAGACCGTTTCCTACACCAATGCAATACTTAACTCCGCAAAATTCTGCAAAGTTTTTTTCAAAAGCCGTACATTCCTCACCGTGAATATACCAGCCCTTTTTTACAACTTCACTTATTTTTTGCGAGAGAGACGGTTCAAAGCTTTCAGTTATTTTTTGTAAGGATAAAAAAGGGATATGCATAAGAAACCTATATAGTTATGTTATACTTATTTAAGATTCTACCTTTATATATGGTACATATACTATCTTTTATAAATAATAATTCCATGGGAATCAATATGCTGTATAAACTCATGATGTCTTAATTGCGGATATGAAACAATATCAAAAAAATATGGAATTACCGTATCTTCTTCTAATTCAGACTTTAAAGCGGCAGCAATAAAAGGAGTTACTTTTATACCTTTTATTGCGATATCAACATCCGAGCCTTTTTTATATAAACCGACCGCCCGCGAACCGAACAACACAGCTTCTTCTATTTCTGAATATTTAGAAAGATACTCAATAATAGTTTTCATCTCATACTCTTTAAGACCGTAGGGCATAGCGTTAGGAATCCAATTCTGCTTCAAGTTTATTTTTTAAACAAATAAGTGCAGGCTGGAAAGATACAATAATAAAATCAATTCCATCCTCAAGCATATTCATATCGTAGGTATGACTGGTAATATTTCGAATATCAAGTGCTTTTAACCAAAGTTCTCCATCATCTATCAGCCCATCTTGAAAGGCCTGTCTAATTGCACGCTTACCATTCTGTACTTCCGTATAACCTTGTGCTTCAAGATAATCCTTCAATGTTTTCCATGAAAGTTCGAGAATAATTTCAAATGCCTGAATTAAAGCCATTCTGCAAGTTTCATAATACTTTGACCCATGAGGATTCTCACCGACATCCGTACAACGATCTTGAAACACAACAAGAGCTTTTTCAAAGTTTTGGAAGCGTTGTTTCCAACGTATAGGATTAGTCATATAATGATTTCTCCATATCTTTTGAAACTACCTGCGTAATCGATACCGCAGTCGGCGGGTAAAATAATTCTTTTCATATTCTCTATACTCTTTTTATTTCGACAAATATTTCGGAACCGAGATTCGGTATATATTTTTGCATGGAATAAAAACCGTCAAGGATTTCATTTGTTAAAAACCCGATATCCATAAGATGCTTCATATTTTTCTATATCTCGCATTTATACATCCAGTGCTAACATTTTATAAAAAGTTTTATTTATCGAATAAGTACTGCCGTAGGATTCTTTATTTTTTAATAAACCTTGATTAATATAATGACCAAAATCTTCAGTTGAAACGCCCCAAGAAATTCTTTTATAATTTATTTTTTTTGCTTCAACTATCATTGAATAATACATAAAACTCATCGGGCTTAATTTTGCAAATTCTTCTTTAGAACATAAATATTGAGTATGTATCGTTTTTGTTTTTGGAAAATAAAAAACTACAGCGCCGCCAATTATATCATCATTTAATACACATTTAAAAAAGGAAATATTATCAATAATGCATTTTTCTTTTAAGTCAATAAACTCATTTAATGAATGAACAGGGGAAACTCCATATTTTCGTAAATTTAAACTTATAAGTTCATGTAATATTTTTATTTCATTATTTGATTCTATTTCTTTACATTGCAGCTCCATCTTCAAGCAATTGTTTATATTTGTTCTTTTGCCTTGAGAAAAATTAGCAAGAATATCTTCATCATAATTTTCCAAATCAATATATGTATTCAGTTCAGAATATTGCTGATATTTTTTATAATACAAAAGATATTCCAAAAGTGCAGGAGTTTCAATAGATAAAATATCCGGTGTTATTTTTAAATAAACGGAAGTAAATCTATTTTCCGTTAAATACTGTTCAAAAACTTCAATTATTTCCAAAAGGCTATTACCTGAATAATGCTTTTTATCGATAATTATGCCGCCGTAGGTAGAACCTTTATGAGAAAAAAAACAAGCCGGATCCTTAGGATCCTTACAAGCAGGAATTACAGCAGCCAAGTTGTCCTTTTGATTAAAAATTAAAAGAGAACAATCTTCAAATCTATCCTCAGGATGGTAATTTAAAAACCTTCGGCTTTGTAAAAAAGTTCCGTTAACCGACTTATTTAAAACAAAATCATCCCAAAGCTGTTCGTATTCTTTTTCATAAGGTTCTATTTTAAACATTTTTTACTGTATTCCTAATATTCACTTATTTTCGGTATTTTAAAAACTCATAATAGTTTCGAATATAATCATCTTCGGTATAATACTCGGAAGCGAGAACCAATGCTACTGAACCGAAAGAAAAATCAGTAAGATTTCTCCAAATACCGGGAACTATCAATAAACCTTTAGACGGACTATTTAAAAAGAATTTTTTCTTATTTTTTCCATCATCTAATTCTACCGTAAAGGAACCTGCAGCTGCAATCAAAACCTGTAAAAGCTCTTTATGTGCATGCGCTCCACGTTCTTGGTTTTCGGGAACCCCGTAAAGATAATAGATACGCTTTATCTCAAATGGAACGATACTTTTATGATTGAGATGCGTTATATTATTTTGTGATGTTAAATTGATTATTTTGCAATCTGCAGTTGGGCCAATCATCTAACACTCTCGTTTTGCACTAAAATCCGGTTTTGAACACACAATCAAAACAACGGTATTTTCTGTGAAGTCAAAAACGAAAAAATTTTTTCCGCTTATATGTATACCCTTATCCGGCTCGTTTACAATGTATTCGCCCTCAGCATCTTTTTCGGCTAATTTAAATCCGCCGCACAAGGGAATTAACGCAAACTCGGAATCATTATTGTTCAGAAAAAAATACTTTTCGGTTTTATTTTGAACAGTCAATAACTTTATAGTTGAGATTATAAAGGGAACGTGTTTACCGCTTTCCAAATAGGAGAGAGAACCCCTTGTATCGGTAATTTTAGGCAATTTAATAATGTTCATGCTTTAAGTAGTAAATTATTTTATTCCGAACGGTCTTTTAACCGTATTCTTTATCATCTTAAATAATTTTTGCTTATGAGTTAATTTAATAATATTTTTTTCAGCATAAACTTTATATAAATCTATATAATCCTTATATTGAAAATTCAAATCATTACTGCAAAAAAAATCAGGGGAATCATTAAGATATTCAATTAGTTTTTCGAAAGCCCATTCACTTAAGCGTTTTTGTTTGTTTCTGCATGTTTCGGCAATAAAGTTGAATTTTATATCTTTTTCCAAACAGCTTTCCAATTCAGGAAATGTTTTTATCATATCGGCATATGTTAAATTTAAATAGTTGTCCAATATAATTTTATTTTCAGCAGTGTGGCAATAAGCATACCAATTATTGTCACCGCTGAGATTGCAATTATCTGAAAAACGCCGATACAAAACCGTAGGTTCAGGCAAAACAGCAATTTCTCCATGCATCATACAACGTATATTCAAATCATAATCATGCATGAGAATAAGGTTCGGATTAAACATTTCGGTTTTATTAAATAAACTTTTTTTAAAAGCTATTCCCGGCGAGGGAATTCTGTTTTCAATATAAAAAAGGGTGTTTAACAATTTGTATTTATCAATATAAGGAGGCTCTTGGATTTTATTTAAATAATTATTGTTTTCGTCTATTACCTGTAACTTTGAAAAAACAGTTTCTATTTTTTTATCTTTTTTAAATTCATTTATTACAAGTTCCAAATGAGCAGGAAGAAGAATATCATCACTTGCAATAAGCGTAACATATTCGGTTCGGGCTTTTTTTATTCCATCATTAAAAGTTGCTCCGGGACCCCAATTTTGAGCATGCTTAAAATAACGAATTTTCTCCGACAAGTATTTTTGAACAACAAGTTCAGTATCATCTTTTGAGCAATCGTCTATTATGATAATTTCAAAATCCTGATAGGTTTGCCTTAAAACACTTTCGATTGTTTGAGAAATATAAGCAGCTTTATTATATGTAGGAATTACTACCGTGATTTTCGTATTCATATCAAATCCTAATCCCTTCCAAATAAATCCCGCGTATATATTTTTTCTGGAACATCGGCAAGTAAAGGATCATAACGGTTTGCAATTATAACTGCACTCATTTTTTTAAATTTTTCAAGATCATTTACAACAAGACTGCCGAAAAATGTTTCCCCGTCATTTAAATTAGGTTCATATATGATAACACCAGCACCTTTTGCTTTAATACGTTTCATAATACCTTGAATTGAACTTTGGCGGAAATTATCGCTATTTGATTTCATAATAAGACGATAAACACCTATACTTATTTTCTTTTCGGAGAAAAAATCAAAAGAAACAGAATCGGAATAATCATAATATCCGGCTTTTTGCAAAATTCTATCGGCAATAAAATCTTTTCGCGTTCTATTGGACTCCACAATTGCTTGAATAAGATTTTGCGGGACATCCTGATAGTTAGCTAAAAGCTGCTTTGTATCTTTTGGAAGGCAATAACCGCCGTATCCAAACGAGGGATTATTATAAAAAGCCCCTATTCTCGGATCAAGACAAACACCGTTTATTATAGACTGAGTATTCAGTCCCTTCAGTTCTGCATAAGTATCAAGCTCATTAAAAAAGCTCACTCGCAGAGCCAGATAGGTATTTGCAAATAGCTTTACAGCTTCTGCCTCAGTAAAATCCATAAATAGTGTATCAATATTTTCTTTGAGAGCCCCTTCTTGCAATAATCTGGCAAATTCTTTAGCTGCCTCGGTAAGCCTCTTATCTTCTAAATCCGTGCCTACAATAATTCTGCTTGGATGAAGATTATCAAAAAGAGCATTACTTTCACGTAAAAACTCAGGACTGAATAAAATATTTTTGCTTCCGGTTTTTTCACGTATCGTTTTTGTAAAGCCAACCGGAATAGTAGACTTGATGACCATAACAGCATTAGGATTATAATGCATAACAAGTTTTATTACGGCTTCAACAGCACTTGTATCAAAAAAATTTTTTCGCGGATCATAATTAGTAGGTGTCGCAATTATAACAAAATCCGCATTAGAATACGCATAAGCTGCATCAAGCGTAGCTTTAAGATTAAGCGGCTTTGTTAAAAGATAATCTTCGATCTCCTTATCCTGAATAGGAGATTTTTTATTATTTATAAGATTAACCCTGTCAGGTACTATATCTACCGCATAAACTTCATTATTTTGCGAAAGGAGAACGGCAATACTCAATCCGACATAGCCGGTTCCGGCTACTGCAATATTGTACTTTGGCATATTTATTGATTTAATAAACCTTATTTAAATTCCACAACCTTATCTTTGTTTTTCGTTTGATATTCATTAAGAAACTTAAGTTGTTTATAAAAATCTACCAGATAATACGGAAAAAATAGGACCAACTTTATTATGCCTTTTATCTTTGAAAACAATGTTTTTCTATATTTAAAATTCTCTATTATATCTCTTAATTTAGAGAATAAAAAAGCTCCTTTTTTATTTGGAAACGGCAATTTTCCGGTTTTTTGAAAAATACAAACGGTTTTACGTATATCTTCCAGAGTTTCTCGGTGTTCACCTTTTATTTCTTCGGGAAGAAAATGGCGTATTTGTGTTTCGGAGTAAGGATAACAGAATTCTGGCAATTCCTTCTCTATTTTTTCAATATCTTTTAAATACTGCGGATACTTTCTAAAAACTTGTGTATTAGTTCGTGATTTTTCCGGAATAAAGATTTGTCCTTGTTTTGTATGTTCCGAATCTTTTAAGTTTAAAAATTCTTTAATTTTTGCTAAACTTTCTTCATAATTGTAAATAAGCTCTTCAAATTGAAGATGTAAGATACTATCTTTATTGTTTTCTTTTTGAGGTTTAATACTTTGTCGTCTGTTTTTATAATATTTAATCCAACCTTCTACATTCCAAGTCGGAATAAACCACTCGCCGTATATTTCCTTGTTTATAACATATAAATCACGAGGATCCCTATTGGCAATCAGAGCCTTTGAATTTTTATAATACATTAATTCTTGTGGCGTTATCTCAGTGGCACTATAAATAGAATCAGCAAGTAAATAACTTTTCCCACTTTCATAAAGAGGTGAAAATACTTTTTCAATATATTTTTGTGTCTTATCATAAAAATCATTTGGAAAATTTCCATAATATACAGTACCGAAAGGAGCATAAGCAGGCTTCCAAGGATATGGTTCATAAGCCTCGTAAGGGCGCTTACCGTATTTATAATTATAAAGCTTTTGCGCTTTTGAGAATATAGCATGTTCAGCCGGATCAAGAAAGGCATAATCATAGTCTTTATGAAAGGCTCCAAGATAATTTTCCGTAACGGAATTCACATACTCAATTGTATAATTTAAAAATTCGGGGCCGAAATTATTTTTATAATCAATATCGTTTGAAGCTTGTAGTGCATTATATAAAAAAGCTTTCACAGCCTTATCTATACCGTTACCTATTTTTAAAGCAGTTTCCAAAGCAAATATATTTTCAGTAAAAAATTTACATTCAAATTCCGCTCCACCCTTAAGAACCGAAAAGGCAGAAAATTCTTCCAAAATATTTGTAATAGCGGAACCTCCTGATTGTGCAAAACTGGAAGTACCTATAATTATCGGGGGGGGGGGGGGGGGGGGAGTCATATTATTGTCTCCTTATTTTTTGAATCAGCCGTACAAAACCGTAGGGCAACAGATACTTGATTAGTTTTCTTACCGTTAAAGATTTTTTTATATACAGTTTATCATTATCCTCAGCTATTTTGTCAAAATATTTTTCATCTTCGACTATTATGGCAAACAGCTGCTCTATATCAGATTGAACGATCGTTTGTGTAAATTCGTTTTTATCTATTGCTTTTTTTAATTCTTCAAAACATTCTTTTGTATAAAACAATGAATAATGTATAAAATAGTCGGCATGAGTATAGTTGAAGTATCGAAAATAATCATAATAAGCCTGTGCAGCAAGTAAGTTACGGTGAAATTGATTTTCTTTTGTCCATATACCGTCTTTATGTATTCTATATACGGCAACTATTTCATTTTGAAAAAAAGCTTTTCCTTTTTCTAAATGAAAAATATATCTTTCCGTATCTGCACGAAAAGAAGACTCACTATATGTTCCTATTGCATTTTTTATAATTTCGGGAATACCATTATTATACACGATATTTCTAAAAATGCTTCCGGCAGTTTGCGTTATAATAACTTTATCTTGCAATAAATCATTAAAATCAAATATAGCTTCTTTTACATTACTTTCAATAAACGGCTTTTCGGTTTTGTTCTCATACAACATCATACAATTAGAGCTATAAATTGTAAAATCTTTATGTGCATCAAGGAAATCAACTGCTTTTTGTAAAAAAAGCTCATCAGTATAATAATCGTCCGGGTCGAGCACACAAAAATATTCAGTCCGCACCCTTACTTGAGCTTTAAGAATGTTAGCAAGAAGCCGTTCGTTTTTTTCGGATAAAATTATTTCAATTCTTTCGGGATATTGCCTTTGTAGTTCTTTTATTATTTCAATTGATCCGTCTGTCGAACAATCGTCCGTTATAATAAGTTTAACACCAAAATCAGTTTTTTGGTTTAAGACGGAATTGACCGCTTCGCTTATATATTGTGAGCGGTTATATGAAGGCATTAGTACTGTGAGTTTATTCATCATTTGGTAAGTAAATATTCCTTTGGTATAGAAGTAAACTTAATATCACTTGGTAAATTGGCATATCTTGTATAAAAGACGCCTCCATAAACAAGAAAGGTTAATTCACTAAAAATTATTTTGCCATTTATTCCATATAGATCAACTCGAACAAAAGGAAATGGTTTAGATAAGATTTTAGCATAATCAATCATTTTATTAATTTCACTAGGAATAAGCGTTAAATGGGTAGGTAATACCGATAAAGTGGGTGAATTATAATCTGGGCGATAACGTAGGTTATTATCAAAATGATAAAATTTTACATCCTTATCTCTATCAAGACAAATCATTATAGCATGAAAATTTCCATTTATCATATACAACTTATAGTCAACTGGAATATTTTCCTGTCCCGCATTGAGAAATTTTTCACAAATAATTTTCTTTTTTATAAATTTATATTGTGTTTCGGCATAGAGTTTCCAATAATCCTCTTTGAGCCATTTTTTTAATTGTTTTTTCGTTTTCGAAATATCCAGCTTTGTTTTGTCTCTGCATATTATATTAAATCCTGCTCCATGATTACATTTTAAAACAAACTGATTCGGTAATTTATCAAAATCAATTTTATCAGGATTGTCCCATACGCCGATCAAATCATTTAATATTTCTGCGCAGCCCATTCGTTTTACATAATCACGCACACGATATTTATCGCAGCATTCCGTTATAAGAGGGTGTCTATAATATGTATTCAATTTAAGCCACATACATTTTTCATTTAAAGTTTGAGGATTTTTTAAGTTTAATTTTTTTCCGAGTGCTTTCTCATACAATCTTTTACTTGCATATACCGGTGCAGCAACAGAGAGAAATTTACGCCACCATACTTTATCTTTCATCAACCATCGATACAGTCTTCCTAATACAAACTTTAAGATTCGTTTTATATTTTTTTTCATAGTTTTTATTCCTTTAAGTTTACCGTGTTTATCAATCATTATTTTCCAGCTTTGTTATCCAGTCGTTAAAATGTTTACATCTATCCCGAATTGTTAAAAAATCTATTTTAGACAAAATCTTCATTCCATCAATTGGTTTATGATAAAATTGAATACATTTTATTATTCGTTTTGACGGCGCCGTATCAGTACCGCTATTTATAAGTTCAATATTATCTTCATTGTTTACAAAATCTACTAAACTATCAAATTCTTTTTTATTAATTCGATCAAAAAATTCTTCTTCTAAGATTCCAATGTTTGTAAAAAGCAATGTTTCAAATTCATGAAGCTGAATATACGGAATAAATTTAATATACGGATATTTTTCATAATAATAAGTTTTCAGTGCACTTTCAATAATTTCAATTTTTTCATATACATCAGCAGCTTGTTCAGCTTCTACCATACCAGGAAAATCAGCAGGTAAGGCATAGTAATCAAACATTGTGGTTACGATAGCTTTAGGCTTCTTTATATTTCTTAGTGTATGTTGTATATCATTATCCACCTTCACGAATTTTTGTATTCCACCTTTATAAGTTTTTCCTGTTTTTTTATCGGTTTCAGAATTAACAATTGGAGCAATACATGTATTACAATCGTATCCAAGTGCTTTATTGAGAATATTTCTTACAAAAGCAGCTTCGGTCTGCCCCTCACAAATCACATATATAGTAGTCATAATTTAAGGCTGCCCTCTCAGTATATTTTTATTCCAAAGCTGTGAAAGAGAATATTCCTCAAGCCAGTCATGTAAGGCTTCCTCATCAATCCGTTTATATATACTGCAATTATGCAATCTATCTTGATCCGCAGTAATTACATTTTTTGCATCTAAACAATCAAGCAACCTTTCCGAATGAGTGGCTAATATAATTTGACTATAACGACTCGCATCATTTACCATAGCTGCAAGAGCTTCAATCGCTCGAGGATGCAAGCCTAATTCAGGTTCATCGATAACAATAATATTCGGTAAAAGTTCCGGCGGGGTTAAAAGTAACACAGCCAAAGCCATAAAACGTATTATTCCATCAGAAAGTTGATCAACTCCTAGTATATAATCAAGTGATGATTTTTGCTTCCAATTTAATTTAATGTAATTTTGATTAAGCGGTAACGGCTCAAGCACAAAATCATCAAATTGTGGAAAAATATTTTGAATATAATACACTATCTTACGATAATACTTTTCATATACTTCTTTATTTTTCAAAAGATACAAAACCGATGCTAAATTACCGCCGTTACCGAATAAATACTTATTGTTATCAAGAAAAGAATTTGTACGTATATTTGAAGAAACTGATGTATCATGAAACTGAAATATTCTGCATTTCGAAAGTAAGCATCCGATAATTTCCGTGGCCTTGTTCATAGCTTTACCGGTAAATAGAAACGATTCTTTATGTCCCTCGTTTAAATTATAAATTTTACCATTATATTTTATACTTTCTTCAGAAAAAATAAAAGAATCCTGCACGGTTTTAACCAGTGTCATATTGTAGATATCTTTTACATTTTTATCATTCGTAAATTCAAGCGAGGCATTTATAAACGGCGTTTTTTTCGAACCGAAGTGCAAAAGATTTTCCGCTGACCCGCTTTGACCAATATAAGTTTGCAATGCTCCTGTCATCATATAATTAAGCATTCTAAAAAAAGAAATAAGATTACTCTTGCCTGAACCATTTGCACCGATTAGAATGTTTATATCACCGATTGGGATTTCCTGCGGAAAATCATACGCTATAGATTTATAACCGGCAATGGTAATTTTTGTAAGTTTGGAATAGTTTCCTTTGCTCATAGATTTAATCCTTCAAAATATATACTAATTATTCCAATCATCTCAAAACTTAATTTTATGATCACTTAAGTACATAAACCAATTCTTACGTTCATAGTTTGTTGTAACTTCAACTAATGGGGCATTATTGACTTCTTTTTTGAAAAACCATTCTTCTCTATCGCAATTATTTAAAATACTTTTTAAATATTCATTTTGTTTTACTACGTAATATATTCCGGCATATTTTCACTACCTTTGTAATTATTTTGGGGCGGCGGTAAAAAAATATTCAAAGAACATAGCAGTATGGCACTAATATACGGATAACCGGTGGAAAGCTCCGTTAATGGATAAGAAATTCCGCCCCCTCCCATGCGAGCATTTAATTCAATTAAGTAGATTTTATCACCAATAATCTTTATTTCTGTATGGCATGGACCAAAAGTAATACCGAGTTTGGTTAATAGTTCGTCAATACCGAACGCAACTTTTTTGTGCATATCGTCAGTCAAAACATTACCTTGGTGGTACTCCAATTCAATGCAATGCGGCGGTCCGCTTGAAATTTTATTGGTTATCTGTATCACATGGTGTTTTCCATTAAAAGAAAGGCTTTCAACGGAATATTCATCACCATCAGCTAAAAATTCTTCTACTAAGATCCCATCATTATTAGTAACTGATGAACATGCATAATCTAAAGCAGCTTCAACTTCATTATTGGAATAAACTACTGTAATACCTTTTTTAGCAGTACTGCGCACCGGTTTAATTATTACAGGATATTTTTTTATTTGATCTATGTCAAAATTATCGTCATCACATACAATAAAATACTTGGGAGTTTTTATAAACTGTAAATCGTTTGTATTGTTTCTAACATAAAATTTATTTGTTACATTTTTTGCAACTTCTACAGAATTACATACCAGCCCTAACCTTGAAGCAATACAGGCCGTGTCATATAATGCACTTTCAGTAGCGCAGAGTACACCTTGTATATTTTCTTTTTTGCATATATCTACTACTTTATCCGGTTCTAATACATCAGTTAAATAAAATTTATCGACTACATCTTTAGCATCAAGACAATTATTCCATGCAAAACAAATTGTTTTAATATTTAAAGCTTTTGCCCTTGTAGCGAATATGACCGCGTTTACATTAGATCCAATAATTGCAATCGTATTTTTCCACATTTTTACACACCTTTTTATAATTTTATTTCATCAAAATGTATATTCTCATGGATCAGCTTAAGTATAATCTGTTGTGCTTTAGCATAAGTCATATCGGGTTGTTCACTCCATGTAACGGCTATATATACCCCGGATTTTTTTTGAATAAAATATTTTTTTAATAGAGGCATACGCTTTAGTATATAGCGGATACAACGCCATGGAAAAAATAAAATCTTAATTAGAATATTTCTAGCTGTAATCGCGAATCTTACAATGTTATTAGACAATGTTATCAGTTTAGCTCTAGTTATAATATCCTTAATTGAAAGATTGTTAATTTTAAGTACCTCGGTAAAATACCTATACCTATCCGTTTGTATGAAATTCTTGTCTTTTGAGAAATGTAAGTATACATAGGGGAGTATTTTTTTTACAAAGTGTGCAGAGTTGATACACGTTGTACGTTCAGGATAAAATTCAAAAACTTTATTTAAAGCGCCCCAAAAATAAAGAGAAAGAGCACCAAGTCTATAATCACCACATATATTAGGCAATTTTTTTGTTACAAGATTTGCAAAATCTTCATTCCGGCAAATAGTTTTTGGGGAAGTACCGACCCAACCTATAGGAATTTCACATTGTAAGTATTGTTTTTCATATACAGTGCTTAAAGCCACCATATTGGCATCGGCTATTTCATAAGCCAAAACCCTACCGCCTTGCTTTTTGCGTATATCATCAATAAGCGAAGTATGAAACAACGAAGTTGTATACATTTGGGGTAATTCAAAATAATCTTTCTTCCCATATAAAGCTTTAAGAGCTTCTTTTTTTGAGTTACATACATAAACTTTTTGCTCTGCAGAATATACAACAGCTTTATCACCGTATTCTGCTTGACAACCATTCCAAAAAAAATAAGCTCTTCTGCTTACAATTGCTCTTATATTTTTCGTTGTTGCTATATCCGTAAGTTTATCGGCAAGAATAAAAAAATAAGGCTGTAAACCGTCATCGCCTCCAACAAATATACACCACTCACCTTTTGCGTGTGTCAAAGCCCAATCAAAATGTTCCGATGTAGTCATACGTTTTGGAGTATGTATGACTCTTATAGCATGGTGAGAAAGCGTATCAACATACTCAGCTGTACCGTCGGTCGAGCTGTCATCACTTATAATCAACTCATAATTGTTATAATCTTGACTTATAATAGATTCAATAGCTCCCGGCAAATAGTTAATAACATTATTTACCGGAATTATAATTGAATATTTAGGATTGTTTTTCATTTTCTATCCACCATCCGCATGGTAATGCTAAAAATATTCTATAAAACTCATCTACACCGGATAAAACCGGCTTATTATTAAAAATTGAATAATTATGATTCGGAAAATGAATTCCAGATATTTCGTAATCTTTAAGTTTAAAATACGAATATATTTGTTCTTTTGCCTTTGTTCTAAAACCATAAACCCAGTAATTAGGAGTACCGTCTTTATTCCCTATAGGAGTAGCTCCAAACCGTTTATTATTTTGAAAGAACTTATCCCATGTCAGTGCATTTTTTAACCGCTTGGACAAAAGCAGTTTTAAATCAGGCATTTGTTTATACCCTAGATAAGCATGTACTTCACTGAAAGAGCTCGATAAACCTGTTTTTGTTATATCATAATCGGGATTTATTTCTCCCGTATCTAAACGGAATTCACTGCGATCAATATATAAGTCTGAAGCGGCTAAGCATTCGTTATAAGTTTCTTTTTTTTCGGTAATAATGCACGCACCGTTAACTGCGTTCGGCAATCTTGCCGGATCAAAAGATGCTATTGTAAAATCTGTTCCGCAATTTCCTATATTCTTTCCTTTATAAATTCCACCGATACCATCAAGACAATCATCCAACACCGGAATACCATGTATTTTCCCTATCGCATTTATTTCATCAATATAACCGACATATCCCAAATGTTGATTATGGACTATCAATTTTGTATGTTTGGTTATCAGTTTCTCTACTGAATTGGGATCAAGGGTGCCTGTATTTGGATCTATATCGGCCCAAACAACCTTCAAACCATAAAACACAAATGGACTTGAAGAGCGCAAACAGGAAAGCGGAGAAAGTATTACCTCATCTCCGGCTTTTAAACCGAGAACTTTAATGATTATAGACTGTGCATCAAAAAAAGAAGAACAAAGAATGATATTTTTGTTTCCAATAAATTCAGCTAAGGCATCTGTAAAAAGCTTTTTATAACTACCGTTTACTAACCTTCCCGAATATATCAAAGTTTTAAATTCGGAATCTTCTAAAATATGCTCCGGCATATACGGTTTAAAAAGCGGAATCATTTACCAACCTTTTTTTATTACATCGGCAATATAATTTCTCTTTTCTTCATCAACCCACCAGCCGCATGGAATGTGAACCATTTTACTGTAAAATGAATCTAGGTTAGGCAGATTTGTTTTAGAGGCAGCAAAAATAGAATGTCTATCATTACGTAAATGAAGCGGAGACGCAGCTATCCCGTAAGACTCCATATGTTTTATAAAACCGCAACGGTTTTCAACTTTTATAGTATACAACCAATATGAAGGTTCTGATTTTTCCGTATATTCTATCATTTCTACACCATGGATATTTTTTAAAGCAGTATCATAAAAACGGCCATTCTCGATATATGAAGAAATAATTTTGTCAATATATCTCATTTGCACAATACCAATAGTTGCATTTACATTATTCATATTATATTTATAACCGCATTCGGTTATATCATTTTCAAGACGCGGTTTTTGTTTATCCAAGCCGAACCATCGTAAACATCTAGCCCGTTCCATATCAGACATGTTTTGCATAGACAAAAAACCGCCATCAACAGTTGTCATATGTTTTATCGCTTGCAGTGAAAAAATAGTATAATGAGATATATTTCCTATAAACTTATTATTATATTTACTGCCAAGCGCATGTGCAGCATCTTCAATTATGGGAATATTATATTTTTTTGAAATTTTTTGAAATTTTTCTAAATCACAAACCATACCGGCATAATCTACCAGCATGATTGCTTTTGTTCTTTCAGTTATCTTCGATTCTACAGATTCGAGATCTATAAGTCCTGTATTCTTATTTATGTCCGCCCAAACAACTTTGGCACCTGTCATTGCGATCGCAACGTTTGTCGGTTCGGCAGTTAGCGGCGTAGAAATAACTTCATCACCGGTTTGTACATTACATAATTTTAATGCAATATGCAAAGCAGCCGTACCTGAAGAACAGGCTAATGTATTAAAGTTGCCTATATAATTTCTAAATAAATTCTCAAATGTATAAACACTTTCACCTTCCGCAATATATCCGCTGTACAAAACTTTTTCAAGAGCCGGCATAAGAATATCAGCAGGAGGGATAAAGGGTTTTATTAACGGTATAGTTGTCATAATTCATCAGACCTTTAATTCTTTTTGTACATATTCAAGGCTTAGTAATAAATCTTTTAATTCTTGTATTGTAAGACGTTTTGTATTACTAGAATTATATTCCCGCTCAGAAATTTTCTCACCATATTTATCGAGATACATTGTATAATTCAAATCTCTAAAATCAGCCGGTATCCTAAAATAATCCCCCAAATCTTCGGCTTTAGTCATCTCTTCTTTAGAACAAAGGGTTTCATGCATTTTTTCTGCATGCCGTGAACCTATAATCTTTATTTCATTATCAGCCCTAAATATCTCTTTAAGTGCAATAGCGAGACTCATAATAGTAGCAGCCGGAGCCTTTTGAATAAAGGTATCTCCACCTTTACCATTTTCAAATGCATACATTACAAGTTTTATAGCTTCAGTTAACGACATCATAAAACGTGTCATCTCCCCTTCGGTAACTGTGATAGGCACTCCTTTCTTTATTTGTGAAATAAAAAGTGGGATAACCGAACCGCGCGAACACATAACATTGCCATATCGTGTAGCAGTTATAACGGTTTTGCTTTTTCGTCCTTGTGCTTCACGAGCCTTTGAAACAGCCAATTTTTCCATCAAGGCTTTTGTCATACCCATAGTATTAACAGGGTATACAGCTTTATCAGTACTTAACACGACAACATTTTCCACACCATGAGAGATAGCTGCATCCAATACATTTTTTGAACCAAGAATATTGGTTTTGATTGCTTCATAAGGATGAAACTCACATGAAGGCACCTCCTTTAAAGCTGCTGCATGAAAAATATAATTTACATCATACATAGCATGTTCTATGCTTTGATAATCCCGAATATCTCCGATAACAAAGTTCAATTTTGGATTTTTGTAATTAGTACGCATTTCATCTTGTTTTTCTTCATCACGGCTGAATATTCGAATTTCTTTTAAATCAGAATCAAGAAACTGTTTTAGAGCTTCGGTACCGAAAGAACCTGTCCCTCCTGTAATCATAAGTATCTTATCTTTATAGATATTTGCTTTAAATGCATCCATGGTATACCTCTTTTAATTTTTTATATGCCTTACGCAATAATTTATATAAATATAAGTTATACATTTTTTCTTTTATTTTATATTTAATAGTTCGGTATTCATAAGGAGTTCCGCCCATCCTTTTCCATCTTTTATAATTTGTTTCCCAAGTTTTGTTGTATAATCCATTCCAAAATTTTGGTTGTCCATATGAATGATAAATTTTAACATCTCTTATATTTTTATCATGTATTGGATGTATCGTATATTCCTTGCCAAGAGGAGTGTTCAAACTAACATCTATATTGAAGTATTGTAGCATCAAATTGATGACTGCTTGTTCAGGTAAGAATAAATAAGAGGCCAATTTTTTAGTGTATTTAATACAAAAATTGTAAATATTTTGTATATTGGAAAGATTATTGAATAGACAAAATATTCCCATACTTATTCCTTCCCTAGTAAGGTCATAATTTTCTAATACTAATTTAATATCTCCTTTGAATGATTCTGATACAAGACTTCCCTTCGATATATCCATTCTAATTCCATTTACTGTTTTAATTTTTAATTCGGATATATCATCAACTATTACCACATCATAATCACTCCAAATGACACATTCATAATCATTAAGCAACTTAAAACATTCATATTTACAAAACACCATTGGACTAAAATACTTTGTTACCACATCACCGAAATCTGTCACCTCTTTAAACGGTGATTCATACAAGATAAATCGCGTAGGAAAAATACTATTAATTAACTGTTGATCTTTTTCTAAAATTCCATCATGATAAATTACTATTTCATCTGCAAGACTTGGATTAGTATCCTTAATATTCATCACAAGACAAGCCATTGCAGGCACATCATTTGCGGTACCGCCTGTTACTATCGCTGTTTTTTTTTTCATTTTATCTTGTTCCATTTTATAATGGGTAATATAGAGCAATGTCTAACATCATCACCAAAATTAGTCCCGATTGTACCAGTAACATCAAAATTAATAAGCGGTTCATTTCCCGGATGTATAATATAGGAAACATGATGTATACCAGCGGACATTTGTGCTCTATAGCTGCCTATATTCATTAAATGATTTGGTATAGTAAATGAGAACTTACTTTTACCTAAGTTAAAAATCATCTCGGTATCCCGTACCCATGTTGTAAATACTGATTGATTACTGCTGTTTATAATTGAAATACCAAAATTCATTAATGGATTTATCTCTTGTATTTCCGCTTCAATTACCAATCGGATGTTCTCATCATCTCTGGTAAATGATTGAATTTTTTTATTTTCCTTATTAAGAATATATATTTTTTCCGGTTTAAAAAAAACATTACTTATATCACCAGTATTTATCCACTCGCCTTTTTTATTTTCGATTAGGTTAATATTTTGATACTTTTTTATCGCTTCATCAATACTAGCACTTTGAAATTTAATTTTTCCATCTTCTAGTATTATTCCTTTATTACACAAACTCTTGACAGATGCCATATTATGGCTTACAAACAATACCGTTCTGCCTTGTCCCGCGCTTAACTCATTCATCTTTCCCAAGGCTTTTTTCTGGAATTCGGCATCACCTACAGCCAGCACTTCATCAGCAATAAGAATTTCGGAATCCAAATGGGCAGCAACAGCAAAGGCAAGCCGCACATACATTCCGCTTGAATAGCGTTTTACCGGAGTATCTATGTGTTTCTTGATTCCGCTGAAGTCGATAATCTCTTCTATTTTGCGATCTACCTCCTTTTTTTTCATACCTAGGATGGCACCATTAAGATAGATATTCTCACGACCAGTCAATTCTCCATGAAATCCAGTCCCAACTTCCAAAAGGCTAGCGACCCTGCCACGTATTTTAACACAGCCTTCAGTCGGAGCCGTTATTCTGCTTAAAATTTTTAATAGTGTGGATTTTCCAGCACCGTTTTTTCCAATTATTCCAACCCTGTCGCCTTGTTTAATTTCAAAGTTTAAATCTTTTAATGCCCAAAAACCGTCATCAGTTCCATCATACTTATGTTCACCGATTTTTGAGTGCGGGTCTGGTTTACCTCGTTTGAGTGCGATCCACGTTTGAATATCTCGAAACAATGTGCCGTTATTTATAACTCCGAGCCTGTAATATTTTGAAAGGTTTTCAGCTTTTATTGCTATATCACTCATGTTATTTTCCCGTTAGCGAATTTCCATTTTTTACTTTAATTCTATATCCACATAAATCATACCGATAACTTACGTAGTTACTATCATTTTTAAATTTCTAAACCAATCGAGCGGAAAGATAGTTAAATGTTTAATGAGTAAGTTGTGTATAATCCTGAATTATATCTTTTTTTATTAAAAATTCCATATATACTCTTAGTTCAGTCTTGTATGTTAGAATTCTATGAATCACACACATCAAATCAAAGCGTTGTTAAAATTTAAAAGAATTAAATAACATCCACAAAAGTCCTCTCGTTGCGGTTAAACAGCACAAGACCCAAAAACATAAACACAATTGTTTCTGCAATACTGATAATAATCATCAATGAAGGAACGTTACCAGCACCGTAAAACCATATACGAAATAACTCTATAGGAGCACTCATGGGGTTTATATAAAAGACCCACCAAAACCTTTGCGGTGCTTCGGACAATGGATAGACAATCGGCGTTGCATACATTGCAAGTGAAAGACCAAATCCCAAAAGTTGATTTAAATCTCTGTACTTCGTTGTCAATGCCGATATAATCATTCCAAAACCAGTTCCAACAGTTCCCACCCAAATAACGAGTAATGGCAGTGCAGCAATCCACCACGACGGCTGTATAGGTGCTTTTATAACAATGTAGTACACATAAAAAATCATAAGGGTTACAAACTGAATACCTAGTTTTATCATGTGCCCAACAGTTGTAGAAATAGGTACCGTCAAACGCGGAAAATACACCTTACCAAAAATACCAGAATTAGCGGCAAAGCAGCCCGCTGCACTATTAAGGCATGCAGTAAAATATGTCCACAACATAGTGCCGGCAAAATAAAAAAGCAGATACGGAACACCGTCTGTTCCTATTTGTGCAAGACTTCCAAACACAAATGTATACATAACCGTAGTCACCAAAGGCTGTACAATGTACCACAAGGGCCCCAAAATTGTCTGCTTATACTGTGTAACAAAATCTCTCTTTATAAAAAGAGCTATCAGATCCCTATATCTTATTACTTCACGGATGGGTATATCCAAAAGCTTACGCTTTGGTTCTATAATTAAATCCCAAGATTCTTCCGTCTTTGCAATAGCCATAAAAATTGTTCCTTAAAAATTATTCAAAATATTCCCATGCAGGCATGATTTCTATTCCGTATTATATGCCAATACCATCGACATATTTATGCCATTACAAATGGCATATGCTTATACACCTATTTTTACTTCAATGGAGTATTTTTCTTATTTAATAACTCATTCCGATAAAAATAGGATTTAGAATTAATAAATTCATTTAACTGTTTTTCACCATATTGTTCAAGTAAAGTCGGTTTATTTGAAAATAACGACATCCCAATTCCTAAACCATCACCATCATATTCAATTCCCAAAGCTTCAACTATTGTGGGAAAAAAATCAAAAGTTGCAAAAGCTCTATTTTTGCTAAAAGCAGCTTTTTTTTCGGTATTTATGAATACATTATAAGCATGTCTCTCATAATGGGATTTGTTCTGAGTATATAAATCACCGCCCATATAAAGATGATCACCTAAAATAATTATAACAGTATCATCATAAAATTTTTGCTCTTTAATCCAGTCAAGAAAATTTGCTACTCTTTTTGAGGTACATGCAAACACATTATGAATCTGATTTATATACTTTTTTTCACAATCCTCATCCATATATCCTCCTGTAGAATGAGTATCTTCTAAAAATACAGAAAACATAAATGGTTTATCATCATTACTAAGCTCTATTAACTCTTCTTTTGAATATTCAATTATTTTTTTATCTTCTATTCCCACCACACAAAATAATCTCTTGATACTTTACCACTTTGACGATAATAATTTAAGTCCTTTATCTTAAAATTACCATGCGTTTTCAACAAAGCACGCAAACCTCCAAATTCTGCATCAGCTCCCATTACAAAAGACAATACATAACCGTTATCTTTTAATAAATCTCCTAATCCATACGCACCATTAAAAAAATGCGTAGTATTTTCATAACTATTTACACCTATTGGAAGCGTAAGCGGAATACCTAAATGCGTACAACAGAGAGAAGCCATTGACCATACCAATGAACAACCTAAAACAAAGTATACAATTATATAACCAACCTCTTCCCTACCATATCAATATTCTCCTTCAAAGCAGGGTTTGTAATATCCTCATAAATCAGTACATCGGCTAAATAAGGAAAATCCGATTCGGCTATTTCGTCAATCAAATCACCGAGCGAATAAGGTGAAAAAAAAACAACATTTTTCAATGCTATATCTATATCGCTTCTTTCCGTATTAGTACCCATTGCACGGGAACCGAAAACTATTCCCTCTCCGCTTTTAATGTATTTTTGTAAAATACCGGTCAATATTTTTTCTTGAGCTTCCGTTAATCCAAACTTCATAAAAGATACCGATCTTTATAGCAGCCCTACTACACTTCAGTCTTAAAATAATTGTAAACTTTCAACAGTTCAGGATAAAAAGACTCTTTTATGTTTTTTAATATTTCAGGAAGTTTTAAAGAATCATAGGTATAACTCATAAGATTTCTACTGTTTGTCATTTCAATCCAAACATCAATATTATCTATGTATTTACTCTTATAAGCATCCTTAAAAACATACTTAGGCGATATTCTTTCAAAACTAATTCCGTCAAACTCCATCTTATCCTTTAGAGTTTTCCATGCGAGCTCAAAAGTATATTCAAACCGCTGTACAATACCTTCTTGAACAATGACCTCATATTCGGATAAGTCATCTTTCGATTCGACAATTTCTTTTAAGAGTAAAAAAGCTTTTTCAAAATTTTGGAATCGCTGTTTCCAGCGGATATTTTGGGTATTGATCATAGAATAAATTTTATAAAGTATTTACCTAATTATTTTTAATACGGTTTTTGCAAAATCATAAAAAACATTTAAATTTTTTGTTATAATTGCATATACAATATCCATATCAAGAGAATCATACTCGTGTACGGCAATATTTCTAAAACCGATAGACTTGGCAAGGCTTAAGGCCAGATTTTTATCAATCATATCTTTTTCTGAAAGAATCAAAAAAACCTCTGCCATTGTCGAGGCTTTTTCGTTAAGCTCCTCTGCCAAAATATGAGAAGCTATGTCTACAGAAATCTGAACTGCCCTTTGAAGATTTAGACACACAAGATCTTGCTTATCAAAATCTGTTTTCAGTATTTCAACACTTGGCGGAGTGTGCAGCTTTATTCTTTCCAAACAGCGTTCAAGGGACTGAAGTTTTTCACTAATTACCTTTTTATCTACAGCCATTTTTAACCTGCCTCGTTGATTAACGAGCAAAGGCTTTTTCGATAATATATTTTTGACTGCGCTTATAGAGCGGGTAATAATCCTCATACCAATATAAGGCAGTCATAAAATTTTTATGAAAAAAGCTCCGCCCCTCATTTTCGTGCTTTTTTATACAAAGGCCTTCGGTAAAAACCTTATAATGAATCAAACCCTTAATTTTCCGTATATCCACAAGATCAATTTCTTTTTTTAAAAGAATTGAAAGCTCCAATTGAAGACTCAACCTAGCATCAAGATTCATAACGTCACTCATAGCAACAGCAATATCCACATCGCTTGTTTCAGCTTCAGTTCCTCTAGTATATGAGCCGTAAATAATTGCAAGAATAATCTCAGGTTTTGAGTCAAAAAAGTTTTTAAGCTTTTCTTGAATATCTTTATTCATATAAATCTTCATTATAAACTCAGTCTTTAATTAAACCATCAGCTTTTTTTATAAGAGGCTGATACAAGGTAAAGGAGTTTCAATCAAGAGGTCTATATCTCCTCCTTTTTTATTGTCATCAGCACGGGAGCCGAAAAGAATTATCTTAAAAACTTCAGAAAAATTATTACAAATAGTATTTACTATAATACTCTTCGAAAGTTCATCTAAACGCATAACTACTCTATATTATTTATTCGTGCGGAGGGTTTAATACCCCGACGCTCTGCGTCGTAACAAAGGGTATTAAAGCCGACTGCAACCTCCTTATGAGAACAACATACCCCGATGCTCTGCGTCGGGGTTGTTGATTTAAAAAAAATCTCTACAGTCAGCTTGAAAAGGTTTTATACATAAAAAAAAGCTCTTTTTTTTCAAAAGAGCATAGAAAACCATTGCTTTTTTATAATTTTTATAAAAAAGCTCATCTTAAAACAAATGACCAGCTGCCTGCAAAAGATCGCCGAAACAGATTCCAATGCCGGAAAAACTTCAATACGCCGTGATAATACAATAAAAAAGAAAGATTTTCAATAGGTTACACTGAAAAAACAGCCTTAGTCTGCATCATAAACCGTTTTATGCAGTTCTATTATTTTTCTGTGCAAAAAATGATCTACAGCATCTTTTTCAGCCATACCTAAGGGTTCTCCATTATTTCCCGTTATAGGAATGGCATAGATATCTTTTTCGGTATAAAGCTCATATAGTTCTTTAAGGCCTGTTTTTTCGGAGCAAACAATATCAGCCGGCTGCATTATGTCCATAGCAAAAACACAATCATAAATAGCTGTCATTGTCAATGTTTCTTTTAAATGATCCAGACTTATCATACCGGCAAGACCGCCGTCACTATTTTTAACGGCATAATTTAAATTAGGACTGCGGCTAAAGGAATCTATTATAGCACTTAAGGGAACATTTTCAGAAATAACGGCAGGAGAATCTGGAGAACAAATTGTTTTTCCGTTCAAGACAACATCCCCTACCGATAATGTTTCCATCAAATCCTCTTCGGTAACATCAAGCCCGCACTCCCCGGATTTCTTTACTCCGTATTTTACAAAAATAGGGCCGACCAGTTGTACTATAAAGGTCGTTGCCGTAACTATAAGCAGGACTGTAGGCCCGATCGTATCGGAAAAATCATGGCCGGCCGAAATTGAAAGACCGATTGCAACCCCGGCCTGGCTTAACAAACAAAACGGCAAGTATTTCTTTACAGTTTCAGGCGCCTTTGTAAGAATGGAACCTAAAATAGCACCTATTGTCTTTCCGCATGTGCGTAAAATAACATATAAAAGAGCCAAAAGTCCGATAAAGGGAGTTACATTCCAAATGTTCAATTTAGCCCCGACCAAAACAAAAAAAAGTACATAAATAGGAGGGGTAAAATTTTCTACTAAGGTAAAAGTGGAACGGGTTTTTGCAGGAGCAAAATTAACCATAAAAAAGCCTAAAGCCATTGCAGCTAAGATAGTATCCAGATTAAGAAGATAAGCAATACCTGTAGAAAGAAGAAGGCAGCCCAATGAAAAGCCTAAAATTCTGCCTGAATCAGTCATCATATTTCTTATAATCAAACTTAACAAAAAGCCTATTATACTTCCCAAACAGATAGAGCCAAAAATATTATAAAGAAGCAAAAGAATCTGTTTTCCGAAACTCGCCGTTTGAGCTCCCAAAAGAGAAGCCGCTATTGAAGAAGCAAAGGCATATAACACAAGAGCTACGGCATCATCCATGGCAACAATACCTAGAACCGTCGTTGTTAATGGGCCTCTGGTTCTGTTTTCGCGTAGAACATCCGTAGTTGCCGCAGGAGCCGTTGCAGAAGATATTGAACCTAAAATCAAGCCTAAAGAAATTGATGCTGCAAAATCCCTTGTAACAAAGTATGCAACAAGGGAAACTACGATAGAGACAGTTATAAAAGGAACTATGGACTCAAAAAACAAGATACCGACAAACTGGGTTCCGTACTTTTTGATTACCTTTGTTTTTAACTCCCCTCCGATTAAAAACCCGATAAGAGCTAAAGCTATACTCGATAATGGATCCAAGGCAGTAATTATTTGTGCCGACAAAATCTGAAAACCGGACTGCCCTATTATTATGCCGATTACAATATAACCTACAACCTGAGGAATCTTTAGTTTTTTAAAAACAGTTCCTCCAAGGGCACCTAAAAGCAATATTATGCCTAAAAGTAAAATAAGATTTGTATTTTCAAGCCGTGAAAAGTGCATAAAAGCGGGAAGGAATTCAGCCAATTTATTCATAATTATAAATATTATCCCTTTCAAAAAAAAATGTAAATAAGATAACGGAAGAAAAGCTCGATTTTTTTAATATTTGTTTTTTCTCGGATAAATTTAATTAAAACTTTTCGCTAAATTGACACGGACTTAAAAAGAGTGTAAAATCCTTCTATGACACTGTATGAATATTATATCGTTTACCCTGACGGAGAAAAGCAAGAAATCGGGGGGCCCGTATCTATAGGAACCTTTTTAGACATAAATGGAAACGAACTGCCTCAAAGACTACCTACAAATAAGATGATAGTTTATCAGGTACAAAGTAAACGCACTATCGAAAACCGTGGGATAGTCCAAATTATTTATGTTGTAGAGCAGCTTGATGCCCAAGAGCTTTTAGACTATGTTTAAAAACCGAAAACCACTTACATCATAATGATAAATACCTATAACGAAAGCGATTTGCACAAAAGTCTAAAAGAACACTTTTGCCCGAAAAATGGAAAAACGGAACAACCTCTTTTAGGAAGTATCTGCGATATTCTTTGCAATACAGGAAAAGTAATCGAGATACAAACCTCAAATCTAAGCGCTCTAAGAGTAAAGTTAGAAAAATTTTTACCTTCTCACAAGGTTTTAATAATCTACCCTATAGCTGTCGATGCCTATATACATGTCATAAATCAAGACGGTTCAACAAAACATAGGAGAAAAAGCCCTAAACACGGCTCCTTTTTTCAAATTTTTAGAGAGCTTTCGGGCCTTTATCATCTGATAGATAATAAAAACTTAAGTTTTAAACTTGTATATATAAGTTGCGAGGTTATAAAAGCCGATACAGGACCTAAAAAAAGAAGATCTTTCCGCCCCGGAATAATAAATAAAAAGCTTATAGAAATCCACAGTACTGAAGACTATAAAAACATGAGGGTAATATGCAAAAAGGTCTTAGACCTTCTTCCCGCAGAATTTACAAATCAAGACATAAAAAATATCGGAGCAAAAAGCCATATCTCTTATACCAGCTGGTTTTTAAGCAAAGCGGGACTGGTGAGCTTTGAAGGCAAAAGAGGAAGGTTTAAACTTTATAAAAAGATTTAGAAAGAATAAAAAAAGGGCTAAAAAACTTCTTTGAGAAATTTTTAACCCTTTATTTAGAATAAAATTAAATTTTATCAGGTAAAATTTTACCAGTTATCAAACATATCGTCCTTATCGCGCATATCAACTTCATATAAGTCGCTTACAACGCGAAGGTCATCAAAGTAGATGTAATAATGACCATAGGCCTCTTCCGGATCACATTCAACACGGAAACCTACAATCTTAAGCCCCATGCTTGTACCATAGTGGTAATCCTTTTGGATAATACCTGTTTTTCCGGCAGAGTTCTGCGGAGGAATGGCAACAGTCATCAGCTTCCAACCGGAATGATTTAATTTTCCTACATAAAGTTCAAATCTTTTTCCCCAAAAGTCTTCTACAAGAAGTTTCATTACATGGGGATAACTTCTGCCTACAACCCAAACACTCGCAGTTTTTGCAATACCTTCTACAGGAAGAGCCTTTGTTGCATGAACTTCAAACGAGTTATAACCGCGTCGATAGAAAGAAACTTTTACGCCGAGAACCTTATCATCTTTAAGTTCAAGGCCTTCTTCAGCAGGAATCGGTTTTTTGTTCAGAGGATTACCGTCAAAAAGTCTGGCACGTACTACACCTTCATCGGCAGACATTGTTGCATACCAAGTACCTTCGGTTTCAAATTTGTCAATTGAAACTTCCTTAATCCTCTGCTCTGCCGTATCAACTCCGACTTTATTCGGATCGGCAGCATCTATTGTAGAAAAATCATTTTCATTTGTATTCTGCTGAGCAAAGGAAAACGAAACTAAACCTACTAAAAACAAAATTATAGCTACACGCTTTTTCATACTTTAACCTCCGTTCTATTCAGTCTGCTTTTCAAAATCGATTCCGCCCAATTCATAGCCGTCAAACGAGTCAATATATGCATCAGTTAAAGCTTTAAATTGATCAAAATAAATCTTAAAGTCATCTACTCTCTCACCGGGCGATGTTCTGATTCTAAAAGCGACAAAAGTCAATTTATTTTTATTTCCAAGATACCTGGAGGCTTGAGGAATATTAGTCGGCACCGTAACATGCATATTCTGCCAACCTTTAAAGTTAACATAGCCTAAAGGTAATGCATGTATCCTTCCTTCACAGTCACGGACGAGGATCTCTATATAGTAATAAAATCCTGCCCCCCAAACCCACATATCCAATCGATGAATGCGTCCTTTAAAGGGGATTTCATAGGCTTCTAAACCTTTATCTCCTTTTTTTGTCGGAATAATATCGACCCAATTATCACCTTTGCGGTTAAATTTCACTTGCATTCCAAGAAATTTAGCCTTTTCGGGATTTTCCTGCATTACTTTAAGCGAATTAGGCATTCCGTCAATATACTTTAAAACAGGATATCCATCAGTAATAAATTTACTGCCGACTGCATGATATGCCCAATCTTGACCCTCAGGATCATCAAATGTATCGATCATATAAGTTTGATAATTAATCGAACTACTCTGCGCCGTTAAAGGTGCAAATGCGAACAACAACATTAAAGCAATGCCCGCAAAAACTAAACCGCCATGTTTCATGTATAACTCCTTTTGTTTCGTTTCAAACTCTGTGTTGTATTATATTGTAAAAAACATTATTTGTCAAACCTAAAACGACATTTTTTACAAAATAAGTACACGTAGTGAGTATCGGCAAATTCAATCCGTTTCTACAGGGGTATTCAAATATAAAATCCCTGTTATCGACATTATACCAAATTTATGTTAAAATATCAATTACCTTATGACAGAATTAAACAATTTTTCAAAAGCTATTCGAGATCCGATATGGAAACACATATGGATGAATGATGAATTATATGCCGTAACAAAGACGGATCCGTTTATGCGTCTATATAATATAAAGCAGCTGGGCCCGGCCGAACTTGTTTATCCCGGTGCCAGCCATACAAGAGCCGGACACAGCATCGGAGTTTACAACATAGCCCTAAAAATGCTCAATATTTTGTTAAAAAAGGGAGCGGATTCTTGGGTTTCAAAAGAAGGAGCTATGTCCTTTTTAACGGCAGCCCTGCTCCATGACCTTGGGCACTTTCCTTTTACTCACTCCCTTAAAGAATTAAAGCTAAAAGAGCATGAAGAACTTACGGGAGAGCTTATCTTAAAGGAACCTCTGCGTTCAGCAGCAGCCGAAACAGGAGCAGACCCTGAGCAGACGGCCGCTATAATAACAGGCAAAGGTATGGAGGACTCTGAAACCGTTTTTTTTCAAAAACTTCTTTCAGGCGTCTTAGATCCCGATAAATTGGATTACCTTAATAGGGATGCCTTTTATTGCGGAGTTCCTTACGGCATTCAGGATACGGATTTCATTCTTTCACAGCTTCTCCCCGATAAAAAAAACGGAATAAAAATAGAATCAAAGGCAATCTTAAGCGTAGAAAGCATCCTGTTTTCAAAATATCTTATGTATAAATCGGTTTACTGGCACAAAGATGTGCGGATTGCAACTGCTATGATGAAAAAAGCCATATTTACAGGACTGGAAAGAGCCGAATTCTCGCCTCAAGACCTATACCATCAAGATGATGAGGGCATTTTCAGACTGTTAGAAAAAAGCAATTACCCCGAAAAAAAATTAGCAGAAGACTTAAAGTTGGGGAAAATATATCACATAATAGCCGAGGAAGCCTTTCAAAGCGATAATCCCAAACATGGAAACTTAGAAGACCTGCATAAACGCCGAGCAGCAGAAGAAACCTTAGCTGAATATTTTTCAAATAAAACAGGAAGCAAAATAGGCAGTGAAGATATTATTATAGATATACCTGAACGTATTTCTTTTGAATCCGATCTTTTTATCGAAGATGAAAAGAAGGTATTCAGCGAAAGCTCCACCGTCTTTTCAAAGGAATTTATAAAAACTCTTGTACCTTCTTTAAGAAAAATAAGGATAGCTGTTTCCGATAAAATTTATAAAAAAGTCATAAATCTTCATCAAACAACCTTGCCGATTTTTTAAATATAGGGTAAAATATGTTGGCACCGATATGCTGATTAACCTAAGGAGAGTATTTATGATCATTCATAATGTTATGGAAGACTTGGTATATGATGAAGTCAACAAACTATTTGATGAAGCCGAAGAAAAACAAGAAAGCTGGCTTACATGCAGTTGTATGCAATGCAGAGTTGACACCATGTGCTATGTACTCAATCGGGTTAAACCCCGCTATATAAAATCTGGTAGAGGCCTCGCTCACTTTTTAAAATTCGAAAAAACGGAAAAAGTACAGATTATGGCTGATATTACAAGTTTGGTAATTGAAGGTATGCACAAAGTTCTTTCTACAAAAAGGCCTCATGACCATGAACCCATATTTGAAACAGAAAACACTCCCGTTTTTAACTTTCCGGCCATAACAGGCAATATCTTAAACGGAAGCAATTTTAAACCTATGGAAGATGTTACAATAAGCCTTAAAATGAACGGAGAACTGATGCCACAGAGCAGTATACTTTGGGACAATCCTTATACAATATCGGAAAAAACACCGGGAGCTTATACGTTTTGCCCAAAAGCAATTCCTGCAAAAAACTCAGGAGATACGGAAAAGTTTATTTTTGTCCTAAAAGCTGAAAAAGAAGGCTTCGATCCGACTAATTTCTCATTCAATATTGAATTAACGGCAGAAGACATGATAAAGTCTCCTTTGGATTCTTCAAATTTTTATAAAATTAAGAATTTATTCTTATGCGAACACAGTGAGGAAGATTAATGATAAAACCTAGAGCCCTAGTATTACACGCAACAGGAACCAATAGGGATGGAGATGCAGCAAGAGCCTTAGAGCTTGCCGGAGCAGAACCTGAAATTGTACATATAAACAAGCTTAAATCAAAAGAAAAAAATTGGAAAGACTATGCAATTCTTGTAATTCCGGGCGGCTTTTCTTATGCGGATGCTCTGGGAGCAGGAAAACTCTTTGCCCTCGATTTAAGCAATTACTTTTTTGACGAGGTAAGCGAATTCGTATCGGCAGGTAAGCCGGTCATAGGTATTTGTAACGGCTTTCAGGTTTTGGTAAAATCAGGCATCCTCCCCGGAAAAGAAAAAGACGGAAAGGTAATTTTAAATAAGGACGGCTATAAAAATAGACAGGCTACCCTAACTTATAATAAACAAGGCAGATTTGAGTGCCGCTTTACAACTATGATTCCCCAAAAATCAAACTGTATTTGGACAAAGGATCTAAGAGGCAATATACACTGCCCCATAGCCCACGGTGAAGGACGTTTTTTGACCGACTCTCAAAAAACACTTGATAACTTGTTTGAAAAAGGACAGATTGCCCTCCTTTACGGAGGAAAAGAGGCCGATAATGGAGTTCCTGCAAACGGAGAGTACCCTTTTAATCCTAACGGGTCACTTGCAGATATAGCCGGCATATGCAATACTAAGGGAAATGTGCTTGGCCTCATGCCCCATCCCGAAAATAATGTAGTTATAAGAGAAAGGGATTCGGAAGAAGAAAAAGAACGCACAAAACTCTGCCTTGATATGTGGAAAGCCGGAGTCAATTACGTTCTATAAAAAATATTTTAAGAAATATTTTGAGGTATTTGCATGAACAATTTTTTTCAAAAACAAAAACTGCTTATTTTTATCGTAGTGTTTGCTGCGTCATCAGCTCTTTTTTTTAGCTCATGTTCAAAAAAGCTGGGGTACGGTGTAGTAAACTGGTCAATTCCCGAATACAACCTTACTGCAGGAGATGTAATTCCGGTTTATGTCAAGTCGAATATTGAAAAGGTTTACATTGTAGGCCTCAACGAAAAAACGGCAGTCAGGATTGAAATACCGTTATGGCAGCTTACCTTTTTTGAATCAAAAAAAGATGCGGTTAGGTTTCAGGCAAGATTAAGCGAACATAAACATGCTTATGCAAGGGTTAAGTTGGATGGTCTTCCTATGCGGTCAAACCCCGACAATACCTCAAATCAGGTTTACCGCCTAAAATTAGGACAACTTGTAAAAATTCTTTGGTTCGGAGAAGGAGTTCCGGTTTTAAAGGGCGGAAAACCGATGGACGGCCAATGGTATGAGGTTATAACCGAGGACGGAGTAAGGGGCTGGTGCTTTTCATATAATCTAACCATCTATGATGAAAGAGAAAGCGAATCCTCCGAAAACACGAATTTAGCCCAAGAAAAAGATGCAGAGCTTGAGGCGATTCTAAACGAATTTTGGTATCCCGAACATTACCGAAAAATGATAAACAACAGGCAGGTTGATCTCGATAAAATGAGCCTTACTTGGGGCTTTTTTCCCGGTTTGCGTTCAGGTATTGCAAGAGTCGAACTTCAAAACACAAGGCTTTCTTTTCCATACACAAAGATTATCAAAATCGGAAGCAAATACCTTTTTGAAGGCGCCAACCTTTCGATGCAGATAAGAGGTGAGGATATTATCACTCTTGAATTTTCCGACACTAACGGAAAACTCAGACAGGAAAACTTTATTACCCTAAATGCCTCACCTGAAAATATTATCAATAACGAAATAAAAAGAAGAGAGGCTGTAATCCAAAAAATCGCCAAAACTTCATCCGAATTTACATCGGAAAATTTCGGCTCTTTGAAAATACTGCCTGACGGTCAATTTATTTGGAGCGGTTATAACCTACTATCCCCATCTATTATACCTTCGGGAGCAGGTTCTTCGGGAAAAGTAAGCTTAAAACATTTCTTGGACAAAAAACTTTCAGGCGACTATGATGGTGTTTTAAGTTTTAAATTTGAAAAAACATCTGAACCGGTTGTATTTATGTACAGTATTTCGTCCAAAGGGCTCCGCCTTGAAGCAGTAGAGGCTTCAAGCATACAGGATAATCTTGTAACACGCCGTAGTTTAGATCCGGTAATCGTATTCTTTGCAGTAAAATAAAGCTATGCCCTTTATACAGCTTTCAAAGATTTCTCTTGCCTATGGGGACAGAGATATTCTAAAGGATATAACCCTCATCTTAACAGCCGGAACAAAGGCCGCCCTTACGGGAGCAAACGGCTGCGGAAAGTCTACCTTAATGAAGATTGTTGCCGGTCAAATAAAGGGTGACTCAGGGGATATAGCCACAGAAAAAGATACGTCAATAGCATACCTTCCCCAATCGGGAATCGTCCACAAGGGCAAGACCTTGGCGGAAGAGGCCGAAACAGCCTTTGCCTACGGCTACGATATTATCAAGGCCATGGACGAGACAGGCGAAAAGATGAAAACCGAAAAAGATGAACAAAAACTCATCGCCTTGGCAAACGATTATCATGCCTTGCAGACAAGGCTTGACAATTCCGGCTGGAATTCAAAAAAGGGGCTTATTGACGAAACCTTACGAGGCTTGGGCTTTTCTTCAGCGGATTTTAATAAAAACACGGAAGAATTTTCGGGCGGCTGGCAAATGCGTATAGCCCTTGCAAAGGTTCTTTTACAAAATGCCGACATAATTGTTCTTGACGAACCCACAAACTACCTCGATATCGAAGCCCGATCTTGGCTTGAGCTTTGGCTTAAAAAATTTAAGGGAGGCTTTTTGCTTGTAAGCCATGACCGCTACTTTTTGGATCAAACTGTAACCGAAACTTACGAGCTTTTTAAGGGAACCTTAAAAAAATATAAGGGAACCTACAGCGATTATGAGAGGATAAGAGCTATAGAAGTTGAAGGCCTTATAAAGGCCTATGAACAGCAGCAGGAAGAAATAGCCAAAACCGAAGACTTTATCCGTAAATTCAGATATACGGAAAGCCGTGCAGCCTTGGTTCAAGACAGAATAAGGCGGCTCGAAAAAATGGAAAGAATAGAGCTTCCCGAACACCTAAAAAAAATCCGCTTCAGCTTTCCTCCAGCACCCCATTCGGGAAAAATAGTCCTTCAGGCAGAAGGAATAAGCAAGGCGTATAGCATGGCCTCCGGCCCGGCTGTAAGCCCGACCCACAGCCAAACCGGCGGCCTTCATAGGGTAATCGAAAATTTGGATTTAACCGTCGAAAAAGGAGAACGCCTTGTTTTGGCAGGAAAAAACGGAGCAGGAAAATCGACCCTCCTGCGTATCCTTGCAGGAGAGGATAAAAACTTTACAGGGAACTTAAAAGAAGGAGCCGGAGTTAGAATGGGCTATTTTTCGCAAGATGAATCTGAGACCATTACAGGGAGCGAAAGCATAATAGACCTTCTCGAACGCTCGGCTCCTACCGAACTTGTTCCTAAGCTTTACGATATGCTTGCAGCCTTTTTATTCCGAGGGGACGATATTTATAAAAGCCTTTCTGTCCTATCGGGAGGAGAAAAATCGAGGCTTGCCCTCCTCCTTCTTCTTTTAAAGCCATTGAACCTTTTAATCTTGGATGAGCCCACAAACCATTTAGACCTGCATTCAAAGGATGTGCTCTTGGATGCCTTAAAACGATTTGACGGAACTATAGTTTTTGTATCTCACGATAAGGGCTTTATACAAGACCTTGCTACAAGGGTATTGGAGCTCAAGGCTGACGAAGAAGGCTTAAATCCCTCAAGGATCAGGAATTTTCCGGGAACCTATGATTATTATCTTTATCGAATCGAACAAGAGGAGGCCGAAGATAAAAACGGGGCTGTAGGAAAAACCGATAACACCAATCATTCAAAGACTTCAGCCAACCTATCCTACGAGGAACAAAAACGCCTCCGCTCGGAAAGAAGAAAATTAGAAAAAGAAGAAGAAAGGCTTTTAAACGAAATAGAAAAATGCGAAACGGAAATAGCTGAAAATGAAGCCCTCCTCGCCGACCCCGAAGTATACTCCAACGGCGAAAAAAGCAGAGCCGTTCAGAAAAAAATAGAGGAGCTAAGGGCAAGGGCTGAAGAGCTTTCGGAAAGCTGGGCAGAGGCGGCTTCAAAGTTGGAAGCGAGTGTTTAAATCGGAATAATTTTTATTTTTTTTCTTGGTCGAGTTTTTTATCGGCAAATTGGAAGAGTTTTCCCGAAGTTACAAGATAGGCACCGGCAGCCAAGAAAAGGACAAACATTACAATTCCAAATACCTTCATAAAATCGCCGCCTTTCCTGCCGAAAAAGTAAACCAGGCTGTACAAGACGGTAATATTACATATTGCAGCTACTAAATCATAGATAAAAAACTTATAGAACGGATATTTTACGAAGCCGCTCGTCATCGATACTACATTGCGGACTCCGAAGGGGATAAAACGGCAAATTATAAACGTAAAAATGCCGTGTTTTTGAAGAGCTTTTAAAAGGCGGTAGGTATTTTCCTTTGTTATAATTTTTGAAAAAAGCCCAATAGATATTGCCCCCTTAGCAATTAACCTCCCCCAACCATATACCATACAGTCGCTTATAATCGCCCCGGCATAAAGAGCCGATAGAAAATGAGGGATAGAAGCCTTTTCGCCTTGAGAAAAAATAGCCGACATTACAACAAGAATATCTTCCGAAATAGGTATATTAAAACCTCCAAGAAGTAAACCGATAAAAACCACAAGAGGAAAATAAGTTATATAGTTACCTATCCAGTTCAAAAACGCCGTCAACATGTAGGTTATGTTACATTATTTTAAGTAAAAATTCAAGCTCTGCCAGCCATATTTTTGCCGATATTTCGGAAGGCATAAGCCATTCTCCGCGAGGAGAAAGGGAAAATCCCGTAACTGAAGCCCCCTCGGGACTGCATGATCTTTTAAACTGCTGGGAGAAAAATCTTTTATAAAAGAGATTCAGCCATTTTAAAATTGCAGTCTTGGAATATTGGGAATCCTTAAAGGCCTCAAGGGCAAGAAAATAAACCTTTTTAGGCGAAAAACCGTTCCCTATTGCATGATAAATAAAAAAATCGTGAAGTTCGTATGGCCCTATTATATCCTCGGTTTTTTGAGAAATTTCTCCGTTTTCAGGCGGAAGAAGTTCCGGGCTTACAGGTGTATTTATTATATTTGATAGAAGCTCAAAAAATGCGGAATTTTTCTTTTCATCTTCAAAAAAAATCTTATTTTCGGCAAAGGCAAGTATACAGTCCTTTAGAAGGGTCTTTGGAATTGAAGAGTTGACCTCGTACATCGACATCTGATCCCCTCCGTAGGTCATCCATCCCAAGGCTGACTCAGAGAGGTCTCCTGAACCCACCATGATGCCTCCAATTTGGTTTGCCTTATCCATCAAAATCTGAGTCCTTTCACGGGCTTGGGCATTTTCATAAGCAATATCATGATTATCTATATCTTGCCCTATGTCTGAAAAGTGCTGCACCATAGCCTTTTCAATGAGGATTTCCAAAAGTGTACAGCCTAAGGTTTTTGCAAGAGCCGAAGCATTGTTTTTTGTTTTTTCGGTTGTGCCGAAACCGGGCATGGTAACGGCATAGAGATTTTTAAAATCAATATTTAAAAGTTTAAGGGCATAGGCACTTGCAAGGAGGGCCAAAGAAGAATCCAAGCCTCCTGAAATACCAACAACGCATTTTGAACAGCCTATAAACTGAAGCCGCCTTGCAAGGGCAGAGCTTTGAAAAAAAATAAGCTCCGAAAAGAAATTCTTATAGATAAACTTTTTATGAAGTTCATCACAATCAGGTAAAAAAGGATTTTTTTGTACATGATAGTTTAAGCTCTTCTTGGTATTGGAATGCTCTTTTTCGATTAAAATCTCCCAATCGGAATCAGGAGTTTTCGAAAACCTTGAGTTCAATTTTTGTCCTTTTAAAAATTCCGTATCAATGTCGGAAGATATGTAAAAATCTTTTGCAAATGATGAAAACTTAAGTTCTTTTCCGTTTTCAAATATACCGCATTCGCCTGCAAAAACATAATCCGAAACCGACTCTCCCATTCCGCAGTTTGCAAAAGCAATGGCCGATTTTTTTGCGGCCGAAAGAGCCTTATACTCCAGTCTCATAGCAGAAGCTCCAAGAGGCTTTGAAGGCTCTGCAAGAGGATTTAAAATAAGGTCTGCACAAGAAGAAGAATCAAAAGAAAATGAAAAGCCTGTATTAAAACCGCAAGACTCCTTACAGTTTACGATAAATTTAAAACCCTTTCCAAATGGAATATTTTCTCCGCAGAATGGAATCAGGCAGGGGGCATCTTCAAAATCTGAAAAAATGGAATTTAAAAACTTTGAAGGTAGATGCGGAACAAGGGCTATAAGTTTTCCGCTGCTTATTACCGCCGAACAGGTATAAAGCCTCTCCCTATATAAAAAAGGAAGGCCGATAACGGACAAAATAGAAAACTGCTTAGTTTTTTCGGCTATCAGTCTTACCGCATCAAGGGCCTTTTCGATTAAAAGAGACTGTTTAAAAACCGAACCTAAGGAAGCCCCTGTAATCGAAAGTTGAGGAAAAAGAATCAGATTTGCACCATCTTTTTCGGCTTTTTTTATCTCTTGAAGATGAAGATTTACATTTTCTTCTATGTCTGCAAGAGAAATTTTAGGTGACGAAACCGCAATACGGTAAAAGCCGAGTTCTTCAATACAAAAATTAAAGCCTTTTTTTTTATCCATCGATTTTCCTTTTTTTGTCTTGCAAATTTTTGTCTTTTAAATAAAGAATTAACATCGCAATAAGAGAACCTAGAATCATTAAGGTGCATAAAATCTGGCCTGTAGATATGTTTTTCCACGATTCATAAACATAAATATTGGAGGCTCCGGCTCCAAAGGATATTGGATAGCCCTTATTTGCATCCGGCTGGCGGAAATATTCGATAAAAAATCTAAAAAAGCCGTAGCCTAATGTATAAACACATACCAAAAAACCGTCAAAGGGCTTTTTTTTACGGAGGAGCCATAGGATAAGCCAAAGCATAATTCCTTCAAAAAAAGCCTCATAGAGCTGGCTCGGATGGCGGGGCAGATTTATCATTAAAGCACCTTCCTGAACAAGCATACCTGCTTTTTCTGCAAAATCCCTTACCCAGCTTTCGGCCAAATAAAACCGGTCTGAAATAGGAGTTTGAGGAAAAATCATTCCTATATTGCTCGCCGTTATGCGGCCGTAAAGCTCTCCGTTTGCAAAGTTACCGAAACGGCCGAAGGTATAGCCTAGAGGAATTGAAACAGCCATAAGGTCTGCAACTGCCGCAAATTTAAATTTAGATTTTTTTGTCCAGAGGACGACCCCTAAAAAGCCGCCTATAAAGCCTCCATGATAGGACATCCCCTGAAACCCCGTAAAGGTGAGATTTCCGGCTCCATCCCTTGCAAAGGGCCAAAAAATAAGCCAAGGGGCTTTTAAGTAGGTTTCAGGATTATAGACCAGGGTTCCGAAAATTCTCGCGCCCAAAATAAGCCCTAAAATTCCCCAGATAAAAAGGTCTGAAATATCATCTTGTGTCATAGCCTTTTGACTGCCGGAATATCGTTCAAATTCGCCATGCTTTACCTGATAAGAAAATAAAAAATAAGCTATTCCAAAGGCAACAAGATACATAAGGCCGTACCAACGTAAAAAAGGCAGACCCGGAATAATTTCGGGATGAAGCCATGAAGGATATTGTATAGCTAAAAGCATTTTAAACCTCTTAATTATTCTAATTCAACTTCTACTTCTTTAATAGGTGAACATATAATTTGTCCGTTTTTTTCATCGAACTCAAAAAATACGTTATGATGTGTTTCCATAACTTCAAAATAGCGTCCGTGGCTTTCAAGAACAACGCCCGGATAAACCGAACCCTTCACCTTTATTTTTGAAGGAATGTGAAATTCAAAATTTTCTTTTAGATTAAATATGCGGACCGTAAGAGCACTGTTTCTTTTTAAAAGCTTAACTTTTTTCTGTCTTAAGGCATCTACATCAGGAGGATTTGTCTGTAATTCTTTTTCGATCTTTGCAAGTTCGGCATTATTATCCTCTATTTCTTTTTCACGGACTTCAATTTCATCTTTTATCAAGTAATCCTGCCCGAATGAGATAATTGTTCTTATGGTTTTTTCGGCCCCCAAGTCATGTACCGAAACACCCTTCGCGGCATGAATACTTCCGCCTAGCAATACACCGGGGTTGCCTGTCAAATGAACGGTACCATTTGTTTTGACCAAGCATTTAAAGCAGTACGAGGATATTTCTATATCGCCGCCCGAAAAAACTCTTGCATTTTCCGCATATTGGAGATTGGTTTTATCTTTAGCCCAAACAGTCCCCCTGCCCTTTCCGTTAATACCCCCGTTTAAGATAAGAGAGTCTTCAGAATAAATCAGAGCTTTTTCTACGGTACCGGTAATGGTCAGTTTTCCCTTTGATTTTACCTTTACGTCATCTTTAATATCTCCGGTAATAATCAGGTTTCCCGGAAAACTTATATCACCGAATTTGGTATCTATATCGTTTTGGATGGTTTTAAGTGAAGAGATTACAAGGGCATTGTTAAAAAAAGAAAGTTCTCCGGATTCTGCAGCAAAAAATTTAATAACATGCTTTTCTTCAGTAACTTTTATCGTTTCATCATTAGCGGGTAAATCCGTTGGTTCGGCATTTTTAGGGTCAATCGGCTCACCAAAAACATTTTTACCCTTTTCTCCCTTAGGTAAAAGACGGGCAGTTAAAATTAGGGCATCTTTCTCGACAGTTGCAGTACTAAGTTCTTCATTAAATTTAACCGACCATTCAAGTTTATAGGATTCGGGAGCGACAGGAGGAGTTCCGCTTAATATTACAAACTCGCATTCGTCATTTACCTTTCTTGCAGATTCTATAATTTCATTTATTTTTGTATCCGAAATTGAGTCGAGAAGATTGACTTCATTTAATGCGGTTTTTACGCCTATTACCGAAAGTCTTTCTCCAGCTCCCAGCCCTGACTGCAAAATAAGAGAAACTTCCATCTTATCGCGGCTTACTACGGCTCTTACCTTTGCATCCCTATATGGAACTATACGGATCTTTAACCCTCGTTCGGTATTTGCAATTAAAAGAAGACCGGTTTCTCCCGCACGCAGCTCGGAATGGTTTTGTACTATATTCCGTAAATCCAAGAAAAAAGGGTCATTGCCCGGAAGACCGGGAATAGATTGACCGTATACATCAACACCGGCCTCTCCCAATCCGGCATCTTCAACCTCATAGATAAGGTCGCCTTTTTCGACAACCGTAAGGGTTTCAGCCTCGGAAAGAGGATAATCTTGGTCTGTTGTAGGATTTTCTACATCTGCAGTGCGTAAATCGGGTCTCTTTAAACGGTCTGCCAAACGCTGTACCTCATGGTCAGGTATTTGCTCAAAATGAGTGATGAGTTTTTTATCGGGTCCTCGTTTTGGGGGAGAACCTTCGGCAATCTGCATCGAGAATTCCATATCGGAAGAATTTATAAAATCGTTTAAACCCTCTTTTACCTTTTCCGTATCGATATTTGCAATATTACTTCTTTGGAGAAGTCTGTTTATAGTAGACATGTCCACTTCGTTAGCGGAATCGGCAGCCTTTCTTACATAGAGATAGGCCGCTGTTTTGTCGTTATTTGTTGTAATTCTTGCATCAAAGTTGGGATCAAGCTCAAGCGGCAATGAAACGGGTTCTATACCGGAGCCGGTATGTTTTTTTAAATAGTCTTCAATAGTTTTTTTACTTACCAGAGATGAACTTTTTATTCCCTTTCTTTTTGCCTCAAGAAGAATCTCATCGGCTGAGGGGCAATTTTCAGGCTCAAGTAAGGCTGTAAAGGTTAAAAACCACTTTCCGCTGTTATTTTTCTTTAATGTCCATGCCTTTTCCATAAACTTTTTTCCTATACTTTAAAGCCCTGCTTAAGAGCCTTTGCTATTTTTGTTTTTAACAGTAAATTTTCATTCCTAAGCACATTTATTTCAAATTGCTGGGATTTTATAATTTCGCTCATTTCGCCCGAAGACAAGACCTCTCCTCCTATCAAATCATCCAAATACTCCATCTTAGACTTAAAGTCCGTTTCTGCTTCGGCTTCAGCCGACACAAAAGAATAATCGGAGAATTCTTGAAAATCTTCTCCACTATAATTTTCGGCTTCAGACTGAATAAGTTTATCGGCTATGCGGTATATAGCCTGAGAAATCATAGACTGAGGTTTATACCTGATTACCGGAAGCCTTGAAGCAAGAGCTTTATCCTGAACCGCATCCGTATATATTACCCCCAGATGCTCCAGATCAACATTTAAATACTGCTTTGTAGAACGGCGTATCTTCATAGCCTTTTCAGCATCCTTTGGATCATCCATCATGTTCATTATAATGCGGGGCTTAAAATGAGAAAATTTGCTTAAAAACTTTTTGGTATTGTCAGGGTCAAGAGTCATCAACTCTTGCGTTATTGTCGGGATATAAAGACGCTGCATTCCGGGAACATCATTTTTTAATTTTTCAAAAAATATACCGCCCTTAGACTTTGCAGGAAATGAAGAGCACATCATCCTAAACACAATATTCTTTAAAAAAACATAGGCATCAAGAGTTGAGGTTACCGAAGGAGAGGTTATTATTATTCCTTGAGGGGACAGTAAAAAAAAGTCTAAGATGCCCAAATGAGTTCCGGCACCTAAGTCCAAAATCAAAAAGTCGGCTTCGAGTTTTAAAAGCTCTTTTACCAAAGAGTTACGCTGATATATTTTTAAAGCGGCAAAACCGGGAATTTCGGAATCTCCCGGAACAAACCTGACATTTTCATAATCCGTATCGATTATTATATCTTTAAATTCGGCAGCTTTTGTTAAAAAAGTGCCTATGCCGTTTTTGCGTCCTTGAACACCTAAAACTAAGTGCAGGTTTGACGCTCCCAAATCAAGGTCGGCCAACACTACCCTCTTACCGGCCTGCCCCAATGCGATAGCAAGATTTGCAGCTATAAGACTTTTACCTACACCGCCCTTTCCGCTGGCAATAGGAATTATTTGCATAAAGACCTCTCCCTTTTTAAGCATAAAATTAATATCACAGTATCAATATACAAAAACGACCTTGTTACCCGTGTCTGTAAAGTAAACGCATCGGCAGTCCAATCAGTCAGACTTACAAAACTCGCAGTTTTTATCAAAAAAAACCAAGCCGCAATAATGGACAAAAATTTAATGACGGCAATCATCCTTAAAAGCTGGTGAAAATCTTTTTCTTGATGTAATAATAAAAAGAAAAACACTGCCGGCATACATAAAAAAGCAAAGGCAACCCAATCAACAATACTTAACGGCCAAGGCTGAGCCTTTTCAATATAAGTAAACAAGAGAACTCTAACTATTTCTATTGCCAATGCCAATATATAAAGCATATAAGACAAAACACGTCCCATACTTACAGTTTACGTAAGTAAAGCCTTGCGGTCAAGAGGGATAGAGGGCTTTATTTTTCTTTTCCCGATTTTTTTGCATCTACTTTAAAGAAAAGAAGCTTTTCCGTTTCAAATCCTGAATTTAAATCGACCTTCCAAAAAAACAGATTTCTTATTCCCACAATAGGATTTTTTGCCTCAGAGATTTTTTCATATATGGGAAGAATAATACACTCTGCCGCCTCATTGGATTCTATCGTAAAGACAGTTTTCCCTTCCGGTTCGTTTATTTGAATCCAAGACACCTTTGAAAAGATATTTTTTTCTTTAGAAGCCTCATATTTTTGATCATCTGCATAAACGGAAACATTCGGAAGTTTTTTTTCAATAGGGCTTACAGATAGGTCTATTTCCACCATAAAATAAGCCGAAAGATTAAAAGGACTTTCATTTTTTAAAATATATTGAACTTGAACACCATGATCATTAAAGCTGTATTGTTTACGCAAGGATACTAATTGATTAAAACTACGGAAACTTCCTTCGGTTTTCATTAAAAGCTCAAATTTAACCCTGTCTAATTTCAGCTCTTGATAAAGATTTTCACAAAAAACCGGTTTGACAACAGCAGACTTAAAATCTCCCCTTTTAATTGCTTCAAGTTCATCAGAAGATATAAGATGATCTATAAATAAACCGGTCTCTTCGGAACAGATGTCTGCATAGTTTTTATAGGCGGAAAATACATCTATCTCAAAGATCTTCCCGCCCATAGCGTGAATATACAGATTAAGATGCTCCCGCTGGGATATAAACTCCTTAACACCATCCAAATCAAAATCCAAGCTGGTTAAAGAATCTGCAAAAATGCCGGGAATCCTAGTCTGCTTTTCGGCTAAAAGCAGATTTCTGTAGCAGTACTGCCTTAAATCTCTGTTATATTTTTTATTTTTACAATCCAAATTAAAAAGTATTCCGCTTTCAGCCTTCCATAAATCCAACAAGGAATTATTTTTGCGGGCCTTATCGCCCCGGACCTGATTTACAAGACCATGAACATAAATCATCTTTGCATACATAGCATAGATATTTAGGTTATTGGCCAAAAGCTGTTTCACGGAGCTGTTTACAAGCTGATTTGAAAATATTGCATTTGAGGATATAAAGCCCTTTTGATATATCCTCTTATTTTTAATTATTTGTCCGGTATGAGTGAGTGAAATAACGGAGTCAGGAGAAGAAATACGTTCAAAAAATTCTTCCATCCATGACTTTTGGCCCTTTGATTTATCTAAAAATCGGACCGCCGTTTCTCTCGATAAAAATACGACAACACTTGTTTCGGTAACTACGCTTGCATAATTGCATAAAAAATCATAAAAAGCAGCAGGGTCTAAATCGGTATTTTCAAATTCATAAGTGGAAGGAATACCGAATAATATTTTTCCGCCATCTTCCATACAAACCGGAGCAAAGGCATTTAAGCCGGCCTTAATAAAAAAACGGAAATCAAGAAGGCAATACTCCATTCCGCATTTTTGTAAATTCGAAATAATATTGGGATTCCATGCAAAATAAGGGAGATACATGCCGCGGGGCCTCTTGTAAGAATGTTTACGCAAAGTATCCGTCATGTACTCGATCTGACCTATGAGGTCAGATGAAGGAATCATCGAAATAAAGGGTTCATAAAAGGCATTTCCCAAAATTTCGACTTGTTTCCTATTGTGCATTTCGTAAATAACATTAAAAAATGAGGTATTTTTACGCTGTATCCATTCCAAAAATCTACCGCTAAAGACAAGGGTAAAGGGAATAGAAGGAGAAGCATATAAGTTTGAAAAAAAATCTTTATAGTCTTGAGTATAATCTTCCTTTGAAAATTCATCAATTACGTTATAATCTGCGTGAACGGCAAAACATATCTCCAACTTTTTTTTACTGTTTTTTTCCACAAAAACCCCTTTACACTTTTACAATGTTTCAATTATAAATTATAAGTAAAGCCTTGTCAATCCTTCACCGCTTTTCAAAAACGGTTAAAAATTAGAAAAAAGGCGATAAATCAGTAAGATAAAAAGCCGACAACACCAGCCCCATGCTTATCAAAAATAGAGACGCTTTTTTCCATTCGGTAAAAGCTTCATTATCTGTTGTTTTTTGTTTTATTGCATTTAGAACAAACAAAAACACACAAAGACTAAAAAAACCCGAAAAAATCAAAGCAAGACATTCTCGATATGTAGAAGCCTGATAAAGGCAAAAAAATACGAGTCCCCAGCTAAAAATTTTTTCTTCAGGTTTTAAACCGTTAAACTTAGGCCATACAAGCTTAAAAATCAAATTCAATGCCTCTAAAAAACTTATAGTCAAAACAGGAAGCAAAAAACCGGCCCCAAGCGGATTTAAAATATAGCGGCATAAAGCCCAAACCGGACTGACCGATATCAAAACTACTATGACATTTTTAATAAAAAATGAGTATACTTTTTTTGGGCTTTCAAGATAGATATAAAGGCATTCCAAGCCTATTCCATATACAAAAACAATCGAAGATACAAAGGCATAAAATATAATCAGGTTCATTCTTCCTCTCCCATCCTAACAGTCGGTAATTCTTTTGTAACGGAAAAATAAATCCATATTATAAGCCCGAGGATAATAAAGGCTCCGGCTGTGGTTCCTAAAAAACGGAATAGAGGGTGATTTGAAAAATAAGGCAGCCGAAGCGATAAAAAACCGGATGAAACAGGAAAAGAAAGCGAGCCGAAAGCAAAAAATTCCCTTAAAGCAGATAAACTCAAAATCAAGACCGAATACCATATAGGCACATCCAACGATTCAGAGTCTTCATAATACTGTTTTAGTCCCAAAAAGATAATGTACGAAAAGGTTAATATATACGTATATACTTGAAGAGGACCGTGTATTATAGGTAATATACCTTCCAGCAAGGCATTAACCAAGGCCGTACCCGTAATCATAAATATACTTACAAATACATAGTTAAAACGGTTAATATCTATCACCTTTACGGCATAGTTTCCTAAAATTCCCAAAAAGAAGATAACCCACAATGAAACGGTTAAAACAATTCCATATGCAAAATTTGAAGCAGCAGGAATTATGGGACATAGTCCGAAAAGAAAGACGATCAACTTTTTATTTGCAGCCATTTATTTTTCCCCCCTACGGTTTATTTCAAGACCTTTAAAAGCAGATTCCAATTTTTGTTCGGAAATACTTATAGTCAGAGGAATTACGCCGTAATACATAGCCGGTTTATCGGCAATTCCCCCTCCTAAACCGCAAAAAAAGCATTGTTTTCCCTCTTTAAAGTAAAGAAACATTCCTTGATACATTCCGTATTTTCCGCTCATATTTATAAAGGCAGCATAGCCTTTTTTTTCTTTCATCTTCACTTCAAAAACCGCATTACAAAAATTCATATTTAACGAGGAGGGATTTAAAGCTTTTATAAATTCTAAGCCTTGATATTTTGAACAAAGCGGAGAGTTTTTTAAAATATACTCTGCATCCTGTAAATAAGCATCGTTTTTGAGTCCTGAAATTATATAACCGCTTCCCCACAATATAAATCCCGATGCAATAAAGAAAACAAAAAGGATGAGATATTTTTTTATTTTTTCCACACTCGAATTATTCATAACGGCTCCTTTTTTTAGCCTGTATTTTTATCTCAAGTTTCTCGATAAGAGGCGATATTATATTGCCGAGGATTATGGCAAAGAAAATTCCCGCAGGCGATGCTCCATGAGCACATATAAAAAAGGCAAAAACTCCTGTAAAAAATCCGCTCATAGCCTTTCCGTATTTGGTTTTAGGAGAAGATGCAGGCTCCGTCATAACAAAGAAGGCTGCAAATAAAACGCCGCCCGTTAAAACAGCCGACAGTATATCTCCCGTAAAATAAATATTTGAAACAGGGACCATTCCAAAAATCCAAACTAAAATAGCATAGGTTGTCAAAAAAAACGCCGGAAGAATATAATCTGCGGCTCTTATAGAAAACAGTATTATCGACGACACCAATGTAACTATGTTGTAACGAAAAGCTGGTATTGACGATGTAGAATTTAAAAAGAGGCTTATATAGCCTTCAGGAAGGGTTACACCTACACCGTGTAATAAAATGGAATTAAGAGCAGAGGTAACGGTAAAATCAGTTTTAAGTTTTAAAAGGCCGTTTGCCTCCATCACGGCAAAAAAGCTGCCTTTTTCAGTTAAGAGTGAAAAGTCTGAAATCAACGGCGGAAAGGCCTCGGGACGGGAAATATATGCAGCACATACTGCAAAAGCAACAGGGTTCAGCCAATTTCGTCCTGTTCCGCCGAACACGGTTTTCACAATAAACACCGAAAAAGCACTTAAAATAAAAACAAAAATAAACCCTATACCCGTAGGCATAAAAAAACCTATCAGCAGACCTGAAATTATCATTTCGATGGATAAACCGAATTTTGAGGAAGCCAAATATCTAAGTAAATTTTCTACAAATAATACGCCCATAACGGAAATAACAATATTTAACAGAGCATAAAGGTCGGCACTCAGCGCCAAAATCAAAATTTGGATACCTAAAAGAGATAAAACGACAATATTAATTTTAAAAATGGGAAGACGTGTATACACAAATGGAGCAGCCGTCAAAGACAGATTAGAATAAGATTTCATAAAAGATTTCCTTTTTTAATTTTTTGCGACATCTCTAAAATAATGGAACACAGTGGGATCCTTGAAGGGCAACAGGCGGAACAACAAGCACAACCGCTGCAAATATTTATTTGTTTTAAAATGTCCTCGTTTAAGTCATCAGCTTCAATGGATTCGGCTATTTTTTTAGGTTCCAAATAAAGCGGACAAGAATTAAAACATAAACCGCAATTTATACACTTTTCTATAGAGTGTTTTTTTATACTATCCTTCCCCGGAATATGAATCGATTTTAAGGTACTCGTTACAGGTATATCCAAAGTATCGGCAGAGATCCCGCCGATAAGCCCATTCAATATAATTTGAGCCGGCATGGTTTTAAAGCCTCCGCACTCTTCTATAAGATTTCCTATAGGCGTCCCGATCTTAACCTTTAAAACCTTGGGTTCATTGATAGCCTTACCCGTTACAAGAACATAAACGGAAGTAATAGGATTATTTGTTCTTACAACTTCATATGTATACATAGCTGTAGGAATATCTATTAAAAGAGAATTTTCCTTATTCACAAAATAATTTTTTTGAACAAAGGGATAATCATTTGATGCATTTATAAACTTTACCTTACAAAAAGGCTCACAAGTTTCTGAAATTTTTTCTAATTTGTAAAGATCTTTTTTAGCTAACTTATGAATACAGGTTACAGAAGATGCATTGAGGACTTTTGCCATTATACCTAGGCCTTCTGCAACATCTTCAAAAAAATGATCAAACAAGATTGAATCAATACCTGAAGAAGGATCTTTATCGAAGAGGTTTATATAGATATCGGCTTCTCCTTTTTTTAAAGCATTTCTTACTTGATAAATAAGGGGTACTGTTGAAAGATCAGCCGTATTTAAAATTCCGGAATAACCTATTGCTCTAACGATTTCGGAATTAGAAGACGTCCTCCATGGATAATCGGCAGAGGGCCGGCCTAGAATATCAAAAGACCCTTCAAGTTTTACGGCTGCAGCATGAATGTGCTTTCCGTCAGGAAGGGTAAAATCAATAAAATCATATAAAATTCCGGGAATAGAAGAGTATATAGCGACCGAAAAAGGCTCCTCGGTACGGGCTATAATTTGACCTTCTTTTACGGTCTCTCCTTTCATAACAAGGGTTTCAGGATGCTTTTTAGAATCAAAAGCTATAGGTATAAAGGCTCTTTGAGGTAAAAAGGCATTGCCCTCAAACGAAGCCGGCAGCTTAGGGTATTCTAAAACTTCTTTACCCCGTTTAAATCTTAAAAATTCCGTCATTTTTCAAACACTCTCAATAATATAATCATTAACGGCATTATAGCCGAAACAAGAGCAACAAGCAATGCTGCACTATTATAACGGTTAAGCGGAAATTTCTTAGGTGCATAAGAAGCCGTAATAAACCTTCCCTGACTGTAAAGCAGGTCTTCGATAGAAGGGCTTATCCTAAAAGAAATAACGCTTTTTATAAACTCATCATCAAAATTGAATACAAGGCCGTCTTGTTCCGTAACTACACCGTTTTCATCTACGGAAAAATCGTTAAAACTAACCCTGTCATTTTCTTGAGGAGAAAGACCTAGACGGGTAAAGGGAATAACCTTTGCATTCCATGTATCCGAAATAAGGTTTCCAAGATCAGGAAGGTCATCTCCTGTCCTTATTTTTTTTAATTCATCAAAGGCTTTTTTTGAAAAGCCTGAAATTCCAACCGAGGCTTCCGGCATAGGCAGGTATAGGGTATTTTGATACGCCTTTATGGTTTTATTAAAACTGAAATATAAAAACAAGGCTGAAAAGACAATAAAAAAAAGGGCACAAGAAGAGACGGCGAACAAATGTTTTGTATGCCAAAATTTTGCAACCGATTCGGGGTTCATTACATAGGCCCGTATTGTTTTATGAATTTTTTGTGTATCAATCCTCTCTTCAACAAAAAAACTAAACCTTTCAATGATGTATGTTAAAGAGGCTGAAGCCGATACGGCAAAGGCAAAAAGAACAAGCGAAATATTACTGTTAAATTTTGCAATTATCAGAGCAACAAAGGGAAAAAAAACTAAAAGAGGATTTTTTTTGATTCTGGACACAAGCTGTTCCTTTGTAAATTTTAAAGAAGAACCTATAGCTTCCATCCAAAATGCAAGAGCATACATTATTAGAATTGAGGAAGAAAGAGCTAAAATTCCCCGCTGAAAGGCTGCATAAATAACAAATGGAAAGGCGGCAGAAAAATAGTTTTTTTTACGGCTTGTATAAAAAAAAGATACTGCAAAAAATATTAAAGCAATAAAAAACTGAAACACCGAAAAAGAAGAATCGTTTTCTATAAAAAAATATCCCGTATTTTTCTTTAAAAATCTAAAAAAGCTCTTAGTTATGTGTCTATCGGAAGGAATATACATATATCTTATATTTTCCTGATCATTTATAAACCACTGGGTATAACGCTCCTTATCGGTAAAAGGATAACCGGTATAACCTTGTTCTTCCAAATCCGAAAAACGGTTTTCTATTGTTTGAGAGGAGATAATGCCTGTAATTCCGCTTTCCTCTGCTGCCTGTAAAACAGCAGGCTCATCTACTTCCATAGGCAAAAAAAGAACACGATAGTCCTTCCACAATGTAGACATTGAACTCATCGGGACAAATATTAATAAGAAAAAAGAGAAAATCAATAAAAAACCTGCAATAATATCAAAACAGAAGATGTATTTTTTAGGCTGATTCATAGCTCTTATCCAAAATAAGCAAACAATATTGATGTAATTATACCAAGAATAATTCCGGCAACAGCTTCAACGGGCTTGTGGCCTTGAATTTCCCTCACAGCCCTAAAATGATAAGTCTCATTCTTTTCGGCAAACTTTGCACCGAGATCATTTAGCGCCTTAGCCTGCAAACCGCTGGACCTTCTTACTCCCACAGCATCTCTTATAACTATAAGAGCCATAAAACACGCAAAAATAAAAAGATCCGAATCAAACCCCTGCCTTATACCTATACTTACCGTTAATGAAGCTACAAGAGCGGAATGGCTCGAAGGCATTCCGCCGGTACGCCAAAACACCAGCTCTACAAAGTCAATGGGGGTTTTTATTGAGGCATTAAATAATGCAAAAATAGTCTTTATAATCTGACTCATCATCCAGCTTGTTATAGCGGACAAAAAAATCGGACTGGAAAAAAACATAATCCACTGCGTTTTATACATCGTTTCCAACATATCTCTAATTCTCTACAAAATAGCTCTTTTGTCAAGTCTGTAAATGGTATATAATGTATAAATGAGTAAAGAAAATAAGATTTTTTATATAGGCGAAGATGATTCAGGCAGGAGATTGGACCGTGTAATACGGAAATTTTTAGGAAAGATACCTCTTTCGGGCGTATATTCGGCAATACGCAGAGGAAAGATAAAAGTAAACGGCAAAAAGGAAAACGGAGCCTATCTGACTCAAAAAGGTGATGAAATTGCAATAGACTCAAGCCTATTCAGCTTAACTGCCCCCGCCTCCGAAGACCAAACAAATTCTTCAATTTCAAAACCCGATGTTCTATTAAAAACCGATGATTTACTCTTTATAAACAAAAAGCCGGGAGAGCTTGTACATGGAAAAAAAAGTCTTTGTGAGGCTGTTTTAAAATATTTTTCGCCAAAAGAAAAAAGTCTTTCCTTTAAAGTAGGAGCCCTGCATAGACTGGATAAGGATACAAGCGGAATTCTAGCCTTTTCTCAAAGTTTAAAAGGAGCCCAAGGCTTTTCAAAAGCCCTGCAGGAAGGAAAGATAGGTAAATTCTACATAGGAATAACTGAGGGGCGTCCTTCTTTAACCGAATTTAAAAGCACAATCGACGGAAAAGAATGTCTTTGCCACATAAAAATCCTTGATTTTTCAAAAAAAGAAAATTTGAGCCTTGTGCTTTTTAAGCTTATAACCGGAAGGAAACACCAAATAAGAATACAATGCTCACAGTTCGGCACTCCCCTTTTAAACGATAAAAAATACGGCTCAAAACAAAAAAAAGCATTTTCTGAAGATTTGTCAAAAAAAACTACATATTTTTTACATGCCTATAAGTTAATATTTTCGGAACCGTTTTTAGACGACTTGCCAAAGGAGATTACCGCCCCCCTTCCCGAAAACTTTAAGAGGGCGGTCAAAAGTTTATTTAAGGGTACCTCTAAAAACCTTGTTGGATTTTTAGATTTTACAAACTTAAAAACTTAGTTGTGATTCGGTTTGTGCAGCTCCATATCTCTCCTATCTATCTTTTTGCTCTTAAAGAGTTAAAGACGGCCAATAAGGCAACTCCGACATCGGCAAAGACAGCTGCCCAAAGGTTTGCAAGACCGAGTGCGCCCAATGTTAAAAAGCCGATTTTTATACCGAAGGCCAAGGCTATATTTTGCCAAACGATTTTTCTGGTAAACCTTGCCTGCCTTATGGCGGAAGCAACAAGACGGGGATTATCGTTCATAAGAACAACATCAGCCGCCTCAATGGCAGCATCGCTTCCTATGCCTCCCATAGCTATACCTGCATCCGAGCGTGCCAATACGGGAGCATCGTTTATACCGTCTCCTACAAATATAACAGAAGCTTTTTTATTTTTTGCTTTTACTTCATCGGAAATTTCCTCGAACCTTGAAACCTTTTCATGGGGTAAAAGCATTGAGGTGTAATTTTTTATGCCCAAATCTTCTGCAATCTTTTTAGCCGATTTTTCATTATCGCCGGTAAGTATTTCTACCCTTGAAAGCCCCAATTTATTTAAATCGGATATAGCTTCCCTAGCTTCATTTTTAAGCGTATCGGTTAAAATCAAGCAGCCGATGTACTTGCCATCATAAGCGGCATAAACTTGAGTTCCGCCTATCTCATCTCCGTATAAAGGAATTTCCTTTCCTATATTTTCGCTTATAAAGGAATTTTTTCCGGCTAAAAGGCTCTTTCCCTTGTAATTTACCGAGATACCTTTTCCAGCCTTTTCGTAATAGTCTGTAAGTTCGGCATTTGGAAAAGTCTTTGTTACCTCTTCGGACAAATTAACTAGGGCACAATCTTGAACGGCTTTAGCTATAGGATGATGAGAATTAAATTCGGCAAGGGCGGCCAATCTTAAAAACTCATATTTTTCTACATTTTCTGCAGGCATCAAGGCCATAACCTTTAGAACTCCCTTGGTAAGAGTTCCCGTTTTGTCGAAGACGACGGCATCGGCCTTTGAAAGAGCATCTATGTAATCGGCACCTTTAATCAATATACCCCGTTTTGCAGCTCCTCCTATTCCGCCGAAATAACCCAGCGGAACCGAAATAACAAAGGCACAAGGACAGGAAATTACCAAAAATACAAGGCCGCGTGAAATCCACGGAGCAAAACTTTCCCAGCCGTTAATAGGCGATGAAAAAATAAGCGCACTTAAAAGAGGCGGTAAAACCGAAAGAAGGACAGCTCCTATCGTAACTATCGGAGTGTAAACCTTTGCAAAAGAAGTAATAAACCGTTCTACCCTAGCCTTTCTGTTTTGTGCAGACTCAATCAGCTCAAGCATCTTTGAGGCAGCGGTATTTTCTAAGGAAGCTGTTGTCTTTACCGTTATAACCCCCGTTAAGTTTACAAAACCTGCAAGTACGGGGCTGCCTTTTTCTGCAGTACGCGGAAGGCTTTCTCCCGTCATAGATGAGGTATCAAGTTCGGCACTTCCTTCATAAATTACGCCGTCCAAGGGGATTTTTTCACCTGCTTTTACAAGAACCAAGGAACCGATTTTTACGCTTGCAGGATCTACAAGTTTTTCTTTAGAATCGGAATCATAAAGGCGGGCAAAGTCCGGGCGGAGGTCCATAAGATCTATGATTGAGCGCCTCGATTTTTCGACGGCCGAGTGCTGTACCACCTCGCCTAAATTGTAAAAGAGCATAACCGCTGCACCCTCGGTCCAGTCGCCTAAAATAAAGGCTCCGATTGTTGCAACAGACATCAAAAAATTTTCATCAAAAACTTGACCCTTTAAAATATTTTTTACCGAAGTTAACAAGACCTTGTAGCCTGCTGTCAGCCAAGCTATGACAAATAAAACCGTCGAAAAAGCTGCATAAAAATTCTTAATTTGTATTCCGGCTTCATCAAAAAAAATCCGGGCAAAAATACCTCCGGCAAAAAACAAGGCTGAAATACCGAATTGCACTACCATCTCTTTTGAGGAGCCGTGATGATGTTCGCACCCGCAGCCTGAATGATCGTGCCCGTGATGGTCGTGGTGGTCATGTCCACAGGAACAATGTTCATCGTGGTTATGTTCGTGATGATCGTGATGGCCGTGTCCATGATGATCATGTTCATGGTGGTCATGGTGTTCATGGTGTTCATGCCCACAAGAGCAATGTTCATCGTGGCTATGTTCGTGATGTTCATGCTCATGGTGGTCATGGTGTTCATGGTGTTCATGCCCACAAGAGCAATGTTCATCGTGGCTATGTTCGTGATGTTCATGCTCATGGTGGTCATGTTTGTGATGGTCGTGATGATCGTGTCCGTGATGATCATGTTCTTGATGTTCATCATGGCTGTGATCATGGTGGTCATGATGTTCTTCATAACTGTGTCCATGCTTGTGTTCGTTTTCTTTTTTTAAATCCATTTACCTGCCCTCCCTAATGTGTTCCAAACCGACGGAATATAGGATTCCGACATGGTTGTCATCTATTGTATAATAAACCTGTTTTCCGTTTCGGCGGCTTTTTACTATCTTAGCCTGCCTTAAAATTCTAAGCTGATGAGAAACGGCCGAAGCCGACATTTCCAAAACTTCTGCAAGATCGGCTACACAGAGCTCCCCTGAAATAAGAGCGGAAACAATCTTAATCCTCGTAGAATCTCCAAAGTTTTTAAAAAAATCTCCCAAGTCGCTCATTGTCTGCTCATCGGGCATCTTAGCCCTTGCATGAGCTACAGTTTCTTCATTAGAAACACCTATTTCATCATCTTCTATCATATTTCATCACCTATTCATATGAACAAATGCTCATATGTTCATTTATAATTATAATAAATTTAAAAAAATTGTCAAGCCCTATCTTGCTAAGAATTAGTTTTTCTGTTACAATGTTGAAAGCATAACTTTGTTAAGGAGACATATATGGAAGTTCAATTACAAGAGCTTGTTGATAAGATAAAAAAAGACGGAGTTGCCGCTGCCGATGAAAAAGCTGCCGAAATTATCAGAGCAGCAGAAGAAAAAGCAAAAAATATTATCGAAAAAGCCGAAGCTGAAGCACAAGAAAGCGTAAAAAAAGCTGAAGCTGAAGCTCTCAGATTCCAAAAAGCTGCCGAATCTTCAATAGATCAAGCCGGCAGAAATACTCTTATTTCATTCAGACAAGGTCTTTTAAATGAACTTAATGCCATTATAAAGGCTGAAACAGCCAAAAATTACGATTCAGCAGTTCTAAAAAATCTGATTCCCGAAGCAGTCAAGGGCTGGGTAAAAACCGGCAATACCGAGAATTTATCCGTAATTCTTGCAGACAAGGACCTTAAAGAGCTTGAATCCTCTTTAAGTGCAGCCTTAAAAGATCATATTGCTAAGGGCATGGAACTTAAAGCCGACAGCAAGATAGCAGGAGGATTTAGAATCGGTACTAAAGACGGAGCGGCTTATTATGACTTCTCGGCAGAAGCCGTTGCAGATTTATTTTCGTCATATCTAAGCCCCAAAACAGCCGAAATTTTAAAGAATGCGGCAAAGGAGCTTTAAAAGGTGGCCTCCTACTATTATTTGACGGCTCAATTGCCTTCAATTTTTCCTAATCTACAGCCTCCTATGAGCTTTAAAGCCTTTAAAGAACTGGCTTTGCGTTCTCTTTCAAAAAAAGATGCTCAAATTTTGGAAAATCTATCCCTTGAGCCTCCAAGAGAAGAAAAAAGCACAGGTTCCGCTTATTTGGATAAGTGGTATGAGTTTGAGCGTTCTCTTAGAATAGCCCTTGAACAGGTACGCTCGGCAAAGCTAAAATGGGAAGCACCTATTTCCTATGACGAAAGAGTTTTGCTTTCTTCGGCTTTTACACCAGTACAAATTGCAAGAACAGCAGCTTCAATTCAAAATCCTCTTGAGGCCGAAACTTTTTTGGATAATGCAAGGTTTCAGGCTGCCGATACGGTAAGAGGGGCAGAAAATTTCTCTTCCGATGGAATTTTTGCCTACGCTGTTAAGCTCCTTTTGAGGGAGAGAGCCTCCAGATTCGAAATGGAAAAAGGAAAAGAAGAATATTCTTCGATATATAACTCTATCCTCGATGAAAAAAAATAAGCCGCTTATTTATAAGCTGATTATAAATCCGGTACTTAAAACAAGCTGCCGGATTTTATGCCGATAGGTTGATTATGACCGATACCTTAAAAGACCGGCGATTTAAAATCTGGATAGCCTTTTTAACCTTCTTATCGGGTTTTATAAACGTAGGAGCAATCCGCAGCTTTTCTTTGCCTATAAGTCACCATACGGGGAATGTAAGTCATCTTGCCCTTTCAATTGCACACAAAAACATAACAGAAGTTTTTATAATTGCTTCGGCAATTCTTGCCTTTTTTGCAGGAGCTTTTTTTTCGGGACTTTTATTCCACCAAAGAAAATTCGGATTAAAGAAAAGATACGGCATTTTGCTGATGGGGCTGGCTATGATATTTTTAAGTTTGGCATTGTTTAAAACACCCCAAATCCTCAAAGTATCTGCCCTAAGCTTCGCAGCCGGAGTTCAAAACGCCATGTTTATCTTCTATGGAGACATCCTTGTAAGAACCACCCACATAACAGGCTACCTTACAGATGCAGCCTTTGCCCTAGCTATGTGCCTTAGGGGCAAAAAAGACAAATTCCGATTTTTTTTATTTTACAGCCTCAACATTCTTTTTTTCTTAGCCGGAGGAATTACAGCAGGCCTTATCAAAATCGGATCATTTTTTATAAGTTCTGCCTGTCTTTATCTTATCGCTGGCCTTTACTATTTTATGATGAGGAAAAAAAGAAAATAAAAAAATCTCTATAACAAAACCGGTTCAATGAGTATCAAATTAAGGCCGGAAATCTGTCTAAAACTTTTATCTGCAGTAATTAGGGGAAGACTATACGCTATTGCTGTAGCTGCAACGATAGCATCGGGAAGTTTGATTTTACAAATGCGGCGTAACATAATCGCATGATTTTTTATTTTTTCCGATAATTCTAAAACAATACAATCATTTATAAAAGACCTTATACATTTTTCATCAGCATCTGTCATACTGGAAAAAGAAAGTATTTCCATTTCCGAAATAATTGAGATACCCAGCCTGTTTGAAATATACGGCTTCATGCATAGATTACCTGAAAGCAGATAAATAATAGCATTTGTATCTGCTATGTAATCAATTCCATTCATTACGCATTTCCTTCTGTATTTCAAGAGCATCTTTATTTATTTTTATACTTCCAAAATATTTAGATAAATCATTATGTTTAGTCTCATACATATTTTTTTTGTGACGGTATAGCAAATAACCAATATACGCCTCAATATCTGCAAGACATTCATCAGGAACAGATTTTATCTGTTCAAATATTGTTTCATAGATCATACTTGCCTCCTTATTGGAACTATATATTTTATTATAACAAAAATCTTAGTATTTTTCCATGTTTTGTCAAATAAATATGAGCATTTTTTAGTCTCTTAAATTATCTTAATTCCGTTTAATTTTCCGGTATTATTAAGAAGTCCAAAACCACCCTTTTGAGCAAAAAGACTTATCAACATAAACGGTTTTATATTTCCTCTATTTTTTCCTTTAAGGCCTTTTCGACTATGGGAGGAACCATGCCGGAAAGATTGCCCTTGAAGGCTGCCAATTCTTTTATGGAGCTTGAACGCAACACAAAGTACTTTGTGTCGGGAACCATAAATACGGTTTCTATCTTTTGGTTTAAGCCCTTATTCATAACGGCAAGATCGAATTCATAGGAAAAATCGGAAACATTCCGTACTCCGCGGATTAAAACATTGGCACCGATTTTTTCGGCATAGTTTACTATCAGCGAATTCCAAGTATTTACAAAAACATTATCCCATTTTTGGGTAAGTTCTTCCATCATATGTTTACGCTCTTCGCCCGAAAATAAATAGTTTTTGTTATTATTTACGGCAATTACTACATGTACCTCGGTGAATATCTTTTGAGCTCTTTCAATTACATTTAAATGCCCGAAGGTGGGCGGATCAAAGGACCCTGCAAAAACAGCTTTTACCATTGACCTAATCTAACATATTATAGCACCTTTAATCAAGCAGACAAAAGAATATTTTAATCGTACTTATGAGGAAAAATCAAGGTGTATTTGTTGATGTTGATTGTTGAATCTTCCAAGGTATAATTTAACTTGCCGGGTTGAAGCGAGCTTTAGGTTTTATTTCCATAATAACGAGACAATTTTGAGATTATTATATCTTCAAAATTTCTCCGGCCATCAATAATTGTATGAACTATTACTTTATCTTCCGAAATTTCATACACAATTCTATAGCACCCTTGAATTAATTCTCTATATTGTAAAATTCCCTGCCGCTCCAATTCAGGCACCATTCTTCCTCGTTTTGGATACTGCTGTAAGGACATTACATTTGTTTCAAATTCAGAAACTATTTTCTCTACATAATTCGGACTTAAAGAAAAATAATACCCTATAATTTCATTCAAATCATCTTCTGCAAATTGAGAGACAATAACTTCTTTACTTTCCAATATTGTACAGCCTTCTCAAATTCCCAAAAACTTCCGAAGCAGATTTAGTTTTTCCGGCTTTTACATCCTTTTCAGAAAGTTGAATTATTTTCAACAAATTGAACGCGTTTTTCATTTCTTGGTACGATTCAACATCAATCAAAACTGCCCGTGATTCCCCATTTTGCGTGATTATAAGCGGTTCTTTTCTGTCATTCACAAAATTCATCATATCAGCGGCATTTGTCTTTATATATGAAATCGGTTTTATACATTCTTGAACATTTGTGATCATACAAGCCTCCAGTCTTTTAATATTACCATATTTAGACTGACTTTTCAAGTAGAAGAAAGCAGAATAATTGCCGAAAGCCGTGAAAGATAGAATATACTTGACAATATATCCTCATTAATATATATTTGACTTATGGGGAAAACAATTATAAGTGATGATAATCGTTTTGAATGGGATGAAGAGAAAAATCTTGCTAATATTGAAAAGCATGGAATAGACTTTGAAGAAATATTGGAAGTATTTGATGATCCAGCCTTTTTAACAGGATATGATTTTGAACATTCTGAAAAAGAAGATAGATATTACGGAATTGGAAATTTGAACGGAATATTGATAGTGTTGGTCTTTTTTACCGAGAAAAAAAACAGAATACGGTTAATATCTGCACGGCAAGCAGATAAAGACTTGAGGGAGGAATATTATGATTACTTCAAAAAAATTAACAGCTGAAAGATTGGAAGAAATAAAAAATTATCCTATATCGTATGATGAGGATAGTCCAAAACTGACAAAAGAACAAATTGCAAGGCTCAAACCGGCACATGAGGCATATTGGAATGTAACGCCGATTAAAAAAACAATTTCGATAAAAATAGATGCCGATATTCTTGCAGTACTTCAGTCTTTAGGTAAAGGCTATCAGACAAGAATAAACAGTATTTTAAGGAAAGCTATTACTACAGGAGATTATTAATCTAACACTTACATGAAATGTAAAATAAATAATATATTAATCGAAAAAACAAAAGCTTTTCTAAAAAGAAAATTCGATGAGAGTAAATACTTAAGCGGACATCCCGAAGAAAAAGCATACAGGCTTGAACATTCTTACCGCGTCGCAAATATCGGCAAAGCGATTGCAGAAAAAGAAGATTTTTCCGTTACGGAAATGATAATTGCCTGTCTTCTCCATGATGTTTCTTACTGCGAAGAATTCTGCGGCAAAGAGGGTTGGCTGAATCATGGACGGAATGCGGCAAAAATTGCCCGACCTTTTCTTAAAAAATTGGGATTGCCGGACGATAGAATTAGCGATATATGCTACGGAATAGCAATCCATGTAGACGATAAAGCCGATTTTGACGGAGAGCGCACTCCATTTGCCTTAACGGTAGGAGACGCTGATAATCTTGACAGATTCGATGTGTATAGGATTTATGAAACTCTGCATAAAAATAATTTTAAAGATATGGATATTTCACTCAAAAAAGATTATGTTGAAAAGAGACTCAATGAGCTTTATAAATTGTTAAACATGGAACTGGGAACAAAATCAGCACAAGAAATATGGAAAGAAAGGCTGGTATTTTACATTGAGTTTTACGAAAAACTAAAAGAGCAATTAAAAATAAGCGAGGATGTGTTTTAATCGATATGTATTGCCATTGATACAAAACCCGATGCGAAAATCTTGCTAAAAATCCGATATTGTGCTATTATATGCAAATGATGAAAAGAAAATTTATACAGAAACTTTGTTGTTTTACTCTCGTTTTAACGCTTTTTAAAGGCTATACTCAAGGTTTTGCCCAAGAAAATGACAAGTCAATTAAAGAAATACGAACCGAGGCCATGGATTTTTATCGAAACGAAATCTCGGCGGCCTCAATCAATGAAATATCCGGCGAAAATTTAGGAGTTTGGCAGGAAGTGCTTAATGCCTCGCTTTTTATGCTCATAAGAAATAACGAGCTTTATCGGGGCAGGATGCGTCTTATAATTGAAGAAAGTCAAATAATAAAATGCGGAATTTATCCTGATGGAACTATTTTGCTAAGTACAGGCCTTTTCGACTACATTGAAGCAAAAATTGCAGAAAATCTAGTTGCTTCTCCGCGAAGAATAAAAAATTTAAACATTGAAAGGGAAAAAATGCTTTCAGCCTTTTTAGCTCATGCAGCGGCATCTTTTGCCCTTGACAATAAGCTGGTCTATTTTTCGGACCCAAGAAGAAGCGGAGAAAAAAACAGCGAACTTTTAAAATCATATAATTTAACTGCCGACAGCTTTACCTTAATTCTTTTAAAACTTGCAGGTTACGATTCAAACCTTTTTTACAGTCATCTTGAAGACCTAAAAAGAATCCAAGCCGACCCTAATTACGCAAAAAAATTTGAAAGTTTTTTTACCGATAACTTTTCACCGCAACAGCGTATAAGCAATTTACTTAAAAATAAAGATGAGGCAGAAGCCGTTGCCGATGAAATTTTCTATGTGCTTGATGCAGTCAGAAGTGATGATGAAAATGCTATCGAAGATGCAAAGCAAAGAGTTTCGGCCTTGCGGACTGCCTATCCCAACAATATGTATTTTAAAAGATTGGCAGCCATAACAGCACATAAAAAATGGGAATCAGGTATTTCAAATAAAGGACTTTTAACCGCCTATCCTGCAGGTGCACAAGATTCAAAAACGGCGAAACAAAATTATGAGATTTTAAATTTCGATCCCAAAAGTCTTTTGATAGATCAAAAAAACGAAGAAACGGAATCGATTCCGGGAAATATAAACGATTATGATGAAGCCGTACGAGCTTATAAAAACTATCTAAATTCAATTCAAGAATCCGGAATGGAATCCTCCTATGCAATGCTCCTATTTTATTCTCCCAATATAAATGATAAGGCTCAAGCTCTTTCTCTTGCGGAAAAAGCATATTTGAGCGAGAGCGGAACAGGAAGCCTTATTGCAAATACAAATTATGCTTCCCTCCTCTACCTTTCGCAAAAAGATTATACAAAAGCAAAACTCATTTTAGAATCTTTAATAAAAGATAATTCAATCACAAAAAATGATCCGCTCTTTTTAATTTCAGGAACTATAATAGATAAAAGAATTATTATCTTTAATTATGCAAGAATGCTTTTCGGTTTAGGTGAATCGGAAAAGGCCTTAAAGGCTCGCGAACAATTACGCAGTTTAATTTTCTCTATGGAAAAATACAACCCTATAATTTTAAAAAAGATTAAGCTTGAAGATACCACAGATGATTTAATCGAATATTGGGGTAAACCTTCAGGAATAAAATATAATTATTTTTCTGAAAAGTGGTATTACGATTTTTTAAATGCCGAGGTTTCAATTTCAACTGCAACAAACAATAACATAGAAAAAATTTCGATTTTTGCAGATTCCAATTTATCATTACCGAATGATTTACGGGTAGGAGAAACAAAAAAATCTTTTGAAAGTTTTTTCGGTAAACCGATTTATACGGCAGGAGATTGTGAAAACTATTTTTATAAATCGAACAAAATTCAGGTTTTATATTTAAACGGATTTATAAGGCAAATATCCATAACAAAACTTGAATTGTAAAATTATTGTAAGCAGCTTATTTTAAACATGCTTATTCTAAGCGGCTTATTTTGAGGAACAAAAATGAATACAAATGCAATCGTCTTATATAAAAACCGTCCGGCTCTTATAAAAGGACAGGCTGACGGAAAATTTGAAATAGAAACGGAAACGGGCATCAAAAAGGTGCGCGAAAAAGATTTTTCCGTTTTGGCTCCAAGTAACTCCTCATCGCTAAAAAACATTTTGACCGCAGCTTGTCCCGAACCTGACTTTAATGAAGCCGCCGACTTTTTTGAAGAAGGAACAGCCCTCTTCTCTGAAATAAGCGAATTGGTTTGGGAAAATTTAAATCCGGAACAAATGTGGGCGGCTTGGCTTTTAGTATCGGCCTCCCCTCTTTTTATTGCAGAAAGCCCTGACCTTCCGATTAAGATAAGAACAAAAGAAGAAGCTGAGTCCATAGCTGCTGCAGCACTAAAAAAAGAAACCGAAAAACAAGCGGAAGAGCAAGAGCGGAAAGAATTTATAAGCAGCTTATCAAAATTTATAAAAGAAAAAAAGGAAGAAAATTTCGACTTAAAAAAATATTCTCACTTTTTGCAGGAAATAGAAGCTCTTGCCTTGGAAAAAACCGACAAGTCAAAACTTTTAAATGAGGCTCACTTAAAAGAAACTCCTGAATCGGCCCATAAGATTTTAATTAGTACGGGCTATTGGAAGATAGAAAAAAATCCCTACCCCACCCGCTTTAAGCATCCGTTAAATTCTCCGAAGCTGGAATTGCCTCCTATCGAGCATAACAAAAAATACGAAGACCTTACTCATCTTACCTCCTATGCAATCGACAACGAAGGCAGCACCGATCCGGACGATGCCGTATGCTTTGACGGAGAAAACTTATGGATTCACATTGCAAACCCTGCCGACATAATTACACCCGATTCCAAAAGCGATATGGATGCAAGGAAACGGGGGGCGACCCTTTACATTCCTGAAGGCGTATCCCGAATGTTGGGAGAATCGGCAGTCGATGCCTTTGCTCTCGGCCTGCATGATGACTCTTATGCCCTGTCGTTTAAACTTAAGCTAAATGACTCGGCTGAAATTCTCGATGTAGATATTTTGCGTACCAAAATAAAAGTAAGCTGTATAAGTTTTGAAAAGGCCGATGAAGAAAAGACAAGTGCAAACCTAAAACCTCTTTTTGAAATAGCAGAAAAAAACAGAAAAAAACGGGAAGCGGCAGGAGCGGTTTCGATAGACATGCCGGAAGTTCAAATCAAGGTAGAAACCGACAATGACAGCCAAAAAGTTTTTATAAGCCCGTATAATTTTACGGAATCTTTTTTGATGATAAAGGAAATGATGCTCCTTGCAGGAGAGGCCGCCGCCCGCTTTGCTTTTAAAAATAATATTCCGTTTCAGTATGTAAGTCAGGAAGCTCCCGAATTACCGAAAAAACTTCCCGAAGGACTTGCGGGCGAATACCGAAAAAGAAAAGCTATGAGGCCGAGAAATGTGGGTACAATTCCTGCAATGCACTCAGCCCTCGGAATGGCAATGTACAGTCAAATTACAAGCCCCCTCCGCCGCTATGGAGACTTGGTTGCCCATCAACAGCTTTTAAAATTTATCGACGGAAACGAGGTGATGAAAACCGATGACCTTCTTATGAGGATAGCGGCGGGAGACATTGCAGGCAAAAATTGTTCCTATGCTGAAAGAGCCTCGCGTCAACATTGGACTCTGATCTATCTATTACAAAACCCTGACTGGCAAGGAGAAGCCGTAATCTTAGAAACAATAAAAAATACTGCTCGCATTTCCATTCCGTCTATCGGATATGAAACCGAAATGAGATTAAAAAAAGAATTATCGATTAACGAACGCATAAATGTAAAAGCCGAGGATATAGATATTCCGAATCTGACTGTAAGATTTGTGCAGGTGTAAAGGGAAAGAACTTATGCAAAATGTTTTTTATTCTTTAAGGGAATTGGATAAAAGAGCCGAAGAAGATTTTAATTTAAAAAACGGAATCTTAATGGAAAACGCAGCCCGCGGTTCAGCAGAAAAAATTAAAAATCTTTTTCCTTTAAAAAAAGGCGATGCAAAAAAAACTCTACAGATTGTCTGCGGTTCGGGCGACAACGGCGGAGACGGGCTCGCCCTTGCAAGAATCTTATCCGACGATTTTAATATTCATGTCATAATTTTAAAAGAGCCGAAGTCGGAATTATGTAAACTACAATACGAAAGATTAAAGGCCTTAAATATAAGGACGGCCAAAAACATCTTGCCCGAATCGGATATTCTTTTTGATGCATTTTTGGGCACCGGCTTAAAAGGACTTTTAAAAGCCGAGGATAAAAAAACAATAGAGAAGATAAATAAGGTCAAGGCATTTAAGATAGCCTGCGATATACCGAGCGGCTTAAACATTGACGGAGAAGCAAGCCCCAATGCAGTTCTATGTAACATGACCTTTTCGATGGGAGCCTTAAAGCAGGCCTTTTATTCGGATGAGGCAAAAGATATTACGGGAAAAATCGAGGTTATAGACCTAGGCCTCCCCCGCTCCTCCTATGAGCAAAACGAAAAGCCCAACGTTTTTTTACTCGAAAAAGAAGATATGCTTCTCCCTTCAAGAAAAAAACAAAACACCCATAAGGGAAGTTTCGGTCATGCAGGAATAATTATAGGAGAAAAAAACGGGGCAGCACTTTTGGCAGCTTCTGCCGTCTTGGAATTCGGTGCAGGCCTTGTAACCTTGATAGGAAAAAATCGGGAAAGGCCTAAAAACCTAAAAGCCGATTTTATGTATGACGGCAAATTCGAAGCCGGCAAATTCAATGTTAAAAAATTTACAAGCATCGCAATAGGTCAAGGACTTGGAAGAAAAAATGATGAACTTTTTTCTATCATAAAAATGAAAGAAACACAATCAATGCCAATGGTCTTAGATGCGGATACCTTTTATTATGCCGAACTAAAAAAAATCTTACCCAAATTAAGTGCTGCCGTTTTAACTCCTCACCCAAAAGAATTTTCTTCACTTTTAAATATCACCGGTTTGGAAAATTTAAGCATTGAAGAAATACAAAAAAAACGCTTTATATCGGCCTTAAGTTTTTCAAAAAAATTTCCTAAGCTTGTACTTGTGCTAAAGGGAGCTAATACCTTAATAGCCCATAACGGAAAAATATTTATCAATACTTTAGGATCTTCCTCTCTTTCAAAGGCGGGTTCAGGCGATGTGCTGACAGGTCTTATATGCTCCCTCTTGGCCCAAGGCTATAAACCTCTTGATGCTGCAATTACGGGGAGCCTCGCCCACAGCCTTGCTTCTCAAAATGCAGGAGCAAGCTATAGCTTAACGGCAAGCAAGCTCATTAAAAATTTGGAAAAATTAGAAGCGGCATGGCAGGTAAAATAATATGAAGCAGTTTAAACTTATTTCGGATTATAAACCTTCAGGAGATCAGGGAGAAGCTATCAAAGCTCTTTCAGACGGAATAATTGCAGGCGACAAATTTCAAACGCTCAAAGGTGTTACGGGATCGGGAAAAACTTTTACAATGGCAAATATTATTCAAGCCGTACAAAAGCCGACCCTAATCATAAGCCACAACAAAACCCTTGCCGCCCAGCTTTATAGGGAATTTAAAACCTTTTTTCCGGAAAATGCCGTCGAATACTTTGTTTCATATTACGACTACTATCAGCCTGAAGCTTATGTTCCCGCACGCGACCTTTATATAGAAAAAGACGCTTCAATAAATGACGAGATCGACCGCCTCCGCCTATCGGCAACCTTCAGCCTTATGGAACGCCGAGATGTAATCGTCGTTTCCACCGTTTCCTGTATTTACGGTTTGGGGCTTCCCGAATCGTGGCGAGACTTGCGCATAACCATAGAAAAGGGAGTAAACATCGAAATCGAAAAATTAAAAAAACAGTTGATAAGTTTGCAATATGAAAGAAACGATGCAGTCCTTGAAAGAGGCCGCTTCCGCGTCAAAGGTGATGTTATGGAAATTTTTCCGGCCTACATGGAAGATGCCTACCGCCTTGAATTCGATTGGGAAGAAATTGTGCGCATGAGAAAATTCAATCCGATTTCGGGTGAGGTAATACAGGAATACGAAGAGCTTTCAATTTATCCTGCAAAACACTTTGTAATGCCCGAAGATGCAATTCCCAATGCTCTTGAAAGAATAAAAAAAGAATTGGAAGAAAGGCTGAATGTTTTAAATAAGGAAGGAAAACTTCTTGAAGCGGAAAGGCTAAAAACCCGCACCGAATACGATATCGAAATGCTTTCCGAAATGGGCTATTGCCCCGGCATCGAAAACTACTCGGCCCCAATCGCAAACCGGAAACCCGGAGAGCCTCCCGCTACCCTCTTTCATTATTTTCCCGATGACTTTTTATTGTTCATGGATGAAAGCCATGTAACATTTCCTCAAGTGGGAGCAATGTACGAAGGCGACCGCAGCCGCAAACAAAATCTTGTAGACTTCGGTTTCCGTCTTCCGTGTGCCTTAGACAACCGTCCCTTAAAAATTGCAGAGTTTGAAAAGATGCTGAATCAGGCTGTTTTTGTTTCCGCAACCCCCGGCCCTAAAGAAATAAAATACTCTACCCGCATTGTCGAACAAGTAATACGCCCTACAGGCCTTTTGGATCCGATAATCGAGATTCATAAAAGCGAAGGCCAGATGGAACATATTTATGGGGAGGTAAAAAAACGCATTGCCTTAAACGAACGCTGTCTAATTCTAACTCTTACAAAAAAAATGGCGGAAGACTTAACCGATTATCTTACAGGGCTCGGTCTCAAAGTAAAATATATCCACAGCGAAGTTGAAACGATTGAGCGTGTCGAAATTCTAAAGGGCTTGCGTGCAGGGGAATTTGATGTGCTTATAGGAATCAACCTTTTAAGAGAGGGCATCGACTTACCCGAAGTTTCTTTTATCGGAATTCTCGATGCAGATAAGATAGGCTTTTTGCGTTCTACTACAAGTCTTATTCAGATTGTAGGACGGGCAGCCAGAAACGAAAACGGTAAGGTAGTTATGTATGCCGACAGGATAAGCGATGCCATGAAAGAAACCATAGAAGAAACAAACCGCCGCCGTGCTATTCAGGAAGCCTATAACAAGGAACACGGTATAACACCCAAGACAATCAAAAAAGCAATTGAAGATATTTTAACGCGGGAAAATGAAATAAAAAAAGAAGCTGCCCTTGCAGAAGCCGGACCCCTTATCAACAGTCTAAACATTTTAAACCCTGCCGACAGAAAAAAACTTATCAAAAAACTAGAAGCTCAGATGGCCGAATATGCCGACATGCTCATGTTTGAAGAAGCAGCAGTCATAAGAGACAAAATAGAAGAAGTAAGGCGGATAGGAAGTTAAGGAGAAATAAAATCTAAAACTTATAATATAAAACACGATTAGGGGCTTGTCAAAAACAATCAATAATGCTATAATCAATAACAGAATTATTGATTATAGCATCTGGAGATATATGGCTAATAAAAATCATGAATTGGATAAGCCGATAATTGAAGCGGCAAAACAAGAATTCTTAAAGAACGGATTTCAAGAAACCTCTATCAATATAATTGCCCAAAAAGCGGGAGTTACAACAGGAGCAATATATACTCGTTATAAAGGCAAAGATGAACTTTTTTGCAGTCTTATGGAAGATTTTTTTAAATCGATAAATGACACAAGATTAAAAAACAAATCATCATATATGAACTATTATACGGATAAAAATTTTAATAATTTTATTAAGAGTATATTAAAAGAAACAGCCGACTATATAGATATTTTGTTTAATTATTATGACGAATGTAAACTATTATTATGCTGCAGTAACGGCAGCTCTATAGAAAAAAAACTTCATAAGATAATAAACAATAAAATAACTGAAACAAAACAATTTATCAAAAAAAACACATCTTCAAATATCAGTGATGTGCAATTAGATTTCGTAGAATTAGTAATGCAGCAGCAACTTAATGCATACTCGATGATCATAAAAAAAGGATATGATAAAGAAGAAACTATTGAGTATCTAAAAATAATGGGAGAATTCATTGCTGCAGGCTGGAAAAAGATTTTCAAAAATCTTTTAAAATAAGGAATCATAGGTATGGACGATATAAATGAGGGACTTAAACCTATTTTAGATTTTAAAATCAGTTTTTCTTATAATGCAAAAAACGAAAAAGCAATAAAGGATATACGGGGAATTATACCAAAAGGAAAGTGTATTGTACTTTGCGGAGAAAGCGGCTGCGGTAAATCAACAATTTTAAGATGTTTAAATCATTTAATCCCGGAATTTTATGAAGGGATATTTGAAGGGTTTATTAAGATAGACGAGGAAGACAGTGTAAACAAAACAATCGGAGAAGTAGGAAATAAAATTTCATCGGTTTTTCAAGATCCCAGAAGTCAGTTTTTTTCTTTAGAAAGTGATATTGAAATTGCTTTCGGCTTAGAAAACAAGGGCATAAATTCAAACGAGATAAAAAAAAGAGTCGATAATGCTTTTTTAAAATTCGGATTAGAATATTTAAGAAATAGAGAGGTATTTAAACTCTCAAGCGGAGAACGCCAACTTATTGCAATAATGGCAGCATGGGCTATGAACTCCGATATTATTTTACTGGATGAACCTACCGCAAATTTGGACTATACGGCAATAAAAAAATTAACGGAACTTTTATTACTCTTAAAGAATGAAGGCAAGACTCTTATTATAAGTGAACACAGGCTATATTATCTGCATGATTTAGCTGATGAATACTGGCTTATAAAAAACGGTTATATTTGTGAAAAATATGATAAAGATATATTTTTAAAACTCTCACAAAACGATTTAAAAAATATCGGTTTAAGAGTTAATGACATAAATCAAATAGAAATGCATCCAAAAAAAGAGGAATTTTATAATCAAGAAAATGTATTGGAAGTTAAAAACATTTCTTTTAAATACGGCAAAAAAAGAATCCTTAATGATATATCTTTTAAACTTAATTCTAATGAAATCACCTGTATTATAGGACAAAACGGTGCAGGAAAAACAACATTAGGAAAATGCTTGTGCGGTTTATTAAAACCTACACAAGGAAAAATATACCTTAATGGAAAGGCTATGAAATATGATGATTTATATCGAAACAGCCTTTTTATAATGCAGGAATCTGAATTCCAATTTTTTACAAATTCGGTAATCGGAGAACTTAAATACGGTATAGACAGTTCCAAATACGATGAGATAGAACCTTTATTAAAAGAATTTGACATGTGGAATCTTAGAAACAGGCATCCTTTTTCACTTTCAGGCGGACAAATGCAAAAACTTACATTGATGACGGTATATTTATCAAGCAAAAAACTGATTATTTTAGATGAACCAACCTCAGGACTTGATAAATGGAGTATGGATTTATGTGTAAAGCTCATCGATAAAATGAAAAAAGAAAAAATTGTTTTATTGATAAGCCATGATTTGGAATTCGTTGCAGCCGTTGCCGAACAATATTTAAAAATAGAAGACGGCATAATACAACAAACATGCAAGCTAAAAGATATAAAAACTCTTATAACAATATTAGACAACGGCTCTTCCCAACACAGTGAAATCAAATTAAAAAAAGACAAACTATTAGATCCGCGAGTCAGCTTGTTCTTTTTAAGTCTTTGTATGTTTTCAATCGTAATAGATAATAAGATCCTAATTCAAACATACAGCTTATTTTTATTAATATTTTCGCTTATCAACAAAAGGTATAAAACTTTTTTTATATATTTAATTATTTTATGTCTTATTTACGGACTTGAAATACTATTCCCAAATGCCGCCACCATATTTATGGCAAATTTATTACCGAGATATATTTTAATATTTATGCTCTTCCCAGTTATTCTTGGAGGAAAAGGGGCAACTAATATGCTGGCATGTTTAAGAAAAATCAGAGTACCGGAAAGGTTGATACTGATTCTTTCCGTTTCGTTTCGATTTTTTCCGGTACTTAATAATGATTTTAAATTACTAAAACAATCAATAAAGAACAGAAAAAATTACGAAGAAAAAAACATATTAAAAAAAACTTTTTTGCATTGCGAAGCTCTTATTACTTCAATTATATTTAGAGTAATAAGAATAGCAGAAACATTATCCGCTTCTGCAGAAACAAGGGGCATAAGTATGAAAAATAAAAAAACTTCATATATTGGATTGAAATTCGGAGTACAAGATTATTTTGTGATGATAGTCTTAGCTTCAGTTTCAGTTATAAATATATTTTTAAAATAAAAAGGAGATTCAAGATGAACAACGACAAATTAAAAGTGAAGGACGTTATCACAGTTACATTATTATCATTATGCAATATTTTGATATTTTCATTGGGTACATTTATGTATGCAACACCAATCACCATTCTTTTAACGCCCGTACTATACTCCCTATTACAAGGAGTAGTTTTTTATGTTATTGGAGCAAAGGTAAAAAAAAGAGGAGCATTTATAATCTATTCTTTTATTCAAGGCATTATTTCATTTTATCCGCCTTATATTTTAATGTTTATCCTCTCCGGTTTAATAGCCGAATTATTACTCTATAAAAAAGGATATGGAAATTTAAAGTATATCGGAATAAGCTATGTAATTCAACAAGCACTTGCATCTATAGGGAGTGTAATTTATCCTTATACAATTGCATTAAATAAGACTCTGGATAAGATGAGCGAACAAGAACTGATAGGAAATATTACAAAAGCAGGAAAATTAATTTCTTCATGGGGAGCACTGATTTTATTAATTTTAGTAATTTTTTCTGCAATAATCGGAGCTTATATAGGACAAAAAATAGTAAAAAAACATATTTTAGAAAAATCCATTGATTAGTAAAGAGTGAAAAATGAAATCTGAAAAAAATTACAGCTTTTTTAAAGAGATGAAAGAGTTTATAAAACCGTATAAGAAAAAATATTTTTTATCGGTTTTATTAAGTTCATTTTCCGTGTTATGTGAATTATTATCTTATTCTTTTATAGGCATAATAGCAGCCGATATTTTTAGAGGAGCAAGCGATAAAAATACATTGATTGCTTTAGTCTTAGTAATAATATGCAAAACAGCAAATGTGATTTTTTTAAATTTTTCCACGCTCATATCACACAAGGCAGCATATTTAACACTAAAAGATATAAGATGTGCAGTTTGCGATAAATTTATTAGAGTATCCATGGGATATTTTAATAAAAACTCCAGCGGGAAATTAAAAACAATAATGACAGACCGCATAGAAGATGTTGAAAAAACACTGGCACATTTATACCGGAAATGACGGCAAATCTAATTATACCGGCAGCGATGATTATTTGGCTCAGTATCATTAATATTAAACTGACAGGAATAATCATACTTTGGATTATAAATGGAATTTATAAAGGATTGGGAACTCTCAACTGCTTGAAAAATTAAAACTTATAATATAAAATACCAAATAAAGAGGATATTATAAACAGTTTGACATAAATTCGACCTCACTATTTATCTATAATTTATAGGATGTTAATATGGCAAAATTACAAAAAGAACCGATTGTAGTAAATCAAAAAATAATTAAAGAAAAAATTTACACTATACGAGGACAAAAGGTGATGCTTGACTTCCACCTTGCTGAAATATATGGATATGAAACAAAAAGGTTTAATGAGCAAGTCAAAAGAAATATCGAGAAATTCGAAGATGATTTTATGTTTCAATTAACCAATGAAGAAGTACAGATACTTTCAAGGTCGCATTTTGCGACCTTGAACAAAATAACGGGAAGAGGAAGCAATATCAAATATAATCCTTATGCCTTTACGGAACAAGGTATTTATATGCTTATGACAGTATTAAAAGGAGACCTTGCAATAAAACAAAGCAAGGCTTTAATAAGAATGTTTAAGCAAATGAAAGACTATCTAATTGAAAACCAAGATTTTATAAGCTCTAAGGAACTGGTACAAATAGCAATACAAACAAATCAAAACACTAAAAATATATCTGAAATAAAATCACAAATGGCTACGAAAGAAGAGCTAAAAAAGGTCATGGATAATTTTATCGATCCCGATACCTATAAACACTTTTTGATTATGGACGGAAAGAAAATAGAAGCTGATATAGCCTATCAAAAAATATATAAATCGGCTAAGCATACTGTTTACGTAGTGGATAACTACATAGGATTAAAAACTTTAGAATTATTAAGAGAAGCAAAGGAAAGTATCACTATAAAAATTTTTACTGATAATATTAAACATCGTACTATGTTGACTACTTCAATTTTAAAGGATTTTAAAATTGAGTATCCTAATATTTCTCTTTCCTTTCAAAAGACAAAGGGTAAATATCATGATAGATATATTGCAATAGATTATAACACAAAAAATGAAGCAATATATCATTGCGGAGGTTCTTCAAAAGATGCAGGTAATAAAATTACAAGTATTTTGAAGATTGATGATACAGTACTTTATCATCCGATGTTTGATGAGTTATTATTAAATCCGATATTAAAGATATAGGCAATGTTAAGGTATATTGTAAAAGTGAACTTACAGACGACATAGAATGGAAAAAACCGTATCTTTTCGGTAAAGGTTTATGACAAAATAGGCTTAATCGTCGAAGGCACTCATGAACGCTTTATTGTCAACAATGAAAAATTTCAAAAAAGCAAATGAAAAGATACAGTAACTATTAAGGAGAAAACACATTTGGATATAAAAAAATTTTGGAAAGCCATTGCGGAACAAGATGCCGAAAAAATATGCTCTTATTTTAATAAAACCGCAACTATCAGATGGCATAATACAAATGAGCAATTTACTTTAGAAGAATTTATCAAAGCTAATTGTGAATATCCCGGCAGATGGGGAGGCAGAAGTTGAGAGGATCGAAAAAATAGAAAATCTAATCATTACTGCCGTAAAAGTATTCAACAACGATACATCGGTTCACGCAACATCTTTTATAAAAATTGAAGATGATAAGATTGTTTCAATGGATGAATATTGGGGAGATGACGGCAAGCCTCCTCAATGGAGACTTGATATGAAAATAGGAACTGCGATTAGATAAGTTATGGTAATTTATAGTTGTAATAAATATTTTTTATAAAAAACAAGTATTTGGAGACAAACATGTGCTTAATATGTAAAAGAATTGAAATGATAAAAAATGGAAATAATCCGTATTATGTAAAAGAACTTGAAACCGGTTATGTAGTTATTGGTGATCATCAGCATTTTAAAGGGTATACTTTATTTCTTTGCAAAGAACATAAGACCGAAATATTTCAGCTTGAAAATGATTTTAAAATGAAGTTCTTAGAAGAAATGTCAATTATAGCTGAAGCGGTTTATAAAGCTTTCCATGCTGAAAAAATGAATTACGAATTATTAGGAAATGGCGATACTCATTTACATTGGCATTTATTCCCAAGAATAAGCGGAGATTTAGAAGGACATGGGCTTCATGGTAAGGGGCCTGTATGGTGGTATCCAATAGATAAAATGTATGATGCTGCAAACTGTCCTACATCAGAAGAATTATATGATATGAAAGTAAAACTATTAGAACATCTTAAAAAAGCTTAATCATTTTTTTATAAATTCATCCTCATAAAAATATAACCGTTTTCGATATTATCTGAAATATAAAAACCTAATTTTTCCCAAAACTTTTTAGCTTTAAGGTTTTCAACATAAACAGGCACCGAAATTGTTTTTGCATTAAAGACCGATTTTAAATATTCAATACACAAGATTGCAGCATCTTTACCGTAACCTTTATTTTGAAATGAATCGTCAATCAAGAAATTTATTATTTGATAATGCCCTTCACCAACATACAAAGAAACGAAGCCGATAACTTGATCATCATTATAAACGGCAAAAGGTTTACTATCATTTTTATATAACCAAGCTTCAGCAAGTGAGTATACAACCGAATCCACAAATTCATCTTTATCAACGGTTGCTTTTAAATTTATACATGCTTGAAAATTATTCTCATCAATTGTTCTTAAATTAATCATCGAATCTTACTATATATTCAAAACATGTATCTGTCAAGACGAGGTTTTATAAATTATTTTCTATCCCTCATAACCGGAATAGATTCTTATTCATTTGTATTCCTCCCGAAGCTCTATAATGAAATCTTCCATTCTTTTGATCTATTTTGTAGATGCCATAGCCGTGCGTACAGGCCTTGCTTTTCCAACAGTTCGGAGTGCCTGCCTTCTTCCACAATGCGGCCCTTTATTATGAAAAAAAAGAAAAGTCTTGCGAATTTGAATACGGGCTTAATGCCTATGTCAATACTTTTAGTTTTTACGGATATAAGAGGATTGAACCTCATGTACGGTTTATCAATATAGGTTTCGGCTTTCGGGAAAAGTTTTTTTCTTCTTTGCCTATCACATTGGAAGAGGATTTTTTTGAAAGAGCAGCATGCGTACTTAATCCTGAACCGATTGTCATTCCGAAAATAACCGCAATTTGCAACAGTCTTAAAGAATGTACATTGGAAGGAGGAGCTTTAAAGCTCTATATTCAAGGTAAATGTTTGGAAGTTTTTTCTCTTCTGTACGATTATATTTATAAGGCAAAACCGGCAATAAATGTGCACCTTTCTCAAAAAGACAAGGCCGTCCTTAAAGAAGTAAAAACTTTTATAGAAGAACACTTTGCAGATCATGTTACGATTGCCGAACTTGCCAAAAAGTTTGCCATCAATCAACAAAAACTGGTAACCGGTTTTAAAGATTGTTTTAACACAACGATAAACGGATACACTCAAAAAATAAGAATGACAAAGGCCCTCGAACTCCTTTATGATGATACCTTATCCATTATAGAAATAGCACAAGCGGTCGGCTATTACGGAGACGGCTATTTTCAAAAAGCCTTTAAGGAAACCTACGGCATTACGCCAAGCCGGATGCGGAGGGATTTGTAATTTGATTTTTATACATACTATCCCCCATAGGCGGAATAGATTTTCATTCCTCTTTTCCATACTATTATACAGAAAATAGCAAGCAGCGTTATCCAGCCTAAACTTTTACATAAGGAAATAAAAGCGGTACATAGCGGAACATCATCGAGTAAAAGACTTACCGGAATATGAGAAATAAAGGCAAAGGGTAAGTTCTTTAAAAAGGTAAACACCGATTCGGGTAAAAGGACAAGCGGAAAAATAATACCGGCGGAAATATTTTTAAGTACCCGTATCGATGTATAGAGTGAAGAAACACGCGAAAAATAAAAACTATAGAGTGCTATCAAAAAATCGATTAAAAAATTGATGAGATAACCTGCGATCAAAAAGAGCACAAAAAATAAAGCCTTCCATAATGATAGTATAAACACAAAATATCTTTGCAGCAAAAAATATAAAACCGTGATCGGAACCGCATTCATAACAATAAAAATAAAACGATGAGGTAAATCGGCAGCAAGTTGATACAGTGCATAATTATACGGTTTTATAAGATACTGATTGAGTGTGCCGAGCCTTATATCATCGGAAATTTTAAATACGGAAACCGTTGAAGTAATATTGTAGGTTATCAAAGTCAAAAAGTAATACGATACTATACCGTCTGCTTTAAAAGGCATATCTTTACTTTGATAACTGACGGCAATCCATAACAATACATTAACTGTAAAAGGAAAGAGTGAAAATAAAAATCCGGAAATAAAATTAACTCTATATTCCAATTGATTTGCCAAACTTATTTTAAAAACTTTGTAATATGCATTCATAGTATGGACTCACTCGATGTATACAATCTTCTGATAACATCTTCCATCGAAATATTTTCAATGGTAATATCACTTAACTCTTCAATAAAATCATTGGAAATATTTTTTAATATATCCAAACTCACAGTTGAGTCAGCAGAAATTTTAACCGTATCTTCTGCAGTTTTTTCTGCAAAAAAATTACCTTTTTCTTGCAAGGTTTTTATAATTTTATCCGCTTTCAATAATTTTAATTTTAATATAAAATATTTTTTATTTAAAAATTCATTTTTAAAGTTAATAAAAGAATCGGAATATATTTTTTCTCCCTTATTTATTAAAATCAATTCCGTACAAAGGGAAACAATATCGTTAAAATTATGACTTGTCAGTATGAGGCTTGCATGATATTTATTGCAATAATGTTTTAGAAAATCCCTTATGTTATATTGCGTAATTATATCAAGGCCTATTGTCGGTTCATCAAGAAAAATAAGTTTCGGTTTGTGAATTAAAGCCGCTATCAATTCCATTTTCATTCTCTCTCCTAAAGACAGTCTTCTCACCTGAACATTCACCTGTTTTTCTACGCCGAGTATTTCAATCATTGTGTGCAGCGTCTTTTTGTAATCGGCATCTTCAACCTCGTAAATGGTTTTATTAAGCTCAAAGGAATCAACGGCAGGCAAATCCCACCAGAGCTGACTCTTGTTTCCCATCACCATTGAAATTTGCCGGAGGTACTCTTTTTTCTTTTCAAAAGGATTATGCTGTAAAACGGTAAGGCTTCCTTCCGTCGGCAATATCAAACCGGATAACATTTTAAGTGTTGTCGTTTTGCCTGCACCGTTTAAACCGATTAAGCCCGTTATCGAACCTTGAGAAATTTCAAAGGAAAGATTTTTAACCGCAGGTTTATATAGTTTTTTACGTTTAAACAAATTTTTGATACTGCCTTTAAGTCCTGCATCTTTTTGATAATATGCATAACTTTTGCAGATATTTTCTGCAACAATAATTTTTTCGTTATTAACTGCCAGATCCGACATAACGCCTTACTCCTTTTTTAAAAATAAAATTCGATAATAAAAAAAATATAAAACTTGCCGCAAAAGAATATAGAATATAACTAACGGATAAGTCTTTAACGGCAAACAAAATAGGAAAATTAAAGCACACAAACAACGGAATGACAAAGATAAGAATTTTTTGAAGTAGCCGCGGATATATCTGCATAGGTTTATTTCCGATGGTAATCAGCTCGGAACCTATGCCCATAACAATATCCATCCGCATAAACCAAAAAGCCAAACTCATCAATATAAACATAATCGAATAAATCAAAAAAAAGCCGTTCAACGAAAGTAAAATATACAGTAATAATTTTAAAGGAGTCATCCGTATATTCAGTTTTATAAAACAATATGTCAAACCGGTAATATTTATGATAATATTTTTTATCTGCGGAATATCAAACTCATTAAATGAAATGGTAAAACGCTGATTCAATGGTTTTAATAATATAAAATCCAAGGTGCCGGTATTAATCATTTCGGGCAATCTTTTTAATCCAGGCACTATCAAAAAAGTAAAAACGGAATCCATAAGTCCGCCTTGAAAGGTCAGCATCAACATTCGGTACTTATCCCAGCCGTTTACCGTTTCGGTATGAATAAAAATCGTATCTATAAAAATGAGATACATAAAGAGCCATACAAGTTCAAAGGTTCCGCCGCTTATAAAATTGAACTTATATTCCATTAAGTTCATAAGAGAACCTTTAAAATAGGCTTTTAATATTAAAAGATATTTTTTCATCGCACTGTATCCGTCCAAAAATAATCTATACCTAATACATTATCACAGGACGGCGACAGCTATATGTCGTAATTAGATAAAAACTTTTGAGAAATTTGTATAAGCTCCGCCAGATACTCTTTGGCAGGTACAAGGTTTAAGTTTTTCATTATGGAGCTAAAGATTATATGGGAAAGATCAATTAGAGTTTTAGAAAAAATCTATATTTTATTCTTTAGCAGCATCTAAAATTCGTTCAATATTATAATAATTTTTTTCTACCAATCTAAAATCCTGTATACTTATTGCTTTTCTTATTTCAGACATTATTGAAGGTTGATCTGTTTCTTTTATTTTATCCCCAAATGTTTTTTCACATTTTAGTACAAAAAAACAATATTGTAAAACAGCTAATTGTAAAGCAGTCTTTTTTACATCAAGTTTCAATTCTAAAAAAATAGATGTAACCTCAGCCGGAAGCGAATCATTTTCCAATGTCTGTAAAATATCTTTAATGTTTTTATTCTTAAAAAAGAAAGACCAGTCGGTTTTATCCAATTTAGAAGTTAATGTATGGTAGTTTTTTAGAATATTATTAATACTACCTAAAGACAATTTCATATTTTTTTGAGCCTCAATTTCGATAAGAGCCTTTGCAAATTCCTGCTCTGCCCGTTTTTTTTCTGCTTCTGCTTTTTTAAATTCTTGTTCGACTCGTTGTTTCTCCGACTTTGCTTTACTCAACTCACGCTCTGCCCGTTTCTTTTCTGTCTCTGCTTTCTCAATTTCCGTTTTCGCTTTCATATACGGTTCTAACCAGTTTTCAGTAAGATCTTTATACAAAATCTCATATAAATTAAATAAATTGACATCACTGGAATCAGGATATAACACGAGCAGTTGTTCTTCAGCATTCAAATTTACAAAAAACAACATAAAAAATAAAAGTATTACAAATATTAGTATTATCTTTTTTTTCATAATTTTCCTCCTATGAAAAATGAAAAAAATGATTTTTACGGTAAGTGTCTACCATAAAATAAAAGAATTAAGTATTTCCAGTTTTTGTAATTGTCTCATAGTTTTCCTATTATGTCAATATAAAAATCTAAAAAAAGTACTTTTTTATTTATTTTCAGCAAAACACAGGGTTCAAAGAAGATTTTTGTCGTAATTAGATAAAAAAGTTTTAGCGGTTTTTATAAGCTCTTCTTTATAATCTTTAGGAGAAACGACGGTTACAGCATCTCCGAAGCTAAGGAGTAAGGCCTTCCATAGCCGTTCTTTTGCAGGAACATGAATATGGGTTTTACATTTTTGAGACGGCAGTTTTTCGATAATGGAGTCGGGAAAGTATTCTTCGATGAGCGGAATTTCTTTTTCGGAAAAAATGATTTCTATATCGATGCAGGTTTTATAATACGCTAGCTCGGCTTCTTTCATTCTTTGTTGTATGTCGCCGTGTTTTATAAATGATTTTTCTTTTGAGATGACCAGGTTTTGCATCCGAGCAACTTTAAAGGTTCGATACTCTTTTGTTTCTTTAAGGTATGCAAACAAATACCATGCATACCATTTATAATGAATTGCAAGTGGCTCCGCACAAACATGCGAAGTTTTTCCTTCGGAATTGCGGTAATCGAAAACGATATAGTTCTTACCGCCGATGGCTTTTTCCAAAAGCATATTGGAATCTTGCACCTTTTTATTTTCTTTTGTAACGCTAAAATCCCAAAAAACTTTTTGCCCGCCCTCTTTTTCGATAATGGCATTGTATTTTTCGATTAAGGAATTGAGCTTGTCATTTGTATATGAAGTAGCAAGACTTTCCAAAGCGCTTATAATAATTTGCTGTTCGCTGTTTTTGATGTTGATGTTTTTTATTTTATAATTTTCCAAAACGGCATAGCCGCCGTACCTTCCTCCCAAGGTATATACGGGTATACCGGCTTCGGCTATGCTTACCATATCACGCTGAATAGTCCTGACCGACACATCAAAATACTCTGCCAAATATTTTGCGGAAACCTTTTCATGGTTTAATAAGTATATAATTATTTCGAGGATGCGTTCAAGTTTCATTTTCTAAATATGCAAACTACCCTTTCAAAAAAGTCAAACGGCTATCTACCTCATCCCTTCCAAATAACCTTTTAATTTTTCGATACGCCTTAAAAACTCGGCGTGTTTTTCTTTTTCGCCTTCGATGACTTCGGGAGGAGCGTTTTTAACAAAGTTTTCGTTTTTGAGCTTAGAGTCTATCTTTGAAGCATTTTGTTCATTTTTTTCAAGCTCTTTTTCAAAACGCTTTTTTAATTGATCGATATCTATTGAATCTCCCGTTATCAAAAAAGCCTCAAAGCCCGCCCCTACTACACCGATTGAAGAGGCAGGTTTTTCTTTAAGAGAATCGATAAAGTTTAAACCGGAAAGGCCTGAAAGCATTTCTATTATTTCGGAATTTTCACGGGCAGCTTCCGCAGGAGAGTTTTTCTCAATATAAAGAGAAACCTTAAGCTTTAACTGAGGGTCTATGCCGCATTCGGCCCGTAAGGCTCTAATATTGCGGACAATTTCCTGCAAGGTTCTAAAACGGATAGAAGCGGCCTCATCTATGCGTTCTTTTTTTTCTTCGGGGTAATCTGAAGTCATTAAAATCTTGGCACGAGGCAAGGCGCCTTCAGCACAATTGCCGGGCAGCTTTGAATAAATCTCTTCGGTAACAAAGGCTAAAAACGGATGAAGCAGGCGTAAGGATTCTTCCAAGACTGCAAGAAGTACCGAAGCCGCCCTATCCTTCTCTTTTTCGTCTCCGTACTTAAAAGAAAGTTTAGTACCTTCAACATACCAATCACAAAAATTATTCCAAAAGAATTCGTAAACCTTTTGAGCGGCTTCATTATAACGGTAAGAATCAAGGCTTGAGCGAACCGTTTGAGCCGCTTCGTTTAGTTCATGATAAATCCAGCGGTCAAGTTCTTTTAAGCCGTTTAGACCGCCGTCCCGTCTGACAGTCACAATAGTTCTGCCTGCAAGGTTTCCTAAAATATATCGGGAAGCGTTCCAAACCTTGTTTGCAAATTTCGAGCCGAGCTTAAAACTTTCCATGTCGATTAAAAAGTCCTGACTTTGAGAACCGCACATAAAGGTAAGGGTGAACTTCATAGCATCAGCCCCAAACTCTTCGATAGCTACAAGAGGGTCAATACCGTTTCCCAAGCTCTTACTCATCTTGCGGCCTTGTTTATCCCGAACCAAACCGTGAATAAAAATATCTTTAAAAGGAGCCTTGCCCGTAAACTGCAAGGAGGCCATTATCATTCTTGCTACCCAAAAGAAAATTATATCGTGTCCTGTAACAAGGGCCGATGTCGGAAAAAAGCGTGCGAGGTCTTCGGTCTTTTCGGGCCAGCCGAGGGTTGAAAAAGGCCAAAGCCAACTTGAAAACCAAGTGTCTAAAACATCCTCATCCTGCTTTATGTTTTTTGACTTACAGTGAGGACATTCCGTAATATCCGTGCGGCTTACGATAGTTTTTCCGCAATCGGCACAATACCAAACAGGAATGCGGTGCCCCCACCAAAGCTGACGGGAAATACACCAGTCGCGGATATTGTTCATCCAGTGAGCATAGGTGTTTTCCCATTTTTGAGGATAAAAAACAACATCGCCTTTTTTCCATGCATCTAAGGCTTTTTGAGCCAAGGGCTGCATTTTTACAAACCATTGTTTTGAAACATAAGGCTCTATACTTGTATGACAGCGGTAACAGCAGCCTACTGCGTGCTTTATTTTTTCTTCATTTTTAAAAAGTCCCAGAGCTTCCAAATCTTCGATAACGGCCTTGCGTGCTTTTTCCGTTGAAAGGCCTCGGTATTTTTCGGGAACTGCATCGTTTAATGTTCCGTCAGGGTTTAAGATATTTAGAACCGGAAGATTATGCCTTTTACCTACCTCCCAGTCATTGGGGTCATGGGCAGGAGTTATCTTTACAACACCCGTTCCGAATTCTTTATCGACATAGGAATCGGCAATTACAGGAATCTTCCTATTTGCGAGAGGCAGAATTACTTCTTTTCCTACGATGGATGCATAGCGGGGGTCTTCGGGATGAACGGCTATGGCGGTATCTCCCAAAAGGGTCTCGGGGCGGGTAGTTGCAATTTCTATTTCTTGTATTTTTTCGCCTGCTTCATTTTGTAAAACCGCCCCGTCTGCCAATTTATAATAAATATGGTACATGCCGCCCTTTCGGTCTTCATGTTCAACCTCATCATCCGAAATTGCCGTACCGCATGAAGGGCACCAGTTTACAAGGTAATTGCCCTGATAGATTAGCCCCTGTTCATATAAAGAAACAAAGACCTCCCTTACAGCTTGAGAAAGCCCCTCATCTAAGGTAAAGCGTTCCCTATCCCAATCGACCGAAACTCCCATTTTGCGGAGCTGCTTTGTTATAATCGAGTGATGTTCATTTTTAACTTCCCATACCTTTTCGATAAAAGCGTCCCGTCCGAGGTCACGGCGGTTTTTGCCTTCGGCCTTCAGTTTTTTTTCTACAACGGATTGAGTGGCAATACCTGCATGATCGGTTCCGGGAATCCAGAGGGTTTCGTCCCCTTTCATGCGGTGATAGCGGACAATTACGTCCTGCAAGGTTTCATCGAGGGCATGGCCTACATGGAGAACGCCCGTAACATTGGGCGGAGGAATGACGACAGTAAATGTATTTTTTGCGTTTTTCTTTTTTATCGGGCTAAAGCACTTATTGGCTTCCCAAAAGGAATAAATACGCTCTTCAAATTCTTTAGGATTATAAGATTTTTCCAATTCAATCGCCTGCAATTTTTCGCTCATTGTTTTCTCCAATCGTTTTAAAATACGAGGAAGGATTATAATATGAAAAAGCTAAGTTTTCAAGTGGGACAGATTAGGGGAAGGGGAAAATGGACACCTCTTTGGAAACTACGCTTTAATTGATAATAGGTTATCAATTCTCCCGATAAGTAATTTTTAATTGGTAATTTGTAATGTGTAATTTTCTTAAATTACCCATTATCCATTACCAATTAATTAATCGCTTCCACTTCTTCTTTACTGAGGCCGGTCATCTGCATAATAAAATCAAGTTCACAATTCGCATGTTTCATCAATTTTGCCGTTTCAAGAGCTTTTTTGTATGAGCCGTCGGAAAAACCTTGCTGTATGCCTTGTTGTATGCCCTCTTCCCGGGCGTCCATTTCAAATGCCGACATTATGCGGTATTCTTTGCGTGCCTGTTCGTTATGTTTTACTGCCTCTATCATCGTTTCTATCCTCCCTGTGTATTCGGTATTTGCCGCACCTGTTTTAATATATTCCAAAAAGCCTTTTAGTTCTATATCTTCGGCTTTGCTGAATGCTTGTGCATTGATTATAACTTTTTTTGCCCCGTCTTGTAAGAGTGTTTGCCTGTCTTCAAGGCAAATGTTTTCAAACATGTAAAGCGGTTTGCCTTTTCCTATCACGTCAAACAAACACACAAAAATAATGTAGCTGTCGTTTAAGGTTTTGTAGTGAAGGCCTTTGTCTAAAAAGGAAATATCGAGAGCTGCCTGATAATATCTCATTCGTTTTGGGATATTGTATTCGTTTGCAACCTGCATTTCGATGTCGTAGGATTTTCCGTTTTCGTCTTTGACAAGGATATCTAAGCGTACGGATTTTGCTTCAATGCCTGCAGCTATTGAATTTTGAGATGACAAGTAGGTAATCTTCCCTATCTTGCCGGCTAAAACCATTTCAAGGAATTGTTTGCAAATGGCTTCATCTTGCATGATTTTGCAGAACATAAAGTCATCGGCTATGGTTAAATCGTCAAAACTTTTACGCACTTTTTAACCTCCACATACATTATACCACAGGTCAAAGGATTTTAAAAGAGCAGTTTTTTAATTTAACCGCAAGGGGCACTAAGAGCGCAAAGGAATTTAAGGGGAGCTTTGTTTGAAGTATTGTTTACTTTCCTCTTTGCGAACTTTGCGGCCTTAGCGGTTTTTTTAATTTAACCGCTTTTACCTCTTGGGCAAAAAGAACGGAAGCTCCCATAATCCACAAAAACACCGGCACACAAAGTGCTGTTTTTACATAATTTTTCTTCACATCAATTCTCCATTAACAATTATTAATTATACTTTATTAATTATACATTAAACCAAATTACCAATTGCATTACTCTTTCCAGCTTATCGTAATCGTAACATCGGTGTCGCCGTCGTTAGTGCGGTATTCTTCCGTAAATATTTCTTCACCGCCGTCGCCTATCGTAATATGGGGATTGCTTTCTTGGTTTCCGTGAGACTGCGAACCGTCATATTCCCATTTCCATTGATCATTGTCATAATCATAGGTCAGATGTGCCTTGGTCGTACCGATATGATCATCGGGGTCGGATTTGTCATATTCCATGATGTTGATATATACCGGGATGTAATTTTTCGGTGTGGTATTTATATCCGGTATTTCACTTATAGGAAAGTAGCTGAAATCCCAGTTAAAATACTTGTTATATTCACCATTTTCGATAAATTCATATATATGACCTTTTTTGGCATCCCATACACTGTTGCTTGGACGTTCGGCTATCACATACTTGCCAACCTTCATCGTCCAATAATATTCGGCCTCAGAACTGGCGTCTTCCACTTCTACGCATTTTATTTTATTAAAGGTAACCTTCAGTTTTGCCGGTACAAACTTTACTTCACCGCCCTGCTTTTTGAACCGCCAGTATTTATTGCCGTCTTGAGGTGTTACCTTAAAGTTCGCTTTTTCGGCAGCCCCCGTTGCAAGGACTCTGCCGTTGGTATAGTTGTTAGGCGTTATCCGTGCGGCGGGGTGGTGGCTCAATGAGCCGGTTACGGTAATGCTTTTGCCGCTTTCCAAATAGACGTCGTTGTTTGTATTCACTCTTGCATTGCCTTTCATCTCGAATGTGCCGGCTACGTATACGCCGCTGCCCTTATCGGTCGCCGTGCAGCTGGAGATAGTGCTTGAGTCTTGCATAATGAGCGTACCGTTGTTTACGTATACGCCGCCGCCTTTGTGCGCCGAGCAGTTGGTGATAGCGCTTGAGCCTTTCATAATGAGCGTGCTGTTTACGTATGCGCCGGCGCCTGTGCGGTTTCCGGGCTCTGTGCCGTTTTTAAGCGTTATATTTTCAAGGGTGAGCTTGTTGTTCACATCAAAAATACCCGACAGGTTGTTTGCATTCAAAGAGGCGGAAGAGCCGCTGCTCTTGATAATAAGTTCTCTGCGGATACTAATTTTTCCGTTATTGCCCGGGTCGTTCGTTGCCGTTATTTCCCCGCTGATAGTGATGGTATGGGCGCCTTCCGTTTTTTCAACTTCTTTTTTAAGGCGCTTCCACGCATCGGGGCCGCCTGCTAAATCGAATACGCCCGGTTTAAACTTGACCGTTACGGTTTTATCGCCGGTTACGTTGGAAAGGGTATAGGTTGTACCCGTTTGACCTGATACTGTGCTGCCGTCAACTTTCCAGCTGTCTACTTCCCAGCCGGGATCGGGATGAGCGGTAAAGGTTACGCTTCCGTTGTATGCAACTTGAGTGTTGCCGTTTGTTGTCAGAGTGCCTGAACCGGCTTTAATCTTTCCGTTTCCGCCCGCTACGCTGTAGTTTACGTTGTATTTTTGGCGTTTTACGGTAAATATTACGTTCTGCGTTACAGTACCGTCTTGAGCTTTTACCGTGATGGTAAAACTTTTTCCCGTATCTGCGTGTATGTTTACGTTTCCTTGAGGACTTACGCTTGCCGTTGCTCCCGTGCTGGCAGTATCAAAGGTAAAGTCCGTTACTGTTGCCGTACCGGAAGCTACCGTGTATTCGCCCGCAAAAGGAACTGTTTTGGTTTCTCCGTTAAGTTTAAAGCTCTTTAAGTTTGCAACGTCATTTTTTGATCGGGTTATGCTGACCATTTTTGACCACGCAAGATAATTTCCCGGACTTGCCGCAACGTTTATGGTAATGCTTTTAGTCTCTCCCGGCTGTAAGGTAAGCGGCAATTGCGGTATTACGGTAAACGGAATACTCGGGTATCCGCTAAACGCAAGACTTATATCGCTTTTCGCCACTTGATTTACTACGGTATAAGGCAGTGTAACGGAACCGCCCAAAGCGTTTTGCCCGTGTATTTTAAGCTCAGTCGGAGTTAGGGCATTAAGCTCTACAAATTGTACGGTTACAGTTGTATCTGCCTTTACGGTAAGCGTGGCAGTCTGGCTTCCGCTTGTTCCTGTAAAGTCTGTCGAAGGTGTACAAGTCCAGTTTCCAACCTTGTATTGGGTTGGATCTGTGGGCGTTGCGGTAAAGGTTACCTGCGCCCCATGCGGAACGTTCTCAAGCTTTACCTCACCACCGCTGTTTTGAGCTATTTTGTTCTGACCGTTGCAAGTCCCCTTCAGTTCTCCCTCTCCGCCTGCTACGCTGAATGTTACAGTGTGAGTCGGACCGCTTGCTTCTATCCTTGCGACAGCCTCATCCGAAGTAACGCCTTCCCGGTCGCTCAAGGTTATATAGTACGTTGTAAGATCGTTACCGTTTGCTATTATTATGTTCGTTTTGTAGTATAAAACCCACTTAGCTTGTGATTGCGGTATGTCTTCGGTTAATTTAGCTACGGACCCGTGCGTGGTAAACGAGTCTCCAGCAGGTATTTGAAAGTCCAAATTGTCACCTTTGTATGAAAGATCATAGGATGAGTCGTTGTTTGATGAGTCCTTCTTTATTGTAATGTTTGCAATATCATTGTGTACCGGTTTGTCGGTGTTGCCTATCTTTCTTCTCATTTCATCGGAATCGAATTTAAGGCAGAGCACGTACTTCGAAGGAGACGTGTTTGTCTTTGCAATTACGATATCTTTAGGTGCAGGCGGCGGAGTGTTCGATTTTATGCCGAAGGTGTAGGTTTTCTTGAATACTCTGCCGTCTTTAGCTTTAAGGGTGATAGTCGGGTTTAAACTGCCTGAACCTTGTTCGTATTTTTCTAAGAACTCTTTTTTATATGTAAGCTTCAGCGTGCCGGAACCGGTTCGCTCCAGTTTATAGTGGGTTCCTACCTCAGGCTTAGGAGAAAGTTCTTTAAATTCGACAATGCCCGCAGGTTCCAAAGAAGTCGGCATAACAAACGAAAAGCCTTTCGGGTTATGCACTGAGAGCGTAATATTTACGGGCTCCGAAGAGCCGACACACGGCACACCCGCTTTATCCGGCCTATGTGCCGAACTTATGCTATGGTCTTTGATAAAAACCTCGCCTGCCCAATAGCTTAAAAAATCTTCCGGATTGTCCAGAAATTGTTGACAAGCTGTAAAAAGTACAATTACGGCAACTGCCGCTATGATAAACGCCCCTTGAATCTTCTTTTTACCATGTGTTCTCAAATTTTTCATATAATAACTCCCCCCAACTAACAATTATCTCCATTTAATAAATTCTCCTTATAATACTACGATTTTAATATTTTTTCTATATTTTTAAGCGGTCTATAGCTAAAAAGAACCAAAGTTACCGAAAAAGAACTTTGGTTACTAGCTGAAAAATGTACATCCTTGTACATTTTTCAGCTTCGAGTGTTTTTGCTTACGCAAAAAACTCGTAAGGCGTGGAACCGGCGGCATCCGTGCCGCTGAAGAATTGTACATCCGTGTTTTTCCCGCCATGGATGGCGGGTGGTTTAAGCATACGATGTTTTAGGCAAAAAGCCTAAAACTCGTGATTAAAAAATATACAGGAGGTATATTTTTTAATCGAGCTTCGAGTTTTGCCTTGCGGCAAAACATCGCAAGAATGGAACAACTTGAAATTTACGGCATTGTTGTGTTTTTCTCCGTTGCAAATGTCCTATTTTTTGTGTATAATATAACCGATGATAACGGAAGAAATCAAACAAATAACGGAAAAAATAAAAGAAGCTCTCGACCCCGCACGCATTTATCTTTTCGGCTCCTATGCACGCAACGAAGAAACCGAAACAAGCGACTACGATTTTTATGTGGTTGTAGACGAAAAAAGCGGTAATCCGATTTTACTTTCTCAAAAAGCATATCGGGCTATTCGTAACTGCAGAACAACCCCTTGCGATGTAATTGTAAACGATGTATTAAACTTTGATGAGCGCATAAAAAGGCCCACACTGGAAAAAACGGTTTCAACTGAAGGAATATTAGTATATGAAAAATGACCTTGAACATGATGTAAATGAATGGCTCCGGTTTGTTGAAATGGATATGAGCACCGCCCGTCATCTTTTTAAAATAATGCACCCCAAACCATTGGAAATAATTTGTTTTCACTGTCAGCAGGCTGCCGAAAAAGCTATTAAAGCATTGTTTATTCTAAAGGAAATTGAAGTTATTAAAATACATGACTTAATTATTCTCCTTAAAAAACTAGAACCTTTTTTTTCAGTTCCTCTTTCCGTTAAAAATGCAAGCGATGATTTGACCCCATTTGCCGCGACTTTCCGCTATCCGCAATATCCCGATATTGACGAAGATATTACCCGAAAAGCTCTCTCCGATATGGATATTGTTGTAGACTGGTGCAAAGGGCAAATTAAAACCTGCAGAAGTTAAAACTCGTAAGGCATGAAATCAGCGCCATCCGTGGCGGTTATATAGTATAAGCACTTTTGCAAATAGGCGGAGCAGATGCAAGGAGTTAGGCAAAAAAGTACCGCAGGCGTATCGGGTATACGTCGAGGACACTTTTTTGCCGTGTGACGCAGCAGATGCCCGTATATTTGCAAAAGGGAGGTAATAAACATGTTAGTAGCTGAATACGATTATGATACAGACATCGCAGTGCAGAGATCTGAAGAAAGACAAATAGCTTTTGCCCAAGGTGAAGAAAAAGGCACATACCAAACAAAGCTTGAAACGGCAAAACTAATGAAAGAGGAAAATTGTGAGATTTCCTTTATACAAAAGATGACCGGTCTTTCTAAAGAAGAAATCGAAAAACTTTAGAAAGTGCAGTAACCAATTACCCATTGCCAATTACCCATTACCAATTAAAAATTGAAAAGCGTCTACTTGCATTTTATAGCGTATTTTTTTATACTATTTATGTTATGAGAGAATTTTTTACCGTAAACCGTATTATGTATGCATCCGCTTTTTTTGCGTTGTGTGTTGCACTCGTGCTTAATATTACCACTCAAATTCCTCTTGCAGGGTTCATTTTGGTTGTACGGTGGATTGATGTTGCCGTTAATGCGGTTGCCGCCTGTTTGTGTGTCTTTTTGTTTATAAAACCGGGCTGTAAAATGATTACGTATCTATTGTTTTTTATCGAAGGCGGGGTTACCGCTCATATGGGTTTTGTCGGCATAGGCACCCTCCTTTTTACTGCAGGCTGCGTTATGGTTTTTGTAAACGGAGATTTTAAAACCCGCTATAAAGAAAAGATCGCAGCACTCTGTTTGTACTGGATACTCATTACGATAGGTATTTATTTTTCGTTTAATATAAAAATGGCGATATTCGAAATTGCACTTACTTTTTTTCACTTCGGGCTTCTGGTCTGTCTTTATAAAAAACTGGAATCAAAGCTATCCTTTCTTTTACCTGTTGAAGAAGTTATTAGTCCGGAAATTCCGCTCCCTGCTAAGGGTTCAGCCTTATGCTTGTCGGACTACGGCATTTCGGATCGGCAAAAGTTTTTTATTCAAGGTACGGTCAACGGCGGAAAAACATACGAAGAGCTTGCTGCCGAATATCATGTAAGCACTTCGGTTGTAAAAAAAGATATGGCAGCAGCATGCCGTCTTTTCGGTGTAACAAACAAAGAAGATTTGAGAATTTTGCTGCTGCAGTATAAAATTGAGTAAAAATAATCGATAAACGCTATCGGCAATTTACAAACCGGCACTTGACGCTCGCGCCGGGCTTGTTGATTTTATCTCAAACCGTCGGCTTTTTTCAGCCATTCATAAAAATCAAGACCGGAAACATCCCCGTCAGGCACAAAGAGCCGGCCGTCAATCAGGGGAATTATATCTTCTTCTACCAAGCCTATGATTGCATCAAAGAAAACTCCGTCGATGGCAACATCCTTTATGGGGCTCGATTTTCCGCTATAGACATATTGGCGGCTGTATTGAGTGAGGGCTTCATTGTCATTACCTATAAGGAGGTGCCACAAAAAAAGAGCTGCATCCTTCCTTGTTGCCTTTCCTTTTGAAATATTGACCGAATCGTCATACCAGCCTGCAGCCTTTAGCCTGTCTGCAAGCATTGCAGGCCGCCAAAAAGCCGTACCCGTAATTGAATCAAGGGCATGGGTATTATCCTGAGTAAGGGTTGTCATATCTATTAAGCTTATCTTACTTTGAGTTAAAATTTGAGCCGTAGAGTTCTTAACATCCGAATCCACCTTATAGAATTTGCGGCAGTACTCCCTCTTTTCACCGTAAAGAAGACCGTACTCTTCATTTAAAAAATCCAAGGAAGCATCAAAGGCAACAAGCGCCCCGGTATAATCTTCCAAAAGGTAATAGACAAAGCCCAGCTCCGATTGCAGCCTGTATGCCCTCGGATTCAATTTAATCATCGAAATCAAATAATCTTTTTTGTCTTCAAGCTTGTCGGTTAAGCGCGATTTTACCAAATGCACGTATTCTTCGTGAGGATTATAGCTTTCCGCAGTTTTAAGCATTTTTTTGGCAGAAACCTTGTCCCTGTTTAGTAAAAAGTAATCGGCATAAAGGGCATATACAAAGGCAAGATAGGATCTATCCGATGAAGGAGAGGCTAAAAGAGCATTTAAATCCTTTTTTATCTCTTCAATTTTTTCTTGATTGTTTTCCCTGTACTGCCTGACTATGTTAATTTCAATATGTTCTACATTCCGAATATTATCTTGAGATAATGTAGTAGAATAAATCGAATCTTTTTGTATTGTTGAACAAGATACAAAAACCATCAAAACACAAAGCAGCAAAATCAAAAATTTATTTTTCATTTTGAAACTCCCGTATAAGAATGAATGCGGTTATCTATACCGCAGGTTATCAGTTCAGGCCGGCCGTTTCCGTCTACATCGATTAGATAAGGAATTCCCGTTCCTGCAACAGGAAAACCGTTTATGGGGGAAAGGTTAGCACTATAAGCATATATGGAATTTCCTCCCCCCGAAACAAGCACATCATCATAACCGTCCGAATCAAGATCGATAAGCGTAATAAGATAATCGGATGCATTTTTTTGCTTTAAAGAAATCTTATCGATTATATTACACTCGGTATCTATCTTATATAAAAAGCCGTTATCGGTAATCAAAAAAAACATTTTTAGCTTTTCGGAATAAACGGGTTGAGTTTTACAAGAGCTGTTAAGGTCTATGGAATAAACCTCTCCCTCTTTTCCCTGCATAAGTGAAGGCTTAAGAGAGAACAAGCCCTGCTCCGTTAAGACAGCTTCGTAAGTATTATTTTTATATAGAATAGGCTGAACCGCCGAAATACCGTCAAGCTCTTTGGGATAACCCGAAATAATTTTTCCCTTATCGTCAAAAATATACATGTAGCTGTCAAAAGAACGGGGAATAGCCGTAATAAAATTACCGTACACTGAAGGAGCGGTCTTTAAACGCGTATTCATTTCATCCGAATAATAAAAGGAAGCTGAGCTGTCTACATATAAAAGAACGGGCTTATTTGCAACCGGAACAACTATCTTGTCCTGTATAATCGCCGGAGAAGAACTTAATTTTTCTCCTGTTAAAATAGGAAAGCCTGAGGACACTTCCAGATTGTAATCCGTTTTGTAGACGGTTCCTCTGGCAGATACGGCCCAAACGGAATCCACAATACCTTTTTTAATATCGAGGTTTAAATAAGCCTTATCATCGAGTTTAATCGACTTTAATTGTTTATCGGCTAAATTTAGGGCATATAGGTTCGCACCGCTTACCCAATAAGCAAATGGCACATTGTTTGTTCCCTTTCCGCAATAGATGTATGAGCTCAACTTTGAATTAAATTCGAATGGAAAGGCGGAAAGCTCTCCCAAGGAATGAGCCTCGGTTTTTTGGGCATAAACTTCAAATTTAACGGTTCTTTCTTTTTCAAACCGGATTGAGATCAGACCCCGTCCGAAACCTTTTAATACTGATTGTAAAACCTGATTTGTTCTTAAAAAAGAAGGAACCTGATTTTCCAAATTATAATAAACAAAGACGGAGGTTTCGGGAGAAAAAGATTTTGTTATGTTTTTCCAGTTTTCGGTTTTTACAAGCAAGTCGCCTCTTTTTACATCATTTAATGTAGAGGCTAGAGCTTCGGCACTCTGCGAAAGATAAAGATAGCCGCCTTCAATAACATAAAAAGGAGTGGGAAGCTCAACCTTAAAGGCCCGTAAAAGCCCTGTTAAAATATCGGGAAATTCTATACGCGGTATTCTTATGCCGTCAACAAGAGCCGAGATATTTCTGTTTACAAAAAATGAGGTATAGATTAATTCGAAGGCTTGCCTGCATAGTTTTTCGTCTTTTAAGGAAACAAAAAAGATAGGAACATCTGATTGTTTTACTTCAAAAACACCTATCTCTTCGCCCATCCACGAAAAAAGCAAGTCATCGATGCTCTTATTAAAAACAAATTTGGCTGCCTTATTTGCAGAATTATAGGATTGTAATATAGATGAACCTAAAATATCTTTTCCGTTTTGGAATAAAAATTGGGGGTCCCCCATGTTTATTAAACTGATATAGTCGGCGGATTTCGGGAGCCTGTTCAATATTCCCGGAATAAAGGCTTGTCTTTGAAGAATAGTATTTAAGCCCTCGGATTCGGTTTCCCACTTACAAAGCCCTGAAAGGTTTATATCTTTATAATCCAAACTAAGATCTATCTTTGCATTTTCCGGAAATTTAAGGGCCCGCACAACATTATTGCTTATGGAATCGTCTTTGGGCGTATCCTTGGTAAAATAATTTACATCGCTTAATATGCTTAAAGTTCCGCCCTTCTTTTCTTTAATAAATTTACGCAAGGTTTTAATGTGTTCATCTTCATGCTTTTTAGATAGAGCCGAAAAAAATAAATCTTTGGATGTAGAAGCAATTACGGAATCCTTATAATTTAAGAAATATACAGCTTGACCGCCGCCCAAATCATACTGCCAAAAACTTATACCGTTTTCGTCAACCGGCTTAAGCTCTTTTAAGTCAGCCAATAAGTCAGGTTTAAATTTTAAAATAAAGGGTAAAAGCCTTGTTCCTGCCGAACGGAAGCCCAATTTAGCAAAAATCAAGAAACTACCGTTGGGATAGGCAGCTATGTCTAAACTGATATTTGAGGCAGAGCCAAACCACCATGAACTCAGCATTGGAGAGGCTCTAAAAGAACGGATAGTTCCCTGCAACTGAGCGGTTTCAGGCGAGTTTAAAACCGAATCAAGGGTCTGCATTGAAAGAGTTTTTTGTAAAAGTTCCCCTGCAGAATCTATGTTTACATAGGCATAATGCCCTTCAGGTAGATATTCTATAGGATTTATACCGTCAATTGCAGAATAAATAAGAAAACCTGCAACAGGTAAAAGCAGTACAAGTACAATGACCAAAAAAGTCATTCCGATTTTAAAGAAAACACCGCGCTTTTTTTTGACTTTTACTTCTTTTTGTTCGGGGCTTTTCTTTTCTTCCAAGGAAGCTTCGTTATCATTTTCTAAAACATTATTTTCTACAACAACGGCTTCATCATTTTTTTGATCTAATACGGTTTCGGGATTATCGCTCATCTAAATTCTCCAGATTCAATTGTATTTACTATTATAGAACTAAAGAAGCAAAAAATCAAGCACGGTAAGAACGAATAAAAAAACGGCTCATCCTTTGAATGAGCCGTTTTGTGCAAGAGCTTAAACTCAAGTTTGAGTTTAAAGCCAAAGCTTAAGCATTTCTTGAATAGTATTCAACAACGTTCTGTATATTTCCTACGGGCTGAATATCCGTAGTAACAGGTAAAATATTTACCGTTGCCGAAAGTTTTTCGTCATCAATTGTGAGCCAAGAACCTCTCGCACTTTGAGAAGTACTCATATTATGACGGATAAGGTTTTGAATACCTTTTTTATTTTTTGTTGTAATAACATCGTTTACACTTACGCACATCGAGGGAATGTTTACGGGCTTTCCGTTAATAAAGAAATAAGCATGCGTGACCATTTGTCTGGCCTGTGCACGGCTGATAGCAAAGCCCATTCGATAAATCGTATTATCCAAACGCTGTTCCATCAAGGAAATCATATTATCACCGGTAACACCGGGCATTCGGCTTGCTTTTTTATATAAATTCCTAAACTGTCGTTCCGAAATTCCATAAGCAAATCTGAATTTTTGTTTTTCCTTTAATTGTTCACCATAAACAGAAGTCTTGCCCCGTTTTCTTGCGCCGCGTTCTTTTCCGGGACCATTCGGCTTGCGATCCAAAAGTTTGTCATATTTTGGGTTGCCGTAAATATTAACGCCGAGTCGTCTAACTGTTTTTCCCTTAGGCTGTTTAATCGCCATTCGTCACCTCTTATAACAATAAAATAGATTTTTAAGCCTATCAAAATCAGACTGTTTTGTCAAGTAATTAAAAATTATGGAAACAGTAAAATAGGCGGCAAATCTATGCGCCCGACACGATTCGAACGTGCGACCTGCGGATTCGAAGTCCGATGCTCTATCCAGCTGAGCTACAGGCGCAAAAGATGTAGAACTTTATCAGCTCTGCATAGGGTGGGTAGTGGGATTTGAACCCACGACAACCAGAACCACAATCTGGCGCTCTACCCCTGAACTATACCCACCGAGTATAGGGGCTATTATGCTAAAAAACGGAAAAAATGTCAAGGTCTTTTTTTACAAAATTAGACAAAGTTCGGTTTTTAAGCCTTGAAGACTTAAAAAAAATAGTATATAATTCAACAATAAATCAAAAGGAGTTTTTCATGTCGAATTTAAAAGCAATTGACCTTTTTGAAGCTTATGCTCAAAACAAATTGCCTATGGATGAAGGATACATTGTTTCATCCTTTTTTAAGGAAGATTCGGCCTACAGTGTTTATGAAATAATTTCATATTCAACAGTAAAAGACATTTATATGACCGGTGACGGATTAACCTTCCAAACAAACGGAAAAAAACTTTTCTTATTGGTAGAACCGCCAAACTTCCCCCACAAGGCAACCGAACCTGTATTTAGAGATAAAAATTTCCAAGTACCTTTAAGATTTAAAGAATCCAATATTTATACTGCAAAAAATCAGTCCACCATTATTTACAGCAAAACTCCTCAAGAAGCTATTTCGGCTTTTACGGTAGTAAAACCTGTGGGCATCAACTTTGCTTTCCTATTTTACCCTCTTCCCGATACCTTTAAATTGATTGAGCATTTCTTTGAGAAAACCTTAAATCAAGAAGCCGTCATCCCGGTAGATGATGCAAAAAAAGTAGCAAAGGACTTTGCAGCCCTTTGCGAAAAGGTCTTGACATGGCCTAAAGAATAAGAAGCTTAAAATAACAAGATTTAAAGAGGTACCTATGATTAAAAAACTCCTGGTACCTCTTTAATTTTATAGTGCATCGTTATTCTATCGTATATTCGATAAAACCTTCGGCTTTTCGGCTTATAATTTCGCCTATTCCGGCCCTGACGGTTCTAATATTTTTATAGTTTATATCGGGCATGTTTTGTCCTGTAAGAGCATTGTGGCATAGGGCTATGTCGAGCCCCGAATCCGTAAAATCGTTTTCAAAATTTTCAAAGTATTTTACAACATCCCCTGCAAAAACAACTTCAATTTCGGCAGTATCGCCCGTTTCTTCACAATATCTTTTATAATTAGTTATCTTGTGTTTTAACTTGTCTATTAAGTTAAACTTTTCAATCCTAAACAAAACCTTATAATGCATAATTCCTTCCTTCTTATAAATCTTCAGCCGGTGGTATAGACGGCTCAGGCGGAGGTCTCCGCTTTGAATTGTGTTTTTCGATTTCGGCATCCAAATTTTTAACATCGGATCTGATCAAAAACGGAGAGCCCATTGCAAAGACATTCCCGGCATCCAGTATATAAAGAGGTAAATTTTCTAAAACCGAAAACTGTGCCTTGGGATAGGTATCGGGAGCGGCATGAGTGCCGGGTCCTGCACCAAGGGGCTTAAAACTTAAAAATAGGCCTTGGGTATTTTCAGCATTTGAATCCGAAGAAATTGTATACTTTCCCGTTTCATAATTGCGTAAAATACCGCCGGTATTGGTAAGACATGAATAAACAAGGCTGCCTCTTTTTAAAAGGCGGGGGAATTCGTAACCGGTTCCGTCATTTCCTTTTACAATTACTTTTTTGTCATTATACTCAAGGTCATCAAGCCAATAGCGAAAACGGATATAATCGTCTCCGATAAAAAAGTAAGCATCGATTGAAGCAGGAGCTTCATTAGGATAAAGAAGGATGCCGTCAGGACTGCCCTGTTCTATCCAAAAGCCGTCCAAGAGATTTTTCTTCTCGTCAAGGGAGCTTTCAGAGTTTTCATCTTTTGGTTCTAAAAGATTATCCGCTCTTTCTTCTTTTACCTCATAAGGGATTTTTTTATAAAATGAAGTAAAAAAGAAATTATTTTCTATACATACGGGAAAAACAACGGCTTTTTTAACATAGGGATAGTTTACTCTTAAATAAAATTGACTTTTAGAATTTTCAAGAGCTTCTATGGAGGAAGAAAAATTTCCCATTTTTTCGTACACAAAGCGGTAATAAGGCTTTAAAACAACCCTCATATCGAGAAAATCTTTTTCCCTGTCTCGTGAAAATTCTATAAACCGGCCGCCATTCTCCCAGACTCCCTCTATACCAAGAACCTTTTCGGACAAGGCAGTTTCGGTATTTTCTTGCCCAAATAGATTAAGAGCAGGCCCAAAAAAATCAAAGGCCGGCCCAAAGAAATTAAAGGCTATAAAAAAAGTGAATATAAGGCTGAACGGTCTAAAAAAGCGTTTTTCCATAGGCACTTCCTTGATTAAAAGTTTAATAAGGTTCCCCGTCAGCCTTGGGAGCCGCCGAATGTTTACTAAAAAGAACAAGGGCTATCAATGTTACCACATAAGGGAAAATTTTAAGCCAAACCGGAGGAATAAGGCTCAAGGAAGGGATAACCTGAGAAACATTTGCAACCGTACGGGCAAAACCGAAAAAGAAGGTTGCACCCAATATGCCTAAAGGCTTCCACTGACCGAAGATTAGAGCTGCAAGGGCTAAAAAGCCAAGGCCGTCAACACTGCCGTTAAATTCGCCGGAATAGGTTACAAGAATAACGGCTCCGCCTAAACCGGCCAAGGCACCGCTCGCACATACGGCAAAGTAACGCATCTTATGCACATTTACGCCCGCACTGGCTACGGCCGAAGGATGCTCCCCGCAGGCTCGGAGCCTCAGACCGAAAGAGGTCTTATAAAGTAAAAACCAAGAAAAAACCAAAATAGCCAAAACAAGCCATGTACTCCAATAGCTTTGAGAAAAGAATAATGGCCCCAAAACGGGAATATTCGCCAAGCCGGGAATGTCTTTTCTGATTATGCTGTTTACACGGACATTTCCCGAACCTAAGATGGCCCTAGCGGTATAAACCGTTAAGGCTGCAGCCAACATATTTATGGCAGTACCGCTTATAATCTGATCAGCCTTTAATGTAATTGAAGCAAAGGCATGTAAAAGAGAATATAAGATTCCCATAATTACGGCAGCTAAAAGGCCTACGGGGACAAGAAGGCCTGAGGGTATCAAGCCTTCTAAAAGATGGATGGTAATAGCTGCGGCAAAGCTGCCTACAAGCATGAGGCCTTCAAGCCCTAAATTTACTACCCCGCTCCTCTCACTATAAAGACCGCCCAAAGAAGTAACTAAAAGCGGAATCGTATATGCTATAACATAGGGAAATATTGAAGTTAAAGTATACCACATAATTAGTTCGCCTCCTTGACGGTTTTTTCCTTATTTTTTCGGATTTTAGACCAAAATTTCTTTAACAATAAACTTGTAGCTGTAAAATAAATGATAACTGCAATGATGGTATCGGCTATTTCGGGCGGAACATTTGTGTTGGCACTCATAAAGCCCTTCCCCACATGGAGAATACCGAAAAAGATGGAGCTTAAAGCAACACCTATCGAATTTCCGGCACCTAGAAGAGCAACAGCTATTCCGTCAAAACCTTGAGAGGGTAAAACACCGATCTGCATGTTAAGGGAATAACCTGCATAATAGGTTAAACCTGCAAGACCTGAAAGAGCTCCGGCAATCATCATAGAAAAGATAATATTTCTGTTTACCTTGATGCCTGCATATTCAGCTCCGCTCTTATTATATCCTGCAGCCTTCAGCTCAAACCCCAGAGTCGTTTTATCCAATATTATTTTTACAAGAATAATTCCTAAAATACCTAAAAATATACCGTAATTTATATACTCGCTTCCGAAGAGATTACTCAGCCATTCTGCCCTCAAAGTGTGTTCTACAGCAATGGAGCGGCTTTCGGTCTCAATAAATTCGGTCTTTAGATAAGCTTGAACCGAATAATAAACTATCCAATAAGCTATCCAGTTCATCATTATAGTAGAAACAACCTCATGTACATTGAATACGGCTTTTAAAAGACCGGGCAAAGCCGCCCAAATGGCTCCCCCTATCATTGCAGCTATTATTAAAACAAGCAACAAAACAGGGCGCGGCATTGAGCTGTTTAAGGCTATAAAGGTCGCAAAAAGACCTCCAATGAGCATCTGTCCCGAAGCACCGATATTAAAAAGCCCTGTTTTAAAAGCAAAGCTGACCGAAAGGCCTACAAACAAAAGAATCGTAGCCGTTGCAAGAGTGTTTCCTATACGTTCTATATTCATTAGGCCGCCCCGGAAAAGGTAGGAAAAGGCCGAAAACGGATTTGTTCCCGAAATAGCTATAAAAACGGCACCGGCAATAAGGCCGAGTAAAACAGCGGAAAAACTGATAATAAAATTGTTTTCGGCTATGTTAAAGTCTTTAAATCGTATTTTAAGCTTACTCATTTTTTCCTCCCATGCCGGCCATCATAAGCCCTACTTCTTCGGCAGTAGTTTCTTCGGGGCGTACAATTCCGCTTAAAGAACCCCTGTGCATGACTGCTATCCTATCTGAAAGGTTAAATATTTCGTCAAGTTCAAAAGAAATTAAAAGAACAGCTCTTCCGTTATCCCTGTGCTTTACGAGTTCCTTGTGGATAGATTCTATAGCTCCTACATCAAGTCCTCTCGTAGGGTTTACCGCTATTAAAAGAGGCGGATCAAGGGTAATTTCCCTGCCCAAAATCGCCTTTTGCTGATTACCTCCGCTCAAATCCCCTGCCTTGGATTCTATTCCTGAACCGGAGCGGACATCGAAGGCTTCGCTGATTTTTTGGGCAAAGCTTTTTATTTTTTCTTTATTTAAAAAGCCGTGTTTTTGGAAGTTTTGTGTGTAATAGGATTTTATGACCATGTTTTCGGCAATAGAATACTGTAATACAAGGCCGTGTTTTTGTCTGTCTTCCGGTACATGGCCTAAGCCCGATTCGGCTCTTTTTCTTACGGAAAAGTTTGTAATGTCTTTTCCGTCTAAAAGTATACTGCCGGACTCGACCGGCATGAGCCCTGAAAGGGCATAAACAAGTTCACTTTGACCGTTTCCGTCTACACCGGCTATGCCTACGATTTCTCCTGCCCTAACCTCAAGAGAAAAATCTCTTACGGCAGGCAGTTTTTTTTCTTTTAATACGTTTAAGTTTTTAATTTCAAGAATCGGCTTTCCCGGATTTGAAGGCCCTTTCGGAACCTTAAAGTCTACGGGACGGCCTACCATTTTGGAGGCAAGTTCATTTTTGGTTGTAGAAGCCACATCGACAACATCTATTAGTTTTCCACGCCGTATAATCGTACACTTGTCGGCTGCATCCAAAATTTCCTGTAATTTATGGGTAATAAGAATTATGGCCTTACCTTCTGCGGCAAGGTTCCGCATAATCTGCATAAGTTCGTTTATTTCTTGAGGAGTTAAAACTGCCGTAGGTTCATCGAAGATTAGGATGTCGGCATTCCTGTAAAGCATTTTTAATATTTCAACCCTTTGCTGCATGCCGACAGTGATATTGCTTATAAGAGCATCAGGTTCAATAAAAAGACCGTATTTATCGCTTAACTCTTTTATCCTTTTTTCGGCTTCTTTTTTGTTTAGGATAAAACCGCCTTCTTTACCCAAAATAATATTTTCGGTTACGGTAAAATTATGGATGAGCTTAAAATGCTGATGCACCATTCCTATCCCCAGATCATTTGCATCGTTGGGGCTGTTTATTTTTACCTTGTTTCCCTTTACATAGATTTCTCCTCTATCGGCATGGTAAAGACCGAAGAGGATACTCATCAGGGTAGATTTCCCCGCTCCGTTTTCTCCCAAAATCGCATGTATCTCTCCCTGTTTAACGCACAGGCTTATATCATCGTTTGCCACGATTCCGGGAAATTCCTTGCGGATATTTCTCATTTCAATCACATAATCAGAATGGGACAATTTGAACTCCTCAAAAAATAAGAAACGGCCCTCTTTCCTTAGAAAGGCACTTTCCTTAGAAAAGATCTTTCTTTAGAAAGAGGACTTTATAAACTTCTTTAAGTTTTATTTAAATAAATCACCTTGAGCTGCACTTACTACAATCTCGCCGTTCTTTATTTTTTGATAAATTTCGTTTACTTTTTGCTGTACATCATCGGAAAGGTTAGGATTTTTAGCAGGGATTCCTACACCGTTTTCTTTTACAGAGAACAGTAATGAGCGTCCGCCGGTGAATGTTCCGTTCAATTCTTCTTTAATCATATCATAAGAAGCCTTGTCAAGATACTTCATTGCAGATGTAAGAATTATAGAAGAACCGTCTCCTATGACACCTTCTGCGTATTGATCAACGTCAACACCTACTACCCAAACTTTTTTTCCTGCCTGAGTTCTGGTTTTAGCTTCATTTATAACGCCTACACCAACACCTCCGGCTGCAGCATGGATTACGGTAACGCCTCTGTCATACATAGAAGCTGCAAGCTGCTGCCCTGCAGCAATGTCGGAAAATCCGCCCTGATATATGAAGTTTTCAGGATAGATTTCAATTTGGGTACCAAGGTTTTCGTTTGCATATTTAATACCTTGCTGCCATCCCCAGTTAAATTTTTGTACTGCAGGGATTTCCATACCGCCGATAAAGCCGAAATTTCCGGTTTTTTGCTGCAAAGCAGCGGCAACACCGGCCAAGAAACCGGCTTCATTTTCTAAAAAGCTGATTCCGATTGTGTTAGGTCCGTTTTGGGCATCATATGCATCGGCAGGATGAGCATTTCCGTCGATTATGATAAACTTTGCATCCTTGTACTTGGACTGGGCCTTAAATACGGCCGTCTCAAATTTAAATCCGGGACAAACAATAAATTTATATCCTGAATCATATAGGTTTGAGATTTCTTTGATGTAGTCGGCCTCTGTCGTTCCGACAGGTTTTAAATATTTAACCTTTACACCAAGCTCACTTTCGGCTTTTTTAATACCTTCCCAAGTTCCTTGGTTAAAGGATTTATCGTCTATGGTTCCTGCATCCGTAACCATACCGACCATCAAAGCCTTTTTGCCTTCTTCTTTGCTGCAAGAAGTCAGCACCCCAAGAACTAGAAGACAACCGATGAAAATTTTAAAAATATTCTTCATAGAAACTCCTTTTTGTATGTTAATTGCTAAAAGTTACGAATTAAGTTTCTTATAGACAATTAATCTAACAAAGCGAGTAAATTATACACTGTTTTTAGATTTATGTCAAATTGTAAGAAGAAATCTTAACCGGAGAATCTAATCTTCATACTCCAGTTGAATATTCATTCTGTCTTTTGAAAGGATTGTTTCGGGGAAAACTTCTCTGGCATGGTCCAAAAGAACTTTAAGCTCGTTATCGGTGTATCTCGGACTGTAATGAATCAGGGCCATCTTTTTGACCTCGGCATCTTTAGCGATTTGAGCCGCCTGAGTACAGGTCATGTGTTTTTTTTCGGCAGCATCTTTTTCCATGCCTTTTTCAAACATCCCCTCGCATACAAAAAAGTCGGAATATTTTACTTCTTGAGCAATGGAGGGTAAATATTTTGTATCGGTTACAAAGCTGAATTTTCTGCCCTTTCTTTTAGGGCCCATAACATCTTCGGGGCGGATAGTTTTTCCGTCAGCGGAGACTACTTCATTTCCGCCTTGGAGTTTTGACCAAAGGGGCCCGCAGGGAACATTTAAAGCTCTTGCAGCTTCCGGATTAAATTCACCCGGCCTCTCAAACTCTTCAAAGGTGTATCCCATACAGGGCTTTGTATGATCCAGCCAAAAAGAACGTACCTGAAATTCCTCGGTAGAATAAACGACGCCCGGCTCCTTTATTTCTTTTACGATAATTTCATAATTGATATACATATCTAAAACTTTGCGGCTGGTTTCCACATATTCGGCAACCTTTGGAGGGCCTATTATGTAAAGAGGATCTTCCCTGTCAACTTGGGATGAAAGCATCAGAAGCCCCGGAAGCCCCGTTATATGGTCGGCATGAGTATGGCTTATAAAAATAGCATTGATTCTTTTCCAGCGCAAGTTTAGGCGGCGCAGGGCAACCTGAGTACCCTCTCCGCAATCAAACAAAAACAAATCGCCCTCACGGCGAAGCAAAACCGATGTTAAATGTCTATATGGAAGCGGCATCATTCCGCCGCAGCCTAAAATAAAAGCTTCAAGATTCATTGGAAGCCGATTATAAGCGATTTTTTACAAAAAAGCAAGGCATTGAAAAAACTGCCGGGAAAGAATTACTCGCCTTTGTTTTTAATCCAATAGTCGCAGTCTTCGTATCCGTCGGCAACGGTGTGTTCCCTGTAAAGAGTTCCGCCGAAATGTTCCATTACCGCCTTATCCGTTTCGCAAAAATACGGCATCAATTCACCGTATCCGTTCTTTTTTGCAAAATCGGCAATGGGGCATCCGATCAGGTGAATGCTGATTCCTTCTTTGTGATGCAGCGGGTTTATTTTCATTCCCCATGTATTGTTCCATGAGCCGTCTTCTTTGTGCTTGTTCAGCTTGCGTGCTCTTAGACCGAAAAGTCCGTGAAAGAGTTTTTGCACCAGCCTATTGTTAAGGTTGAACCGCGAAAGCTGACCGCCTTTTTTATTGCCGATCATCATACCGTAACACATAGCCGTAATTTCATCGGGCAGCATACTGCGGTTCATACATTCATAATACGCAAAAGCCGAAAGGGCTCCGTAAAAGTTTTTAGACATCGGATTGTCTTTGCCGCCGATACTCGGTGCATCATTTGCAAACTTTTCGTAGGTTTCAATAACCTCCCGATACTTCTTTTCAGCCTCATCAGGTTGAAATTTCTTATTCAGTTCATTCCTGATCCAATCCGCAGACATTTGCGGAATTTCAAAAATTTTTTCAGCTGTCATTTTCATTCCCCCATTCCTTTTGCATAAGTGCAATAATTCCTGTTTCATATATTTTTCCTATCATTTCCATACACCGGATAATTGTTTCCCTGTCCTTGTCCGAAATGATGAGCCTAAACAGTGTTGCAATATAACCTTCCATCAAGACTTCTATCGTCTGTTCTTTAATAGGGCGAATGGTTTTTTCTTCAATATTTTTTACGGTTTTATTGATAGTCACAGCATTTCGTCCGGCTATGGTATCAAGAAAATTCTCGTACTTTGTCCCCTTTGCCCCGTTTACAATGAGTTTTACGGCATCTCTATCCGCAATCAGAATATCAACGATTTTAGGAATATTCGGGTAGTAGACCTTGCCCATACCGTAGAGCCGTTCTTTTTTAGGCAAAGCATCCATCTCGCTTCTGATACGGTCAAGTACCTCCATCAAGTTATTTGCTACCGGATCGGTAATCGCGTAAAAAAGCTCTTCTTTTGAGTTGAAATAGCCGTATAATGCTCCGGGCGTAAATCCTGCTTCCGATACAATCTTCCTAAGAGGAGCCGCCTGATAGCCGTATTCAAGAAAATATTTTTTTGCACTTTTAAGTATCAGATCTTTTGTATCTTCCGTCCGCTTGCAGGCTTCCATCTTACCCTCCAATTATATTACTTAGTAATATTACTAAGTAATATAATACTCATTCTCGGCACACTTGTCAAGCCGATATTGCATAATTTTTTATATAGCCGTATTGAATATTTTGATAAAATTATGATAAGATTATGATATGAGAGTTTTTATTGGAGGTGTTAATGGTGCAAATAAGACCTGTTTCAGATTTACGAAATAAATTTTCAGAAATCGAGAATATTGTTATTTCAAATAAAAGTCCTGTATTTCTTACGAAAAACGGCTACGGTTCTATGGTACTAATGAGCCTTGATATGTACGAAAGTCTTACAGATAATGTGGAAAATAGACTTGATGAGGCTGATTTTCAGGCTGCTTCCACCAATGTTAGGCTTTCTCATGAAGATGTATTTTCTACTATTCGCTCTCGAATAAAGTTAGATTAATGAAAAAGTATATTTTGCGTTATCTGCCGTTAGCAAAACAGGATTTAGACGACATTATAACTTATATTCAAAATAATTTACAGAATCCTATTGCAGCAGAAAACACACTTTCAAAGATTGAATCTGCAATACTTGAAAGACTTGACAACCCGGAAGATTTTGCAATATGGAACTCAAAAAAACAACGGCCATATCCATACAGAAGAATAAATGTCGGAAATTATACAGTCTGGTATGTTGTAATTGATAACATTATGGAAATAAGGCGAATTTTATATTCAAGGCGTTACGAAGAAAATTTAATTTGATTGATTTTATAGGCATGCTAAAAAATCATTCTTTGCTACACCCCAACCTTCAATTTTCTCTCCCAAAATCCTAAATTCAGGTCTTGACAAATCACTTATCACAAAAAATTAATATAACTTTAATTTTTTCAGATGTAAAAACATCAGGTATTTCTGTGCAGCCAGCCAATAACCAAACAGCATCTTCAACCATGTATTCGTCAAATGTTTCACAAATTTGCTCATAATCATGACCTGCATCTTCAAAATCTTTATCTTTTGTCATTGCAGAAATCATACATCTGTTGCATTTAGCTGAATTATTTTTAAACAAATAATTTATTTTCGTTTTTAGTACATTAATTAGATTCTGTATAGTGTCTGCTTCTACAGAAATGACTTGTATTTTAGTATCAGGCCGATATTTTATGTCATGCAGACTCACAGTCATGTAGTTACCTATTTCTATTGAAATACAAAACTGTATGAGGTTTTCAAAATCAAAATCCGTAGCGGAATCCAGATGAAGATCAAACTTGCTTGTTAAGTTTTTAAATGAAGAATAAACTTTATCATCCGTATAATCAATTACCTCATCAAGACTTTTAATACAACCGATTATACAAGTTTCAAAACCATTACCTCTGTATTTGTCTATCAACTGCTCTACACTATTATGTGTCTGATTATTGTAACAGAAATACATAATTACGAAATCGAGGTGTTCATACATAGAAAATTCTATTTCAGCAATAAAAATGTCACCTTCATTCTTCCTTGTAATCTTATATCTCGATTCTTGATCTTTCTGATTCATAATTTGCATCTCCATGATACCATTATATTTTATCAGAATACTCAATATTAGTCTACTGCCTCACAGAAATCAATTTTGTAATATTTTTTAATAAAAGAGGTATTCATAAGAGCTATCTTATTTGAGCATTTTATGTTGACGCTTATCGGGTTTTCTGATATAGTGAAGAAATGGCCATAAGGATATTAGGTAGACACGCTAGCACTTGCAGAATGTTTTGTTTAAACCAACCTAATAATTTTTGACCAAAATAAAATGTTCTAGAAATGGAGGAAAGAGAAAAAATGACAGTATGGGCATTTGCGAAAATTGATAATACAGACGCAAGGAAAGCGGTATATGAATCAATCAAAAACGGCAAAAGTAGATTTGGATGGTCTTCTAGTGATAAAGATAATTTAAAGAAACACTGGAATGGAAAACACGCTTTCTTATTAAGTATTAAACCAGGAGATTGGATAGTACATGTCAATATGCCAAAATGGGGAATGTGTGTTGCAGCAGAAGTGGTAGGCGAATATGATTTTGATGATGGAGTAAAATGTAGTCGTGGAAATAATTTTAGGCATAATATCCCTATAGATGTTAAGACAATTGTTGAATTTAATAGGAGATCTGTTGAGATATTGCCGACTGTGAACTTAAATCCTCGACAGAGATATCAAAGAGTATATGCAGTTGCTGATTTTAAGCAATCAATAGAAAATATTAAAACGAATGCTGTTCAAAATAAAAAAACTGAAGATGAAACAAAAGGAATATTTTTCTTAAAAGAAAAAAGTAATGATATTTTAAAAAAAATAACAACTCTTATTCACGAAAATCATAAAGGGAAAAATCTTGAAAGATATTTTGCAAGAGTATTTAGGCAAATACCCAATGTAGTAGATGTAAATGAAAATGGCTTTGGCTGGAAAACAGATTATGGTGCAGATTTAATTGTAACAACCAGCACAACAATATCAAATATTCAGTTTGAAAATAAAATTGTCGTGCAGATAAAATCATATACTGGTGCACATTATGATTTAAATGCTGTGAGGCAAGTCGAAACAGCAATAGAAAAATTTGATGCATCTGCAGGAATTATTATCACAACCGCAACAAGAACAAAGGAACTTGAAAAAAAAGTTGAAGAAGTATCTCAGAAAATTGATAAACCAATTGAATTAATTGCCGGTGAGGATGTTGCAAAGTTTGTTATTAAATATGACAAGGAGCAAAGCCTGATATTTGATTTAAATTATTAAAATCTATCAATGCTTAATTCTCTGTGAGCAGATCCTAATCTTATTCACAGACTCGGTGCAACCGTAATCTGCTCATCCCGTATACTGCTGCTGCTCTTTTTCAGCAAGGCTTTTATTGCATCGGTTTTCACGGTAAAATGCACATCGGCATGTACATCTTCAAAAGCATTGTCTTCGATATCCGTTACAACAGCAGAGTCTATGATTACCGTTTTTAGCTTACTACAGTAGGAAAATGCATGAGCACCAATCGTCGTCACGTTATTAGGTATTATAACATTAGTCAAAAAACTACAGTCAAAAAATGCCATATCACCAATCTCAGTAACGGTATCGGGAATCACAACATCGGTTAAATTGGAACAGGCGGAAAATCCAAACGAGGGAATCTCAGTAACACCGTCAGCTATAATAACAGACTTCAAACCACTTGCTGCAGCTATCAGTTTTTTCTTATCTTTTGTGTAAATAATGTTGCCTTCACTACAATAAACAGGATTTTCAATATCAACACTAAGATGTGTTAAACGAGTGCAGTCGAAAAATCCCCATCCGCCAATATCGGTAACACTACCGGGTATAACAATATGCTCCAAACCGGCAGCCGCAGCTATCAGTTTTTTCTTATCTTTTGTATAAATAATATTCTTCTCACTACAATGGACAGGATTTTCACTATCAACAGTAAGCTTTGTTAAATGAGTACAACCGTAAAATGCATACTTAGCAATATCAGTAACAGTATTAGGTATGACGACATCGGTTAAAACGGAACAGGCGGAAAATGCATGCTCACCAATCTCAGTAACACCTTCAGGTATAACAACAGACTCCAAACCACTTGCTGCAGCTATCAGTTTTTTCTTATCTTTTGTGTAAATAATATTATTCTCACTATAATAGACAGTATTTTCACTACCAACAGTCAGATTTGCTAAACGAGTGCAGTCATAAAATGGTCCGCCAATATCGGTAACACTATCAGGTATCACAATATGCTCCAAACCGCTTGCTGCAGCTATCAGTTTTTTCTTATCTTTTGTGTAAATAATATTATTCTCAGTACAATAGACAGGATTTGCACTATCAACAGTAAGCTTTGTTAAGTTGATACAACCTGTAAAAACCATTGAACCTATCTCAGTAACACTCTTCGATATAGCAACACTTGTTAAGGCGGTACATGAGAAAAAAGACCACTTGTCAATCTTATGAACACTATCGGGTATCTTAACACTTGTTAAACCGGTGCAGCGGTAAAATGCCCCCATACCAATCTCAACAACACTATCGGGCAGCACAAGACTACCTATGAGCTTATTGGAATCAGTTACTCTTGTTAACATCCCGTCCGTTATTTCCAGCAACTGCAAATTTACTTTCTCTTCTGCTGTGAGCAGTGTTTTTATCTGTTTCATATTATAACACACCTTGTACAGCGGTATGTACACCGCTTAAAATAAACGTTTTATTATACATCATTTCCTGTATATTTACTACCCATTCGTAAAGTTAGCTGTATTACATTCTTTGCTACACCCCAATCTGTAATTTTGCTTTAAGGGCATTTTGCAATTCTTGCGAAAAATTAAGATTGGCAGTTTCGGCAGCTTCAAACATAAAAAACTTATTCTCATATCTTGACAATACAACTTATATATTGTATTATTTAAATATGACAGGTAAAGAAATAACCAAAATATTAAAGAAAAATGGATGGACTATTGATAGAATAAAAGGTTCACATCATATCTTTATTAAAGATGACAAAACTATTCCTGTACCTGTTCATGGAAGCAAAGACTTGCCGATAGGCACTGTAAAAAATATTTTCCGCCTTGCCGGAATTAAGGAGTGATGATGAAATACTACTGTACGTTAAAAAAAGAAGATGGAGTTTATTATGTTGCTTTTCCTGATCTGCCGCATGTCTTTACTTTCGGCTATACAAAAAAAGAAGCCTTAGAAATGGCAAGAGAAGCATTAAACGGAGTTTTAGAAAGTGAAACATCACGTGGAATAAAAATAGCTCTTCCTAATTTTATCTCCGAATATGCTGTTGAGGTTGAACCTAATATTGCATTTGCGATTATGCTTCGTAAAAACAGAGGAAATAAAACGCAAATTGAAGTAGCAGATAAACTCAATATATCGTATCAGCAATATCAGAATTTAGAGAATCCGAAAAAAACAAATCCAACCCTAAAAACAATAGCAAAATTGCAAAAAATATTTGACTATAAATTTATAAATTTTTAAACCATAAAAATTCTCCCCCAAAAAATTCCCAAATTCAAGACTTGACAAATCATCGCTTATACACTAGTATTACCCTATGGTAAAACTGATTTTAAACGGCTTGCAATTTAATTTTTCTCAAAGCTCAAATTCGATGTTGAAAAATACAGAGAAAAATGTTAGCCTAAGTTTACCCCCCCCCATTTTCTCTATTAGTTCTAATATCTCTAATCACTAGATTTTTATTTTATTTTTATTCTCATGTTAAAGAATTCTTTTTGTTAAATAATGCTTTCAATAAATTTCTTAATTATCAAAATTTTTCCTCATTAATAAATGCTAAGCCGGCTAAAACATGTTTGATTGACCTGTCGGTAAAAAGACGGGTAATGGAACCGATCAACATTTTAGATAAAAAATTAAATTGCAGTGAAAAACATTGCAAGAAGGATGGTTAAAATGAAACAGAAAAAAATAGTTTCAATGATTGGAATGTTGGTTGTGCTTATAGGTACAGTATTTATGATGACAGGTTGCCCGCAAGCAAATACATCAAAAACAGTGAAGCCTTTTGCCGTTTTAAAATCAGAAGATGGAACAGCAATTTTGACAATTAACACATTTGATAAAACAACAAACAAAGGTACATACACATTAGAAAAAGGCGGACAAACTGGAAAAGGTAATTTTGAAGTTGTAAATGATGGAGGTACATTCAAGGCAAAGATTACCAATGCAACATTTGCAGGAATTACACAACCTAATCAAACTATACCGTTTGTAAATAAAAAATTGACTATATTCGGTATTGGTACATTTGATTTTAAAGATATTTTATAATATTTAAAATTAGTCTTGATATGTGGATTCGTTCCGCAAACCTCTATATCAAGACTTTCCAAATTCGATAACATTTCAATCAATCAGTTTATAACGGCTGCAATAGGCGAAAAATTGACAGCACTACAAACCGAAAACTATCTTGAAAAACGGTCAAAAAAAGGCTCGAAAGAAAAGTTTTTGTCCGTTTTGGATAAAGTGCCGGACATCAAACCTGAAGAATATGATATGTACTTATAGAAGCTTATTTAAATCTCTTTTTAAATATATTTTCTATCTTTGATTTACCGTGCAAGCGATAGATATCAAAATCCGAATCTATGCTGATTATCCGATTGATTCCTCGCTCTTCTGCAGCGGCTACCAATGTTGCATCCGCAAAATCCATTGGCCTGTCGGAATATTTATTTATTAATTCGGAGATTCTCTTGATAGTGTTTTTATTAATATCATGAATAATAAGCCCTTTTTTCATTACCCATTCTAAAAAATTAATTTGAACTTTTATATTAAAATCAAGCATATACATTACTTCGGTTAATACTGCAATGGTTGATACAAATCTATAATTACCGTCTTTGATAAAGTCTATAACACTTAAATGATATTTATCGTCTTTATCAAACAAAGCAATAAGGGGACCTGTATCAATGAGGACGGTATTTAGCATTTATTTTCTCCTTGATTTTTTGCTTATAAGAAACCGATAGATTTGAGTTTCCGCTCCCGTATTTGCCGAAATATTCTTTTCCCAGCTCATACGAATCAATTTCCATTTCTTCATTGCGGAACAACATATCAAGAGCTTCTTTTATTAAATCGCTTTTATTCTTTTTCTTTACGGTAGATAGAAAATTAAGCCTTTGTTCATACTCTACCGGAAGTCTTACTGTTGTCATGGCAACCTCCGTATTACAAGTGTAATACAAAAAAATCGGCTTGTCAAGTACACGCACAAATCATCTCCCTCTTCCCCTAATCCCTTAGTTATGCTAAAATACTCTGAATACGATAATATTGATTGGGGGAAAGAATGCCGTATATTTTGGGAACAGCGGGACATGTAGACCATGGAAAGACTGCCTTGGTAAAAAGGCTTACAGGAATTGAAACCAGTCATCTGCCTGAAGAAAAAAAGCGGGGGATGACCATAGAGCTCGGCTTTGCTTCGCTTGAAGATCCTGTTCACGGTACTGTCGGCATAGTAGATGTTCCCGGCCATGAACGCTTTATCCGCAACATGGTTGCAGGCACATGGGGCTTGGATGCGGCTCTTTTAATAGTGGCAGCCGATGACGGCTGGATGCAGATGTCCTCCGATCATTTGCGTGTACTGAAGGCCATGAAGATAGACTCCATTCTTCTTGTAATCACAAAATCCGACCTTGCAGAAAAGGACATGCTTGAACTTCTAATCGAAGATGCCAATGCCCAATGCGAAAAAATAATCGGAAGGAAACTTCCTGCCGTCGCCGTATCTTCCCTTACGGGAAGCGGAATCGAGGAACTCAAAGCCGAAATTACAAAACTTCTTTCTTCATCAAAAAAGCAAAGCCCGCCTACTCCCTTTTTATATGTAGACAGGGTCTTTGTACTAAAAGGCATAGGAACCACCGTTACCGGAACATTAAGAGGAAAAGGCCTGCATACGGGCGACAGCTTGCAGATATATCCTTCAAATGAAGAATGTAGAATTAAATCGATACAAAACCATCATAAGGATGTGGAAAAAATAGACCCAGGTACGCGGACAGCCCTCAACTTAAAGCTGGGAGAAAAAACAAATCTTGAAAGAGGAATGCTCTTAGCTGAAAAGGATTCAAATTTTGTTTTAAGCGGAAAAGAACTTTTAGTACGCATCGATGAGGTGTTTACAAACAAGGAAGGGGGCTTTAAAAACCATGCCGAAATTGAAATAGCCCTTGGAAGTGCCCATGCAATAGGCAGCATTCACTTAAACCAATTCGACAGGAGCTTGGGCCGTCTTTCTTTAGAAGAACCCGTTGCTTCTGCTTGGAATCAAAGAGCCGTTTTAATAAGGCACGGAGGAAGCGAAATTCTAGCCTCGGCCAGAGTGCTCGCAAGTTTTCCAAGCTATAAAAGAGTTCAGTTTAAGGAAGCCTTTGAGGTTTACAGGGATAAGGAACTTCCTTCAATTCACAGCTACAAGTTTAATATTGAAGGCTTTGTCGAGGATACTAAAATCAAAACCCAAGAGCTCACATCGGATAAGAATGAAGTTATCGAGTATGGTTCTTGGCGTTTTTTAAAAAAGCGGCTTGAGTTTTGGGAAAATAAAATTTTAAAAACGGCTCAAGAAAGTCAGGCAGGTTTTACCCTTGAAGAAGTGGACTTACCTGTTCCGCAAAGGGTAAAAACTACAGTATTAAAAAAACTTTGCGATGAAAAAAAACTGGAAAAAGAAGCTCATATTTATAAACTGAGCGGAAGAACGGGCGAAGATATTTCTAAAAATGCAAAGGCCCTTTTGGATGCAGCCTTTAAGGCTGGCTTTGAAGGCATCGAAATAGACAAGATAAAACTTCCTCAAGCCCGAAAAGAAGCCAGAGACCTGATAAAATTAGGTAAGCTTATCTGCCTTGAAAACTTTTTACACTACCATACGGATTTTTACAAAAAGGCCGTAAATTCATTATTTGCAAAATACAAAACAGGGGATAAGATTTCTATAGCCGATGCACGGGAGGTAACCGGCCTTTCCCGCAAATACATTCTTCCGATTCTTAACCTTCTCGAAAAAGAAGGCAAGCTAAAAAGGCAAGATAACGACAGAATTGTATTGTAAATAGTGGTGGTAAAAATTTTTATTCGGTTTCGGCAAGGGCACGCGAAATGCTAAAAGCAAAATCTCCTATTTTTTCCAAGTTGCGGACCATGTCGATATACAAAAGCTCAGCCTTTACGTTTGCACCTTTTTCCAAGCGGGTACGGGCAAGATGTTTTAAGTGTTGCCTCATCGCATCGATAGATTCTTCCATTTCGTGGGCCATTGCAAGCTGCTCAGCTGCAAGAGGCTTATTTAAGTGTTCGTGAACAAAATGAATAAACTGATTTACAATCCCCATATAGGGCAAAAGTTTATCCATATCGTCTTGGCTGATGGGCATCTTTAATTCTATACTTCGGTTTATAAAAAGACCTAACTCAAAAATCTGATCGGTCATATTTTCTATATCATCTACAATACCGAGCATAAGGCGTACATTCTTTCTGTTTTTTTCGGATAAAGAAAGCTGAGAAGTTTTAATAAGGTATACAGAAAGCTCTTCCTGCATCTGATCGGTATAATCTTCTTTTTCAGTCAACTGCCTTATCACAAATTCTCTTGAAACGTTTTCTTCCTTGCTTAAAAGAGAACGTAAGAGACTGAACATTTCCCGTACAATACCGGACATCTTTAGAATTTCAACCTCGGCACGAAGCACATAGGCCTCCGTGTTTTCTTTCATACCGGGTGCTTGAAAGGTAAGAACATAGCGGGCAGGCTCTTCATCTTCTCCGGGTTTAATAAGCCGGCACACAAATTTTGCAATTTGATTTACAAACGGAATGGCAACAAGAGTGTTGATTAGATTGAACAAGGTATGGAACACTGCAATTTTAGTCATAAGACTGCTTGAAGGGCAAATCAAATCCACTAAGGATAAAAACGGTGTAAAAAGAATTAGGGTAAAAATACTTCCTGCAACATTAAACAAAACGTGTACGGCCGCCGCCCTCCTCGCATTAAGCTTTGTTCCTATTGAGGCCAATACCGCATCTACGGTAGAACCGACATTGCTTCCTAAAACTACGGCTGCAGAAAATTCCCAGCCCACTATCCCTGTATGAGCCATTGTCAAAAGAACGGCAGTTGTCGCACTCGACGAATGAAGAAAAACAGTAAGCACAAAACCGAGGATAACGCCGATTATAATACTATGAATACCTGTCTGCTTAAAAACCGAAAAAAGGGCAATCTGTTCACCCGAAATATTCGGAACAGCGGAAGCCAAAAAATCCAAGCCCGTAAAAAGGAGACCGAAGCCCATGATGGCTTCACCCAGATTGTCTTTTTTAAGTTTTTTAAAAAAGGTTAAAAAATAACCTATTCCAAAGGCGGGAATAGCTATGCTTGCTATAGAAAATTTAAAGCCGAGAAGTGAAACTATCCATGCAGTAACGGTCGTACCTATGTTTGCACCGAAAATTACGCCTATAGCCTGTTGAAGACTCAACATCCCTGCATTGACAAATGAAACGGTCATAACGGTTGTAGCACCTGAGGATTGAACAATACCGGTAACAACTATACCCGTCAAAACAGCTAAAAATCTGTTTCCCGTCATAAAATTGAGTGTACGGTGTAAACTTTCGCCGGCACTTTTTTGAATACCGTCACTCATCATCTTCATTCCGTATAAGATTAAACCTAAACTTCCAAGCATCTGGAATACAAGAGAAACTACAGACATGAAACCAGTATATCAAAAAACGGAAGAATTTTCAATCCACGCATGACAAATAGGGCGTATTTAAAAATAAGAAATCAAAACTGCAATAAGATAAAGGCGGATTGAAGGCAAGATGCTATACCTGTTCTTTCATTGGAGGTTCAACAGACCTATCGGAAAATGCTTTTCCCAGCAAAATAGGCACAATCATGGAGGAAACGATAATCAGCAAAATGACCGGTGTAAAGTATTCGGCTTTAACCATCCCGGCCGCAAGTCCCTTTTGAGCTACAATGAGGGCTACTTCACCGCGCACCATCATTCCCAGCCCTATCTGGAGCGATTCCTTCCGCTTAAAGCCCAGAGTCAATGCCGAACCGCCGCAGCCGATTATTTTGCTGATACAACCGACAAGCACAAAGGATAATGAAAACCATAGTAAGTTCATATTCAGTCCGCTTAAGTCCGTTTTAAGTCCGATAGCGGTAAAAAAGATAGGGCTAAAAAACATATAGGAATTGATGTCTATTTTCTTTTCCACATAGGAAGCATCATGCAAGTTGCACAATACAACCCCTGCAACATAGGCACCGGTAATATCGGCAATACCGAAAAATCGTTCGGTACAATAGGCAAAAATCAACGCAACCCCTAGCCCGTAAATCGAAATACGGTGAGTATGAGGATGCCTCTTATCATACCATTTGAAGATTCGGTAAATCACATAGCCTACTACCAGCGAAGCGGCAAAGAACGCTGCCGTTTTTATAATAAGTCCGAGGTAGTCGCCCTTACCGGAACTTGCACCGAGTACAACCGTTAATGCAATAATGCCTAAGACATCATCGATGATTGCGGCACTGATAATTGTTTGTCCGACTTCCGAATTTATCTTTCCCAGCTCTTTCAATGCAGCAACGGTAATGCTCACCGAAGTTGCCGTCAAAATAGTCCCGATGAATAGGGCTTGATAAAATACGGGGGTTCCAAAACCGTCGAAGCCCCAAAAACCTAAGGCCATAGCCGTACCTAAAACCAATGGGACGATAACGCCGCAGGCAGCGATCACTGTGGATTTGATACCGGATGCAACAAGTGATTTTAAATTAGTACCCAATCCGGCGGAAAACATAATCAGGATAACGCCGATTTCCGACATATATCCGATAAACTGATTGGTTTCGGCATAGATAATGTTCGGTTCGACTCCGCCGAAATTACGAAAAAAAGGCAGGTAGCGTAATAAAAGCCCTGCAACAATTTCACCGGCAACTTGCGGAATATTCAGTTTTTTTGCAAGAAGGCCGAGGTACTTTGCAACAATAACGATAATTCCAACGGAAAGGACGATTTGCAAAGCAATTTCGCCAATAGGTATTGCACCAGCAGACATAAACAGCTCCCATTTTTAGTCCATTATATCACAGTATCATTTATTCGTATAGTACCGCATTGCTGCACATAACTACGGTAAGATTTTTACATCCACGCTTGACAAATAGGGGGTATTTTTAATAGACTATAATTATAGGAGAATTTTAGTCATTATGAAACTTTACAGTAGAAGACAAACCTTTGTATTTTCGCTCATTGCAGCCTTGATTTTTGCAAGTGCCGGTTTTTTTGCCGGTATAAAATACAATACAGGAAACGCCGGCTTAAATGAAATTCAAAGTGAAGCCTCAAACGGCTCTGCCGATTTTGAAAAAAATGCAGAAGACGGATTTGCTCAGACGGAAACTTCACAAAATTTAAATATGCAGCAGCATGGAAATATGGCTGCTTTAAGCACTTCAAATGAAACAGGCTACATGGGCTATACTCCAGCCGAATCGCAGAATATTCATGTATACGAATCGACCAATGAAGCTGTCGTAAACATAACCACCGAAACCATGGGAGTAAACTGGTTTTTTGAGCCCGTTCCCGTTGAAGGCGGCTCAGGTTCGGGTTCCATAATCGACGAAAGCGGATTGGTACTGACCAACACACATGTAATTGCAGAAGCTTCAAAGATTTTTATTTCTCTTTCTGACGGAAGTCAGTACGAGGCAAAAGTAGTGGGAACAGATGAGGAAAACGATTTGGCGGTTTTAAAATTCGATCCGCCTAAAAATATTAAACTTACGGCAATAAAATTCGGCGACTCAGCCAATTTAAAAGTCGGCCAAAGAGTTTTAGCTATCGGAAATCCTTTCGGACTGGAAAGAACTCTTACAGACGGAATAGTTTCGGCATTGAAACGCCCGATTCAAAACGATAAAAATATTATCATCAAAAACATGATTCAAACAGATACGGCAATTAACCCCGGAAACTCAGGCGGCCCTCTTTTAGACACTCAAGGAAGAATGATAGGAATAAACACTATGATTTATTCCACATCGGGAAGCTCGGCCGGAGTCGGCTTTGCAGTTCCAGTAAATACGGCTAAAAGAGTCGTTGCAGATATCTTAAAATACGGAAAGGTTATCCGCGGTTCTATCGATGCCGATTTGGTTCAAGTTTCAGGAAGACTTGCCTCTTATGCAAAACTCCCCGTTTCTTACGGGCTCCTTGTTTCCGAGGTAAAAAAAGGAAGCAATGCGGCAAAGGCCGGCCTTCGCGGAGGAAATGAAGCGGTGCGTTCAGGAGTGGGCAGATACAGTTCCGTCTTTTACATAGGCGGCGACATAATCGTCGAAATAGGCGGACAAAAGATAAATAACATAACCGATTATTACTCGGTACTGGAGGATAAAAAACCCGGTGAAACGGTGAAGGTTAAAATTATCAGAGGAAAAAAACTTGTCGATTTAAACTTAACCTTATCGGAACGAAATTAAGAGCCGATGATCGATTTAAAAAAACTCTTTAAAAAAATTTCATGGAAGATTAAAGGAGTCTCGGTTTATGCCCTTGTCGGTGAAAGCGGAACCGGAAAGAGTTTTAGGGCTCAACTGCTTGCCGAAAAATACGGTATTAAGCTCATCATCGATGATGGGCTTTTAATCTATAACGATAAGATAATTGCAGGCCGATCTGCAAAAATGGAAAAAACTTTTTTGGCAGCTGTAAAGGTTGCCCTATTTGACGATAAAAAACATAGAGATGGGGCGGCAAAGGCTTTACAATCCCATAGCTTTAAAAAGATTTTAATATTGGGAACTTCCGAAAAGATGGTAAACAAGATTGCCGCCCGCCTTCAAATTCCTCAACCTCAAAAAATAATTAAAATTGAAGACATTGCAAGCAGAGAAGAAATTGAAACTGCAATGAGGTCAAGGCGGGTTGAAGGAAAACATGTTATACCTGTTCCTTCATTGGAAGTCCAAAGAAACTATCCGAAAATATTTTACGATAAGATAAGGCTCTTTTTTAAAAAGAAAAAAACGCCCTTTGTAGGAACCGAACAATCAAAGCTTTTTGAAAAATCCGTAGTCCGCCCGGAATTCTCAAAAGTCGGTACGGTCGAAATATCCGAATCCGCTCTAACTCAAATGGTGTTTAATTGTATTGAAGAGTACGATAAAGAAGTAGTTATTAAAAAGCTCAACATCAAAAAAGAAGAAGGCGGATACAGACTTGATCTGACTGTTGATATTCCTTTTGGAACACAGCTGACCGGAAAGATCAATCAGCTCCAAAAATATATAATCGAACAAATAGAGCGGTACACAGGTATATTGATTATTCAGATAAATGTTATAATCGATAAAATAATCAACAGGGAAGATTCTAACCCTTAAAATCCAAACCTATTAGATAGGTTTCAAAACTTGAACTGCGGCACGCTTCCGGCTTAAAGGCCCTTGCCGTCTTAAAACATTTTCGTAAATTGTTTAAGTGGATCTGCTGATCTCCGCCTTGGAATATCTTTACGACAAAAGAACCGCCTTGTTTAAGCTGCTCTTGAGCATAATAAAGCGCAAGCTCTACCAAACCTGAAGAACGGGCCGTATCAACGGTTTTGTTTCCTGTTGTTGCAGGAGCTGCATCACAGATAACAGCATCATAAGGCCCCAATTCTTTTACCGATTTTATAATTCCCTTATCGAACATATCGCCTTGAAAAAAATTAAGCCTCTCATCATAGACTGAAGAATCCAAGGGCTTTAAGTCGACGGCAGTTACCCTTCCCTCCTTATTTAAAAAGCGCAAAACATAGACAGTCCAGCTTCCGGGAGCCGCTCCCAAATCCAGTACCTTATCATTAGGAGAAAAAAGATTAAATTTTTTATTTATCTCTTCAAGTTTGTATACGGAACGAGCAGGATAATTTTCGGCAAAAGCTTTTTTTGACCAATAATCAGGTTCGCTGTATTTATTTTTTGCCATTTGATTTTTCCTTTTTGGATTGATTTTCTTTTTCTTCCAACATTCGGGAAGTATCATCTTTAATCTCCGCCTCATACTCATCAAGTTTTCGATGGAGGGTCCTTCTGCCTATTCCCAAAATATCGGCTGTCTTTGATTTATTGTTATTTTGGTTTGCAAGAGTCTGTAAAATAATTTGCTTTTCGGCTTCGGCCATATTTACTCCCATAGGTATACGGATTGAAGAAGCCTCCGCCTTTTCGCGCAAGGTTTCCGGTAAGTCGTCAAAGTGAATTACATTATCGGAGCTCATTACAACGGCACTTTGAATACAGTTTTGAAGCTGCCTTATATTTCCGGGCCATTCATAATTATAAATTGCAGCTCTTGCACGAGGCTCTATAGAATCTATTTTTTTACCGTTCTCCTCGGCAAAGTCTTTGATAAAGGCAGCAGCCAAAAGAGGAATATCCTCCTTTCGTTCACGCAAGGGAGGCACGTGAATATGCACTACATTCAATCTAAAATAAAGATCTTCCCTAAAATTTCCTTTTTTTATTTCTTCTGCCAAATCCCTATTTGTTGCGGCGATTATCCTTGTATCTACGCTGAGAGTTTCAGAACCTCCTACCCTCTCAAACTTTTTTTCTTGAAGAACACGCAAAAGTTTTACCTGTATCATTTGGTTGACTTCGCCTATTTCGTCCAAAAAAAGAGAACCGCCGTTTGCAATTTCAAAGCGGCCTCGGCTGCGTTGTACGGCCCCTGTAAAGGCTCCTTTTTCATGGCCGAAAAGTTCGGACTCCAAAAGGCTTTCGGCAAAGGAAGCACAGTGGACTTGAACAAAGGGCTTATCCTTACGGTTTGAAAGATTATGAATGGCCTGAGCAATCAATTCTTTTCCGACTCCCGTTTCTCCGGTAATTAAGACGCTGGCCTTTGTAGGAGCAACTTTTTTTATATTCTCAAAAACCTTTTCCATAAGAGGGCTCTTGCCTATAATATTTTCAAAACTTTGTTTGGTTTCAATGTCATGTAAAAGTGCCCTATTTTGAAGAACAAGGGCCCTGTTTTGTAAGGCTCTTTTTACTAAAAGAAAAAGGCGTTCCAAATTCAAGGGCTTGGTTAAAAAATCATAGGCCCCCATCCTCATGGCTTCAACAGCCGTTTCTACCGTACCGTGTCCGGTTAAAACAATTACGGGAACTCCCGGGGTTTTTGAAATAACTTCACGTAAGACCTCTTCGCCGCTTATTTCAGGCATTTTTAGATCGGTAATTACAAGGTCGACTTCGTCTTTTAAGGCAATATCCAAACCTGTTTTTCCGTTATCGGCAGTAATTACTTCATAGCCTTCATCTTCCAAGGCCATTGCAAGGCCTTCACGAATATTTTTTTCGTCATCAATAACTAAAATACTGAATTTCATTTTATATCCTTTACCGAATCAAAATCAAAAGTTTTATCGGAGAGTAAAAGCATTGCACCCTTACGTTCTATCGGAAGAGAAAATTTAAAACTTGTTCCCATGCCGTAATCCGAATAAACATTTATGTCTCCTCCATGTTCTTTTATAACCTTATAAGTCATGGTCAGCCCCAAACCCGTTCCGTCATGTTTTGTCGTAAAATAAGGCTCAAATATTTTATGCATATCTTCGGGTAAAATACCCTGCCCTGAATCCGAAATAGTTACAATAATAAAATCGTTTACTGCCTTTGTCGATATATCCAAAAAGCCTCCATTCGGCATTGCGGCTTTTGCATTTGTTAGGACATTCATAAATGCCTGCCGTAAAAATCTTTCATCGCCTTGAATCTTAGGAAGCTCCTTTGAAAAGCTAAGAGAAATAGCTATACCGCTGTCATTAAACTCGTCAAAAAAAGTATCGTATAAATTCTTTAAAAGGACATTTATATCTACCGGAACAAACTCGAATTTTAAGGGACGCACGGCAAACAAAAAATCCACAACGATTTTATTTAGCCTTTCAATTTCTTCTTCGATAACGCCTATGTGTTTTTGAGCTTTTTGGTTTATGGATAAATTACAGGCCGTAAAATTTTTCTTTAAAAGCTGTAAATGAATGCTGATTGCTGCAAGAGGATTTTTTATTTCGTGAGCAACGGCAGCTGCAACATTTGTAAGGCTTGCAAGATTTTCAAGACGGCGGTTTTTAATTTCTTCAATTCTTTTTTCGGTAATATCCGCAATCATAATTATCGTACCTTTAATTTTTTTTTCGTTTACCAAGGGAAGAACCGAAACTTCAATATATTTATTTTTACCTTCAGGCTTATCGGCTTTGAGGTTAAACTCTTTTGAAGTTTGTCCGCTTTCATTTTGAATAACCGAAGAAACAAAGCCGGCAATATCTTGAATCTTTATATGTTCCCAGACATTTTTTTCATGGCCTTCTCCTAAAGCGGAACCGCCAAGTGAGGAGCTTCTAAGAGAGGTTCCTCTAAAAGAGGTTCCTAAAATTCTTTCTGCAGCCCTATTCGATTTTATAATCTTATTTTCGGAATCTGCAACTATAACGCCGTCATTTAAAGAATCCATTACTGAATCCAATAGAGAATACTCGTTTGCAAGCAGCTTTACAAATGTACGCAGCTGAGCTTCATTCATGCTTGGGGATTTTTGTATTCCCCTTCTCATAAACTCTCTCATATAAGTTTTTCCTTAATTCCTTCTGCTAAGTTTTCTAAAGCGGCTTGAGGAGAAATATTAAAAATATCTACGGCAGCTTCGGCATTTTTTATTAAAGCCGTTATTTTAAAATAAGATTCAAGTTCCAAGGCGGAACATTCTTCATTTTTTAAGCCGTCTTGTAAAAAAAATAAAAGACTGTTTAAGAACAAAATATAAATCGTATGAGGCTTACATTTATTTAAAATATTTACAATATTTGAAACCGTACAATTTGAATTGTCATACTTGTTTTTATTTTTGTAATTTGAGATCGAATTATAAAGAGCCGAGGGGAGAATTTTATTTTGCCTGTCTATGAGCAAAAAAACATACTCATAAAATAAGGATGCCGCATTTTGAATCGTACGAAAACTTACCGGTAAAAAACCGTAAAGGTAGGAGCTTAAAAGATTGAACTTACCGAAGGGTTCATGGCAAGGCTCTCCTTTAAAAACCCGCCTTATAACTTCTTCTTGGGATTTTTTATCTCTTTCTTTAAAAGTATAAGTGCGTACCCTTGACAGTATCGTCGGAATAATCGCTCCCCGATGAGCGGTAGTTAAAACAAAGACGGCATAAGAAGGCGGCTCTTCTAAAATTTTTAAAAAAGCATTTCTAGCACCTTCCTGCATCTTATCGGCATTTTCGACAATCAATACTTTTTTGATTCCAGAAGGCATTAGGCGTACCCATGATGAAGCCTTTCTAACCTGATTTATGGGAATAGTATCGTACATACATTCGTCTTGAAGTTTTGCGGATTTTAAAACAAGAGCCTCCGCAGTTTTGTTAAGCACCTTGTCATCTATAGTTTCGATAGGGCCGGAACATAGATCGGCTAGGAGTTCTTCAATCTCTGCAATGACGGGGGCGGCTTTAACGAATCTTGTTTCATCCGTATCCCAAAGACGGGGATCGAATCGAGCAGTAAGTTTTCTAATAGCCCGCAAAAATAAGTATCTCGAAGAAAGAGTTTTTGTTTTTAATAAGGTCTCGCAGGCAGCCTTGATTTCGGGGCTGTGGTCCCGTGCTCCCAAAATAAGAACATCGGGAGCAATCATCTCTTTTTGCCTCAAGCATGAAGAACAGGTACAGGTCCACTGTCCCGATTCGGTACAAGAAACGGAACGGGCAAGCTCAAGGGCTGCGGTCAGCTTCCCGGAACATTCAGGCCCCGAAAACAAAATCGAAGGCGGAAGTTTTTTTTGTTTTATATCTTGAATGAGCCTAAGCCCCGCTTCTTGATCTATGAGATTTTCAAACATCTACAACTCCTATAAAAACTTTTTGCAGCAAATAGCAATTTGCGAAAAAAGTTTTTTCAAGTAGTTTTGCTTTATGCAAAACTACATACAATAATGCGATGTTTTGTACCGTAGGTACAAAACTCGCCAGATAAACAGTGAGGCTGAATTTCTGCCGAACTGTTTATCATACCCCCTATAAAAACTTTTTGCAAGGTTTATCCAACTCCTAAAACTGCTTAGTTATATCTAAAATAAATGGAGAAAGGATTTTCGCAAAAATGCTTTCACTTAATATTTTATCGAATGAAACAAAGGTTTGAATATTTATGAGCATGAGGATAACTCCTATTACAATCAAGCCTTCTACAAGGCCCAGACAAAAACCCAATGACCTGTCCAAATTTTTTAATGACTCGCTTGAAAAAAGGGAGCCTAAAAAAACTTGAACCAATTTTATAATCAAATAAACGGATAAAAATAAAATCAAAAAAGCTATCACGGCGGATAAGGCCTTTTCGCCAAGAAGCTCGGTAATTACAGGGGTAAGCAATTTATAAAACAAAAAAGCTATAAGCCCGCCGACAATAACCGCAGCCTTTGAAAAAAACTCGTCTATAAAACCGGTTACTGTAACCTTAATAACAAAAAAACTTAATATAATCAAAAAAACTATATCGGCACTTCCTATCCGCATTTAATTATTCTCCACCATTTAATAATCCTCATCTATTTAAAGTTCCTAATCCTTAACGGTAAAAAAATTTTTTAAAAAGTCCGCAATTACAATGGCCGGTTTTTCACCGGCTAAGGCAGCAGAGTCCAGAGCCATATTTTTTAGCCTTTCGTTTCCGCTTATGTTTTCTTCAAAACCAAGCTCCCGTAAAAGCCTTATAAAAATATCGGGCCTTACATCTTCACCCAAAAGAATTTCTGCGGCACCTTTTTTCTTAAAGAATTCGGCATTTTCTATTTGATCGCCGCGGGAGCTTCCCTTTTCAAGAGGAACCAAAATCATAGGCTTACCGGCAGCTGCCGATTCCCAAACCGTATTGGCACCTGCCCGCGACACCACAATCGAAGAAAGGCTTAAAACATCGGCCATCTCTTTTTTTATAAAGGGATAGGGTTTATAGTTTTCTGCAAATTCGGGGGAAGATCTTAAAAGGCCTTCTTTAATTTTTTGTCCCTGATCCATATTGGCTTCCCCAATCTGATGAACCACAACAAAATGCTTTACAAGATATTCGATTGAATCTGAAATCAAATCATTTAACTGTCTTGCACCTAGACTTCCGCCTAAAACAAACAAAACAGGTAAGTCCGATTTTATGTTTAAAAAGGAGAGCCCCTTTTCAGGCCTGCCCGAATAAAAACTTAAGCGGACGGGATTTCCGGTACATATAACCTTTGAGCGGAGAGAGGCCGGTAAGAGCTCCGCCGTTTCTTGATATGAAACCAAAATACGATTTGCAAATTTAGAATTAATCCTTGTTGCAAGGCCGGGCGAAAAATCACACTCGTGAGTGATAACCGGAATTTTTAAGAATTTTGCAGCGGCACAGGGAGGAACCGAAACAAAGCCGCCTTTAGAAAAAACAAAAATAGGTTTTAACTTTAAAAGAATAAAAAAGGACTTTATAAAGCCTGCTGCAACCTTAAAAACATCTATAAAGTTTTGAAAACTAAAATACCGCCTCAATTTTCCGGCAGGAATACCTATGAATTCAAGAACTGAAGGAGAAGCCGAGTAAAGCTCGGAAGATTCAACTATTTTGCGGTCAACTCCCTTAGCAGAGCCGAGCCAAACTATTCTACATTCCAAAGAAGAGCTCAAGGCCTCGGCAACGGCAAGTCCGGGAAAAATATGCCCTCCCGTTCCGCCTCCGGTAAAAACAACACATTTCATAAATATAAGTGTATCACAATGACACAATTTTGAAAAGGGCTGCAAAAAACTTCTACACATTCCTTTGGTTTATTTTCAGTTTTTAATTTAACCGTTCCATATTATTTATACGTAATTATTTATACTTAAAAAATTTTCCTGTTTAAAAGAAAAGGGGATTATCAAGGTAAGCACTTAAAACCATAAAGCTGTCCATATAACCTGCCCTAACCTTTTTTGTATAGATATTTACATGAATAATCTCTTCGTTTTCATTATCCCATCTTTTTCCGTTAATCTCAATATAGTCATTTATACCAAAGGCATTTTCAGATGCAAAGCTGCCGGGGATAACCTCTGCAACCCTATAAGAATTCTTTTTTCCCACCGATTCAAGTTTAAATCCGAAAACGGGAAGCATGGATCTTGCTATACTGTCCTTTCGAAAAACGGAATTTCCCGGATATAAAGGCCGTTCGGCGCATAAAACGGGCCAAGTTTTTTCTTCATAAATACCTGCTTCATTTTTTTGATAGCCCTTAATGAGGACAATGGTTTCAGGAGCTATAGACAATAAATTTGCCTGTATTTCTTCAACCGAATTTACCGGAATACCGTTAACTTCTTTTATTACGGTACCCTCATTTATACCTGAAATTGAAAAGGGGCCGTCAGGAAGAACATAGTTTACAAGAACTCCGTTTGGAACTCCGCCGGCATTACTCGAACCGCCCTTTCGGTTTTGACCGTGGCAGCCAAGCCAAGTATGTTTAACTTCTCCGCCCTTATATAAATCGGGAAGAACAGCCTTTAAAAGCTCAACAGGGATTGCAAAATTAAGACCTTCATTTCTTTCAAGACCGGCAAATACTACGGCTTGAACAAGACCCTTATCATCCACTATCGGCCCGCCAGAGTTTCCATGATTAACGGCAGCATCTATCTGCATTATATCTACCATAGAAAAAAGCCTTCGGTATTTTGCCGATACTATACCTGAGGTAAGGGTTTTTTCCAAACCGGCCGGAGAGCCTATTGCATAAATACGGCTTCCGACTCCTAAGTCTTTTGAAGAGCCCAGATTAAAAATAAACTGAGGTGTGTACTCGGTCTTTACCAAAGCTAAATCAAAAAGAGGATCCCAACCTACAACCTTTGCAGGGATTTTTATATTGGGATTATCGGGCGACTTAATATAAAGTTTGGAATAGCCGTTATACTTTTTATCAACCTCGCTTTGAATAACATGATAATTCGTAATAAAATAACCGCGGGAATCTATAAAAAAACCCGAACCTATAACAATGTCCGGCGAGGCATAACCTTTTTGTATGCGTGTTCCCCTATCCACCCAAACGGTAAGAGAGCCCTTTATCATCTCATCTATATTTTGAGGAAAAGAAGATGAACCTGCTGAATGATTTTTTTTATTTTGTAAATTTAATAAGGGAAGATCGGCATTTTTTTTCCATAAGATATTTCTTTCTTCAAAGATTCGCTCTTCCGTCCATCCGTCAGGGCATTTCCCTATTGCAGTAAGGGACCTAAAATACCTGACAGCCTCATCCCAATTTTTTTCTTCTATACTTTGTAAAAATGCAGCTTCCGTTTTTTCTATCGACTTTAAATTGATCTTGGCAACTTCTTCAAAATCTTTTGTGTTAAGATGAAGAATCTGAGAGCGGATTAGAGCATCCGTTATCTTACCGGATTTAAGGAGCTTTTCCGTATAATCAACCTGATATAATACGCTGGATCTATCCGAATAATCCACATAAGAAACTTCTTTGGTTGAAGTACAAGAAAAAATCAACAAAAAGAAAAGAAAAAAACTTATTTTATTCATTGACGATTTCAGCAAAAACAAACCCTCCGGAGCGCACGGCAAAAACTTCAATATTATTTATACTAAACATATAGGAAACAACCGGAAGGCTCGTTTGGTTAAATATTTCTATAATTTTTTCGTTTACTTTTTCAATATTTATAGGAGTTCGATTAAGCCAGAACAAGTTCCCCTTATCCGAAGGAATAAGAATAAGGTTTTCTTTTCCGTCAAATAATTGGAAAGGATTTCCGTTTTTATAACTAACACGGATTTTTTTATTCAGCTTTGGATGAATCCATTCGGTTTGAGAGTCACCATTTCCATATTGCGTATATGTAATTTCGAAGGAACCGTCCTCATCGCTGTCCCACACCTTTGTAACGGAGCCGTCTTTTTGATAGTATTCGGAATATTCATAGAGTTTATTTTTATTTAAATCGATATCTATCCTTTTTAATACACCCTTTGGATCATACTCAATCCTTGTTTCAAAATAACCGTCTCCGTCTTTATCTATGTTTTCAAAAACAGGTAAGCCGTTTCTGTAATTAGTTTGCGAGTAAGGCTCCCCTAACACAGTTACCTCGGCCTTTATCGGGATACCCTTATCAAAGAATACTTTTTTTACGCCTCCGTTTATGTATGGAGTATTTTCTTCAGAAAATGCCGCGGAGTAAGTTAATGTACCTTCATGCAGACTTCTTACATTTTTGCCTACTTTTAAAGAAAAAAAGGCTTGTTGTTTTTGGTGCATGCCGTACAGTTTTAGATTTAGTTCTTTTAACTCTATAGGAGCCCAATTAAGATCAAGCGGCCGCATAGTGTAGTTTTTACCGTCTTTGATACAATTTTTAACGGCCGGATATGAATCATAGGACACCGAATATTCATTTTTTTTGCCGTGAATTACAGATGGAATACCGAAGTTACATTCTACAGTGTATTCGGGATATCCTGTTTGGAGGCTGTCAAATTCGGCACACCAAGGTCTGCCGTTTTTATAATAAATTTTAGAATCTATAATCAGATCTCCGTTTTCGTCATCAACAATCAAACCTTCATAGACCGATAAAAACTTTTTAAGCTCATTTCTTAATTTGGAATCTACAACCAAGCGTAAAAGCTCGACCAAATGAGATTCATACATAGCCTGAGTAAGAACATACTCCTTCAAAATCGGGTTAAAATAATAAACCTTAGCCGATAAAAATTCGTTTACAGCCGTTTGTTCATCTATTATACCGTACCTTAGACAAAGCAAGGTAGAATATGAGCGGTTATATAAATCGTTAAGATCATGCGATTCTGTAAAAGGCAAATACATACCCCTGTATAATTTCAGCCGTCTGATATTTTCTTCCGATTTTGTTTCAAAGGGACTTGCAAGCAAGAGGAGAGACGGATCCTCATCCTGCCACGCGTAAAGGCGGGAAATTATATGTCCGGCTAACTTTTTACCGAAAAAGCTTACCTTTTTTCCTCGTTCACGTAAAAAGAATAATTTTGCAAAAGAGGAATTAAAGGCCCATCGGTCAAGAGCTTCGGAAATAAGCTGTTTCGCCTCTTCATGCCTGCCTAACCCGTAGAGAGCATCCGCCCTTACATAGTCCGATTCGGCCGATTCAAAGGGTAAAAGCTTGACAAGCTCCAGAGCTTCCTTGTATTTTAACATTCTTGCATTAACTTGAGCCGCCAATAAGCGGCCGGCATTTATATCGTATAATCGCCAGATCATTCCATCGGTACAGGCAGCATCGGCTTTTTGCAATATATCTTCATTAGGATAATTTAGTTTTAAGCTGCATACTGCCTGAATATATAAAAAATCGGCGGTTTTCGAATCATAGACTTCACCGAGCTGAGCCTCAAACAAGGCTTCTTTCCATTTTTCTTCGGTAAAGAGCTTAGCGGAATTCTGCAAATATGATAGGGCGGCAGATAAATTTACCCCCTCACTTTGATTTGCATAAATACCTACACAAATTAAAATAAAAAAAGCACATATTCTATGCTTGAGTTTAAAACACTTAAATCTACAGGAATATTTCACTTTATTTTACTCCCATAAAAACTTTTTGCAGCAAATATCAATTTGCGAAAAAAGTTTTTTCAAGTAGTTTTGCTTTATGCAAAACTACATACAATAATGCGATGTTTTGTACCAAAGGTACAAAACTCGTCAGATAAACAGTGAGGCTGAATTTCTGCCGAGCTGTTTATCATAACTCCCTACAACATACCAATTTTTTTTGCCGAAAACGGCTCCGTATATAGCTTTAACTACCCCGCCCTCTTCGATTATCGGCAAAATATTTCTATCTTCATAGTCTATATTCCAGTCATTTATAATTTTTTTTACCGATTTTTTTGAACCCGAAGAAGTCTCAATTTCATCTCCTAAGAGGCGTGAACGCACACAAAAGGGAGGATTAAAAGGCCCTATACCGCAAGTTTTATCGCTTTTATGCACTATAAAAAAGCCGGCTTCATTTTTTACGGCCTTAAAAGTTCCGGCAGGGGTATCAAAAGTGCAAGGCTTATCAATCCAGATAGAATAAAAGACTTCGCCTGTCTTTTCTTCGGTTACGGCTTTAAAAAGCAATACCTCATCTCCTTCTTTTTTTATACAAAAGCCGCCCGAAAAAATTTTCTTTTTAGTATCGGAAAGCTTCATCAAATCGTCAAAGACCGAGTAAGGAATTCTTCTTTTTCCCTTTAAAAGAATAAGGCCTTCTTGAAGAAATTTAAGCTTTAAGGCTTTTTCAAGGCTTACAAAAAAAAGAAATTTACATCGGCAGCACTCTTCATTTTTATCCAACACCCATGTTTCTTTTTTTGCCTTATAAGAGTCGATAATAAAATCGTTTTGAGCCTTTATCTTTGCTAAACTTTTATCCAAGCCCCTTTGCCAGCCGTCAAAACAGATTGTCAAAGCAGGAAGAAGATTATGTCTAACTTTGTTTCTAAGATATGAGGTTTCAAGATTAGTGGCATCTTCTCTCCACGGGATATTTTTTTCTTTTAAATATTCTTCTATTTCAGAGCGGCTGATATTAAGCATGGGCCGAATAAATCTTCCCCGTCTTGGAGAAATCCCCATAAGGGCTTCAGGCTCGGAGCCTTGAAAGAGCCTCATCAAAACCGTTTCATAATTATCGTTTTTATTATGTGCCGTCAAAATATAATCGGCATTTAAAGAATCAGCCGTTTTTTCAAACTCATTGTACCTCAAAAAGCGGGCAGCATCTTCAATTCCCGTTTTTCTATTCTTAGCCTCATCGAATACCGTATTTTTAGGAATTTCGGCTAAGATACATGGACATTTATCTTTACAAAAGTCTAAAACAAATTGGGCATCGCCTAAGGTTTCTCTTTCGGGTCTTATATTGTGGTTTACGGTCAGTACAAAAATCTCGGCATTTATATCGCTTTTCAATTCCAAAAAGGCAGAAAGCATGGCCATAGAATCGGCACCCCCTGAAACGGCAAGCAGAAGCTTCAACGGTGCAACCGGCCTGGCCGTTCTATCGGAGTTTTGGCCGACCGCCCTATCGCATAAGGAGGAAAAGCCTAAAAGCACATCTTTTAAAAACGATTTTGCCATAAAATAGATTTTACATAATTTATAAAAATGGTCAACAGTCAAAAAATGCTAAAAAAATTACTTTTTTTTAAATATACAATAAACAAAAAACCTTCCGTTCTTTCACTAAGAAAACGGAAGGTTCTTATTCTAGAATATAAGACTTATTTAGCCTCTTCAGCAGGTTCGGGTGCGGCAGCGGCGGCTTCGGTTCCTTCACTTTCAGTTGCAACCGGTGTTGTACTTTCAGCAGCAGCAAACTTAATAGCAGCAACCGTTATATCATCGCTTGTTAAAACGGTAACGGCCTCAGGAAGCTTAATATCCCTGACGTGAAGAGATTGATTTACATCAAGTGCAGAAACATCAACGATAATCCTGGCCGGTAAATCCTTAGGCAGGCACTCAAGTTCAAGCTCAGTAATACCGGTTTCAAGAATTCCGCCATGGCGTACGCCTTCGGGAGAACCTTCAAGTCTAATCTTAACCTTTGTACGTAAGGACTTTCCTCTTTCTACTTCGTAAAAGTCGATATGTTTAATCTTGTCCGTAACAATATCATGCTGAAAATCTTTAATAAAAACTTCGTAATCCTTTCCCGCTGCATTTAATGTTACAATAGTACTTTCGGTAACAAGTTTAAAAAGTTTCATAAATTCTCTTTCATCAACATCAATAGAAACGGATTTGCCGTGCCTATCATACATTACTGCAGGAATTCTTCCAGCTTTTCTCATTTTTACAGCGGCATTTTTACCATATGTTGATCTTTCATTTGCGTTTAACAGTCTCTGTTCCATAATCCCAGAACTCCTCTAATACCAATTATTTAGTTTGCAACAAGGACCGCCGATAAAAGCAGCCTCAAAACTGGGACGGTAGGATTCGAACCTACGGAATGACGGCACCAAAAGCCGTTGGCTTACCACTTGCCGACGTCCCAAAATATATACAAAAAGCCGAGAGCTAAATTGTATCCAAAAACAGAAAAATAAATATTACGTCACAAATTGATTGCTAAAGCTACACTTCAGCCTCTTGCCCCGGCATAACAGGTGTTTTTTCGTAAACCTCCAAAACAGCCTTTGTCATCTTTTCTCTAAACTCGGCAGTGATAGGATGAGCTATATTTTTAAACTCACCGTTACTCAACTTCCGGCTGGGCATTCCGATATACAAACCGTCATTACCCTCGATCACTCTTACATTATGAAGGACAAAGCAATCATCAAACGTAATATTAGCATAAGCCTTTAAACTATTCCCCGGACTCACCCTCTGAACACGGACTTCTGTAATTTCCATACTGTCCTCCTTGCATAATAATATTGGTAATACCTTACCTACCAATATTTTACTACGCTTTCTATCAGAACGCAAGTAACAAGAAGAAAAAACATCGCCCATATTCAACAAAAAGCTGGGAATAAGCATTTTTAACTGTTTTTTCATCTTTAAAAAGTCCGAAAACCGAAGAACCGGCACCGCTCATAAGAGCAAAATCAGCTCCGTAAGTTAAAAGGTCTAGTTTTGCCTTTTTTATTGCAGGATATTCCGTAAAAAGAACATCTTCAAAACTGTTAAAAAAAGGCCATTCACGGCAATCTTTGCCGCAAAAAAGCTCAGGATTAAAAGCAGCATTCAGTATCTCCGATTCTTTACGGCCTAAAAGGCTGTAAGCCCTAGGTGTAGCGCTTTTTATTTCGGGATAAATCAAAATCCCAAAATAATCTGAAGAAACGGAAACTCTCTTTATTTCTTCTCCGCGGCCTTGTACAACCGCAGCTCCATCTCCCAAAAAAAACGGAACATCGCTTCCTATTTTTAAAGCTATAGCCCTTAAGTCTTCTTCCGGTAAAGCGGCAGAAAACATATCGTTAAGACCTCGCAAAACCGAAGCGGCATCGGAAGATCCGCCTCCCAATCCGGCACCTTCAGGGATTTTTTTTAAAATCCTAACGGAAACGCCGTCAGAAATACCGGTAAAGTTTTTAAACTCTTCATAAGCTCTTGTAATTGTGTTTTCTGCCGGCAATTCAGCCAAAGGAGAAAGCACCCTACACTCTTTTCTATCCGGTTTTCTTTGCATTAAAAGCTCATCGGCAAGAGAAATCGGAGCAAAAACACTTACAATGTCATGAAATCCGTCGCTTCTCTTTCCTAAAACTTCCAAATGCAGATTAATTTTTGCATGAGCTTTAAGGCTAATCGCACTTTTAATCATGTCTTAAGCATTATATCCAATTATAAAGTTTTGTCAATACAAAATAATGGAAATCTCAATAATTTAAGTTTTTTTGTGATAAGGCTGAATAAAAAAATCGATATTTTTATAGACTAGTTATTCTTTCCCTTCCGATTGACTTTATTTTGCAATTTATTCATAATGGCCTTATGCTTAACGATGATGCTTTAATTTTAAAAACAGGAAACTGGGAGCCTCAAAATAAAAAGAGGCTTGAAAAACTTATAAGAGAAAAAGCCTTTAACGGGAATTATGCCGTTTTTGACTGGGATTTTACTTCAATTTTTTATGACACACAGGATAATCTTTTTGTATACCAGATTGAAAATCTTTGTTTTAATTTAAATCCTGAAGAATTTAATCAAACCATAAGGGCGGGAATTCCTCAAGATGAGATTTTGCCCCATACGGTAAACTTTGAAGGAAGGGCCTTAACTGCCGGAGAACTTTCCGACGATCTAAATGAACGCTACGAGTTTCTATATAAAAACTATTTGCATTTTGGCGGAAAAATGAGCCTTGCAGAAATTACATTGACCGAAGAATTTATAGATTTTAAGGCTAAGATGCTCGTTTTAATGCGGGGAGCAGCCTCCCTTTGCGGTGTGGACATCGGCCAATCCGTAAGCACCGGTATGACGATAGAAGAACTTTCAGCCCTTACCGAAACGGCAATAGACCAAGGCCTAAAAGACGAAATAAAAACTTATAAGGTAAGATCTTCATCGGTCTTAAAAGGAAGAGCCGGAGAAGTAGAAGGCGGCTATAGAAAGGGCTTGCGCGTTCAAGAAGAAATGCAAGACCTGTTTTCGGCTTTAAGGAAAAACGGAATCGAAGTCTATATTTGCTCGGCCTCCCAAGAAGACAATGTACGAGTTTTTGCCTCCAACCCAAAATATGGATATAAGCTGGAGAGCAAAAACGTTTTCGGAAGAAGAAGGCTCCTGGATGAAAATAAAAAGCTTACCGTTATAGATGACACCTCGATTCCTGCAACAAGAAAAGAGGGAAAGGCCGAAGCAATAAAAAAAGTCCTTGCCCCAAAACACCAAAACAAGGCTCCCGTTTTAATAGCAGGCGACGGGGACGGCGATTTTTATATGATGGATGCTTTTAAAGACGAAGCCTTGATCCTAATCTTTAATAGAAGTCCCAAAAAAGAAGCTAAAATATATCCCCTTTTAATGAGCGGAATTAAAGAAAGAGGCAATCCTGATGCTCGGATAATTGTTCAGCACAGAAATAACGAAAAAGGCTGTTTTATCTCAAAGGCCCCTGAAGAAGAAAAGCCTCTGGACAGCCTGCCCGAAAAGTAAGCCGCCCTCTCTGCAGTTTTTTTATCTAACCGCAGCGAGCTCAAAACGTTGAGCACAAGCTCAACTTCGCAAAGAAATTTTTTTTCTAATTTATTATTTTTTTCAAATATTTTCTATAAATATAATGGGGATGGGAAAATATTAAAAAATAATAGGAGAAAACAAATGATTAAGAAGTTTGAAGATTTAACATTACAAGACGATTTTATGTTTTGTAAGGTCATGCAAAATGAAGGTTTATGTAAAACACTTATTGAAATGATATTATCAGACACAATAGGTAAAATTACTTATATCTCGGTACAACATAATATTAACGCCTACGAACAAGCTAAATCCGTAAGGTTTGATGTTCTTGTACAAGCTGAAAACGGTAAATTTTATGATGTGGAAATGCAGGTAAGCAACGAGAAGAATATACCTAAAAGAATGAGGTTTTACCAAGCAGCTATAGATATTTCGTTCTTGGATAAAGGGAATTTCTATAACGATTTAAATGAAAGCTTTATAATTTTTATCTGTTTATTTGATGTTCTAGGCAAAAATAGATCTGTTTATACCTTTGAAAATATCTGTCTTGAAGATAAAAACACATCTTTACAAGATGGAACAAAAAAGATTATAATAAACGCAGAGGCATTTAAGAACACTAAAGACAAAGAATTAAAGGAATTTTTAGAATACCTTAAAACAGGTAAGGCAAAAAGTGAATTTACAAGGAGGATAGAAAAAATGATACAAACAGTAAAACAAAATGAACAGGCAAGGCAGGAATATAGATTAATGTCAACCTTTGAGATGGATGCTAGGTATAAAGGTTTTTCGGAAGGCTTAAAGCAAAAGTCAATAGAAACAGCTAAAATATTAAAACAGTTGGGAGACTCGATACAAAAAATTATGCAGGTTACAGGCCTTCCCGAAGAAGAGATTGAAAAACTGTAAATTAGGGGAAGTACAGCCGGCAAAGCTTCGAGGCTAAGCCCCCTTTTTCGGAAGAAAGGTGTTTAATCTCGAAACTTCGTTGGTTGTACCTCCCCTATAACCCCTCCTTTCTCCAAAATTCCGCTTATGGGCTGCGCCCCTAAGAACCCGCATTGTTATCAAATTTTTAGTTTAATCCAATTTATAAAAATATTTTTCTAATTTACTATTTTTTTCAAATAATTCCTACAAATATAATGGTATAAAGGTTTTTATGAACCTAAGAAATAAACAGCCAAACTTATGAAGCTAAAAAACTTTGATATAGCCTTAATTAAAGAAATAACAGGCCTTTCCGAAGCAGAAATTGAAAAATTTGTAATGCTTAATTAGGAACAACTTCCTAATTAAGCATTACTACTACACCAGGTTTAATTAAGGTGTTATTGCAGAAAACTTATTAAGATTTGTTCCCATAGTGGTCGCATTATCCTTATAGGTTTGAAGATAAATTGAAGGAACCTTTATTCCCCCTGCATCCAAGTCATAGCAGTTCTGAAAAGCAGCGTCAAAATTGCAGCCATGATAATCACGATTAATTTTTACTCCTTTCAATTTTGTACAGTTCAAAAAACATTTCTTCATATTCGTAACGCTTGAGGGAATATCTGGACCGATCGTTAATTCTGTACATCCTCTAAAACAGCCCTCCATATCCATCACCATATTTGAAATACCGGGAACTGTGGTTAAACCGGTACAGTTCAAAAAACAGTCCTTCATATTTGTAACACTATCAGGAATAGTGGGAGCTATGGTTAATTTTTTACACCCTTGAAAACAGCCCTCCATATTCATAACACCATTAGGAATAAATGGAGCTGTGGTTAAACCAGTGCAGTTCAAAAAACAGTCCTTCATATTTGTAACGCCTGAAGGAATGTTCTCCAGAGAAACAAGGTTGCTACAACTTACAAAACAATTTTCCATCGAAGTAACGCCTGAAATGGCGGCGGGCAGTTTAAGCGCAAGTTTTTTAGAGCCGGCTTTTTTTATCCTTTTGTTGAGTTCTCCGGAACCCGAGCTGCTGCCATCAAAGTGATTTTGCGGTATCTCACCTGTTATTTCGATACGGTTTATTGCGGTTGACGAAACCTGAGGCGAAGTAAGGAAGGCTTCCAACTGATCATACCGTACTTTCGTATGGCTTGTTAATTCCCCATTATCATCTATTGACCATGTCTGCGTAGATCCGCCGGTGATTTCCGGGGTTACGGTAAACCTATCATTATAAGCCTCTACATCCGTACTGCCGTCCGACATCATTAGTACCGTTTCGCCGGCACCATAGGATTCCGGAGTAATACAGGCAGCTTTCGATTTCGTTATAGGCTTACCTTTGTCAATTTTTATGCGAGCAAGAGATCTACTACCCTCATCTAAATACACATCATTGCCGTCTTGCAGGGTACCGTTTTCCCATTTCCCTACACAGGCTTCGCCGCCCATGATAAACTCACCGTCCTGGGTTAAATAGCCTGTAGAACCTTGTACATAAACGCCTTTTCCCAGAATGCTTGTATTATTCTTAATTGTACCGCCATGCATCTTAAATGTACCGTTTACACCCACATACACGCCGCCGCCGTTATTTGTTGCGGTACAACCCTTTATTTCCGTATCTATCAAGATAATTTTACCATGGTTGTGTACATAAATACCGCCGCCATTTTCTGCCTCACAGCCTTCGATAATAACATCTACTGCTGTCAATTCTCCTGATAAACCACTGTAGATCGCACCGCCGCCTTTGGCAGTATCGGGATTCTTTCCATTTTGGAGCGTCAGCTTTTCAAGAGTCAATACGCCGAGCCCCATATTAAAAATAAAGGTTTTATCATCAGCATCCAATATATCGGTATTCTTATTAGAGCCCATTATTTTAACGGTTCGACTTACATTAATTTGGTTATTCTGTCCAGGAGCCTTAATTTTACCGGTGATTTTGATTATGTCGGCACCGCCGCTAGAGTTTTCTACCTCGGCTTTAAGCGTGGTCCATGGATTAGGATCGGAGCTCTTAATCTCTAAGACCGTACCTTTTCTTACTTTAACATAAAACTCTTTAGCAGTGCCATCAGCAAAACCGTCTCCGCCTGTAGTCAGGCTTATTTTATATTCTATCGCATGACCAAGATTAGGTGGAGCCTCCAACGTTATATCAACCTCGGTATTAGAGCTGCTGTCTATGTCGTTAAGAAATCGCCATGTACTTGATTCTTTCTTGAAGAGTGTACCCCTTATTGTTGCACCGGTTGTTTCCGTTTTTGCCTTAACCGTAATCGACGATTCTGTACTTATTAGATACGGACTGCTTGGGTTACCGGCTTGTGTAGATATGTCTTTTGAATTATAGTACAGCTTTGCATCTTCCGCCTTCGTTGCAGGGGTTGATACGTGAATGTCAGAAGATTTTAAGCCTGCTTCATCTATAAGAGTGAATGTATAGTTTTTTCTTGCAGTCTTTACTTCCGTGTCGGTTCTATAGCGCAATGCCCAGGGACTGCTTACAATGGATGCATTCCATGCGGGAGCTGACGGCGAAGTCTCATCACCTGAAAGCAGAACAACTTCGGTTGAAGCAAGCAGTCGGCCGCTTGGTTCAAAGGCTGTATTTCCCGATGTAAACGCCATCGCAGCCGAATCACCGCCTGTTACGGACAGCTCTTCAATGTCCTTGTGCAACTTTCCGGCAGAAGATCCGGTACCCGCCGTTTCGATCATATCTTCGGCTTTCAGTATAATAACGTAATAATACTTACCGCCTATAGGGTTTGCCGTTTTACCGATTGTTATGGAAGAACTGAGTTTAGGCGCTGTGTCCGCCCTTAGGTTCAGACTGAACTTCTTATTGAATGGTCTGCCGTCTGTGGAAGTGAGGGTAATTTCGGGGCTTATGTTACCCATGCCCCACTCATGGTCTTTCAAAAAGCCTGGCTTGTATGTGAGCTTCAATGCCGTTTTGTCGGGCGTTTGCTCTAAAGTGTAGTGCGTGCCGTATGTCGGCTGCGTTGAAAGCCCGGGAAAGTTTATAATCTTCTGCACATCTGCTGCTGAGGACGTTGGCGTAGGTAACTAAGCTAAATTTTCTTGGGTTATGCAGTTTAATCGTAAGCGTTACATCCGAGTACGTTCCATTCCAGTACGACGGAATACACTCTACGTCTCCAATTTTTTGGGTCGGCTTATCGATGCTGAAGTCTGTAGGAACAACTTCACTCGACCAATAACCTAAGAATTCTTCAGGATTGTCTATAAATTGTTTACATGTTGCAAATACAATGGCAGTTGTCAGTAATACCGCTGAAATTATTAAAATCTTTAAAATTTTTTTCATAAAAACGCCTCTCTAAAATTCCCAGCCTACTGAAAGCGATGGCTGTACTATATATTTGGGGAAACCTGTTCTAAACGGAATTATATGATCGAGATTTACTTCGATATATAATTTTTTATAAACATAAACCTGCAAGGCTGTGCCTAAATTCATTGTCAAGCCCCAATACCATGATTTTGGGCTTTTAAACTCGGAAAAAACAAATTGTGTATTTACCATAAATGCAGTGCCGAAACCTAAATGAGCATCAAAATTGAGGCGGTGTCTTATTATAGATTTCATATAAACAGCCTGTATGCCGGTTAAAAGGAGACCTGCAGACAAGGTATAATCCGAGTCTTTTTTTCTTAAATACATACCCGAACCGGTAAAATTAAAGCCGAAATTTCCATAAGAACGCTTTATCGGTACAAGGCTGAACCTTAAAACACCGCTTAAGGCCGCAAAATCTCTTCCGAAGTATTCTTTAAAAACTTTGTTCCCTGCAAAGCCGTTGAAGGCATAACCGCCTGACAGAAAAATATCAATAGGTTTTTGAAATTTAAATATCATTTTCTGTTTTGAATCTTTTAAACCGCTTGGGTCGGTAACAACAAATTCATATTGCCCCGGATTAATTCTCAACATATTAAAGCTTATTTTTGCCTTAGTTCCGTCAGGGGTTATTTCGACAATTTTGCCGAAAATAGGAGAACCGCCTTCTTTTTTAAGAGCAAAGGTGGTTTCTTCCCTAAAATGTTTGCCTGAAAGACTTACCACATCGCTATATTCTTCATCAAAATAGATTGCAGCAGGGGAAACGGAAGAAGTTTCAGGCTGATAGGCCACAAGAATGTCAAAATAACGGTCTGCACTTACCGCATCCACCTGACCGAGAAGGTTTATAACCTTTATCCTGTACCGGTACTTTCCGGCAGGTAATGAAACCTCAAGAGAATTTTGCTTTAATTTCTTTTTATCTACAACAAGCCACTTGCCGTTTTTTTCTTTCTTTTCAAGCTCGAATTCAAAATGCAAGATACCTTCTACATTTTCCCAAGAAAGCGTTTGATAAAAAACCGTTTTTTTTCCTTCCGTTTCAATAATATAATTTTTCTTTACTTCATTAGTCTCTTCAACCTTTTGAGCAAAAGCGCCCAAAGGGAACAAAAGCAGCAAAAATAAAATCACTAAATTCCTGATAAATATTCTTTTATCTTCCATAAAGGACTCCCGTTTCATCAGTTTCTACATTATCTTTTTTAGGTAAATCGATGTCAAAACGTTTTCTTGAAGGAGTTCCGGTTTGAAACACCAATCCGCTGTCCAAACGCCGTTCCGCAATAACCTCTATAAAGAATGCCCCGCGAGATAATCGGCTTAAATCCTTAAATTCATAAACAAGATCCTCTGCTCCCGATTTTGCTTTAATTTCGGTGCTTGCAATTACTTTGTTTTTCTCATTATATATTTTCATAACATAATGAGTTGCCTTATCAACAGGCTTCCACTTAAAGACTATACTTCGATGTGAAGAAAAGAAAGGAATTCCTAAGACTTCTTTTTCGCCCGGGAATACAAACCTTGCCTTTGGAAGAGGCGGTATGGGCAAAACCGTAAATGCGGAATATTTTTCCGACGAAATATCGAATCCGTCCTCGGTTTCGGCTATAACCTTCCAGCGGTATTTTCCTGATGCTAAAGGCGGAAGCTGCACCTTATACCCCGCATCTTTTAAAGCAAAAACGGGAGCGCGTACGCCTACCTTTTCCAGAATAAATTCTACACCTACAGGCGGATGAACGGACGACCACTCTGCCTGAGAAGGATTCAAAGCGGCTTCAATACCGTCAATCTTTGCACCTTCGGCAGGTTTTAACAGCTCTACAGGCTTCAAATGTTTTGCCGTAAAGCCGTGCGCCTGTGAAAGCCCAAACTTTCGGCTTGAAGTCAATGTTGCATTTGCAAAGGCCTGTATATTCAATATGTAGTCCCCGTCTTCAAATTTACCCATAGCAATTTCTATTTCGGTTTTTGAAGCATAAAGGTCTTCATAAAAAGGTTTAGAGCCGGGAATTCTGTCTGTCAGTTTTACCTGATAGTAATCTGCGCCTTCTATCGGTTTCCAGTTAAATTTGCTTTTACGTCCGGGCACTATTACAATACTTTTTTTTGCATTTTCCAGTTCAGGCTTATCGAGAAGAGGAATAACGTTTAATTTTTTTATATCGGATGTATACAGCTTTCCGTCCAATTCGGTACATACGCGCCAATACCATTTACCTTCAGGCAAAACAATTCCGTCAATGCCTAAACCTTTGGTAGATTTATTAACGGTAAGTTTTTTAAAATCTTCGGTATCCGAAACCTGAAAAAACTGCTCCGAATCGAAATTACTCTTCCATGTAAAGAAGGTGTCTCCTGTCAGAGGCTGGAGCAAACTATAATCATTAGGCGGAAAAACGGCACGTAAAATAATCTCGGAGTCCATAGTTATAAAGGAGGCTACATCACTTATGCCGATTTCGTTTTCTTTTGCATCAAGAGAGGCAACGGTCATAAAATACTCTCCATTAGGCAAAAGTTTTGAAGCTTCTTTTAAGTCCAAATAGCTCGTTATAACTATATCGTTTATAAGCACATCGCTCATCGCCTTATCTCTGGCTATTTTTACCCTGTATTTTGCAGCATCCAAATTAGGCTTCCATGAGAAAGTAAGGCCTTTTCCCTTCGAGGTATCCATAACTTTTTTCATATGAAGAAGTTTAGGTTTTTCGGCTTCTTGGGTCTTTTTTATACTGAAAGCCGAAACATCCGAGGCTTGAGCTTTAAATGAAGAATCGAATCCGTATTTTGGAAGAACACGCCAATACCAAGTTCCTTCCGTCAATTCAGAAAGCGAAAAAGATTCCGTACTCGAATTCTTGACTACTTTAGGATTTTCCATATTCTTATTATCTGCAATTTCAACCGTGTAATATGAAGATAATTCATTCCCCTCCCATAAAAATCTGATATGGGGAGGATTTGTATTATATGCAAAGGTCTTTTCCGCTTCGGGAAGAAGATTTACCGGAGCCGGAGCCTTTATAACAGTTACTTTTCCGGATACGGTATCTTCGCTTTCAGCGCCTGCCTTGGCCGATAATCTCCAATGCAAGGCTCCGCTGTCATACCGCACGGTAAATTCTTTTAAACCTCGGACATCATATCTTTTAGTATCTACACTAAAATTACTTAAAGGAGAAGTTTCAAGGAAAATTTCTTCATTACCGGAAAAGGAAGATTGCCATTTAAATTTAATATCTATACCTAAATCATCCCTCGATTGATTTAAGAGCCTTGTATTTTTGCCGGGACTTATCATAACTAATTTTGCTTCTTTGCCCTGCTGTAAAACGGAACCGGCTTCAAGAACTTCCGTTTCTCCGCTTGTACTGCCTATAACGGAAACGGAACCTTCTTCTACCGCAAGCTGAAGACTTTCAGCATCGCCTTTTTGCACATGCAATACCGAGCCTTTTTCGATGCTTATGTCTGCATTATCCGATTTTAAGTGTAGATTATTGTTTGCCGTTTTTGCCGATACCGAGCCCGAATTCAAATTAAGTTCCGATTCTTCATTTTTGGCAAAAATCTGAACCATCGTGTTTGAGTCAACCTCGACTACATTACCTGCATCTTCATTTCCTAAAAAATGAATGGTTGCCGAGGCTTCATTTGCAGTTCTTATCGTATCTCCGTTATATAAATAAGAATTTTGAACGGGACGGTCCCATACGGCTCTATCGTTGAATTTACGCTGAACGGTTTTGTATTTATATTCAATGGTAGCTATGGGAGTATCCGTACGTTCAAATGTTCTGTTTAGCTCCTTTACAAACAAAAACAAGTCAAAAAATATAACCGCCAGAGAAACAATGACCACAACGAGGTCTAAAAAATTACTGTTTGTTTTGTGCTTGGATGTTGTATTTCTTTTCATCTTCATTTACATCTACCTTATTCAAATCGGGAGTAGGAATTCCTAATTTTGCTCTAATTTGCGCCAAAGTCTTCGGGCCTTTTTCTCCGGCTCCGGGAATGCCGGTTTCTTCAGGCATATTTATAACCGCAAACATTCTTAAAGGAGCCGATTTTCCTTTAACCGTAACCGAGGGCATTTCTTCAACCAAGACCTTATCTTTTACAAGCCGATAAGTATTTTCGGTAATAAGAATATCCGTTCCAAGGGGTTTATTTAAGGATTCGGTACGGGATGCCAAGTTTACGGCATCGCCTATTACCGTGTACTCCATCCTCTTTTTGGAACCTATCTGACCTGCAACGACAGGGCCTGAGTTAATACCGCAGCCTATGCGGATTATAGGCTTTTTGTCGCCGCCTCTTCCTTGATTGAAGATAATCAGTGCAGCCCTCATCCTTAAAGCAGCCCTTATACAGTTAAGAGCATCTTCTCTCGGATTTCCCGCACTTGTAGGAGCACCCCAAACAGCCATAACTGCATCACCTATAAATTTATCTACTACACCATGGGTATCGTTTACGCACTCTACCATCTGTGTCATGTATTCGTTGAGGAATTCTACAACCTCATTCGGTTCGAGTTTTTCAGAAATTGCCGTAAAGGAGCGTATATCCGAGAAGAAAATAGTTGTTTCCTTTGTTTCGCCTCCCAGTGCGAGCTCGCCCTTCATTGCAAGCTCTGCAATTTCCTTATTGATAAAGCGTCCGAACGAATCCTTGAGCCTTTCTCTTTCAGCCAAGCCCTTACCCATTCGTACGAAACTATTTGTCAAAAGGCCTATTTCATCCTTTGTTTTAGCCTTTAGATCAAGCTCATAATTACCCTGCTCTATTTCGCCGGCAGCCGAGGCAAGAGCCTTAACCGGAGAACTGATTGATTTGGAGAAAAACCAGATAAAAAGGATTGCAAGAGCTAAAACCGCAACACCTAAAGTAACATTTTTAAAGGTTGACCTGACTACTGGCTCCAAAACCTTATCGGCCTCGGCCGTGGTAAGAACTGCAAGATCGGCTATCGAAAGTTTTCTGTATGCACCGAACTGTTTTTTTCCTTCCTTGTCGGTAAAAAGGATTTGCCTGTTCATGTCGCCTTTTTCGCGCATTTCTATAAAGAGTTTTGAATCGCTTATGTTAATTCCGTTTTTGGTAAGCTCAAAATCGGGATGAATTAAAATATCGCCCAAATTATTTACAAGATAGGTTGTTTGAAGTTTTCCCGTACCTATATTCTCGGATAGGGTCTCAGCCGAAAAGAAGATTACCAATCCCTGATCCAAGCCCTTTTCCCTATAAGGGTAAAAAAGAACAAGGATGGACTCTCCAAAAAACGGAGAAGCATTTATAACCTGCTCTATGCCTTTTTCCGCCTGAATAGCCGTATCCATTTCGTTTTCGATAAATTCATCAATGGCGGAATAATCCAACTCACGGGAAAGGAAAAAATTGGTACTAACGAGTTTTCGATAAATACGCTTATTCATTCTTGCATCGGTAACCAAAACAGCCGCTACCTGAGGGTTTCTTTCAAAATAAAAATCGGCAGTCTGCTTTGCTATGCCTGACCCGGTTTCCGTTGAGTTAAGAACATCCAAGAACAAAAAAGCATTGGCCTTTATCGACAAAAGCTCCTTTTCTGCCGCAGCTCCGGCTTGAAAATTTACCGTCCTGTTGCTTTCTTCAGACATAGTTTGAATATCTTCGCCTACAAACCATGTAACAAGGCCTGTTATAGTACCCAGAGAAAACACAACCAAAATCGAAATAATAATTATCAGTTTAGCACCGATTGAGAATTTAACCTTCTCGTTTACGCCATCATTTTTTAACATAATTTCTCCAAAAAAATAAGCATTACAATTACAAATATCAGTACATAATATCACAAAAAAACAAAATCTTCAATAAATTTGATGGAAAAATAAAATTTTATTCGCTTAAAGGCAATTAAAAAAAGTCCGATAATCTAAGTGTATGGAGTATGCGGTTTGTAAACAAACCGCTTATTGGAGGAATAGATGGTTTCAAACAGTTCACCGCTTCAAGCTCTTTCTCAAATTGCAATGCCTAGGATTTCGGCAGGCGGAAGAGCCTTTGTACCCGTCAAAGCAAGCCAAGTCCTCTACGCCCATTTTAAATATGTTTCAGGTTTTGCTCAGGCTCAGGGCCAGTCGGGCATGAGTATCGACAAATTACGTATTTTAAACTCAATAATAGACCAGCTTGTCTCTATGAAAACCAACGAAGCCCAAAAGGCAGAGCTTACAAAATCGGCAGCAGCTCAACTTGAATCGGAAATAAGCGAAAATCAAATAGACGGACTTTTGGATTATTACCACAATCAAATCAAAAACACGATGATACAAACCGAAAACATAGGATACGGAGGCAATCCCCTTCCTGCAGGCGTACTCGACTTGACAGCCTAAGTTTTTTTACGCATAATTGCATAATATGCAATGCAAAATAAAATTCATCTTTTTTATTTCCTTTTTAACCTGTGCTTTTATACAGCTAAATGCTCAAAATCTTTTTGTTCAAAAAACAAAGTATTTCGATATAATTTATTCTCCGGTATCGGAAAAGACGGCAGCCCTAATTTCGGAACATGCGGATAATTATGCCGAAGAAATCTCTCAAAAACTAAACCGTAAAATTCCAAAAAGAATGCCCATCTATATCGAAGGCGGAAAGGAAGCCTTAAACGGTTATTATACCTTTTTTCCATACCGCCGGATTGTTCTTTTTGATACCTTGCCGGAAGAGGGTCAGCTAAGCAATTTAAGCGACATAATCTTAAAAGTCCTCTATCATGAATTAACCCATGCAATTTCGCTCACGTATTTTTTGCCCCTTCTCCCCATGTCCTTTACCGAGGGCGTTGCCGTTTCCTACGAAAGTGCAGAAGACGATCAGGGCAGACTAAACGATCCCCTGATAATGCACCACCTAATGCAGGGACGGCTTGAAAATGCAAGTCCTTCATGGAAACAGGCGGCAGGAGCTAGAGATATTTACCCGGGCGGACTTTGGCCTTATATTTACGGCGGAGCCTTTGCCCAATATCTTCAAAAAATTTACGGAATGGAAACCTATGTAAAATACTGGGCTAATCCACTTTCGTCTTTTCCTCAGGGAAAAACAAAAAAGATTTTTGACAAGGAACTTGATAAGCTTTGGAATAATTTTTTAGAATCGATTTACTTTCCCGAAAAGGCTCTCAGTCCTCAAAACCCGATTAAGGAAGCCGGAGGTTTCAGTCTTATTGCAAGCTATAAAAACGGCTTTGCCTGTTTTGATTTTACAACAAAAAACGTAATATTTTTTGACGATTCGGGAAAAGAAGAAAAACTTTTTACGGCTAACCCTACCCTTTCTTTTTTAAGTTTTTCGCAAAACGGAAAATTTCTTTTGGTAAGCGATTTGGTGAACACCCCTCTCGGTGAACACAATAGAGCAATCATCTTTGACATGCAGAAAAAAAAGTTTTTAAGTAAAGAATATCCGTCTTTAAGGTATGCGTCCTTTTGCGGCGAAACACTTTGCGGAATCGAAATAAAAGGTCAGTTTTCCGAACTTGTTTTAATCGATCAAAAATCTTTTGAAAAAAAAGAAGGTCTTTCCAAGACCGGTCTTTTAAAGGCAGGTCCGGGACTTCCTTATTCAGCTATTTACAATCCGGTATTTGCAGGCAAAAACAAAATCGCAGTCATCGCCGCCAACGGAATAAACCGAGACATTCTGATACTCGATACGGTTTCAAAAAAAATACAAAAACTTGAATTTGAAAATTCGCTTCCTGCAATAAGATATTTGCAAAGCAACAATTCGGAAGAAGAACCTGTTTTAAGTTTTTCATGGGCGGGTAAAGATAACCTTTACAGGTCGGCTTTTTTTAATTTAAAAACAAATGAATTAAAGGTTTTGGAAAAAGACATTTCCGGCGGTACTTTTTTCCCTGTTGTAAGGCAAAAAAAAGATACTAAAGAATATGAAATTATCTATGCCGGAGTTTTTACAAAATACAATTCGCTTTATAAAATAGATTCTTCACTTTTTACTGAAAGGAAGGCATCGTTAAAACCTATCGATATTTCGGCTCAAGAAATAAAAACAAAAATTCCGAATACCGATATTTTAACAAAGGATAAGTATAATTATTTTTCATGGATACATAAACCCTTTCCTCTGCCCATCATTGATTTTTCGGGACTTTTAGGAGAAAACAAAACCGTACCGATCGGTCTAAAATTATATTGGAATGATCCTACAAATTTTTTATATTTTGAAACTCTTTCTCTTTTTTATTTTAAGCCTTTTTTTTATGAAACGTCCATTTTACTCAAAGCAGCAACAAGGCCTGCCGATATCCAAATTAAATTTTATGATGAAAATAAATCCTTTAAATATAGAAAAATCGGAAGCAGCATAGAAAGCGAATTATTCTTACCCTTAAATTCTTTTTATAATAATGTTTCGGGAAAAGCCGGTTTATCTATTGAAGGATTCAGCTTTTTCGGCTCTTCCTATAAAAGTGCAAAAACTCTTTATGAACAAAAATTAGGAAATCCCGTCCTATCCGAAGAATTATCCGCCGTTTATACTTATCAAAAATCTTCTCAAAAGTTAAACACGAATTTTTTTACAAAAGATTTTATAATGCTTCAAGCGGCAGCCGGATTAAAACATGGTTTTCATTTTCCTTCAAAAACAAATGCTCTTGCCGTTCAAGCTTACGCATCTTTTAGACCGCCGATAGTTCCGATTAAATTAACCTTGAGCTCATATTTAGGGTACAATGCCTTTGCTCTTCCGCACACCGGCAGCTACGGATTTTTTAATAATACGGCTTTGATGGGCATGGCATCTTATCTTCCGAATATGAGCGAATATGAAAACGTAAAAAAACTTATCCGTCCCGGAAAATTAAATTACGGCTTCGGCTTTGAGGGAGAGGTCAATCTTTTAAGTTATGATATTCAAACAGGAAGTTCATGGCTTCCCATATTTTTTAACAGGCTCAATATTACAACAGGCTACAGGGCAATCTTTAATTTTTTAGACGCCGGAAAAAATACGGCCGATATTTATCAGTCGGTTTACGGCAAACTTTATATGACCATAAGTACAGCCGCAAACATAGGTATAGAATACGCTCATCCTCTTGAAAATATAAAGATAGGAAAATTTAAAGCTATTATACAAATAAAATTTTAAGTTAAGGCTGTGAGTATAACTCTATTTATCGGCTTTACGCCACTCATCAAGCTGGGTCTGTATGAGGGCTTTTCCTTCTTCAAGAATTTTAATCTGCTCTTCCTTTGTTTGAGGAGCATCATAAATTTTTAAAAGTTTAATCCTGTATGCGCCGCCTTTTAGGTTTTTTGCCATACGGGTCAGCGAAGATATTTTCCAGCCTCCGTCAACGGCACAGACTGCTACAGGCATTGGAGCCGCATTTAAAAATCGGCGGAACCCTGCCGCATGAAAAGTTTTTAAATTACCGTCCTTTGAGCGGGAACCTTCGGGGAAGATAACGGGAATAAGATTGTTTTTTACAACATGGTCTGCAAATTTATCGACAGCCTTCATTGCTTGGGTCGGACTTCCTGTTCTTTTTACCAAACAATGTTTTCCGCTTTTAAGCATAGGAGAAACAAGGGGAACATTATGTCCGAGTTCTTCTTTTGCAACAAAGCGGAGACGCGTTCCGTTATAATAGTTCATGTGAACCACTATGTCCAAAAGACTTTGATGATTGGATATAACCAAATACTGCTCAGGCAGCTGATCCGTAAGAGTATAATCTCCTTCAAACTTAAAACCGATATATTGTTTAAAAAAAGCAAACAATAAGCGAGGAGCAGGTCCTACAATTACTTCGCTATTAACCCAATCACAGCCGCGTCTGTAAACGGAATGACATACGCCGATTAGCGTAGCCCTCCATGATAAGGCAACCAAACAACATAAAATTGCAATAAGAGCACCCATCTTCTTCTCCTATATAATACCGATAAACAGTGAGGCACTATTTGTGCCGAACTGTTTATCAACTCCTATGAAACTGAATCTAGTTATTATACAAAAAATCTTCTATTTTGTTCAATACGGCTTTTGTTTCCGAAAAACATTGAATTGTTTGCGGAATGCTTTGAATAAATATTGAACCGTAACGTTTTACTAAAATTCTTTTATCTAAGACGGTAACTATACCCCTGTCGGTATTGGAACGCATGAGCCTTCCAAAGCCCTGCCTAAATTGTACAACGGCTTCCGGAACGCTCAACTGCATAAAGGAATTTCCGCCCGATTTTTCTATCAAATCAGCCCTTGCTTTAAATATGGGCTCGGTCGGAACCGCAAAGGGAAGTTTTACCAAAATTACATGGGAAAGGGATTCTCCCGGTACATCCACCCCTGCCCAAAAAGACGAAGTAGCAAAAAGGCAGCTTGTAACATCATCTTTAAATTCGTATAAAAGCTGCATTCTATCAGCCTCGCCCTGTTTTAAAATCTTTATTTTTTCATCAATATGCTCTCTTACATATTCGCAAGTTTTTTGAAGAGAATCATAAGACGTAAACAAAATAAGGGTCTTGCCTTGAGTTATTTCCAATAAGGCGAGGACGGTTTCATTTACGGCATCTTGAAAATTGTTTTCATCAGGCATGGGCATATCGGCCGGAATATTAAAGACAACATTTTTTTCGTACGGGAAAGGAGAAGGGAAAAAATCTTTTATGATTTTCTTTTCGGTAAAATTATAAAGGCCGTTTCTGTTAAGCCAAAAGTTAAAATCGTCTCCGATTTTTAAGGTAGCGGAAACGCAGATGACGGTTGCCATGGGCATAAAAACAGAACGCCGCATTATCGGGGCCAAATTTAACGGTGTCTGAATAAAGCGGACAGCCTCCCCTTGAGAGGTTTTTATTTTTTCAAACCAAAAAACATCGTTCGGGAATTCGCTGCTGTTTAAAAAGTTTTCCATTACGGAAGCCATTTTTTTTAAGCGGCGCAATACTACAAGGCCGTCTCTTATATAGCCTTCTTCATCTTCTTCTCCATCAGCTGCATTGATAAGGCTTTCAAGTTTTATGTTTAAGTTGTTTATGTTTTTAAAAAAATTGTCTACACAAGATAAGAGTTTTTCTTTTTCATCGCTGGAAGTTTGTGCAAGGCTTTTTGACTGATAGCTTTGCAGAACTTGCAAGGCTTGTTCTTCAAGAATATTAAAAGAAGCTGCAGCAACTTCGAGAAGGTTTATGATTTCGGTAAAGAGTTCCGCCTTTTTAGATATTGAAACTATGCCGCTTAAAATGCCGGCTTGCTTTCCCCGCCTAAATCGGTAAAGTAAGTTGATTTGCTTGTGTAAGGCAAATCGGGAAATATCGCTTGAAAAAAAGCTTTGTGCAGCGTCTTCAATTCCGTGAGCTTCATCGATTATTATATTGTCGTAAGAAGGAAGAACAGCCGTTCCCTGATAGCCGAAGCCTTCTGCCCTTACGGAAAGGTCTGCAAATAAGATGTGATGATTAGCAACCAGTATGGAGGAGTTTTCCGCTTCTCTTTTCAGCTTCATCACAAAGCAGCCCGAAAAATAAGGGCATTTATTCATCGGGCAGTTGTCGGGTTCGGAACAAACAGTAGACCAAACTTTTTCCGTCGGCATAAAATCAAGGTCAGAGCGGCTGCCGTCCTTTGTTTCGGTTGCCCATTCTTTTATCTTATCAAGCTCCTCCTGCCCCTCAGTAAAAAAATCGTTCTCCCTTAATGCCTGAGTCATTCTGCGTAAGCATAAAAAATTATGCCGCCCCTTTACAAGACAAGCCTTCATATCCTGAAAGCTCTTGCCCAAAATTTTCTTTGCAGTAAGAACATCCTTTTCGATGAGCTGCTGCTGCAAATTTATAGTCCCTGTAGAAATTACAACGCGTTTTTTATTTTGTTTTGCCCACATCATTGCAGGCAAAAGATAGGCAAGGCTCTTCCCTACTCCGGTACCGGCCTCAAAGACGCCTATAGCCTCTTCATTAAAACAGCGGCAAATCGATTTTGTTAAAGCAAGCTGCGGCTCACGGGCCTCATATTTTTCAAAAAATGAAGCAAGGGGTCCGCCTTCCTCCAAAAGAGAAGAAACCGTTTTAGGATCTAGGGGGTATATTTTTTCGTCGTCAAAATAATCATCATCAAAGTATTCCATGCTTTAAGACCTATCACTCAAGACGGCGATTTTATCATATTTCCCTGCCGATTTCAAGGGCGGAATTTTACTATTTATTGCAAAATATTTTGATAAGATAGAGATTTGAGGAATTAATAATAAATATCTTGATAAAGTTACAGTTTTTCGATTTCGGATTCGGAAAGACCGGTTATTTTTTTAATTAAAGATATATCCAGTTTTTCCATTTTCATATTTTTGGCCGTTTGCTTTAAGCCCTCTGAAAAACCTTTATCCCTAGCATCCATTTCAAAGGTAGACATTAATCTATATTCTTGTCTTGCCTGTTCATTTTGTTTTATTGTTTGTATCATTTTTTCTATCCTCCTTGTAAATTCACTTTTTGCCTTACCCGTTTTAAGGTATTCTAAAAATTCTTTTAACTCTTTGTCTTTAGTGTCTTTAAAGGCATCCGCATTTATTATAACCTCTAAAAGGGGAAGGGACAACCCCCCGTTCAGGGCGGTGGTTTTTCCCTTCCCCTTTGACCCCATCCCTTTTCCTCGCGCTGCCAAAGGACTTGCAGCCCTTTGGAATCCCGCATTGTTAAATCTTCAAATCTTTTTACCATTTTTTTCTCCTAAATTTTTTATATTCTCCCTCCTCATTATATTTATAGGAATTATTTGAAAAAAATAGTAAATTATAAAAATACTTCTGATTATTAACACAGGCTTAACTCCGGCTTTCCTTAATTGAAAAACGAACTCGCTTGTGTTATAATTATTAGCATGATAAATATTCAGACGGCTAAAAATTACTATAAACAAAAAAAACGCACCTTTGTAAAAAAACTTTTTTTAATCTGCTTTCTCTCTAGTTTTTGTCTAAATCTTCTTTTAGGGCAAGAAAATTTATCCCAAGGCAAAATACTCATTACGGAAAGAACCGATTACTCCGTCTACATTGACGGAAAATATGCGGGGCTCACTTCCAGAGAAACCCGCCTTTATATGAACGAAACAAGGCTCGGCAATGAGGAAGCCTATCTTTACGAAGGAGAAGCCTTTGTTCTTCAAAAAACTAGGAAAGACGGGCTTAAAGCCGCTTTACCGATAGATTCGATCTTACACATTTCATTTAAATTTATTCCGGAACAAGATGAAGAAGATATTGAAAATCCTTACCAACCTCAAATTTTCGATGAAGATTCGGGTTATCCTCTTTTAAGAAATTTTCCGATTTTGCCTGAAACAGCTTTTACTCCCAATGACATAGGAAAAACTTGGGAAGGAAAATGTACCGTAGTGGTAAGACCCAAGCCTGAAAAAACCGCTGTAAGGATTCCGGTAAATGCAGGCTTTAAGTATAAGGGAAAAACTCTTTTAAACGGCCAAAGCGTTCATCATGTAGAAGCAGCCTTCGGACTCCGCTACAAACACTCAGACATGCTGGGCGATGAAGAACTTATGAGCTCGGAAGGCGGAAGAAAGACGGACATCTATCTTGACGATATAAATAGGCCCATTTTGATACGGGAAAAAATAGATGAAGAGTTTTTTTATGCGGACGGAAAAAAAATAAAGCACCGAGGCTTTTTGCTTCATTTTTATTTTTACACGGGAAAAGCCCTTGCACAAGGCGGCCTTGTACAAGACCGCCCTTCAAAAGAAGCCTCATCAAAAAAAACACCCTCACAAGAAATTCCTTTGCAAAAAGAAAAAGCTGAAATCAAACCCAATAAAGATTTTGAGGTAGCTAAAACAAAACGGGGCACAATGCTGAGGCTTAAAAATCTGCAATTTGAACCTGATAGGGCTATTCTTTTAAAAGGAGAAGAAACAAAGCTTGATGAGATAGCAAAGATTTTAAAAAAATCGGAAAGCGAATTCTTTTTTGTGGAAGGTCATACAGCCGATGTCGGTAAGCCGGAAGATGAAAAAAATCTATCCCAAGAAAGGGCTAAGACCGTCATCGAAAAACTTGTAGAAAGGGGCATACCGGCCGAAAAGTTTATTTATCAGGGTGCCGGCGGAACAAAGCCTATTGCCCCAAACGGCACCGAAGAAGGACGCGCCCAAAATAGACGCGTCGAAATTACAATCATAGGGCATATATAAAAACCTTGTTGGATTTTTATATATGCCCGTCGAGTTTTTCATGAGTCTTATAAAACAGATGACTTATGAAAAACATCGCAAGCAGGCTAAGGAAAACCTCTAAAAAGCTGAAGTTTTTAGAGGTGTTATTCAGCTAAAGCTTTCTGGGCTTTGTCATGTTTTCGGGTTTTAAAACCTCATCCAATTTTTCTTTTGAAAGAAGCCCTCTTTCCAAAACAAGGTCATAAACGCTGCGGTTATCACGCAAGGCAGTCTTTGCAATATCCGAGGAAGCCTCATAACCTATGACGGGATTTAAGGCCGTAACCAAGCCGATACTCCTGTGAACGCTCTCCTTACAATGCTCATAGTTTCCTACAATGCCCGTAACGCATCTTTCTCTCAAAGTCTTCATTGCATTTATAAGAAGTTTAATCGACTCAAAGATAGAATAAATCATAACGGGTTCAAAAACATTTAGCTCAAGCTGTGCAGACTCTGCAGCCAAGATAACGGCCGTATCGTTTCCGATAACCCTGTAGCAAACCTGATTGACAACCTCAGGGATAACGGGGTTTACCTTTCCGGGCATGATAGAAGAACCGGGCTGCATCGGAGGAAGGCTTATATCGTAAAGTCCTGTTCTGGGGCCCGAAGAAAGAAGGCGTAAATCGCTGCATATCTTTGAAAGCTTTGCAGAAAGGCGTTTTAATTCGGAAGAATATGTTACAAAGTCGGAGGTATCATTCGTGGCAGCTATCATGTTTTTTGCAGCCTTTAGATCAAGCCCCGAAATCTTTGCCAAATGAGAAGTTACTTTCGGTGTATAGTTAGGATCCGAGTTGATACCGGTTCCGATTGCGGTAGCTCCCATGTTTATCGTGTGAAGATTTTCCCTTGCAAATTGAATCTGAGGAATTTCGTTTTCCAAAGAAGCGGCGTAGGATTCAAATTCTTGGCCGAGGGTCATGGGTACGGCATCTTGAAGCTGGGTTCTTCCCATCTTGATATTGTCTCCAAGTTCTTGGGCTTTTTTTCTAAAAGAAGCGACAAGGGATTTTAGCTCATCTATAAGAGCCGGTGTATTTAACGAGATGCCGAGCTTTGCAGCTGTAGGATAGGCATCGTTTGTAGATTGGGCAAAGTTCACATGATTATTGGGATGGCAGGGCGAATAAGTTCCCTTAGCCTTTCCTAAAATTTCGTTTGCACGGTTAGCGATAACTTCGTTTGCATTCATATTGGTAGAAGTTCCCGCTCCGCCCTGAATCATATCGACTACAAATTCCTTATCGAATTTGCCTTCGGCAACTTCTTTACAAGCCTGAATCATAGCCTTGTAAACTTCATCGCTTAAATAGCCGAGTTCATGGTTAGCTTCGGCTGCAGCCTGTTTTGTATAAGCTAGCCCCTTAATAAAATCGGGAAAATCGCAGAGTCTCAAACCTGTAATTTTAAAATTCTCAACACTTCGGAAAGTTTGAATTCCGTAATAAGCATCTTCCGGAATATCCAATTCTCCGAGTAAGTCATGTTCCCTTCGCATAAAAAACTCCTGTTTTATTGATAATTACAAGCATTATAGTACTAAAACAAAAAAGGAACAAGGGGATGAGCTATATTACGATGTATTATTTATAAGAGCATTTTAAACGGTTAATTTATAATTAAGGCGTACAGGGTTCCAGATCCCAATCCTTATAAAGCAGCTCTAAAAAGGGCTGCATAATATATTCACCGCCGGAAACAGTATAATGATGCCCGTCATCTTTCATAAGCCTTATTTTTTTACCTTCGGCGGTTTTGAGGCTATCGGTATAAGGAACCCCTTCTCCGGGAGCGATATTGCTTAAAGAAAATTTATTAAGGATTATACTCGAATACTCCGATGCTATTTTTTTCTGTAAGTCTTCAATATAGAGTAATTGGGCATTGTATATTTTATCACGGACAACAGGCATGCCCAGCCAATACACCTTTTTCGTATTTGCAAATAAAACGTCCAAATGTGTTATTATCTTATCCCTATAAGCCGATTCCCAGTCTTCAGTTTCTTTTACAAGGACTTTGCCGTTATCCGCATAAAAGTTCTGGTAATCATTCATTCCTAAAAAAATGACGGCAATATCATAGGGTTCGTTTTGACTTTCTTCAAATACATTCTTTAACTTTTTAGGCCAGTTGTAATAATCGCTTCTTATAAAACCTGAAGAGTGAACCGAAATTTCTTTTACCCTTATGGAAGAGTTTTGACCTGTAAGCCTTAAAAAGCCTGCAGCAATGCTGTGCATCTGAGAATCCCCAATCATTAGAATACGCAAGGGTCTTTCCGTGTTATAGGTATAAACCTTTTTAGGCTCCTCAGCCTGATCTACATTTGATTCTCCTTCCTTAACGGCAGTTTCGAATATATCTTCTTTTCTTAATTCCAACATTTTTTGAGTGAGTCTTATTTTTTCAAGCTCTGCAACCCTAGCCTGCTCAATGTCTTTTAACCTATCCAAAACCGTATTTATATTTTCAAGTTTAGTCTCAAGCTCATCTATCATTTTTTTAACGGCAGCAACATCTTCCGATTTTGATTCTGTCGGTAAACCGTCTCGTGCTGTTTCTAAGTCTTTTTCAAGATTATCTATGGACGACTTTTCATCTTGAGATTTATCTATAACATTCCCTAAATTTTCCAAAGCTAAAAGTCTTTCCCTATGAGTTAATTCTGCAGAATTCATATAATAAAAAGAATCCCAATCGCTTAAACCTTCAAGCCCTGCATAGCGTAAAAAGAAGCTCCTTGCAGAAGGAATCAGATTATCAAGTTTTAATTTTTGAGACAGCTCTGAAATTGGTTTAACGGCAGTCTTAAATACATCTGCGGCATAAGGATTTTTTATTTTAGATGAAAAATCGTCTAAAGATTTACCTAAGAGCAGTATAAAGAAAAAAATACAGAGTAAAAAAAACAAAAGAGCTTTGTTTGCAGAATAAAAGATAGATGTTTTATCTTTAAGTTTTATTTTAAAAGAAAGACCGGCATTTATTTTTTTTATTTTTTCCTTTAGTTTCATATATCAACTTTCACCTAAAACGCAAAATAAATAAACGGGGGTATACCCGAAGTTGAAACCGCATAAAGAACGGCTAAAAAACTTACGGTGGTAACAACCTTAACAATCATCGGAAGACTGCTATATATCGTAAAAGCCTTTTTCCTTAAACTTTCCGAAGGAAGCTGCAAAAAAAGGCCTGCAAAAAAGATTAAAAGAATAAAGGGGCTTATAATTTGAAAGGGTTGAGAAATATTGCCAAGAGATCTTAAATATAAACTCAGTTCCGATAGTGATGACGAAAAAAATACAAGCCAGCTGATGTTTACAAATATAAAGACCGGTATAATTCTTAAAAAATCAAAACTTTTTTTTTCGTTTTTTTCTTCATCTAAAATTTCTTTTCCTATAGCTTTCCGTTCTTTTATTTCCGAAAAAATCCTTTCGATACACAGCATTGCGCCCTGCATGGCTCCCCATATCAAAAATGTCCATGAAGCACCGTGCCAAAGGCCCGCAATAAGCATCGTAAAAAAAAGAGCAAACAAAGCTCTGGCAAGACCGAAGCGGGAACCGCCTAGGCCGAAATAAAGATAATCTCTAAGCCAAGAAGAAAAACTTATATGCCACCTTCTCCAAAATTCGGTAACGGATTTTGAAATATAGGGACGGTTAAAGTTTGCAGGCGTATTAAACCCCAAAAGAATTCCTATACCTATCGCCATGTCGCTGTAGCCTGAAAAATCTGCGTAGATAATTATCGTATAAGATATTACCCCAAAAATAAGCTCCCATGTATTATAAAACGAAGGATTTGCAAAAATTTTATCGGTAACGAGTATGGTTAAAAAATTTGAAATTATCATTTTTTTATACAAGCCTGAAATTAAAAACACGATAGCTCGGTCAAAGGCTATGGGTTTTGCTCCTTTTTCATTATCGCAGTTAAGCGCCCGAGGAAGGTCCTTTAAAAAATACTCGGCCTGAACAATCGGGCCTGAGGACAGCTGAGGAAAAAACGATACATAGAGTAAAAAATCCCAAAAAGGTTTTACATGCCTTATCTTACAAAGATAAATATCGAAGACATAACTCATGCATCGGAAAGTATAATAAGAAATTCCTACAGGAACTAAAAGAGACCAAGAACGCAGAGTTAAAAGAGTAGAATTAACAAACATATCCGGAAAAAATTGGTTCAAATATGAAAGCAGGCTGTAAAGGTATTTAAAAAATCCCAGATATAAAATATCGATAATACAGATAATGATTACAATAGCCTTTCGCGGAGCATAATTTTTTTCTTTATCGAGAAGAAAGCCGTAAAAATAATTTATAAGGGTAAAAACAAAAAGCAGAATACAAAAACGCCAATCCCACATCGCATAGAAAAAATAAGATGCGGCCGTTAAAAGGATTTTTCGTTCTTTTTCCTGCCTAAAAATATACCAATATAAAAAAAAGACTAAGAGAAAAAATACGGCAAAAGAAATCGTCGGAAAAAACATGCTTAAATTTTAAATTACCGATTACGGGAAGGTAACAGGCTTATTTGCCATCTTACGCTGAATCTCCGCAGCCCTGGAGGCCGGCATCAAAGAAAACCAATAAGCAACCGAAGAGTTTTTACCTTCTTCTGCAGCTATTTTTTCTACGGCCCTAAGCACATCAATTATATCCTGATCGTCCATGGCTATAAGATTTGAAACTGCTTTTTCAGGGGGCATACCGTTTATATATTTTGCGATTTGAATTATGTTCGCCTCACGGGCATCCCGCTCTACAACCAAAAGATTATAGTTCTTTTCTTTTTCTTCTATAGCCAGCCTGCGGTCATCAAGCTCTTCGGCAACCTGTTTATTTTCATTTTCCTGAGCTTGAACATCTTCTTCCCTCTTATCCAATTCCTGAGAACGCAGCTCTAAAGCCATCAAGCGTTTTTCATAGCGGTCATTTTCCAAATTGGCCATTTCATCGGCATCTAAGGGGGCAATACCCTCAGGCGTTTTTAAACCGAAAAAGGAGTAAATAGGAGAAAACAAGCTCCTTGAACTGATCAGACCTAAATAATCAAACCACAATAGGCCTCCGAAAACAAGTAAAATAATCAATATTAAAAGAACAATAATACGTCCCAGTGTTCCTCTTCTTCTCAAAATTTTTACCCCCATAAAAACTTTTTGGAGCAAACATCAGAGCCTTTCGGCTCTGTTCTGCAAGGAAATTTTTCATCGTATCCGCTAAAGCGGATAGCGAATCAATTTCCGAAAAAAGTTTTTTTAAGTAGTTTTGCTTTATGCAAAACTACTTAAAATAATGCGATGTTTTGTGCTTTGCACAAAACTCGAAGATAAACAGTGAGGCACCATTTGTGCCGAACTGTTTATCATACCCCCTATTCCTATATAATATCGGAAAAACTTTTTCTAAGGTTAATGCCTATACAGGTACTGAAAATATTCCATATCCGTTGAAAGGACTTTTTCAGTCTCGGGTAAGGAATTTTTATAAATTTCCATGCTTTTCCAAAAGCTGTAAAATTCGGGGGACTTGCCGTAGCTTTCGGCATAGATTGCAACAGCCTTTGCATCGGCAGCTCCCTTTATCCTTTCCGACTCGGCATAGGCTTGCGACAGGATAGTCCTTTTTTCGTTTTCCAGTTCTCCTAAGATTTTAAGCTTTTCACCGTCGCCTGTAGACCTAAAGGTTCCTGCGATCTGATTCCTTTCTTTTATCATGCGGCTGAATACGGAATGCTCAAGCTCATCCGAATACTTAATTCCCTTAAAAATTATGTCAACCACCTCCAAGCCGAATTCACCCAACTGGCTATTGGCCTTCGCCAGAATTTCATCAGCCAGAGTTTCCCTGCCCTTTTTTATCACAGGAAAGTTTACTTTTTCCGTTTTTAAGGAACCGAGGTCAACTTCGGCATTTTCAAGGTTAAACTCTTCCGTAGTTTTACTTTCATTTATAATATTTGAGCTTCGTACAACATCGGCAAGACTGTTTACCGAAATAATATCTCTAACCGATGAATCTACAATATCCGAAAGGCGGGAATAAGCGCTATCATAGGTTGTTAGGGATTCGTAAAACTTTTTTACGTCTACGATACGCCATCGGCTGGTGGTATCTACTCTAAGATACTGCTTTTCCAGGGTAAGAATCTTTTGAGGATCACCGTCCAACCGCAAGAGTTTTGCCGTGTATTTGTTTACCGTATGAATCAAGGGCATTTTAAAATGGAGCCCGGCCTCTTTTTCCGTTTTTACTACAGCTCCGAATTTTGTTATAATGGCAACATTGCCTTCATTTAAAATATAAAACGGCTTTAGGAAAAAGAACAAAATAATGAGTATAACCACAAAGGAAATCCACCCGAAACCTTTTTTGTCTTTTTTTGCTTTTTCAGGTTTTATCTTATTTTTGGAAGAAGGGCTTTCAAATCTTACATCTTCAGTGTTTCCATTTTCGGTATTTTCATAGTTTTCCATAAAAATCAGTTGCCTCCCTTATTTAATTCTTTTAAAGGTAAAAAGTTTTTTAAGTTTTTGTCTATGAGGGTAATATTTTCATTATTTTTAAAAATAGCATCAAGAGTTTCAAGGTACAGCCTTCTCCTCGTAATATCGGGAGCCTTTACATATTCCGAATAAACGGCGTTAAAACGGGCAACATCTCCGTTTGCCTTGTTTATTCTTTCGGAAGCATAGCCTCTAGCTTCTTCAATCATTTTTTGAGCCTCACCCTTTGCTTTAGGAATCTCTTTATTGTAGGCTTCTTTTCCTTCGTTTATGAGCCTGTTCATATCCTGAATAGCTATGTTGACGTCCTCGAAAGCAGCTTGAACTTCCTCGGGCGGCACAATGTTTTGTAATTGCACCGATGAAACGGAAATCCCAATGCCGATCTGCTTATATTTTTCGTTCATTTTTTCTTGTGCTAAAACTGCAATGCTGTCACGATCCAAACTGATTATATCCATGATAGCCCTGTCGCCTACCAGGCTGTTGACAACGGATTTTGAAATATCTCTGACGGTTTTATTTCTTTGATCTTCTTCAACATTAAAAAGCCAAGCCTTAGGATCCACTATTTTATACTGAATAACCCATTCAACATTTATAATGTTTAAGTCTCCCGTAAGCATCGAAGATTCTCTTAAAATAGCATTTTGGTACTCGCTTCTTTCACTAGATCTTGCAGTACGGAAGCCGAATTCTTCCTTTTGAACGGTCTTAACCGGAACCTTATAAACCTGATCTACAAAGGGAATTACAAAGTTAAGTCCCGGTGAAAGGGTTTTTGTATATTTTCCAAATCGGGTAACAACTCCGTTATCCGTTGTAGGAATAACTTTTATTCCCGAAAAAGCTATAAGAGCAATTACGATAAGTATTATTACAGTGCGTAAAGCTCCTAACATCTTTGAAGGATCAACCTTTTTTTGCTTCATTTTTTCCTCCATGAAGAATTGATTTTTTTACCATTACTTCTAAAAATCTTACATTTTAGAAGAAACACTCAAGACCTCGGCCCTTTCTTTTTCAAGCTCGGCCAGTTTCAGTTCAAGTTTTGCCTGCTTTTCACGCTTGCAATAAGGGCACTCAAAATGCTCGCCCTCAAGATAGCCATGAACAGGACATATCGAAAATGTCGGCGAAATTGAAAAATAGGGAATACGGTAATTGTTTGCAACAGCCTTTACCAAATCCCTGCAAGATTCCCAATCCTTGATAGATTCACCCAAGAATATGTGAAAAACCGTGCCGCCCGTATACTTACGCTGTAAACTTTCTTGATGATCCAAGGCTTCAAAAACATCGGTAGTATAGGCAACGGGAAGCTGGCTTGAGTTGGTGTAATAGGGCTCGGCATCTCCCGAACTTATTATATCGGGGAACTGATTTTTATCGTGGCGAGCCAGTCTGTAAGAGGTACTTTCAGCCGGAGTTGCTTCAAGATTGAATAAGCTGCCGGTTTCTTCTTGGAAGTCGGCAAGACGGTTTCTCATATAGGTTAAGACCTTTTCGGCAAAGGCCTTTCCCCTAGGGCTTACAATATCCTCACCCAAAAAGTTTAGGCAGGACTCGTTCATACCGCAAATTCCTATAGTCGAAAAGTGATTGTTTAAATGATGTAAATACCTCTTTGTATAGGGGAAAAGGCCGCCCTCCAATAGCTTTTCGATTACCTTCCTCTTCATCTCAAGGCTTTGTTTTGCTATATCCATGAGGTAATCCAAGCGGTCAAAATAGTCCTTTTCGGTTTTTGATAGGTAGCCGATTTGAGGCATATTTATCGTAACCACCCCTATGGAACCCGTAAACTCATCGGAGCCGAAAAGGCCGCCTCCCCTTTTACGCAATTCTCTTTTATCGAGTTGAAGACGGCAACACATGGAACGCACATCCCCGGGATTTAGGTCGGAATTTATAAAGTTTTGAAAATAGGGAGTACCGTATCTGGCAGTCATCTCAAAAAGCAGTTTTGCATTCGGACTTGTCCAATCAAAATCCGAGGTTATATTGTAAGTGGGAATGGGATATTGAAAGCCTCGTCCTGCGGCATCTCCTTCAAGCATAAGTTCAATAAAGAGCTTATTTATCATATCCATTTCTTTTTGACAGTCGCCGTAGTTAAAATCCTGTGCTTCGCCCCCGACAACAGCCTTTTGGTTTGCAAGGTCGGGCGGGCATACCCAGTCCAAGGTTATATTCGTAAAGGGAGCCTGAGAACCCCAGCGGCTGGGAGTGTTTACACCGTAAACGAAGCTTTGAAGACATTGTTTTACGCTTGCCTCACTCATATTATCCTTTTTTACAAAGGGAGCCAAATATGTGTCAAAGGAGCTGAAGGCTTGAGCTCCGGCCCACTCGTTCTGCATAATACCTAAAAAGTTGACTATCTGCTGAATAAGCGTTGATAAATGCTTAGGCGGCTTTGATGTAATTTTATCGGGAACCCCGCCCAAACCTTCGTGAATAAGCTGCCTAAGTGACCAGCCTGCACAATAACCTGAAAACATTGAAAGGTCATGAATATGAAAGGCTGCCGTTATATGGGCTTCGGCAATAGCCGGTGTATAAATATTTTTAAGCCAATAGTTTGCCGTAATAGTACCGGAGTTATGAAGAATAAGACCGCCTAAAGAAAAGTTTACGTTGGCATTTTCTTTTACACGCCAGTCGGATTGACTTAAATAGCCGTCCATGGTGCTGTTTATATTCAGCATGAGGCTTTCCGCATCCCGTACGGCCTCCCTCTTGGCCCTGTAAAGGATATAGGCTTTTGCAAGACTGGCTTCCTTTTGTTCAATTAAAACAAGCTCTACAACATCTTGAATTTCTTCTATTGCCGGAATAGAATGAGCATAGCGGGATGACATAATATTTTTAAGTTTTTCTTCTACCTTGTCCGTTAGAAACGCAGCCTTTTCATCATTTGGGCTGCCTTCAACTGCGGTTATAGCCTTATTGATAGCTTTTTCTATTTTTTTACGATTATAAGCTTCAATTTCTCCTGAACGCTTTACTACAGAGCGCAATATTTCAGGCTTTGCCTTCTCCATAGTCCCTAAAAAGGACTTCCATTCAGGAAAAACCGTTTGATTTGTAGTTTTTTCCTCCATAACTTTTCATACCTCCCAATTTATTTACATCATTTATTTTCTGACTTTTTTTACCTCGTTTACAAATTCATCCAAATTGCTGAACTGTTTATAAACGGATGCAAAGCGGATATACGCCACCTTGTCTATTGAATACAAATGAGATAGAACCATCTCGCCCAGAGCAGTAGTTTCTATTTCTTTGTTAAGTCCTGAACTTAAAATAGCCTGATCTTCAATTTCAGTAACAATATTTTCTATACTGTTTAAGGAAACAGGCCGCTTTTCAAGGGCCCGCTCGATACCTTTTTCAAGCTTTTTTCGGTCAAAGGGCTCCCTGCGGCCGTCCTTTTTGATAACCATAAAGGGTTTTTCTTCAATATGCTCATAACTTGTAAAGCGGTAACCGCAGGCAATACACTCCCGTCTCCTTCGGATACAATCCCCTTGAGCCAGAGTTCTTGATTCCATAACCTTATCATCGCAGCTTCCGCAATGCGGACATCTCATATTTTACTTGCAGGACACCTTAAAAGCCGGCATCCTTCCCTCCCGAAAATAGCGTATCTGAATATACGGTACAGAATATCACACTATATATAGCGTGTCAAGCCGATATTAAATTATTTTTCACTTTATAAATTATTTTTCGCCTAAAAGCTGCTTTATCTCGAAAATTTCAGCAGACATCGCTGAGCGCTGCATGGACTGATATTTTTTCGGAACCATCTCCTTGCTTGTGCACTCGATTGCGGCAACCAAATTTTGCAGCTCTATCTCATAAGGATAAGAAGGCGGAATAAAATCGGCTATAGTTTCTTCCAAGTCTTTTTGTATAACCATTGCCCTGCCTTCTACAGTCGCGTTCATCTTAGCACGCACAAGTATGGCTTCTATATCCGCACCGGACACATCAAATTTAATCTTTTTTATTATCGAATTTAAATTTACATCATGGAGTTTAATGCGGAGCTTCCTTTGAAGGGTTTCAAAAAGGTCGAGCCTTTCGGCATCGGTTTCGGGATAAAAAAGAGCCAAATGTTCTTCAGCCCTGCCCTGCCTTTTTAAGTCGACGGGAATCAGGTCGGGGCGGCAGGTAATCAAAAACCAGATTATCTTTCCCCTGTAAGCCGTATTTCCCATAAAATTTGCTATTTGAGCAAAAACTCTGCTTGAAGTACCGGATACATCGTTCGCGGTGCGGTTTCCGAGCACAACATCGGCCTCATCTATCATAACCGCCACAGGCGACATAGCCCTCAAAATATTCAGCACTTTTTCAAGATTCGATTCGGTAGCCCCCTGCCATTGAGAGCGGAAATTTCGTAAACGCACCATGGGAATGCCTATTTCGCCGGCAAAGGCCGACACTATAAAGGTTTTTCCCGTTCCTATTGGGCCGGAAATAAGATAGCCCATAGGAAGAACATCGGTTCGGGCAGCCTTTAAAGCCTTTGCCGCAATTTTAAAGCGTTTTTTTACAAAGTCATGGCCGGAAACAAGGGATAGATCATAATCCGTATCTATAAATTCCAAGAGGCCGCCGGCCTCATTTTCGATAATTTCCCTTTTTTTGGTTGCCAAATAATCCAAACTTATAGGCTTGTCGTCCTGATAAGACTCTCCTACAAGCTGATATAGATTTAATAGGTTTAAGCCGGAGGTTAAAGCGCCCATTCTTTCAGGGCTCAAGCCCCTCTCGGCTAAAAGGATTTCCTCGGTACGTCTTAAATGTTCTAAAAAATTAACCCTTACGGCAGCATCAGGCAGGGGAATACGTACCTTTATTGTAGAAGGAGAAGCTGTAAGACGGGGATTTAGGTCTGTCAGGTTTTCGGTAAGCATTATTATCGAAATATCTTCCCTAGTAAAGGAAGGCTCATGGGACCATCTGTTTAAGGTAACAAGGCAGTACCTATCGGTTTCATCCAAATTTCCTATCTCATCGGCAGGAATTATGGTTTCGGCATAATCTACGATGAGAACAATCCTCAAATTCTTGCCGAAATTTAGAACAAAATACCTTTCAAGGTAAGAAAAAGCCTCTTCAGGGTCGCGTGATAAAAAATTTTCGGGAGGCACATCGGGATAAGTCATATGCATTGTTTCAAGATAAGCTCTTTCCATATCGGATGTACAAAAAGAAATACCTCCCGACTTATCATAATACACTATTATGTCCTGATTTCCGAACAAAACTTCGGAAATATAATCCCTTATTTTTACAAACAAGAAGTTATGTCCGTATTCGGTTATTTGATGGGGTAAAAAATCCCTTATATTTCCATGTACAAAGTAAAGATTTGCCGTTTTTGAGCAATATTTTCTGGAAAGCTCCTGTGCCCATTCCGGCAAAATATCTATATAGGCACTATTTTCTTTAATCAGCTGTTTTCCTGCTGCCATAATCCCTCCTGCCTTATATTCACCATACAACAAAAAAAATAAAATTTCAAGAAGAAAATAATTTCATTTTTTTTATATTTTTATTGTTGTTTTCTATTTTTTGTGATATACTTATACGTAAGTAAAGTTGTGATAATCAAGGGGGGCGGTATGAAAAGAATATCAACAATTCTTATATATTTAGGTATTGGAGCAATTCTTTTTGCTCAATCGGCAGAAAAGATGGATGAAATTTTAGCATCAAAAACCTTAACAAATGGGCAGGCATGCTATCTTGTAGGTACATCCATTGGAGAAGTCGACGATAATGACTCCTATGAAACGGCCTTTAATAAATTTAAAGGTCTTAAAATGTTTAAGAACAAAAAACATGATGAGCCTATTAGATTTGATGAATTTTCTAATTTGGCTTTGCAGTATTCTTCTATAGAGCATGGCTTATGGTATGGAATTGCAAAAAATCCGCACTATGCTTTTAGACAGCTTAAAACAATGAAGCTGATTCCCCATAAAACGATTCCGTCTTCACATATTACGCCGTTTACCGCGATTAATCTATTGGCTAAAATAATGCCTAAAGAGGACAAGTAAGGAGGATAGATAATGAAAAAAGTAAAATTGTTTATATTTTTGTTTTTAATTATTGCATTAAACCTTTCAGCTTTTGAAGGAGGCGGAATGCTTAAAACGGGGCTCGGCATTGACCTTGGTAAAAACAAAACAAACTTATCTCATTTCGATAGTCTATCTCTTTGGGCTAAACAGAATCTCGATAAAGAAGGCAATTATAATTTTGCTATTCAGTCTTCATATTTGTTCAATTTAAAAAAGCCTATAAAACCTGATGGAAAGTTGGATTTAGATCATATTGTTAATTTGGATATGTTGAAATTCTCATTCCTATTTCCGATAGGTAATGACAGTTTGACCATTGATGCCGGCAGGTACAATATTTCCGATATAACCGCTGTAATTTTAAATCAAAATATTGATGGTGTATATATAGCATACAAAAAAACTAATTTTGCGACATATTTTAACTTAGGATATACAGGGCTTTTAAATGCCTATGTAAATCCTATTAATGCAGCAGGTATAACATCAATATTAAAGAAGCAAACAAAAATTTATAATCTTGCACCGTCTTTTGTTCATATGTCTGCTTTGTTTCATGTTCCTTTTCAATCATTGCGTCATGCGATCGATTTTGATTTGAACTCGTTTATCGCAACGGAAAATCCGAAGACAACAAATAATTACGCTTCAATATCGGTAAACGGCCCTATAGTCAACGGGCTTTTTTATCTTACATCAGTATCAACATCCGTTTTGACAAGGGTCAAAAGAAAACCGGGAATAGGCTTTTTTGTATCAGGAGAATTGGACTACTATTTTGAAAAATACAGTTCAAAACTAGGTTTAAAAGCCCAATTCTTCTCAGGCGGAAAAACCGGTTTTAAATCTTTTACGCTTTCAAATGTGTCGAAGGTTACATTTATGGAGCCTACGGATTTATGGAAGATAAGTTTAGATGGAAGCATAAAACCTGTAAACGATTTATTTTTAAGTACGGAAGCAGCTGTTATGGCTTATGCAGCAACTCAACCTAAGGGTAGAAGCAATTTTGCCGGGTTTGAGTGGGATGTGTCTGCCAATTATACAATACGTCAAGATATATCCATTAGTACCGATCTGGGTATGTTTGTGGGAAAAAACGGTAAGTTTGATGCAGCGTTCAAATTAAAGGGCATCATTTCGTTCTAAAATTTTTATAACTAGTAGATATGATAAACAGCTCGGCAGGAATTCTGCCTCTCTGTTTATCTTCGAGTTTTGTGCAAAGCACAAAACATCGTGTGGTTGTATGCGGTTTGTTTACAAACCGCTTAAACAAACTTTTTTCGGAAATTGACATTTCCTGCAAAAAGTTTTTATAGGAGAAAAAGATGAAAAAGGTATTTCTTATTATCAGTTTGGTTTGCTTTATGTTGACTCCGCTTTTAGCAATTAGCGGTGAAGTTGTTGCAGTCAAGGGAAAGGCTGAAATAAAGCAAGGCGGAAAATGGATTCCTGCAAAAGCAGGAAACAAAATAACATCGGGACTTATGATTTCGACAGGGTTTAAATCCGAACTGACTTTAAAAATTGACGGTTCCGTTATTACGGTTAAACCTATGACAAGGCTTACGATTGAAGAAATCGCCGAAAAGAATGAAACAGTATCTTCGGAAGTTTACTTAAATGTAGGTTCCGTAAAAGCCGATGTAAAACCGGCTTCAACAAAAAAAGTTGAGTTTAAAGTAAAAACACCTGTTGCAACAGCTTCCGTCCGAGGAACATCCGGAGAGATAAGCTCTGATGGTCTTTTAATAGGAACGAGCGGAATATGGGCATATGTCAACAATGATGGAATTGAAACAAGGGTACATATCGGCGACTCTGTTATTATAAACGATACGGGTATGGTAACTCCGGCTCAAAACATTAAAGCAAATGAAGTTTTACCGGCATCAATCACAACTCTTGCCGAAGCGGAAGCTAATTCCCATACGCTTATCAGCCAATCTCCGGGCATTGAAGAAGCAATAAATACGGCTGCTTCAGTTTCAACAATCTCCTTGAGTATAGGCTGGAAAAACTAAACTTATACCGCCCTTTGAAGCATTTTCAATAAAGGCTTCAAAGGGTGCTTTTTTTTCTAACGGAATTTGCCCCTTTACCCTTATCCTTTCGCCGTAATCGGCTTGTAGCATTTCAACCGAAAATTCATCAAGACTGCGTTTTAAATTTTCCCATTCGGAATAAGAGCATTCAAATTGAAAGGTTTCTTTTTTGATAAGCTCTTCGGTTACAGCTTCTTGAAGAACAAGTTTTGCAGAATCCGAGTAAGCTTTTACCAAACCGCCCGTTCCCAAAAGGGTTCCGCCGAACCAGCGTGTAATTGTAAGCATTATGTTTGTAATTCCTGAACCCTTGAGCACTGCAAGAGCCGGCCGGCCGGCAGTTCCAGAAGGCTCGCCGTCATCGGAACAGCCTAAGACTTCTCCGTTTTCTCCGACAACAAAGGCATGAACTACATGGCGGGCATCTTCGTATTTTCCCTTTTGGTTTTTTAAAAGTTCCCTAGCTTCGGCGGCCGACTTTATAGGAAAAATTTCCGCTAAAAATCTTGAGTTTTTTACGTTGAGCTCACTTAAAGCATACTGCATTAAAACTTTCATTTTAAAAGGCTCTCTCTTCTTTTTAATTTCCTGTCGGCATAGAACACACAAATTAGGCCGGCCGTAAAGGGAAGTATTGCAAAAGTCAAGCTATCAAAAAAAGAGGCTGTCGTCATCAGAGGAAAAAGGGCAAAAGTTCGAATAATAAAAAATATCAAATCATAAAAAGCATTTAAAAAGTAAGAAAAAATAAAGCCGGTAAACGGAAATAAAAGAGAAATAAAAATTGCCGCAAGGCCTAAAATTAAAAAGGCAGATATAAGAGGGCTTACAATGACAGAAGCAATTATACCTATAGGCGCTAGGACTCCTATTTTGCTTATTACAATGGGGGCGGTAAAGGTTTGAGCACCTATTGAAGCCGAAAAACTTCCCAGTACTTTAGGAGGTATTTTCCCGTTTAAGATATCGAATACGGCACTTCCAAAGATAAGAATTCCGGCCAAGGCACCGTAAGAAAGCATAAAGCCGAGACTTAGGGCATCATCAGGCTTTACGGCAATATGAAAAATAAGCATTGTACATAAAACCGAAATCATAGGAGGCTGAAGACCCAAGGACTTGCCTATAATAATTAAAATCATCATGCCGAGGGCACGATTAAGAGAGGGGGCAGCTCCTGCAAACCAAACAAAGAAGATAATGGAAACTAGAGAAAACTTTATCGCAAGGCTTTTTTTTCCGAATATAGAGCCCATCTGCAAGGCAGCCAGACTTACCAAAGAAACATGCATTCCTGAAAGGGCCAAAACATGAGCAAGCCCTGCATTTCTAAAAGCTTCCGAAACAGGAAGAATCAAAAAATCCCTGTTTGCAGAAAGGAGGGCTAAAAGCAAAGCACCTGCACTCCCCCACCCTGACAACAAACGCATAAGATAAAACCGTAAAAAAGCTCTTAATCTTAAAACGGCAGATCTCCAGCCTAAAAATTCGGGGACGGATTTATCTCCAAAAAAAACTAAGGGGCTCACACTATTTTTCTTTGTACCGAAACGTCCCGAAGCTTCAAATATTACGCCCTTGGAAAAATTGGCTAAAGCTTCTTTTCTTGAACCGGTCTTGTAGACCGAAATTCCGTAAGCATTATTTTGTAATACCATATCCGAAGGAAAAAATATTTTTATATTTCCCTTTGCAGAAAATTTAGCCCCATTATTATACGAAAAAGAAATAAGTTTAGCATTTGCAGCATAGTATTTGTCTCCGGCAGGATAGGCTTCTCCCGTAAGTTCGGCTTGAATGCTTTTAATCTTATTTAATTCGGCAAGGGAAAAAGGTTCCGCATAGATAAAAAATAGACGCAACACGGCAAGGCTTCCTATAAAAAGCCCTGCAAAGATAAAAGAATATTTCTTTTTTCTAAATATAAAACCGATTATAAAACTTAAAATAAAAATAGAACTTATCAAAAATTTATTAAAATAATTTCCTATTGCACAAAAAAAATAAAACGATAGAACAGCCGCACAGGCTGAAATTACAATCGGTTTTAATACAAAAAACTTATTACGTGTTAATTTGTTTTCATTTACCACTTTAACTCCTCTATGGCATTTCGAGAAGCTTGTTTAACCGTTTCAGAATAATTTAAGTATTCAACATACAATAGATAGTCAAATGCGGTTTTATCCCCAAGCTTTCTCAAAGCCGTAATCACACTGAGCACTAAAGGCTCACTGTATTGCTTTGTTTTTTCGGTTTCCGAATTTAACACACCTAAAAATATCGACAAATTTTGAGAACATTCGATTGTACTCAAATTTCCCATACAATCGATTATCTTAATAAGCAATTCATCGCCCCGCGGGCTCGTTTTACGCAAACCCTGAGCATAGTAAAAAAATTTGTTTACCTGAGAAGAAGCCTTGCTCCATTTCAATGCAGATAAAACAGGTAAAGTCTCTTCAATCAAATTTTCAGAACTCTCAAGATCCGCTCCCTTTAGATTTTTAAGACCGTAATCAATTACAAGCTCACTAATCCGGCCAAGCTCAGGACCTTCAATACGCTTATTTTCTTTTGCCAATAAATACAGTGTCCATATATATTGTATGTTTTTTTGCATTGTTTTAGCAAGAATTTCATCAAAATAATTAAAAGAAATATTATTTAATGCAGTTTTTACCGTATCCTTTAAACTATCGTTTACAGGATAAAATAATGTTTTAATCAAGACATCAAAAGAAGAAGGATCGGCAAAATTCCCGAGAGCTTCAGCGTAGACTCTTAGAAGATTAATATTAGAGGCCTTGCCTGAAAGTAAATCGGATAAACCTGAATCATAAAGAGAATTCAAATAATCCGTAAAGGCGGAATCTTTTTGAACCAATTTACTTAAACTTTTTAAGCAGGCAATTTGAAAATCTTCATTTTCAACAGTAGAAAACAAGTAGCGGATACTTGCGGAAGCCTTTAATTCGTTTAGCTCTCCAAGTTTTGTTACGGCAATTATACCTATGTTTAATAATCGGTCATCATTTTGTAATATTTCATAAGAAGATTTAACATACTCCACCGCATCATGATATACGGGAATTAGGCTTTTATCGTCTGACTGTGAAAGTGAGCGCAAAATAACGGCTTTTACATCTATCCCTGCAGAAATAAACTCTTTACGTAAATTTAAAAGCTCATCTTGGTCTACAGCAAAAACAGAAAAAACACAAAAGATAAAAACTAAAACAAAAACTATTCTTCTCATACGGCCCCCTTACCTTCTGTAAAATCATAGAGCATTTGACCGTCAGGTAAGCCGTCTTCCAAAGAATCGCCGTCTTTTATTTCTTGGCCGGTTCCTAAATGAGCATTATTTTCTTCCTTTAAAATATTGTTTATAAATTCGGTGTTATCATCGGTCGTTGCTATATTATATATGTAGGACAAAATAACATTTTTCATTTTTTGATCTAAAAATTCACATTGAAAATGTACTCGCGATTTATTTAAGGGTTGATCATAAATAAAACGGACAATCTTACCGCACATTACGATCTCGGTATTTTTTAGTTTAAATTGCAGCTTCATTCGGATTCCCTTTGCAGCCTTGCCTCTTACAAAAAACATAGCTCCGTCTTCCGATATGTCTTTTACGTTTGATTTTACTCCGCCCTGAGTTTCATAAACGGAGTTATAGGGATCTCCTGTTCGAAGAGGAAACATCAAGCCTTCAATATCACATGAAGCTCTAACCGATTTTCTTTTTTGTGTACGCACAATTTTTTTTGAATGCTTAACATAAACTTCTAGACGGTCCTCTATTTTTTTTGCCTTGACGGCTTCAGAACTAAAGACATACCCTGCATCATTTTGTTTCCAAAAATAAACTCTTACAGCCTTATTTTGCCAATTAACTTTTTCGGCTCTTTCTGCAGATGCATCAAAGAGAGCAAACACAAGCTCATTCTTTGTATTTGCCATAAGTTTGCCGTAAACGGTTGTTTCGCGCGGAACAAAGATAATACAAATTTGGCCGATATAAATCTCATGCGTCGATTCAATTCTTCGTTTTTTTTGAACCTCTTCCAATTCAATTTTTGTGCGGTAATCATAGAGTTTGTTAAGTAAAATTTGCATTTTTTGTGAAACATCGGCATCCAGCTTATTTTCAACCTGACGGGCAATAAAGCGTATACATTCATCTAAGGCCGGAACCGACCAAAAAAGACGTGTTTTATCTTCAAGACCTACATAATTTGCCGTCCGCCACAACAATAAAAGATTAGAAAATAAAAATCCCCTGTCTTTCCCCTCGGTAAAAAAACGGATTGAGTCCAAAAACCTTCTTCCAGGAAAAGTAAACGAAAAAGCAGCGAATAAAAGAAACACAATAATAAAAACTATAAGAATATACATATTTATCTCTTTGTGATATAATACCATAAATTATGTATTTTGATAAGAAGACTCTAAGGTTTTTATTGGAATTTATGTCCATTTTCCTCATTTTTGTCCTCCCACCGATGCTAAATAAGAGGGATTTTACCCCTCCGCCTCAGCCGGAAGGCCTTTTTTATGTTTTAGTCTTTATATCAAAAATAGTTTTTTTTGCAGCCTATGAAGAAATTCTATACCGAATATATTTACCGTATAGAATAAAAAGTTTTTATGGAGAAAATCCTGAAAGCTTTAAATCGGCCTTTGCCGTCTATGAAATTCTTCCGGTCATTTTTTTTGCTCTGGCTCACCGTTATTTGGGTCCCTTTAATGTGCTTTATGCTGCGGCCGCAGGAATAATTTTTAGAAGCCTATATATTCTTATACAAAAAAAATCATCTGCAAAATGCAGCATAACAACGGCAAGTATAAAAGCGGCTCTTTGCATTATAGTGTTTCACTCTGTCCATAACGGCATCATCTATTTTTTGATTTTTAAAGGATAAATTAAGGCACAGGTTTCGTATATCTTTTTATATATTAAAAAATTTTCTTCGTAAACGGAGGTAAAAGATTTGCTCTTAAGAATCTTGTTTTCATCTTCATCAAGCAAGAGGTCAAAGCCTATTATAGTGTTGGTCTTATCGGTTTTTATTTTTTCATCGATAAGGTTTAAGTTTTCCATACTTTTGTTTATGATAGAATCTTCAAGAGGTGTTCCGTTTTTAAAAGAGTCTAAGAGTTTCCGGCATATATCCATACCCTCCCTTGCAAGCTTCATAGTTTTTTCCAAATCGGTACTTAATTCTTTTAAGGCAGAGGAAAGGTTTGGAGAAGCTTGTCCAAGACTATCTTCTTTTTTAGAAGACAAGTTAGGTAAAGCACTCATCTTCTCGATTTTTATTTTTTTTGAAAGAGGCGAAGCTTTTGCTTTAATTAAAAACTCTTCCATATTTAAAGCCGGCATATTCGGAATCTTTAATCCCCGCGGTAAAAGCTTATAGGTTTTAATATCGGGGAACTCGGCAATCTTACTTTCAAACCACCAAGCATACATCTGCATTCTCTTGTCGCTTAAAACCTTTCCTTTATAACCTTCTTTTAATTGGGGCGAGGCTGAATAAAGGCTTAGATGAGAAGCTGTTTCCGAAGGAAAAAACCGGTTTGAAAAGGCATTTACATCTTCTTCAAAGCGGCTTCCCTTAAAGTGGGTTTGAAAATCGGGAAAGGCTAAATCGAGGCCTGCAAAAATAATTTCATGACAGCCTAAAATTCTTGCAAAATCCCAGCAAGCTGTCGCAACGGAACCGCCTGTAACAAGTTTCCCCTTTTCGCCTATAAGTTTTTCTATATATTGAGCAAGGGGAAACATGGAGGTGCATAAAAACTTGGCTTTTGTTTTAAGACGGAAAACGGCCGGATATACGGAAGATTCGGTAATAAGAATCGAATCCGAAATGTCGAGGTCTGCAAGATGAAGATAGTTCCAATATTGAGCATCCATTAAAAGAATAAAGTCGGGTTTTAGGCCATGCCTATGACAAGCCCTTACAGCCGTATCTGCCGCAATGATTATAAACTTATCTTCATTTTCTTTTACAAGATTTATCGTGTCATCTAAGCCGGGACCGGCAGCGATTATCAAAGCCGGACAAGAAGCAAAAATATTTTCTATTTTATTGATGCCAAAAAGACCTTCGGTTTGTTCCATATTTTTTAAAAAATTTTTAAGCCAAAGTTTTCCGAATTTTTTTAAGGTATTTTTGTTTAAATTTGTCTTTTCATTTCTCCGCTTTTTTAAGGCCTCAAACTCTGAAAACCAAGAAGAACTTACATCAATCACGGACTGAATTTTAAAAATCGGAATATCAAAAAAAGATTTGCTTTCAAAAAAATCCAACACATCTTTCGGATAAAGACCTAAAAGAAGTATCAGATTTTCGTGCATAAAAAAATCATCCAATGGACGGCTTTGTAAAAAAAGAAAAAAAACAAAGAGGTCGGGCTCAATTATAATCAGAGAAGATTTAGGATATTTTTTTGCATAAAGTTCTTGAGTATAGCCCAAACCAAGGCCGCAAAAAATACAAGAGCTTTTAGCCTTTTTATCTTCAAAAAAATCAAGAGAGATATTTTTTTCGGCCTCGCTTATAGGATTATATTTTGAATGCAGGTATTTTCCGTTTATGCGTGCAGTAAAAATATTTTTATCTTTTTCTTTTAATTTTGCTTCTTCAAGATAATAGCTTTCAGGAATTTTTTCGGCAAATTGTTTAATACCGTTTTCTGAGTCAAGACCCAAGGCAGCAGAGAGCTCAGGAAACCGGCGAGAAAAAAGTTCCGCATTATAAAAAAGGTTCTTGTACAAAATTTCACGATTGCCGGCGCTTTCTTTATTCGAGATTGAGCTCAATTTTCATTCCTTTTTTAAGAGGTGTTCCGGCCGGAGGAGTTTGAGAGACGACATATCCGTCACCTGTGATTTTTACCGAAAAGTCTTTTTGTAAAAGAAGCTCAAGCAAAAGTTTTTTGGGAACTCCCGTTAAGTCGGGCATCTTATCTTTTAAGACGACAGGTTTATTATCGCTTATGGGAATCCGGCCGGTGTGTTCAACGGTGGGAGCGTTTTCTCTTGCAAGTCCGAGATAATCTATAATTTCATTTGAGGCCTCTGAAATTGCGGGAGCGGCAACAATGGAGCCGTATATTTGTCCGACAGGTTTCATGACAGCCGTATATAAAATAATCTTTGGGTCATCTGCCGGAAAAATTCCTATACAACTTGAAATAAAATCGGTCTTACTGTAGCCCCCGCCTTTCTCATTTGCCATCTGAGCTGTTCCGGTTTTTACGGCAATGGGAACTCCGTTGATAGATGCCCTCCAAGCTATACCCTCTATGGAGCCCGTTCTCATATAGCTTAAAAGCAGCTCGGCATTTTTTTCGGATATAACCTTGTTTAAAACCGAGGGCTTATGAAGATAGACGATGTTTCCTTCCTTGTCGGCAACCTTTGAAATAAGAGAAAGGCGCAGGGTTGATCCCTTATTGGTAAAGGCCGTTGCAGCTTCAACCAGCTGCAATGCTGAAACTCCTATTTCCTGTCCTATAGCAATTGTGTGCTTTGTACGTATAGACCAGTTTTGAGGAGGAGCAAGAAGCCCTGCCGACTCCCCCGGAAGCTCTATATTGGTTTTGGAGCCGAAACCGAAGAGTTTAATCTTTTCATAAAAAGCATTTTTTTCGGTAATATCGGCAATCTGGGCAGTTGCATCATTACATGAAAGGCGGATTACATCCCGCGGGCTTACCCTGCCATGAGTCTTTAAACAGGTGATGGGTTTTACATTGGGTCTGTTAAATTCAAAAAGAGCATTGCAGTCATAGACTTGCCCATCCTTAGTAGTACCCAATTCCAAAAAGGCAGCCATAGAAAATATCTTAAAAACCGACCCCGGCTCATAAACATAGTTTGCAGGACGGTCAAAACGTTGTTCAGGCGTGCTTTCGATAAAGTTTGCAAGGGAGGCAGAAGGTGAGTTTACATAGGCGAGAACTTCTCCGGTCTTTGCATCAACTGCAAGAAAAACGGCAGATTGAGCCTTTGTTTCTTCCATCGTTTTCGATATAATTTTTTCGAGCATGTACTGAATGTTTCCGTCTATGCTTAAATAAACATCGTAGCCCTTGCCCGTATAGCCCTTTGTTTCAGGAGGAGGAGAAAGAATATTTTGAAGGGAGTATTCTACGCCTGTTTTTCCCCTGCCGTCATCGCCTAAAAAACCTACGACTGTAGAGGCCAAGGTATTTTCGGGATAGGTGCGGTTAAACACAGACTCAAACCTGATACCGCTTAATTTATTTTCATCTATAACGTTTTTAACCAAATCCCTTTCACTTTCGCTCATTCTTTTTTTTAAATATAAAAAATTGGATTTGGAATCTTGAATTTTTTCCAAGAGATCGGATTCGTTTTGCATTAAAACAGGGGCCAAGGCCTTTGCCGCCTCGGCAGGATTTTTCATAAGGGTTTTATCGGCATAGAGGTTGTAAACAGTCGTTTGCACGGCAAGAATCTTTTTATTTCTATCGTAGATAGTACCCCTTTCGGTCGAAACTTTAGGCGTAATAACTACAGGTTCTTTCATTATCATATACTTTGCAAATTGGAGTATAAGAAAACCTGTGAACAATATTACAAGACTTATAAAAAACCAAAAGCGGGGCTTTGAAATAAAACTATCTACTTCTTCCATATAAAAACCTTACCGTAAATACCGTCAACGAGGACAAAACCGTAATCGCGGGAATCATGAGACTCTTTTAGATTATCTCCCAAGGCTAAAACATAGCCCGCCGGAACCCGCACTTGTTCTTCATCGGACATACCGCCTAAATTGCGGAAGTGTACAGCCGTCAAGGGTATATCTTTTCCGGAAACATTCATCGAATAATCGTAATTGTACCCTAAATTTTTAGAAAATTCTATAGGTTCTTCCGAAATACCTAAACATCTTTTTACGGTAAAATGCCCGTCCTTTCGGTACACGATTATATCGCCGCTTTTAGGCCTTGCCCAACGGAAAATATACTTATTCTTTAAAGGATGTTTTATACCGTAGGCAAGCTTAAAAATAAATACACAGTCCCCGTCCTTTAAAGAAGGCTCCATAGAAGGCCCTGAAACCTTCTTTATGTCAAAGACACAAGCCTTGGTAAAAGCAAAAAAAAATATAAAGCAAAAAAAATAAAGGAGTTTTCTTTTAGGTTTTTTTAACACCTTTAGCCTTAACCTACTTAAACATCTTTTTTATCGAGCCGAAAACTCCGCGGGTAATTTCTCTGCCTACCGTACGGGTCATGCTGTCAACCAAGACACGGCCCAGCCTTCCGGCCTCGCTTCTTTGTTTTTTATTTTGACTCTCTTCCAAACGCTGCCTTGCATTTTCTGCCCGTATTCTGGCATTCTCTGCCCTGATTAAGGCCGCCTCTTCTTTTGCCTTTGCAGCAGCCTCCTTACTAAGGCGTTTTTCTTCAAGTTCTCTTTCGGCAACAAGCTTCTTTTCTTCAAACCGGCCCGTAAGAATTTCATAGGCGGATTCCCTATCGATTATATCCTTGTACTTATAAAGAAGGGGAGACTCTTCAACAATAGCTTTAAGTTTTACCTCCCCTACGGTTCCTATCTTACTCTTAGGGGGAGCTATCAGAACCCTTTGACTTACAGATGGACTTCCGTCTTCCTGTAAGAGGGAAACAAGGGCTTCACCAGTTTTAAGTTCGGTAAGGACCTTAGCCGTATCGAATTTAGGATTAGACCTAAAGGTTTCGGCCGAAAGCTTTATGGCCTTTTGGTCTTTGTGGGTAAATGCCCTAAGAGCATGTTGAAATTTATTCCCCAACTGGCTTAAAATACTTTCAGGCAAATCGGCAGGATTTTGCGTAACAAAAAAAACTGCAACACCCTTTGAGCGAATAAGCCTGATCATGGTCTCTATCTTTTCGATGAGGACTGAAGATAAATTATTAAAAAGAAGATGAGCTTCATCAAAAAAGAAAACGATTTTCGGTTTTTCCGTGTCTCCGGCTTCAGGGAGGTTTTCATAGAGCTCGGACAAAAACCAAAGCAAAAATGTCGAATAAAGATTAGGCCTTTGATAGAGGCTTGTAGAATTTAAAATGTTTATATAGCCCCTCCCGTCCGAGGTAAGCTTAAAAAAATCGGCAATTTCCAAGGCAGGCTCTGCAAAAAAATTCTCGGCACCCTCTCCTTCCAAAATGAGGAGAGCCCGTTGAATTGCTCCTATAGAAGAATCGGAAATATTGCCGTATTTAAGCTTTAAATCTTTGCTGTTTTCGCCTATATAAACCAAAATCGACTTTAGGTCTTTTATATCCAAAAGGAGTAATCCATCTTCATCTGCTACTCTAAAGGCAATGTTGAGAACACCTGCTTGAACCTCGTTTAAATTTAAAAGTTTGGATAGAAGAAGGGGCCCCATCTCAGATATGGTAGTGCGGATGGGATGGCCGGTTTCTTTTAAGATACTCCAAAGGCGTATAGGATAGGATTTAAACTCGAATTCGGAAAGACCTAAAAGGCCTAGTCTTTCGTTTATTTTTTGATTAGCCTCGCCCTTTTCGGCAAAGCTGCATAAGTCTCCCTTTACATCGGGCAAAAAAACGGGGACACCCATGTCGCTAAAAGCCTCTGCAATTACCTTTAAGGTAATAGTCTTTCCTGTTCCCGTAGCTCCGGCAATAAGGCCGTGCCTATTTGCACGATTAGGCAGAAGTTCCACCCTGCTCTCTCCTACGCCGATAAAAATTCCTTTTTCCATTATAAGCCTCCTAATAAACCGACCTTAAACCGGCTCCCTCCGATTACCGGTCCTTGTATGTACTATAAATCAATTTGAATATAATATCAATCCTTAATTTTTAAGAATTCCTTTATTCACTTCCAATTTTTAATATCTTTAAATCGGTATTGCCACTAAGAAATTTTTGTACCGCTTCATCATGTGATATGATAATTAAAATCTTATCCTTAGATTTATTAAGGACTTGGGTTAAAATTGAGTGAATAGAATTTATATCCAAATTAGCAAATGTTTCATCTAAAATAATTAAATCCTTTTCGGCAATGTTCAGCATTAGACGGGCCAAAGCAATCCGCTTTCTCTCTCCGCCTGAAACCTTATCAATTTCACTCGTACCTATGTGCTGTGTTAAATCTTTAATACCTGCAATTTTTGCTGCCGTCTCAAGTTCGGCATCAGAGTGCCTTTCATTAAACAATAAAATATTTTCTTTGACGGTTCCGCCGATTAAATATATATTTTGATGAATAATTCCTATTTTTTCTTTTAACGAATTTCTATCGATGTTTTCAAATTGAACATCATTAAAAAGAATAGAACCTTTATAATCGATTTCTCCCAAAAGAGCATTGATTAAACTTGTCTTTCCTGCTCCGCTTTTACCGTTTATTAAATAAACATTATGTTTTGTAAATTCACAATTAAAACTGCTGAATATATTTTTATCGTCATAAGAAACACTTAAGTTTTTGAGCTTTATATTATTTATTTCTTTGCAAATGATAGAAGCATCATTTTCTTTTTCCTTTGCCAGCTTAAAAAAATCCTCTACAGGCTTTTTTAAGGCTTTAACATCTTTTGAATAAGTTCTTAATGTTAAAATACTATTAAAGACGGCAGCGTAGTTCATAGAATACATATACATTGCCAATACGGTACCCGTACTTACATCGGGCGAAATAAAAGTTTTATAGCAAATAATAATAGCGATACTTGTAAAATTACCGATATACTTTAAATAACGGGATTGAGAGCTAGTCAGCATAAGAGAAATATGAGACGAAATATATTTTTTATTGATTTTTTCCAAATGCTTAAAAAAGTCTTCATAGGAAGCGTAATATTTTAAATCGAAATTTCCATATACGGCATCCTTTGCTAAAGCCATTACCTCCGTATAATTAGCTCTTTCATTTATTCTATCCTTGCTTATTTTATCTACAAGTTTTTTACTTACACAATAAAAAATTATATACCAAAGAATTGTTATTAGGCCCAATTTATAATCCAATAATAAAACAAACAATAATAAGGTCAGCACTTTAATGACAGTACTTATAGATATAAAATACTGCTTAATTACAGCTTCTTTTAATTGTTGAATATCGCTTGTTGCCATCCTTGATAGCTCATCAGGGCTCATTTTAGAAAACACTAATGTTTTACTGTTCATCACTATCATTAAAAATTCTTTTAACAATTCCAAACCGATACCGTTTGTAAATTTCCAATAATATTTATCCGCAAAATAATCCGAAAAATATTGTACAAATCCTGCTGCTGTTAAACCTCCCGCTAAAGCTAAAACTATTAAAGGCGGACTATCAAGAAAATTATCCGAAATAAATTTTATTAAGGTGGGAATTCCTTGCGACAATAGCTGGGCCGCTATCATAAAAAGCGTAATTATTAATAATTCTTTTTTCTTAGACAGTATTAACTTAAATATCGACATAGTTCCTCCGTCCATAATGAGAAAGTCAATAAGGAAATATCTCTTTCCCCATTGACTTTCTATTATCTTAAGACGGGCACTAATCCCCCAAAACTTCCATATTCGGAATCATAATGCTTTTAGGACCGAGATAGTTTGAATGCTGCACCCTTTCCTTTGAAAAATAAAATTCTTTTTGGGCATCAAACATATTTCCCGAAATTGAGCCGTTATTTATTATGTGAAGATTCTTTCCGTCAAAATAGCGGGCAAGCCTAAACTCGCCGCCGAAGTCTCCGGTTACTTCATCTTGAAAAAAATCGGAAAAGGTTAATATTTCGACATAGGGCTCTTTTTTTAGGTCGGCTTCCGTTTTAGCTCCTGCACCGACTTCAAAATTTACTATATTGCCCGTGGGTTCCACATTTAAGTAATGCGCAAACTTTATAGAGCCGTGGTAAGTTTTTACGATGCCGTCCTTATAAAGCCCGTGCTCTTTTAAAAGAAGACCGTCCCCGTCATAGGGAGCAGAATAAGGAGAACCCGCCATATTGGGAACGAGCTTGATATTAACCTTATCTCCTTTTACCCCGCTTCCTTGAAAGTTTTCTCCCAACTTAGCAGCGGATGACTTTGTATAAACCATTGAAGCGGAGGCTTGCGAAATATAAAAGTCAAAAAAAGAAGCGGCGGCCGTATTTGTGATTATTACATTGACCGACTTAAGATGCTTGGCCTTTTCGGCAAGAGCTCTTTCTTCAGTTTCCTTTAATTGCTCCGAAACCATATTGTCTATGAGCTTTTCACTTTCAGTCGAAAAAGAATTGTCTCCGTAAATTTCAACTTCTTCTTTACCGATAGAACAATCCGTTATAACTTCGATATAGCCATTGTATTTTTTAAACCGAACATCCACGCCTTCGGAGTTTACTATTTGAACTTCCATGTTGTCGATAAAGATTTCGGTAGAATTGATTTCGGCCTTCGTATCCCGCTTTTTATAAATTGCCTTTTGAATCTTTACCAATTCTTCATTTAAATTTTCGGTATCGAATGAAGAAGAAAGACTAAAGGGCTTTTCGGAAGAAGGACGGCTAAGAGGATACCATTCGTTTTTAACAAATTGAGCGGCAAAAGCAGCCTCTTCAATTTTTTTATTTATTTCCTCCTCGTCCATTGTGGGCGAAAGGCTTACATCGGCAGAACCTCTGTATTTTTTTCCGGCCTCTTCAAAATCTTTATAAACCGTGAGCGAAGTATGAAGAACATTTTTTGCACGGTTCATATCCATCTTATCCCTTACTAAAAACATCTCACCCGATCTTATCTTTGTAAGAACAAGCCTGTATCCGTCTATGTTTTTATTCTTTAAAATAGAAATTATCTTATCTTTCATTATCCAAGTCTCCCGCGTGCTTTAATATATCCGCCTCCTGCGGAGGTTCTTACATATTCTTTATAACCCTTTCCGCAAAAACCGGAACCGCCTAGCTCAAAGTCTTCATCGCCTGAAATCATAGAAATAGAGGAAAGAAGTTCGGGAACATAGCCGGTCAAAAAAATCGGGCCGACTATTTTACCTGTAAGTTTTCCGTCCTTTATTTCGTATCCCTTTTCGACGGCACATTGAATGCCCCAGTTTTTAGGATCTTCCATTCCGCTAAAATAGCCGTCCAAAAGATAGCCAAAATCGACCGATTTTATCATCTCATCGAGGGAAGAATTTTTTGTGCTGAAAAAGGTGTTGGTCATTCGGGTGTAGGCCTTGCGTTCAAAGGATTCCCTTTTTCCGTTCCCTGTGGGTTTTATACCTAAGCTCAAGGCCGAAAGGGTGTCGCAGATTCCCCGCTTTAAAATTCCTTTTTCGATAATCTGCGTATCTTGAGCCAAGACTCCTTCATCATCAAATAGATATGAAGAAACCTGCTCGGCAGCGGCAGCCCCGTCGTGCATATCGGTAATTTCGGAAGCGACCTTTTTGCCGATAAACTCCTTAGCCTTTGCACGGTTTTTAACGAACATATCCATCTCGACCCCATGGCCGAAGGCTTCATGGGCTATAAGGCCCGTAACATTTTGCTTACAGATAATATCGTAAACTCCCGGCTTAATCCTTTCGGCATCCAAAAGCTCCTTTACAGCATCAATGCTTTTTTTGATATTGTCTTCAACCTTGTGTAAAATTTCCATACCGCAGTTTCCCGAAAAGGCTTGGTAACTGTACTTTACAGCTTCGCCCTTTTTTAAATAAGGAATAAGATAAGAAATTGCATAAGCATAGGCCTGTTCCAAATCTTTTTTTTGCGAAAGGAAGATTTTACAAACGGAAACCTCTTCATACCTGACCTGAAAATCTATCATTTCTGGGCAATAGTCAAAACCCTTTTTCATTACGGATTCAAGCCTTTTTATTTTTTGCTCGTCATTCATCGAATCAAAACTTTCTTTTACTTCGGCATAAAAACTTTTTGTTAAAGCCTCTTCCTCAATTACGGGATACTTAATTCTTTCAAGGTTTTTCGATTTTAAAAACTCGATATCGGTTTTAGCAATACGCCTGATTTCTTTTTTGATATTTTCGGCATCAATTACATCGAAAGAATATTCCGAATATCCAAGGCCGTTATAAACCCGCAATACAAAACCTCTTTCGGTAGAAAAAGAATCCCCAACCGAAACAGCCGTTTTACGTACCGAATAAGATTTTCCCTTTGAGTCACTCCCCAAAATCGAAACATACTCAAATTCTTTAGAAAGCTCTTCTATCAGTTTTTTTAAGACAGGTTTACTGTCCGTTAAAAACTTACTCATCTTTTGCTTCATTTTTATAATACCTCCAATAGGAAATATAATCTTTTAGTAAAGATATAGATTGTATAATCATACATAATGATAGCCAGGATAACATATTTATATAAGAATATCAACATCCCGAAAATTTCCAAACTTTCTCCCAAAATTTTACTATATAAATCATTTTTTTTCTAAAATAATAGTAGAGAGGCATGATAAACATTGCAAATTTTTGAAGGCCACCTCTAAAAACTGAAATGTTTAGAGGCAAACAAAATTTTATCATTAAAAGACAGGAGTATATAATGGAAATTTTAAGTTTCTCGTCATTTGGCTATGAAGGAGAATTGATTAAGGTCGAGGCAGATTTAAGGCGGGGCTTGCCGGTTATCGACATAGTGGGGCTCCCCGGTTCTGCGGTAAAGGAAGCAAGGGATAGGATGAGGGCTGCTATCAGGAATTCGGGACTTGAATTTCCCGTAAGCAGGATACTGATAAATTTAAGCCCTGCCGATCAAAAAAAAGAAGGAAGCGGTTTTGATCTTCCTATTGCCATAGCCGTCCTAACTGCAAAAGAGGCAGAAAAAAAATCGGCAGAGGTTAAAGCAAAAGCTCAAACTATAATTCCCCAATATGAAGACAGGGAAAAAGAATCCGTGATGATAATGGGCGAGCTTGAGCTTTCAGGCAGAGTAAGGCCTGTGCGCGGGCTCATAGGAGCTATCTCGGCAGGTCGCTCTCAGGGCATTAAATACTTTATAGTTCCAAAAGAAAACGAAGCCGAGGCCCTCATCGAAGACGGCATCAATGTATTCGGAGTATCCGATCTAATCGAAGCCCTCGAATTTTTCTACCAAATAGAAAGCGGAAAATTCAATACAAAGCCTCAGGGGTTAAAAAAAGAAAGCGTCCCCGATACGGGAACCGCACCTCTTTTTGTATGGAGCGATACGGAAGAGCCGGAAGATTTCGATTTTCAAAAAGATTCAAAAAGCGGGCTCGGCTTGGTAAAAAGCTTTGAGGATATCCGCGGACAGGACGGTCTGATACGGGCATTAGAAATAGCGGCGGCAGGCGGACATAACCTGATAGCCTACGGACCTCCCGGCTGCGGAAAAACCCTTTCTTTAAGCCGCTTCCCCCTCCTTCTCCCCGACATGGACGAAAAAACGGCAATGGAAACAACCCGCATTTACAGCATCGCAGGCCTTTTACCTCAATCCATTCAAAAGGATAGGCTCTTAAAAAGGCCGCCCTTTAGGATGCCTTCTCAAAATGCAAGTATGGAAGGCATCATAGGAGGAGCCGGGAAATGTATGCCGGGCGAAGTTTCCCTCGCTCACGGGGGCGTTCTTTTTTTAGATGAAGCCGCTCAATTTAAGGCAAGCGTTTTGCAAAGCCTCCGTGCCCCCTTGGAAACGGGAAGCGTAACCTTGAGCCGTGCCGGAAGAAGCAGCACCTTCCCTGCCCGCTTTCAGCTTCTACTTGCGATTAACCCATGCCCCTGCGGGAACTTCGGGAGCCCCGGAAAGGTCTGCACCTGCCTCCCCTACGAAATCGAAAAATATTGGAAAAAACTCACCGCCCCCCTTTTGGACAGAATCGATATAAGGGTTCCGGTAATGCCGCCCAAGCCTGAAAATATTTTAGCGGAAGCAAAATATTCTACCCAAACGATGAGAGAAAAAATAAAAAACGCAAGGCTCATTCAATGGGAAAGATTAAAATTTACAAATAAGGAGAAAAAAGTGCAAAACATAATTTATGAAAACGCAAAACTTTCACCCCAAGAAACGGCTGAAGTTTGCAAAATGAGCGGCGAGGCGGAAAGATTTTTTTCCGTAATTGTTGACTCAAAAAAACTTTCGGGAAGAGGAAGCCACGCCCTCTTAAAAATATCCCGCACAATCGCCGACATAGAGTCAAACAAAAATATTTCTTTGGCCCATATAGAAGAAGCAGCAGCCTTGAGGCAGTGGATAAAGTATCTTCCCGATTTTTTATAAGGCTTCTATTTCTTCAACAGAGAGACCAGATATTGTACAAATATCACTAATAGGATAATTCATACCTTTCATTAGTTTCGCTGTTTCAAGGGCTTTTTGGTATGAGCCGTCTGCAAAGGCTATTTCCCGCTCTTCAGCACGCTGTACAGCTATATCGGTTTCATAATCATATTCGGCTAATAACATATTAACGACCTCCTTAGTCTTGCGTTTTAAATATTCACGCAAAATATTGTTTGCTATACATTCTTCAACGGCTTTTTCAAAGCCGTTTTGAGGATCTATTTCTTTCCATTTTCTTACCGTTTCCACAAATATACTGTACTCCTGCATTGTTTTACAGTTTTCCAATACCGGATGACGGTTTTGTCTGTTTATGTTTATCACTTTAACGGTTAACTCAAGATTAGTTTCCCTTGTCTTTTCTGTAAAAGCATCCGATAGTTTTAATGTTTTATCAGAAGGATATGGCTCTTCTCCATTATAAAAAACATAAAATTCGGGAGTCGGAATATTTAAGAGTTTACGGCTGTATTTTTCTTTTGATTCAAATAGAGTTTCATAAAGTCGGCTGATGTATTCAAGGCAACGCAATGGCATGTTAGGATTGATGGTTGATTGATGTTCAGCAAGGACTATTATTTTATTATCTACAAGATAAGAAACATCATTATAAAATGTCATATAAAGAACTTGATCAAGGCGGATATTTTTCAATTGCTCCATATCCGTAAGTTTGGTATTATGCAATGCATTGTAAAGCGACAAAAAATTCTCTTTAGCCTTTTCGTCCTCACTGAACAAGTCGACAAATACCGAGTCTTTATATTTTCTGTTTGCCGTACTCATAGCTATTTCCTCACTGGTTGTATTATACCACACTTTCAGCAATTTTGTAAGAGAATCAATCAATACTTTCAATACTTTTCATACCCTTGCAGGAAACCTCTGAACTGTGATATAATTATAAAGTTATAAATGGAGGACTTTTTATGGATAAAAATGAAATATTAAATAGAGCAAAAAAATATGTTTCCGAAGAAAAGGAAGTAAAATTCGCAGAAGAGGTTAAGGCTTTAATCGAAAAAAACGATGAAAAAGAATTGTATGACCGATTTTATAGGGACTTGGAATTCGGAACGGCAGGTTTAAGGGGGATTATAGGGGGCGGCACAAACCGCATGAATCCTTTAGTAATAAAAAATGCAACCCAAGGACTTGCGGATTATCTAATTGAAGCAAAGCCTGAGAAGGCCAAGGCCGGCTCTTTAAGTGCCGTAATTGCCTACGACTCAAGACGCTTTTCGGATGTTTTTGCAAAAACGGCTGCTCTGATTTTTGCGGCAAACAATATCCGCTGTTACCTTTTTTCGAGCCTTAGGCCTACGCCGGAACTTTCTTATGCCATAAGGGAACTCGGCTGCGATACGGGAATTGTAGTAACAGCCTCGCACAACCCTCCGGAATACAACGGCTACAAGGCCTACTGGTCGGACGGAGCCCAGATTACCCCGCCCCATGATTCGGGCATCATTAAAAAGGTAGGCGAGGTTTCTTCAATCAAAATGATGAGCGAAGAAGAAGCTCTTAAAAACGGAAAGCTCGTAATAATCGATAAAGAAATCGATGAAAAATATTGGGCTATGCTTAAAAAGAAAATCAGCCGTCAAGAAATTATTAAAAATATGGCTTCCAAGGTAAAGATAGTTTACACTCCCCTTCACGGAACGGGAGCCATGCATGTCGAAAAGGTTCTGGGAGAAATGGGCTTTAATGTTATAAGCGTTCCCGAACAGCGTGAACCTGACGGGAATTTCCCGACGGTAAGCTATCCCAATCCCGAAGACCCCAAAGCCTTAAAGATGGCCATGGATTTGGCTATAAAGGAAGGTGCCGATATTTTGATGGCCACCGATCCCGATGCCGACCGCTTTGCCTGTGCAGTAAAAAACGATGCAGGCGAAATGCAGCTTATAAGCGGCAACCAGATGGGAGCCCTCTTTGCGGATTATATCTGTCTTACATTAAAAGAACAAAATAAACTGCCTCAAAATGCCGCAATAGTACGCTCGATAGTAACCTCTCCCTTAAGCGATTTGATTGCGGCCTCTTACAATGTGCAAAGTGAAGAATGTCTTACCGGCTTTAAGTGGATATGCGGCGTTGCCGAAAGAATGGTAAGCACGGGCTCCCACTCCTATCTTTACGGTTATGAAGAAAGCTTCGGCTACAACTTCGGAACCGAGGTAAGAGATAAGGACGGTATTGCCTCTTCTGCAATTTGTGCTGAGATGACCCTCTATTGGAGGAGCAAAGGAAAGAGCCTTTTAGACAGGCTAAACGAAATCTTTTCTCAATTCGGTTTTTACGGAGAAAAGACCATCAACATGGTATACCCCGGTGCAGAAGGCTTAAAGATTATGCAGGACATGATGGTAAGAGTTCGGGAAAGAAATTTAAGCGAAATTGCCGGCGTGAATGTAAAAACCATCAGGGATATTCAGGAAAGCACGGAATATTCTCCTTTAGAACCTTCCAAAAAAACTACAGTTACTTTACCTAAAAGCAATGTTCTTCAATATTATTTGGAAGACGGCTCCATAATCTGCATAAGGCCCAGCGGCACCGAACCTAAGATAAAGATCTACATAATCCATTCCGAAAAGGTTGTTTCATCGGTTGAAGAAGCTAAAAAACAATCGGATAAAAAGATTGCCGAATTCGAAAAAGAATTTAACGGGGTACTAAACGCATAATGAGCTCTTACGATTGGATTAGTGCCGTCTATGATAAGGCGGTTTTTACGGCCTTCGATACCGAAACAACGGGCACGGAGGCCAAGGCAGAAAGAGTTGTCGAAATCGGCTGCGTAAAATTCGACATTCGAGGAGTTATTGCCCGCTACAATGTTTTGATTGATCCTGAAAAACCAATGCCTCCCGAAGCGGGCAAGGTAAATCAAATAACCGATGAGATGCTTGCAGGTCAGCCTAAATTTGCAGAAGTTTTACCAGACTTTTTGGACTTTATCCGCAACACGGTTTTGGTAGCCCATAATGCAAGCTTCGATATAAACTTTATAAACTGCGAGCTTGAACGATGCGGAAAAACAAAGCTTACAAACAAGGTCTTTGACACCCTAACCTTTGCACGCGAAACCCTTCCAGGCTTACAAAGCTATGCCCTGCAAAACCTTGCAACACAGTTCGGCGTTCAAGCCGTAAATGCCCACCGTGCCGAAGACGATGCCAGAGTCTGTATGGAATTCTTCAAAATAGCCGTAAGCCATTTCTTTGAAAAAAACAAGGACATGCTTGACTATTATAAAAAGGATGTCGATATTTCCGAATATTTGAGCACCAAAGACCCTGAAACGGACGGCGGAAAACTTGTTCAGAATTTATTTTAATTTAAACTAAGAGGATGGTATGTGTATTTATGATTAAAAACTTTTTTCGTCTTTACTTTAAGAGTTTGTCGGTTGTGTTTAAAGCCGATAAGTTTCATTCCGTTTTGCTTTTGTTAGTAATTCCGCTTCAAGCACTTATGCCCTCACTTCTTATTTATTCGGCAAACAAAATCATAAATGCTGCAACGGAAAAAAACATAAACGGAGTTATCTTCATTTTAATTGTGTGGGCTGCCGCTTTTTTGTTATCAAACATTTTACAGCCTGTATATACCACCATACAAGGCTTTTTAACCGACAAACTTACACTGTATTTAAATACTTCGCTTATGAATAAATCGAGAGCAATATCAGAACTTACGGTTTTTGAAGACAGCTCGTTTTACGATGACATTGATATTTTATGCCAAGAGGCAAATTGGCGCCCCGTAAACTTACTCGTTTTCGGTGCAAGCATAATAAGCTGTATAATCACGGCAGTTTCTATGCTTGTTTTACTTGCCGATTTCAGTCCATTTATTTCACTTTTAATGTTTATCGCAATTATTCCTCAAAGCATTGTTTTTTATAAAATACAAAAAGAAGCCTTTGAAGTTTTAGTATCAAATACACCGGATTCAAGAAAGCTAAGTTATTACTTAAGTTCATTACTTTCAAAAGAGAATATAAAAGACGTACAGTTATACGGTCTCTATGATTTTTTCATCAATAAATACAAAGACACATTTAAAAGAATAAATAAGGGAATAAAGTTAAACCGTGTTAAAAAACTCATAGCTTCCGTTTCATTTTTAATTGTGAGTACGGCAATCAGTGTATTCGTCTTTAATACGATTATAAAAGGCACATTTTCCGGAACCTTTTTGGTCGGAAGTATTTTAATTTTTTCGTCAAGTATCTTATATACAACGCAAAGCATTTCTCGTTTGGTAGAAGATTCAAGTTTATTGTATGACACGCTTTTATATATGCAAAAGTATTTTGATTTCATCAATTTACCGCCGAGTAGTAAAGGGCAAAATAAAATAATTAATTCAAACTTTAATAAAATTATTTTTGATGATGTTTCATTTAAGTATCAATCGAATGAAAATTTTGCTTTACAAAATATTTCTTTTTCAATTACTAATGGCGAAAAAATTGCAATCGTAGGTGAAAACGGAAGCGGTAAAACCACGATGATGAAATTGCTTTGTAAATTCTATAAACCTTCTTCAGGTGCAATAAAATTTGATGAAACTTCAATTGAAGACTATGATGTTATTGAGTATAGAAAAATTATCGGTGCTGTTTTTCAAGACTATGCAAAGTTTGATTTAACGGTTCGTGAAAATACGGCTCTTTCCGATTTAAGAAAAATTACAGATGATGACGAAATTTTGCTTGCTTTAAAAAAATCAGGTTTTGATGAAACTGAAAATTTAGAACAGCTGTTAGGAACTCAATTTGAAGACGGGCGGGATTTATCGGGCGGTCAATGGCAAAAGCTTGCGATAGCCCGTGCGTTTTTCGGCAATTTTGAAATTCTTATTTTGGATGAACCGACGGCTTCTCTTGACCCTCGCTCCGAATTTATCATTTATGAAAAATTCTTGGAGCTGACAAAGGGTAAAACCGTTTTCTTTGTTACGCACCGTTTATCGACTGTAAAAAAAGCTAATAAAGTTTTAGTTTTGCAAAACGGTAAAATTGTAGGCTTTGACGGCCACGAAAATTTAATGCAAACCAACAAGTATTATGCCGAACTTTATACTATGCAGGCAAGTGCATTTTGAACTTTTCTATAATAAAAAAATATATAAAGACTTATGAAAAACTCGACGGGCATATACAAAAATCCAACAAGGTTTTTATATATGCCCTAAAATCAATCGAGGCTTATAAATATTTTATCAAAACAATAAGGCTTATTTTTTCTTTGCTTTTTTTACGAGCTTTTCAAATTCGCTTATCTGATCCGTAAAAATCTTTATGCCTTCTTTCCAGAAGTCCGGAGTTTCGATATTAAAGCCTGCACTCTTTGTTACCTTAACGGCATCCATCATACCGGTCTTTCTTAAAATATCCTCGTAAACGGAAGTAAACTTTTCTCCTTCCTTTCTATAGCGGTTATAAAGACCGAGAGCAAAAAGCTGGCCGAAGGCATAGGGGAAGTTATAAAAGCCCAAGTCTGCAGAATAATAATGTCCCTTAACAAGCCACATATATGGATGAAGCAATTTAGAATCAAGCCCGTTTCCATAGCTTTTCTTTTGAGCTTCAAGCATCAGGCGGCAGCAGTCTTCAGCAGTGAGTTCATGCTTTTCCCTTTCTTCCATAAAGGAGCGCTCAAAATAAAAACGAGAAAGAATATCGATCAATACCTGACAACCGTCTTGAAGGTGAATTTCCAAGAGAGCAGTCTTTTGCTCTTCATTCATTTTTTTAATTTCGCTTTCAAACAAAATGGTTTCTGCAAAAATAGAAGCTGTCTCGGCAAGGGTCATAGGATAGCTTTGATTTATTACGGGCATATCCTTTACAACATTAAAGTGAAAGGCATGTCCCAGCTCGTGTGCTAAGGTACTTACAGAAGAAAAAGAGCCGTCAAAGTTGCAAAGAACTCTGGGTTCCTTTGTTACGGGAAAATGAGTACAATAGGCTCCACCGACCTTGCCGTTGCGTACCTCGCCGTCTATCCAGTTGGAGGCAAAGGCCTTTTTTGCAAAGTCTCCCATGTTCTTTGAAAATGAAGAAAAGTTTTCGATTACCAAGGCCTTTGCTTCTTCCCAAGTATATGTCGGAAATGATTTTGAAACCGGAGCAAAGAGGTCGTAAAAGGGTAAATCCTTTTTACCTAAAAGCATGGCCTTAGCCTTTAAATACTTTCTCCATGCAGGAAGAGAATCTTCGATGGCGGAAATTAAGGAGTTAAGAGTTTTTTGAGTTATATTTGCCTGCTTTACAGATTTTTCGATTGTGCCGCCCTTCCAGTTACGCCTTTTATTTAAGGTAATGGAAGTTCCTTTTACGCCGTTCAAGGCTGCGGCAACGGGTTTTTCGATGGACTTGCAAAGCTCAAGTTCTTTTTTAAAAGCCTTTTCTCGGACAGCCGCATTCTTATCGTAGGCCATCGCTCTAAGCTGAACCAAGGTTTTTTCTTCCTTAGTTTTTTCATCCCAAATACATGAAGCTGTGGAAGTCATCGTGCTCTGTAATTTGCTCCAAGCCGAAGCACCGGAGCGGGCAAGATCGGCAGCCAAGGATTCCTCTTCTTCGCTCATCTGTTTTTTTTGCCAAAACAATGTATCTTCCAAATAGAAGGAAGCATATTTTAAATCCTTGTCGTTTTTAATCAAGGCCTTTACTTCTTTGGAAACGGAAGCCAAGATATTAGAAAAGCGAACTCCAAGGGGCGTAAACGGAACAAAGAGAGCCGATATCGAGTTAAGCTCAGATAAAGCTTCTTTGTTTTCGGTATCGGTTGTATACACGGCCGAAGCATAGGCATAAAGAGTTTCGGCTTCGGCATTAAATTCGTTTAAAATATCCAAAGCTTTTACAAGCCATTTTTTTAAGTCCTTATCCGAAAAAGCCTTTAAATGTTTTTCAAACTTGGAAGTCAATGCAGGAATTTTCTTTTTTGATTCCGCATATTTTTTTGATTTAAAATCGGGATAAATATTTTTTAAATCCCATCTCGGTGCAGTTTTGTTTTGCATTAGTATCTCCTTATAAAATTTGTAGAAAAATTAAAGTTTAAAGAATATTGAAGCTTCTCCATAGTCTCCGTTCCTATCGGTTATGCTAAGTTCAAGTTTATTCTTACCGGAAAATTTTACCCCATCCGTTGAAATCTGTATAAGAAAGGATGTCATTTGGGCATCAGGAAATTGTTCTTCAACATAGGAAAGAGTCAATATTTCGCAAAATTCACCGTTTACAGATACGGTTAAAGACTCTTTACCTATATCGGGAACGATATTTTTTTCGTTTGCCTTAAACTTACTTAGGCTCATGGGTCTAAAGTAGACCATTAAATAGTTACCTGCTCCCTTAACTTGAAAACAGTGTAAACCGTATATCTCAATCACATCTATTTTAGGATTAATTTCCAAATCCTCATCAAGGTCTATATTTTGACTCCAGTATTCAAGATAATTTTCTTTGTACTCTTTTACAGCAATAAAAAACGGATAATACTTCGGCTCAGCAGATAAATTGAATTTTCCTTCATTATTTGTTTCATCGGAATATTCAATTTCGAATTTATTGTTAAGGAGGGCTACGAGGGCTTTTTCAAGAGGATTGTTATTCTTATCGTAGACCGTTCCGTATATTTCTTTCATAAGTCATTCTCCGGTTTAGCTATAAAAGCTGACATAATTTTATAACATAAGAGAGCTTATGTCAATACGAATAGAACGCCGCCGGCAGCCTAAAAAGCGTAACCACCCCGCTGTTGTTCGAAAGCAAAAAATTAATAAAAATGAGCTTTTAATTCGTATGTGCAAGTCTGCACCCATATTGAAAAGCTTGAACATAATCAGTATAATAGGCGATAGAATAGCAGGTTTTATGCACAAGACAGACATCGTGAAATTTGTCGAGCTTTTGAGATGACACTTATGAAAGTGCTGAAAAAACTTTTTCATAAGTTGACACTTGCTGCAAAAGTTTTTATAGGAGTTTTAACAGTGAAACAAAGACATATTTTAGTATTTGGTATGCTCATGACGGTATTGAGCGCAGCATTTTTTTTCGGCTGTAAACAGACAGTTGATCAAGTTCAAACGCAAAACAAGGATGTACCGCCTAAGGATGTAATGCCGCCTGCACCGGTAACAAATTTAACGGCAAGCTATTCTTCCGACAACCAAACAATCACTGTAATATGGCAAAATCCTACCGATGAGGACTTTAAGGAACTGCAGCTTATCTGTAAAAAAGATAACACCGTAGTAAAGCAGGAAACACTGGAAAAAGATAAAACTGCCTTTACGGTTACAGGTATTCCCGAGGACGGAAGCATGTACACAATTACCGTAAAAGCAAAAGACAATGCCGGAAATGAAAGCAGCCAGGCAGAAGTAACTCTACAGGCAATAGTTTTTGCTAAAATAACGGAAGTTACGCTTGACCGGTACCGCATTGATACGGCAGTAGCCGACAGAAATATTACGGTAACGATAAAAGGGCAACATTTCCGCAAGCTGACAAAGCTTGTAGTACGGGTTACGGAGGGCAGTCAAACGCAGCAAGAGAAAGAGGCTGCCATCGATGTAACGAATAATACGGCAACAGCAAAGCTGCAAGCGCCGATACCTCCCACCCCGCCCCTTACAAAGCACGGAATATACTATAAAGTCAATATTTTTATCGATGGAACTACGCTTGCCGGTAAATGGACATCGTTTACCGTTACCCCTCCTGCAAAGGTCGACTCTATAGACGTTTATCCAAGAAGCATTCCATTCAACTTTACAGAACCGGTAACCGTAACGGTTAAAGGAAGCAACCTTGACCTTCGCGGCGAAACAAAGATTAAAGTATTTGATTTACACGAGAATGAGGTACCCTCGAGTACGGTAACGGTTGAAGCAAATGTAGGAAAACATATAGAAAAATTTGAAAAAAAAATTACGCCGCCTGCTGCAAGCGGTTCATACACGATAAAAGTATTCTTTAAAGGAATAGCGCAAACCAAAACTGCGAAACTGGAGCGGTATGAAGCGCCTGAAATTACGAGTGTAACAATACCTAAAGCGGGAACAAGCTACGCCGGAAAAATGCTGCCGGTAACGGTTAGGGGTGAAAACTTTAGCGGACTCAATACGGCTTTTAGCGTAAGCGGCGCCCGTTTTACGAAATTTAAGGTTTGGAGCAATACGGAAGCAACGACGGAAATAGAGTGCCCGTCTATCGCAGGAGATACTGTACTTACGGTACACTGCGGTACTGCAAGCAAAACGGGAACGTTAAGCGTTATAGACTCGAACACATACACGGCGGGAATGATTGTGCTTGCGGATAAAACCCGTATAGCTAAAGAGAATTACACCGCAATAAATCCGAGCAATCCGCCGGTCGGCATTGTGTTCGATATTTACGGAGTGCCGAAAATACTCGCCCTGCGTGTAAGCGGGCAAAAGCTCACTTGGGCAAAGAATTTTACCAGCGGCTACGCTACATTATTTGAGAAAATTATTTGTACACCCCATAAAACCGGAGATAGAGTTGCTGGAACGGCAACATTTAGAGGAGACACGGACGGCAGCGATAACTGGAACTACGTCAAGTCGATAGATCCTGCCGGAACAGCCGTTGCAGCAAACTATCCTGCGTTTAACTGGGTAAATACATATAACACAACATATGCTGCTCAGCTTGGCAGTTCAAATCTTATGTGGTATATGCCTAGCATTGCGGAGCTGTGCGAAATATACAGGAACAAAGAAAAAATCGATGCAAGCCTTAAAGCAATACACGATTTGCCGGACGGCGGCACCTATGCGGACGCATTCTTTAAATCGGAATCGTATTGGTCATCATCACAAGTGCAAAATTACAACAGCGGTAAGGAAGTGTGGTGTGTTTTTTTCCAGACAGGCAGCGTGTCTAAGACTGCAAAGTTCATCGATCTTCTAACATGTGCTATTGCAGACTTTTAATGCATAATAAGTAGTGGAAACGGCATCTTTACGGCTTCAAGTACACGGTCAATTCAACAGGATTATGGCCACAATACATTATCTGCCTCAAATAACTAAGCCCCCCTATTTTAAAGATACCCCTTTGACAATTTTCAAACTGATGCCTATAATATAAATATATGAAAGAATCGAAAAAACTGTTTATAACAATACTGCTTGCAGCGGGATTGTTGACCGCTGTCGCTGCGACGGAAAATGCAGGCAGGGCGGTACTCGGTATAAGCCCGCATGAAAAAGAGATAACCGTGACGGCGGTAACGGCAGACGGCTCGCCCGTACAGGTAGAAGGCTGCACGGTTACGGAATTCCCGAGCGGCGAAGAAACGGTACTTACGGTAACGGGAACAAAGGTTGTCCTTAAAGGTGTTCTTATCGAGCTGGTCTGTTACGCTAACAAACTTACCGCGCTTGATGTCCGCGGTTTAACGGCTTTGCAGGAGCTGTATTGCCAAGACAATATGCTTACTTCGCTTGATGTACGGGAATTAACCGGCTTACATATGCTGTATTGCGGCAATAATCGGCTTACCGCACTGGATATACGTGGGTTGACCGCTTTGCAGAAGCTGTCCTGCTATAGTAACGAAATCGCATCCCTCGATGTACGGGGGCTGACGGCTTTACAGGAGCTGGTCTGTTACAAAAACCGGCTGACTTCGCTTGATGTCCGCGGTTTAACTGCTTTGCAGGAGCTGTATTGCCAAAACAATATGCTTACTTTGCTTGATGTACGGGAATTAACCGGCTTACATACGCTGTATTGCGGCAAGAATCGGCTTACCGCACTGGATATACGTGGGTTGACCGCTTTGCAGAAGCTGTACTGCAATGGTAACGAAATCGCATCCCTCGATGTACGGAGTCTTACCGCGCTGCAGGCACTGCACTGTGACAATAACCGGCTAACCTCCCTCGATGTACAGGGGCTGACGGCTTTACAGGAGCTGGACTGCCACTTCAATAAACTGACATCACTCGACGTGCAGGGCTTACCTGCTTTACAGGTACTGGAGTGCTCGGATAATCAGCTTACCTCGCTTGATGTACACGTTTTAACGGCTTTGCAGAAGCTGTACTGCCAAGACAATAAGATTACTTCGCTTGACGTACGGGAATTAATCGGATTACGTACGCTGTTCTGCAACGATAATCGGCTTACCGCACTGAATGTACGCCGTTTGACTGCTTTACAGGAGCTGTATTGCAGTTCCAATGCAATCGCTTCCATCGATGTACGGGGACTTACCGGCTTACATACGCTGTACTGTCACGATAACTGGCTGACATCCCTCGATGTACAGGGGCTGACGGCTTTACAGGAGCTGACGTGCTCGGATAATCAGCTTACCGCACTCAATGTGCAGGGCTTACCCGCCTTACAGGCGCTGGGTTTTCAGAATAACCGCCTTGAAGAAGACGCCATTATACGGATACTCAACAGTTTGCCCGACCGCAAAACGGATGAAGAAGGCCTCGCCGTACTGTACAGCGAAGGGGAGAAGCTCCCTAAAGAAAGAGGATCGGCCGTTCCCGCCTCAGCCGAGTTTCGAGCGGCTTTCAAAGCTGCAAAACAAAAAAACTGGAAGCTGTACATGCAAACCGAAGATGGAAACGGTACGGAAATTCGGTTGCAGGAGGAATAAGCAATGTATAATTGGTAATGGGCAGTTTGCATGCGTAATTACTCATAAAACATTACCAATTACAAATTAAATGAACGCCGTTTATGCCCCCTTTGACAATTTTTAAACTGATGCCTATAATATAACCGATGGCAGAATCAACAAAAAAGAAAAACGATACCTATACGGAAATTCTCAAAAATGCAAAAGCTGAGTTTTTGCAAAACGGTTTTGAAAAAGCATCGATGCGTTCCATTGCCGCAATGACCGGCATAACGGCCGGAGCTTTGTACAAACACTTCCCGTCAAAGGCGGCAATATTTGAAGCTCTCGTACAGCCTCTCATCGGACAAACCCTAAGTATCGGTTCCGATTTTTCCGAAATCGCAATACATTTATATGAAACTAAAGACTTTTTATCAACAAAAGAAGCGATACGCATATCTTTACAGAATTTATGTACGCTGGTTTACAGCCGCTTCGATGATTTTAGGCTTTTATTTAACCGCGCGGCGGGAACAAAATACGAAAACATCCGTCACGAATTCGTAATGGCAGATGTTTCAGCGTGCAAAAAATTCATTGACGACTTAAAAAAACGAGGTATAAATGTCCGGCCCTTAAACGACGACCAGCTTCACTTAATTTACAGCACCGCCTTAACACCTCTTTTTGAAATCATCACACATGAATATTCTTATAAAAAAGCCCTATCCTTTATAGATATCTTAACCGATGTAATGTATTTTTGCTGGAATAAAATTATGCAGACGGAAACGGAAATAAACAAAGAAAATTGATTTTTCCTCTTGACAAATTTTTACTGTAGAGCTATACTAACAATTAGTAAACAGCGTTTACTAATTGTTAGTATTACAAGGGGTTTGTACCATGAAACTTGAAAGTTTGCATATATTTTTTAAAAAGATCGGCGAGTTTCAATTAAAATACCGCTGGTTGTTAGTTATCTTATTAGCAGCTCTAACCGTATTTGCCGCAATGGGCTTAAAAAAGTTTAGAGCCACGTCAATGACCGAAGAAGTCTTCGTAAAACTAACCGCTCAGATGAAAGAACATGAAGACAGGTTTAAGGAGCTTTTCGGAAGCAATGACACCATAGTTTTGCTTATAGAATCCGATGATGTTTTTAAGCCTGAGGTTTTAAAAATGATTAAGGAAATCGGAAGCGAACTTTTGGAAAAGGTTCCGTACGCCGATTCGGTTACTTCTATCACCGATATCGATATAAGCGTCGGAACGGAAGAAGGAATCGAAATAAAAAATCCCTTTATAGACGGCATTCCTGAAGATCCTGCCGAACTTAAAAAAGCAAAGGATTTTATTTTATCCCGAAAATCCATTGTAAATAAACTGGTTTCAAGCGATGCAAAAGAAACCTGGCTTGTTCTTTCACTTAAAGCAACCCCCAGCAAAGAAGAATGGATGAAAACTTCGGATAAGGAGCTTATGTATATCATGGGAGAAACCGCTATCGATATCGTAACAAATCCCAAATACAAAAGCTCTGCCTACACAATAAAACCTGCAGGTCTCCCCTACACTGAAACGGAAGAAAAGATTGTTATGAACGCAGACATAAAAAAATGCGTAAGCCTTAGTTTTCTGTGTATGATAATTCTCCTCGTTATTTTCGCACGTTCGCTAAGAGGTACGATAGTGCCTATCATAGCCACCACAGGCGCAATAGTTTCAGTTTTAGGTTTTATGGGACATTTAAATATTGAAGGAAGTTCCGAAATGCTTTCCGTTCCCATCATTCTTGCAATGGCTCTTTCGGTAGGCTACTCAATTCACCTTGTAAATTCTTTTAGAAACAGCTTTTACGCAATAGGAAAGCGTAAAGAAGCCGTTATCGATTCAATAGAAAATACGGGCTGGCCTCTCTTTTTTACGGTAGTTACAACAGTTGCTTCCGTTTTATCGTTTTTAACGGTTGACCTTGATGCGATGCATTGGATGGGGCTTGCAAGCGCCGCTATGGTTTTTGCGGTTTATGTCTATGTCAGCATCTTAATTCCTATTTTGATGAGTTTCGGAAAGGACTGTCCTCCTGAACAAAATAAGAGTGCAATAAGATATAAAAAGCTGGATTCTTTTTTTGAAAAGTTCGGAAGGTCCGTATTAAAAAAACGAAAACCGATTTTAATTGTTTTTGCACTTGCAACGGCCCTTTGTCTTCCCGCTATTTTTATGATAACCGTAAACATGGACAGCTTTAACTTTATGGGAACAAGAATTCCTTATGTAAAACGCATTTATGAAATTACACATTCTCAATTGGGTGCCTATTTTAACTATAATGTAATGCTGACATTTAAAGAAGAAGATGCAGTAAAAAAACCGGAAAACTTAAAAAAGCTGGAAGAGTTAAGCCGCCTCATATCGGGCTTTAAATTGACAAAGCTGAATAACGGAGTACCGAAAATATTTTCGATTTTGGATGTTGTAAAAGACATGAATCAGACCATGCATGCCGACGATCCGGCCTTCTATACCATACCTGAAGATGAAGACCTCTTAACTCAACTTTTATTTTTATACGAAATATCGGGTGGAGAAACTTCCCGCTGGGTTGATGATGAATTTCGAACTCTCCGTATGACCGTCGATGTTGCCGCCTTTGACGGAAATGAACTTGCCGCCAATTTGGAAAGCGTGTATAAAAAATGTGCGGAACTTTTCCCCGATGCCGAAGCCTTTTTAACCGGAGCTGCAGCCCATGCCGCAGAAATGAATAACAAAATAGTATATGGGGAAATAAATTCTTTTTTTACATCTCTTGCAGCAATCGGTGTTTTAATGATGATTGTATTCGGAAGTATTAAAATGGGACTCATAGGTCTTATACCTAACATTATGCCGATTATTACAACAGGAGCTATTATGGGCTACTTCCATGTTCCTCTTGACATGGTAACAATGGCACTTATGCCCATGGTTCTCGGTATAGCGGTAGATGACACAATCCATTTTACCAACCATACAAAGTACCTATTTGAAAAGGAAGGCTCTTATGATAAAGCGATTGTCGGTTCTTTTTATTCTATCGGAAAAACCTTGGCAATGACTACGATAATTTTGTCGGTTACTTTTTTAATGTACATGGCGAGCAAAATAGATGCATTCCTGCGTTTGGGAATCTTGGCGGCAGTCGGTCTTTTTTCCGCCCTTATTGCCGACTATCTAATGACACCGGTATTGATTTATATAACCAAACCTTTCGGAAAAGAGAAAAAATAATTATGAACTACTTACACATGGAGCTATTATGGATATCTTAAAAAAACATATCGGAGCAATCATCTTTCCGGTGGTTTTCGCAATTATCGGAGTTGCCTGCGGCATTGTTCCGTACTTTGCAGTTGCATCTATTGTGACAGAGTTGATAAACGGTGTCACAGATTACCGCGTTTTCTTGCCTTATGCCGGGCTTATTCTTGCAGGGTTTGCAGGGGCGCTTATCGGGCATTCGGTATCGACAATCGGTTCCCATAATCTTGCGTTCAGTGTCATCGAAGATACGCGGAAAAAGGTTGTGGAAAAACTTAGCCGCCTTTCGATGGGCACAATAGAAGAAAAAAGCAGCGGCAAGTGGTCTCAATTTGTGGTAGAAACACTTGATAAGATGGAAAAACCTATTGCACATGTAATCCCTGAAGTATTGGCGAATGTGCTCATTCCGGTTGTCATTGTCGTTATCATTTTTATATTAAATTGGAAGATCGGTCTTGCAAACCTTGTAACACTGCCGCTCGGTATACTTTTTTCGATGCTGATGATGAAAGATTACGAAGCAAAGTCCAAGCGGTACATTGAAGCGTCAAAAAAAATGAATGCCGCTGCCGTCGAATATATTCAGGGCATCAAAGTTATCAAGGCTTTTAATAAATCGGCTTCATCCTATGATAAATTTCAAAAAGCAGTGGAGGACAATCGGGACTCAATGCTCGACTGGTATTTAAGCGTATGTTTTGCTATGATAGCTGCAATGGAGGTTCTGCCGTCTACGCTCCTTATCGTATTACCGGTAGGGCTTTACCTCTTTATGACCGGAGGGATTACAATTCCTACGCTGATTATGTGCATATTGCTTTCTTATGCGTCGTACAAGCCGCTTTTAAAAGCGATGGCCTATACGGATGCGATGGCAAATGTGCGTGTCGTATTCGGGGAAATAAAATCGGTGCTCGATTTACCGGAACTGATACGGCACGATACGGCTCCCGATCCGCAAGGCTTTGATGTGCGCTTTGAAAATGTGATATTCGGCTACGGTGGAGCGCTGTGCGAAACGGACGGTGCAGCTGCCAAGGACAGTACAAAGGTGTTCGATGGATTGAACTTTACCGCCAAAGAAGGCGAGTTGACTGCGATTGTCGGTTCTTCCGGCAGCGGCAAGTCTACCATTGCAAAACTGCTGGCAGGCTTTTGGAATATCGAAAGCGGGCACATCACCATCGGCGGCGCTGACATCGGCAGCATGAGTTTGGAACGGAACATGCAGCTGGTTACATATGTGTCGCAGGAGAATTTTTTATTCAACAAGAGCATTCGGGAAAATCTCAGGATGGCAAAAGAGAATGCAACGGATGAGGAAATCGAAACAGCCTGTACAAAAGCAAGCATCCATGATTTTATCAAAAACCTGCCTAACGGGTATGACACCAATGCGGGAAACGCAGGCAGTAAGTTTTCAGGCGGTGAACGACAGCGGCTTACCATTGCCCGTGCGCTTCTCAAGGATAGTCCCATTGTCGTACTCGACGAGGCAACCGCCTATTCCGATCCTGAAAACGAAGCCGTTATTCAACAGTCCATCGACAACCTCGTAAAAGATAAAACCGTCATTATGATTGCACACAGGCTTTCCACTATTGTCAATGCCGATAAAATCATCGTGCTGGATAAGGGCCGGATTGCCGCAGAGGGAGCGCACACCGAACTGTTACAAGATTCGCCGCTCTATCAAAAAATGTGGCAGTCCCATATCAGCGGCAGGGATAACGGATAATTGGAGGAATGCTAAAATGTTTGATTTATTGAAAAAGATATACACGATTGCGGGAAAGCAATCAAAGCGCATAACAACGATGTTTATCTGCGACATGCTCAAAAGCATATTCGAAGGATTCACTCTCGGCGGACTCGGATATTTTTTGCTGACGCTGAGCCGTGCAGTGTTTCAGGCACAGCCGGTTACAAAAAACAACAGCATTACGGTGTTCTGTATTATGCTTATCGGCATAATAGGAAAGATTATCTTTGGGTATATTTCCGACCGAAATAAAAATATCGCATCGTATACTATGGGAGCTGAAAATCGGCTCGTTATCGGAGATAAGCTGAAAAACGTGCACATGGGATATTTTTCCGAAAGCAGACTCGGAGATATTTCCGGCGCATTAACAACGGTTATCACAGATGTTGAAACAATCGACATGATGATTCTCGAAATGATGTTTGCAGGAAGCATTCAAACGGTTATCATGGCACTGTTCGTATTCCCCTTTGATATGGTAACAGGCTGCATCATTTTTGTTACCCTTGCAGTAGCGATTCTACTCACCAATATATTCCAAAAAAAGACGGATGCGGTAACGGCAAAACTGACTGAGCTTAAGCTGCAGCTGCGTACCGATATTTTGGAGTATGTGCAAGGAATCGGCGTGGTAAAGGCGTTCGGCAGAACAAGCGCAGCGCTCAAAAATGTGACGGAAAGTATTAAAAAAAGCAAAATAGGTTTTTTTGCCGTAGAAAAGACTCTGACACCTTCATTGCTGGTTTTTTCTTTGCTGCTAAAATTAGGAACAACCGCAATTATCGTGAGCGCCTTATACCGATATTCGATTGGGACTATTGATATTGAAAAAACGCTGATGCTAATTGTCGCGAGCTTTGTGGTATTCGGCGGTTTTGAAATAGCCGGTACAATGCAGAGAATGCGCGGTGTTGCGGTGCAGAATTTGGATACGCTTTTTAAGGTTAAAAATATTCAAGCCTTACCGGAAGGTTCGCTCCGGCCCCATGGAAATGACGATATTACCGTCAAGAATATCACCTTCGGATACGGCGGAAAAAAGAACACTGAAGAAAAGCTCTTCCGCAACTTGGATGTGTATATTCCGAAAAACAGCGTAACCGCATTGGTCGGCTATTCAGGTTCGGGGAAGACAAGCCTTTGCCAGCTGATTGCCCGTTTTTGGGATGTCGATGCAGGTGAAATAAGGCTCGGCGATACCAATATAAAAGATTTTGCATACGATACATTTTTATCGAACTTTACATTTGTATTTCAGGATGTGTACCTCTTTGAAGACACGATAAAGAACAACATCAAATTCGGAAAACCGGATGCAAGCGACGAAGAAATTATCGCTGCGGCAAAAGCCGCTCAATGCCACGATTTTATTATGGAGCTGCCGGGCGGTTACGATACCGTGCTGCAGGAGGGCGGAAGCAATCTTTCAGGCGGAGAGCGCCAGCGTATTTCCATTGCGAGGGCAATGCTCAAACCGAGCTCCATTGTTATCCTCGATGAAGCAACTTCAAGTGTAGACCCCGAAAACGAAGAGAAATTGATGAGAGCCCTCGATGAACTTTTAAAAAACAAAACCGCAATCATCATTGCACATAGGCTTTCAACTATTAAAAACGCCGATCAAATATTTGTCATGGATAAGGGAAATATCGTACAACACGGCAAACACTCCGAGTTGATGCAGCATGACGGTATTTATGCTAACTTTATCGGTATGCGCGAAAAAGCCGCATCGTGGCAGGTGTAGATAAAATATACAGAGGCAATAAGCCGGAGAGGATAATTCGATTTAAAGTACAGTGATTTCAATAATTAGGAATTATAAATTATTTGGAGGTTGATATGAAAAGAATAAAACATTTGATTGCTCTTGCCGTGTTTGCGGCAGCAGCTGTGAGTTTTGCGTTTGCACAGGAATTGACGGGAAGAGAAATCATGCAAAAAGCAAGCAACAGGGAAAAGGCCGTAACCGATTCTTTTAAGATGAGGATGACCCTTATAAACTCAAGCGGAAAAAAAAGAGTTCGGGAAGTTACAGCCTATTCAAAAGATTACGGAAAGGAAGAAAAAACAGTTATGGTGTTTTTACTTCCTGCAGATGTAAAAGGAGTCGGCTATCTTTCGTTCTCGTATGACGATGCCTCGAAAAACGATGACAGATGGCTTTATATGCCTGCATTAAAAAAAGCTAAGCGCATAAGCGGTTCATCAAGCCAAGACTACTTTATGGGAACGGATTTTACCTATGATGACATGAGCGGCCGCAAGGTGGACGATTATAAACACACTCTTTTAGGTGAAGAAAAAATCGATTCCAAGAACTGCTGGAAAATCGAATCCGTTCCGGTAAAAAAATCCATGTACTCAAAATATGTTTCATGGATAGACAAGGAATCCCTTTTAAACATAAAGGCGGAATTTTATGATGAGCAGGGAACTCTGCTAAAAGTACTTACCGTCAGCGGCATCGAAAAAAAAGACGGCTTTTGGACTGCAAACAAAATGGAAATGAACAACTTGCAAAAAAAACATAAAACCTTAATTGAAATTCTAAAACATGAATTTAACAAAGAGATACCGGATTCTTATTTTAGAGTCAATTCGCTTGAGGAAGGGAAGATTAGGTAATACTTTTACAAAAGGCTTCTTTTAAAAAGGAGGTGTGATAAACAGTTCGGCACAAATACTGCCTCACTGTTTATCTGCCGAGTTTTGTACACAAGGTACAAAACATCGCATTATTGTATGCAGTTTGTAAACAAACTGCGTGAAAAAACTTTTTTCAGGATTTGATAATCCTTACAAAAAGTTTTTATAGGAGGAGTCCATATGGATATAATCAGAGCAATATTGGACGGCATAGCGATGGCGGCCATATTTAACGGTTCGGCGGCGGCTCTTGTAATAGCTAACCCAAGATATTTAATGGATTCATATCCTAAGGGGATTCAAAAAGCTGCACCTGAACCGATGAGTAAAAAAGAAAAACGGGTAAATAAAATATTTACGGTTATAGTAATGGGAGCGTGCTGGCTTTATGGAGTAAGCAGTACATTATATGGCGGAATTCATACATTTAGGCTACTATTTTGTACCGCATATATTCATTGGATTATCGTTAATTTCGGAGATTTTTTCTTGTTGGATTGTCTTTTATTCCAAAAGTGGACTAAGTTGATTGTCATTCCGGGAACAGAAGATAACCCAATCTATCAAACAAAAAATTGGATGAAGGTTATAGGAATACCGGAGCATTTTTTGTTGTGGCCGTTTATAATAGTGCCGTTTTTTTCTCTGGTTCAAACAGGCATTGTAATGCTAATACAATTTCTGTTTTCCTTCTAAGGCTTAAATCAACAACCCCGACGCAAGCATCGGGGTATGTTGTTCTCATAAGGTGGTTGCAGTCGGCTTTAATACCCTTCGTTACGACGCAAGCGTCGGGGTATTAAACCCTCCGCACGAATAAAAGTATACAGCAGAAAACGATTTCTTACGGTAAGCTGTATCGAAAAAACTTTTTTCAAAAAGTTTTTATGGGAGGTATAAAGATATGAAAACAATACGAAAATACAGACAAGCGTTCTTGTTAGGTACTATATTCTGTATGTTATTTTTTGCATTAAGATTTCCGTGCGGTGCACAGGAAGCAGGAGGAACATTATCCGAATATCAAGCAGCCGATAATTCAGATGATGAAGAATTTACTGATGATTTGGAAGATGACAACGGAAAACCGGTATTTACGGTAAGCGGAAAACTGGAAACAGCCCACGGTCTTAGATGGAACAAAGGAGCCGAGTACAGTCTGTCCCGTTCTATTGCTCAAATAAAAGGAGAAGTCCTTGCAGGTTCGGCCTATGCCTTTCTTTCAGCCTCGGCAGAATACAATTACCGCAATCCCGCACGCACGGGCTTTAAACTTAATGAAGCCTATTTCCGCTATTCGGGCGAGATTTGGGATTTAAGTTTCGGAAGACAGCTCATCAACTGGGGACAGGCTGACGGCTTTTCCCTTACCGATGTGCTGAGTGCAAAAGATTCTTCCGCCTTTTTAGCTTTTTCTTCCGATGACACAAAACTTGCATCTGACAGTATCCGCTTAAGATTTTTCCACGATATTTTTACATTTGAAGCAGTCGCCGTTCCGTTTTTTACCCCGAACAAACTTCCGCGATTCGGCTTTGAAAACGGTGCAAAGGACGATTTATACTATATCGATACGCCCGACAGTTTGGGTACCCTTCCGGCTCACTACACAAAGACGGAAAGTGCAAAACCCAAGATGTTTACCGACACGGAAGCTGCCGCCCGCTTTTCTTTCTTTTTACCCGGCATCGATTTTTCGGTTTCAGGTTTTTACGGCTGGGATAAAAACCCTCGCTTCACACGAGAAGGAAAATTAACACCTCCCAATGTTTTAATAAACTTAAATCAAGAATATTATCGTATAGGAATGGCGGGCTTTGATGCGGCGATTCCTGCAGGCGATGTAACTATAAGATTGGAAAGTGCATGGATTGGAGGCAGATATTTTGAACCGAAAAACCAAATACCTAAAAAAGGTATACCCGGAATAGGCGGGATTCCTCTCATCTTTGAACAACCCAAATCGAAACACCAGCTATTGGCTCTTGCAGGCCTTGATTGGATTAAGAATTCTTGGACACTTAGTACACAGTATTTTGAAGACCTCATTCTCGATCATAAGGATGATATAGAAAGGCCGATACACAAGGGTTTTGTCAGCCTCAATATAAGCAAAACATTTTTGCGGGACACGCTCAAACTTTCTGCAAGCGGAGCAGTCGATATTAACTACGGCAGTACATTCAGCACTTATGCGGTTGACTATTCCCTTACCGACAACATGCATGTAATTTTGGGCGGAGACATTTACACCAAAGGCTATGACGGCAAGGGAGACTTTGCACAATTAAACAAGATAAGTTCTATATGGGTTAAGGGACGATTTAACTGGTAATATTTCTTTTGAAAATATACACGCTGTCTGCTGCGTCGCTTCAAAAAAATTAATCCTCAACGTACATAAAGTACGCCTGCGGTTAATTTTTTCTTGCTCCTTGCATCCAACATGTCTATTTTCAAAAGTCCTGTCAGTGGGGATTTCAGATAGTGATAGCTTTTTGCGTAAGCAGCTTTGAGCGGCGGACTGCTCAATTTTGTTTTTTAGCATTACGAAGAAAACAAAATTGAGCACCGCGCTTTTCATGACTCCGCTATCGCTGTCCGAGGGAGATAGGCAGACTGTGAATAAAAGTAAAAAATTGTTTTCATAATATTTTTCCTTATGTTAAGTGTTTACCAAATGGTTTTTAATTTTACCTCCAAGTTTTCTGTATTTTGACAGTCATAGTTTTATACTATCAAATCACATTTAAACTATTTACACAATTTATTTTATTATGTTATTAAAAATTTAATAAAACTTTCAATAATACTATCAACATGAATATATTATATATGATGATAAAAACATAAGTATTTTTTTTATGTAATTCTCTGAAAACCAGAGCTCTAAATATTAGGAATATACTTCCTATCACCATTAAAAATAAAAAAACAAGTATTTGTTCAATCATCATTTACCTCATTCAATTAATTTTTTTATAAACCCAATATCTTCTTTTAATTCCTTCATTGCTTTAGCATTCCATAGAATATGATATTAAAGTTCCATCCCATGCAGTAGTAAATTCTACCCCAAGTCTTCTAATTCATATTTTTCCTTTTTACTATTATATTTTTATCCTCCAATATTATATTTCAGTTACTTGCATAATTTATCTTATAGAATTTTCCTAATTTTCATAATATTCTATCTCTCTAATTGCAGTATATGAAGCTTCAGTATCATCATCATAAAATATTTTAGCTTCAATCCAATTATCATTTTTATCATGTTTAGTATAAACATATTTAAAATAAGCATCCGATTTCTCACTGAATTTTAATTTCCCTTCCAATAGTTTATTTCCATCATATTCTACATCATAGAATTTCCACCCCATTGAAGTAGGAAGAGGCTCTATTTTACTAAGCCTCCCCATTTCATCATAATAAAATAATGCATAAGAATGAGTTTCTTTTAAATAATACTTTAAACTTTTATTAGCTCTTGCAATAAAAAAATTATTATCCATAGTATTTTTCATGTTAAGAGTTTTACTTATTCGGCCGCTTTCCAAAAGCTTTTTTCCCTTAGAATGATAAAAATAGTGATTATATTTCAAAATATTCGGATTATCTTTAATATCAATGTATTCATAAGAATACATTAATTTATCATCAATATTTTTTAATTCATTATAAAATTCTTCACTAAATAAGATAATTTCATTATCCAATCTAAAATCATATATATTTGTTTGAAGACCAAGATCATTATATTCATTCAACTTTACTATTTTACCATCATAATATGGAGAATCTTCTACTTCAATAATTTTCTTTTGATCTTCGTCAAATAAAATTGCAGATTCTAATTGCATCAAACCTATATCTGCAGAACTATATTTATGACCGATAAAATTTTCACCTTCCGGGGTTTCAGCATAACTTTTTAACTTTCGTTTTATTGCAGGCTCGTCCCAACGGCGCCAAGAAATTATTTTCTTATATCTAAAATTTTCATTCAAATAACGAGCATCAGTTGGAAATAAAGATATATCACCAAAATTAATATCTGACGGATAATTTGTATTATTTACAATATTAGCTCCATATGGAAAACAACTTTTTTTACCGCTTCCTGAAGTATCAAATTCAATTTTCTCTTCTTTAGAAGTTTTGTCAATATTCTTAGAACTTTCAGTTATGGTATTTTGCTGAGCATCGTTTACAATCATCTTGTTTTCTCTTTTTGTACATGAAACCAAAAGAACCAACATAAAAATAAAAATCATATTCCTTAAAATTTTCATTATTTAGTCTCCCATAATAAGTTATTCGGGTAAAAATGGAACAGTTTTTACCTTTTCTATAAATCAATTTTTAAAATTAAATTAAAAATTGCGTTTTCATTAAATAAAATTATATTTTTAGGTTTCTCTAACATAAAAATAGATCTTTCTAAACACAATTTATCACCAAGATGAACTGAAAAACAATATTCATCAAAAGATTTATAATTATAGATTTTGAAAATATACCCATAAAATCGTCTATGATAATCTTAAAGCCTCCTTAGAAATAAAATATAAGTTAATCAACTGTCATTCATAATACTCAAAATCACGGAAAATAGTAAACGAACAATTTTCATCGTTGTTATAATGAATGTCCGCCTCAAGCCAGTTTCCGAAGCTATCATATTTTTTATAAACGGTTTTTATTACAGAATTTCCATCATCATATTTACTTTCAATTAATTTGCCGTTTTTATATTTTGCATCAAAAAATTTTTCCTTTACTTTATTATTTGCAGTTTGCACTGCTTCAAGTATTTGTTCATTCTCATTATATAAAAACTTCCATACACCATTCTCATCTTTTATTTCTTCGGGCCGATTATTTATTAAAAGAACTTTTTGATTATTATAAAAAAAATAATCTTCAGTTTTTCCTTCTTTTATTGTAGAGATTAAATTCTTTTTCCCATCTGAATGAACATAATAAAATTTACATTCTAATATATCGTCTTTTTTATTTATGGGAGCATACTCTCTTAAATTATCCTGTATTATATCGCACTTTTCAGCTTTTTTATAATACTCTTCACTGTAAGGAATTAAGTCAATTTCAGGAACATATCTGCTATGTAAAGCGGTACACCTGTTATATGAATCATACTCATACAGAGTTTCCATTTGCTCGCCTTCACCGTAAAGGATAGGTTCTATACTTGATATAAGACATCCGCTTTTGTCATACTTATAGCCTGCAACAATCAGTTTTTTTCCTATATCATCTTTTGTATAAGATTGACCGCCCATCTCTCCTCCTTCAGCATAACTTTGAAGCAATTTACCCATTCCGTATTCGGTATATGCCTTCCATACAACCAAAGTTTTATAGTTTACACCTCGTTTAACATAACTATATGATGAAGGGAGAAAATTGCTGTTACGCCCCTTAGGTATAAAAAAATTCCAATCAAGTAAAAAATTTCTTTCATAAAATTTGTCTTTATCAAAATCGGCAGATTGTCTTGAAATTTCTTGTTCATTAAGACTTGTAATTGTTTCATTTTTTTTAGAAACAATATCCGAGAGTTTTTGCTCATTATTTTTTTTACATGAAAAAAGCAAAATAAAAGCCGCTAATAAAATACATAATTTTTTCATAATCAATCCTCCAAACTAATTCGGTAATAAAATATTTTTATTAAAATTTCCATTAAATTCTACTTTAAATACATCAATACGCTCAATATAAACATTTTTATCAATTACATCACTATTCATTCCTTCCGGCTTCCAAGCATTATGAGTTGAGAGATTGCTTGTATTATTTATTTTTATCGTATAATTACCATTATTTTCCCTAATAATCCCATCAGTATTCATATTCACAGTATGTCCACTTGAAAGCCTTATTGTAACAGCATAAGTATCAAAAGAATTTTTATACTCTTCTAGAGCTGCTCCATATTCATTTAATGTTAGATCCGTTAGACTTTTATCAAATTTTAACATATTGCCACTACCTTCTCCTATTCTATTTACTAATTTTGGTCCACTATTCCAACGGTCAAGTAAATTTTTATTTTCGCCAACAAATATATTATTTTTTGCTGTTCTATTTGCACTAAGAAGTGTAATATCTTCAGAAATTCCTATTGCATTTCCAATTCGAGTATATGCCGTTAAAACACATCCATATCCACTAATAGTAAGGTTACTTTTGCCAAGGGGTTCCGCACCACCGTCTTCTTGAAATAGAGTTGTACTAACATCCAGTATTTTATCTCCATCCGGATCCACATACTTCACAGGATTATTCCCTGCGTAGTGGTACACATGAAGGTTTACCGTGTTGTATATACCGCCCATTCCCGGTAAATTCTCATTGTGCTTTTTCGCTTCATCATCAATAGGCGCTTTAGGTATATAATCGTTTAATGCCGGATCTCCACTTAGCCACCTACTATATTTCGGATCCAAATACCTTGCCCCATAGTAGTATAATCCTGTTTCCTCATCCAGCTCTTTCCCCGTAAACCTAAACGGTAACTTATCTATCCCCGGTGCAGTCTCTTCAATCCATAACTCTCCGTATGGTGTATACTCTATATGCTCATATTGTTCGCCTCTGGCATTTGTTATAAACTGTGCACTCTGTAAATGGTCTGCATGATAATAATATCTTTTTTCGGTTTGTTCCGTTGTGTCTCCATTATTATCCGCATGTGTCATAGCAGTTACTAACCGCGAGTTTCCGACAAAGATGTGTTTGCTCACTCGTAATCCATGTTCGTGATTAGGTTCATGGGCAACTTGGTGTACGGAGTAAAAGTTATTAAAGTATAAAGTTTCGCTATTTGATTGCTGTGTAAACTTTAATGCTCTCTGTCCGTCATCGCCGTAGCGGTATATTACTGTGTTTAACTTATTGTCTGATTTTATCAATAGGTTGCGTTCATTCCATGTATAATCTCTTCTGTAGCCTCCTGTAGGTGTAGTACTTGTTGTGCCTCCACTTTCTAGGTTTGCAGGGTCATCTTCAGGAGGTTCTAAGTCAAAGCCGTAGTCTACGCCGTATACGTCATGTTCTGCAAAGTAGGAGTAGGTAAATGTTATTTCTTCTTTGTCGCTGAACTTTCCGTCTTTTTCTGCAGTGATGTTGCCGTTGGCGTCGTATCGGTAATATCTATTGCCCGCTCTTATTAAGCGGTGTGCATATTTACTGTCATACTCATAATCCAGTTCATAGTTTAGTTTTGTGTCATCACTACTTATTGAACCTCCGGGCAGGTTTGTGGTACTGCTCTTATTCGTCATATTCCCTATTATGTCGAAGGCAAAGGTTTGCCTGTATTTATTTGTGTGTAAGGGATTTGACGGATGAGGGTTATCGGGGTTAGGGTTTATTCCTCCGTATTGTTTGTGCGTTCCTTCGGCTTTTATAAGTTGGTACAAATTATCATAACTGTAGCTTTGGCTTGTTTCATACTTACTAGCCGTGTTTATGTATCCTTCTACATTGCCTACTGCATCAAAGTTATAGTTTATTTTTTGGAATACCAAATTCTTATCTTTGTTTTCTGTCTTGATGTCTTTTAGCCAACGCCGTGCAGGGTCATAGTTGTATCTTGTTTCTACTCCGTTTCCGTATTTGATGTAAACTCTTTGGCCGTGTTCATCATACAAGATATTGTCTACATACCTATAGGTTTCTATTCCTTTTTTGCCTATAACTCCTTTTAATTGTCCGCCCTTGTCGTAACTGTAGCTTAACACTTCTCCGTCAGGGTAGCTTATGCTTTGCATTCGGCCTAAGTAATCGGCTTCATAGTTAAACACGGCGGTTACGGGCTTTTGGAATTCTCTTCCCCTCTTTATTGTCCGTGTTTCTACTTTTACTTCGTTTAGTAGGCCGTATTCGTATTTTGTCTCTCCTGTTTCATCTTTTTTGCGGATTATCTCTCCCGCTCCTTTTTGTCCCGGTACTCCGTACTCATATTCTACATCTTCACTAAAAGGATAGTCCGTCTTTACTATGCGGTCAAAGCCGTCGTATTCATATTTTATTGACGCTAATTTTGATCTTAATACGGAGTCGTTTTCATACTCCAAGCGGCCTTTATCGTCATAGTTCCATTCTTTTCTTCCCATATCAAGGCTTTCTAAACTTATACGCCGTCCAAGCATGTCATAGTTTACTGCCAAAAGGTTGTCTTTAGCATCGTAGGCTTTTAACATTTCTCCTAATACCGAATATTCGTATCGGGCTTTGGTTAGTAAGGTATTGTTTTTATCCCGTCTTTCTACTTCTTTTATGTTTCCTCTTATATCTTTTTTACTGATGTTTATGTTTTCCAATGGGTCGGTTGTTTTTGTTATTTGAAGCGAAGCGTCTATCGAGTATTCATTACGCTGTATGTTTCCGTCGGGAAGGGTTGTTTTTATTACGCGGCCTAGTCCGTCATATTCATAGCTTGTAGGATGTTTTAATTCGTTTAATTTTTCATATAAAAGGATTTGGCTTGAGCTTCCGCTTAATTCATTTTGTATATCTCCTCCATAGAACACGGGCTGTCCTTCTCCTTTTTTTCTTCCGTCTTCATCATAATAAACCGCTCCCGAAACATTCCAGCCTGTTTGAGTAGAATCTATGGTTCCTTCAATGTACACTTCTCCTTCTTTGGCTGTGTAGTTTATGCGTCCCAGACCATCATGGATTACTTCTTTTGAAAATATGCGGGCATCTCCTGCGTCGCTACGCAAAATGAGCTCGACGTATACCCAATACGCCTCCGCTTTATTTTTACTAGGCTCCTTGTATCTGCTCCACCTATTTTCAAAAGTCCTGTCAGTGGGACTGTTTAATAATAATTTTCTTTTGGCGGACTGCTGACACTTGTGCACTATCATAATTATGTAAAAGTACACAAGTGTCAGCATCGCGCTTTTCAGGGCTTCGCTATCGCTTCGGTATCTTTCCGCAGAAATTACTGCGGAAAGATGTACAGCAAAAGCAATTTGTATAAATTGCTTTTGCTCCCTTACAATCGCTATCCGAGTGAGATAGTTGGAATGTTTAAATAAATAGCTAGTTTTCATTTTCATTGTTTAGTTTTTCAAAACCTTAATTGTAAAACTATATATTATTTTCCAGATTTATATTTTCTTCCAATCTTTTAATTTCCTCTAAACAAGTTTCAAGTGCATCCTTACCGGGCTGATTATAGATATCGGGAAAGTTACCAAATTCGTCTGCACAGTAACCTTCAGAATTAAGTCCATAGGTAAAATCAAATAAGATCAATAAACCGCTATTAGGCAAAAAAATATGCATAGGCCAATAAGCATTTACTCCGGCCCCTCCGGTATTTTCACCTATCAATGTTGCAAAGCCGCTTTGTTTGCACATATAGGCAAACCGATCCGAAGCAGAATAAGACAGTTTTCCTATCAAAAGCCAAAATTTTTTATTTTTACAAGGTTTATACCCATTCAAATACTGCCATGAAATAGACTCTCTTCGTATATAAGCTTTATCATTTTTAATAGTATTGGAATTTTTAACTTTCGGTATATCATTTAGATTTATTTTTTCTATATTGATTTTTTTAAATATATGATCCAAATACGGCTTTGTATATTTATTTTCATTATATAAACCATAAAAAGCAACCTGTTTATTACCGGTAATATTTGGACCGATTATAAGCTTACAATTATCGATAGAACCGCCTCGATTGGAGGTAATGTCTATTATAATATGCTCATAGCCTGCTGTTTCCATTAAAAAATTGTTAATTTCATCTTCGTATAATTTTTGCTGTTCATATGTAAATGTAGAAAAAGAATGTATTTTAATATAAGCAATTTTATTTTCTAAAATTATTTTCTTTTCGGCATATGTTTTATTTTTATGATAAATCTTCCCATCCCTTTTCTGCCATTCCATATAAAATTTATCTATAATTTTATTCTTATCATTTAAAACATCATACGAACCCTGACTGTTTAAACTATCCGAATAATCTTTATAGTGGATTGGAAATAAGTGTCCCGTTTTTTTCTCTGATGTTATCTTCTTACATAACTTATCGTAAAAAGTATAATATTCTTTTTGATTTTTAACCTTTTTTAGTTCTATATATCCTTCATTTTTTATTTTTGTTAAATCAGCCCCCTGTCTTTCGCAGACCTCTGTAAAAGGATAGCCTTCATAAATAAAATTCCAAAAAAACTCGTAATCGGCCCTCATTTTTTGAAAAGAAACAAACCGCAGCGACCCGTCTTTCTTTTTTGACATAAAAACAGTTGTAATAAAGAAAGCAAAAATAAAAGTAAATTGTAAAATATAGATAATTAACCTTTTCTTTTTCATAAGTCCATTATGAGTTACATATTTTTATTTGTCAAGATCATCTTAAAAAAATTAATGATTTTAAGCTTCTACTCGATAGCTCTATTGTTTTTTGCCGATATATATAAAGTTACCCAAAAACTAATTTAAGTAACACTTTACCTGCACAGGTGTTTTACTAGGCAGTTATATTTGCTTTTAAAGGAGCTCAATATGATTTTTTTTAAATTCGGTTTAAAAGCGAAAGTTTTTTTTGTTTTATGCTTTTTTATGATAGGAACGGCGATTTTTGCCTATGATCCGCTTCCCGGAGGGGAAGAAAAGCCCGCGCTGCAATCCCCCTCGGTTGCCGGAGGACAAGCCTCTGTTACAGGCGGACCTTTCGGGGACACTGTGCCGGGCAGTCTTGCCGTAAATCCGGCTTTAGGCGGGGCAGAACAAAGGCCTATTCTCGATGTTTCCTATTTTTTACTTGCAGGCCTTAGCGAAGAAAAAGGGGTCGGTCATGCGGTCAATGCAGGCCTCCTCTACCCCTTTAGATGGGGAAATCTTGCAGGAAGCCTTCACTTTTTAAATGCCGAATTTAATTCCTTAAAACTTGGAACGATGGGAGGCTTACGCTTTTCATATTCAAAGGATTTAACCGATAAACTTTTAGTAGGGGCCGGAGCCTATGCCGACATCGGAAAGGACTGGGGACTCGGGCTCGATATCGGGGCTCTTTATATGTTCGGAGACCTTGGATTTCTAAAAAACTCCAAGCTGGGCGTTTCGATAACGGGACTCGGCAAAACCTATAACCCAAAGGCAACAGGCATAAAGGGAGGAGCTTCAAGCGGCAGCCCTGCAATAATCACTCCGAGGGTAGGCTTTGCTTCAACATTAGTAGATATTGACGGCTTCCAACTTGGAATGCATGCAGACCTCTCGGCACCCTTTTTCCAAAATCTTATTTTTAATACGGGACTTCACATGCTCATGGCCGATATGATATCCTTTAAAACAGGCTTTGTCATCAACACGGTCGAAGCAATTTATAAAAAACAAACATTTATTCCCTCCTTCAACATAGGGGTAAATATAAAGATTAAATCTAAAGGAGCAAACGATTCCTTCTTAAAGAAAAACGGCTGGGAAGAAAACGAAATCCGTCCCGAGTTTGCAGCAAAACCATTCCATAACGGAATTTGGGCCTTAGGCGGAGGTGTAAATGTTCACTTCGGGGTAAAGGACAACGAAGGGCCTAAAATCCAAGCCGAAATGCCCGAAAACGGCACACTGTACTTTTCTCCCAATAATGACGGAGAAAACGACGCAATGGAAATCCCCCTAAAAATTACCGACAAAAGGTATGTAACGGCTTGGAACTGCGAAATAAAGGATGAAAAAGGAAACACTGTCCGCACAATTTCAAACAAAACTCCTTTACGCGAAATGAAAGACGCCGCTTCATTCTTTAAACTTTTAGGAAAATCAAAAGAAAGCGTTGAAGTGCCGGAAACCCTTCGATGGGACGGACGCACCGATTCGGGAGAAATAGCCCCCGACGGAAAATACAGCTTTGTAATAAGAGCCGAAGACGATAATAAAAATAAATCGGAATCTCAAGTTTACACAGCCTATGTGGATAAAACTCCTCCCGCTCTTACATTTAATAAACCTCAAAACCAAGAAGCCCTCATCTTCAGTCCTGACGGGGACGGAAATAAAGATGTCTTTGTTTTCGACAATAAGGGTTCAAATGAAGACCTTTGGACGGCAAGCATAAGCGATGCCCAAGGCAAGGTCGTAAAAAAAATAGAGGTTAAAAATAATGAACTTTCTCCTTTAAGCTGGGACGGAAAAGACGATTCGGGAATTTTTGTACCTGACGGAGTTTACAGCTATAAAATCGAATCTATCGACAGGGCAAAAAATAAAACCGTATCAAGCCTTTCAAACATCATTGTAGATACCTACAAGCCCTCGATTAACATAAATATAGATAAAAACGCCTTTTCACCGGTAAGCAGCTCAAACAATAAGATAAGCTTTATTCCTTCTATTCCGATTACCAAGGGGCTTGAAGAATGGAAGATTGAAGTAAAAAATCAAACAGGTACAACCGTAAAAACATATACTGGAACTCCCTCAAAGATAGAAACCAAAAGTTTTGACGGAAAGGACGAAGCAGGAAAGATCTTACCTGAGGGTACATACAAGGCCTTTATTTCCGCAAGGTATATAAACGGACATAAGCCTTCAACTCAAACGCCCTCTTTTACCTTGGACATTACACCGCCCAAGGCTGAAGCAAGTACAAACCAAAAACTATTTTCTCCTGACGGTGACGGAGAACTGGACAGCATTATCTTTACCCACAAGGAAGAAAAACCCGGCTTATGGACGGCAGAAATCTATAAGGCCTCAAGCGGAAATACAATCAGCGGTACACCGGTTTATACAAACAATTTCGGCGGTAAACTTCCGGCTCAATTTGAATGGAACGGAAGAAAGTCCGACGGCAGTTTTGCCGAAGACGGTAAGTACATCTATGTACTAAAAGGAATTGATGAGGCTCAAAACGAAGCTCTCTCGAATCCCGTGCTTGTAGAGCTCAATACCGAAAAAGCGGATATCATTCTCCAATCAAATTATACGGCCTTTTCTCCCAATAATGACAGGGTAAAGGACAGCATGGAATTCTATCCTGTAGTAAAATCAAAAACGGCTGTAAGCTCATTTACTCTTAACATTAAGGACTCAAAGGGCAAACTTGTTAAAGCCTACAAGGGCAATACTCCTCCAAAGAAAATAACTTGGAATGGAGAACTTGATAAAATTTACTCTTCAGAAAAAAATGGAATGGCTCCTGACGGAATATACTCTGCCGAATTTGAAGTAGAGCTTGCAAACAAAAACAAGGCAAAATCCGTTATTTCATCAATAACGATAGACACGGTTTATCCTGAAATTGAAATTTCCGCTCCCTATCTGGCCTTTTCTCCTGTTGAAGGAAACAATAAGCCGAACCTTCCCATAGATCAAATATCTTCTTCCGAAAAAGAATGGGTGGGACGCTTTGTCGATTCCAAAAATAAAACGGTAAAAACCCTAAAATGGAAGAACAAGGCCGATAAGTTTATCTGGGCAGCAGATGATGATACGGGCAATAAGGCCCCTGATGAAAAGTATACCTACGTTGTCGAAGCTGAAGATGAAGCAGGAAACAAGACCGTCCAAAAACTTGAAGGCATCATAGTAGACCGCCGTCAAGCCAAGGGCTATATAACCGCCGAACACAAGGTATTTTCTCCTACAGGTAACGGAATAAAGGATGTTCAAAATATTTCGGTGCTTACAAACATTGATGCCGAAATAGACAACTGGAATATACGGATTTCGGACGTAGAAAGCGGCAAGGTTTTTGCCGAATGGACTTCCAAAAAGGACGGAAAACTTCTTAAAAAGCTTGTATGGGACGGCAAGAGCGGAAACTCAAAGGCTCCCGACGGCAGATATCTGGCAACCATGTACATAGAGTACAAAAAAGGCGATATCGTAACAGCCTTTACGGAAGACTTTATCCTTTCAACTCAGGCGCCTAAGATCGGTGTAAGCACAAGGCCTAAATATTTCAGCCCCGATAATGACGGAACCGATGATGACCTCTACATAAGCCTAAAAGCCGATTCAAAGGCAGGCATCAAAAACTGGAAGTTTGAAATTACCGAACCGGAAGAAAACGGCGGTAAGCTTTTCTGGAAAACCGGCGGAAAAGAAAAGATAACTAATGAACTCATCTGGGACGGCCGCTCTCTTTCAGGAGAAACGGTACAGTCGGCAACGGATTATCCTTTTACCTTTACGGTAACCGATAAGGTAGGCCTTACCTCGGTTTACAGGGGCTACATTCCGGTAGATATCCTTGTTATCAGGGACGGGGATAAACTTAAAATAGCTGTACCTTCGATTATATTTAGGGCAAATGCAGCCGACTTCAACGGTCTCGATAAAGCCATTGTCGATAAGAACAATAATATCTTAAAGCGTATTGCCGTTATCCTCAATAAATTCCCGGAATATCAGGTTCAGGTTGAAGGACATGCCAACACTACGACAGGTACCGAAAAAGAAGAAAAAGCGGATCTACTTCCCTTATCAAAACTAAGGGCGGAGGCAGTCCGCCAATTCCTTATAAAGGAAGGCGTCAGAAGTTCCCGTCTTTCTTCTGTCGGAATGGGAAGCTCCAAGCCCGTTGCCTCCTTTAACGACAGGGACAACTGGTGGAAGAACCGCCGAGTAGAATTTATTTTGATTAAGCAGTAAAAACTTAAAGCTTTTTAAGTAAAACAATCAACAACCCCGACGCAAGCGTCGGGGTATGTTGTTCTCATAAGGTGGTTGCAGTCGGCTTTAATACCCTTTGTTACGACGCAGAGCGTCGGGGTATTAAACCCTCCGCACGAATAAGGCTGTCCCCCATAAGGGTCTCCACAAGGGGCTCCCATACGGGCGGACAGCCTTTTTACTATCGGGCATCTCTAAAAACTAAACGAGTTTTTAGAGATGCCCGACACTACCTTACCAAAAAACAAGAACAGCAGTTTTGATAAATTTGTTCCGCCAAGGCTTCCATAGATTTATCTAAAATTTCGGAAACTGCGGCATAGGTGTATTCTATTAAAAGAGGAGTATTTATCTTTCCCCTAAAAGGAACAGGGGCTAAATACGGGGCATCAGTTTCAAGCAAGAGCTTATCGGCAGGAATGGCCCTTACAAGCTCTGCAATCCTATCCCTATCAGCCTGCTTTTTAGCATAGGTTATGTTTCCGGGAAAGGAAATATACCAGCCCCTTTCCAAAAAGGAATAAGCCTCTTTAAGCCCGTAAGAATAGCAGTGGATTATCCCCTTGTGATGTCCTACCTCATCAATACATTTTAGGGTATCTTCATAAGCATCCCTTGAATGAACTATAACTGAAAGATTTTTTTCTTTTGCAATTTTTAACTGTTCATTAAAAAGAAACTCCTCCCCTTCTATATCGGTTGTTCCTCTTTCTTCAGAATTTAAATCTGCTCCCCTTTTTTCGGCAGCAGGGCCGTTCCAATAACGGTCAAGCCCGCATTCTCCAAGGCCGCAATAAAAGGGCTTTTTCGGATTAGTCTTTTCCGCTTCGGCTTTTTGTAAAAAAAGAGTACCGATATCGGTTTTTAAAGCTGCAAGAGCCTTTTCAGGCTCGGCAATGCTTTCGGCATGGGGCCAAAGCCCCGCCGCAAAATGCATAAAATCGGGGAAACGCTCAGGCAAATGCACGGTCTCTTGCCCTTGTATTTTTCCGTCAAAAACATCCGAAATAAATTTTTGTCTTTCTTTTAAATCTCCCGGTTGAGTACCTATATCCATGGCAAACCTGAATTTGCGTTCCATCATTGTATATAGAAATGAAGCATCGCCTTCATTTCGTCTAAAAATCATAAAAAAATGTGCATGAGAGTCGGAAAACATCTTGACCACCTTTAAAATTTATGATAGTATACCACATCTGCTGAAGTGGTGGAATAGGTAGACACTAGGGACTTAAAATCCCTTGGCAGTAATGCCGTACGGGTTCAATTCCCGTCTTCAGCACAAAAGCCTTAAACTTAACCGGTTTAAGGCTTTTTTTTCTAATCTTCTTTTTTTTTATTCCGATATTGAATATATAAGATTTTAATTCGGGAGGAATTAAATGAAAAAAGCAATCCTTATGTTAATTTTGTCCTTATCCTTTATGCACTTTTTAGCTGCACAGGGAGAAATTATAAGCGAGGAAACTTATGCTTCGTACTACGGGGAAGCCTTTAACGGAAGGCCGACCGCAAACGGAGAAATATTCGATATGAATGCTTACACGGCGGCTCATAAAACTCTTCCTTTCGGAACCCTTGTTGAAGTTACCAATTTAGAAAATGGAAGAAAGGTCATCGTAAGAATAAATGATAGAGGACCATTTGTAGGTAACCGTGAAATAGATGTTTCAAAGGCTGCCGCCGCTGCCTTGGATATGTTAGCCTATGGAGTTGTAAGGGTAAGTCTAAGAAAAATAGATCCTAACAATATGGGAGCATTTACGAGAACCGAAACTTCAGAAAAGACTATCAATCAGGAAAAGGCATCTCTAAAAGCGGAAGAAACAAACAGCAGAGCAAAAGACTTGGTAAAAACAAAAGAGCAGGAGTTTCAAGCTTCAACTGACAGTACAAAAAATCAAAATCTTGTTTATGTACCTGCTAAGGCCTCAGAAACAGAAGGCGTTTTATGGAGAATTCAGTTGGGCTCATTTAAGCGGGAAGAAAATGCCCTAAGGCTTGTAATCAAATTAAGAAAAATTGGTTTTGAGCCTGCCTACGAAAAAACGGAAACCACTACAAGGGTTGTTTTGTACGGCATTAGGCCTCATGAACTTGAAAAAGTAAAAAGAGTGCTTGAGTTAAACTCTTTTAATGATTATGTCTTACGCCAAGAAAGTTGGTAAAACATAGAACCTCCTAAAATAATTTTTCCCAAGCTTCCATAAAGGGAGCTTGGGTTTTTTATTTAAAATCATCTGAAAAATCTATTTTACTATATGAAATATAAAGCCTAAATTGATACGGGTAGAATATAAAGCAGCGCCAACCGAACCGGTAGATGAGCTGCTTTTTAATAATCCTGATTTTAAATAATAAGCAAAAAGCTTTCCATGGTAGGCCGTAATCGAGGTGTAATCAATGGAAGAAAAAAAAGAAAAATGCTTTGAAAGTCTTTTTTCAGCCGAAAGGTATAAATAAAAAGACAGATTTTTCTTTGTAAAAACATCTACAAATTTTAAGCCTCCATGTTCTTTCTTATAATGAAAATCCTCTGCAAACCCAATAACACTCGGGCAAAGTTGAGTAGATAAATCAATCTTCCACTCCCTTGGAAGTTCAAATCTAAATAGAACTCCTATATTAGGTAAAATAAAAGTTTGTTTATAACTTATTCCGAGTCCTGCAACGGGAATAGTAGGAGTATCAGGTAAAACAGGACTTGGAGGATTTGTATCGGGAGGATACTTGGTGTAACCGTCCACGGCATCCCATGCATTTAAAATATACCTTATTCCTATGGATGGAGCACAAGAGACTCTTATTTTTTTATTTGAAGAGGTTTTATACTCAACAAGAAGCTTCATGAAGCCGATATTTAGATTTAAATCCAAGGCTTTTTTAACATAGGCCTTATGCTCCGAAAAATGGGTCAGCATTGAAGAATCATAGGGATTCAAATAATCGTAGTCAAACATTCTACCCGAATAAGCAGGTATTATAAATGAAGAAACAAAAGAAAAGTAAAATCCGTTTTTAAGCTTAAACTCGGTACCGGCAGTAAAGCCCCCTGCAGGCAAAAGAGGCCAATCAAGTTTGCTTTTAATAAATGAGTCAGTTCTAAAAGCATACTCGAATCCCGAGCCGGCTATAAGCGATGGAGAAGCAGAAAAACTAAACAAAGTTTTTCCTTCTTCGGATGATATAAAGTGAGCACTTATAAAAAGAAATATCAAAATAACGATCTGTCTGTCGAAACCTCTCATACTAAGATTAGTTTAGTTTGTCTTAAAGTTTATGTCAAGTATTGCTAAAGCTGTTGGCAAAGAAAAATATTTGTGATAAAATGACATTTAATAAAATCATTTATGATAAATTTTGGTTGGAGCTATATAAAATGAAAATTGGAATTTTTACTGATTGTTATTATCCTCAAATAAACGGAGTTGTAACCTCTACGATGAACTTACAAAAAGAGCTGGAAAAACTAAACCACGAAGTTTATATAATCACAACAACATTTCCGGATTTTAAGGATGAGGATGAAAAACATATTATTCGAGTTCCTTCAATTCCATTTTTTAAATGGTCTGAATTCAGAGTAGGATTATTTTTTAAACATACAAAGGCATACAATAAAGTAAAGGCTTTAAATTTCGATATAGTACATACTCAAACGGAATTTTCCATGGGCAATTTCGGTACTTTCATTGCAAAAGATCTAAATATTCCATGTTTACACACATATCATACTGTCTATGAAGAATATACCCACTATATTTCCAATTTCGGCAAAAGCCCTTTAAAAAAAGTAGTAAGAAAACTCTCAAAGCGTTATATTGCCCGTCTTTCAGGAGTTATAGCACCCACAGAAAAAACAAAAAATTTACTTATAAGCTATGGAGTAAAAAATAAAATATATGTTGTTCCATCAGGAATAAATCTTGAGAAGTTTAAAAAAGATATTCCCGATGCCGAAACTGATAGCTTACTAAAATCTTTTAACATAAAAAAAGATTCATTTAAACTTATATTTTTAGGAAGAATATCAAAGGAAAAAAATATTGAAACTTTAATTAATATAATGCCTAAAATAACAAGCGAAAATAAAAATATCCAACTTATCATTGTAGGTGACGGGCCTGATAGGTTAGAGCTTGAAGAAAGAGTAAGACACTTAGATTTACAGGAAAATGTAATATTTACAAATAGAATTCCAAACGACAAGGTTCCTATATATTATAAAACTGCCGATTTATTTATAAGCCCATCAAAAACTGAAACACAGGGTCTGACTATTCTTGAAGCAATGGCAGCAGGAGTTCCTGTTTTGGTATATGACGACACAAATATCAAAGGTATCGTCCTACACAAAAAGACAGGTTTATTATTTAAGGAAAACGATGAACTTTTGGACAACATTAAATTCGCATTAAACAACAAAGAAGAAATTCAAAGCTATGCAAAAGAAGCATTTAAGATAGCCGAGGACTTTTCGTCTGCCAATTTTGCAAAAAAAGTAGAAAAAATTTATAAAGAATTAATAAATTAATCTGGTAAAATTTTAAAAAGCATTATATAATTATAGGCAGGAGGATGCCTATGTCAAAAGTTCTTTCCATAATCCTGGGAGGCGGAAAAGGAACACGTCTTTATCCGCTTACCATGCATAGATCTAAACCGGCTGTTCCTTTTGGAGGTAAACATCGAATTATCGATATACCTCTTTCCAATTGTATAAATTCCGGCTTTAGGAATATTTATATTGTAACACAATTTAACTCTGCTTCTTTGCATATCCACATTGCAAAAGCCTACACTTTTGATACGTTTTCAAACGGATTTGTAGAAATTCTTGCAGCTGAGCAAACTTTCGATAATACAGGATGGTATGAAGGTACGGCTGACTCTATAAGAAAAAACCTTCATCATTTTCGGCATCAAAATCCCTCCCACTATTTAATCCTTGCAGGCGATCAACTCTACCGTATGGATCTAAAAAAATTTTTAAATTTTCATAAAGAATCCGGATCCGATATTACCGTAGCCTGTACTCCCGTCACACGAGAGGATGCATCAGGTTTCGGTATTATGAAGGTTAATTCGGATTCTGTAATTACCGAGTTTATGGAAAAACCCGGTCCCGACAAAAACATAGATGATTGGAAAATTCCTGAAAAGTCCCTTATCAAACCGAATGATCCCAATAAACAATATCTGGCATCAATGGGTATTTATATTTTCAATGCAAGGGTCATGGAAGAATGTTTAAACAGCGATCATACCGACTTCGGAAAAGAAGTAATTCCTGCAGCAATAAACGGAAAATATAAGGTTTCTGCCTTTCCTCATAACGGATATTGGTCCGACATAGGAACCATCAAGTCTTTTTATGATGCAACTCTTGATCTGACGGAAATAAGGCCTAAATTCGACTTTTATGATGCTGAAAGGCCAATATACACCCATAACAGAAATCTACCTCCATCAAAGGTAAACTATGCACACTTGAGCAGATCTATCTGCAGCGAAGGCTGTGTCATAACGAATTCTACAATAAATCACTCCGTAATAGGTGTCCGGTCAATCATAGAAACAGGCAGCTTTGTAGAAGACTCTATCTGCATGGGAGCGGACTATTACGAAACACATGAGGAAAAAGAAGCTCGATTAAAAGAAGGATGCCCCAGCTTGGGTATAGGAAATCATTGCCGCATACGTTCTGCAATAATAGATAAAAATGTGCGTATGGGAAATAACGTATCCATAGGCATGGACCAAACACCTCCCGATGGTGACTACGGTTTCTATCATGTTGTCGGCGGAATATACGTTATAGTAAAAAATTCCGTAATACCTGATAATACTTCAATATAAAAAGTACCGGCGCATCAGTTGGATTCTACCTCACATTTAACCGATGCGCTGTAAGCATCTTCATAATTAGGGCTTTCTTTAATGCTGATTATTATATCATCCTCTGAAGCCGAAAAATCGACAAGAGCAGTTTTACCCTTTGAAAACTCGCCGCTTATTATTTTAACGGACAGGACATCTTCGATTTTATTTTGAAGAAGTCTTCTCATAGGGCGTGCACCATAGGCAGGGTCATATCCTTTATCTGCAAAGAAATCTTCGGCTTCCTTTGAAAGTTCAATATATAAATCCAGCTTTGCAATTCTATCTTCAAATTTTTTAAGCTCAAGTTTTAATATCCGTTTGATGTCATCCTTATCCAAGGGCTTAAAAACAAGCAACTCATCAATTCTATTTATAAATTCCGGTGATAAGAATTTTTTTATTTCGTTAAGAGCACTTGCTCTTATCTCGGAATAGGCCATTACGCCGTCTCCCGAAGGATTAAAGCCCAGCTGATTTTCTTTTATGATGGACTTAGACCCTGCATTACTGGTCATAATAATAACCGTATTTTTAAAATTCACAATATGCCCGCTGCTGTCTCTAAGTTCACCCTCTTCTAAAATTTGTAACAGAATATTAAAGACATCGGGATGAGCTTTTTCTACCTCATCCAAAAGCAAAACGGAGTACGGATTACGTCTTATTTTTTCGGTTAAAAATCCGCCTGAATCAAAGCCTATATATCCTGGAGGAGCACCGATAAGTTTTGCAGCATTATGTTTTTCCATATAGTCACTCATATCGACCCTGATTAATGCTTCTTTTGTGCCGAACAAAAATTCGGCGAGAGTTTTTGCAAGAAGGGTTTTTCCGACACCGGTAGGACCTAAAAACAAAAATGAACCTATGGGTCTCTCGGGAGATGAAATACCTGCACGGGACCTTCTTATTGAATTGGACAAAATCGATATGGGTTCATCCTGCCCTACCACCGATTTTTTTAATTCCTCTTCGATGTGAAGCATCCTTTCGGCCTCATCCTGACTTAATTTATTTACGGGGATATCCGTCATCATTGCAACAACTTCTGCTATATCGTTTTCGTCAACATAGGAAATCGGATGCTGATAAGAAGTCATCCACTTATTTTTAATTTGATATATGTCGTTTTTTAGATCAAGGACTTCATCTCTGATTAAGGCAGCTTTTTCATAATTTTGCATCTCAACCATCTCGGCTTTTTCAAGCATCAAAACCTTTATCTTGTCTTCAATTTCAAAAAGTTCGCCGGGTTTTTTGTCAAGGATAGTTTTTTTCATTGCCCCTGCTTCATCCAATACATCAATAGCCTTGTCCGGAAAAAATCTATCCGTAATATACCGTTTTGAATATTCAATTATCTTGGTTACAGTCTGGGGTTCGTAGATGACGTTGTGGTGTTCTTCATATTTATGCTTTATACCGCATAGTATATCAAAGGTTTCTTCAGGATTGGGTTCTTTAACTTGAATCAGCTGGAAGCGCCGCTCAAGAGCCAAATCGTTTTTAAAATATCTTCTGTATTCATCAACTGTTGTAGCCCCAATACATTGTATTTCTCCTCGAGCTAGGGCAGGTTTTAAAATATTGGCGGCGTCCATAGCTCCCTGAGAGCCGCCTGTGCCTATGAGGGTGTGAATTTCATCTATAAACAAAATTATATTTTTATTTTCTTTTATTTCATTTATAATTTGCTTCAGCCTTTCTTCAAACTGACCTCTATACTTTGTTCCTGCAATTACGGAACCGAGATCCAAAGAAACAATACTTTTATTTAATAAATCGTGAGGTACGTTTTCGTTTATTATGGCAAAGGCCAAGCCTTCAACGATGGAGGTCTTTCCTATTCCGGGCTCTCCTACAAGGATCGGATTATTTTTTGTTCTTCGGGAAAGGATTTGGATAAGTCTTCTAATCTCTTTTTCGCGGCCTATAATTGGGTCAAGGGAACCGGAACTTACAATATCCGTCAGGTTACGCCCAAATTCGGAAAGAGCCGATTGTTTTGACTTAGACACATCAGCTGTTTTAGCTGTTCGGACAGAATCCATCTGATCGGTTATTTTTAATATTATCATCCTAATGTCTTCAGTTACGATATTATAACGCATAAAAAAATCGGATATTATGGAATTTTCTTCTCTGACAAGGGCTACAAGAAGATGCTCGGTACCGACCACACTTTGCCTCATAGTTCTTGCTTCTATTGTTGCAATATCGACCAAAGACTTAATTCTTCGAGAAGGAGGAATTTCACCTATGATTCTATCTCCTGCACGGATAGGAGTGTTTTGTTCAATAAACAGCTGTAAATTGAGAAGATCAATATTTAATTTTTGAAGAATTATATAACCCCTGCCTACTTTATTTCGGATCAAAGCAGATAAAATATGCTCGGGTTGAAACAGATCCGCATTAACCCGCCTAGCTTCCTGCTGACCGAAAAGAGTAAGCAGCTTATGAGCATCTTGTGAAAGACCTTGACACATATAACACCTCACATTATAATTCGGACTTTTGAACAAAGTTCTTGAATAGTACGAGCCCTATATTCTTCTATAGAAAAATCGTCTAAATTTCTATCAGATAAGCCTATATGACTGTTTAGCAATAAAAAAGCAAGATGCCCCATTTGGGACTTAAAAATCATCGAGTTGCATTCTTCATTGGTAATACCGGTAATTAAGCCCATATTTAAGCCGAACTTTATTTTAAAAACTATATCGGCTGCTTCCTTAAAATCCATAAGTTTTGCACTTTGAGCTACAGCTATAGCTCTTCTAAGCATATCTTCAACCTTCAATCTATTTTCATCTAGAAAAGTTTTTTTCTTCTCTCTTTCAATTTCGATTATGGAATTTACACAGGAAATAAAATCCGCAGTCTGAATCTCTTCATTATCGCCTGCAGATACGGCATTTGAAATCAAAAAAAGAGCTCCTATGGAATTCTTAGAATTAGGCGAGTAGTAACCTGCAACATTGAGATTGCTTTGCTTTGTTAATTCCAAGACTGAACCCAGGCAGTTGGAATAAAGGATTCCCGGAAAAGAGCATAAAACCGAAAACTTCAGTCCCGTTCCTATCCCCATAAGATTGGAAGTTAAAAAACCTAGGTCCCTATCTTCCGAAAATTTAATTTTTTCTCTCATTTTGACTTCCATAAAGGAAGCCCTTGCACAGACTTCTTCCGGATCCATTCCGGCAGCAAAAGAACTTATGTTTATATGATCTTCAAGATTCAAACCTATATAAAGAGAGCCGTTTTCGTGCACCAAAACAGCCTTTTCTATCTTTTCAGGCATATCGGGGAGAATAATTCCTTTTTCTTCAAGTAGTTTAATGGAAAGCGGATCTATTGCTCTAAGTTTTAACTTTTTAAAATAAGCGGAATCCTCCAAAGAGGAAAAAAAAGAAAAAACAAGCGAAATAATGTCAACAGAGTCGGAAAGACTAATTTTATTTGGAAACAAAAAACCTGATATATTTCGGGCTACATCACAACGGCTGTATAGGACTACATCGGTATCGGGACCGTTTTCCATATACCAACCGTCAAATTTTGATATCATGGTTTTTCTCCAAAGCTTTGATCTCATCCCTTAAAGCGGCAGCCCTTTCATAATCTTCAGTTTCGACAGCTTTTTTTAGCTCTTCATGTAATTCTTCAGAACTATGAGTTTCAAAAAAGGTTTCGGGAGACTGCTCATCCGTGATAGGCCCGGAATACTTTAGATTTTTTTTCTTTTTTCCCAATATTTCCATAATTTCGGCTTTAAAAAACGAAAAACAGTCTGAGCATCCGATCATTTTTTTCGATTCAATTTCTCTAAAACTTAATCCGCATATAGGGCATTGCTCCGATTTTCTGCCGTCATCATTATCTTCATCATCGGATCCAAGGATTTTTGTTATGGAAATATCGATAGTTTTAGAAAACATACCAAATCCGAGCCTTTGTGAGCAAGCCGGACACAGATAAATATTTTTAGTCACACCGTCTGCAACTTGTTCCACAGAAACTTTAGCCTCATTTAACTTACACATATCACAAATCATAATTTCCTCATAATCTCTATCGGCTTTTCTTTTCCTGCCCGTACTGCAGGAATCAAACACACTACTACTGATAATATTAACATAGAAACGGCTATCGTGTAAAGGTCAAAAAGGTTTAATTTTACGGGAATATGTTCCAAATAATAGGCAGGATCTAAAAGATGAATTTCAAGAGGCTTTCCGGCTCCATAAAAGAAGGTATAAAAAACATTTTGAAGATAGTTTAAAATTTTTTCTGCATAAGCAAAGATTTCGTTTATATGTATGGCGGTTAAAATTCCTAGGGGCATTCCCAAAATAATCCCGCCTAAGCTCGTTAAAAGACCGGCAAGCAAAAAAGCAAGGCTTATAGACGATGGATGGGCTCCGGCAGCCTTTAGTATGGCAATCTCCCTTCTTCGCTCCATTACAAGCATAACAATGGCCGATGAAATATTGGCAGAGGCAACCAGGACAATCAAAAACATGATAAAAAGTAAAATATTTTTAGTGGTCTTAAAGGATGTAAAAGCAGAGCGGTTTAAGTCTGCCCAAGAATATATGGAAAAACTTTCGGGTAATATCGAGCTCAATTTTAATTGAAGAGCCTGCATCTTATCTTCATCAAATGGGTCCTTGGTTGAAACCACTATTGAGGTCAAAGAAGAAGTCAACGGTATAATCTTCAAACCCTCCTCCAAAGGAATAAAAACCCACAAGGCATCCAGCTCTTGATAGCCTGAAGATATAAGGCCTGAAATTTTAAATGAACTTACGCGGGGAATTGTTTTACCTTTTTCGTTTTTAGATATGGTTATGATTCTGCATGTATCCCCTACTTTTAAACCGAGCTTCTCAGCTATAGCTGTTCCCAAAATTGCAGACTTATTATTTTCAAATTCAAGAGAACCGGATATGACTTTTATAAGATTAAGAGCCCTGATATTTTGAGTAAAGAATTCAGGTTCGACTGCACGGATTGCACCGCCGCTTCTTCCGTTTTTACCGATAACCAAACCGTTTCCCTGCCTCTCAATCCAAGCGTTTTCAACAAAGTTTCCCTCATCAAACTCAAGAATTAACGAGCGGATATTTTTTTCTGTTTCGGCATTTTTATAGCTTGATATCGACCTCATATTTATAGCTTGCAGATGTCCCGTTCCAAGCTCGATTGTGCGGGAAGTTATTCCTTGAATCATACCGTCAGAGACAACCAAAACTACAATAAGGGGAACTATACTTATGCCTATCCCTAAAACGGCACCGAATAAACTTTTACGGGCATTGGAAACCGTCTTTCCCGAACCTATACCTAAAAATCTAAATGCCATTTTTATAAAGACTAAATTTTTCATACTTCTTCCAAATTACCCTTATAAAGTTTATAAGAAATATCCGTCATTGAGGCGATATTTTGATCATGGGTAACAAGAACCAAGGTCTTTTTGTGTTTATCTACTACTGAAAATAAAAGATTTTGAACAGTTTCGGCATTGGCAGGGTCTAAGTTTCCCGTAGGTTCATCAGCAAGAATAAGAGAGGGACTGTTTATCAAAGAGCGGGCAACAGCAACCCTCTGTCTTTCTCCTCCCGACAGCTGAGACGGAAAATGATTTTTCCGTTCGGCTAATTTTACATCCTCCAAAAGGGAGAGAGCCTTTTCTTTTATTTCTTTTTTTGATCTTCCTGCAATAAGGGCGGGAAGCATTACGTTTTCAAGAGCCGTAAAATCTTTTAACAGATAATGAAATTGAAACACCAAACCTAAAAAGGAGCTTCGATATTCGGTGAGAGATTTTTCATCAAGCGAATGAACCTTATAAGAACCTGCAATAATCTCACCGCTGTCTGCCGATTCAAGACCGCCCAGTATATTTAAAAAGGTACTTTTACCCGAACCTGATTCTCCGGTAATAGAAATCTTTTTTCCTTCTTTAATGGAAAAATTCAGTTTATCGAATATTACAAGTTTTTCACTTGCCGAAGAAAATGTTTTGGTTAAACCGGAAATTAAAACTATATCCTTACTCATAGCGTAATACCTCCGCCGGCTTCAATTTCAATATCCGTCTCGCAGCTATCATAGCCGCAGCGGATGAGGAAAAAATGCCGAACAAAAAAATCAATAAAATTTCATTAAAAAATATTCTAACCGGAACGGTTTCCATATAAAAATAGACCGGACTAAAAACAGCAAAATCCGCATCGGATGAATTTTGAAACAATATTGACACAAAATTCAAAACCGAATTTACTATATTTTCTATTAAATTAAAAATAGAATTTATTTGAACCGAGAGCAAAAGTCCCAATAAAAGACCGGCACTTGCACCTATCAAGCCTATTGTAAAACCGTTTGCAATAAAAAGAACCTGTATATGTTTGGAGTAAGCACCAAGAGAAGCAAGAACGGAAATTTCTTCCCTCCTCTCATAAATTGAACGCCGCATTCCGTTATAAATATTAACCGACACAACCAAAAAAATTAAAATCACCAAAAGCATCATCATATTTTTTTCTATTCTAAGTGCTCCGAAAAAAGCATGATTATAAGTACGCCATGATTCCGCTTTTAAATTAATGGATGAAGCATTTAGGGAAGATATATAGGCTGCATCATTGTTTTGGTTTTGTAGTTTGACGGAGGCATAGAGCTTCGACTCTTTTCCGAATAAGTTTTCTCCGTTTTCTAAAGACATAAAGGCAAAGGAAGAGTCTACCTCATAATATCCCGTTTTAAAAACACCCGTAACAATTAAATCTTGATTTTCAGGAAAAAGGCTTGTTTCGGATGAACCTGACACGGCTATAATATTTACATTATCGCCAACCTTTACACCGAGCTGGCGGGCCAACTCGTAACCCAAAATCACAGAATCTTTTTCTAAGATATTAAAAGAACCGGAAGTTATTTTTAAGGCAGAGGCAAGTCCTTTGTCTTTTTGCATTATATCTTTTTCCACCGAACGGATTAAAACGCCGTGTTGCTTGCCGTAATTTCCCTGCATCAATGTTTGTGATTCTTGAAAAATAAAAAAAGCCTTATGGAGTTCTAAATTTTCGGCTTTTTTTAGATCTTCTTTTTCGCCGTACAACCTTATATGTCCCGAACTAACTTGTAAAATTGTATCTATGTATCCCATCTGGAGACCGTTCATTATGGATAAAACAACAGTCAAGACCATTACGCCGAAGGCAATCCCCAAAACAGAAAAAAGAGTAGAGATGGAAGAGCGCCCCTTTGTATCTGCTGAATTAAATCTATTTAAAACAAAAAAAATCCATCCATAATTATTCTTTTTCATTTTATATTTCTTCCTCTATTACACCGACTTCTTTTCCATATTCGAATAAATGAACTATCTTTTTATCCGTCATATATTCCGTGTAAGAAATTTTATTCCCGTTGACAAAGTCGGTTTTGGATTTTGGTTTATTTTCAGGCCCGTATTCATACTTTGAAATATATTCGGTTCCTTCTTTTTTTAAAAACGATTCTATCAATAAATTATTTTCATTATAAGTATAAATATTTTTTTCGAGTTCGTTTTTGCCTTCCGCATCGTAAATAGTTTTTTCGGTCTCCATTCTTTTTTGATTATATTTTATTTTGATAAGCTTATCAGGTAAAACCACTTCGCAAGATTCAGGATAACCGTCTGTGTAGGTATATGTTTTTTTTTCTATAAGTTTATCTTTTTCATATAGAACGGAAAGAAGAGGTCTGCCGTTGTCATCAAGTTCTTCAAAAAACCATCGGTCTCCGAAACCGGTTGTAAGTCCGGAACTTTGAATGGAATCAAATCCTTTATCGGATTCCTCCGGATCTTTTTCGTTTTCGGATAAATTTTTATTTTCGGTTTCTGTACCGGAAGGCACTGTAGTATCGGCATTTTCAGTTGCAGGCAAATTTTGATTTTCCGTTTCTGTCACAGGAGGAGATTGAACATCAGAATTTTCCGAACCGTCTGCAAAAATAAAAAGAGAGTATAAAATAAAAACAAAATATAATATTTTTTTTAAACTCATTTATATTTTTCCGATAAATTCCTTTACATAGTTTTCAGCCGAAAAAGGAGATATGTTTTCGTATTTTTCTCCGGTTCCGACAAAGAGCATGGGAAGGTTAAGCTCTTTTCCTGCCGTAACGGCAACACCGCCCTTTGCCGTAGAATCATACTTTGTTAAAAAGACAGCATCGACTCCTATAGCCTCATGGAAAACTTCGGCCTGTCTTAAACCGTTTTGACCTGTAGTTGCATCCAATACCAATATTTTTTTATAGCAGCCTTCGGAAGCCTTTGTTTTTGCAATCCTGTCTATTTTTTGAAGCTCCCTTACCAAATTTTCTTTATTGTGAAGCCGTCCTGCCGTATCTGCAAGAACAAGGCCGCCGCCTGATGAAGCCATTGCATCTCCTGCATCAAAGATGACAGCCCCCGGGTCTCCCCCATGCTGATGTGCGACAACCCTCACATCATTTTTTTCTCCATGGAATTTTAATTGCTCTATGGCAGCAGCTCTAAAGGTATCTCCGGCGGCCAAAATGATGGGCGTACCGTATTTTTCTTTATAATAATGAGCCATCTTTCCTATCGATGTTGTTTTGCCGACCCCGTTTACACCTAGAACAAGATAAATAGAAACCTTGTCTTTCTCAGGAACTAAAGAAGTTATCTTGACATAGGGTAATAAAATATTATAAAGACCGGTTAAAACATCATCTTCAGAAGCAAGCTTTTCTTTTTTGCATAAATCTCTTAAAGAGGTTTCAATTTCGAGGGCTGTCTTAGCTCCTATATCTCCTTCTATCAGAGTATCAACCAAATCTTCAAAAAAAGATTCATCCGGCCCCTTATATAAACCGAATAATTTTTTTAATCCGGCTGCAAAACTTTTATTCTTCATTTTTATTCTCCTCATCTTTAATAACCGTATCTTTATTGTTAACTACAGTATCTTTATCAGTCTTAACTTCCTCATAAACAGGAGCTGAATAATTAGGTTTTATCTTTCGCGGTAAGGCTCTATCTGCCTTTACCAAATAGATTATCAACTGTATAAAGTAATTGACTCCCAAAGCAATCGTAATTCCTTGAAGAATATTTTGGGTCAGTACGAGTTTATTTATACGATCTGCTTCGGATTGTGTATAAGGAATTTTTCCGCTCTTAAAAGCGTATACTTGATCATCTACTTTAGAATTTAAAATCATCGTTATAGGCAGGCTTATGTACAAAGCCCCCAATGACCAATATAAAATTTTTCGTTGAGTTTCTATCGAAGCTTTTACATTTTTTTTGTTTAACTTTATAATCATATTTTGAACATTTTGCCGTGAAAAATTATTATTTGAAGGCTCAAAAACTCCGAAGGTATGAATACCATTTTCCTCAAATTCAAAAATAGACTTCATCTTAGGTACAGTTATAATTCCGGGAATGCGAATAGAGTATTGGGATTTAAAAAATAAATTTGGAGAAGCACTTTTAAGATTAAAACCGATTGTAGCGGTTTCTTCTTTTTTTAAATTAATTTTTAAGGTATAGGCAGCCTTATTTTTTAATTCCAGCTTTTTTGTTTCTTCAACATAATCTTGAGCAGAAGCTCCTATTTGATAAAATCCTTCACGCAGCATTATAGGTTTTGAAAAATCCCGTATCAGCTCACCGTCAATATAAACCTTTGTATTTTTAGGATTAACATCAAAAAATACTTTTACTTCTTTTGTATTTTGAATAATTGTGTATATTTGCCGCACCATCATTTCGACGACTTTTTCAACATCATCATATCTTCCGGCCCCTGAAAATTCGTGAACCTTCATTCCGGGAATCCCCATATCCAAATAAGCGGTTATAACCATGTAGCCTGAAATATCTTTTACCGAGCCGTAAATAAGAGCCGAGATATTTTCTTTTTTTAAACTTTCGCCTATGTCGGCATTTTCAGACAGCTTATATAAAGATTCTCCATACTTCCATAAGTTTATATTTTTAGGATGGCTTGAAGTAAAAAAACGGGTTTCTTCAATTTTGATATCTATATCGGCCTCATAAATACTTTTTTCTTTTTTTAAAATTTCTTCCGTAAGTTTTTTCTCTTTTTCGTCTTTTATTTTTTTGTCTTCCACCGACAAAAAAAGCTCATCTCTGTCTTTTATAAGTTTTGCCCTTTCTTTTATAAGCCTTAGTTTTTTATTTGAAGCTTCCATAATAGCCCTCATTTTTTTTTCTTCAAATGGAACTATTCTTTTTGCTCCGGTATCCATGTAGATTAAAAACATTTCAGGCACTATCGTTTTATAACTTTGATAAGAGGAAGGAAGTCCCTCCGTTTTAAATTCGGAAACGGCAATAGTCCAATCGGAATTTTCATCTTCATTCTTTTGTGAAAACAAAAAAGAAACTATAAAAAAAAATGCGGATAAAAAAATAAGTTTTTTCAATTTAAAGGAGAATCTCATAAGCAATTTACAACTCCTTTTTCAGTAAATGGGCATAATAAAAAATCCGAAGCGCCGCAGATAAGAGCTTTTTCTGCAAGGTCTTCATCCCCGATAGAAGAAATAACAACAAATTGGGTATGAGGGCTTTTTTTTCTAAAAGAAGCCGTATCCGTAAAAAGGTTTGAATCAAAAAAAACGAGGCGGACATCTTCATTGGTTAATGTATGCAAAAGAGAAACTTGAGGCAAAATCTTAATTGTTTCGTTTACATGAGAAAGACATATTGCTCTTATATCGGCTGCCAAAAATTCGGATTTGCATACAATACATATCATAGAGCATCGTCCTCATCAATACTCATATCTTCAATCTTCGTATTTAAAAAGCTGTTTATAAACTCGTCTATTTCTCCATCCATTACAGCCTGAATGTTTCCCGTTTCATACTTTGTCCTGTGATCTTTTACCATTGTGTAAGGCTGAAAAACATAGGAACGGATTTGATTGCCCCAAGAAATACCTTTTTTTTCGGCAGCAAACTTCATATTCTCTTTTTCTTTTTGTTCTTCATAATAATTATAAAGTCTCGATTTTAGAACATTCATAGCCGTGGCTCTATTGCTGATTTGGCTCCTTTGAGTTTGGCAGGCAACAACTATTCCGGTTGGAATATGGGTAATACGTACGGCCGAGTCGGTTTTGTTTACGTGCTGACCTCCGGCTCCTCCGGCTCGGTATGTGTCGATACGCAAGTCTTCAGGCCTTATATCCACTTCTATCGTATCATCAAGAACCGGAAAAGCAAAGACCGAAGTAAAAGATGTATGCCTCCTTCCGTTGGAATCAAAGGGGCTGATACGCACCAGCCTATGAATCCCCGTTTCGCTTTTTAAAAGACCGAAGGCAAACTCCCCTGAAATCTGAAATGTTGCAGACTTTATTCCGCCCTCGGCTTCTATTAAATCGATGGTCTCCGTTTTAAAACCTCTGGACTCGCACCAGCGCAAATACATGCGCACCAGCATAGCAGCCCAATCGCAGGCCTCAGTTCCCCCAGCTCCTGCATGGACTGTAAGATAAGCATCGTTTTTATCGACCTCACCTGAAAGCAGGCTCAATATACTTAATTTTTTATATTTTTCGTAAATAGAGTTATAATTTGAGCTGATTTCTTCAGACAGTTCGTCATTTTCCGATTCTTCCGAAAGCTCCATCAAAACTTCCAAATCGGAAACACCATCTATAAGCTCCTGCCAAGGGTAAATTCTGTTTTTAAGGGCCTTTATCTCGCCCATAATTTTTTCGGCTTTTTTACTGTCATTCCAAAAATTGGGAGCTAAGGTTATAGCTTCTTTTTCGGCTATTTTCGATTTAACCGCCTCAGGGTCAAAGACGCCCCCAAATATTAGAGATATCGTTTTTTAAGGCTTCTAAATTTGATCTATAGTCTTCCATAAGGTTTAATTCTCCAACTTTTTTGCGGGCGGGCGTACAAGCACCCTTCGCCACTTTTTTTTATAAAGCGTAGTTACGGCAAATACATCCTGAATAGGATATTGGTAGAGGCGTACAATGTCATAATAATCGGTAACCCGGTCTATATCCTGCTTTAATGTAACAAGGCCTTCATCATTTATTGTTACCGATTCCCAACAGGCATGCTGAACCCGTTCAAAGCCGTTGGCCGTTAGAACTTCTGCGAGATGAGAAGCCGATTCCCTTCCACCCGGATCTATAACAACTGAAACAAACATGTATAACAGAATACGACAAAAGAAGAACTTTGTCAAACCCCTAAGCCGGTAAAAATCTTTACTTATTATATACTTGGGAGCCTCTAAAAACATCAGTTTTTAGAGGGTTTCCTTAAATTTAATTTGCGATGTTTTTCATAAGTCATTAATATATAAAGACTTATGAAAAACTCGTCGGGCATCTCTAAAAATCCAACAAGGTTTTTAGAGATGCCCACTTATACAAAAAGGGAAAAATGCCGATAAGTGGGGTATGGAAAATAGAAAAAACTTTGTTGAGGAACTTTCGGTAATCCTTGAAACAAAAAGGAATGAGTTTAACTCTCAAATTCTTCCCAAAGTGCGGGAAAACTACAATATTCAAAGCAGTGCACTCCACGCAGTCAGAAGCACTCTTTTAAAAAAACGGGTCATCCATGATGATCCTTATAAATATGACAGTAAAATGACTGAGGTTGAAATTCCAAGCAAAGAAAACTTTGCAGACTCGGAAAAGGCTAGCGTTATAGGCACCCGCTTAGCCCACTATGAAACAATGCTGGAATTTGTCAACAATTATTATCAGTTTAATACCGAGTTTTTAACTCCCAAGAGAATTTCCATCCTCCTTGAACTAAATAGTACCTTTATTTGGTCGGATTTTACAAATACATCAAATCATACAAATACAAGGGCTATAGCAGATATAATCAATAACCTTTTCAAAGGCCCGGACCAATTATCAAACAGCCTATTACGGGATTCTGTAGCCCACCTTGGAAAAAGTGAGGCCTATATCAATACCCAGCTTAAAAGCCTTTCCATCTTTTACCGTGAAGAATATAAACTTTTAATACGCAGAGAAGTTATACCTTCAGTAAAGATAAGCAAGGCGGATTGTGCAAATCCTTCAAATATACTACGGGAAATAAAAAAGGTATTCACAGTAAAGTTCAGAAAAAAGCCTTTTTACACGGATCTAATAGTCGAAATAATCAGAGAAGATTACGGTGACGATTCGGCCATATTACAACAGGAAATTCTATCCCGCCTTGAAGTTAAACCAAAGGAAAGCTTTTTTTCAAATCAGGAAGTCAATCACAGGCCTATTTTAATATCAGGCTTAAGGGTTCTTTCAAATTCAGCTCCTCATTTAAAAGCAGCATTGGAAAAAATAAAGTCCAATCAAGAAATGGTATACAAGGCTGAAAATACGATATTTAAAAAATTAGCACAAATTCTTAGGCAGGTACTAAAACTGGAGCCTCCTGAAAAACATATAACAATCATTATTACCGATAATATCAATCAAAATACAAAAAAACAAACAATTAACTATTCCGTTTTTGAAAAAGAAGTGCTTCAAAAAATAGCCTTATTTCAAAGTATTTTAATGCCGAATTCGGCTGTTAATCAAAAAATAAAAACAATGCCGAACGAGTTTCTTTTTAACAGCCTCACAAAATACATAAGCGACAGCAATGAAATCCTAAAACAGCTTGGAGGGCTTGACGAATTCTATAAAAACGTAAAACCGGAACTTAGAAGTAAAATAAGAGGAATCAAGATAGAAATTACAACAATTACAAATTCGATTATAAAGGCAAACCAATACCGAGCCGAATATCAAGCTCTCAGCGAAGAAGTAAACCAAATGAAAAAACTTGGGGTTATCTAAAATATAATCCGATTGAATAATAATAAAAAAAACAATATAATATCCGCTATATGAAGAATAAACTATTTACGTTATTTTTGTTTTTATTATCCTTTTGCCTGTTTTCGCAAGAAGACCAAAAAAAAGAACTGAATATTTCCATAACTTCAGGGATACCAATGCTTCACCCTCATACGGCCTTCGATGCGGGAGAAGCCCAAATCTTAACGGCCCTTTGTGAAGGCCTTTTTGTATACGATCCTTATACGTTGCAGCCGGTTCCGGCACTTGCCGAAAAGCACAGTGTTTCAGGCGGAAGAACGTGGCGTTTTACAATCAGAAAGGATGCAAAGTTTGAAAACGGAAAGCCCATAACGGCTCAAACCTTTGTTGATTCATGGCTGAATCTTTTAAACCCCGCAGGCAACCATCCATATGCTTCGCTTTTGGACTGCATAGACGGAGCTGCCGATTACCGTAACGGAAAACTAAAAAATAAAAATCAAGTCGGAATAAAAGCCGAAAGTGGGCAAGTTCTTTTAGTAACCACAAATACCGAAATTGAGCACCTTCCCAACATTCTATGCCATCATGCATTTTCAGCAGTTGAAACTTCCCAACTTGAAGCAGCCTTAAAATTTTCTAACATAGAAAGAATAGAAAAATTAAGGGACAGCTTTAAACCCATATCAAGCGGTGCCTATAGGATAAAAAAATTTTCCGAAAAAGAGCTGATTTTGGTAAAAAACGAACACTATTGGGATAAGGATAATGTTCAAATTCCTCAAATAAACCTCTTCCTCGATTTAAGCAAGGAAGAAGCTATCGAAAAATTCAATATAGGGAAGATTCATTGGCTTTCAAGAAGTGATGTGATTTCTAAAATAGGCGATCAGCGTTGTGTAAATATAGACCCTCTTTTTGCAACGGATTATTTTTTCTTTAAGACTTCATCTCCGAATATTAAGGCGGCAGAGTTTAGAAAAGCTCTTCTTTTAGCTGTTCCATATGAGGAATTACGCAAGGGCTATCCTATAAAGGCTGAAACTTTGATTTTTCCCCTTGCAGGCTACCCCAAAATTCAGGGTGTAAATGAATATAACCTGCAAAAAGCCCAAGAAATCATAAATAAGCTTAATTTAAACGAAGAACAAAAAAAGGTAGTAATTAAAATCCCCGAAAATACATATTATCAAGAATTAGCCGAAATTCTATCGGCCGCATGGTCAAAAATAGGGGTAAAAACCGAAGTTAAGCTTATTTCTTTTAACGCTTATTATAACAGCCTAAAATCAAATGATTATGATTTGGGAACAATCACTTGGATAGGAGACTTCGCAGACCCTCTGGCCTTTTTGGAGATGTTCCGGCCTAATTCCAACCTCAATGACTCGGACTGGAAAAATCAGGAATTTGAAAGAATAATCCTCAAATCCCACGCCGAAAAAGACTTTAAAAAACGGTACGAAATATTAAGCAAGGCAGAAGAACTCTTGCTGAGAGAGAGCGTGATTATTCCGATATCCTATAGGTTAAGCGTAAATATTATAGATATTTACTCCATAGGCGGCTGGTATTCAAATGCAATAGATATACATCCCTTTAAGTTTATAAAATTTATTAAGCCTCAGCCGGTGCCGGGGCTTGTAAAATTAAATCAACAACTCAAAAAGAAGCGATAAGACTGCGGCAAAAAACTTCATTTTTTTACAAAATATGTATTGACATTTTTTGTGATTTGTAATATTATCCATGTCATTGGGCGCTTAGCTCAGCTGGTACGAGCGTCTGGTTTACACCCAGAATGTCGGCGGTTCGATCCCGTCAGCGCCCAATCCTTCCTTTAATCATTCATTACCGCTTTATAAACATTTTTGCAGGAGTTCGGGGTTTCGAAAGGCCTCATCAATAATACGGCTTAATACGGAGCTATAGCCTTTACCTAGGGCTTTGACTTTTTCAGCGGTTTCAGGTGAAAGCCGGATTGCTACTACCTGTTTTTTTCGAAGTTTGCGCTGTTCTTTGGCTATGCGTGCAAACTCTTTTATTTGCTCCTTGGTTAAGGGCGGGCAATCTTCATCGTATACAATGGGCATTTTTGCGGCACGCCTAATCTCTTCAATTTGTTCTTTGGTCGGTTTTTCGTTACCGTGTAAAACCGATGTAACTATTGCCATAAAGTCTCCTTTCCGCTTTTGTGGCGGCTCTTGCGGATATGATCCGTGTTTTTTCTCCTCGTTCGGTGTAAACAACAAACAGCACCTTATCTACCTTTCCTATAGTAATAATACGGTCTTCTGCCCCGCTGTGGTTTATATCGAATAATTCAATTCGGTTGTTATCATTGAAAACGAGTTTTGCAGTTTCAAATGAGATTTTATGTATTTTTATATTACGCTGTTCTTTCTCGTAGTCCCATTCAAAAAGATGCTTTGTTGTTTTTTCGTTTTCCATATTTTTATTATACAATATGTATTACTTTTTGTCAACTTATGTAGTTCGGTTTTATAATTCAATTACCCTGAATCCCACTCCCCCATTGCTGGACAAAAGACTTATTTTTATGTAAAATAAAGAGAAATGCGGCTTTAAGGAGCATAGAAATAGATGTACAAAAACGATTTTCCATTGCTTATGCAAAATCCTAACATTCATTATTTGGATTCGGCGGCAACGGCACAAAGGCCTATATCGGTTATAGAAGGTATAAAAGAATATTTTTTACACTCAAACGGAAATGCGGGCCGAGGCTCTCATTCCCTTGCAATAGCTTCTTCTATTTTGGTTGAAGAAACACGAAAAAAAACAGCCGAGTTTATCGGAGCCGACAAAATTGAAAGCATTATCTTTACAAAAAATTCTACCGAGGCTCTCAATATAATTGCCTATTGTTACGGCTTATCGAATCTTAAAACCGGAGATGAAATTCTATTGGCGGTATCAAACCATCATGCAAACCTCGTACCTTGGCAGTTTGTTGCAAAACAAACGGGGGCTGCCGTAAAATTTATCTACCTTAACAAAAACGGCACCTTGGACATAAATGACTTTAAGGCTAAACTTTCTTCCAAAACAAAGGTGGTCGCCCTATCAAGCATGGTAAATGCTACAGGAATTATAAACCCTATAGAAGAGGTAATAAAACTAAGCCATGAGAGCGGAGCCGTTGTTGTGGTTGATGCAGCCCAAGCCATTGCTCACTACAAACAGGATGTGTCGGCCCTTGACTGCGACTTTTTAGTTTTTTCGGGACACAAGATTTTTTCGGACTTCGGTGTCGGGGTTCTTTACGGAAAAAAAGAGCTCTTGGACAAGATGCCGCCCTTTTTATACGGCGGAGATATGATCAACTTTGTTACAGAAGAATCAAGCGAGTTTAAGGAAGCTCCCTATAAATACGAAGGCGGAACCCACGATACAGCTGCCATAGTTTCTCTTAAAAATGCAATAGAATATATCGAGAAAATCGGTTATGCCAATATAGAAAAAACCGTAAAAGAATTGGACTCTTATGCTCTTTCGGAATTAAAAAAACTTGACTTTGTAGAAACCTACGGAACCGATGCTGAGGAGAGAGCGGGTATAATCGCCTTCAATGTAAAAGACGTGCACTCGCATGACACCTCCTACATCTTAAACGAATACGGCGTTATGGTTCGAAGCGGCCATCATTGTACTCAACCCCTGATGGCTTACCTAAACATAAACTCCTGCTGCCGTGCAAGTTTTTCTATTTTTAATACCAAGGAAGACATAGATGTTATGATCACAGCCTTAAAAAAAGTAAAAAGCGTTTTTTTAAAGGATTAAAAAAACTTAAAAATAATATCGATAAGGAACATAAATGGACATAGATACGATTTATCAGGAAATGATTCTAGAATACTCCCGAAAAAAAGAAAACTGCCGCGAACTTTCCGGCGAAGGAGTAAAGATAGAAAGAGGACATAATCCTTCATGCGGTGATGACCTTACCCTGCTTATCCGGGAAAAAAACGGAATCATAGAAGATGCTTCCTTTTTAGGAAGGGGCTGCGCCATTTCTACAGCTTCTACAAATATGCTGATTGAACTTATAAAAGGAAAAAAAGCCGAAGAAGGAAAACGCAAGGTAGAAATATTTTTTAAGATGATGAACGGAAAAGAAATTTCGGAAGAAGAAAAGGAAGAATTGGAAGATGCTCAAATCTTGGAATACTTTGCCGAAATGCCGGCACGTATAAAATGTGCAACTTTAAGCTGGCACAGTGCCGATGTTCTTTTAAACGAAAAAAAAGGAGGTTTATTGTAAGGGACAGTGTAAAAACAAAGTCCCTTTTTAAAAATGTAAATCAGCTCTTATTTTTCAATATCGCTTGATTTTACTTTTACCACATGGCCGGGACCTGCATCAAAGATAATTAAAAAGTCTTTTACCTTGATATCGGCGTACTTAATTGTTATCTCGCCCTTTTTATCAAGCTTGGTCTTAAGTATAACCTTCTTTTTTGCATCTTTTTCCTTAGGATTTTCGATTCGAATTTCTACACCTTCAGCAGATGAGCCGTCGGAAAAACCTCCTTCACAGGTAAAAGTTCCATCACCGTTATCATAGCAATACAACATCGGGGCATGAGCAAACAAAAGAGCTGCTCCCAACACTAAAAAACAAATAAAAACAGCTGTTCTTTTTTTCATTTTTATTCTCTCCTATAAAAAATCTCAATACAATTATTTTTCAACAATACCTTTTAAAATTTTGCGGCAAGATTTTTCAACTCTCTCTGCAATCATTTTGTTTGATGTGTTTGCAGGTATACATGTAGGCTTTTCTTTAATTTTGGCAAAATCGGCATTGTTCATACCATACCAAAAATGGAAATGTAAAGGACTTCCGCCAGGGTTAGTAAAAGAAATTGTCTTAAACATTCCTGCATCTTTTTTATCCGTTACCACAGCAAGCAATCCGGGCTTGGAGGCATTTTCGGCAGTTCTCTTATAAGCCGCTCGATGAATTTCTTTTTCATCCTTATAGACTACAAATTCGTTCTTACCGTCTTCGGTAACAAATTCGATATGAGTATAAAGATCTGTCGTGCCGTATACTTTTTTCATTTCGGCAATAATTTCAGCTTTTGTAAAGTCTCCGCCCTTAGGATTTTTACCGGCAAATTCTTTAATGATTTTATCGTAAGCTGCATTAACTTCAGCACTTGTATTGTCATAAATTAAAGAGCTGTTCATCCATTTTCCTTCCTTTGCATAAGGATCGAAGGGAGATTTTGGGAACATTCCTGCAACAGCGCCTATAGTATCTTTAAAATTCTTTACAAGCTCTTCTTTTGTCATTGAAGCAGACACATAGGTAGGCCACCACATAGGATCGGCTTTTACCAATGCATCAATACTGGATCCGCCTGCTCTTACATGCCAATGGAGTAAACCGTCCTCAGAATCTCGATGCGGGGGAAAACAGATAATATATTTTGCCATAGTAAGGCCGCGTACATTTTTTACAGCTTCAAAGGTTTCCCAATAATATCCGTCATAACCGATAACAGGAACCTTTCCCTTGTAAACATACTCGGAAGAAATTTCTTTTTCTTTTCCATCAGCATCTTTTACGGTAAACACAACAGTGTTTGTTCCGTCAAATTTTATCTTTGAAAATGATGCTTTATACATTCCTTCAACAGCCAATTTGAAACCTTCAACGGTATAGTTCTCCATTTTGGCAACCGCTTCTTTGTATACAGAATTTAAAGAAGGATCATTTTTTGCGGAATCCAGCGAAACCCACTCACCCTTCCATGCGGCAAGTTCTTTACCGGCTTCAATTTTCATGCCTCCGATTGTGTTAGGCATCGACTTACATGCAGTAAAAATAACTGCAAGAACCATCAAAACTAATACAAGTTTTGCGCCAAAATTTTTCTTCGACATAGTAACCTCCTTATGTCAAAATAAAGTACTATCAAATATTGATAAACTTAATAAAAATTGGGAACCTAAAATAAGGTTCCCAATAAAATTTATTTTTTAGCCTTTGTTAATTTTTCTAAAAGATTTCTTACAGATTTCTCTACAGCTGCTGCAATTTCAGCGTCTGTAAGAGCTGTCCTGTAACAAGTAGGTGTTCCTTCAAACTCTTCAATTTCTTTTTCGTTATTACCGTACCACAAGTGGAAATGCAGCATCGGAGCCTTACCGTGTACAACTACAAATGAAATCAAAGAATACATACCGGCATCTTTTCTTTCAGCCTTCATCGTCATATACGGTTTTGAAGTACTTGCAGCAACACGGACATAGCTTGATCTAAAGATTTCCTTATCGCCTTTATAGAAAACGAGTTCATTTTTTCCGTCTTTTACAATAAACTCCATGTGGGAATAGTCTTTAACTGATTTATTTCCTTTCTGTAATTCGGCAATAATTTCAGCCTTTGTAAAATCTCCGCCCTTGGGATTTTTGCCTGCAAATTCTTTTATAACCTTTGCATAAGCAGCTTCAACTTCTTTACTTGTATTTTCGAAAATAGATAAAGAGTTGATCCATTTGCCGTGCTTGGCATAGGATTCAAAGGGAGAAGCAGGATTCCATTTAGGCATATTCGGGATTGAAGATTCAAACATTTTAACGAGCTCAGCCTCAGATGTAGACGAAGAATAGTATGTAGGCCATTTTCCTGCACCGGCTACAAGGTTATCAATACCGTATCTTCCAAAACGGGCATGCCAGTGCTTTGGTCCGTCACCATGAGCATGAGGAGGCATTGATATAAAATACTTAAAGTTTGCATTCTCAAGCTTATCTTCTACAGCCTCAAAAGTCTCCCACATAGAATCGGGATACTCACTATCAGCTTTTTGTCCCAAGTACTTGTATTTGACTGAAATTTGCATTTCTTTACCGTCTTTATCCAAAGATGTAAAAAGAACAGTATTTGTACCGTCAAACTTTGCCTTTACCGCCGGTGTTTTGTACATATCCAAGGCAGCAGCTTCAAGACCTTCAGGTGTATAAAAGCGCATATCTGCAGCTGTTTTTTTATAAGCTGCTTTTAAAGACGGGTTATCTTTTATTATATCTGCAGAAACCCATTCGCCTTTCCAGGCGGCCAATTCCATTCCGGCCGCAAATTTATCGTTCATTTTTGCAGCAGGCATTGATTTACAAGCAGTAAAAATAACTGCGAGTGTAACCAGTATAAGTGCAATCTTTGCACCCATTCTTTTATTAACCATAATTAAACTCCTTTAAGTTAATATAAGTATATACAGCTAACTTTTTATTTAAACAAGAAACAATTCTTAGCTTAAAGTAAAAAGGAACTAGCTTTCTTTTTTTCCCGCAGAACAGCCGCAGCATCCACAACCGCAACCGCTCTTAGGATTGATATTTTTTTCTCCGCAGCTGCAGGCTGAAGCCTTACCCTTAAATATCCTGTAATATTTACGGATAAGTAAGAGGATCACACCTGCGACTATGGAAATAGTCAAAACCATTCCTAATGTCATAAGAATGCCCTATTTTACCGGTACTGCCTCAATCCAAAGTACGGCATCCTGTGAGAGTTCTTTCCCGGCAAATTCTTTTACATTACCTGCACCAAGGGCAGCAAAGCCCCAGTATCCGGCCTTGTGAGGAACAAAGGAGAAGTTTCCGTTTGCATCGGCTAAAATAACGGCTGCAGCATTTTTTGTTTTTGCCTTCTTCTCAAATTTGCTTTTTTTCATGTTTACGTCAAAGTTGATATATTCAACTTCAATTTCTGCATTGGGAACGGGTTTACCTTTTGAGTCTAAAACAGTGCCTCTGAAAAGTCCGCCTACCCAAACATCGTAGGGTTTTACTAAGGGCATGATTTCGGGATAACCTTCGGCACATCTCGCACTCCAGTCCGTATCAAGACCGGCCTTATTGATAAAGACCTTGGTGATCTGCTGAATATAGCCGCCTTCAGACTCTTCATAGTAAGGATGAGGAACAGCTACCAAAGCCCAGTCTCCGCCTCCTTTAAAACCATTATCTTTATTTAAGATAAGGTCATAGGCTGAAGCCGTATTTTCTGAAGTTGAAAACTCTGTTTTCTTTAATGAAGGAAGAAGATCTTGAATCTTTTCCTTGTGCACGGAAAAGAATTTTTCAAAACCCTTGATTTCTCCGGCCTCATTTTTACCGATATCCATTGTATGGCCTGATTCTGCAGGATGTGTAAAAACAATCTTAAAATCAACAGAGTTGCCTTCAACTACTGAAGTCGGGGTATAAATCATTTGGAAATGTGCAAATGAAGCCATAGCTACAAAGAATAAAAGTAAAACTATTCCTGTAATTTTTTTCATAGAAACTCTCCTATAAATATTTTAGTCTAAAGACTCATTATCTTAAGTTAAAAAAAGATATGGCCAAAAGCCTTGCTTTAAAACTCACGGATAAATCCTTTTTTAAAATTTAAATGTAATTCAATACTTACAATCTATCTTATTTTCTAAAAAAAAGCAAGTCCCCAATGGGTCACCAATAGGGCTTGTTTATCTATTTGCTACCTATTTATTTTCAGCCTTATCCGAAATCTTTTTAAAGATAGGAGGCCAAGCGAACATAACCACAAAAAGCAAGATTACTATTATCAGGGCCGCAGGCGAAAATCCTTCCTTGGGTTTTGCGCTTTCAGAAGGCTCTCCGTCAGAAGAAGATATATCGGCTTGTTTTGTACTATCAGCCTGTTCGGCCGCATCTTCAATCTTGCTGACCTCAAACCAAATAACGGCATCTTGAGAAAGTTCTTTCCCTCCGAATTCCTTTTCCTTCCCTACCCCAAGAGCAGCAAAGCCCCAATATCCAGGACAAGGAGGAATAAACTCGAAAACGCCGGTATTATCCGCCATTATCATTCCGGCACCTGCTTTTTGCAGTTTGGGTTCTCCGGTAAATTTCTTATTTGCCATATCCACATCGTAGTTCATGTTTTCAAATTCAACTTGAGCATAAGGCACGGGTTTCCCATCGGAGTCCAAAACAAGGGCACGGATCACACCGCCCTCCCAAATCTCATAGGGCTTTACCAAGGGCAAAATTTCGGGATAACCTTCGGCAACCCTTGACTGCCAATCGGTTGAAAGTCCGGCCTTGTTAATAAAGACCTTAGCTATCTGCTGAATATATCCGTCATCGGCTGCTTCAAAATAAGGATGAGGAACGGCAACTAAAACCCAGTCTCCGCCTCCCTTAAAACCGGCCTCTTTATCAAATTCAAGGGTATACGCAAAGGCCTTGTTTTCCGCAGATTCAAATTCTCCCTTTTTTAAAAAGGACATTAAGTCGGCCTTGTTTTCTTTATGGATGGAATAAAATTCCTTTAACCCTTTTATTTCGCCTGCTTCATTTTTACCTATGTCCATAGTAAGGCCGGAATCAAAGGGATGAGTAAAAGAAATTATAAAATCAACCTTCTTATTTGAAGCTTCGATTATTGAAGCCGGAGTATAAATAATTTGAAAGTGAGCAAAAAGGCCCAAGGCCGTACAGCATAGCAATGCGGAAAAAAATAGCTTTTTCACTTTTTACACCTACCTTTTTTGTTTTTTAAAGAGGAAGACAATCAGTACCGAATTTATTACCGCAAGTATAAGGGCCAAGATTGCCGTAAACGAAGGACCGACACCGGGCATTGCCGAAACGGTATCCATAGGAACCCAGCCCGCGGAACCGGAGACAGCAACGGGCTTTTGAGCCGGAGCAGCATCTCCGGCTGACTCGTTTTCCCCCGCCGCTTCAGAAGAAGCAGTCTGACTGCCGAAACCGCCTTCAGGCTCGGGACCGTCTTTTACGATAATATGGCCGGGGCCCGCATCAAAGGTTACCGTATACGGAACATTCGGGATAGGCAGATTGAGTTCGCCTACATCGGGGAATTCTCCTTCCCAGATTTTTTGCCCTGAAGCCTTATCGGTAAGATAAAGTTTAACACCGGCAGCCGAAGCTCCATTTGAAAATCCGCCTTGAACATAGATAGTTCCGTCTCCGTTATCTTCAACGGTCAATAGGGGCGAATGTGCAAAAAGCATAATAGAACACATCATTAAAACAAATACGATAAATATTTTTTTCATCTATAAACTCCCATAAAATTTATAATTCTAAATGTGAATCTCTAAAAGCTTCAGTCTTTTAGAAGTTTTCCTTAAATTTCTTTTACAATCAAAAGCCGAACAATCTTCCCAGCTGGAAAACTAGGACGGCAACCAGCGAGCTCAAGACTACGGGATACATAACACTGAATAGCGTCCAACCCACACTCTGTGTCTCGGTCTTTGTTGCCATAACGGTAGCAATGCAGGGCGGGAAAAGGGCTATCAAAATCATAATGGTAAGACCGTCTAATGGGGTCAATCCCGTTTCCTTATCTTGAATGCGGGCTTCCAAAACTTTACCCGAATCCTCGCTTGAAGACTCAACACTGTAAATGGTGCCCAAGGTCGAAACAAGAGCTTCCTTTGCGGCAAAGGAACCTAGAATTGCAATATTTACCTTCCAATCGAAGCCCGCATATTTTGTAACGGGTTCCATTGCCTTTCCCAGATATCCCAAAACGGAGTTCTCCAAAGTTTCTTTACGCAATTGTACGGAGATAAGCTTTAGGTCTGCACTTGCAGGGCGTATAGCCTTTGCAGCGGCAGCGGCTTCGGAATCGATTACAGCTGTGCCTGAAATTTTCACTTTTCCGGTTCTGACAAGGGCAAAGAAGTAAGGATTCAGCTTTTGCCAATAAGCATAAAATGAAGCCTTTAAAATAGGCTTTTGAAATTCTTGAGCATCATTGTATGCTTTATCAAAATCTTTTTTTGCGGAAGAATACATATCAAGATAATTTTTAAAAGCTCCTATATTGCTGCCGAGTTCAATTTTTCCTTTTAAGGCTATTTTTGTCATTTCGGGATTTTGTAAAAACAATCTATTTATATTCCTTTCCATACCCTTAGCTCCGCCGAACCGATTTATGGCATCATACAAATAAAGCTTTTCGGTTAAACGCTGATATTCTATAAATCCCTTTTCGGAAGCAAAATATTGGGAATAGGAATTGTTTAATTTTCCTGCAAAGTCCTGAATGTAAGCATCCTTTCTTGCTTCATATTGAGCGGTTTTTTCCGAGCTCAACGAAGGGAAATTTACACCTGCCCAAATTATAACTGAAACGGCAACTACAGTCGTTGCAACCTTTTTGATAAAGCTCCATAAGCGTTCAAAGGTGCGTATTAAAACGCCTCTAAGGGTCGGCATATTATAAGCCGGAAGTTCAAGTACAAAAGGTTCAGGCTTGCCGTGAACAACATAGAGACTGAAATATTTTGCAACAATCAGGGCAACTATTAATGTAAAAAAGGAAATTCCGCCTAGAACTATCCATTGGTAGCTTGTAAAAAATATTCCCGTAATTAAAACATAAAAAGGAATCTTTGCCATACAGTTAAGAAGGGGCAGGATAAGAATCGTTACCAATCTTGACTTATCATCTCTGATTGTCCTTGTGGACATAACACCGGGAACAACGCAGCCTCCCATTATAACACCCGAGAGAATCATAGGAAGGGTTGACTGTCCGTGTAAACCGAACTTGCGTAAAATTCTATCCATGATAAAGGCAAGGCGGGCCATGTAGCCGACATCTTCCAAAAAGGCAATGAGGGCAAACAAGCAGAAAAAGATTGGGACATAGTTTAAAATCATTATTGCCCCATCAATTATCCCGCTTAAAAACAAACCTCTTAAAGGCCCCTCGTTTATAAGACCTTCAGGATAAATAAGCTGAGAAACTATTGCTCTGACAAATTTAAATATCGGGAAAACCTTGTCGGTCATCTTATAACCCAAAACTACCGTTATCCAATAAAAGACCAAAACAAGCTCAACCAAAATCAAAAGACCGTAAACCTTGTGGCAAAGCACTTTGTCGATTCTGTCGGTTGAATTTATACTGCCTGAACTGCCTTTAGTATAGATAAGGGCAGCTCCTCCCGTAAAGGCAAAAGCTCCGGCTAAGCTAAGAATCAAGCGTAGAATGTTATTTGCAAAGATAGGAATCAGCAAAAGCAAAAAGAGGGAATCCAAAATTTCATAGGTTACAAAACAAAGAATAAGGGCGGCAATAACCTCGGTAACCTTTCTTTTAATATTTAAGGACTCGACGGCTTTTTGTTCAAGCTCTTTTTTTGAAACCGCAGCTTCAACAATTTTTTTTGCCGCAGCGGAGCGGGCAAGAGCTATTTCTATTTCAAAGCTGTGCTTATGTTTTTCCTTGTGCTCGGCTTCGATTTCTTTTATAAAATTTAAAATAGAGTCAAAGTTTGTAAAATTTTTACCCTCTTCTTCGATAACTGCGGAATCCTTTTCGCAAAGCTTGATTGCAAGCCATCTTAAGGGAATAGAAAAAAATTCGTCCTTTGCAGAATCCTTTAATTTTTCGACAATTTTTTCCAAATAGGATTCCATATCCTCACCGTAGGTAAGCATAAAGGGTTTTTGAGGTTCAGAGTTTTCAGCCGTTTTTGAAATAAGATCTTTTAATTCGTTTACTTTTTCTTTTTTCTTGGCCGAACCGGCTATTATCGGAATACCTAAAAGAGAAGAAACTTTATTGACATCGATTTGTAAGCCTGCATTTTTTGCAGAATCCATCTTGTTTAAGTACATAACAATAGGACAGTTCATTTCCAAAAGCTGGAATGTCAGATAAAGATGTCTTTCCAAATTTGAGGCATCGGCAATGTTTACCAAAAGTTCGGGCTTTTCACGGAGGATAAAATTACGGGTTACCCTTTCTTCCGGTGAATAGGAAGTAAGGCTGTAAGTGCCGGGCAAGTCGGTAATAAAAACCGATTGGTCAAGAGCAAAATACTCTCCCGTTTTTTTCTCAACGGTGATACCCGGATAGTTTGCAACATGCTGATGAGCTCCCGTCATCATGTTAAATAGGGTTGACTTACCGGAGTTAGGCTGACCGGCAAAAGCAATATTTATTTTTTCTTTTTTCATATTCTAAACTTCTTTTACAATGATTTTTTTAGCTTCGTCCTTACGGACTGCTACAAGCGAACCGCAGATGGAAATGTCAAAGGGATCTAAAAGCGGAGCCTTTCTTACAACCGAAAGTTCAGCTCCGGGAGTAAACCCAAGACTTATAAGCCTTTGCAAAGTCATTCCGCTTATCTCAAGATCTTCTATGATTCCTTTTTTTCCTTGTTCCAATTCATCAAGAGTCATTTAAATCTCCAATCTCCTCAATACTATAAACGGACCAAAATTTTAGAAGCAAGATTATAATCTACTGCATATTTTGAACCGTTTACCAAAAGCAAAATAGGGCCTTTTTTATCGGCCTGAGAAGTAACAACGGTTATTTCCGTATTTATATCTATTCCAAAACTGCGAAGGCGGGAAAATTCGGCCCCCGTTCCGTCAAATTTAAGTACGGAGGCCTTGTCGCCTTCCTTTAAAATAATTAAGGGTACCAATGTCAGCAACCTCTCACAAAATGTTGTAACGACCATACATCATTTTTTTATTTTAATCAAGGCATAAATGAAAAAAACTTAGAAATTCAGTTTTAATCTCGGTATAAATCTGCCTGAGCAGAATAAAGCTTCCTATACTCCTCACAAGATGAAAAAAGCTCGTCATGAGTGCCTAAAGCTATGAGCCTGCCCTCTTTCATAAGGGTAATCCTGTCTACAAGCCTGCACAATCCTGCCCTATGCGAGATAATTACAGCGGTTTTGTTTTTGATAAGGCTTATAAAGCGTTTTAGCACAAGGCTTTCTTCGATAGGATCGAGGGCCGAGGTCGGCTCATCAAGGATTAAAAAATCGGCATTTTTAAAACGGCAGCGGCTTAGGGCAAGCCTTTGCCACTCCCCGCCTGAAAGTTCAGCTCCATTAAAAATACGCCCAAGTCTTCCGTCCAAACCGCCTGTTTTTTCTAAAAGATAATCGGCATCGTTTTCCTTTAAGGCTTCTATAATTTTTACCTCTTCGTTTATCCTGCTCAAATCTGAAATTGCAACATTTTCTCTTAAACTAAAATTATATTGAACAGGCTTTTGAAGAGTAAGAGAAATATTTTTATAAAGAGCATCCTTGTCAAGAAAATTTAAATCTCTACCATCCCAAAAAACGGAACCCTCGTCCGCCTCGTAAAGTCCTAAAATAATTTTAGAAAGAGTGGTCTTACCCGAACCGTTTTCGCCTATAAGAGCTATTGTTTCTCCTTTTCTAATGGAAAGATTTATATCCTCAATAGCTTTTTTATATTTATTCGGATATGAAAAAGAAACATTTTTCAATTCGATGCAGTTTTTTAAACTACAAGCCGAATCGTTAGATTCGGCGGCCGATTTTTTAAATTCGGCGGCCGATTCTTTTGATACGGAGACTGAACCTTTAAGCTCTGAGGCTGTTTCTTCGGCAGGAGCTTCTTCGGCTAAATCCAAAAAATCGAAAAAATGTTTTGTATGGGCGGCATACATTGAAATCGAGCCTAAGGCTTCCAAAAGATTCCGCATACAAAACTGAATCATAGTAAAAGCACCGATAGCCGCTCCAAAGTTTCCAATACTGATTGTTTTATTTAAGGCAAGATAAAGACAGATAAAAACGGCAATTCCATATCCGAGAGAAGAAAGCATGTCGCAAAACAAAACGGAAAAGGCATCTTTTTTCTTTAACTTCCAAAAGGGATCAAAAACTTCCTTGTTCTTTTTAAGCCATTTTTCTTTTATGTACTCATCGGATCTTGAAATACGTAATTCTTTTCCCGCACTCTTGTCCGTAAAAAGAGACCAAAGATAATCCAGTTTTCTCTCCTCAGGAATTTGAATCGATTTATATTTATACATTTCTTTTCCGCGGATAAGGCGAGTAATAAAATAAGGAATAACCGAAATGCCTGCAACAAAGAAAAGCCGCCAATCGAATTTGCTTATTACAAATGTTAAAGAAGCTATTTCGATAAATCGGCAAAAAATATAAATCATACGCATTACAAGATAAGGCACATATTCGTTTTCTATGTTATCCTTAGCATACTTATACATGTTTAAAATATTTGCATCTTCAAATTCGATTAAGCGTAAGCGTGAAGCTTTTTCGGCAATTAAAAGATTGGCATAATTATTCGGTTTTTCATACATTCCGATATTCATTGTGCCGTTATAAACAAGTGCCCATAATTCCTGTAAGACATAAAGGGAGGCAAAACTCAAAGCATAAAGTAAAAGACTTTTTGCTTCAACCCTTTTTTGAGAATAAGCTATAACGGTGTCAATAAAACCGCTTAAAAGAAGAGCTGCAATAGAATGAAACAAGGCCTGCCAAATCTCTTCAATTAAAACCAGAATATGTGAACCGGGGCTTACCCCAAAAGTAAATTTAAAAGAACGGTATAGATAATTATTTTTCATAAGTTTCCTCTCATAAAAACTTTTTTAGTGTCAAGCTCATTCTTATACCAAGAAGCCTGCTCCTTGTACATTTTAGAATAAAGGCCGCCGTTTTTTATAAGTTCATCATGGGAGCCTTTTTCGATTATTCTCCCTTCATCGAGCACAAAAATGATGTCTGCCATTTTTGCACTTGCAAGACGGTGCGAGATAAAAATACAGCCCCGCCCCCTATTGGAAGTACCTATAATTTTTTGAAGATTTTGATACATTTCTTTTTCGGCTGAAGGATCCAAGGAAGCCGTAGGCTCATCAAAAATTATAAAATTAGTTTTAGCGGCACAAGCCCTCGCAATTGCAAGTTTTTGTTTTTGTCCTCCTGAAAGCTCCGTTCCAGATTCTTCCAATTTTCCAAGATGCTTATCCAGATCATCAAAAACAGGATCATCGGAAATAAGGGCAAGGGATTTTTTTAGGTGTTCATCATCGTTTAAAAATTCAATGCTTCCCAGTGCTGCATTTTCACGCAGGGTCATCTGATAGCTTGCATAATCTTGAAACACAACACTAAACTCCCTGTGAAGGGCATCGCGGGAAAGAGAGTTTATGTTTTTTGAACCTATAAAGATATTTCCGGCTGAAGGCTTATAAAGTCCTGCAATCAGTTTTATCAAACTTGTTTTTCCGCTGCCGTTTTTTCCTACCAAGGCAATGTGAGCTCCCGCTTCTATCCTAAAAGAAATATTTTTTAAAACTTTTTTTTCAGAATTAGGATAATGGAAAGAAACATTTTCAAAAATGATTGCATTTTTTTTATCGAAAATGTTTTGTTCCAAAATGTTTTGTTCTAAAATTTTTTCCTCATACCGCATTTCTTTATAATGAATATCATGGGGAAGATCCATAAATGTATACAAAAAGCCGATACTCTTATTATCATCGATTAAGCCCCAAAAACTTTGAGACATAAATACAAGCAAATAATAAATTTCCGTTATTGAAGCTATAAGACCTGTAAACATTCCTACAGACACTTGTCCTCTTATAATTAACCGAATCAAAACAAAGATTAAAAAAGAAAACCATGCTATCATTATTACGGAAGCAATCCCCATGTAACGGTAAGATTTTAGAGTAATCGATATTCTTTCCTTCAATAAAACCTTATACTTATCCTTAAATTTTTTTACGATAAAAGGAATCGCGGAAAATATTTTTAATTCGGGCAAGGCATCCTTATTTGAAAGAAGGGAGCTTAAGTCTTCGAGTTCTCTTTCATCAAAAACTTGAGAAGCATAGATAGCTTGGATTTTTTTTGTTGCAATATATTCGTTTATAAAATCCAAAACTAAAAAAACAAAAAAGCCGAGACTCAGCCAAGGGGAAACCCTTGCAAATATAAAAACCATTCCAAAAAGTTTTATGCTGTCACAAAGGAAGGCACGGCATTCCTTAAAAAGATTTATAACCTTTTTTGCAGGCCGGCTCCTGATTTCCTTTAATGCATCGTGTAATGCAGCATCCTCAAAACATGCAAATTCTATCTTAAGCATCTTGGTTAAAATAGCTTCGGATAAATTATAAGTCAATTTTTTTTCAAGATAGATAAAGGCTATATTGCTTATAAAATTAACATGATTCATAAAAAGAATGGTAAGGGCTAAAACAGCGGCATTCCATAAAACGGAAGACAAAACAACAGACTCTTTTAAAAATAAAATTATAGAATCGATTAGTTTTTGAGTATATAAAACCGTAAAAGGAAGGGTCAGTCCCGTAAAAACCGAAAGAAAAAATAAGACTACAGCCGGAAAGGCTCCGTATTTAAAAACAGTGCAGATGCACTTAATAAAATTCTTTAACATATTGAACTCCTAGACAAAAGAAAAAAGTTTACAACTTACAAGGCACACCATTACAGCACTTCTCAAAAAACAAGTTTTTAGAAGTTATCTAGTTTTAAAAGAAAGTTAAAATCTGTAATCGGCGGCTATTTTTGTCTATTTATTCAATTTATTTTCCTCTCATTTTATATCTATCAAAAATTACACTCTTTGATACATGTTATCAGAATTTATAAATCATGTCAATGTTTCGCTTATCCACTCTTTTACGGTTTTTTCTTCAGGATCGAAACTTACACCTATAAGAACTATATTTTTATTTTCAGCCTTGTACCTTTCGGCATAGTTTTTTTCTTTGATTTGTTTTAAGGCATCTTCCGCACTTTCTTTTAGTTTGAACTCAAAGATGTAAACAGCCTTTTCTGTTTTTACAACGCAATCGGTTCTTCCTGTAGATGAAGGAGTTTCCACTTCGACAAACTGTCCCATCAACGCAAAAACCAAGTAAATGCAAACTTGAAAATTATGCTCCCTCAAGGCGATGCTTTCATTGCTGTCTTTTTTTTCCGTACCGTAGGGGAGGCTTGCCATTATCGACTTTAATCTTTGCATAAACTCATCTACCTTTCCCGCTCTTAAATCCCTTGTAAACTGTACCACATTAAAAGAGGTATCTGTAAAGTTTATATTTGAATATTCGGGTAAAAGATTATACAAAAAACCGTAACGCACTTCCTCATTTGGAAAGCCCAACAAGTACATCTTATATTCTTTATCATAGCCTTTTATAGTCAAGTAACCCGATTGAAACAATACGGGTATAATTGAGTCCACACCTGCCCTGTAATCGGATAAAAAAGCAGAATTCATCTCTACGTTTCCGTCCAAGTCGGGAATATTGTAGTCCGCTCTTTTTAATTCGTTTACCAAAAAGGTCGGAGTGCCTGTTGCAAACCAATAGTCTTCAAATTGTTTTCCATCAAAAACATTGAGCAGACTGAATGGGTTATACATCATTTCCGTTCCATAAGAAAAACAATAACCGTCATATCTTTTCTTTAAGGCTGAAACACAATCTTCATAGCTTAATTCGTTTCTTTCGGCTAGGATTTCTATTTCGGGGCGGAAAGTTTCCAATAATTCTTTTTGGCTTATTCCGCATATACCGGCATAATCTGGCTTTTGACTTATATCGTTTAGATTGTTTAAATCGCTGAAAATGCTTACCTTGCTGAATTTGGTAACTCCGGTTAAAAAGGCAAAGCGTATTGCTTGGTCGGCTGTTTTTATAACTCCGAAAAAACCTTTAAGAATTGTCTTATAGATTTCATTTAAGGCAGCATCCTTCCACATAGTGTGAATAAGGGGCTTATCATACTCGTCTATAAGGATAACTGCCTGCCTTCCGGTTTTTTTGTATGCACGGTGTATGATGCCGAAAAAGCGTTCTGCAAGAGTATTTTCAGAATTGCTCTTATCATATAATTCTTCCCATCTGCAAAGATGATTATTTAAAACGCTTTCAAGGTCTTCCCTTGTTTCATATTTTGCAAGATTAAGATCCAAATATAAAACGGGATATTCCTGCCAGATTTCTCTTTTTTCTTTTTCCGACTCTTCGAGCTTTTCAATGGCAAGGCCTTTAAACAATTCTTTTTGCCCTAAAAAATAAGCTTCAAGAGTAGAAAGAAAAAGACTTTTTCCAAAACGCCTCGGACGGCTTAAAAAATAAACTCTGCCCGAAGATGCCAATCTATAAACATATTCGGTCTTATCGACATAGAGATAATTATCATCACGGATTACTTTAAAACTCTGTACGCCTATAGGCAACTTTCTACTAAAATCCATCATACTAATAGTTTAGCATAAGCCCTATGGCTTGTCAATTATCCGCCGCTATCGGAATTCATAAAGAAGACTTGACCCTCATCAAAAAAAAGGATAGTATTTGTATATGAAAAAATTTGAAGAAAGACTGGAAAAACTTGAAAAGATAAGCGATGACATACGCTCCTCCGATATTCCTTTGGAAAAGGCTCTTTCCCTCTTTGAAGAAGGCATAAAGCTTGCCAAAGGGCTCGAAAAAGATATAGAAAAAATGGAAGGAAAGATTGAAGTCTTATTAAACCAGCCAGTACTGCCAGAAGAAGAGCCGGAGCTCGACCTGTTTACGGTAACGGAAAACGTTTAAAGGAAGCCGGCATGAGAGAATACAAGCCCGTAAAACTCTTATCAAAAGAAACCGCAAGCAAAATAGCCGCCGGAGAAGTTATTGAGCGGCCGGCCTCTGTTGTGCGGGAACTATTGGATAACTCGATAGATGCGGGAGCCTCTCAAATTATAGTGGAAATAGAAGAAGGCGGAGTAAGTTCAATCAGGGTGAGCGATGACGGCTGCGGAATGACAAGGGAAGACTTGGAGCTTTGTACCCATACCCATTCCACAAGCAAAATAGAAGAGGCTGAAGACCTCCTCCACTTAAGGAGCTTGGGCTTTAGAGGTGAAGCCCTTTCATCGGTGCAGGCTGTAAGCTCCCTCGAAATTACCTCCACCCGCGAAGGCCCCGCAGCTTGGAAACTTTCCTTAGGAAAGATTTCTCCTGCCCGCCTAAATAAGGGCACAACAGTCGAAGTTAAAAATCTTTTTGAAAACTTCCCTGCCCGAAAAAAATTTTTAAAACGTCCTCAATATGAGGCTGCCCAATGCCGTCAGACCTTTGTCGAAAAAGCCCTCCCCCACTACAATATCGAAATGCGTTATATAGCGGACGGAATAAATAAGCTAATTCTTCCGGCGCATTCTTCCTTAAAAGAAAGATGCCTTACAGCCATGAGCCTTAAAGAACCTGAAGAGCTTTTTTACGAGATAAACCAAGAAGGAGACGGCTTTTCTTTTAAAGCTGTTTTAGGAAGCCCCGCGGTAGTCCGCTCCGACAAGCGGAATATCTACATCTTTGTAAACGGAAGGCGGATAAACGAATACGGCCTTGTTCAAGCCCTTTGCTATGCCTCGGAAGGCTATTTTCCCAACGGAGGCTTTCCCGCAGCCTTTGTGTTTTTAAATGTAGATCCGGAAAGAGTCGACTTCAATATTCATCCTGCAAAAAGGGAAGCAAAATTCGAAGACTATAAAGAAATTCATCACAGCCTAAGCTCTACCATAAGTTCTTTTTATAAACAAAAAACGGTTTCCGATCTTTTAAAGGAAAGCTATCAACCGGAATATACGCAAGGCTTTGATTTTGAAAAAACTGAATATGAAGCAGCCGATTTAAACCAAAGCTATAATCCGGCCGGCACAAAAACCTATTGGCCGTCCTCCCCCATAAGGCAGATTGAAGCCTCGGCAGCTTTTCAGGAAGTGTCAGCAGCACAGCATAGACTGTCGGCTGCTGCTTATGAGACCTCAGCTGTGCCGCAAGACCTCCCCAAATCCGATTTTAAATTTTTAGGCCAATTTTGCGGCACCTTTATCGCTGTCGAAAAAAACAATGCCCTCTATATAATAGACCAACATGCCGCCCACGAGCGTATTCTTTTTGAAGGCTTAAAAAAAAGCCTCGGCCCCTCGCAGGAGCTTTTAATTCCTTACCGCATCGAAACGGAATCCGAAAAAGACGATGAAATCATAAGACTAAACCTCCATGAGCTTCAAAAAGCGGGCTTTAATATAAGTGAAGACAAAAAAGGGCTTTGGATTATAAGGGCGGTTCCCATAAGATGGCAGGGCACGGAAAAAGACTTAAAAGAAGACCTTGCAGGTGCAGGTAAGGATCCTTCGGGACTCATGCACCACATCCTTGCAAGATCAGCCTGCCGTGCCGCCTGCAAGGACGGCGACATAATCGATCCCGTTTCTGCATACAATATAGCGGTTAAAACCTTCGCCCTCCCCGAACCGCTCTGCCCCCACGGCCGCCCCCTCTATTTTATAATCGACCGCGCCGAACTTTTTAAACGTATAAAACGAACTTAACTTCGGCTTGACTATGAGACCTTAAACGAGTAAAATAAACGCATAAAATTTGTTTTAAGGAGTTTTAAATGAAAGAAATTATCGCAACAAACAAGGCACCTTCAGCCATCGGCCCCTATTCTCAGGGAATTAAGGCAAACGGTTTTGTATTTACATCGGGACAAATCCCCTTGGATCCTGCTACGGGAGCCTTTCCTGAAGGAATTAAAGCCCAAACACGCCAGTCCTTGCTCAACGTAAAGGCAATTTTGGAACAGGCAGGAACAAGCATCGACAAGGTAATCAAAACCACCGTTTTTTTAAGCGATATGAATAACTTTGCAGCAATGAACGAGGTATATGCAGAAATCTTCGGCTCTTCAAACCATCCTTCAAGATCGGCCGTACAGGTTGCCCGTCTTCCTAAAGACGCCCTCGTCGAAATAGAAGTAATCGCCCTTGCATAATCTATTTAAAGTACGGGTTTTTCCTGTGCTTCTGGCTTCGGTCCTCTTATTTGCCGCTTGTGCAAACAAAGAGGCCGAACCTGAAACAGTCTCTCCAACAGAAAACACCGAAGCGGAAACCGAACCTGTAAGCACGGTCTGGTATTATTTTACTCAAGATGAAGAATCGGAAACTCCATGTTTAAAGCAAACGGATTCTCCCGAAAAAGCTCCCAAAACGGATTTTCTACCGTGGACGGAAGCTGTAAGAGTTTCAGGATTGGGGCTAATGTATGATCCGCCCCTATTTCTTGTAAATAAGGCAGGGATTTTACCTGCATTTTCCATTGAAGAAGAACCTAAAATAGAAATCAAAAGCGAATTTTATACAAAAACGGCTGAAGGCTTTTACAAAACCGACATTGGAAGCCTTATAAGATTATATACAAACACAATCTTTTCCTCCATTCTTCAGGATGAAAGCCCATCAAGCCTCTTACGCTATAATAGCGTAAACGGAGAGCTTTTAAGCCTCATCAATCCCCAAACCTTTAATCTTAAAAATATTTCACAACTTTCAGCCTTGGAATTTAATAAAAAATGGTTTGCGGCTTTTAAAACGGAACAAGACGGCCGTGTAGAATTCGACTATTTTTCCTTTCCCGCTTTTGAAGACCTATTAAAAGGAAACTTTTCAGTGATAAGTCAAGAAGAATTTATCGATGCCTCTTCTCCTGCTACAGTCTTTCAGGATGAGAGCGGCATAGGTAAAATTCTCAAAATGACTGCAAAAAACGTAAAAGCGGAGATATTTTCGGAAGAGTTAAAAACAAAGCAGGTGATTTTTTACCGAAATTCCGATACCTCATATGCAGGAGACTTTGAAATTACAGCCTCGGTATGTGAATTTACGCCTGAAAACGATCAAAATACTTTTAAGGCCGTTCTTTTAGAAACCGGCAGGCTTTTTTATGCAGATCCGGAAACGCAAGAATGGAAAGAAACCTCCCTTCCTGCTCTCCCCGAAGGATTTATTTATACATATTTTGTAATCGGAAAAGATATTATAGTTTCGGCCTGGGAAGAGCAAAGATTTTTTGAAACAGGCCGCTCCGGCCTAATAGTATACAAAATCAGGCAATAAATTATATAAAAAAGGCAAGAATTTGATATTATCTAGTTGACAAAAATGCGAGCTCTCATCTATTATAATTATATAGATATAAACTAAATAGTAGTACAAGGGGTTGTTTATGCTTGAAAATCTTGAATTGGAAAAATTCGATAATGCCTTAATTTTTAGTGATTCTTACAATGATGACTTTGATGACGACGATTTCGATGATGATTTTGACGATTTCGACGATGATGATGATTTTGATGATGACTTTGACGATTTTGATGATGACGACTTTGACGATGATGATGATTTTGACGACGACTTTGATGACGAAGACTTCGAATATGATGACGATGATGACTTGGATTATGATGATTTTGATGAATAATATTTAAAAATAAATTTTCCGGATAACCAAAGAGTCGTCCAAATTCTACTCTTTGGTTATACTTTTCTTCCATTAGTTATTGAATTAAATCAAAAATTAGTGTATAATATTAGAGGGTTGATTATACAAGTAAGATCGGCTTTATATTGATTTGTTATACTTTGCCTTCCCATTGGAATAGGTTTTTGATTGTAACATTTTGCAATTAATGCTGTTTAAGATTTATCAATGCTTGTTATTTTTACAGTCGTACAATACGAAATTTAAATATTTATATAAGTACATTTAAAGGGAAGAATATTGCAAAAAATTAAAGAAGGCTTTATAAAAACAAGCGAATTGCCTGTTAAAAACTTGAGCGCAGAACAAAAGGCAAAACTCAACCTTCGAGGTAATGAACTTTACAATAAAAAGGACATAGCTGCTGCAGAAAGAATTTTTATTACAACCGGTTATTCGGATGGCCTTGCAAGAATAGGCGACTACTACACAAACCAAAATGAACACCTGAAAGCATTAAAATTTTATCATCTGGCTCATAATATCCATAAAGAAGGTATTTTGCTGGATAAGTTGGCGGAAATTATACGTATGCTTATTTAAAAATTTGCAGCGTTTAATTAATTTTAGATGTACGTACACACATTTATGGAGGATTAATGTCAGACATCAAACATGGAAAAGAATTAGCCAATATGGATAATCCGGATAAGACTACAGAAATTTCTGAAAACAATTTAGATGAAGAGATTCCAGACCTTGGGGAATCTGATTTTATAAATAGACCATCCTTTAGTGATGACATATTCAGCCCGGAGAATTCAAAACAGGTTGAAATATCCGAACTTTCAAAGCAGGCCTACTCCCTTTTAAAAGGCAACAGTATTACCGAAGCAATCAATGTTTTTAAAAAAATATTGGAACTTGATCCTACAAATAATTATGCACTGGTAGGCTTAGGTGATGCAGAGCGTAAAAACAATAAATTCAATGAAGCAATACAATTTTACAAACAATGCCTTGAACATCATCCAAGCAATAACTATGCTCTTTTCGGGCTTGCCGACTGCTACAAATCAATGAACCAATTTCCAAAGGCTATAGCTATCTGGGAAGAATACCTTAAGTTTGATGATAAAAATATCACAGTATTAACCCGCGTAGCCGACGCTTACCGAAAGACCAAGGAATTTGAAAAAGCAGAAAAGCTTTATCAAAAAGTATTGGAAAAATCCCCGAAAAACGCCTACGCCCTAATAGGACTGGGGCACCTAAATTACGACTTTAAAAAATATCGGGAAGCCCTCGTATACTGGGAAAAGGTAATGGAATCGAGCGGAGAATTTGTAGATATACGTATCTTGACGTCTATTGGAAACTGTTACCGAAAAATGAAGCTCTTTGACCGCGGCGTATATTATTTTGAAAGAGCCCTTGAACGATCTCCCAATAATTTTTACGGACTCTTCGGCTTAGCCGACTGTTACAGAGGTTTAAACCAGCAATATAACTCCATAATATACTGGAAAAAAATACTTGAACTCGATCCTAACAACAAGGTCATTTTAACACGAATAGGAGATGCCTACCGCAGCATGAATGACTTTGAAAAAGCAAAGGAAAGCTATCAAAAAGCTCTTGACATAGACTTTGATTCATACGCAATGCTTGGTCTTGCAATATTGTGCAAACTACAACAAAAATATGATCAGGCTATTACTACCCTAACCCATCTTAAAGATACCGAAGATACGAATTATAGGGTATATCTTGAACTTGCCCAGTGCTATATAGAAAAAAAAGAAAAGCAAAAAGCTATAGAAACTTTAATAGATTTTCAGAAACTTGGAATTAAAAATCAAACGATTTCAGATCTTTTGTTTGAGCTGACAAAAAATGACCATTAAAAAGCATAAAGCAGCTCTTTCGGGAATGTTTCCTGAAGAGATTCAAAACTTTTGCGGTCTAAAAGAAAAATTCAGAGCCCAACAAATTTTTCACTGGATAGCTTCGGGAGTAAACAGCTTTGATGAAATGACAAATTTGTCATTCGATATGCGCTCTAAACTAAAAAAAGATTTTTCTCTGTTTTCGACAAAAATAAAAGAAACATTAGAAGACAAAGACGGTACAATTAAGCTGGCTGTAGAGCTTTATGACGGCTCTGTAATAGAAACCGTATTGCTTACCGATAAGGCAAAAAGAAAAACAGCCTGTGTTTCATGTCAGGCAGGATGCCCGATGAAATGTGCTTTTTGTAAGACCGGACAGATAGGCTTTTTAAGAAATCTTTCGGCTTCAGAAATCGTAGAACAATTTTTACATTTGGAAAAAGAAGCAGGAAGTTTGGATAATATAGTCTTTATGGGGATGGGAGAGCCCATGTTGAATTTACCTGAAATAGATAAGGCAATAAACATTCTTGCTCATCCCAAAGGAAGAAATCTTTCAAAAAGGCGCATAACAATTTCAACTTCGGGCCTATGCAAAGGAATCTATGAGATGGCAGATAAGGGGCCTGAAGTACGCCTCGCCGTATCATTGACAACTGCTGACGAGGCATTAAGATCAGAGCTTATGCCTATCAATAAAACAAACAGCCTTGACGAATTAAAGCAAGCAATAAAATATTTTAATTCAAAATCAAATAAGAGGGTAACCTTAGAGCTTGCCCTTATGAAGGGGCTTAATACCGATAAAAAGGCAGCTCAACAGGTCATAGAATTTGCAAAAGGTCTTGAATGTTTTATAAATTTAATACCTTGGAATCCGGTAGAAGGCTTGAATTTTAAAACTCCATCGGAAGCTGAAGTCCGTAACTTTGAAACTTATCTAAAGAAGGCAGGCCTAAATATAAGCACACGGCAAAAAAGAGGGCAAAGCATAGGAGGAGCCTGCGGTCAACTAGGCGTCACAGCAATAAGATCAGACCAGCCTTAATGCAAAGAGAAAACCCTGCTTAACTCCTGTATTCTTTCTTCGGGTATGGGAGTAATATCAAAAGACGGCTTTGCAAAAAAGTAACCTTGGAACAAGTCTACACCGAACCGCAACAATACGTCTATCTCATCTATTGTTTCAACACCTTCGGCCAATATTATTATATCTCTTTTCTTTGCATAAGAAACAAGGTTTTCCAATACGTTTTGCTTATCAAGACTTTTATGAACATCTCTTACTATGGACATATCTATCTTTACCAAATTAGGCGATAAGAATAAAAGCGACGACTCGTTACTATAACCGCTTCCGAAGTCATCAATTGCAACCATTGCATTCCAATTACGGATTCTCTCGTTTTTTAGATCATAAAAGTTTGTATTAAGAGGTTCGGATTCCGTAATTTCCAAAACAATATTTGAAAGATAAGGCTTAAACTTTTCCTCAAATTCGAAGAATTTAGCATCCGATAAAACTTGAGAGCTTATGGTATTTAAAAATACCTTCGTATTTTTAGATATTTCCCCTTTTTCTATCTTTTTAACAAAGGTATCCATTGCTCCAAAAAAAGTAAGCTCTTCAAGTTTATGCAGTTTTGACTGGGCCTTAGCAAGACGCAATATATCCTCAGGGCTTTTAAATTCCGGAGCAGAAGAACGCATCAGCATTTCATATCCGTAAATATCTCCGGTACCGGAAGTAACAATCGGCTGTAAGGCATATTCTATAAGATTCCTGTCGAGCATCTGATTAAGAGCTTCCGTACCGTGAATCATTATATAATTCTTTTTATAAACATCCAAATTGAATTCATATAAAGAGCCCTTAAACGAATGTTTTACGTCATACATTGCAAAATCGGCATATCGGACCAAATCTACCTGATTGTCTGCATCGTAAGGATACCAAGCCAAACCGGCCGAAACTCGGAGTTTTGACGTTTCTCCATTAGGGAGGGTTATAGGCGTCTCCTGTATATCCTTCCAAAAAGCAGTCAAAATAAGTTTAATTTCATCAGGCGTCGAGAAGGTGTAAAAAAAGGTGTAAAACTCATCTCCTGAACGTCTGCAAACAAGACAGCGTTCTTGTTGCAGCATAGCAAGTTTTTTTCCAAATGCCATAAGTTGAGTATCTCCGTAAGCATGCCCGAAAGAATCGTTTAGATATTTTAGGTTATCAAGATCCCACATAACAAGGGCACAGATACCTAAATGTTTTTGCTTAAATACTTCTGTTATCTTTCTGTCAAAGGCAGCCCTATTATAAAGACCGGTAAGTTCATCATAATTCATTTGAAGTTCAAGTTTTTTGCGGTCTTCAACTTCCTTTGTAATATCGAGTGCTATACCCAAAATTTTATCGTTTTCCTTCGTCTGCATAAACCTTATCCAGCGGACTTTCCCATGTTCCCCTGTAGGTATAGCATAGATGGTTCTGGTATCATCCTTCATATCTACATAATACTCATAATGATCCAACAATTTATAAAATTCGTCCGTCTTCAAAACGGAATCACCCGGATAGTTTTGAATATTAAATAATTTAAACCAAATCGAATTGCAAAAAACCGTCTCCATCAATATATTGTGTTCAAAAACTCCTATAGGAACTTGCAGTTTTTCTATAATTGTAGACACTCGTGAAGCCGCATTAAAAACACTGGCACTCAATCTTTCTATTGCAACAATTAGAGTATCTATTTCCGTTATATTCATTTTTTCGATATTTAGTATCTTTCTGGGATCACTATTTTGCAGCTTTAGTACAACCTTTGTAAACATATTGGAAATATGTTTACTAGATAAGTAAGAACCAGCTAAAAACAAAAAACCCGAAACAATAACAGACTGCCAAAATATTTTCTTTAATGTTACCGAAAATGAAAGTACACCGGCTTCAGGAGCCAGACCTATCAGCACCCATTCTTGATTTTCATACATTCCGTTACGTTGATAAAGATGAAATGGTTCTATTGCCAAACAATATCTTTCTGTAAATATTGAGCCCTTATTGATACTAAAAATATTTTTATAATAAGTTTGTTCAACCTCAAAGGCCGGAATATGACTTGTGTTCAAATTACTCGCAATGCTGTTAAAAACTATAGGCAAAAAAGTTCCGGCATTATCATCCATATCATGAACGGCCATGCAATACATTCCCTTTTTATAAACATTGAGTTCATCAAAATCTAAAAATGTTTGAATATACTTTGCCGAAAGATCTACTCCGAGAACTCCGTAAATATTTCCTTTTTCGTCCATTATCGGAATGGAATATGTAATCGTCTCGTCGCTTAAAGAATCCAGCCTAAATAAAGTATTCCAAAATGCCAGATTTTTAACAGGTTCATTCGGATATTTTTGAGCGGCAGCAATAGGCGCATTAAAATACCTGTAAAAAATATCTTGGCTGGTAGGCGAAATAGTAAAAAAAGGAGACCAATCCACTCCTAAGGCAATATTATGATTTTGCACAACTTCTGAAGGACCTCTCGATATAACGATGTCCTCATTGTTTGATGAATAAGAAGATGGATCTTCATTCCTTATATATAAACCCGGATAAAAAAACTCGTTTTTTTTTGCAATAGGACTGGGAGAATCAATGACCAAAAAGACACCGGTAACATAGTTCCGTCTTATGGTATATATAAGCTGAGGCAGCAGTATATCCAGAATACTGTTTTGTAAATCAGTATTATCTGCAAGCTGATAAAGCTTAATATTATTGCGGGACAATTCGGTTTGGATTACCTTTAAAACTTTTTCATGCAAATCCGTAATTCTTGTCCATCTATTGGTCATTTCATTTTCGATCAGTATTTTTCGGTTTAGAACTTTTTCACTTAAAACTCCATAAGCATTGTCGCTGGATTTTTTAAGGATATCGGAGCTTAAAAACATCATCATCATTACTGCTGCCTGAAGAACAAATACAAAAAACATTGGAACTAAGAGCCGGGACAAAATGGAAGTAGAATATTTTCGAGCATCTTTACTGTTTTTCATTATAACTCCAACTATTTTAAATCAAATAACTGTTTTTCAAGTTCTTTTAACCATTCTTCAAAAACATTATCGCTAAGAAATTCATTTACAGCTTCGTTATATTTTTGTCCGGCCTGAATCTTTTCAAGAACCTTAGCCCTATCTCTTTTTGCTCTTTCTTGAAGCAAATCTGCAAGAATATTCCTTGCCTTATCCGAGTTCTTAAAAGCCGGCTGAAAATAAAGATCTAAGGATTTCATTGTTTCCATACTTATCTTAAGAGCATCCTGCACTACAGGTAAAATACAGATATTATCTGTACAAAAAGCTGCTGTTAGAGACTCCGTTTCAAGTTCCTTTTTCTTAACAGGCAGATACCCCGTAGAAACAGCAAATTCGGAATATTTTTGCATCTCGGTAAGCCATTTTAAAAATAGAACTGCAGCTGTCTCCCTTTTTATATCGCTTTTTAGTACAGCCATACCGGCCCCCTGCTGAACAATAGTTTTACGCTTTGCATTTCTAAAATGAGGAATGGGTAAGACATCTAAGTCAATAAAAGTAGAATTACCCGCAGAATCCATAACCTTAGCCGGCAAATATATTGCGGATGAAGTTGAAGTTACACAGGAAATGATGTCACCGGTTTTTAAATCATCAGCCCTAAACCTGCCCTTTGCAGTAAAAAAACCTTTGACAAACGGAACATAATAATTATCCCAACAGGTACGCAAGGTTTTCTTATCCAAGACAAACTCAACATCACCGTTTTCCAATACATTGAAAATACTGTTGCCGAGTTCATAAGTACCGACTAAAATATAGTTACTCAAGGCATCCCGCCCAAAAAAAGGTTTACCGTCATTAGGTTCTGCCGTTAATGAATCGGTCCAGTTATGGTATAATTCTGCAACTTTTACCAAGCCTTCCCAGGTAACTAAATCACGGTAAGAAACACCCATGGCTTCTGCAAAAGGCTTCCATGCAGTCTTATTTAAAACAAAAACCTCAGTAGCCTTTGCAACAGGAAAGAGTTTAATTTCATCTTTTACTCCAAACCCGGAGGAATATAAAAAACTTTTTACATATTCGTCTTTCTCTTTTTCGGTAAAAAAATCGGCTAAATTCAGCAAAAGATCTTGTTTGTTGAAATCATAGGCCGTATCGGGATAGGCCGAAAAAATATCGGGGATTTCATCTGCTCCAAGTTTTTGAGAAAGGGCATCTGCTAAAAATGAAGATATTTCACTTGCATTTCCTGCCCTTCTGATACCACGGACATACACTCCGTATTTGGCCCCCTCAGATGCATTAAAATTATCTATAAGATTGTCAAATTTTTCTTTTTGACTTGCACTATAATAATGCCAAACATTTATGGTAATAGGTTCATTTTTATTTAAAACTTCATCGATATTATACTTAACGCCATTGACTTCAGATAACCTTCGACTGCATGAACTTATAAGCAAACAAACAATACAAAAAATGAAAAGCTTCAATATTTTCATAAAATGCCTCGCATGCTGATTCTACCATATCGTGTTGAAAATTTCAAGTATTTTTTTATACAGTATTTTTTTTATATTTTATACATATAAAACTATGTATTCTTTTTTATTTTAACATACCCCAATGAAATAAGGCTGCTATAAAGCGGCCTAAAGCTTTTATCGAAGCCGTAAGTTGCAGCAAAGGCTGCAACATAAAACGAATCAGGAGAAGGATTACTTGAAGATTGAACATCATAATCCCCGCGCTTTACAACAGTGAAGTCTTCACCAAATTGACGTAAGACCTTACGCGGGGGCAATCCGGGTATCTCAAAATAATTAGAAAAGGAGTCAATAACCTCAAGACGGAAGTTTACAAGGCGATCATTAACGGGGCTGGCAGCCGGAGCTAAAACAATAGGTCTATCTTGATAGGAGTGTCCCTGATATGTTAACAGCCTATAATTATAAGATGATAGGAGGTGATTAACGGAGTTGGCAGGATTTGACTCATCATACTGCACCATATTTTTTATCAGATTCTTACAATCTGTTTCCGATTCATAAATACGGTAATACACTTCAAATCCCAAAAACTCACCAATACCCCAATTTTTTTTATCTGAGGTTTCAAACTCAAAATACATATGAGCTGCATCATGATACCCTGTAGGACTGTGAACTAATTTTGGTGGCTCCAAATAAACAATATCATCTATACCGCAGGAGAAAAAAATAAAAATACTGAATAAACATAATAGTTTTTTCCCAAGCATATGACCTCTGTTAAGGATAAACCGGCATATACCGAATTTATCCTTAAACAATTTACTGCTTATCGTTTCCTGTAAGAACAACTATACGGGATTTTGCAAGAAGCGCCCATTCATTTTGGGGGTATTTTTCCAAAAGTTTATTATAAGAAAGGATGGCATCTTCTTTTTTTGACAAGGCTTCATACAGGCGGCCCGTATTAAAGATAGCCCTGGGAATCAGCGGAAAATTTTCAACCTTTGAAGCTCTGTCATAATAAGCGAGGGCTTTCTCTTTATCTCCTAACTCATCGGCACAAGCGGCAGCATTAAAAGAAGCGACTCCTTCTACATAAGAATTTTTTACGGCTTTTGCTGCAAGCTCATAAAATTTTAAAGCGTCTTCATACATTTTTCGCTGAAAATAGATTTCGGCTATCACAGTATTTGCCCGAAAGCCCGCATAGGAAGAAGAATATTTTGAACCAAGGGTTTTTAATTCTTCAATGGCCTTGTCTTCAGCTTCTTTCACAGCCTCAGAAACGGTTTTTTCGTTCTCCCCGCCGTCATCTTCAGATGCAGGATTTTTAGCCCGATCTTCCCGTTTAAAGTCTTCAAGTTCATAAATAATTTTTTCAACACTTGTTACCGAAGTTTTCTTGGAGTTTTCAGCGGTTACAAACCAAACAATAATACCGGCAACGGCAACCAAAATACAAACTAAAATGCCAAGCACTATTTTTCTATATTGGACTAAAAAATCATTGATTTTTTGTGCCAAATCTTTATTTTCTTCCAAAACCATTTTATATCTCCTTAATTTCGAGCTCTTTTATCAATCTCGATAAATATGTACGCTGTATTCCGAGTTTTTCGGCAGCAGCTGTTTGATTCCATTTATGTTCATTTAAAATTTTGACAATAAAAGATTTTTTAAAATCATTTATGGCCGATTTTAAATCCGGATTTGAATAATTACCCTCAGACTCAAAAGAAGAGGATTCAAGTTTTAAAAGCAAATCTTTTTCCTCGATATAAGGAGGCTTACCCAAAACACATGCCCGCTCAACAGCATTTTCAAGTTCCCGAATATTTCCCGGCCAATAATAAGCATTTATAAGCTTTTCCGCATCAGGCGAAAAACCTAAAAACGGCTTTTTTACTTCTTTGCTGAACTTCTTTAAAAAGAAATGTGCCAGTTCCTGTATATCTTCCTTTCTATTTCTAAGAGGCGGAATATATATAGGCAAGACGTTTAAGCGGTAGTAAAGATCCGATCTGAATTTCCCCTGCTTTACAAGCTCTTCTATATTTTTATTTGTGGCAGCAATAATTCGGGTATCAACCGTAAGAGTTTTATTTGAACCTACCCTTTCAAAGGCCATTTCCTGCAAGACCCTTAAAAGCTTTGTTTGCAAGGTTAAAGGGATATCACCTATTTCATCTAAAAAAATAGTTCCCTTATCGGCCAGCTCAAACCTTCCTTTTCTATCCGAAATTGCATCCGTAAAGGCCCCTCTTACATGACCGAAAAGCTCACTTTCAAGCAAGCCTTCGGGTAAGGCAGCACAGTTCACCCTGATAAAGGGATTATTAACACGTCTCGAATTCAAGTGAAGCTGTTCGGCAATAAGCTCTTTTCCAACCCCGCTCTCACCCAATATGAGTACGGAGGCATCGGAAGCCGCTATATTACGGCATAGCTCAAGCTTTTCATTCATCACCTTACTTTTTGCAATAAAAGTATGGTAGCCTCTATCTTGCTCCAGCTGATCTTGAAGGCAAATAATTTCTTCCCGAGACTTCTCATAATGCTTTGCATTTTGATAGGCAATAGCCGTCTGCGTAGCAAAAAGTTCCAATACGTTTAAGTCGTCTGCATCAAAATCTTTTTTGTCTCTCTTGTTTAAGACTTCAATCACCCCGATACATTCATCTTTAATGCGCATTGGGACTGCAATCATATTACGGTTTTTGTAACCTGTAACCTTCTGCACGGTAGGATCAAAGCGCGGATCGCTTAATACATCGTTTATGATGGCACTCCGATTGTATTTTATAACCCAGCCGGCAATACCGTCCAATGCAAGCACCATCTTTTTTGCTTCAATCCCCTTAGGTCCTATTGCAATTTCAAACCTAAGTCTTCCACCGTCAGGTTCAAGCATCAAAAGAGACGCCGCATCCCCTTCTACAACTTCCATTGCCGATTCTACAATCCTCTCCAAAAGAACACTCAAATCCGAATAATTTGAGTTTATCAGCAAACTTGTGTTTATAAGAGTATTAAGCTTATCTCTTTTAATGCTCTCAACCGTACTCATAAGACAAACGGATTTACTCCGGTTTATTCTTTAAAAGGTCTCCAAGAGTATAAGATGAATCATCATCTTCTTGTTCTGTTGACATGTACTGAGAAATTTCTTCCTGCTGTTGTTTTCGCTTAAAATCTTTAATTGAGAAAGCGGTTTTTTTGTTTCTCGGATTTATTTCGATTACTACAGCTTTGATCTTATCCCCTACAGCATATTTTGCAAGAGCTTCTTCAGGTGTTTCATCCCTGGACTCAACCAAATTTTGTTTGTGGATTAAACCCTCAATATCTCCGGGAACCTTTACAAATACACCAAAGTCGGTGATTGAGGAAACTTCACCTTCAACGGTAGAACCGACTTTATAAGCGGCTCCGAATTTTTCCCACGGATCATCGGTAAGCTGTTTAATACCCAAACGGATTCTTCTTGATTCGGCATCGCATTCGATAACAATAACCTCGATTTCTTTATCTACTTCAAGTTCGCTTCCCGGATGTTTTACACGTTTAATCCATGAAATATCATCTGCATGTAAAAATCCGTCAATTCCTTCTTCAAGAGAAATAAAGGCGCCTGCATTTGTAATTTTAACGACCTTTCGAGTTAAGCGTGTTCCTACAGGATAACGCTCTTCAATCGTATCCCAAGGATTATCCGTAACCTGTTTTAGACCCAAAGAAACTCTTCCGGCCTGAATATCATAGCCGAGAATCATACATGTTACCTTATCTCCGGGCTTTAATATGTCCTCAGGCTTATTAATCTTCTTAACCCAGCTGAATTCGCTGATATGGGCCAAACCTTCGATTCCTTCATCCAACTCGATAAAAGCTCCGAAGTCCGTTGTCTTTGTAACCGTTCCGGTAACTATGTCGTCAACATGGAACTTGTCTTCAAACTGAAGCCAAGGATCTTGACTAAAATGCTTTAATGAGAGGTTTATTCTCTTGTTCTCCGGATCAAGGCGGATTACCTTAAGCTCTATTTCTTCGCCTTTCTTTACGAAGTCCTTAGGACGGGTTACATGACCCCAGCTCATATCATTGATATGTAAGAGTCCGTCAAAACCGCCTAAATCAATAAAGGCACCGAAACTGGTAAAGCTCTTAACAGTTCCCTTTACGGTGTCGCCTATCTTTGTATTTTGAAAAAAGGCGTCTCTTTCTTTTTCGGTACGCCCTTCCATGTACTTACGTCTGTTTACAACAATATTTTCACCTGAGCGTGAGTTAAAGCTCAATTTTTCAATGTAGAATTTCGACTTTACACCTATCAAAGTTTCCGGTTTTTCAACTCTGGATACATCTGCCTGACTCAAAGGTAAAAAAGCAGTCAATCCGCCGCCGAGCTTTACCTCATAACCGGCTCTTACCTGCTTTGCGATAGTACCATCAATCGGAGTCTTATCGGCATAAGCCTGTTTAAACTCTTTTTGAAGAATAAGCCTATCGGCCTTGAGTTTTGATACGGCCAAATGACCGTTAGAACTTTCGGTTTTTTCGATAAGAACATTTACCTTATCATTTACCTTAGGTTCTTCATCAAACTCATCCAAAGGAATATGACCTTCGGATTTACCGCCTACATCGACAAAAACGGTTCCGTTGTTTACAGCAACAACATAACCTTCTTTAATTGTCCCCGCCTCTGGAGCCTCAAAATTATTTAAGTACTCCTCTTGTAATTGTGCTTGGATGTTTCCGTTGGAGTCTTTTTCAACATCCTTTACCACTTCCATCTTTTCCATAGATAACCCTTTATTATTGATATTTTCCGACTTTGATGCCGGCATTATTGCCGACACCTCCGCCAGCATTTTTGCATAAACTTCATTTATATTTAAGTCCGATGTATCCAGATACACGGCATCGGGAGCTACTTTTAAGCTCCCTTCTTTTTTGTTTTTATCCACCTCATCTCTTTCGAGAATCGTTTTTTTTATTTCTTCCGGCGAAAGATTGCTTGTTCCCTGCTCAAAGCGCCTTTTTGCCCTGGCCTCTACAGAAGCATCAAGGTAAAACTTAATATCGGCATTAGGGAAAACTACGGTAGTCATATCCCGGCCTTCACAAACAGCTCCGGTTTTAGAGGCTTCTTCGCGAATTTTCTTATTTAATATGCGTCTTATAGGAACTATAGCTGAAAGAGGAGCAACGATGGATTCTACAGCATCACTTCTAAGATAAGCTTCAACATTTTCATTACCCAAAAACATTGAGCCGTTTATATAAAAAAGTTCCGTCTTTTCTGCAAAGGATGTCCATTTTTCTTCATCGGAAAGATCGGGAGTTTGTCCTCCGCTTCCGTCATTTCCGCCTCCGAAAGAACGCAGCACAGCAAGAGCCAATGCTCTGTAAAAACTGCCCGTGTTCATAAACGTAATGTTCAAGTTTTCAGCAAGCATCTTTGCAAGAGTACTTTTACCTGAGCCTGCAGGTCCATCAATCGCTACTATCATATTGTACGATTATACAATTTTTTTAACATTATGTATATACTTTTTTATAAAAAGTGTAGTATTTTTTTCTAAAATATATTATTATATGGTGATTATGGGAAAGAAAAATACATCTTTAGGCTGTTTTTTTTGGCTTGCATTTATTTTATTGGTTGCCCTGCTTTTTTTTATCAACAAAGACAATATTGCCCGTGTTTTTGAAAAAACAAATGCAATAAGCATATTCCAAAAAAAAGAAATGCAAGAAGAAAAGCAAAATGAAGCGGATATTGAAGGCATTCAAAACGAAATAGAAAAAATCAGAGCGGCAGAAAAAAATGAAGAAAATTCTTCCGAAGAAAAAACCGAAGCCGCCCCGGAAAAACCGGCTGAACAAGTTCAAAAAACGGTCAAAAAAAATTCGGAACCGCAAAAAACTAAGGGTTCGGATAAATCCAAAGAAGAAAAAAAGCCAAGTCCTCAAAGATCAAATGAAAAACCGGCAAAAACGGAAACTAAAACCGGCAAAAAAAACTCTGAAAACAAAAACAAAGACGAATCTAAAAAAGAGGAGTCCAAACTTGAGCAAAAAAATGAAAAATCATCTGAAAAACGGAACTCTAAAATTTATCTGGTTAAAATAGATTCGGACGGTAAATTAGTAAGAAAGCCGGTTATGAGGCAGCTTGAAAAAACGGACTCGCCATTAACCGAAGCCATAAACAGCCTCCTTCAAGGCCCCTCAGCGGAAGAAGCAAAACAAGGCTTCCGCTCTTTTATTCCGCCCGATACAAAGCTTTTATCGATTGAAGTAAAAAACGGGGTTGCAGAAGTAAATATAAGCGAAGATTTTCAATTTAACAGATACGGCATAGAGGCCTATCAAGCCCAGCTTGAACAGATAGTTTTTACTGCATGTGAATTTTCAACGGTAAGTTCCGTTCAGTTTTTAATCAAAGGTAAGAAAAAAGAATACCTTGGAGCCGAAGGGATATGGATAGGTTCCCCGCTCTCGGTTAATTCGTTTGTAAGATAAAAATAGTTTTAGAAATTTAAAGATAAGCCTGAAAACATTTATTGCAGTTTATAAGCCTGATTGAAGAAAACAGGCTTATAAACTGCAATTTTAAATTAAGATTAAACCTTAGCCCAAAAAAACCTGAGCATTATTATCGATAGCCAATATAGTTTTACATTCCGAGCATCTAAAACGGCCTGCCTTAGTAGCCTTTAGTTTCTTTGAGCATATGGGACAAGCAAATATTTTCGGAAATACTTGGGCATTTGCAGTCGTACTCGAACTTTGAAAAAATGAAACTGCATCAGACAAAGCATCCTTAATATTAAAAAATTGTGAAAAGCCCAGAAGCTGGAATATTTCATATACTTTGGGTTGAATATCCAATAAAACTATATCTCCGCCTCTTGGTTTTACGGTTTTTAAAAAGGCTGTAAACGAACCTATACCTGTGGATGAAACGTAATTTAAAGCAGCACAGTTAAATACAATCTGTATAAAACCGCTGTCTATAATCTTTGCAATGCGTTTTTGAAAAAACGCAGAGTTATAGGTATCAATATAGCCATTCAAAAAAACAACTACGCATTTGTCAAGTCCATCTACTCTTTGAAGCCGAATCTTTAAACTATCATCTTTTTCATCATCAAAACCGGCTATAACACTGTTATTACTCATAATTCTCCCACTTTATTTTCAAAATAAAGAAATAATCCAGTATGTCTAAACTCCATTATACCCTTTATTTAAAAAAAAGTCAAATAAAAAAACAAAAAAAATCTATTTTTCTGTAACTTGCACTTTTAATAATTCAAAAGATATCATAAGATAACAAAAAAAAACTTTTACAGTTACAGTATCGGCTAATATTTACAAACTTGTAGTTTATTTTTCCGAATTTAAGATTTTTTTTTAATTTCTCTTGACATAAGGGCAGAATGAAGGCAATATACAAAAATGAACTTTGAAAAAACAATTATTCTTTGCCGGCCGGAAACAAGTGCAAACATAGGAGCCGTATGCAGAGTTATGGCAAATACGGGTTTTAAGGATTTGAGAATTACGGGAAGCAAGGAAGATTATGATGAAACGGAAGTCTTAAAACTGGCCCTTCACGCCTCCCATGTGTGGAAAAATGCTCATTTTTACCCTCCTACCATTGAAGGCCTAAAAGAAGCCGCATCGGATTGCTCTGTTTTAATAGGAACCAGCAGACGAACAGGCCATAAACGTAAAGATCTGGGCATGAGCCCCGAAGACCTATGTCTTGACTTAAAAAGATTCTACGGAGGCAGATTAGGCCTTGTTTTTGGAAATGAACGCACCGGGCTTATAGATGAAGAGCTTAATCTATGCTCTTTTTCGGTTAATATTCCTGCTGAAGAAGACTTCGGCTCCTATAATCTTTCCCATGCCGTGCTTATTCTTTGCTATTCCCTGTATATAGCAGAAAAGAATAATCCGCTATCAAAAAAAGATAATCCAAGCATAGAAAAAAACATTTACCTACAAAAAGCTCCAATGAAGATGATTCAAGAAAACTCGGAACAGATATGCAAATACCTTTCGGGCCTAGGTTTATTTAAAAAAGGCGGAAAAAAAATAAATGAGACATTTTTTATTGAGCTTTTGTCCTCTGCAGGAGCCTCGGAATTCGACACAATGCATTTAACTGAAATTTTTAAGAAACTTTTTTTTATGTACAGTTGTTAATATACAGATAATTATCCTTGAGGAGGGATAGTATGGTAACTGTTTTGTCGGTAGGAGGCTCTATAGTAGCCCCGGATAAACCGGATTTCGATTTTTTAGATAAATTTTCAAAAACTATAAGAAATTGGCTTTCGCAAGATTCATCACGAAAAATTATTATGGTAATCGGAGGCGGTGCTCCTGCCAGAGATTATCAAAACGCATACAGGACAGTTTGTGACCTACGAAAGGCCTCTGCCAAAAATGATGAAGCGGATTGGATAGGAATAATGGCTACAAGACTCAATGCCCAGCTTGTAAAGGCTGTTTTTGAGGATCTTTGCCCCAACCCTGTCATTTACGACCCGACAACAGTCGATATGTTCGGCGGTCAAATACTGGTTGCAGCAGGCTGGAAACCCGGCTTTTCTACGGATAATGATGCCGTAGTCCTTGCAGAAAGGTTTTCGGGAAATTTGGTAGTAAATCTTTCAAACATTGCCAAAGTCTATACCGACGATCCTAAAAAGAATCCTGAAGCAAGACCTATAGATTCAATATCTTGGGAAGATTTTATAAAAATAGTCGGGACGGAATGGGTACCCGGAAAAAACACCCCTTTTGACCCCATAGCAAGCCAAAGAGCCCAAAAAGCAGGTATAAAAGTAATATGTGCTGCCGGAAAAGATATTGAGAATTTGGAAAACATTCTCAACGGTAAAGATTTTAAAGGAACGGTGATAGGTTAGTGGAAAATTATTACAGTATACTGAATGTCTCTAATAATGCTGATGAAGACCAAATTAAACAGGCATATAGAACCTTGGCTATGAAGTATCATCCCGACAAAAACCCGGATAACAAGGCAGCTGAAGAGAAATTTAAGCATATAAGCGAGGCTTATTCCGTGCTCTCCGACCCTCAAAGACGAAGAGACTACGACCTCGGTACATCAACCCCCTTTAACTCTTCAGAGAAAACCTATACTTACGGTCAAAACACAAATCCCTTTGGAGACGACATTTTCAGCTCTAATTGGTGGAAAAATTGGAGAAATATCCGAAGCGAAAATGCAAAGAAAAGAGAAAAAATTAGCCGAAGTGAAGCCTTTAAGATACTTATAAGCGGCATACTACTGACAATAGTAGGTCTCCTGCTATTTAAGAGTATTATCTTTTTAGGAATTTTGGGTTTTCTCTTAGCCTTATCCCTTGTTGCAGAGGGAGTTCTCCGAATAAGGAAAGGCTATATGGCGATATTCGATTAGAGCTTATCTTTAAGATAAGCGTTTATCTAAAGATAAACGTTTATCTTTCTCTGAAGATAATTCGGCCTCTTGTCAAGTCATAGGGGGATAAGGCAACTTTTACCGTATCTCCCGGTACGATTTTAATATAATGCTTCCGCATCTTTCCGGATAAATGAGCCAAAATAACATGACCGTTTTTTAACTCAACCCTAAACATAGTATTGGGAAGAGACTCCTTAACAATACCTTCAACTTCAATTGCTTCTTCCTTAGCCACAAGACCTCCAAAAAAATGAATAAATTCAAAAAAAACATTTGCTTTTTGCTTGATTTAGTCGTATAATTCTAAAGTCTATTAAAAAAATTGTCAACTAGGAGATGTGTATGAAAAAGAAGTTTATTGAGGAAATGAAAGAATATTTGCTAAAAGAGAGGGAGGAAATACTCGCTTCATTGCAGAGAAATGATGAAGAGTATGCAGAAACCTTAGCAAACAGCATCCCCAAAGACTTTGCAGATTTGGCCTCATATAGTACCGACAGAGATATGCTCGAATTTATCGGAGAAAATAATGTAAAAAAACTGCAAAAGATTGATTCTGCATTGGAAAGAATACGGGAAGGCAAATACGGAAAATGTATTACCTGCAAGGACCAGATACCTGAAGACAGACTAAAGGCCCTGCCCTACGCTTTAAAATGCATTCAATGTCAAGCAAAATCCGAAAAAAAGATGCGTCCTTAAAACACAAAAGGAAACTGTGACTATCTAAAAAGGCCTTGAGCTTAACGCTTCAAGGCCTTTTAATTTTAATCTTTTAATTTTAATGTGGAAACTTATCCGAAAAACCCGCCGGACATCATTTTAGCTTGCAGTCCCTTATTTTTTGACACCTTCCTCATCATTTGACGGGTCTTTTCAAACTGCTTTAAAAGCTTGTTTACATCGCCTACGGAGGTTCCTGAGCCCTTTGCAATGCGTTTACGGCGGGGAGGCCCGATAATGCGGAAATTATCCCTTTCCTTTAAGGTCATCGACTGGATTATGGCCTTTTGGCGTTTTAAAAGCGAGAGGTCAAGCTTATCCTTGTCTATTTGACCTGAAAGCCCGGGAATCATATCGAGCATTGACTCTAAGGGCCCCATCTTTTCGGCCTGCTCCAACTGCATGAGCATATCGGCAAGGCTGAAACTTTCGCTTTGCATCTTTTTTTGAAGCTTTTCCGCCTCTTCTTCATCATAAAGAGCTTGGGCCTTTTCAACCAAAGAAACAATGTCGCCCATGCCCAAGATACGGCTTGCAATGCGGTCGGGATAAAAGGGCTCAAGATCTTCGAGTTTTTCGCCTGTTCCTATGTAAAAAATGGGCTTACCTGTTATGGTCTTTAAGGAAAGGGCTGCACCGCCTCTGGTATCGGAGTCGAATTTTGTAAGGATCAAGCCTGAAAGCCCTACCTGCTCGTCAAATTCCTTTGCAACATCAACGGCACTTTGACCGGTCATTGAATCTGCAACAAGAATGGTTTCCATAGGTTTTACGGCAGATTTAATATTGACGATTTCCTTCATCATGTCTTCATCGATTTGAAGGCGGCCTGCCGTATCGACTATTACCGTATCATAAAAGTTCTTTTTGGCAAAGGCCAGAGCATTTTTTGCTACTTTTACCGCATCTTTAGTTTCTTCCTTGTAAACGGGCACACTGATATTTCCGCCTAAAACGGAAAGCTGCTCTACGGCGGCAGGGCGGACAAGGTCGCAGGCAACCAGCAAGGGCTTTCTGCCCTCGTTTTTAAGCTTTAAGGCCAATTTTGCGGCACTGGTAGTCTTTCCGGAGCCTTGGAGACCTAAAAAGAGGATTACCGACTGGGTGTCAGGCCCCCTTAGGTCAAGAGCTTTTTTTTCATCCCCCAAAAAGGAGGTCATTTTATCGTATACAATTTTTGTAAACTGCTGACCGGGATCGACGGACTTTAAAACCCTTTCGCCCTTGGCTTCTTCTGCTGTAGCATTTATAAAACGGCGTACAACGCGCAAGTTTACGTCGGCATCCAAAAGAGCTGTTTTTATTTCTTCGATTGTGTCTTCAATATTTTTTTCGGTAATTTTGGATTTACCGCTCAAAGAGCGCATTATCCCGCTGAATTTTTCGGTAATATTTTCGAGCATTACTTTGTATCTCCCTGTAATAAGTTTTCTATTAAGTCAAGAGGTTTTAATTCCTTGTTTAAGATTTTATAAAGCCCCGAACAGATAGGCAGCTTTAAATTACGCTTTTCTGCAAGAATGTTCAGGTATTTACAGGCGACAACGCCTTCAGGCAAGTAGCCTATCTTATCGATATTTTTAATAAGATCGTCCAAATTTTCAAAGGAAAGAAGAATTTTTTTTGTGATAATTTCGTTACCGAAACGGCGGTTTCTTCCGTACTTACTTCGGCAGGTTACGTCCAAGTCGCCTACTCCGGAAATCGATGTAAAGGTTTCGGGATGAGTCGCCCCCATAGCCCTGCCTATAGCCTGAATCTCGTTTAAGCCGGCAGCCAAAAGTAGGGATTCGGTATTGTCGCCGAAAATATCGGAGGTTACGGTTAAAGCATCCAAAACACCGAAGGCGACGGCTATAACGTTTTTAGCGGCCGCACAAACCTGCACTCCGATTATATCCAAGCTGGAATAAACAAGCAAACTCCTCGACCTTAAAATCTCTCGGCAGCGGATAGAACACATGGGGTTTTGAGATGCAGCTATAAGGCCGGTCAGCTTACCTTCGGCCACTTCCTCCCCATGGCTGGGGCCTGCTACATAAACCAAGTGATTTTTATAAAAATCGGGAAGCATTTTTTCCAAAACGTCTATTATAAACTGAGGCTCTCCGTTTTCATCAGGAATAAAACCCTTTGTCAGCACGGCGATTGTAGGATAAGGCATTTTGCCGTCATCATGGCTAAAAGGAGCAAATTTAAGAAGTTCTTCAACCGCTGAGGTTAAATAGAGTGAAGGACTTGCTAAAAATATAAAAGAAGCATCTTTGCATACCTCTTCCATATCCGTAGAGGCGGAAACGGTTTTAGGCAATTTATGCTTAGGTAAGTATTTTTCGTTTATATGGTCAGTATTTATCGAATCGGCAACGCCGGCAGTATGGCTCCAAAGCACAACTCTGTGTCCGTTTTTTCCTAAAGAACAGGCCACGGCCGTTCCCCAAGAGCCTGCTCCGATAATGGCAATCTTATCGTTCACAAATTTCTCCTGTTTATCATATCTCCCATTCATAATCTTTTGTACTCTATCATTTTTTGATAAAAGTTTCAATAATGAAAACAAGCGCCTTTTCCGTTCTTTACAATTTGCAGATACTATGATATATTTGTTTCATGCGTAATAAATTAAACTCAAAGGCAGTTTTTTTTGCGGTAATTTTGCTATTCAGCTTGATATTTTCATGTAAAAAAAATGAAATTGATGAAATATCTTCGGATGATATTTCATTAGCCGAAGTTCTTGTAAGATCTAAAATAATTGTAGGGGTAAATGCATATAATCCGCCCATATGTTTTTATAATAATAAAGACGAAATAACAGGCTTTGATATTGATGTATTCGAAGAAATAGCAGATATAATGAATATCGAGGTAGAATTCCGCTCAATAGTTCCTACCGAAGTAAACGAGCTGATAACTACGGGATCCGTCGACTGTATTGCATCAGGATTCTCTTATTCGGATGAGAGAAATGAGACCTATGAGCTTACACAAGCTTATTTACGCAATGCCGTAGTTATTTTAACTCTGAGATCAAAGAATATTAAAACCTTTGAAGATCTAAAAGATAAGAAGATAGGGGGACAAAAAGGAAGTTTTGGAGCAGACTTGATTAAAAATAATCCCGATATTATGACTCGAATTCATTCATTAAACGACTCATATGAGAATATTCCTCAAATGTTGGGAGACTTAAAAAACCTTGGACTGGACGCCTGTGTCGGAGATATTTCAACAATGACGGAATACTTAAATAAAGAGCCGGATGTGTACAGTCTTGTTGAACAAGCTATAGCCTTAGACTCCTATGTATATGCATTTAAAAAAGGGAATAAGGCTTTAAAAACGGAAATAGAAAGAGTTTTATACATTTTAGAAAAAAAAGGCGTTCTTGAAAAGATTTCAAGAAAATGGTTCGGTAAAGATTTACTGATTTTTGGAAAGTAAAAGGGAAAATTTATTATGAAAAAAAATTCCAATCATATTTTTAAATTTAGCTTTATCTTTTTATTCACGATATTGGTTATGACATCTTGTAAACCCAAGGCTGTCCGTATCCAAAAAAAAGCAAACGATATTTCTCTTGCAAAAATTCTTGTAAAAAAAGAATTTATAATAGGGATTCGGGATGATTATCCTCCTTTTTCTTTTCTAAACCTTTTTACGACAAAAATGGAAGGTTATGACATAGAAGTAGCTCAAGAACTGTGCAATCGTATGAAAATAAAACCGATTTTTAAAGTCATTAAGTGGGATCAAAGAGATAAATTACTTAAGGATGGACAAATCGACTGTATATGGAGTGCCTTTGCATACAGTAAGAAGCGTGATAAAATTTATTCTCTTACCTCACCTTATATAAAAAGTGCTATAATATTGGTTGTAAAAGATAAGTCGCCTTATTACACCATTCAAGACATAAGGGAAAAGAAAATAGGTATTACATCCTCATCATTTATACATGAAAGTCTTAAAAAAGCCGAATCTACTCACGGAGTATTTAAAAACACGCTTGTGTTTCAGAGTGCCCAAGAAGCCGTAAATGCTCTTGAAAAGGATGAAATAGAGTGTGTAGTATACGACCTTCTTTCAATTAGCAGCCTGATACAAGCAAGAAAAGGCTCGTATCGGGTGCTGGATGAAGCTATAGCTTACGAAGAATATGTTATAGCTTTTAGAAAAGAGGACATCGCCCTGATGAATGCCGTCAAATCTACTTTAGAAGATATGGCTAAAACCGATTTTTTAGAAAAAACGAGTAAAAAATGGTTTGGGGCAAATGTATCTATCATAGGCCGCTAAGCCCCTAATAAAGAACTCTATTTTGTATAAACGGAAACTATCTCGCAAATATAAACATAATGAAAATCTTTTTTTGGATATGAATCTATAATAATCTGCGGGTCAACAAATAAGTCCATATCGAATTCGCTTCGGTAGAGTTTTCGGCATACAAGAACGGTTTTAGCCTGCTCAAAAGCTATAACACCGTCTTCAAGCATTACGGGTTTTAAACCTGTTTCCCTTGCTTTATCGGCATTTCGGCCCGAAACGGAACCGCAAAAAGCCAGCATATCCTTAGCCCATGGATCATCTCCATCAAAAAAAGAAAGAGTTATATAATCTTCTTTATCAACAAATTCGGAAGTATATCTGGTAGGTCTTACATAAACGGTAGCTGTAAGTTTATTCCATAAAAAACCTATAGATCCCCAGCCGGCAGTCATTGTATTCCATTGTTCACGCTCAGTTCCGCATCCTGCAGTTACTAAAAACCCTTCATTTTTGGCACCGGTAATCGATGAAATAGGCTTTATCAATTTATCCAGAATTTCGGCGCTAGCCTTTTGCATTTTAAATTTTGACATAAGAATCCTCCATAAAAACTTTTTGCAGCAAATATCAGAGCCTTTCGGCTCTGTTCTGCAAGGAAATTTTTCATCGTATCCGCTAAAGCGGATAGCGAATCAAATCCTGAAAAAAGTTTTTTTCAAGCGGTTTGTTTACAAAACCGCATACAATAATGCGACGTTTGCCGAAAGGCAAACTCGGCAGATAAACAGTGAGGCTGAATTCCTGCCGAACTGTTTATCGAACCTCCCAGTTCATTATATACAATAATCCGTTGATGTGCAAGAAGAAATTTCTCTTCTTTTCTATTTTTACATTTTATGATAGAATGGGCAAATGAAAAAATTTTTGTGCATTTTTTTTGTTATCAGCTTAATCTTGTCATGCCGCTCGGCTCAAATATCAAAGATAAAGAGCGAACCGGCAGACGCCTACATTTATAAATCGGAAGAAACCGAAGGAGGCTTTTTAGGCTTTCAAACGGATATAAGCTTTCCTCCGGATGAAGAAAAATACGATCCTTCAATTTTACCGAATAGCTTTATTCCTTTTAAGGCCTATACGGGACAGGGCTATGTTTATTTTCATACCGAAAATGTAAAAAAATTTCTTTTATATTTAAACGGAAAAAAAATAGATACAAAAAAAATCTGTAAAAATAAGTACACTCAAATTTATATCGGAGATGAGGTAATAAACGGAACCAATAACTTACTCATTACAAACATTGAAGCAGAAAAAGATGATAAGGGCTTTTTGAAAGCCTATACCTTATCGGTAAAAATCCCCTACCCTTCCATTATCGAAAAAAAAGAAAAATTAAATAATGTAAATTATAGAGCCTTTCAAATAATAGATGACATTATGGAGGCACAAACAGCAAACGGATTTCCTTCGGTTCAGCTTGTAGTGGTAAAAAACGGAAGGATGATAAAAAATTCGGCCTACGGTTATATCAGCACCGTTGACGAATTTGGGAAACCCCTGTTGCACAAAAACAAAAAGCCTATCACAAAAGAAACTCTTTTTGATCTAGCCAGCAACACCAAAATGTATACGGTAAATTTTGCACTACAAAAACTTATATCCGAAGAAAAAATTTCAATCTATGGCAAGGTAAAAGATTTTTTTCCTGATTTTCAAGATAACAAGAGGGCCCGCTTTAAGGGAAAGGGCGATATTACCGTTGAGGACTTATTAAAGCATCAGGCAGGTTTTCCGGCAGGGGCACAATATTATGTGAACAAAAAAATAACAAAAAAAAAGGAAAGCGATAAAAGACAAAACAAGGAGATTGTTTTAGAGCTGATTTGCAACACTCCCTTAATATATTCTCCTCGCACTGAGGTTTTATATTCCGATATAGATTATATGCTTTTGGGTTTGATTATAGAAAAGGTAACGGGCATGCCCTTGGATAAGTATACGGAAGAAAACCTTTACAAACCCTTAAATTTATCTTCAGTCTGCTATGAGCCTTTAAAAAAAGGATTTACAAAAGAAGATATCACTGCAACCGAAATACGCTCACCCAAAAGGACAAAGGACGAAAAATTTAAAGATATAAAATATTTACCGGTTCACGGAACGGTACACGACCCTGAGGCCTATAATTCAATGGATCAGGTAAGCGGCCATGCAGGGCTTTTTGCAAATGCCGAAAGTATAGCAGTTTTGGCTCAGGTAATGCTGAACGGCGGCGGTTACGGAAATATCAAACTATTCGATTCAAGCGTTTTGAATTTATTTACCAGTCAGGGGAATTTTTTTTCGCAGGCAGGCTTGGGATGGAGGAGGCAGGGACTTAATAACAGCTATGCTTGGGCTTTTTCGCAGCTTGCAAGTGCAAACACAATAGGACACACAGGCTGGACGGGGACATTAACCTTAATCGATCCTAAAGAAGATTTAATAATCATAATCTTTACAAGCGCAAAAAACACCCCTGCCCTTTTTGGAAAAAACTTGCGCGGAAAATATGAGGGCGATTTTTATCTTGCAAAAAACTATGGAGCCATTACCACCCTTATTTATTCCGCATTTAAAAACTATGATAATGCTCTGCTGGATCAAATGCTTATAGAACTTGCGGTAGGCAGAAAAGAACTTATAACTATGACACCTCAAATTTATGATAACGAAGGTTCCCGCAAGGATTTGACAGCCATAATGGAAAGCATAAAAGAACAATCAAAGCAATCTGCAGTCCTAAAACAATTTTTAAAAAGTGAAAAAGCTATGGCCATACTTGCAGAAATTCAATCAAGGAACTCAAAGAAAAACTTAGCAAAAAAACAAGCTGAAGGAACGGCAAGATGAAAAAAACGCTTTTTTTATTTTGCTTTTGTAGTCTTGCCCTAATAGTTTTTGCAGAAAAAAAAGCAGGTAAGCCGGACGAGTCCGATTTTAAAACGGGAATTGAACGCGTCGACGAATTTTTTAATCTTTTTAAAGGAAAAAGAATTGGATTGATTACCAATCAAACAGGTATAGACTCTTTAGGAAGATCAAGCATCGAAATCTTATACGAAAAGACTAATCTTTCAAGCCTTTTTTCTCCGGAACACGGAATAAGGGGAAATGCAAGGGATGGAGCCGGTATTTCCAACATGGTAGATAAAAAAACCGGCCTTACCGTTTACAGCCTTTACGGAAAAACAAAGCGGCCCACAAAAGAGATGCTTCAACAAATAGATGTTTTATGCTTCGATATTCAGGATGTAGGAGCAAGGTTTTACACATATATTTACACAATGGCCTATGCAATGGAAGCATGCGCCCGTGACGGAAAAACCTTTGTTGTCTTTGACAGGCCCAATCCTATAAACGGCATAAACGTTGAGGGGAATATTTTGGAAGAGAAATATAAATCCTTTACGGGCTATTTTCCGATTGCGCAAAGGCACGGCATGACCGTGGGAGAATTAGCCTTAATGTTCAATAAAGAATTTAAGATAGGCTGTAACTTAAAAATAGTCCCCATGCAGGGGTGGAGCCGTGAAGATTATTTTGAAGACCTTAATTTAATGTGGGTGCCTCCTTCGCCCAATATTCCTACAGCCGATACCGCCTTAGTTTATTCGGGCTTTTGTATCTTTGAAGGGGTAAACATTTCGGTAGGAAGAGGAACAACCATGCCCTTTAAATACATAGGAGCCCCCTATATAGATGCCGAGGCTTTAGCAGAAGCTCTAAATGCCCTCAAGCTTGAGGGAGTCTTTTTTAAGCCCGCCTATTTTACACCTGCCCTTTCGGTTTATAAGGATGAGCTATGCGAAGGAGTTCAAATCATCGTCAGGGATAAAAACAAATTCTTGCCCGTAAAAGCTGCAATCGCGGTGATGTACACAATAAGGGAAATGTATCCCGATAAGTTTAAGATAAATAACTACCCTGCCGAACTCTGCGGCCTCAATTTATTAAGCGGAACAAACAAGCTAAGCTCGATGAGCCTTTCCTTAGATGACTACTTTAAATTTATCGAAAAAGACGAAAAAAAGTTTTTAAAGATGAGAGAAAAGTATTTGATGTATTAAAAAGGCGAATGTCAATTAATTAATCGCTTCTACTTCTTCTTTGGAAAGACCCGATATTGTACAAATTTCGGCAATCGGGTAATTATGCATACGCATCAGCTTTGCCGTTTCGAGAGCTTTTTGGTATGCACCTTTATCAAGACCACGCTCAAGACCTCGTTGATAACCTTCATTTATACATGAAGCCCTATCATGTTCATATTTCATACGGGAATCATAAAGCCATTTTTCTTTTGGACTCATTTCCATTACTTCTATTGTTGCATTGGCTTTTGCCATCATTTCAGAACTTTCTGCTAACACTTCTCTCACCTCCTGATTAATTAGGGGAGGAAAGACACTTTTTCGGATAAAAGATTTCTTGACCTAGAAACTTCGTTGGTTGTTGCCTCCCCTATAACCCCTCCTATCTTCAAAAGAACCGCTTAGGGCTTGGATTGCTACGCCAGCTTGCAATCACTAAGAACCCGTCTTATTTTGTAAATTTTTAGCATTACCTTTATTAAAGATATTACCATATAAATATCAATTTTTCAATAGTTAAAAAAGATGGTTCGTTGGATAAACTCGCTGTTCCACCTGTTTTGAATTTCGATGTCGATAATTGTGTTGTTTTTTAGGCGTAATTTTACATTTTATTGATTATTTAACCGCAAGGGACGCAAAGCGTTGAGCTTACGCTCAACTCCGCAAAGGAATTTTTTAAAACTGCATCGATTACAAAAATCTTTTTATAATTTACTATTTTTTTTAAATATTTTCTATAAATATAATGAGGAGGGAGAATATAAAAAAAATAGGAGAACACAAATGATAAAAAGATTTGAAGATTTGACTTTACAAGACGATTTTATGTTTTGTAAAGTTATGCAAAATCCGGATTTATGCAAAAGACTTATTGAAATGATACTATCAGACACAATAGGCAAAATTGCATATATTTCGGTACAGCATAATATTAACACCTATGAACAGGCAAAGTCAGTGAGATTCGATGTGTTAGTACAAACTGAAAACGGTAAATTCTACGATGTGGAAATGCAGGTAAATAACGAGAAGAATATACCTAAAAGAATGAGATTTTACCAAGCAGCCATCGATATTTCGTTCTTGGATAGGGGGAATTCCTATAATAATTTAAATGACAGTTTTATAATTTTTATTTGCACTTTTGATGCTATCGGGAAAAATAAGCCCATTTACACCTTTGAAAATATCTGTCTTGAAGATAAAAATATATCTTTACAAAATGGAACAAAAAAGGTTATAATAAACTCAGAGGCTTTTGAAAATACCGAAGACAAAGAATTAAAAGAGTTTTTAGAATACCTTAAAACGGGCAAAGCAAAAAGCAAATTTACAAGGGAGATAGAGGCTATGATACAAACAGTAAAACAAAATGAACAAGCAAGACAAGAATATAGATTAATGTCAACTTTTGAGATGGATGCTAGGTATAAAGGTATTTATGAAAATAAGAGAGAAACAGCCAAACTTATGAAAATGGAAAAACTGGATATGTCTTTAATAAAAAAGATAACCGGTCTTCCCGAAGAAGAAATCGAAAAACTATAGCTTATACAGGCGGACATCCTGTCCGCTTTAGCAGCCAAAATTCCGCTTAGGGGCTCCGCCCCTAAGAACCCGCATTGTTATCAAATTTTTAGTTTAATCTTTAGCTGAGATTGAAAACAGAGGGATTGCGGTAAGTCTAAAGACGGTTCTGCAGAACACTCTGCCTCTCGTCCGAGTGGAGGGTATACACTCGTTCGAGTGTTCGGATAATTCATACACATCATAAGATTTGCTATTTCAAGTTTGTTTTTGTATGAGCCATCGGAAAATCCTTGTTTCTATCCTCAGTCAATTACCTTCTTCCAAGAGCTGCCATAGGGCAACCGTTCTGCTTTGCCCAGCGTAATACTGCATTCAAACGGGTCTGATAACCTTCCTCTCCTTGCTTCAGCCATGCAAGAAGGTCATCATCAATTTCGGTTTGCATATCGGCTTTTTGTTGTCCATAACCGTGAGGATGAAGTTTATACCATGGTTTATACAGTTTCAACTGTGCAGCCGTATCTTTCGGACAATCGGAAAAATCAGTATTCTTAAAATTATTCAGCCGTTCCAAATCTTCAGCGGGTATCTCGTAGTTTGCAACTTCATCTAAACTCATAGTTTTTATAGTACTCATCTATTTCCTCCTGTTCGGCAAGGCGTGCCGAAATAATTCTGATTGCAGTTTTACGTTCGGTATAGATAACAGTCAACACCTTATTTACCATACCGATTGTTTTGTACCTATGCTCATCTATTGAAGAATGTTCTGCATCATACCGCCTATGTCCTTATCTATTATTATACCACAACTTCGGTAATTTTGTAAGGGTATTATTTAACCGCAGCGAGCGCAAAGCGTTGAGCTCACGCTCAACTTCGCAAAGAAATTTTTAAAAACTGAATCGATTACAAAAATCTTTTTATAATTTACTATTTTTTTCAAATATTTACTGCACCACAAAACACATTTTGCCTGTTCGGTTTCACTGCTTCGGGCGGCTTACGCTGCGCCCTGCGCTGCTCAACCTCATAGGCAAAATGTGTGAACTTAAGGCCGGCAAGCCAGGCGGAAGCCATGAATGAAGCTCCTGTAGTCAGGACTGTGGTTGAACCGTAGGCCTACAGCGCAGCCGTTCGCGTAGCCGAGCCAACTGCCGCCGCGTTCGACGCGGCTAGAGCCTGACGCGGCACCTTGAGGATTGGTAACCTCGCCGGTTGCTATCTCGGCTTCGTACCCATCAAAACACCATTCCCATACGTTCCCGCTCATATCGTGTAAACCGAGTGCATTTGCAGTCTTGCTTCCGGCTGCGGCGGTCTTCGTTACCGCAGGTGTTTGATGTATCCAGCCGGTTCCGTTCCACCAATTATAGTAAACGGCAACTCTAGTAAGTTCATCCCGTAAACTTTCCCAAGTTTCTCCGTCGGGTAGGCTCAGTCCGTTAAAGCCTATCGGCTTTGTTGCTCCGCTTGCACTGTTTAGTTTGGTCAGCCATACATTACTACCACCTTCGCCGTAGTCTGTCGCATTTGTGTTGTCATTTTGCCGGCGGGCTGCGTATTCCCATTCCGCTTCGGTCGGCAGCCTAAAGCCTTTTTTACCCATATCGGCGTATGCGGCATCGCAAGCAGTTGTAGCAGTTGCATCTTTTAATACCGCAGCACCAGAAGCATTGCTTTCGCGGTATACACATTGCTCATCGGAGCCCAGCTTCATTTCCGTATACGCATTACACCATACTATGCAGTCCCGCCAGCTTACCATCGTTACAGGATGATTTTTGTTTGCTGTAGGAGGCTTACCGATATTCGCATAATTAGGATAACTACCTCCACCGCCTGTGCCGTCCCAACCTTCAAGCCCTTTGTTTGCAAAGACGTATCCCTTACCATTATCAGTACTCCATTTGAGTACACTATACCATAACTCATAGGTTACCTCCATTTTGCCAATCTTATAGGGACTCAGTTTTACCGTGCGCCCTGCAATAAATACGCCTTTCCAATAATCTTGACTTCCGGGTAAGGGGTAGTCAGGGGCAACGCCTACGATGCCGTTTGCAGGAGGTGTGACAAGAACAAAATCGTAACTTTGAGAATTCCAATTTCCGGCCCCTTCATTCCCCGAATCCTTATCCAGCATGTTTTTAAAAAACGGGTTTTTACAAGCCGTAACCGATACAAAAAGTATCGCCAAAAATAAAACAAAAAATTTTTTCATATTCTAAATCCTCCGCTGATTCCTATTGCCCAGATTACGGGATAGCCGCCTCTTAGATAGGGTTCGATAAAAAAGTTATTTATTGTAAAGCGGTAACCGAATGCGGCTTCGCCGAGGGCATACATAAAAAGTTTTGAAGGCTCTCTTTCTTTTAGGCCGAAAACGGCACCGCCTTCCAATTGGATAAAAAAGCCCGAATCCCGTTTTTTTATCTTTGAAAAATCATAAAAATTCCAACGGAATAAGAGGGCTGCATCAAAAATATGATGTTTTTTAAAGTCATTGGAATAAAGAGTCCTGGCTCCCAAGGATAGGTGCCCTATTTTGAGTTTTAAAGGAAGCATAAAAAGGGTGTAAAGTCCCGTGCCCATCGCATAACCGTCAGGCGAATTCATATTTGCCTCGGCCAAGAGTCCTAAGGACCAGTTAAAAGTTTTTTTATCCCTACCGGCAAGGGAGATTCCCATTGAGGGCTTTTCAGGCGGTTCAGCCGGTTGAACATGGTCAGCCGAAACATCACTCTCTTTTGCCTTAGATGCTTTTTTAAGTTCTATCTTTTTGGGTGCCGCCTTTTTAAGTACTTCCTTCCCGGGCGTTTTTGTAGGTACAACCCTTTTAGGCTCTTCCTTTTTAAGTTCCGTGTTTTCGCTCTCCTGTTTAGGTTTTTCAGGCTCGGCAGTTTCCGTTTTAGAAAGCTCCGCCTGCTCTCCGGTAGGGTGTCCTACAGGACTTCCCGAAGATTGTCCCGCAGGGAGTTTTTGATAAACAACGAGTGTTCCCGCAACTACCAGCCCCAAAAAAATGAGAATCAATACACCTATCTTCCAATACTTTTTCTCCATAAAGTATATTATAGCACATAAATGAAAAATTTGTCAAATCTCAAAATTCGGCATAATTACACATTACAAATTACCAATTAATTAATCGCTTCTACTTCTTCTTTGGAAAGACCCGATATTGTACAAATTTCGGCAATCGGGTAATTATGCATACGCATCAGCTTTGCCGTTTCGAGAGCTTTTTGGTATGCACCTTTATCAAGACCACGCTCAAGACCTTGCCGATAACCTTCGCTTATACATGATGCCCTGTCATGTTCATATTTCATACGGGAATCATATAGCCATTTATCTCTAGGACTCATTTCCATTACAGAAATAGCGGCATTTGCTTTTTTCATCATCTCTGAATTTTCTGCTAACACTTCTCTCACCTCCGGATTAATTAGGGGAGGAAAGACACTTTTTCGGATAAAAGATTTCTTTCCTCCCCTATAACCCCTCCTATCTTCAAAAGAACCGCTTAGGGCTCTGCCCTAAGAACCCGTCTTATTTTGTAAATTTTTAGCATTATCTTTATTAAAGATATTACCATATAAATATCAATTTTTCAATAGTTAAAAAACATATTACTATCCAATATACATTCTAACAAGTCCTGTAGTACGTCCTTGTTTTCTTCCACTCCGAATACTCGTTTAAAAGCATAGTCGTTGCGGAGGGTTATTTTAAATAGTTGCTTCATATAAAACTCCAATAAAATTATTTAAAAGAGAAAATTTCTCCCCTTTCATAATTATTGTATGAAGAGTTTGCAATAAATAGTAAAATTTAAAAAAAAAGTAAATTTTATTGATTATTTAACCGCGAGGGACACAAAGCATTGAGCGCACGCTCAACTTCGCAAAGAAAAAAGTTGTTTCTTGTAAAGGTGTTTTTTAAAGTCATATGAATAAAGGGCCTTGTCAAACCCAAAATTATCATTTCGGCGTAATCACCCCTTAGCCTATTCATCCTTCATGCTTTTTTCAATTTGTTTTACATAGTCTTCGCCCCAGTAATCGCAGAGAATTGCGTAGGCTTCGGCTTGGAGGCTGCCGGTAAAATCGTTGTTCATTTTAGTTATGTTTTTTTTAAGCTGGTTATTGCAGGCGATGCGTAATTCATCTATATATTTTTCGTCAAGGGGATGCTCCTGAATATAGGAAAAAATAAGGGTGAAGACAGAGGCAGAGGAACAGATTTTTTCCCAGCGGTCGAGACTTGTAACCTGAACAGCTGAAGATATACCCGTATCGTTAATATAATTATATACAAAAGAATTGATGCCGTAGTACGAGGGCTTTTTTAAAAGCACAAAAAAATATACCAAAAGGTCTTCCGCCATAATACAAAAAATATGGGGAAGCTCGGCATACACCTCTTGCAAAAGACCGGTACGGAATAGCTTAGCACATAAAAAACCTGAGTGTTCTTTTTTGATTAAAAAATTTTCAAGAACTTCGTTTCCCGAAAGAAAACCCGGATGTATCGACTGCACGCTTTTTGAAAAAGTGTCGAATTTTTCCGTATTTTTTTTATCTGCCATATTGAACTGAGGAACTGACAGCCGCATTTTGCCGTGAATAATATCCGTAGCATTTGAAAGAATACCGCAGCCCGAAGCAAGCAGACCATCATAAAAATTCAACAAAGAATCGGAAGGCATGGTATCATCGGGATCTATAAAAAAAACATAGTCTCCGCAGGCAGCATTTACCAAAGTACGGCGGGCTTCAACCAGTCCGAGATTTTTGGAGTGTTCCAAAAGAGTCAGAGGAATACCGAGGTTTTTGAATTTCTTTTTATAGGGTTTAAGAATTTTTGGTAAAGAAGAACCGCCGGGGCTTCCGTCATTTACGATGAGGATTTCGATGGGCAAGGTATCTTTATTATTCGAAAAAAAGCCGCTCTTTTGAACGGCGTTTTTAAGCAGCAGGTTCTGAGCTAAAATACTATCCAAAAGAGCAGGCAAAGAGCTTTCCGTTCCGTAAACCGGAACGGAAAGACTTATAAGAGGCCTATTCACTTGTCCAGATGAATGAGCCGCCGGAATAGCTCAATTGTTTTGAGAAATTGATTCTAACATGAGTAACCGTTTCATCAGGATGGGCCCAGTTTCCTATATCAAATACAAACACCTTATTTTTATTTCTGGGAGCCGTTCCCTTACCGTAATAGCCGTCGGAAGCTATAACGAGTTTCTTTGGCTTAACTGCAATAAAGCGGTAGGGGGCGAATTCTCCAGACGTTGCAGGCCTAAGACCGTCGTTTTTATACAGTACAACAACATAAGAACCAAGGGATTTGGTATTCCCGATTTTAAGCAGTTTACCGCCTATAAACACCTCCGTTGCCATGGAGGAAACGCCATATATATATCCCTTTTGGTTAGTTGTAAGACCGTATAATACGCCGTCTGAAATATAAAGAGCATTGAGGTCTTCATTGATGTATGCGTTTGCCTGTTCCTGTGTCCAAGGAGAAGTATAGTTTGTCGATGTTTCATCAATAACGGTTACGGTTTCAGCAGCACTAATATATCCCGGAGAGTCAAGCCGTTGATGTGCATATTTTTTAACCCTAATCATATATTTTTCATTTTGAGTATTCTTATCGTTTACGGTTTTTACCGCAACAAAAATGCCGTCCTTATTTGCTGCCATTGCAGTAACGGTGTCATATTCGCCTAAATCAGCCAATTTAATTTCGGGCGCTGTTGCTGCATAAGAGAAAGTATCCGTAGGCCATGCAAGCCGCTCTATTTTATGAGTATAAGGATAATTCAACGGAGCCTTATAATAAAACAAAATTGTTCTTCCCGCATCGGCAGCAATGGAAGAAACGGAAACCGCCATAGCCTCCGGTTTATTAGATATGTCCTTTTCTCCGTCGGTCTCATAGCTTCCGTCATCTTTTAATACATATCGGTATAATTTTTCATCGCTGCCGTCTTTGCCCGAAACATAGAAGTTTCCTGCGCTGTCATAACAAAATACATCGCTGTATAAAACACCGATGGGGGTGTAGACGCCGGAAGTTATAAACGGATGAGCACTTGATAAGTCCTCATCGCCTCTTTCTACCTGATAGTAACTCATCCCAATTCTTGAGGAGTCGGCATCAGATTTCCACACTATCATCTTCGTATTAGGCGTTCTCCACTCTCTCCATTCGTTATACCATTTTGCGGGCCCGGCATCACTAAAACTTAAAGTATTTGTTGCGATATTAAGAGCTGCGATACGGTTGCGGTTTTTAACGATACGGGCACCTGCAGGAGTATCGGCAGCATCAAAGCCGTCATCGGCTATGTAGATGTTTTCTTCATCAAAGCCGATTACTTTTACAGCCCCGTAAAAGTTTTTGGAGTAGTCGTAGTTTTTTAATAAGCTGTCTTCAAAGCTGACGCTGTTTGAAAAACCGATTTTTACAGGAGGAGCAGTCAAATTGTTTATATTATAACGGACGACACCGCCTAAAGAGTAAAGGTTAGAATCGCTTGAACCCGCACTTTCATTCACGGTATTAAAAAGCACATATACATAATCGCCGCGGATAAAAAGATCGTTTACTTTCGATTCTTTGCAAGGGTGAATATTAATATGATTCTCGATTGCAATTGGTATCGGATTTTCTCCACTCTCCAAATTGTTTTTGAAGTTCAGTTTTAAAGGGTCAGAGGGATTATCTGTCCATGTCCATACAACCCGATTATTATCTATTGCCGCTGCATCGTTATAATGTAAAAGGCTTGTGGGAGGGCTCAAAGCAGAGATGTTCAAGTTTTCATCTATCTTCATAATATTTCCGGAACCATTAATACCGTACATCTTTCCCGTCGTATAATCGTTCGCAAAACAAGAAATCGACTCCATGACATAGTTAAGAAGTTCACCCTCACTCGTATAGCGATAGATATGAAAGTTGAACTCATTAACACTAATATAAAGCCGTCCCAGGCTGTCGCGGCCAAAGCTGTACTCTGATTGCGATGAGTGAGCATTAATTTCTTTTCCGTCCATATAGAGGGTTAAGTTGTATGGGGTAGTAGGAGCATCAGTCTTCTTCTGTGTAAACAAAAGATTTTTTAAGCCTGAAATGTTTTTGTTTAAGAGGACTCTTACATGATTTTGACCTGAAACTACAGTGTGAAAAGCCCTACCCGACCATTGACCTGATGGGTTAATTGCCGTAACTATTATCTCTATCTTTTCACCGATAGGTACAAGCTCAATCAAGGACTTAGGTTCTTCGGCACCGAGTTCTCTTGTTACCGTATAGCCGTCTTCTCTGATTATATCGATTTTCATACTAGTAGTCGAAAGAATTGGAAGACCGTCGGGACCCAAGGCTCTGGCACCGTCGGGAAGGCTTTCGTCAAAGCTTAAAATAAGCTCGCCGTATTCTTCTTTTAAAAACAAATTACAGGATGACACTATTAAAACAAGTATCATCAAAATAAAAATTAATGTCTTTTTCATAAAAACCTCCTATAGTAAAGGCCGAATATAACTGTTCTTACATTATTATACATCAAAAAATTCAAAATACCAAGCAAAATTGAAAAAAAATTGTTAAATTTTTTCTCACACTAATCAGAGTTTTTCTATCTCTTCTTTGCTAAGGCCTGTCATTTGCATGATAAAGTCAATTTCACAATTTGCTTTTTTCATAAGATTTGCCGTTTCAAGTTTATTTTGGTAAACACCTTTATCAAGACCACGCTCAAGTCCTTGTCGATAACCTTCGTTTATACATGAAGCCCTGTCATGCTCGTATTTCATACGGGAATCATATAGCCATTTATCTTTAGGACTCATTTCCATTATTGTAATAGTATCATTTGCCTTTCTCATCATCTGTGATTCTTGTGCCAGCATATTACGTACCTCCCAATCATCAGTTTCTATAAATTTCAGCCAGTTTAATAAGCGTTTTGTTTTACTATTTTTATATTGACCTTCTTTTAAGAGCCTTGCCTTTTCAAGGTTCAATATATGAATCTCAAGTTTTGAAACTAAAGGCTCTTTTGTGTCTTGTTCTAAAACAAGATACTTGTTGTGCAAACGCTTATTTTTATTAAAGCCTTTTCCTACCAAGTTTATTGTAATACACTTTGGCAGTTTTGTATAGTCTTGACCTTGTTTTATTCCTTCATTGTACATCTTAGACCAATAATACAAGGTTCTTTCAGGAAAATCAAAATGCCAACTGTTTTGAATTTCAATGTCGACAAAGGTGCCGTCTTTTAGCCTTAACTTGATATCCAAAATACCTAATTTTTCACTTAAAAGCTCTTTATGAAACTCCTTATCCAGAAGCTCCAAACCAGCGATGTCATCAGGCGGAATGTCTAAAATACACTCCAATAAATCCTGTAGTACGTCCTTGTTCTCCTCAGTACCGAATACACGCTTAAAAGCGTAGTCGTTGCGTAAAGTTATTTTAAAAAGTTTTTCCATAATTAAGCCCCGTTAATAATTTTTTAAAAGAAGAAAAATTTTTCCCCTTTCATAATTATTGTAGAGATTATTTAAAGTTAATAGCAAAAAATTTTAAAAAGAAAATTTAGAAATACCAAAAAATTCAAAGGCATCGAAGGGGTAGCCGGTTCTTAAACCGGGGAGGGAGGCATCGATTTCGGTGTTTGAGGGGACTTTATAAGGCAAATCAAGTTTAAAAATACGGTTTACGGCCTTACCGCAAAGCTCGTCCAGTCTTTTTTCGGAGCAGCCGGCCTTGCGCAGTTCTTTTAAAAGAATCAGAGAACCGGCAAAGCCCGGAATACCGGAAGCACCTTTTTTCTTATCTTCATATGTGTGGGGAGCGTGGTCGCTTTCAATCCAGTCAATCCCGCCTAAAATGAGAGAATTAAAAACGGCTTCCTGCTCTTCTTTTTCACGCAAGGGAGGGTTCATTTTTACAAAGATACCCGACTTTTTATAAGAATCAATATTTAAGAGGGAGTGATGAGCCGTAGCCCCGCACGAAATACTAATACCGTTTTTTTTTGCCTCGGCAACAAGCCTTATTCCTTCTTTTGTGCTTATGTGACAGATATGAAGATGTCCCTTAAAGCCCTCGCTTTGCATAAGTTCAATCTGATCCTTTATGGACTCGGTTTCGGCAACAGGCGGACGGGCAAGGCTGTGAGTAATAGGATTTTCAATATCGAAGATGGAATTATTCATAAGGCTTTCTTTTTCGCAATGAATAGCAAGAATGCCTCTGTAATCGAATTTTTTAAGAGCGGCATAAACTTTTCTCTGGTCTTCTTTTTCAACTATACCCATGTTTCCGGTAGAATGACCTGCAAACATCTTAAAGCCTACTATTTTAGGAAAGTACTCTTTATAGAATAAAACCATTTTTTCTATTTGGGAAACATCGGAAGTGAGACCGCCGTAAATACCGTAAAAGGCAGAAAGGCCGGACTGCCTTATAGATTTTTCCGCCAGAGCAAAACGCTCTAAAACAGCTTCTGCATTTGTAAGAGGCGGATTGGTATTCGGCATATCAAAAAAGGCCGTAAAACCTGCGGGGCAGGCCAAGGCCAAGGCATGGGCTATGGTTTCTTTATCGGATAAAAGACCGTCTCTAAGATGAACATGGGAATCTATCATAAACCAATCTTATTTAAAAACCTATATTTAGAAAAATAAAACGGCTTCGCCGTAACCCTCATCTTTTATAATGCTTATTTCAAGTTTATTTTTCCCGTCAAATTCAATACCGTCCAGAATTATTTTTAAAGCATAGGCCTTTATAGGTTCAACTCCTTTATTAATCGTTTCGCTTATGACCCTCATAGTAACAATTTCGTAAAAGTCCCCATTGACGGAAACGGTTATATCATCGGTGCTTAGTTCAGGTGCAATTACTTTTTCCGTGCCTAAAAGGTATTTTAAACTCATGGGCCTAAAATAAAGCATCATGCAATTATCTACATCTAGAGAAGGGAAAAATATCAAACTAAAAATTTCTATTTTACCAAGAATAGGATTTATCTCAAGGTCTTTCCTTAAATCTATATTACAACCCCAAAAGTCAAGAAATTTTTCATTAAAACCTTTTGAAGCGATAAAATAAGGATATTTTTTAGCATCAGCTTCCAAAGAAAAACGGCCCGATTCATCAGCTTCACCGCTGATTATAACTTCAAACCTTTCCGTTAAAAGAGCAACTTTAGCGTGACTGACAGGCTGTTTGTTTTTATCCCGCACAATTCCTTTTATAACATTCATAAAAATAACTCCTGTACTCCAGATTATAGCGTATAGGATAGAATATTGTCAAGCAAAAATTAGAAATTTCAAATTAAAACTATTTACGTTTATATTTTGAAGCGGCACTTCGATTTTCTCTTTTTCTTTGTGTTCCGGTTTTCCGCTTTTGACCTCTTTTACCTTTACCGATAGAACCGTAATTAGCCGGAGCCTCACTTTTTACGTCAATATGCATATGAGGTAAGCCCCTTTTCTTTTTACAGAGGCGTAGAGCATCATTTGCGGCATTTTTAGGCATTGTAGCGAGGGAAAACTTATCCATAACCTCTATGTCATCTACAAGCCGTTCGGGGATTGAAAGAAGCCGGCTTAGCATTTCGGCAAGCTTGCGCTTTGTAATTCCGTCTTTTCGGCCGACACCTATATAAAGACGCAAAGAATCGTCATCCGATTTTCGCACCCTCCCTTCGGAACGCACAGGCTTGATTGTTTTATAATGAGCGGGCGATAAAAATGAGCCGTACTGCATTTGAAGAATAAAGGAGAGAACTGTTTGAGCATCTCCGTATTCTACAAGTTTATTTGCAAAGGCTGCAAAACCCTGTTCGGGTTTTTCTTCACTTATACGCTTTTCGATTTGGGCTGCCGTTTCTTTTAAGATACGGGTTCGCTTGATTTCGATGACTTGTTCGATTGAAGGAATTTTGCCTTCTTTTAATTCTCCGCGGGCATGTTTGCGCAGGTACTCTATTCTTTTTACCTCGTTGGGGCGTACAAAACTTACGGCAACCCCTGCCGCTCCTGCCCGTCCCGTTCTTCCTATACGGTGGGTATAGGTCGGCCCGTCATAAGGAATTGCATAGTTTACAACATGGGAAATACCCTCGATGTCTATACCCCTTGCGGCAACATCGGTTGCAACAAGAATACGGGTCTTTTTTGCTCTAAAGCGTTCCAATATTTTTTCCCTTTGGCTTTGAGGAATATCCCCGTGGAGGGCGGCAGCTTCGTAGTGCCTTTCGTCAAGCTCTTTTGCAACATCATCGGCATCGATTTTTGTTTGGCAAAATACGAGGCCGTAAAAGTTAGGGCTTGTATCTATAAGCCGGACAAGGGCTTCGGTTTTATCTCCTTCCCTTACGACCCAAAAAAATTGTTCCGTTAAAGACGCTCTTTCTTCTTGAGGTTCTTCTTCGACAATTTCATAGTCGCCCATAAAGTCGGAAGCTATGCTCAGTATCTGCTTGGGCATCGTCGCCGAAAACATTAAAACACGGGCTTCAGGATTTGCCTTTGAAAAGATGTTTTCTATGTCTTCGATAAAGCCCATGTTAAGCATCTCATCGGCTTCATCCAAAATAAAATATTCTATATCTTCGATTTTTAGGGAGCCCCGATCGAGATGATCCATTATGCGGCCGGGAGTTCCTACAACTATTTCGATGCCTGTTTTTAGGCTTCTGAGTTGAGGGCCTATCGCCGCTCCTCCGTAAACGGTTGCAATACGGGGATATTCTTCGATTCTAAAAGATTCAAGTTCGCCGGCAACTTGAACGGCCAGCTCTCTGGTAGGAACCAAAATAAGGGCTCTCACCTTTCCGGTATTTGAACGCAGCTCCTGCACAAGGGGAAGGCCGAAGGCTGCCGTCTTTCCCGTTCCTGTCCGAGCCTTAGCGATAACATTTGCTTCTCCCGAAAGAAGGCGGGGAATAGCCAAAACCTGAATAGGAGTAGGTTCTTCAAAACCCTTGGCTTCAACTGCTTGCAGGACTATATCGTCAAGTCCCAGTTCTTTAAAAGTAATTAACATAATCTCTTAAATATAATAAATAAACAAAAAAAAATCTATAGCTTAACGATAATTGACACATCTTCCGTTTTAGGCTAAACTTACCGCCAATATGAACTACATCGACTTATTAAAAACTTCGGCTAAAAAAACGAATAACTGTGCATGTATGGGCTTAGACCCGATTTTTGAAGCTATTCCGAATAAAACGGGAATGGTAAAGGATAACCTTGTAAGCTTTTTTAAAGAGCTTTTCGATAAGATGCAGGAAAAGAATTTGGTTCCCGCAGCTTTTAAACCGAATATAGGTTACTATTCGGCCCTTGATAAGCCCAGGGAAAAGGATTTTTCGGGCTCCGAAAGCCTTGCAGAAATTTTATCTCTAATCGAAAAACACTTCCCCGGTATTCCTGTAATCCTCGATTCAAAGCGGGGAGATATTGCCCGCTCCAGTCTTAACTATGCTATCGAGGCCTTTGACGGCTGGAAGGCGGATGCGGTAACGGTCAGCCCCTACATGGGAAGCGATTCTATTCTTCCATTTATTTCTGAAAAATATTCGGATAAGGGGGCTTATATTTTAAACCGAACCAGCAATCCCGGAGCAAAGGATTTTCAAAATCTTAAAACCGATTATGACGGTAAAAATAATCCGGAGCTTTATATCGAGGTTGCAAAAAAGATTGCTTTTTATGCAAAGGAATTTCCGGGAACGGGAGCCGTTGTCGGTGCTACGGGAATGGAAGAGCTAAAAATAATTTCGGGTATTTACGCCCAAGCAGGAGAGGTTCCCATGCTGATTCCGGGAGTCGGCTCCCAAGGAGGAGATGCAAAAACGGTAATGGAAGTTCTTAAAAATTCCGGCTGCAATTTGGCCCTTATAAGAATAAACAGCTCCAGTGCCTTGACCCATCCTTGGAAAAAAGCACCTGTGCCTGAAAACTATTTGGAGCTTTGTATAAACAATATCGAAAAACTTCTAAACGAGACGGCAATTAACGGCATCAGTTTTTAGAATTCTCAAAAATAGAATTTAAGATGGAATCGATGCGGCGTTTTGTGTATCCGCTTATGACATAAGAATTATTAGAAGCGGAATCAAACAAAATAAAATCGCCGCTTTCCATCGGTGTAAGAAGAATCTCTATTTTTTCTCCCGTCCCTAAAATTAAATTAAGCTCTTGAGTTTCCGAATTGGTAATCGGAAATGCAGGAAAAATATCTATACATGAAAATTGTTTTAAAAATATTTCCAACTCGCCGAATTTTTCTTTATGTTTATCCGAACGGGTGATAAGCTGTTTGTTTTTTTCGATAAGCTGAATTGAGTTATTTTCAAATTTGTATTTATAAATTTGCAGGTCGAGCCAAAAGTTAGATTTTACGGTTAAAAAAGAAGATAAGACATCAGGCATAATAAAAATTTTTGTGCGGGCATCTATTCGGACATAACGGTTTATCCCCAGCGTATCGTTTTTTCCGAAAACATAATCGCCCATTATGGTTTTATCGGAACGCAATAGCTGTAGACGGGCAGCATGATCTTCATCCAATCCGAAATTAATATATTGTTTTATGTCATCGCTTACAAACCTAAAATTTTGTTTAGTACTTAAAACGGAAAAGAGTCTTTCTATTAAGGCCGATTGAACCTTATATTCTCCAGATTGAGTACTCAAAACAAACTTATCCTTTTTTTTGGTAAGCCTTAACTCGTTAAAACGCGGAGGAAGGGAATTATCGGGAATAGTAAAAACAATTTCATCTATGTTTTCTATATTTTGTCTTGATACAAGTGAAGTGTTAAAAACATTTGCTTCATTTTTTGGAATACTTACAAAAATCAAACTTAAAAGAAAAAAAATATTTGCAAAAATCAAAGCTTGAGTATATTTTTTTAACTTAAAAAAGCTTTTCACCTTGATCTCCTTTGTTTTATAAACATATAAAGCCCTAAAATAAAAACGGAAAGAGGAAGAAGTATAATAGAAATTAATCTTGCCCTAAATACAAGGCTTGTCATTTTTTCTCTATCTTCAAATTGTTTAAAGGGAGGAGGAGAATGTTTTTTATTTTTTAACAAAAGAAGATTGTCTTTCAAAGAAACATATTCCAAACAGTTTACCATAAAATCCATATTGTATGTGGAGCCGGTGTAATCGATTGCCCTGCTTATCATATACTCATCGCTTATAACCAAGATACGGGAAGGCTTTGTTTGTCCTGCAACTATAACCGAAGGCTTAAACGATGCATCTTCAAATTTTTTAAAATGATTTTCAAGAGGATCGGTGCTGTAAGAATCGAAAACCGTCAAGGAGTTTTGACCTGTAAGTACATAGGGAACAAGCTCGGTGTTTTTATTTAAATCCAAATCGATTGAAGAAGGCCAAAAAGAAATCAAAGGCCGGTAAGCTGCAAATATCGGATGGTCTCGGTTAATACCGCTTAGAGGAAACTGAATCCAAAAAGGATAATTAATTAGTTTTGTACCTTTATTATCAACTTGAGCCATCGTAATGCGGAAGTTATTTATTAAATCCAAGGCCATATCGGCATTTATATAAAAGCCGTGATGAGAAAGCACATCCAATAAAAAATCTTTTACCTTAGGCTTCGCTTTCCAAGAACCTTTTACATCGACCTTATTTCCTGAAACAAAAAAAACAGCCCTGCCCTCTTTTTGTAAAAACATATCTATCGCAGCAGCGGAAGAATAATCTATATAATCCGAACCTATAGCCAAAAGAGGAAATTCGGCAGGTATATTGCTTACAGGCAATTCCAAAGGTAAAACATTAAAACCTGCATATTCAAGCCAAGGAATGACATAAGAATAATCTGTTTCAAGCAAGGCAGGATCTGCAATAAGAAAAACCGTTCCGGCTTGGGTATTTCCTAAAGCATCAGACCTCATACTTAAAATAAATCTTGCAAGGTCATACTCTAAGGTATCAATATCATCAATAAAGGGTATAATTCTTGTTTGCCCCATATATTCTATCATAAGACCGGAATACAGCTTATGGATTATCTTTACGGCATTGTCTTGAGCTTCTATTTCACGGGGAACCAGCCCTATCTTGCTTATAGCATCCGATGAAAGGCTTGCAGTATCTTTTAGTACAACATCAAAATTTCCATTGGAATATAATTTATACTCCGAAAGCATATCGTTTAAATATTTTAATGAAGGGAAAAAATTATCTACATTTGAACTTTTAAACCAAGTTACCTTTACGGAGCTTTCAAGATTCGTCAATAATTCTTTTGTATAATTTGACAGGGTGTAATTTTTTTCTTTTGTAGTATCAAGTCTAAAATATATTTTTGAAGAAACAAGAGAAATTAAAATAAGCATCAAAACAAAAAGCAAAAATTGAAACTTATATTCTTTTTTCATCTTACATTCCTTTGTTGTGTTAAAATAAAAACACTAAGCTCAATTCCTAAGGCGACTAAAATTAAATAGAAGATAATGTCGCGTGAATCAAAAAGCCCTCGTGCAGCCGATTCAAAATGAGAACTAAAAGAAAGATAAGAGATAATCTCATTCAGCAATAAAGGAAGATTTAAATTTTTTGTCAAAGGATAAATAATTGTAAAAAATAAAACCGTCAAAAACGAAAGCAAAAAATTAATTTCAGGTTTACCGCTTACTGCCGAAAGGCCAAGAGAAATCGAAATAATACCCGCACCGAATAAAAAAATAGAAAAGTAAGAAACAAAAAAAGAGCCGGAATCGAAATAAGCCAATGGAAAAACTGAAAGCGGTATTACCAAGCTTAATACAAGCATAATAGACCATATTAAAATAAGGCTTAAATATTTTCCCAGTACAATATAGCGGATTGAAACGGGCAAAGAAAATAAAAACTTATCGGTAAATTGTTTTTTTTCATCACTCCACGAACTCATCGTCAACATAGGAATTACAACACAAAATAAAAGAGGCATATTTAAAAAAAAGTTTTTTAAATCCGACAAGCCTGCATTAAACCACGAATCGGAGCCGATAAAAGCAATAGCCGCGCCGGACAGAAAAAAAAGAGAAGCAGCATAAAAGGATGAACTTTTATATATCATCTTAAATTCTTTTTTTGCAATAAAAAAAATAAGATTTTTATTCGTTTTTTCTAAATTCATTTTTGTTTATCCCTGCAAAAAATTCAAAGGCTTTTTCCAATACGGTATAATTTATTTCAGAATCGAACTCGCAGCCTTCAGCCGCCAGCTGTTCTTTTATTTTTAAAAGATTACCAACGGCTATTATTTCTCCCTTATTGAGCAAAATATGATTGGAGCAAAGCTCCGCAGCCTGCCTTAAATCATGAGTGCATATCAAAATTGTTTTTTCTTTTGCAATATGCAATATTTTTTTTTCAAAATCTTTTACCTGCACCGAATCAAAACCCGAAGCAGGCTCATCTAAAATAATTAACGGAGGATTATGTAAAACAGCTTGAGCTAAGCCTACACGCTGCTTAAAGCCCTTGGATAAACTTTTAATTAAGTGATTTCTTACTTCATCTATTTCACAAAAATCGATTACCTCATTTAAAGCAGCATCCAATTTTTCTTTTTCTATTCCGTGCATTTGGCCTGCAAAATATAAAAAGTCATAAACTGTCATATTTGAATAAAGAGGATTTTGCTCATATAGAATGCCTAAAAGTTTTTTTGCTTCAAGTCCATCAGTTAATATGGAGTGTGAACCTATAAAAGCATCTCCTTCATCCGGAGTATAATAACCTGATATACAGTTTATGATACTGCTTTTACCGGCACCGTTTAAACCTAAAAGCGAAGTTATCTCTCCCGTTTTTACTTCAAACGAAATATTTTTACAGCCTACAACCGGAGCTTTTTTGCTTCCGTAATACTTACTTAAGTTTTCTACTTTGAGCATGGTCTTATTTCTTCTTAATTCCCAAAATAGTTAAATCGTCATATTGCTGATCTTCCCGTACATTTGTATAATAAAGATATTCGTTATAATTTGTGTTTGGCACACGGTTTCCGCAATAAGTTTGATATTGCCTAAAATGTTTATTTAAAAATAAATCTATTTTTTTATCTACCTGAACCATATCCCTCTCGGTTGCCTTAGGATCCTGATACATTCGGAATATTTTTTCGACTGAAACAAGGCCTATAACCGCATCTTCAATTGTTCCCTCAAGGTTTGTAAAATCAAAATCAAATTGTTCATTCTCAATCGGATTATGCCATTTCTTTAAGCTAAAAAATCTGCGGGCAAAAATACTTTCGATAATTTCACATACACGGGGCTTACCTAACTCTTCTCCGTCCTGACCTACACTATGAGTTTCATGTTCGGCATCTTTTTCAAGTCCCGGCTCTTCGCATAAAACAGGCTGCAGTTTGGAATTCCTAAACAATCGTTTGGCTTCTTCAATACCGTCAGTGTATAGGAACAGAACATCTCCGGAATTTAATTTAACGGTTTCAACCTTAAAGCCGCCTTTCATATCTATCATAAAAGTCGGGAAAACTCCTGCAGCAGAAACTTCGGTTAGCACGACTTCTTTCATTTTCTTTGAGGCTGCATCATAAATATTGATAATATTATCTCCTGCATTACAAAAATGAACATTACCGGTTATCGAATCCATAAGACAAAGGGTAAAGGCTGCAAAGCGGCCTTTAAAACCTCTGGATTCCAGTAAGTCGTTTATTCGTGATACAACCTGATCTATTTTTAGTCCCTGCTTTTTATAGCTCCAGTCTCTAAAATAGTCCAAGAAAAGAGTTGCAACCTCTACCATGATAAGAGCGGCTGGAACTCCCTTACCTGCAACGTCACACTTTATAATTGCATAATATCTATCATCCAATTTTATATAGTCGAAATAGTCTCCCGATACACCACGGGCACCTTCATAATAACCGAAGAATTCTACATTATCGTCTACAGTCTTTCCTGATGTAAGTTTTCTTCCTGCTTCATCTAAATCGAGGGGTAAAAACATTTTTTGAATTTCTTTACCCATAGTCAAATCTTTTGAAGCAGCAGCTGCTTCGACAAGACCGCTTGTCATTTCATTTATGGTGGTTCCTAAAACACCTATCTCATCCTTTGTTTTAAGTTTAACATCTTTACCTGCAAGAAGTACCTTGTCTTCGGTAGCGGCAATCATTGCAACATGTCTTACAAGTTTTTTTATAGGAGCCGTAATAATCGAAGACATAATATAAGCACCGGCTAAACCTGCTACAAGAGCCGCCAACGAAATCAATAATATAACTTTACGCAGTGCAGTTGTCGCTTCATCAATTTGTTCAATCAAACTCTGTGTAGAAACCTGAATATAAACCATACCTTGAACAAAATTAGATTGTCCTCCTGCCTGTCTGTAAAGAATAGGCTTGTAAAAAAGATAACTTGTAATATCTCTTGAAAGTTTTTTTGAATTAAATTCGGGATAAGAACCGGCACCTTTTATACTTAATCCGTTAAGTTCGGAACTAAGTTTTGTTTCCATTTGATTTATGGCAGATTGAATTTCATTTCGTCTTTCTACCGATCTTCTATCCGTACTCAAGGCAATTTCCATAGCCGTATTTGTTAAAGATTGAATTTCGTCCGAAAGCTCGCCTATATTATTTTTTGCTTCCTTATCAAGTTCATTAAGTTTTTTATATACATCTTCCAATTGAGGCAATGATAACTCGGATTTACCTACAACAAAATCGGGAGTATCTATTTTAGAAAGAATATCTTCATCATTGGAAGCCCAAACAAAATTATAACCTACTTTTTTATCATCAATATGAACACCGGTTATCGTTGCAAAGGTTGCTTCTTTAAGTGCAGAAACTTGCGAAGGTAAAAAGCCCAACTCCAATACATTTTTTGAAGGAAGATAAGCTTTAGCACCGGAACTCAAACTTTCAAGCAAAATCTGAGTATTTGAAGCCAAACCCTCAGCCAACAGTCTTTCCTGTATTTCTGAAAATCGAAAACCCAAAGAAAGAGCCAAGGTTAAAATAACGGATACTATCAAAGCAGTTGTAAACATCATAAACTTTAACCTTAATCCGCCGCCTCTAACTTTTAATGCAGACAGTTTTTTTTCTTTTCCAAATGCCATAGCACCTCCGCGTAATAAAACACTTACTTCATACTTTATTTTTATAGCTTCTTTTATAGAATAAATAACTCCCGTTATTGAAAGAATCATAATAAATAAAATAAATATGGTAAAACAAATAATTAAAAAATAATCCGAAAAATCGGAATCCATAGCCGAAAGAAGCCAATTATATTTATAGGTATTTCCGTAATTACCTAACTTAATATTTCCTATATCATCAAAGGATATGGTTTTATCGGCAAAGTAAACTCCTCGCCCTGAGTGCATTAATCCCACATAGTATTTTCCGGAATCCAAATAATTTATTTTTATATTAGATATAAGTTTATCACTCAGAATAGAAAAATCTTTTTTTTCTATAGTTAGGTCATAAGGCGGAACTCCGTCAGAATCAACATAGACTGAAGTTACTTCACCCCCGGCAGCAAAGCCCTTACCTACCAATGAAAGAGAGATAGATCCGTCCATAGCTTGCACTGCATTTACATCTGCAACATAAGTATACGGAATATATTTATTTAAAGCAAAATACTTTACTGCCGGAACACCGATATTCCCAAAAGCGTCTACTGCAGAAACGGTTAAAGCATAAAGACCATTTTCATAATTTTTAAATTCTCTTTTATTTGAAACCGAACTTATATTTGATGTATTTAATTTAGCATTTAAATTATCCGACAAAACTTTTTGCACAACATCATCATCTATAAATGCCGTCCCTGCCGTTTTTAGGTACGAAAGAAATTTATCTATATCACTTATATACGAAAGGTTCCATATATAACCGTTTATAGCCGTTTCAGGTTTTCCGTTTATATCTAAATCGGGCGGATTCCATTTAATATCAAATGTATTCGATTTTACAAAACCTTTTTTATCTAAGGCCAATAAATCAAATATAGGAGCTGCGGGAGGAACTATATCTCTCTCATAAGAAACCGTAGTCATCTCCGACCAGTTTCCGGCATAATCGCATACCCTTATACCCAAATACCACAAGCCGTCTTCTTCAGGTTCATACACCAAAACGGTTTCGTCTTTTAATTTTTTAATTACAGGGGCTACAGATTCGGGAGGAACATCCTTTGACCATTCATACGAATAACCGGCTATACCTGATGAGTCATTGGGAAATTTAATCTTCATTGTAATTTTTTGTCTTCCTTCCGAAGTCTTTGAATCAAAATTCAAAGGCTGAAGCTGAGCTTTCGCTACCTCATGGTCAGGTTCGATATGCATTATTTTTGCCGAGCGTACACCTTCTTGCCAAAGAATATGAAGATTATCGTCTACAAAAAAAGGATTTACAAAAAGCAAGAAGCCGGTAATAGATGCAACAGAGTCGGTTGTCCAAATTGAATCCTCTTTTCTTGCAATCAAAATGGATGATTTGCCGTCATAAGTTTCTGACCAAGAAATAAGAGGCTTACTATTATAAGCTATAATTCTAGGACTAAATATCGTTCCATTTCCGGATGGAAGTATTTCAATTGAAGAGGCAAGTTTTCCTTTGCTATCTAAAACGGCATAAGCGGGAGAATTCTTTTCGCTGCGGTAAGATGATTGTTCCCAAACAATGAAAATAGATTTTTCCAAATTAATATATAATATATGAGGTCTTTGATTGTTAAAATCAAAATTATCCGTTATTCTCACAGGCTCCGACCAAGAAGAACCGCCATTAGAAGAAAATGAAGAAAAAAGCTGGTAAGTACGCCTGTCCCCGCTCTTATCCAAGGCTTGAAAAACCAAGACATCATTTCTTGCAGAAGCCGTATGTGCAGGAAGAAAAATCCTATCCATTTTTTTTGCAAAGTTAAATTCAGAAAAAGCAGGCCAATTAAGACCGTCTTCAGATGAAGAATAAAATATAGAAAACTTTTCATCTGCACCATGAGAAACAAACATAAGATACTTACCGTTTGAAGCAACGGATAGTTGAGGAGAAAGCAAATCGTATATTTCGGTAGTAATATTTTTAACCGTATATGTTTTACCGTAATCGGTACTTTTTAAAATCGTAATAGTATTACGATTTTTTACCAATGCAATTAAAATACTGTCATCATTTCCAACAGCGATAGAAACAATCGACGGAATATCGGCTGTATAAGGTATGGGCGGAATTATTCTTTCATTTATGGTCCATTTATTATTTGCATATACGCCTGTTGATATATATATTAACCCCTCACTATCAGATGATTTAACGGCTTCTTCCCAGACAGATGCGGAGATATTTGCATTTGAAGCCGACTTTAAAAAGTATCCGTTTCGGCCGCTTATGATGGAAGGATTTTCCCAATAAAATTCTTTTGCCGATAAAAAACATGTAAAAAATAAGAATATTAAAAATATAGTTAAGAATTTCCTCATACATTTTTTTCCGTTAATCATAGTAATGCATCTATCCTCTTTTTTAATTCTCTAACTTTTGCAGAATTTTTTGCATTAGGACTTTGCATAAGCTGTTCAACCAATGCAGCCGCTATAACCTTATTTCCTTTTTGTAATTCGGAAACAGCATGCTGATATTTCGCCTCATCAGCAGCAGAAAGTACAATAACGGCAGCACCGCCCATAGCCATTTGAATTGAGTCTTTTAATTGTATCGCAACAATATTTTGCGGATTAAGTTTAATAGCCGTATCCAACTGCTGCAAAGCAATCGGGAATGAAAGCCTATCACCGGCTGTATATATTGCTTGAGCCGACTTAGTAAGATTGGCAGATTCTGAGATTGCTTTAAGATCGGGCGGCGGCTGTTTAAGTCCTAAGTAAATTTCAATTTCATCCTTCAAAGCGGCAAGCCCCGAAAAGTTTTTATCAATGCTATACAAATCCAATAAGTCGCTATACGATTTTTGAGAATTACGCTTGTACTGAGCTCTTATAGTTTTAACTTTCCTTTTGAATTGCTCGTTAAAGTTTGCAGGATCTATCAACTTATCGATTTTTAAATTTAATTGTCCTGCAATTTCGTTATACGGGAATATCAATAATACCTGTCGTATATTATCCTTAGCTTGATTTAGATTATTTAAGGCAGCACTCCTCTGACCCGCCTTTATTTTTTGCTCTGCTTCCAAATAAAGCTGATTAGCATTATTTAAAAGCTGTATCATTTGAGGATATAGGGGAGCGGAAGCCGGAATAGATCTTCCTGTTTTTAAGGTTCCTGCAGTATTTACAATTGCCAGCCAGCTTTCAACTTCTTCGTTCGGTTCAATATTGGTTACAGCCCAACGGCTGCGTGCTGCATTCAAAGTTTCTTCAGCTTTTATAAACTCGGTATTAAAGTACTCCTTTTTTGCCTTTTCCAAATATGCACGGACATCTTTAACAACTACAGCGTTCTCCGCATCATTAATTTCTTTACCTAATTTATCAAGCCTTTCATCTGTCATTTGTCTATATTCTTCATCTTCTTCAAGCTGTAAAGCATCATTTGTTCTTGTTCGGGACAGTTCTATATTTCGCCTTGCAGCACTAAAATTACCGGATGCTAAATTTCTTTTTGCTTCCTCAAACCTTAAGTCGGCTTCATTTTTTGCTAACTGTATTTTTAAAAGAGTTGAGTCCATCAATGCCAAGTTCGAATCTATACTAGCGGAAAAATCTTTAAGAGATGCAATTGTCTTTTCAATACCGTTTTTATTTTCTGCAAAAACCTTACTCGACTCGGATACGGAAGGATCTGTATCTTTAATAAAATTATTCAAAATACGAATATCTAATTTTACAATTTCTTTTAAGCTTAAAAGCTCTTGTCTGGCTTCTGCCGGAGAGATCTTATCGGTCTTTTGTTTATCATTCGTAAAGCGCTCATATCTTTGCTTTGTCTCGGCAAAAGCCTCTTTACCTGATCTATTATTTATGATAGCAAGCCCTTCATAACATATAAGCCTGACCTTATCCAAGTTACTTAACAATAAACTATTTTTGGCTTCTAAAGCTTCCTGTTCTTTGCCGAGATCATTTGCAATGTGAGGTAGCGAAGATTCGGATAATTTTTTTACGGAAACTATCATAGATTCCAATTCTTGAATCTCAGCCTTTAAAGTTTTAACTTTAGGATTTTTAGAATTGCGCAATTCATCGGAACTGCCGGTGTAAGAAGATGGAATAGACTGTATTCTTTCTCTCATAGCTAAAAAACGGCTGTAATATTTTTTTGTAGAATCTATAATTTTATTAAGCTCGGCTAAAGAGTTTCTTTTTTTATCTTGAGAATCAACCGTCTGTCCAAATCTTGAGCTTGAACGTGTATTAATAACGGAATAAATTCCTGTCAGGCTTTTTAAATGAAAATCAATTAGGGATAAATTTTTATCGATAGATATATCATTTTCAAAATCAAATGTATTGCAAGATTCAAACCATAGTTTTTTAATTTCTAACCAATGACTGTCTGCCAAAGAATAAAGCGGCTCATGCACTCCCGCTTCCATAGCACCTTCAACACCTTCATATTTTTTTGCCGAATCCCTTCCGATAGTTAAACGGTAAGCAAAAGGTAATATGGTTTCTTCGGACTCAACATTTTTTTTCCTTTCATTTAGATAAATCTGTTTTAATGACGTACCCGATCTTATTAATGAACCGGTAATACTCCTAAGCTGAGAAGAAGAATTCTTCAAAGCATTTAATTCGTTTTCAAGAGAGGATAAGGATGATGAAAAAACTTTATTCCTATATCTATTCACATCCGAAATAAATTCGGTATAAGCAGCCTCGTATTTTTTTGTATCGGATTTGACCAAATCAAATTCTTTTTTCAAAATGCCGCTTATTTGGGCACTTTTATCTTCATTCATTGCCTCGCCGTCATACATTGAAAAACCTTGAATAAAAGTCTTGGCAGCATCATTATATTTCTTTTCTTCTATAAGTTTAATACCCTCACTCATCAAATCATTAAACTTTATACGGTAAATAGCATAGAATGAGGATATTTTTACCTTGTCCAAAAAGGCTCTAAGGTCCGGATCCATATCCGCTTCCAAAACTTCCATCTTGTCTATCATTGCAATTCTTTTTAAGTTATTGTTAGGATCTACTCTTAAAAGCTCTATAAGTTCATGGAAGGTTTTTTTAAATTCGGCTTGATTTTTCATTGTTTTTCTAGCTAGACTTATTCCATTTTCCATAGATTCAGGTTTGTTTTCAATAACATTAACTATATCCTGCAAGGCCGCAGTATTTTTTGACTCTTCCAAAAGACTTTTAGCCGTTGCATAATCCGATTCGGCAGATCCTTTTGAAAAGGCAAAAATAGAGAGAAAACATATAAAAAGGCTTATAAAAAAACGTTTTTTATTCAACTTACCAAACCTTAATTTGATGCTCTTAAAAAAGTCATCTATACAAAAAACTCCTATATCAATTTTCGGCTTTTTATACTTTTTTTTAATAAAAATCTCTAAAAATAGCTTAAAAAAAAGCCGAAATTCATATATAATAGTATAAGTATGAAGAGAATTTTTCAAGCCGTTTGCATAAGTATTTTTCTCATTTTTTCAAAAACAGGCCTTTTTTGTGCAGATATTTCCAATTTTTACTCGGGCACATCATCAATTTTTGATATCTTTACACAAAAATTTGAGGGAGAAACAGCTTTTAGATCCCTTTTGATTCCCTCGGGAGGCCGCTTCGAAGGTCTGGGAGGTACTTTTACAGCTCTTTCAAACGATATAAGTTTTTTCGATGCAAACCCTGCTGCGAGTGCCCTTTTAAAAGAAACCGAGCTAAATCTTCTACACAACAGTTGGATAGCCGATTCCAAGCTCGAAACGGTAGGCTATACCCAAAGGAAAAATCATCTGGGCTGGGGTACATCATTGAGGTGTTTTTATATTCCATTTACCGAATACGGCCCGTTGGGGCAAAAAAAAGCATCAGGCTATTACAGCGAAACCTTTTTAACTGCAAATATAGCCTATAATTTTTTTGCAGGATACGATTTTAAAGGTTTAACAGTAGGGGGAAGTATAAAAACCGGCATAAGGTCAATGCCTCCTTTTTCAGGACAAGATGAACCGGCAGATCCGGATAACACTGCCCCTCAATATAAAAATGCTTCACAACAAAACGGATATGCCGTTCTTGGCGATTTTGGAATTATGATAAGAGCCAATGTTACAAAAATCTTTTACAGTGATGAGCCTAACTTTTATTTCGGCCTTAGCTTAAAAAACTTCGGAACCCCTATAAAGGGCGAAATACCACCCTCCTATATCTCACTAGGCTTTGCATATAGACCCGTAAATTTCTTTTTATTCGGAATGGATTTAAATCAGGGGATAAATGTTGTAAACATAAAAAAATCCGGACTTCCTTATGGAAACTTAGGATTGATGTTTTCAATCACAAAATATTTTAATCTTCTAACAGGTTTCGGCATTAGGGGAGGAAATCCACGATTTACCTTGGGAGGAGAAGTCAATCTCTCGGATGTTCAAATTTCTGCAAATTATACCCTTGACCTATCCAGCCAGGTTACAAATATCAGCCGAATCAGCGTTGGAGTAAAACTTCTTTTAGGTCAGGATAAAAGAGATGAAAAACTTAGCACAGTAAAAAAACTTTATGTTCAAGCCTTAAAAGAGTACAATAATAAAAACTACGAAAAAGCTATAGAGCTTTGGAAAGAAATTTTAACGATAGACAAACGCTATGATCCCGCAATAGAAGGCATAGCCAGAGCCGAACAACAGCTTCAGCTCTTAGAAGAAATCAAAAAAATCTTGTTTCTCGATTAAAAGCATCCTTATTTATCGGATACTTTTTTCTTTCCTGTTTTTGAGGTCTTTTGAGCTCCGGAAGACTTCTCATTTTTGACGGGCTTGGAAGTTTTTTCAGACTTAGTCTTCTTTACGGCCTCTTTTTTTTCCTGTATAGTAGCTTCCTTTTTAACCGCCTTTTTTGTTTCGGTCTTTTTTTCCTGAGCCTTTTTAATCAAAGATTTTTTTTCAGACAGTTCTTCTGCAGAAAGGGTCTCCCTTACCGAAAGGCGCACGCCCTGGGCCTTTAAGCCCTTCTCGGCAAAGGAATCGGCCTTAAATTCTTCTTCTATCTTTTTTACACGTGGTTTAGGTGCATAGTTCAGCTTAAAAGAAAACTTAAGTTTCGTACTTACAAAAAGCACCTCGGTATTGTCGGGGGCAAAAAGGTAATCCCTGTTTAGGATATAGCCTTCTACCCTAGCCCTCTTTATATAGGCATACTTTGTCTTGGAATCGCGGTAAATTACGGTAAAAAGCACCTTTGAAAGCTCTTCTTTTTCAGCAAAACCGCAATACCACATTCCGGTATCGACAAAGACTCGGTCGGGCACATCCATTACGGTATAAACCCCGCTCTTCCGCAAGACAAAGATGCGGTCATAGGGGCTGACCCGTAGAATCTCTTTTCCTGTGGTAACGGAGGTGCCGAGATAGCCCGTTTCTTCATCATAGCGGAGGGCAGTATCCCTTGTTACGGCTTCTTTTACATCAACCTTTGTAAAGCCGGTAATCTCGGTCTTGCGCTTAAATTCTTCTGCCGGCAGTTTAGCCGCAATTCCGTCCAAAATCGAAATAGCATAGCCCTTTAAGTTCTTTAAAAGCTTTGCTATTTCCTTTAAGCGGTTATTTATCTCCCTAACCTCTTCACGGTTTTTGTTTATATCGTAAAGAGATATGCGGCGGATGGGGATTTTAAGCAATTTGTCGACATCATCTTCGGTTACATCGCGGATTAATTCCTTTTTAAAGGGAACAAAGCCCTTGATAACCGCATTGATTACGCCCTCTGCCGTCTTCATAGTTTCTATCTTTTTGTATATGCGTTCCTCGATAAAAATACGCTCAAGGGTGCGCATGTGCAGGCGGTCGGTAAGCATAGCCCGTTCATATTCGAGCTCATCTTTTAAAATCTGCATCAACTGTTTGGCGTGATATTTTATTATATCGGTTACGGTAATTTGAACCGGAAGATTGTCCTTTATAACCAAAAGATTGCATGGAATAGACTGCTCGCATTCGGTAAAAGCATAGAGGGCATCTACCACATCGGCAGAGTAAACCCCTCTGGGGAGCTTTAACTCAATCTCGACATTTTCGCCCGTATAGTCGCTTATTTCCGAAATCTTAACCTTTCCGGCCTTTGAAGCGGCCTCGATAGAGTTAATCATACTTTCGGTGGTGCTTCCGAAGGGCAGCTCCCTTATTACTATCCTCTTTTCGTCGGAGGTGTCGAGCTTGGCCCTGACTAAAACTTTGCCCAAGCCGTCTTCATATTCCGAAACATCTATCAATCCTCCTGTGGGAAAGTCGGGGAAAAGAGCAAAGGATTTTCCGCTTAAAAAGGCTTTTTCGGCCTCAATTATTTCGAGGATATTATGAGGCAAAATCTTTGTGGACATACCTACGGCAATTCCCTCTGCCCCTATCGCTAGGATTACGGGGAGCTTGGCCCTAAAGGCTAAGGGCTCCTTGTTTCTTCCGTCATAAGAAACGGTATAATCGGTTATATGGGGATTATAGAAAATGGTTTTTGCAAACTCGTTTACTCTGCACTCTATATATCGGGGAGCGGAAGCTTCATCTCCGGTAAAAATATTCCCGAAGTTTCCTTGAGTATCTATAAAAAGCTCTTTTGAAGCAAGAACCACGAGGGCATTTCCTATTGAAGCGTCTCCGTGGGGATGGTACTTCATACAGTGCCCGATAACGTTTGCTACCTTGTGAAATTTGCCGTCATCCATCTCAAAGAGGGAATGTAGAATTCTCCTTTGAACAGGCTTTAAACCGTCCTCAAGGTCGGGTATGGCCCTGTCGCGGATAACATAACTTGCATATTCCAAAAAATTCTTATTAAAAAGACTTTCAATATAATCCATCTTTTTCCTCGAAAAAAAGTATTTTAAGATGATACACTAAAAGTGAAAATTTGTCTACAAGAGCGGAAAAACTATTAACAATGAGAGGGAAACTAAAAAAATAAGGAAGATATTTAATTTTTAAGCATGTATAGTCTTAAAGTCGGTTTATGGGTATAATGTTTTTTAATATCGGCTATATAAACATCGTATAAAAGGAACACATGAAACTATTTTTTAAATACTGTAAAGAAATTTGGAAAGAAAATAAGGCCTTGGTTTCCCTTATCTATTTTTTAACATTCCTCCTCGCCTGCGTAGAAATAAGCCTGCCCCTCTTTTTTAAATTATTTATCGATAAAATAAGGGAGGGAATAGGAGGCGGCTCCTTTGCTATCTATCTTCTTTTATATGTTTGCTGTTTACTGGCAGGAAACCTTTTAAATGTTTTTTGGTATCAATTATTGGACAAGGCCGGAGGGATAATTTTACTGCGGGTCCGCAATAAACTTTTTAAGAGCATCATAAGTGCTCCGTTTCAAAGGATAAGCAATACCGGAAGAGAAAAGATTAAAAATATTTTATTCAATGATACCATGAGTGTTTTTTCAAGTTTAACGCTTTTCGGAATCCGCATCTTTTCAAATCTTTTAATGCTTGCTCTATTTTTAATTTTTGTTTCAATCTTAAACCCCTCTTTGGGAGGTTTACTCCTTCTTATGGCCGGCGCAGGATTTTTGATTTCTTTACTGGCAAGAAAAACCATAAAAAAGAATTCTCAAAATGTAAACGCAGAATTAAAAAAAACTAATGCCCTTACAAATTCCTTTATAGATTCAATCGAACTGTTTAAGACAAACGATTTAAAAGGCTACATTGAAGAAAAACATAAAAAGATGCTTAAAAATTTTATCAAGCTTGCCCGCAAAAACGATTTTACCCAAGTCTTTTTAAAAAATATTTTAGCAAACATCAATATGGTTTTTACCCTCCTCGCCCTATCCTTGGTTATAGTTTTAGGTAAAAATACATCAACAGGCGACTTATTATTTTTATTTTTTATCTCAAACATGATCTTCTCTTTCAGTACTCAAACCGAGCAATTGATCTCGGCCTTTTATGCAAACCTTCCCGCATTTGAACACATTGAAGAAATACTACAACTTCACAAAAAAGACACGGAAGAAAAAACTTTCAAATGGGAAAGCTTACAATCTCTTTCGTTTGAAAATTTTTCCTTTGATTATAATCTCGATAATGATAAAAAAACAGAGAGCTCTCAAAGGACTGCTCCCCTATTAAATAATCTCAATATGACTTTTTATCCGGGGGATAGAGTAAGGGTCTGCGGTAAAAACGGAAGCGGAAAGACTGCTCTTTTAAAACTTTTAGCAGGTCTGCTTGAAACCTCAAGCGGCTCAATCCTCATCAACGGAAAAAACATCAAGGAATATTCATCTCAATTTAAAAAGAATAAAATCCTTTATATAAGTCAGGATGAGTTCATTTTAAACGAAACAATCGAAAAATATTTTGAAGTAATGAAAACAGGCCTTACAGCTGAAGAGATCTCCGCCTTTTTGCAAGCCTGGGATTTTTCCGAAACAAAAAACGATGAAGACCTTTTAAACTTTATCCTCGAAGCCAATGCAAAAAACATTTCCGGAGGCATGAGAAAAAAGCTCCTTGCACTAAAACTCTTTGCCCGAGCAAAGAAAGCCGATATAATACTCATAGACGAAATCGAAGCCGGAATGGATATTCAAACCATTAAACGCTACCGCAGCGAAAGAAACAAGCTTTTAGGCTATTCTCAAGAAAAGATAGTCTTTGAAATTAGCCATAACGAGGATAAAGACGATTTTTTTACCCGCCTTCTTAAAATCGAGTCAGGGAAAATATATTAAATTAGCCGCAATAAACTAATTTAAATAAAAAAAGCCCCCTTGCCTTAGAGGCTTGGGGGCTTTAGTTTAAAAAGCTAAATTAAAAAACGGTTTGCTCTGAAACGGGTGTTTCAAGAGCTTTTAATGCTTTTTCAACAAGGGAGCGGCGGAGTTTTTTCTCATCTGCATCGTTCATTTTAGGATCACCGAGCGGGTGAGGAATAGCTACAGCCGGAACAATTCTGTTAGCTCCTACAGTCTTTGAGATAGGAACAACAGTTGCAATATGTACTACCGGGAGGAATCTCTCGATTTCTTTAACCATCGTTGCACCGCAACGAGTACATGTGCCTCACGTGGAGGTAAGAATTACAGCCTGCACTCCGTCTTTTACAAGTTTTTGAACAAATTCTTCGGCAAATTTCTTTGCACGCTTAACGGCCGTACCGTTTCCTACCGTTGTATAGTACTTGTCATGAAGCTTTCCGATCTTTCCTTCTTTTTCGAGATCACGCAAAACATCTACCGGAAGAACTCGGTTAGGGTTTGCGTTACAATAGGTCGGGTCGTATCCGCCGTGAGCAGTTTCACTGTCTTTTGATGAAAGAGCTGCCATACCTGCGATTGAATATTCGCCGTAGTGTGAAGCGTTTGAAGCTTCAATGTGGTCGGGGTTACCCTTGGGTACAACACCGCCTGAAGTTACCAATGCAACCTTTGCCTTGGTAATATCCTTAACGGCAGGCTGAGGAGGTACTCTGTCGAATACGGGCATCGGATATTCGGTTACGAATTCTTCACCCTTAATCTTCTTGATGAGCATGTCAACAGCTCTCTTTGCACCTCTTTCTTCTGCAAAGTAGTTTTGGCGTACGCCTCTGGGTAAGAGACCTTCTTTTTCGGGGCAGCAAATTTTTTCGCCTGTCAAAAGTTTTTTAGCCAAAGCTCCGATAGCAGGAACAGCTTCTCTCATACTTACAGCAGAGTTGCCTGTCTTGATTGTGTACATAAAGGCTTTAAATACATCATAACCGGGGTTTTCTTCATAGAGACCCGAAACAGCGGGGATACCGAGCTCAAAGGCAACCTTTGCTGCGTTACCGCAAGCCATACCGTATCGTCCGGCGTTAAATCCGGGACCGGCAATAAGAAGGTCAGCTTTTGTTTCTGTAAGAACTTTTTTTACGAATGCAAGAGCTTCTTCTTCGTGCTCGTTAAAAAAGTTATCACCGCAGATAATGGTCTTGACGATCTTTCCGGCATCTCCTAAGGCACCTTGAATTCCGGTACCGGGACCTGCTGTTCCGTCAATAACCTCCGGTTTGTAGTCAGCCATGTCTTCTCCGCCCTTTCCGGCAAAGAACTGATTGATATAATGAACAATTACTTTACTCATAGCTTAACTCCTTATAGTCCTCTTGCGCTAAGATTCCAGAATCCGAGCTCGTTTGTAGCACCGGTAATAACCTGAATTTCAGCTTCGATTGTTCCGTCGGCATGTAAACTTCCGTCCCAAGCACCTGCAATAACATTTGCCTGTTTTACATCTCCGATGATGGTCTTCATCGGGGGAAGTTTTACAACAGCGTTTGCGTTTCCGTTAGAAACTACAGCATTTCCTAAGGGGTTAGAGTCAGCAAGAGACTGACTTGCACCGTCTTGACCGGCATATTCGTCGGTTACGAGAACGGTCTTGATACCCATTTCTTCGATCTTGCGGCAGTTCATAATTAAGTCGGCATCGGGGTTTCCGAAACCTTCTTCAGAAACTATAACTGCATCGCAGCCTAGCATCTGAGCCAACTTTGCTGAAAGGTTAGAAGATCTTTCCTTGTCTGCAAGAGTAACGTTTTCGTTTGTAACAATTACACCCATGAAGTTGATGTCTTTTCCATGTCGCTTATAGAGTTCATGGATAATGGGGCTGTTCTGGTGAACATAGGTCGGGTTTTTATCGCATGCAGAAACGCAGTTACCGCTTACGATTGCACCGTCCATAACTTCTGTGGGGTACATCATAGTGGGAAGAATCTGCTTTACATCAATACCGTAGTAGTAGGTATCGTGTAAAAGTCCCTGACTCTGGAGCATGTAAACATAGCCTACCTTGGGAAGATTAGGATATTGTTTAGCCTGCTCTACGAAGGGGAGTGTTTCGTAGGTTTCTACAGAAGCGGGTTTTACGTTTTTAGCAGCTTCTCCGAGATATCGGGCTGTTTTTAAGCCCATAAGGCGTAAAGCCTTTTCTTTAATAGCACGGGTAACATCGTCTTGGATCTTGCAATCAACAACGAGGTTTACGGTCTTTGAAAAGGGCGTATATTCAGCACCCGGACCGCTCATGTCGATGATACCTTCCTGGAAACCTACAACGGTTCCGGTTGTAACTACAGCAGCACCCTTCAATACATGGGTTTTACCTGCTCCAACAACAGCCTCTTCACCGGTAAAGAAACCGGGGAAGCAAACGCCGCTGCCTTCTACCTTGCATCTGGGTTCAAGAACATCTTTTACAGGGATAATTCGGGTGTTGTCGCCGGGCTTTGCAATGTGCAATTCTACGCCGGTTACAAGCGGATCTTCCTTGATAAGAGCCTCAAGTTCAGCTTTGTTTACTTCAAGGCATGTTCCGTTAACGGCAGTTTTGTTTCCAAATTTCATGTCGTTAATGGGGATAATACCTAATTCAAGTTTCACTTTTGACCTCCTATTATTTTTAGTCAATAGATTGATTACTTTGGCTTCCATTATAACAGGAATTAAGTATATAGTCAATTCTAAAACTTGAATTTATGAGTATAAAATGAGTAAAATTTTATCGTTTTGAGTATTTGCAGCCGCAGTAGTCCTGCCTGTAAAGACCGTATTTTTTGCTTAAATTTATAGAATCAAGGTAGCCGTTTCTTTTTTTAAAATCGCTCGGCAGCCATTTGCAGCCTTCGTTTTCAAGAGAAAGACCTATAAAATTAAGTTTTTCCGCATTTTTTAAGGGGCTTACCGAAAGGGTTGAGGTAAAAAAGTCAAAACCGTCCTTTTTAGCTCTTTCGGCAGTTTTTTTTAACCGTAAAAGGTAACAACGCATACAGCGCTCCCCCCCTTCGGGACAATCCTCCAAACCTTGAGAAATCTCATAGAATTCTTGCGGGTTATAGACCTCTTTGATTATTTCTATCTTGTGAGATGATAGATTTTCTTCATTGTATATGGAAATAAGATGCCCTTGCTCTTCCGCTCTTTTTTCGTACTCTTCAGAAGTATCGATATTGCTATTATAATAAAAAATAGTCAGCTTAAAAAAAGGAGCAAGTTTTAAGATAACGGAAGAACTGCAAGGCGCACAGCAGGAATGAAGCAATAAGGTCTTATCATTCGAACCTAAATTTTTTATCGTATCTTGCATCAGCCTGTCATAGTTTATTTTTTGAGGCATCATTTCGGAATAAGGGTTTTAATTTTTTTAGAAATTTTCTCTACATAGGCGGGAAGATCTTTGATTTCCGTTTTGGGGAACCTAAAGCCTATGGCACCGGGATGGCCTCCGCCGTCTTCAATACCGAATTCGTTTAAAATAGGTCTTACATCGATTCCCTTTACATCTCCGGAAGCCCTTATTCTAAGCTGAATTTTATCGGAGATTTCCGAAGGATCAAAATACGCCGAGATGCCCACTCCATGAACTTCTTCGGCTATATTATCTGTAGCACGCTTTATAACACCCAAAAACTGATTATAATCAATACCCGAACTTAAAGCGTCGGACTGTTTTTCATCTAAGATTATAACACCGACACGGCCATCATAAAATGCGTTTTTCATTACCGACTTGTAAATTCTTGCATCTTCGTCTGAAAGTTTTTCCATTACATTCACAATTTCATTGACGGAACTTATGTTTTGAGAACCTTCGTTAAATTTCTCATGAAGAATAGAATTGAACTTTTTTGAAAAATAATTATAAAAAGCCTTATCACGCTGCTTAAAAAGATAGTCCCCCATCTTTGCATCTCCAATCATGCCTGTGAGCATAGCAAGAACTATGTTACGGGAATATAACTCATTTATACCGTATTTTTTAAGAATCCCAGGCCGTTTTTCAAGCTTTAAACACATTTGCCCTATTATCTCGCAAGTGCTTGAAGCCCTCAATGTAAGTCTATAATCCTCATCTCCCGAATAATCCGCATCCGCGGCAAAATGATGATCAATCTCAACCTTAGGAAGCGTTTTATCCTTTAAAAAAACCTTAATATCATCATTTGAGGCTATCATATCAGGCTTAGGTGTATCTAAGATAACGACAACATCGGGCTTTATGACCTCAGTCACATCATTAACAAAGAAAGAGATAAAATTGTATCTGCAAATATCCGCAAAAAAAGAAAGATTATCGGGAACATTATCTTCTAAAAAAATATTTACGGTTTTCCCGAATTTACGCAATAATAAGCCGAAAGCAACAACCGAGGAGAAACAATCCTCATCGGCGTGCTTATGCCCTAAAAGCAAAAACGATGATTTATTATATATAAGTTCAAAAATCCTTTCCATTACCGCATTTTTTCTGCCGATATTGATAGGTTTTATTTTTTTTGTTTCAGAATTATTAGAGCTCATCGCATTATAGTATATCACATTACGTTAAAATATCAAGTTCCCTTTTTCCCTTTTTACAAATATATCGAATTTTTTGTCAAAATTCTTATTTTACGGAAGAATATTACTAAAAAAAATAAAAAATTGCTTGTAAAATACGGATTTTTACAGTACTTTATATGTATGGAACTAAAAAAGCAAGCCCAAAAGGGGACTATTATATCTGAAAAATTTATAGAACCGGAAAATTATAGGGTCATTCTTCTTAATGATGACTTTACCCCAATGGATTTTGTTGTGGCCGTCCTTATTTCCATATTTAATAAGTCGCAGGAAGAGGCCGAAACTTTGATGTTTAAGGTTCATAAAACGGGACAAGCCTCTGTCGGTATCTATGTATATGACATAGCAGCAACAAAATGCTTTCAAGTATTAACGGCAGCAAAGAATAATAATTTTCCGCTGCAATGCAAGGTTGAAAAACTATGAATTTTACGGTAAGTCTAACTGTCAGACGCATTTTCCAAGATGCTGTTGAAGACGCAAAAAAAAGAAATCATGAATTCGTTACTCCGGAACACCTCTTGTGGGCTATTATGTTCAATCCTAAGGCCTTGGAGCTTTTTACCCTTTCAGGTTCGGATCTGGGTTACATCCATGATAACCTAAACACTTACCTTGAAAATAAGATTCCGGTAAGGACACAAAACAATCAGGCAGAACCGATTCAAACAGTAGGCCTGCAAAATGTTTTTGAAAGAGCGATTTTAAACTGTAATGCTGCAGAAAAGCCTGTTATCGGGATTAACGACATAATAGTAAGCCTTATGGATGAAGAAAAAAATCATTGTTCTTTTTTTATGAAGCAAAGCGGAATAGACCGCCTAAGGCTCCTCCAACTGGTCAGCAGCCCCGATTTCTATGATGACGGCAAAAATAAAAGTGCCTATGAAGAAGCCGAAGATGTTCGGGAAGCTCAAGGCTTAAAAGAAGACTCTGCCCACCATAATTCCGAAGAAAAAAACACGGATAAAAATAAGGCACAAAAAACTTATCTTGAAAGGTTTACGGTAAATTTAACCGAAAAAGCCCGCAATGGCCGGCTTTCTCCCATCATCGGAAGGGAAGAAGAAATAGAAAGAACTATTCAGATTTTATGCCGCAAACAAAAAAACAATCCCATTCATGTGGGAGGAGCCGGAGTCGGAAAAACAGCTATCACCGAGGGGCTTGCCCAAAGAATTACGGCAAACAAGGTTCCCAGCTTTTTAAAAAACGCAAATATCTACAGCTTAAGCCTATCGGACCTGCTGGCCGGAGCAAAATTTAGAGGAGATTTTGAAGAAAGGCTTAAACGGATTGTATCCGAAATTTCAAGAGAAAAAAATGCTATTCTTTTTATAGATGAAATCCACACCATTGTAAATGCAAACTCGGGCGGAGGCGGAATTGAAGCACCGGATCTTTTAAAACCGATTTTGGCGAATGGAAAGGTTCGCTGTATCGGAGCTACAACCTTTGAAGAATACAATAAGCATTTTACAAAGGATGCAGCCCTTGCAAGGCGTTTTCAAAAAATAGATATTGAAGAGCCGAATGAAGAAGAAGCCCTTAAGATCTTAAAAGGCCTTCGCGAAAGTTACGAGAATTTTCATAAGGTTCACTACAGCGATGAGGTTTTGGAGTCGGCAGTCCATCTTTCGGCCCTTCATATCAGGGACAGGTTTTTGCCCGACAAGGCCATAGACCTTATAGACGAGGCCGGAGCCCTGATTAAGATAAGAGCCGATAAAGAAAAGAACGAAAATGAAGCTGATGAAAAAGACCTTGAAGAAAGAGCTTTGCCGGAGGTAAGCCTTTCCGACATAGATAAGATAGTTGCAAAAACGGCCAAGATTCCGGAACAAAGGGTTTCGGTAAACGAGACGGAAAAACTGCGGCACTTTGAAGAAATCCTTTCAAAAAAAATCTTCGGCCAAGATACCGCCATCGAGGGTGTTACCAAGGCTGTAAAACGTTCCCGAGCCGGTTTCCGCTCTAAGGATAAGCCGGTTGCAAACTTTTTGTTTGTCGGCCCCACGGGTGTGGGGAAAACCGAGCTTGCTAAGACCCTTGCAGAAGAGCTGGGCATCCCCCTCCTCCGTTTCGATATGAGCGAATATCAGGAGAAGCACACGGTAAGCCGCCTCATAGGCTCTCCCCCCGGTTATGTAGGTTTTGAAGAAGGCGGGCTTTTAACCTCTGCCGTGCAAAAAAGCCCTAATGCAGTTCTTCTTTTGGACGAGATAGAAAAAGCTCATTCCGACATCTATAATATTCTCTTACAGATTATGGACTATGCTACCCTTACCGATAATCAGGGCAGAAAGGCGGCCTTTAACAATATAATTCTTATTATGACAAGCAATGCAGGCTCTTCCAATATAGGAAAGCCCTTAATCGGTTTCGGAGGAGAGCGTATTTCGGAATCGGCTGTCGATGAGGCTGTTGAAAAGACATTTACTCCCGAATTCAGAAACCGTCTCGATGCAATCATAAAATTCGGCCCCCTTACGATGCAGGTTATGAGCCTCATCATCAAAAAGGAAGTAGAAAAAATACGCTCCCAGCTCGCAGAAAAAGAAATTTCTCTTGAGCTTGAAGAAGATGTTATTCCTCTTTTAGCCGAAAAAGGATATTCGGAAGAATTCGGAGCACGCAATGCGGCCCGCCTTGTCGAGGACGAATTTGTAACTCCATTAACGGATATGATCCTTTTCGGGGAAACAAAGAAGGGCAGCTCAGTAAAATGCCGAATCGGGGATAAACTTAAAAAACCCTATTTGGTATTGAACATAAAATAAAACGGTGCAGCTTTTTAGTAAAAACAAATGCAGACCGATTTTTCTTCATTATCGCTTTTAAGTTCTACGGAAAAAAAGATACTCTTAAAAAGAAGTCAAAAGGATTTTCCTTGGCTTGAGAGCGAGGATTTTTTTGATTTTAATAAGGCCTTGGGAGAAGAAGATTATATTCAAACATCCCAAGATGATGAAGTCATATCGGGAGGGAACCTTTCGCCGGGCATGATTCTTTCGGCCTATAAACATTCTTTTTTTCCTTGGTTTTCCGAAGAAGACCCGATAATCTGGTTTTCTCCCTCTTTACGGTTTGTAATCGACAAGGCTTCTTTTCATATTCCGTCCCGTTTAAAAAGAGAGATAAAAAAGACGGATTTTAGGATAAGCCTAAATGAAGCCTTTGATGAAGTTATAGAAAACTGTGCCCTAATCAAACGAGAGGGGCAAAAAGGAACTTGGATAACGGATGACATGCTTCAAGCTTACAGGCTTCTTCATAAGCTGGGCTTTGCTCACTCTGTAGAAGCATGGAAAGGCGGCGAATTGGCCGGAGGCTTTTACGGACTTTATATAAACGAGGTCTTTATAGGCGAATCCATGTTCAGCAAGGTAAGCGGAGCTTCCAAAACAGCCTTTGCCCTCTTTGCCCAAGACTTCTTTGAAAACAAGAAGGGCATTTTAATAGATGCCCAAATTCCTTCCGAAAACATAAAACGCTTCGGTGGCTTTAAAATACCGCGAAATCGGTATCTCGGGATTTTAGGTTGACAACTCCGAGCTCAAAAGTTAAAATACTTGTATGCAAATTCAAAAAAGAACGGAAAAGCGTAATTTATTTTTAATTTATTTCGGTACAATAACTTCGTTGATAGGCGATGAAATAGGAAGCGTAGCTATTTCTATCTGGGTCGCCCTTCAAACAGATAATCCTATAAATTTTGCCCTTGTTTATTCTGCAGCCAAATTTTCAAGAATTGTTTTTTCTCTTTTTTCGGGTTCAATCGTAGACAGCTTTAACAAAAAGAAGATTTTATACTTAAGCGATTCGGCCCAGTTTGTTTTAAATATTTTTATTCTATTTTTGATTCTTTTAAATTTGGATTTTAAGTTAAAGGTATTTTTGTTTTGCCTTATAAGTGTTTTGCAAGGTTTTTGCCTGTCCATCTTTAAACCTTCAAGCAGAGCAATTTTGCCCGAAATAATAAATAAAGAAAATTTAAAAAAAGCCAATTCGGTTTTGGAAATGAGTAAGAGCTTAATTTCAATGCTGGCAGTCATCTTTGCGGCAGGGCTTGTGATGCTCTTAGGCTGTGAGGTCTGTATTTTAATAAATGCCATAACTTTTTTTATATCCGCCCTATCCGAAATTTTTATCCGTTACGATTTTAAAAAGAAGGATGAGCAAAAAAAAGCGGAGTCAAAGTTAAAAAAAATCTTTGACGGGTACCGCTATGTTTTAAGCGAAAAAGAACTTTTAAGATTTGCATTATTGGCTTCATGCTTAAACTTTTTTTGTACACCTATTTTTTCTAACATACTGACCTATCAGTTTAAGACGGTTTTTATGTTTAATTGGCAGTCGGCTTTTTCTGTAATAAATAAATTTTTAAAAGATGAAAAATCTTTTTTAACTCTTCTTTCAACAATTGTTTTTTTCGGTTTAGGAATAGGAAATATACTGGGCAGCCTTGCTTCTCGAAAAGTTTCCGGTAAAAATATAAAATTTTTTGCTTTGGTTTTGCCGGCCTTTTCTTTTTTGATTTTAGGTTTTTACTTTTGGTTTTTAAAAGAAAACAACTTTTTATTTAATGTAATCTTACTCGGCAGTATTATCAGCTCATCCGCCCTGCTTGCAGGTTTCAGTATGGGCGTTTTTAATGTCTATGTAACAAGCCTTTACCAAAAAAAAGTGCAACCCGAATTCTCAGGAAGATTTTTTGCCTTTAATACCGTGCTGATTCAAATATCTTCTCCGATAGGAATGCTTATCGGCAGCAGTATCGCTGCAATAGGCATTTTTTATCCCGTCTTTCTTTTCGCCGGCGGCATTTTATTTTTTAGTTACATAGTCTATTGCCGTTTCTATTTTATCTAACACTAATTGATTTATTTTTCCTACAAAATGTAATAATCTTTTTTTATCAACTACCATTGTTTGGTGAATTAATGCTACAGAATCTTTTGGAAGTTTTGATTCATCTTTAGAAATAAATACATTCCCAAGATGATCGGATAACAAAGTATTTGATGTAAGAGGAATAACAAGTTTGGTATTTAAACGATTTAGATTTTCTTTATCTGATTGGATAATAATTACAGGTCTTATAAAACCGGGTTCACTCCCAAACGGCATACCGAAATCCATCATATAAATATCACCACGTGTCATCTTTAAGATACTCCCATGCAGTTTGAATACTTGTCTCACTCATCTTATTAAAGGCATCTTCTTCCGACAAGGTTTTATTTTTAGCAATTTTTTCGGTAAGATAGTCAAGATAATTCACAAGTTCTTGATAATAATACTGAGGCAAAGCTTTTATACGTTTCTCTAAAATTTCATATGACATTATAAGACCTCCTTACTTATTAGTATTTACAGTGTAACATATAAGTCGAAAAAATACCATACCGGAAGAATTTGCCGCTCATTATAAGCAAAACTCAAGTTAAAATGAGCGGCAATATTTTAGGCATTTGTTTTAAGCTTTTTTATCTAAAACCTTTTTTTTAAATGTTCTAAATTCAAAAAAGAGAAAAATAATGGCGCAGGTATTTAAAACGGTTAAAATTGTGGGGAGCTTACTAAGCCTCTTTGTTTTCCCGATTTTTTTAGATTTTGCGGAAGAATCGCCGGAAGCGGATTCGGCCGTTCCGCTTTCATCCGAGCTTTCTTCTTCGCTTGCTTCCCAATAGGCGACATGGCCTGCCCCATCCGAAGCTTCGGCCGACATTACTTTAAGAGAAGGATCAAAGCGGTAAAAGCCCTTATCGTCTACAACACCTTCTTGAATTACATCAAAGCCTCCGTCGGAATAAAGAGTTACCTTTGTTCCGGGGGTAAAGCCTCCGCCGTCGTACTCAACCTGAAAAACTCCAGGTTCGACGAGTTCCAAAAACATTGCATGAGAAAAAGCTGCAAAGCTTACAACAAATAAAAACAATAAAATTAAAGTATATTTTTTCATAATTTTACCTTCTAAAAAACAATTGATTTTCCTATAAATTCCGTTTAAACCAATCGGGCCTCGCCTTCATCATGAGCTTGACGGCAAAGCCGGTAATTACAGCCTCGACCGCCATAACTACGGAATGAGAAACAAAGATAGCTATAAATGTTTCTTTTGCAAAACTTCCGCCCGTCATAAGAAGAACCGATAAAACCAAAACAACAAAGATAACAGACAAGGCTCCTACAACCATTCCCTTTAAAAGCACATTATCGCTTTTCCAATTATAAAAAATAATTGCCGATAATATTGAAGAAATAGAAAGCATCAGGGTGTTGGCTCCGAGGGTTGTAATCCCGCCGTGCTGGAACAAAAGGGCTTGCAGCAGCAGTGCGGGAAAAAATGCAAGGGGAGCCCTACGCCCGACAATAATTCCTATCAGTCCGCACATGAGCGGATGAACCGAGCTCGGCGGTATCGGAATCATAATCAACGAAATAGCAAAAAAAGTTCCCGCCATAAGACTTATTTTCGGGATATCCTCTTCTTTTGTTCCTTTGACGGCAAAGGCAATTCCTACCGCACTTGCCGCATAACCTACGGCACAAACAGCCGTCGATAATCCTCCATCGGATATATGCATAAATTCCTCTCCTTTATTTACAATAAATTTAGGGCATCTTCAACAGAACGGGGAGCAGGGTTTTTATGACCGAAAAGCCTTGCAAGTTTAGGCATAACAATACCTGCTCTTTGCAGCACTTCCGCATTATTAAAAATGCTCACGGCATCTCCTCCTGCAATCAATTCTCCCTCGTTCATCACATAAACATTATCGGCCCACTCATAACAAAAATCCTGATCGTGGGTCGAAAAAATAATCGTCTTTCCTTCTTTGGAAAAATCGTCCAAGATAGCTTTAAAGGCAGCTTTTACCTTGCTGTCAAGACCCGAAAAAGGCTCATCGCATACGATGATTTCAGGTTCCATAACAAGAACACCGGCTATGGCACAAATCTTCTTTTGGCCCAAACTAAGCTGGTAGGGCGAATAATCTTTTAAGTGCTCGATATTCAGTTTTTTTAAGATACGGTCAACAGCAGCTTCTACTTCTCCCCTACCCATACCCAAATTCTTTAATCCGAAGCCGATGTCCTCGTAAACGCTTGTCAAAAAAAGCTGATGGTCGGGATAATCGAAGAGGAAGCCCGATTTTTTTCTTACGGAATTTAAGGTCTTTTTAGAAACCTCTTCACCCAAAATATTCACCCTTCCGGTTTGAGGCAAAATTGTTCCGTTAAGATGATAAAGGAGGGTCGACTTTCCGGAGCCGTTTAGACCGACTACGGCCGTTTTTTTCCCTTTTTCAAAATGAGCATTTATATTCTTGATTGCATTCCTTCCATCAGGATAAGTGTAGGATAAATTTTCTATTAAAACAGCCATGGAATCTCCATAAATCTTTCTATTAGTGTGAGGCTTATAAAAAGCAAAACGAAGAAGACAAGAAGGCTTATGTAAAAGGGCGAGGCAATTTTTTCGGGTTTAAATTTGGTTTCGGAGGTAAAGCCCCGTGCCCTCATCGCATTATAAACCTTGTCGCCGTGATCCGCCGCCTTTAAAAAAAAGCCGCCTATCATTTCGCCGTAGGTTGAAACCTTTGAAAAGGTGCGGGCATTGTCAAAACAGCGGGCACTCATAGCCTTTGCAGTCTTGTCCAGATCCGTTCTTACCATAAAAAAGTATCTAAAGGTAAGGGAAATAATTTGATTTAAAAAATTGGGAAGGCCGAGCTTCATAACGCCTTCGACCAAGTAAAGGTAAGAATATTTTGAAGAAATAAAGGAAATCGTCATCATCGCACACATCAGCCGCAAGATGAGCTTTGCAGAAAAATATCTTTGTTCTATCGGAACATTGTAAAAGCCCCTTATTACAAAGGGAAGCAGGACCATTATCACAAAGGGTAAAACACCCAGAATCGATTTGAGGTTTTTAATCCTTTCAGGCGAAAAAATCAAAATCACGGAAATAACTATAAAAACCCAGGCTATCAAAACTTCTATGTGCTTAACGCTCGAAAGATAGAACAAAAAAAAGAAAAGAATATATAAAGTTATGTGAGGCGCTTTTTTTAAGCTTTCCATAATCGTATAACCTGACTTGGGTCCTTATTTTATAGCACTTTTAGAGGAGAAAGACAAGGGGGCGATTAAAAATGTACATCCTGAGTACATTTTTAATCTTAGAGTTTGCGACAAGCGCAAACTCTCAATGTTGAAACCACGGACATCCGTGTCCGTTTATGAATGTACATCCTGAGTCCGATTTTTATCTTAGAGTCGATTTATGTCAACTATTGCTGCGTTTATTTTTTACGGCTAAAAATACGGTAATTTATATCTTTAAAAACAGGATACTTACTTTCACGTTCTGAAAGCCATTTTGCATCGGGAGAATCTGCCCCAAGAGCCTCATAGGCTGCCGTAAAAGAATTGACATGTTCTACAAAACGCCTTTCTGCAAACTCCTTAAGCTGCGGATCATTTATATAAAGGGGCCAATAAATGGACTGTAAAAGAAGAACTTCCCTCGCTGCAGCATTTAAAACGCGCTCTTTTAAGCTGCCGTCTGCAGGAAACATCTCGACAAGATCTATCATCCTCTCGGTAATCTTAATGATATATCTATACATCCAGTCGTTTTCTTTTGTTAAAAGTTCATCCGCATAACCGGCCCCCAAAAAAGAAGAAAAAAACGGCTTAACGGTATAAAGCTGCTTAGACAAATTAGCTGCAACTGAAGGTAACATAGTTTCCAACTCTTCATTATCATTTATCAAACTAAAAACCTGCTCAAGCCAGATAATACCTTCACACCATTTTTTACCGAAAAAATCGGATGAGATAATCAAAAGAGAAAACGGCGCTTCACATCCCCCCGTTTCTTTAACGGCTCTCAGAGCCTCTGCACGCGAGTTTACATAGGATTCGGCATCTGCCCGAATTTGAGCATGAGCTTTTTGTATATCATAAAGAGTTTCTTCTTCATCCTTTGACCAATACCGAAACCCTATTGCCCGCCTGCCCTTTGAAGTATCAAATACTGTAGCTAAATATTCTTCGGATTGTTTAAAACCGACATCATTTTCTACGTCGATATAAAGCTTATTTTGAGGAAAACCGTTGGACTCATCATAAATAGAATTACACGCGGAAAGATCACAGGCTAAAAATTTTAATCCGTTTTTTGAAGCTGCTGCCGAAAAGACCCCGGCAGGCGGAACCTTATCCGAAAGCAAAAAACCTTCCGAAGAAACAACCGTATAATCATAGCCGTAACTTCTTATAATATCATCCAAACCGTCAAAATAAGCCATAGAAGGAATCCAAAAACCTGATGGAACGGCACTAAAATGCTTGCGGTAATTTATCTGCCCCATTTCTATCTGTGCAGCAATAGCTTCCGGCATACTCAAAAAAAACGGCAAAAAAGAATTAGTTGCAGTCGTTGCCAATAATTCTACATAACCTTGACGGGCAAGAGAATCAAACTGCTTTAAAACATTTCCTCCGCAATCTTCGAAGATCCGCTTATCATCGTTAAAACGCTTTAAATTGTACTGAATAAGTTTTTTTGTATCTGCACATTCTGCAAAACATTCAAGTTCTTTTTTTGCAAACTCGATTTTGCGCTGAACATTTTGGCGGTATCTATCCTGCAAAACCTTGTCGGCAAGCATATCGCATAGTGCGGGTTCAAAAACGACACCGATTTTAAACGGAATATCATCTTTTTGTAAGTTAGAACACATTTTCAAAACAGGCAAATAAAGATAAGACAAAGCGTCAAAAAGCCAATCTTCTTCCACCAAGCCTTGTTCAACTTCATTACGCACATAAGGTAAATGAGCATCCAAAATAAAAATTAATTTATAATCTTTCAATTTTCGGCTCCTCTTCTACCCTAAAAGCCTGTCGATAATTTTTAAAATGAAGCTTCTTTAATGCGGAAATTCCTGAAAGATATACCGGCGAACTTACATCATTGTCAAGAACGCATAAATTATTAGGAATATTTTCCCGTTTAAGTCTTATAAGATTAGACTTTGCTAAAACCGAAATTTCTCCTTCAATCTTACGGGAGCATAATTCTACCCTTGTTACCGAATCATTAAAAGAAAGATAAAAATACCTGCTTCTATCGGTATCTGTAATATCAATATCAAAATAATCATATGATTCGGCCAGATTATTTTCAGAAAACAAAAGGACCCTTAAAAAGAAAGAGTCAAAATCAGGATCATTTACTAAATTTACAAATTCGGGCTTATAAAAATCCCAAAAAGCAAAGGCCCACATGGGATCTCGTATCAGTACATGAATTTCAGTCTTGTTGTAGGAAAAAGCCAAGCCTGCATTCCCTTCATCATCCATTTCATCATCTAAAAACAAATCCTCATTACCGATTTTTAAAAACTTGTTATCAGATACATTAGAATCTTCCTCTATTTCAAGCAGCTCTTCAATTATCACATTTCTGCATAGCCCTTTAGTCACAAATACACCGCAATCATCGGCAATTTGTAAAAGCTCATCCGTAGAAACGGATTGTAAATAACTTTTTGATAAATTCACACATTTCCCCTAAATCAGCGGATTTCGCCGCCAAGCTACACTATTAAACTAGTCCATAATAATGCAAAAAAAAGGCCGTTATGTCAATAGAAGTAAACTATAAAACAGCCTTTTAGCGGCACCATTAGTGAGATTATCGGCATTTATACTTGGTTTCTGAACAGGTTAAAACTCATTGAAAAAAAACTCCTTTTATGGTATAAAATAATATATCAAGTTGAACCAAAATAAGCCGAAAATAAGGGGGGAGGCCCGCTCAAATGCCCAGTATAAAAGAGCTTGAAAAATTTAAGAATCAACTTCTCACAATAGCAAATGAACCCGAAATTACGGCTAAATGGGGGGAAAGACGTGAAGATCTTCCTTTACCCAAAGAAATGCCTGTTCCTGATGTAAATGTGGATGAATTATTAGGTTTTAAAGAAGACAAAATTTCACCTGAAAAAGAACAGGATGATTCTTCGGAATTTGATGCGGCAGATATCTTTCCTATAGAAGAAAAAGATGAAAGCGAGGAAGTTTCCCAAGACTTTGACAATATGCTTTCCGGTTTGGACCTTGAAGGACCTGATTCATTGGATAACATGGGCAGCCTAGATGATGACGGCTTTGATGTGCCGGAAGCCTTGCTCTCCGGCCTAGGGGATATGGTTGAAGATGCCAGAAGCAAAGACTCCGCAAATACGGATGACGGAACAGATGATATTTTCCCCGATTTTGACACGGACTTCGCGGTACAAGAGCCTGATTTAGATGATACAAACAAACCAGACATAGAAAATACAGCCGATTTAGATGCTTTTAATACTGGAAAAGACGATCTTGAAGAAATCAAAGATGAGGACACTCCTTATCAGGAAATCGAACCCTTGGAAGATGCCGGTACATCTTTCGAACCTGCAGATTTAGGCATAACTGCATCAAATAATACCGATAATGATGTAGACGAACTTGAAAGCATAGATTTTTCACCCGCGGAAGAAGGTCTTGCGAGTGAGGATTTTGCTCCTCTGGCTAATAATCCTGAAAGCATAGATATGTCGCCGGAAATAGATGAACTTGAAGGCCTCGACATATCACCTGAGAAAGATGCTATGGAAAGCTTCGATCTATCACCTAAAACCGGTGAACTTGAGGACATTGACCTCTCATCTGAAACCGATGAACCCGAAAGTTTGGATCTCTCACCCGAAACTGATGAACTTGAAAGTCTTGACCTCTCACCCGAAGACGGCGGACTTGAAAGTATGGATATTTCTCCCTTTTCAGATAGCCCTGAGAGCATAGACCTGTCTTCTCCACAATCTGATGAAGGAGACTTTTCAAGCTTTTCCGCCTCATCAGAACCATTGGAAACAAGCCTTGAAAACTCTTTATCCGGAGAAAGCTTACAAACCTCGGACGAGCCCGGCTTTTCACAAGAAGATTTTTCATCTCAAGGAGCCGGCTTTACTGACATAGATATTCCCGAAATAGACGAGCACACAGCCTTTGCCATAGACGACAATGTTTTAAATACGGAAATGGGCGCCGGAATGGATGATTTTTCGGTTCCTGAAAGTTTTATCCAATTTTCCCCCGATAAAAATTTTAAATTTTTTGAATCAAAAAAGCCCATAGATGAAGAAGAATATGAGGGGAAAATCCCCCTTTCAATTTCTGAAGAAGATTATGACTACCTAATAGAAAGAGTTTCTTCATTTCCTCTCAATTTAAGGATAGAACTTGAAGACTATCTTGTAAATGTAGACGATTCCGAATTAAACAAGATGGAAATCGTTCATTTAATTGTAAACGATGTTTCTTTAAAAAAGATAGTAAACAAATTAGAAGGTATTCTAGATAAATCCATCCCTATTCCGAGAGGATTCGATAAAAAATCCTATGAAGAATACGAAAAAGAAAAACGCAGCTTTAAGTACCGCTTTGTAAATAAAATATTACCCGTTGCAATTTTAACTACTGTAGCTCTGGGATTTATCCTTTCTATTTTTGTTCTTGTATGGCAATTTATATACAAACCGGTTGTAGCCGAAGGCTTCTATAAAGAAGGAATGACCAGTATAGAATCGGGTCAATATGAAAAAGCTATCAAACGCTTTGATGAAGCAGGAACATATAAGAAAAAACGAAAATGGTATTTTAAATTTGCAAATGCATTCCGTGAAAAAAAGCAGTTTCTATCCGCAGAAACAATTTATGAAAGGCTTTTATCTGACTTTAACCATGACCGCCAAGGCGGTATCGAATATGCAGATATGCTGAGTACCGATTTACGCAACTATGAAAAGGCCGAAAAAGTTCTCAAAAGAGGCGTCCTAGACTATCACATAAATGACCAAGGTAGTCTTTTAGCCTTAGGAGACGTTTATTTGGACTGGGCAGATGAAGATTCAACAAAGTATGAAGAGGCAAAAAAAACCTATGTAAGCCTTATAAACCTTTACGGACCCAAGGATGTATTTTCAGGAAGAATGATGCGTTACTTTATCCGTACAGACAATTTAGCCGAAGTTTTGCCCTTAAAAAACTATTTTTTAAACAAAAAACTACCGGATGAAGACCTTATCGAGCTTAGCGGCTATCTTCTAGAAAAAAGATATGAACCCAAACCTACCGATTCTGAAAATCTGATAGGAAAAATAGATGACCTGAGGGAACTTTTAGAAAAAGCCATCAAAAAAAGGCCTGAAAGCCCTGAAGCCAATTATAATATGGGCCGCTTCTTTTTACACAATCAAAAAAATGAAGCAGCCAAGGATTATCTTGTAAACGCAATAAACCTCTACGAAGACAGCATAAAAATGACTCCCAAACGCACTATCAGGCAGATAGATTCAATGCGCCTTTACGGAGAGCTCATAGCAGGCGATAAGCTTTATAACGAGGCCCAAGAAATCTATGCAAAAGCCTTAGCCAAGTACGAAGCTTACACAGCTCAAAAAGGCATTTATCCGTCCCCTGTTATCGGAAAACTTTACGCAAACTATGGAGATATTTCTTATTTTATAGCAGGAGATTATGATGAAGCCTTGGATGCTTACGAACATGCTGTCCGTGAATTAAATAATAGTCCCTCAATTCAATATAAGATGGGCTACATCCATTATCAAAAAGAAAATTATTCGGATGCGATGAAGGCCATGACCCTAGCTTACAGCGAAAAACCCAACGATAGAAACCTTTTATACGGCTTTGGAAATGTCCTATTTAAATATACCAATTATTTTGCAGCCCAAGCTTACTATGAAAGGCTGATGGAATTACTGGAAGCCGAAAAAATAAGAAAGGGAATTATTTTCCCGCAAACCCGTGTTGACCATGCGGAATTTGTTGAGGACTATATGCATACTTCAAATAACCTTGCAGTAGTGCTTAACAGGATAGCCGTTCAAAACGGAGATTCCAACAAAAACGGAAGAGCCATATCCTTGTTCGGAGAATCGACAAGGGCTTGGGATGCTCTAAACAGAAATCCCGAAACTATGATTCGGGCAAAAACGATAAACCTTGCTTATGCAAATATTCAAAACATGGTAAAACCACGGTCTGCCTTTGTACCGGAAATTTACAGCGATATTCCTAAGACCCTTGAAAACGAAAAAATTCTACAACAAACGGAAGACAGATAGGCGAGGCTGAAGATAAAACGGAGAGAAATTATGAGCAAAAAAACAAATTTATTTTTTTCCACATTACTTTTAATTTTTTTAAGTTTTAATATCTATGCTCAAGAAGCGAAGCCTCAACAAGAGGCAGAACAAAAAACCGAAGAAACAAATGAGGCTGATCAAACAAAAGGTTTAACAAAGGTTCCATCAGACTTCGGGTTTTATATAGGTACGGAAATGATATTCTCCAGCCTGAAAAAACAAGCTGCTCCGCCAATGGGAGCCGCCTTAAACCTAGGAGCAGAATATGAATACAAGGGCATAAAAAAATTAAGTATAGTTCCGTCCTTGGATTTTTCTCTTTTTCACTATGGTCTTCGCAAAAAAAAGGCCTATATTTGCGAAATTGAAAATAGAACGGCTCTTACGATGAGCTTTTTATTTGATGTTCCTTTTTTAGCAAGGTTTGACTTAAAAAGATGGACAATCAGTATGGGCGGAGGTCTTGCTTTTTTTATACGATTCGGCTTGCTTGAACCCGGAATAAAACCTGAGAAAACCGGAACTGAGGGATTAAGTTCAGTAAAAGAAGTAAAGGAAATAAACCGGTATTTTTGGCAAAATGGACGCTTTATTTATCCATCACTGCGCATTAAGGCCGAATATACTCTACCCTCAGGCTGGAAAGCCGGTGTACAACTTAAAGCTTACCTGCCATTTTCAAACCTTTGGGATAAGCTCGTCAACAAGGGTTCGGACGGCTTAATAGTTCAGACCGGTATTGTTTTACACCCTGCAGTCAAAAAATAGGTATTCACAAAAATCTTTTAATTTCTTCCTATTCCGCATCAATAGCAAAAGAATCGACCTTGTCTTTTAAGAATGAGATAAATTCATCTAAGGTCATAACCTTTTGACCGCCTTTTCTCATTCGGACAGCAACGGAATTATTGTCCATTTCGCTTTGGCCTACAATCAGCTGATAGATGACCTTTTCTTCTTGGTGTTTTCTGATTTTAGCATTCATTCTATCGGTTCCGATGTCGGCTATAACCCTAAAGCCTTTTTCGTCCAAGATTTTTTGAACCTTTTGAGCGTAGTCATTAAAGGCGGGAGCTACGGGAACAATAACCGCCTGCACAGGGGCCAGCCAAGGAGGCATAATACCCGCACAGTTTTCTATCAAGATTCCTATAAACCTTTCCAGTGAGCCTATAACTGCCCTATGAAGCATTACAGGATGATGCTTATTGTTGTCATCTCCAATGTACTCGGCATTAAGTCTTTCGGCAGACGGAAGCTGATAATCCAGCTGTATGGTACCGCACTGCCATTCACGGCCGAGGGCATCGATTAGAGTAAACTCCAGCTTAGGCCCATAAAAGGCACCCTCGCCTTCTGCAATTTCATATTCAAGCCCGGCATCTACACAGGCATCAGCCAAGGCCTTTTCCGCCCTGTCCCATGTAGCATCGTCCCCCACCCTCTGCTCTGGACGCGTAGAAAATTTAACAAGAATTTTACCTTCAGCAAAGCCGAAATCTGCATACATGCGCTTTAACAAGGTACAGAATTTTGCAACTTCGGAAGAAATTTGCTCTTCGGTACAAAAAATATGGGCATCATCTTGAACAAACCCGCGGACACGCATAATACCGTGTAAAGAACCCGAGGGCTCATTTCGGGTACAAGAACCGAATTCGGCTAAGCGCAGGGGTAAGTCCTTGTAGCTTTTAATTCCCTGCTTAAATATTTCCACATGACCAGGACAGTTCATCGGTTTTAAAGCAAAGAGGCGTTTTTCGCTTTCGGTTATAAACATATTTTCTTTATACTTAGCCCAATGGCCCGACCTTTCCCACAAGGAACGGGGCATAACAAAGGGTGTATGAACCTCAAGGTAGCCGTCTTCCTTTATGCGTTGTCTTACATAATTTTGCACGGTCAAATAAAGAGTCCAACCCTTGGGATGCCAAAATATTTGCCCGGGATTTTCTTCATCTATATGAAATAGATTCATAGCCTTTCCGATCTTTCGATGATCCCTCTTTTCGGCTTCTTCAAGCATAGCCAAATATTCTTTTAAATCGTTGGGCTTTTCCCAAGCCGTACCGTAAATTCGGGTAAGCATGGGTCTTGTTTCATCGCCGCGCCAATATGCTCCGGCTACTTTCATAAGTTTAAAACTTTGAGCATTTATGTCGGCCATCGAGCATACGTGGGGGCCCCGGCAAAGGTCGGTAAATTCACCGGACTTATAAATACTTATCTCTTCGTCTTGAGGCAGACCTTCAATCAACTCGACTTTAAAAGGCTGATCTTTAAACATTTCAAGAGCTTTCTCGCGGCTTATCACTTCTTTTTCAAAATTTGAACGGGTAGTTAAAATTTTACGCATTTCTTTTTCGATTGCGGGTAAGTCATCATTGTTTATGGGACGAGGCAGTTCAAAATCATAATAAAATCCGTAATCGATAGCAGGCCCGATAGCAACCTTTGTCCCCGGAAACAACTTGACTACGGCTTCAGCCATAACATGAGCAGTACTATGCCTCAGAGTACCTAATTTTTTTGACTTTTCTTGTAAAGTTGACATATTTTCCTCTATACTTATGCTTGGTATGTATTGTTAATTTTAAAAAAAAGCTATATACTATTTATAGTTTAAAAGAAACATTAGCATATCGGCATCAGTATACTCTATTGATTAATCTTGAGTCAATAGAGTATAATACATAAACTAATGGAAAAGAAGAAAAATGCCGATAACAGGTTGAGGCTTTCTTAATCTAAAACGGAGGAATCTAAGGTGAAAAAAATTTTAATAAGTATTTTTTGCATTATTCAGTCTTTATTTATATTTGCTCAAAACATGACCGAGCCTGCTTCAAAGGCCGATGTTTCTATAAGATTTTATGACAGGCGTGTTTATTATCCGGGCTCCGGATCTTCCGAACCTATTTTTGTACAAATTTCAATTACAAACAATAATCCCGAAACCCTTCGATTTAAACTTGCAGATGACAGGTCTTTTAGTATAGATTTCGGAATTATAAACAGTAAAAACAGACAATTGCAGCACACAGCAGAATGGATGAGAAAAAGAAATACTAACCGCCAAATTTATTTCCGCGAAATAACCTTGGAACCCGGAGAAACATATTCTTTTATCGAGAACATAAAAGATTATATCGAAATTAGCGAGCCCGGAATCTTCCTTGTAAATTCTTTGTTTTTTCCCGAATTAAAACGGTATTCGGACAATTCGGAAATGCATGTTATTTCAAATAAGTTAAGCCTCGAAATAAAACCGGCACCTTCGGCAGCAGCCTTAGGTTCTCTTCCGGTTTCTCCGCTTTCAGGCGAGATATTACAGGCAAAACCCATTCCGCCCGATCAAGTAATAAGTTATCTTTTAACTGCCCGCCAAAAATCCCTATGGGAGCAATTTTTTCTCTATATGGATTTGGAAAAAATGATATCCAGAGATCCTTCCCGAAATAGAAGATTTAAGGCCGAATCCGAAGCCGGCAGAATGGAAATGGTTGAAGTGTACAAACACGAATTAAGCCAAGAAAGAGTAGACAAGGACATTGCCGTTATTCCGGTAGAATTTAAAATAGAACATACGGGCTACACAGATACCAAGGCAGAAGTTAAGGTAATAGAATGGTTTGAATATTCCAATTTTAGAGAAAAGAAACGCTTTACATATTTTTTGGCTTCAAAAGATGGAATATGGACCGTATATGATTATATAGTCGAGAACTTAGGAACAGAATAAGGATGAGTTTTAATGAAAGCATTATTGATTTCGGATTTACCGCGTTCAACTGATGATTTGCAGCCCCTTTTTTCGGAGTATAAATTTGACCTTATACATTACCGCTCTCCGCTAAAAGCCTTGGACAATATTGAAGAAATTAGTCCCAATATTGTGCTTATCAATACCAGAGACTTTCCGCGTCATTGGAAGCCTATTACACAGCATATCCGATGGGATACTTCAAGAGAAGAAATACCGGTAATACTTTTGACTCCGCCCGATTTTTCGGCAGATGAAGCAGACAAAGCAATGTTTTTAGGAGTCCAAGGCATTATAAACTTAAAAGAAACCGATAATTATAACGACGTTCTTGAAGAGTTACGTATGATTTTTAATAGGTATAATTATAAGCATATCAAAAATCTTGAAAAGAGTGTCCAATTTTTATTTACAAACCCTATAGACGAAACCATAATAACAGGAACGGTAAAAAACCTAACCGACAACGATATAACGTTTTTACCGGATATGCCTGTCAATGCGGGTAATTTAAATATAGACATGGTTCTTGATCAATGTTCCTTAAAAATAGAGCATAACTTTATAGTTCCAAATTGTAAAATAATTTCAAATGACGGTGTTCTAAATTTAAAATTTGTGGATTTATCCGATGAAGATAAAAAAACTATTACCGATTTCTTAAATTAAAAGGCCTTCGGCATAAAGTTCGTCTAATATCTTGTCCACAATTTTTTCAGGTGCAAGGTCGTCCGTGTCTATGATAAGATCGGCTTTTTCATATTTTGTATTATCGATGCCGTATAGCTCTTTATATCTCCGAGTATCTTCCATATCCCGCAAATCGGTATCAGCCTTTATTTTTTCTATATTGCCGCCCTCTCTCTTTTGAATTCTTTTTGCACGTACATCTATTGAAGCCCTTAGATAAACCTTCAAATCAGCCTTTTTTAAAAGCCAGATAGCCAATCTTGACCCCAAAACACATGAGCCTACAGAGGCAAGTTCAATCTGTTTTTTATCTACCATTTTATCGAAAGAAAAATCGTTTTGGGCTCTTTTTAAAACTTCTTCAAAAGAAATATTAAGTTCTTCTGCAATATTTTTAAAAGTATAATTTACGCAGGGCAAATTTAATGCCTTCGCAGTTAATGTAGACACCGTAGTGTTTCCGCAACCGGACTGCCCGGAAATTGCAATTCTCAATTCCTTTCCTTTAGGGAGTTTATAATTTCGCTCTTTCATTCTTTACCCCTACTCTACATTTCTGCTTTGCTCTCTTATGTTTTCAAGAGCGTCTTTTACTTCGATAATAGACTGAGACATTTCAATCATCTGATTTTTTGAACCTATAGTATTTATCTCCCTGTTTATTTCCTGACAGATAAAGTCGAGTTTTTTACCTATGGGTTCATTTTTTTTAAGCTCATGGGATAAAGAATTACAATGGGCTTCAAGCCTGACAATTTCTTCGTTGATTGTATACTTAACGAGCATTACGGCAACTTCCTGCATAATGCGCTGTTCATTTATTTCGCTGCCTAAAAGTTCGGTAAATCTTTCTTTAATATTTTGACAAAAAATTTCTTCCATTTGAGGCGCATATTTTTTTATCACCTTCAATGAGGCGTAAATCCTATCCAGATTTGCCAAAATATCTTTTTTTAAGACATCTCCTTCATCAAGCCTCGTCTTATCGTATTTTGTAAAGGTTTCTTCAAATATGGGAAGTAAGGTGTTTTCCCAAGCGGGAATATCTATATTTCTTTCTATAATGATTACGCCGTCCTTTTCGGAAAAGCGGTTTATATCTATTTCGGGGTTTATCCCGGCAGCCTCAGCCACCTCCCTCATAGCCTTTGCATAGGCCTTAGCAACCTTAGTGTTGGTAAGGATATCTACATCTATATCCGCATCCTTTACATGGAGGGAAACTTCAACCTTTCCGCGGGCTATTCTTTCAGAAAAGAAAGCTCTAAAAACAGGCTCAAGGGCAGAAAGCCAAAAGGGAAAATTTAAATTTAAATCCAAATATCTTGAATTATAGCTTTTTATCTCCAAACTTATAAAGGAATTAGGTTCGGTCTTTTCGGTAAGGGCATAGCCCGTCATACTTTTCATATATTTTCCTTATTTTAACTAAGCTCTTTTAAAATTTCGGTACCCAAAACATAGTTATCCCCCGCACCAATCGTAATAAAAATATCCCCCGGCTTTAATTTTTCTAAAACAAAGTTTTTTGCGTCCAATACTTCATTAAAGAAAAAGACGTTTTTATGATATTTTTTTGTGCGGTTAAAAAGGAGCTCTGCATCTACCTGCCCCTGATATTTCTCTCGTGCCGAACTGAAAATCTTGTGCAAAATCACCATATCGGCATCTTCAAAACAAGAAGCGAATTCTTCCAAAAGAGCTTCCGTCCGGGTATATGTATGGGACATAAAATCTGCAATTATTCTCCTTTTCGGATAAAATTGGCGTAAACCGCTTAAAAGCGACTTAATTGCCGTAGGATGATGGGCATAGTCATCATAAATCAATATATCCTTTGATTCTACCTTACCTATTAACTCTGTACGCCTCTTTGCTCCGGCGTATGAAGAAACGGCCTTTTTGATGGCAGAAATATTGGCCATCGAAATTTCGCCGTATTCTTCTTTTAAAAGGCTGACCGAAAGGGCTATTGCAGCAGCGGCATTTAAAGCATTATGCTTTCCCGGAATTTGCAGATAAAACTCCCCGGAAAAACCGGCAAGAGAAAAATAAAGTTTTTCGTCATGTACGTCTAAAACAGTCAGTTTATAATCTCCCGAAGCATTTTCCCCATAGGGAATAAAGATAAGATCTGGCCTGCTCGAAAAACTTAAACGGGCAGCCTCGCAAGCGCCATCATCATCGGCACAATAAAATAGCTCGCTGAAGTGGGGAAGCCTGTCTATATACTGCAAAAAGGCGGTCAAAATAGACTCATAGGTCGGATAATAATCTTGATGATCCGATTCAATTCCGGTTAAAATTATCTTTTTAGGGTGAAAGTTTAAAAAATGCCTTTTATATTCGCATGTTTCGGCAACAAAATATTTTGAACCGTTAAGCATTGTGCATGAATCGCCGAAGCTTTTTATCACGCTTCCGGCTAATACCGAAACGGGAAGTTTTAATTCTTTTAAGATAGAACCCGTAATGCCCGTTGTGCTGGTCTTTCCTTGGACGCCTGCAATACCGCAAGAATAGGAGTGACGGGACAAGGCGCCTATAGCTTCGGGATAAGACATCTTAGGGAGGTCTTTTTGTTCTACCGCATACATTTCTTCATTATTTTCAGGAGAATAGGCCGCCGAATAGATAACAAGCCCGGTATCATCAGGAATATTATCGGGAGAAAAGGGCGAAAAAATATCTATATTAAGTTTTTTTAAAGCAGTATCAGTATAAAAATTTTCAGGCACATCGCTTCCTAAAACCACGGCTCCCTGAGAAACCAAAATTTCCGCCAAAGCCGTCATTCCCGTACCCTTGATACCGATCATATAAATCTTAAAACCTTTTAAATTATCGGGTAGAATAACTTGACACATGCATATATAATATTCTATATTCTTTTTTTTAGCAATAGGGTGAAGCTCGGAACAGCATCATTGATGCGGAACCCAAGACCCGGAGGTCTTATATGAATACCGAAGAATTCAGTAAATGGCTTGATGCCTTTATAAATTATGAGCGGAATGCAAATAAAAATGAAGATAATCTTAAAAAAATGCGGAAATTTGCTCATTTTTTCGGAAATCCTCAAGACGATTTTTTATCGATTCATATTGCAGGCTCAAAGGGAAAGGGCTCCGTTTCTACCATGATTGCATCAATTTTAAAAGAAATCGGAAAAAAAACAGGCCTTTATACATCTCCCCATGTATCGGACTTTAGAGAAAGAATAACCGAGGCAGGAAGCTTTTTTGATGATGAGGCCTATTCTGCCGCTTATAAAAAAATCGTTGAGGGCTTTGAGGCTATACTCAAAAAGGAGCCCGAAATAGACCCCGGTTGGTTTGAAATAGTTACGGTTACGGCCTTCTTGCTTTTTAGTATGCAAAAAACGGATTGGGCGGTTATCGAAACAGGGATGGGCGGAAGGCTTGATATGACAAATATCCTAAAACCTAGAGCCTGCGCTTTAACTCCCATTGAGCTTGAACATACCCAATATCTGGGAAATACTCTCGAAAAAATAGCTTTTGAAAAAGCGGGCATTATAAAAGAAAACACTCCCGTCTTTTGCTGTAAACAGCCTGATGAGGTGCTGGCTGTCTTTAAAAAAAGAGCAAAAGAATTAAATGCGGATTTTTTTTATATCCCCGACATCCTAAAAGAACCTGTAAATTACAGCCTTTCAAAAGCGGGCTTAAAAATAGATGTAGAATTCAAAACTTCGGATAAGCCGGGCAGCCTCTTTAAAAGACCTATAAGCTCAAACCTAAAACTCCTTGACCTAATTCAGGCGGAAAACGCAGCCCTTGCAGCATGTACGGTAAAATATCTTTTTCCTAAAATGGATGAGGCGCTTATAGAAAAAGGGCTTGCATCGGCCTGGCTCCCTGCCCGCTTTGAGCTTCTTTCGGATAATCCCGAAATTATAATAGATGGAGCCCATACAAAAAACAGCATTGCCCTGTGCATGAGTACTTATACAGAGCTTGTAAAAGAAAAAGGCACTCTCATCTTTGCTTGTGCCGAAGACAAAAATGTAAAGGACATGGTTCCTTTTTTTAAGGATAATTTTACAAAAATCATCGTTACAATTCCGGGTTCTTCAAAAAAGAGTAATCCCGATTTAAGCTATAAAATTTTCCAAGAAGGGCTCAAAGGTTCTTCCTGTATGGTAGAAAAAAATGCGGGCTATGAAGCCGTAATAAAAAACGAGATAATCGAATGTAAAGAAAAAAAGCGCCCCCTTCTAATTACAGGATCATTTTATCTGGCGGCTGAAGCAAAAAGGATACATACTCTTTTGAGTCCTCAAGATTAAAGTCTTTTTTAGGCTCAGGAAAGGAAAGACCTACGGCGTAAAGCTGCAAAGGGTAAGAGTGATCTTCTATTTTTTCTTGCGGAAAATCTTTGAATTTTTCGTTGTATAATGGATCTCCATAAATAGGCAAACCGATAGAAGCCAGATGAGCCCTTACCTGATGCCTAAATCCTTGAGTTAAGGTGCAGGTTACCCTCGGCATCGAATCATCTGTATCATTTATATCGATAATATTGGTCGTATACATTTTACCGGTAGAACAAAAATCTCTCATACCGTAAAAAACGGGAAGAACCATTTTTCCCTTAGGGCCGTAACTTCTAAACTGGCTTGAAATTATATATGGAAGACTCGCCGCTGAAAAATCCGCATTTAAATCCGCCTCGTTATCAACATCCGTAAAGGCGGCATAGGTTTTCTTTATCAAATTGTTTACTTGCATTAAATTTAAAGCATCATAGCTTTCTTGATTTTTTGCTATTAGAACCAAGCCGCTTGTTGCCGTATCAAGCCTGTGAACAAGGCCAGCCTCAATATCCTTTTTTCCTTTTACTGACTCTGCTTCGGGGCATCTTTTTAAAAACCATGACACCAATGTTGCTTCTTCATCTTCCGTAAGAGGAGCCGTAGGCATTCCGCGAGGTTTATATAGAACGGCATAAGCCTGATTTTCAAAAATAACTTCAGCTTGAGAAGAAAATTTACAATCAATTAACATAGAGCCTCCCGTATCAGTATTTGTTTAAAATCATTAGGGATAGGAGCCTTAAATTCTTTTTTTGAATTTAAGCCGTCAGGAATTATCAGCTTATAAGCATGAAGCATAAGCGGCATACCGGACTTTTCAAGCCCTGTCTTTTTTTTGCCGTAAACCTTATCGCCTGCAACGGGGCATCCCATAAACTTGGCGTGTAAGCGGATTTGATGAGTCCGGCCTGTGTAAATTCCAAAAAGGACCAAGGACATTTTTCCGTTGGATTTCAGAACCTTATAGGCTGAAAGAGCAATTTTTCCTTTTGTCAAATCGGCAGAAACGCTAAATTTTTTTCTGTCGGAACTTGATCGAAAAACAGAAGTCTTTATCCTGCCCATTTTAGGCGGAACACCGTCAAGGACTGCAAGGTAATATTTTTTTACCGCCCTTTTTTTAAAAAAAGATTTTAAAAGCTTTTCGGTTTTTAAATTCCTTGCCGTAATAATAAGCCCGGAAGTTTCCTTATCCAGACGGTGAACAATACCCATGCGGTAAGGATCTAAAAAAAAATCCTCAATATTTTTTAAGTTCCCTTCTTCACTTAAAAGACTATTAAGAGACTCGGCAAACTCATCCCTAATTTCGGAATCATAAAGCCTGTAATAATTTAAGGCATTTACAAGGGTATTATCCCAATTTCCGCCTGCCGGATGCGTTACCATGCCCCTTTCCTTGTTTACAACAATTATATTTTCGTCTTCATAAATTATATTAAGCGGAAGTTTTTGAGGATGAGCATATTCGGGGATCGGATTATCCCAAACAAGCTCAATAAGGTCTCCGTTTTGAACATTGCGGGAAAGCTTGGCTTTTTGTGAATTTACAGAAAGAGACTTTAAGCCCGTCTTTAATTGAGAGCGGCTCAATTTTTTCAACCTTTCGGTACAATAAACATCAATCCTGCAAGGCGATTCAAGGCCGTCAACCTTAAATTTTTCGGATATCGACTTAAAAGGAACACTCTTATTGAGCGTCATCGGATTCCTCTGTTTTTAAAGTTTCGGTTTCTTCACTTTTATTTTCTTCAATGGGAATCAACAAAATCGCTTCCTCTTCATTTTTTTCCTCAAGTTTTTTTTCATTGGCTCTTTTAATTGAACGGTAGGTTAAATCTATTATTGCAACCCCCAAAGAAATACCGACAGCCGTTAAAAAAATACCCAGTTGTTCCTTTTCGGTAAGTTTTACCGCAATTTTGGCATCTTTAATAGGCCATGGATTATAGGCCGGATCCCCTTTATGAGCTATTGAGCGGCCAATATCGTAAGCCCAAAACGACAAAAGCGAAACAAAGGGCAGCGCACCGAAACTTATAATCTCAAAGCGGCGTAAATCCTTTTGCCATTGCTTAAACTCCTCGGCCCCATAAGGATCTGGGGTTCTTGAAACCGTTGTATCTTCAGCGTAAATCGGAAAAACGGAAAAAAGAGAAACAAAGAAAATTAAAAAAGCAATTTTTTTTGTATGCTTCATTTATTTTTATCCAAAGAAGAAATTATATCAGAAAGAAGTAAAAAGTCATATAGGGCAAGGGACTCGGCACGCAAATTTCCGCTTAAGCCTGACCTTTCTAAAACAAGATCGATCTTATCACCGTATCCGTTTGATTTCATCCACGAACCTAAATTGTTTTTTATATTTTTTCTGCGCGAAGAAAAAAGAGCTTTGACTATTTTGATAAAAAGCTTAAAGTTTTTATATTCTGCAAATTCTTTTTTCGCCTTAAACAAGACGGCAGCGGATTCTACATTTGGCTGAGGCCAAAAGGCTGAGGCCGGAATTGTCTTAACTATCTTACACTCATAAAACAAGGAGCAAAGGACCGAAAATGCCGTATAGTTTTTATTGTCAGGCCTTGCAGTAATTCTTTCGGCAGCTTCCTTTTGCACGGTGAAGAGCATTGTATCAAAAACAACTCCGGCTTCTACAGTAGAAGCAATTAACTCGGAAGCAATGTTATACGGAAGATTGCCGAAAAAAACATCGGGCTTTCCATTCTCTTTTAAGTATGGAAGCCAGTTTTTTTGAACATCCCCTTCAACAAGAGTAAAATTTTGTTTTGAGCTTTCTAAAAAGAATTTCTTTAAAAGAGAGATAAAGCCCTTGTCAATTTCAAAGGCGGTAAGATTAACTCCCTTTTCTAAAAGAAGATAGGTCATAGCTCCAAGACCGGGGCCTACTTCCCAAACCCTTGTTCCATTATCAAGATTTAAAAAGGAAATCAAGTTCTCGCGGATCTTTTTATCTATTAAAAAATTTTGGCCGAATTTTTTTTGCATGGCAAAACCCAAAGTCTCTAAAAGAGCCTTGAGTTCCGCCGGAGAATCATAATTCGGAAGACCTAAAAAAGCCCCGGAGCCCATCAATACCGCATCCTACTCGCACAAAAGGGCGTAAATCTCCATGGGGTCGGTTGAATTTAAGAGGCTGCTTTTAAGCTCTTCATTACGCAGTTTTGCACTAAAATGGGAGATTGTCTGCAAATAATAATCATGCTGATTGTTTGCAGCGGCAATCATAAAAACCAATCTCACGGGATTTCCGTCAACCGCATCAAAATCTAAAATATCCCTTTTGGAAATACCTACAGCCATTACAAGATCGGTAACTGAGGACAATCTTACATGGGGAATAGCAATTCCTCTTCCTACAGCCGTTGACATGAGCGCTTCTCTTTTTAGTATGGAATCTAAAAGCTCTGCAGAATTTTTTACCTGAGGAGCCTTAGCCAGTACCTCGGACATCATAACCAAAACATCATGCTTTGAAGCATAATCCAAAAGGACAACCCTGTCGGGCGACAAAAAACTTTCGGTTACTATTTTATGCTGCTTAGGAACTGAAGTTTTTGAAGAAGCTAACCTCTCATCAACCCAGCTCTCAATATCATCTTTTTTAAAACGCCAGACCGTTCCAATCTTTCCGGCAGGTATTTCACCTTTTTGAGCCCACTCGTAGACGGTTCTTTCGGAAACACGCAAATAACGGGCAACTTCTTCAATAGTTAAAATTTCGCTTGCCAATAACTTACCTCACTAAACATTTAAGCTCGCTCGACTAAACATACAAACAAAAAAATGAGCTCAAATATTTTGCATAAAATGTAAGAATATGTCAAGATATAGCAAAGATTTTTATCCGTTTTTTACGGTCCTTGCCAATTCCCTGCCTCTTTCTTTTAATATCCGCTTATCCTCATCGCTGAGCTTACCCTGCCATTCATGGGATTCGATATTGGTCCACTTAAATTTTTCTATTTTTTCCTCGTATTCTTTTTTGGCTCCTCCTACCCAGCCCCAGCTTCCTATGCGGAACACCTTTTTATTGATAAAGTGTTTTCTTTCAAAGAGGTCAAGGATATGGGCCATGGGCGGAAACATTTTGTACTCATAGGTAGGCATTGCCAATAAAAGACCTGCAGAGCGGTAGGCCTCGCCTAAAATAAAGGTAGCATCCGTGTCGGGAATTCTATAGATAGAATAAGGTACGCCTTCTTCATCTATGCCTTCAATAACCGCATCAAGACCGGCCTTGGTATAACCGTACATTGAGCCCCAAATAATACAGATGGTCTTTTCCAAGCCGCTTCCGGTTCCGGTATTATAATCTGCAAATTTTTTATAAAGCTCTACGATTCGTGAAGGATTTCCCCTCCAAACCAGACCGTGACTCGGACAAATAAATTTAAGCTCGAGAGCGGCGAGTTTTTCGATTCCCTTGTTTACAAAGCTGCTAAAGCTGGCCACAATATTTGCATAGTACCTAAGGGCCTCGTTTTCAAAAAATTTAAGCTCATCTTCCGTATGCTGATCATCGAAGATTTTTTCGCCTATACAGCCGTATGAGCCGAAAGCATCGCAAGAAAATAAAATTTTATCGTCAGGATCATAGGTCATCATGGTTTCGGGCCAGTGGATATTGGGAGTTTCATAAAATACAAGTTTTTTACCTGCGCCCAGATCCAAAACCTCTCCGTCTTTTACGGCCCTTACCCCCTCGTCTATCTTAAAAAAGTTTTTGACAAGGGCAGCCCCTTTTGCAGAAGCCAAGATTTCGGCCTTAGGATTTTCTTCCTTTACAAGGCTTATAAGGTCTGCATGGTCAGGTTCAAGATGGTTTAAAATTACATAATCAAAAGAAGAAAATGAAAGGCCTATGGACTCAAGCTGCTTCCGGTAGGAGTCTACCGAGCCGTCCCAGTCTTTTACTATATCTATAAGGGCTGTTTTTTCTCCCTTTACAACATAAGAATTTATCGAAACGCCGTGGGGCAATAACCATATACCTTCAAAGCGGGCAGTTCTGTCATGTATATCTGCATGAATACAATGAACGCTTTCCGTAAGTTTTTTTGCTTCCATAAAATTGATACCTCCATAAGGGCATCTATAAAAACCTTGTTGGATTTTTATAGATGCCTGACGAGTTTTTCATAAGTCCTTACATATCAATGACTTATGAAAAACATCGCAAATATTATCATAAGAAACGCATTTGCTCAAGAGAATTAAAGCAGTTTTTAAACTCCATTTTACCCCTTCTTAATCTCTTCGGCCTTTCGGCAAGCATGAAAGTGCCCCTTTCCAATGTCCATCAAAGAAGGTTCTTCCATAGACGAACAGGATTCATCTGCATATGGACATCTCGTATGGAAGCGGCAGCCCGAAGGCACATTTGCAGGAGAAGGAATTTCTCCCGAAATGGGGAGTTTTTTAATCACCTCAAGCATTCCCGGTTTAGGCTCGGGAACGGCTTCAATCAGGGCCTGAGTATAGGGATGCATGGGATTGTCTATAACATCATCGGCATCGCCCATCTCTACGATGCGGCCGAGATACATAACCGCTATTCTGTCGGTAAAATACCTTGCCGTTGAAAGGTCGTGAGTAATATACAGATAGGTTAAACCCAGTTTCCTTTGAACCTCCCTCATCATGTGAAGAATTTCCGCACGGGTTGAAAGGTCTATCATCGAAACAGGCTCATCTGCAACTATAACCTCAGGATTTAGGATAAGGGTTCTGGCCGTAGCTATACGCTGCCTTTGACCGCCCGAAAGCATGTGAGGATAGCGTGTCATAAATTCCTCAGGCGGATTGAGCTTTACTTCCGAAATAGCCTTGATGATTTTTTCATCGTTTTCGGCCCTTGTTCCCTTAATCTTATGAATAAGAAGCGGTTCTTCCATTACATCCCGAATTTTAAAACGGGGATTCATAGAAGCATAAGGGTCTTGGAAAATCATCTGAACACGGCGGCGGTAAAAGGCAGTTTTTTCCTTATCGCTGTTTGTAACATCCTCACCATTATATAGGATTGTTCCCTCGGTAGGAGTATGAAGCTTCATCGCTATCTTCCCAATCGTAGTTTTACCTGAACCCGATTCCCCTATAAGACCGAAGATTTCTCCCCTCCTCAAACGCAAGGTAACATCATCTACAGCCTTTATCTTTTTGGTTGTTCCTTTTGAAAGGCTTTGGACAAAACCTTGATGGGGCTCAAAATATTTTTTTATATTAATCAGTTCAAGAACATGGTCATTAGGATCTATCTTTTTTTCGTTATCGCTCATTTTACACACCTCCAACATGCTACTTGATGCCCCGGTTCAACCTCTATAAGAGGAGGTTCAACTTCGAAGCACTTATCCATTGTACAATGACACCTCGGATTAAAGCGGCAGCCCTTGGGCGGAGAAATAAGGTCGGGCGGCGTTCCCGGAATATAGGAAAGCTCGCTTACCCTCTTTCTTAAAAGAGGTGTTGCCTGTAAAAGTTTTTGGGTATATGGGTGCAGGGGCTCTTTACCGTATATCTGATCATTGGTTCCGAGCTCGGCAATTTTTCCCGCATACATAACACAAATCCTATCCGAAATCTCGGCTTCAAGCGACAGATCGTGGGTAATAAATATAAAGGAAAGCTTAAATTTCTGTTTTAGTTCCTTTAAAAGGTTTATAATCTGGGCTTGAACAATAACATCGAGGGCAGTAGTAGGTTCATCCAAGATAACCAGTTTAGGCTTTAAGAATAAACCGCTTGCTATAACAACCCTCTGCTTCATTCCTCCGGAAAGTTCATGGGGATAGCGGTTTAAAACTTCGGGCGGAAGGCCGACATAGCCCAAATACTCTTCCATTAGGTCTTGAGCTTCTTTATCGCTCATTTCTTTGTGCTCCCTCAAGGTTTCAAGCATCTGTTTTCCGATTGTGTAAACCGGAGTTAGACTGTTCATAGCTCCTTGGAATACCATCGAAATTTCCTGCCAGCGTACATTTTTTCTTATCTCTGAATCGGAGAGGGGAACAATGTCCCTTCCATTGATTATAATCTGAGAATTTTCCTCTACTCTTCCGGGAGGAGAGGGCATTTTAAGCAGAGCCATACCTGTAGTCGTTTTACCGCAGCCTGATTCTCCTACAAGTCCCAGCGTTTCGCCGGCATGAAGGGTAAAACTCACATCATCCAAGGCTTTTACAATACCTGCGGAGGTGTGATAGTACAATCTCAAGTTTTTTACATCAAGAACTACTTCTTTATTTTCCATATTAAAACCTCCTTACCTTGTCCTGAGTTTAGGATGCAGTATCTTATCCATTGCAAAACCTAGGAATGCAAATATCATACCCAAAAGGGCTATAAAAAGACCGGGAGGAATAATCCACCACCATAAGCCGTTTAAGGTTGCGCCGGAGCTTTGTGCATCATGGAGAATTTGTCCCCAAGTTACAATAGAAGGATCTCCCAAACCTAAAAGTGAAAGAGAGGATTCAAAAATAATAGCTCCCGGAACCGAACTTGCCATAATAGCAAAAGAATACGGCAAAAGAAGAGGTGCGATATGTTTTAGAATGATTCTCCATTTTCCGGCACCGAGGGCCTTTGCGGCTTCAATATAGGTTTCTTCCTTTATTTGTAAAGCCATTGAGCGGACGGTTTTTACCGAGCCTGTCCAGCCGAAGATAATAAGAGCGAGGATTATCATCCAGATACTGGGTTTAAAAACTGCGGCTGCTACAATCAATATAGGAATAATAGGAACGGACACGACTATTTCAAAGATAAACATCATAACCGTATCAACCGCTCTGCCGAAATAAGCACTTATAATTCCGTACATAACACCTACCAAAACGGAAATAATACTTGCAACAAGACCTATTAAAAGAGCCCATTTTAAACCGGCCATAACACCGGAAAATAAATCTCTCTTGTTTAGGTCGGTACCTAAAAGCCCCGAAACAGCTCCCGGAATTATAAGCCGCGGATTTTCAATCTTATTGGCAGAGTTGGATGCAACATCTTTAGGTATAACGAATTTAAAAACATATTCCCCCTTTAAAGGCTTTTTATCCCTGTACATGGTCTTTGAAACTTCAGAGAACAATAACTGAACAGAATTTGCGTTTCCCGATGTAGTAGATGCACCGTAAGCAGCCGTAAATTGCTGCATTGTAGATTTTGCATCGGTTAAAACCGTAAAACGGCTGTGATAATCTTTTAAATTTCCTTTTTGAAAAACACCGAGCTCTATACGCTTTCCATCGGGGCGGATAACATCCATACTCATTATTACATCACCGGTAAGTTCGGCTCTAAAAATAATGTTATTGGGATTTTTATCGTAATTATAGTTATATTTAAAACTATAAACCTTAGCCTGACCGAAATGCTCCGATTCTTCTTCCGTAATCTCAGGCTCGGTAAACCGAACCGTCCTAGCCGATTTTTTTGCGCTGAATAATTCCGACCATACGGGAGGAGCGGAAGCAGGGTTATCTTCCCAATAAGAAATATTATGCCAATTATCGTTTGTTCCTTTAAAGGGCAAGACAATAGGTTCAAGTATAATCAAAAGTATAAGTAAACCTAAAAGAACTATGGCGACAATGCCTATCTTTTCTTTTTTAAAATCATTCCAAAATTCTTTAAATCTATCAATAAAATTTTTCATTATTCCTTGCCTCCGACTTTTATACGCGGGTCTAAGAAACCGTAAACCAGATCAAGGATTATAAGACCTGCTTGATAAAGACCTGTTGTAATGGCCAAATCTCCCATTAAGACAGGAATATCGTTTTGCTGAACAGCAATCCAATAAAGCTGGCCTAAACCGGGCCACGAAAAAATACCCTCAAATATGATACTTCCCGACATCGAGGCCAAAAAGGAGAGCAAAATCATCGTTACCAAGGGAGGCGCCGATGTCCTTAAAGTGTGGCCGTGAAGGACCTTCTTTTCGGGGATACCACGCGCCCTTGCACTCATTATAAAATCTTCCTGCAAGGTACCCAAAACAAGGTTTCGTATAATGTAAGCCGTACTCCAAAAACCCAAGAAAACCAAGGTAAGAATCGGAAGAGCAAGATGCTGTATCCTATCAAATATAAACCGTATACCTTCCGGCACCGGAACCGAGTTTACACCTCCCGAAGGGAAAAGGGGAATTTTATAAACAAACAAAAATATTAAAAGCATGGCTAACCACCAGCTGGGCATACCGTAAATGATAAGAGTAATCAAACTTGTTGTCTTATCCTGCCGGCTTCCCGGCTTTTGGGCTTTTTTTAAACCCAGGGCTAAACCAATCAGCGTATTAATCACAAAGGCTGTTGTAAAAAGCAAGAGGGTTCTGGGAATCGCTTCTCCCAATATTTTGATAACCTCTTGAGAACCCGTTAAGGATTTTATTGTTGTCGATTTACCGAAATCAAAGGTTAGAACCCTCTTTGCGTTGTGTAAAACACGCTCAACTAAGGGCCTGTCTAATCTATATTGTCTAATAAGGGTCAATTCTTGATCTTTACGCCATGCCATTATCTGTTCGGCAGTCATATTTTTTAGACCCTTTGCTTCAGCACGTACCATTTCCATTATCTGGCTGCGCTGAACCTTTTCATTTATCTGGTTAAACAAAAAAGAAAAGATAAAAATAAGAATGGAATATATTACCACACCGCGTAAAATACGTTTAAGTGCATACCACTTGTACATAAAAGTCTCCTACAAAATTTAGGCTTGAGCTCAAGGCACATTACCGCTAAAAAAGCTCAAAATGCCTCAAAGCTTTTTGGTCATCTCTAAAAACATTGTTATACTTTTAGAGATGACCCGCTTCAAGGCATCTCGATTTAACTTACAATCTTAAAATCCTATTTAAGGATTGTAAAACTTACCGAATTTGCTGAAGGCGGTTCATCGGAAATTGAGGTTAATACAACCATTATATATTCCACGCCTTTTTCAAGTCCGGCTAAGTCTGATGCAGGTACGGTAATTGTGAATTTACCGTCACCTATTGCTTTAGCATCATAAGTCTTCTCTCCGCCTGAAGGAAGCTGGAGACGGCCTTCTACCTTTCCCTTATCGAGAGGAACTCTTTCAACCTCAGGATAAGCATACTTGGAAACGGTTACCTCAAATACGGCATCCTTGTCGGCTGAAGGGGCTACAGGAGCCTTGACATACTGAATTTCGGTAAGATCCGTTCTAAACATATTCGGGAAGTAGTCGCTCTTGTAAGGATATTTATCAAAGTTAGCCAATACAACGGAACTTGTAATAGGATCGATTTTTTCGAACATTAAAGGACCTGTCGTAATATAAGCATTTCCGTATTTTTCGATAAAGTCTATAGAAGCCTTGTATCTCTTAAGGGCATAATCTTCATTTATAAAATCCTTTAAAGACACGGGAATATGCTTTGAAGCAACAAAATCTTCCAATTTAGCCTTGATATCTGCAAGACAATCGGGGTTTTTAACGTTTGCTTCTACACCGCGCTCTCCGCCGTCTTTAGCAAAGTTATAAACCGTTCCGCTCTTTGAGCCGTGTACTACGATTTCTGCCAAGGCTTCATAAATTTCCCAAGGTACGTTTGTTCTTCGTCCGGGGTTAGCAGCCTTTACGCTTAAACCGCCTACAGTTATAGCTGTATCTCTTGGAATAGGAGCATGGAAGTAGTTACTGTATGTAGTGATAGAACCGTCCTTATTAAATACTATACCTTTTGTGGTCTTAAGATTTGGAAGAGTTACACTGCTTAAAGGAGCATCATAGTAGAGGTCTCCCTCTCCGTCTTGAATAGCCCACTCATAAGCAAAAGCAAAGGCATACCTGACATCGTTAAGATCGACAGGCTCGCCGTGATGCCAGTAATAACCGTCTACCAGCTTACCTGTTGCAACAGTTGCAACACTTTGACCGGACCCGGCAGGAACCCATTTTTTTGAAGCCGTATCATACATAACGGCTTCTGCAGGAACGTGAATATCACCGCCCATTGCAAGTTCATCATCGCCTTCTTCCGTCTTGTTGCCTGTGGCTACAAATTTGGGAGCAAATTTTGTATTTGCAACATCAACCGTTGACATAGCAAATTCCAATCGTCCTACGGCAGGGTTATCAAAGGAAGCTCTATCGGTAACGGCATTAAAAAAGGCTGTACTATAGGCATCACTAAAGCCCTGTCCGCCTACAGGATCCCATTCAGACATAAATAAGGAGCCTTGAGCCGAATACTGCAATACGCGCAAAACTCTCTTTCCTTTATAGGGGCCGTCTGTATCGGGCTTAACATCGGCACATCTTACGGTCCAGCCGTTAAAGCCGTCAGAGGTTCCATAGAAAAGACGCGAATTAAATCTTCCCTTGTTGGCTACATATAAATCGTTTTGAGAAACAACATAAACGCGGACAGCCTCTCCCATTCCTATAGCACACATATCGGTTGTCTCGCTAAAGAATTCTTCGGCAGTCAAATACTGTCCGTATGCGGCCTTTTTACCTAAAACATCGAGTTTTTCGTTTGAATAATTCCAGAATTCGGCCTCTCCGCCTCCGGGCATGTAGCCATAGAAGGGGCTGTACATCTGGCAAAGAGGGACTTCCCAAGTTACATAGAAACCGCCTGAACCCCATCCTTCAAGGTACATAGACCAATCATAGTTGGCAGGGTTTCCGCCGTAAACAAGACTACCGGCTGTTTTTCTATCACGCTCAAAACCTTCAACCGTAAGACCGGCTTTTTCAATTTGAGCATGAATATAGCGGGCTGCAGGAAGACGGCCTGTAGGATCGTCAACACGCATTATTGACTTAATTGTAACGGGCTTACCCTTATACATCCATTTTCCGTTTTCTTTTACAAGTTTTCCCTTGTTTTCTGCAAGTTGAGAAGCCTTTTGCATAGCATCTTCAATCATGCCGATAGCTTTTTGCTCATCTCCCGTTTCGGTGATACCGAATTTGGAAGCCAAGATATTATAGCGGTATGCTCCGGGAAGACCTACCGTACAGGGTGTGTACATAGGAGAGCCTTCACCTAAAAGAAGTTCATCTACCAATTTTTTTCGGTTGATTAACCAGTTAAAGGCATAGCGGACTTCCTTGATTGCAACGGGGTTAAACATTTCCTCTCCGGCTTCCGTCTTCCAAACATATGGTGCCTTGTTGGGAATAGGATTAAATAGAAGAGACCAATAACCTGTAGGAACGGGATAAACATCTATCTTATCTCTGTCTTCATCGCTCAAACCCGACAAAAGTACGGGCGGAACAGAGGTAAACATAAGATCGGCTTTTCCCTCAATAACATCTTTTAAGGCTACTGTCTGATCGGTACTTACGGAGTAAATAACCTTATCTACATAGGTACCATTCTTTACCGGACTTTTACCTCCTGCGGCAGTTCCGGCACCGCCTCCGCATGCAGTAAATACCAAAGCCACTGCAAGCATACATGATAAAAACTTAACAAAACTTTTCATCAAATTCCTCCTGTTGTTTTTATGTGTTTAAAACACTACTTATTATTAAAACATACTATTGAGGATTTGTCAAATATTTTTTATTTTTTATTTATTTATTTTTTATCAAACATTTTTTTGCCTTAACCTTTACATATTTATTGTTTTATGCTATACTTTTCTTCGGTAATGTATATTACCGACAAAAAACACTTGGAGGACACTATGAAAAAAATTATGGTGCTAATTGTAACACTGGTGCTCGCTTTTTCCTTGATCGCTTGCGGCGGAAACGGTGCGGCAACTAAGACAAACGAAAAGCCATTCGTTGTAGCTTCCGCCGAATTTAACGGCGACTTTTACAGAGGCTGGACAAATTCGTCTTATGACGACGATATCCGGAAGTTGATTTGGGCATTCGGTCTTATGAACGAAAATTCCAAAGGTCAAGTTGAGGACTCTCTTCTCGTTGCAGAAAAAAAGGTAAGCGATGACCTTAAAACATGGACATTTAAGCTTGTAAAAGAAGCAAAATTCCATAACGGTGAAGCTTTAACTGCAAAGGATGTAAAGTTTACCTATGACTTTTACATGGACACAAAAGCTTTAGGCGATACGGGCGGATCATCAACAATCAACGATTATGTTGAAAGTATTGAAATTGATGAAGCTGCAAATACCGTAACTTTCCATCTTAAAAAGGTCAGCTACACTGTTGACGTAGATGTATTCACTCCTTTTTACCTCTTTCCCGAAGAAACCTTCACAAAAGGTGCAAAGGAAGAAGGCATTACAGTACAGCAGTATGTTAAAAAGAACATTTCAAAGCCCATCGGTTACGGTCCCTACAAGATGACCGAATACAAAGAAGGCGAATATGTTAAGTTGGAAGCCTTTAAAGACTACCTCGGTAAGGCACCTGCCATCAAAGAAGTTATCGTTAAGGTTGTTCCCAGCGAAACAGAACTTGATCAGCTCCTTCAGGGTGAAGTAGACATGCTGACAAGCCAAGGTCAAGCCGAAAAAATCGATCCCGTTAAAGACAAGCCCGGCTTTTCTTACACAAATTACTACAGACACGGAGGAGGAACTATTGCTCTTCACTGTAACTTCGGTCCCACTTCTCTTACGGAAGTACGACAGGCCTTTGCCTATGTTCTTAACAGACCGAAAATCGTCGAGCTTTTCTTAGGTCAATACGGTATTTCTTCTAACGGACCCTACTCCAAAAACGACTGGACATTGTGGGATGATGATGAAGAAAACCTTATCGGAACAGCTGCCGTAGGTAAATTTGAAAGCACCTTGACAAGCTACGATATCTTGGATGCCGACGGAAAATTCGATGAAGCTGCAAATATTGCAAAAGCTCAAGAACTTCTTGATATGGCAGCCAAGAGAACCGATGGAGATTATGCAAAACTTACAGGTAATGCAAAATCAGGTTATCTCTGGGAGGGTAAACCCCTTGAAATCAAGATTACTTACACACCTTTCTGGTCCGATACATATAACCTCATATTTAATGATACTTATGTTTCAAAGCTCGGCTTTAAGATTAGTTTAACAGGTCTTGATTGGCCCGTAATGTACAGCCACTGGACAGGAGACACAAAAGAAGAAAGAACTTATCATGCTTTCGTTGGCGGTGTAAGTTATACACTCAAAGCCAATCCCAAATCCGACTACGCAACAAAGCTTATTAATTCTTGGGGACAGCCATCTATCAACAATGTAATGTTCTCGGGAGGTTCTTCTTATACCCCTGCAGAATGGGATCAGCTGCTTGATGACATCGAAAATGCACATCCCATAACCGGAAGAGATGAATACAGGAAAAACTGGAGAAAATTCATAACCACTATAAATAAAGAACTTCCCGTTATCCCTGTTTACTCAAACAATTATTTTGACCTCTTTACGGATAAATTGGAAAACTTCCATACTACAGCTTTGTGGAACTGGGCAAGAGCTTTACCTGAAGCAAATTGGAAAAAATAATTAATCCAATACTGATTGTTTAACTCAATCATAAGACCTCTTGTTTAATTTAAGCGGAGGTCTTATTTTTTACCTAAAGGAGATTTTATGGCAAATAATAATGTAAGCGGTTCAAAATCGCTGTTTGAAATCCTTTTTCCATATGTCCGGTATATATTCAAGCGTTTAGTATCAATAATTCCGGTATTAATAATCATGTCGGTTGCTATATTTATACTCATCAACCTGATGCCTGGAGATCCCATACTGGCAATGCTTGATCCAGAAAAGACCAAGGCTATGACGCCGGAAGAAAGAGCCCTATATATTGAAAATATGAGAAAATTTTTAGGATACGATAAGGGCCCTGTAGAAAGATATTTTTTATGGATGGGAGATACTTTTCGAGGAGAATTCGGGTATTCAATAAAATACAATAAACCTGTAAACGAATTTATAGGTACATATATTGGAAGATCTTTTAAAATAAATATTTGGGGCTTTCTTTTAGCCTTTTTAATTTCGATTCCGGTAGGAATCACGGCAGCAGTAAAAAAGAATAGTTTTTTTGATAAAACCGTAACGGTTTTAACAATAATAGGTATATCCCTGCCCTCTTTCTTTTTAGCTCTGCTTTTAATAATGATGTTCGTTATATTTATGCAAATTTTACCCTTTTCAGGTATGTCGGACCCTAGAGGAATTCTTCCCAGCTGGCATTATATCATATTACCGGTTACGGTAGTAGTTCTTACCTCTCTTGTAGGCCTAATCAGGTATATAAGATCTGCTATGATAGACATCTTAAAATCCGATTATATAAGAACGGCAAGAGCAAAAGGTCTTGCAGAAAAGGTAGTTATATACCGCCACGCCTTTCAAAATGCTTTAATACCTGTTGTTACCCTCATCGGTTTATACATACCGGGACTATTCGGCGGTTCCATAATAGTAGAAAAAATATTTGCTTATCCCGGAATGGGATTACTGATGAACTATGCTTACGGCTTTAAGGACAGAGCAGTATTGCAGACTGTTCTCTTATTCTTTGGACTTCTTACATTATTGGGTAACATTTTTATAGATGTAGGATATATGGTCGTAGATCCGAGGATTCGGGAAGGAAAGGTTTAAATGGCTAAAGAAGAAGACAAAAATTTCAGTGAAAAAGACGAAGTTATTCTATCCCCGACACAACAGATAAGAATCAAATTCAAAAATAACAGACTGGCTATGATAGGCTTTTATATGTTTGTTACAATAGTCCTCCTTGTTGTAGTAACGCATTTCTATACCAAATTCACAGGCTATGATTTTGCAAAAACCGATCCTACAATAAGAAATAATCCTCCTTCATGGGCACATCCCTTCGGAACGGACAAGTACGGACGTGATACCTTTATGAGAGTTCTCGAAGGAGGCTGGATTTCTTTACAGGTAGGCTTTTTATCCACATTTATGGCTGTAACCATAGGCTTAACTATGGGTGCAATTGCAGGATTTTTTAGCGGACGGGTAGATAATATCATTATGAGGATTATCGAAATACTTTCCTCATTCCCCTTCTTGGCAATTGCCTATACAATCTCTGCTATATTCAGGGAAAAACCGCCTGAATTCAGGCTCTATGTAATAGTTATAATCCTAGGTTTTTTAAGTTGGACAGGTTTAGCCAGATTGATACGCGGACAAATCTTAGGTTTAAGAGAACAGGAATTTATTGTAGCTACAAGAGCTCTTGGCATAAAAAGAAGAAACCAAATTTTACGCCATCTGGTTCCCAATGTATTGCCGACGGTTGTAGTATCTGCAACCCTTACTTTTGCATACTCAATTTTGAATGAAGCATTTTTATCATTCTTAAACTTATCGGTAACGGAACCGATTCCGACATGGGGCGCTCTTTTATCGAAGGCAGCAGAAAACAGTACCAGCCTTAGAACCTTCTGGTGGATTTGGATATTCCCCGGTGCAATGCTCTTTTTCTTTATAATGAGTATCAACCTCATAGGTGAAGGTCTTAGAGACTCTATTGACCCAAAGGCCGAATATACCACCAAAAAACAAAGAAAAGAGGCAAAGGCAAGGCGAAAAGAAGAAAAAATCCTTGCAAAACAGGCTAAGCAAGCAGCAAAGGAGGCGGCTGTATGAAAAATCCTCTACTTGAAGTTAAAAATTTACATACATACTTTTTTACGAATAAGGGTACGGTAAAAGCCGTCCAAGGTGTAGATTTTACAATTGAAGCCGGTAAAACTTTGGGAATAGTAGGAGAATCAGGCTCAGGTAAATCCATCACAGCCTTTAGTATTCTCAACCTTCTTGAATATCCGGGTAAAATTGTTCAGGGAGAAATAAATTTCGGCGGAGTAAATCTTGTAAACTTAGACAAACATGAAATAAGAAAGATCAGGGGTAACGATATATCGATGATATTCCAAGAGCCTATGACCTCTCTTAATCCCGTTCACAGGGTAGGAAGACAGCTGAGCGAGCCTTTAATTCTTCATCAGCACATGTCAAAAAAAGAAGCATGGGCTGCCGCTATCGAGCTTTTGCGGGAAGTAAAAATCCCTAATCCGGAAAACGTAGTTTATAACTACCCCTTCCAGCTTTCGGGAGGAATGAGACAGCGCGTAATGATAGCGATGGCCTTGGCTTGCGAACCCCGCCTTTTGATAGCCGATGAGCCTACAACAGCCCTTGACGTTACAATACAGGCACAGATATTTAAGTTGATGAACGATTTAAAGAAAAAGCACAACACGGCAATCATGTTTATCACCCACGACTTGGGTGCCATTGCAGAATTGGCCGATGACGTTGCTGTAATGTACACGGGAGAAATCGTTGAAAGGGCTCCGGTAGACGTTATCTTTGACCGGCAGACTCAATTTTCTCATCCTTATAAGGAAGGCTTGCTTGAATCAATCCCCCTCTTGGATGAAGAAGTAGAATATCTCGCTCAAATTCAAGGAAGTGTACCTCATCCTCTTAAACTTCCCAAGGGTTGTAGATTTTCGACAAGGTGCGAATATGCAACCGAAAAATGCCGAAACGAAAAGCCCGAATTGGTTGAAGTAGAAGAAGGACACTTAATCAGATGCTTTTATCCGAAATCAGGAGGTAGACATGAGTAAGATATTATTGGAAACTCGAGGCCTTAAACAGTATTTTCCTACCGGCAAAACACGGAATGAGAGAAATAACCTCAAAAGAACAGCAAACGAAGCAATAGATCTTTACAAAAAAATATTCAATGCCGAAGCCGGCATAAATCAGCTTATTGATATGCATAAAAGCGGTAAGGACCTAGGCAAGGAGCTGACCGACCTAATTTTGGACTATGAAACTTATTCGGCCCTGCATGGTCAAAACTTGTGCGTAATCGCCAATGACGGTATCGACCTAGTTATCCATGAAGGAGAAACCGTAGGCCTTGTAGGAGAATCCGGCTGCGGAAAGTCAACCTTAGGACGCACAATCCTAAAACTTTATAAGCCCACAGCAGGCGAAATCTTTTTTGAAGGTGAAAACATAACGAATTACACTGTACCTCAGATGATGCCCTTAAGAAAAAAGATGCAGATTATCTTCCAAGACCCCTACTCCTCTCTTAATCCTAAGATGACTGTAGGACAAATCATAGGCGAGGCCTTGCTTGAACATGGAATGTTCAATAAAAAAGACCCCGAATATGAAAAGTATGTAAAGGAGATAATGAACACTTGCGGCCTGGCAGACTATATGATTTACAGATATCCTCATGAATTTTCAGGCGGTCAAAGGCAGCGAATCGGTATAGCACGGGCCCTCGCATTAAAACCCAAATTCATAGTATGCGATGAAGCCGTTTCAGCCTTGGACGTATCGATTCAGTCCCAGATCATAAACCTCCTCAATGACTTACAAAAAGAATTTGACCTGTCCTATTTGTTTATTTCGCATGACCTTTCGGTTGTAAAGCACATAAGCGATAGAATCGGTGTTATGTATTTGGGAAATATGGTCGAATTTACCGATAAACGCGAAATGTATGCCAACCCTCTTCATCCTTATACAAAAGTCCTTCTTTCAGCCATTCCTGAAACGGACTTACAGAAGATGAGAACAAAGAGGCGAATCTTATTGGAAGGAGACATTCCGTCCAACATCATCACGCCCACAGGCTGTAAATTCCATACAAGATGCCCCATTGCAAAGGATATATGCAAACGCGAAGTTCCTCAATTTAAGGAAGAAAAGCCGGGACATTTTGTTGCCTGCCACTTTAGCGGAGCGGAGCTGTAATGTTTTTTAGAGACCATGAGCATAGTTTAAAGTCAAAAAGGCGTCAAGCTATGGAAGAAAAGGAAGAATTGAATCATCTGCGGGAAGAAGCAAACCTTGAAAAAGGAGATGTGCCTGCCCTAATAATAGCGGCCCTTACAACCTTGCTGCCTATCGCAGCCATAATTGTATTAGCCTATTATCTGATATCAATGTTCATCTTCGGCTAGACACTTAAACAAAAGGGATGTTCCTTTAAGGAGCATCCCTTTTTTCTCATCCTAACTTTATACAAAATAATCAAATTTACTATTGTAAGAATTGAGAAAGAGTGATATTATAATGAATAATATCGTGCAAATCACAAAATTTTTCATTATAGGAGATTCTGATATGAAAATTGAAAGATCTGAATACATTGAAAAGCTGGAAAATAGACTTCATAATGGAATGATAAAAGTAGTAACGGGAATTCGCAGAAGCGGAAAATCGGTTATTTGACTAAATTATTTGAGGAAACCTATATTAAAGATATTGTTGAAAGAAACAAAATTGAAAAAGTTGTAGAACTGAATGATATGATAAACATATTGGCCTCTTCCATCGGTTCATTGACCAATCCAAGTAAGATTTTAAATACTTTTCAAAGCAAATTGAAATCTAAAGTTAGTTTAAACACCATTCGGAGTTATTTGGAATATCTTAAAAATGCCTATGTAATTAGTGAAGCAAATCGATATGATGTAAAAGGCCGAAGATACATAGGAACACCGCTAAAATATTATTTTGAAGATATTGAGCTTAGGAATGCAAGACTCGGATTCAGACAGACTGAAGAATCACACCTCATGGAAAATATTATTTATAATGAACTCAAAAGAAGAGGTTTTTCTGTAGATGTAGGTTCTCTCGAGAAACAAAAAACAATGGACGGCAAAAACAGAGAAAGATTTTTTTTGGAGATAGACTTTGTAGCGAATTTGGGAAGCAAGAGATACTATATACAATCTGCACTTAACATGTCTGCAGAGGAAAAGGAGAAGCAGGAAAAAGCTTCATTACTTGAGATTAAGGATTCTTTTAAAAAAATAATCATTGTTAAAGATGGTCTGCCTGTCAGACGGGATGAAAGCGGGATTATAACAATGGATCTGTTTGATTTTCTGTTAAATGCAGAATCATTGGGAGATTAAATCAAACATTTAAAAACACTCGGGTTTATATCAAATCATAAACCCGAAAATCGGCCTAGCCTGCTTCTCCGGTTTTTACCTTTTCAAGCTTCATTTCTTTTCCGGCAGCCAAGAGCTTTTTGCCCTCAATTTTAGGAATATAATCTTCCATTAAGATGGGAGCTGCAAAGAAGGTGTCTGCGTCTATCTCTGCCGGTTTTTGTGCATAAAAAGCTTTTACGGCCTCGGGGTCTGAAATATCGGCATCGCCTTCAAGGATTACAGGCGTTCCGGGAGCAGCCCACGGGGCTTGAAGAAGCTCGACATGTTCTTTTTCTTCTTCATCATACCAGCTTGCCGCCAAAAGCATACCCTTCGACTCGATACCGCGCATTTTTCTAGGTTTTAGGTTGTCGGCAATTATGACGGTTTTTCCTAAGATTTCGTCTTCTTTTAAAAAGGGCACAAGACCTGAAAGGATTGTTCTTTCTTCGCCGGAGCCGTCATCAAGTTTTTCGATGTAGAGCTTGTCTGCATCGGGATGCCTTTCGACGGATATAATCTTGGCGGTTTTTAAGGCAATCTTTTTTGAAAAAAGCTCGGCCGGAGAGAGTTTAACTTCCGGCTTTGCAGAAGAAGCAGCATCGGATTTTGAAGAACCGCCGTCCTTACAAGCTGAACAGCCTTTTTCCGATTTTTTTCTGTCCTTTTGACTTCCCGAATAGCGTTCGCGATAGGCATCGATGACCTTGTTATCGAGGGTCTTAAAGATGATTACGGGGTTTTCTACCGTTTTAAGTCCTTCCCTTTCGCCTAAATTTTTCCATGAAAGGAAGACTCCTTCGGGCTTATTAAATTGCGGGGCCTTACCGTCAAAGATATTTCCCGACCAAATCTTTTGACCGAAAAAGCCTGCGGCCTGATCGGCGTATTGGGGCATATAGGGATGAATTAAAATTAAAATATCCTTTATAAGATAGCAAAGCTCAGCCATAAGGGCTTCGGCATATTCAGGATCGGTTTCGCGCCTCTTCCAAGGCTCTCCATCTTGAAAGGCCTTGTTTGCAACTGAGGAGAGGGCAAAGGCTTCATGGAAGGAATCTCTAAGCTCGGCCCAATCCGAAAGCTCCGTTATCTTTTTGAAGCTTGCAGAGGCGGCCTCCCTTAAAGATTTTACCATACTCTTTATATCTTCCCGACCGGATTTTGCTCCGTCAACTTGGGGTATTTTGCCATCATAATAGCGGTGAACAAAGGTGGCAGTCCTGTTTACAAGATTGCAGAGGTTTCCTATAAGCTCGCTGTTGACCCTCTCCTGAAAATCCTTCCATGTAAACTGGGTGTCATTTTTTTCGGGGCGGTTATAAAAGATGTAGAACCTCCACATATCGGCAGGGATACCCGATTCTTTGGCATCGTTTCCGAAAACGCCCACTCCTTTCGACTTTGAAAATTTTCCGTTCTCGTAATTAAGGTACTCGGTGCCGGACATGTGAAAGAGTTTTGTCCAATTTTTTCCGGAACCTATGAGAGAACAGGGGAAGATTACCGTATGGAAGGGAATATTATCTTTTCCGATAAACTGAAAAAGCTCTACATCATTTTGATCAAGCCACCATGCCTTCCAATCCTTTCCGGCAAGGTCTGCCCAGCACTTTGTTATCGAAATATAGCCGATTGGAGCGTCAAACCATACATAAAAAACCTTGTCTTCAAAGCCTTTTTTGGGCACGGGGATTCCCCATTTAAGGTCCCTTGTTATAGCCCTTTCTTGAAGGCCGTCCCTAAGCCAGCTTTTTGACATTTGAAGAGCATTGTTTGACCATCGGCCCTTCTCTGCTGTCTTAGGCATCCACTTTTCGTACTCCGGTACGATTTTGGGAAGGTTTATATAAAGATGGGTTGTAGAGCGCACTTCGGGAGAAGCACCGCAAGAAGAACAACGGGGTTCTTTTAAATCGGTAGGATCTAAAAGTTTTCCGCAATGCTCGCACTGGTCGCCCCTTGCTCCATCATAGGAACATAAAGGACAGGTACCCAATACATAGCGGTCGGCCAAAAAGCGCTTACAGGATGGGCAGTAAAGCTGTTCTATAGTGTGCTCGGTAATGTAGCCGTTTTTATCGAGGCCATTAAAAATACCCTGAGTTATTTCGGTCTGCTGCGGTGTAGAAGTTCTTCCAAAATAGTCGAAGGCAATATTAAACCAATTGTAAATTTCAGCATGAATTGCATGATAGAATGAGCATAGCTCTTCGGGGCTCTTTTTTTCTTCGAGAGCCTTTGTCTCGGTAGCGGTTCCGTATTCGTCGGTGCCGCAAATATAAAGAGTTTCATATTCTTTTAAGCGGCAAAAGCGCGCAAATACATCAGCGGATAATACTTGAATTAAATTTCCCAAATGGGGAAAATTGTTTACATAGGGCAAAGCCGAGGTTACTAATTTTCGTTTCATAGAAATAATTATGGATTATTATTAAAAAAAAATCAACTACCTGCATCAGCCTACGGTTAGTTTTAGTCTGCGGAAAAACGGAAGAGGCAGGAATCGAACCTGCCATTGCGAATTATGCAACCTACGGTTTTGAAGACCGCGGGAGCCACCAGACCCCATCTGCTTCCTCAAGGACTATACACAAAATCAGAGCTTTTGTCTAGGGGTGGTTTTGATAATACTGTGCTTGGGCGTTCCACAATTTGCTGTAAAGGCCGTCTTTCGCTAAAAGTTCTTCGTGGCTGCCTTCTTGAACTATGAGACCAGCGTCAAAGACCAAAATATGGGAACAAAACTTACAGGAAGAAAGACGGTGCGAAATATACAGGGAGGTTTTGTTTTTTACAAGACCGTCGAATTTAGAGTAGATTTCGGCTTCGGCAATGGGGTCGAGGGCGGCTGTAGGTTCATCCAAGATTATAAGGGGAGCATCCTTATAAAGGGCTCGGGCTATTGCAATCTTTTGCCCCTCCCCGCCTGAAATGTTTACGCCTTCATCATCGAAGTTTTTATAAAGATAAGTTTCTTCAGCATTTTTAAACTTAGAAAGATCGAGACCGGTATTTTTTAAAACTTCCAAAACCTTGAGTTTATCGTAGGCCTCGCCGCCCGAAATGTTTTGGGCAAGAGGGAGAGCAAGGAGTTTAAAATCCTGAAATACTACGGAAAAAAGATTTAGGTATTCTTTATAGTCATATTCTTTTATGTTTTTTCCGTTAAAAAGGATTTCGCCTTCTATTGGGTCATAGAGGCGGCAGAGGAGCTTTACAAATGTGGTCTTACCGCTCCCGTTTTTACCGACTACGGCAAGCCGCTCGCCCTGCCTTAAAGTAAGGTTTAAATTCTTTAAAACGCTCTTTTCGGAATCGGGATAAGCAAAGGAAACATTTTTAAATTCTATAAGAGGAGCATCAACCGATTGATAATTGACCGGAGCCTTGTTCATACACATTCCGTTTTTTATATCCAAGAAGTCAAACACATCCTTTAAAAATTCCCTATTGTTTTTTGCCTCCCCTGCAACCGTAAAGATTTCGGTGAGGGCGGAAGAAAGGGCTGTGATGCTTGCCGCATATTGCATGAGGTTTCCGGCTGGGAAAGCTCCGCCTAAAGCCTTTAGCCCCACAAAGCCGTAAATGATTATTAAAAGAGAGGTAGAAATAAAGGCCGATAAAAAAGCAAAAAAGCCCATCTCTTTTTTAGCATATTGCGAAACCCTTCCGCCCGGCATAAAAATATTACTGGAAGCTCTTATTATGTTACCCTCTTTTTGCTGGCCGTACATACGCACATCCATTGCTCGGTTTTTTTCGTTAAAAAGTCTAAAGAAAAAACTAAACACCCTGTTTCCTTCTGTGGCCCCCTCCGAAACAATTGCCCAGTAGGAATCGGACATTGTCTGAAGCTTTGCAGGAATGAGGATTAAAAGTACGATACTAAAAAGAATTACAAAGATAAACAAAGGATTGTTTAAAAAGGCCAATTCGGAACTTTGAACCTTAAAGCTAAAAAGGCTTACACTCAAGGCGAGCGAAGTAATAACGGAAGTAATATGTGTAGAACACTTTGGATATATCCATAGGATTTTTTCCAAGCCCCAGCCTCCGTAATTTGTATTTTGCCACATCCTTGTATAAATCTCATTTGTTTTTGCGGATTCAACATCTTGAAAGTCCATGCTTAAAAACTTTTGAACATAGATATCTTGCAGTTTATAATCAACGCTCCGGCCTTCATAGTTTGCCCATCGTTTAAATAAAGAAGAAACAAGCATACAGACGGCCGTTAAAATAAGAGAGAGTAAAACCAAACTTTTGATTTTTGATAAATCTCCTTTCCCCGAATAAATTAAAACAAGCTCGTTTATAATTCTTGCCGAAAAGAAAATACCTATAAAGGGCAAGAGGCTTGTAAAAACTTTTTCGCCAAGCACGGAAATAAAAAACAAAGGCGCCTTTTTAAAGAGAAGCAAAAAAGCCCGCCGATTCAAGCCCTTGTTATGTCTTTTTTGATTATATCCTTTTTCAGTTTTCATCAGATTTCTCCTAAACCTTCAGGCAATTCTTTATCATGTTCTTCCTTATAATACTTGCTTTGTACTTCAAAAAGATGAGCGTACTCACCGCCCTTTTTTAAAAGAGAATCATGGGTGCCTTCTTCGATTATTTTTCCGTCCTTTATAAAAATAATCCTGTCGCAAAAGCGGGTGGAAGCAAGCCTGTGCGAAATAAAAATAGAAGTTTTGTCCTTCGATAAATCGTTATACTTAGTATAAAGCTCATGTTCAGCGATAGGGTCCAAGGCTGCCGTCGGTTCATCCAATATTAAAAAGGGCCTGTCATTGTAAAGAGCCCTTGCAAGTAAGAGCTTTTGAGTTTCGCCGCCCGAAAGTTCTACGGCATCAAAGAAGATGTCCTTACAAAGACGGGTTTCTTCTTTTTGGGGAAGAGTTTGAACCTTATCGTAAAGTCCCGAAAGCTTTAGAACCTCTTCAATCCTCTCCTTGTTAATGTCCTCTCGGGCTTGTGCAATGTTTACCGCAATACTAGTAGGCAAAATAGAAAACTCCTGAAAGACCGCACTAAAGCACTTATAGTATTCGCTTCGGTTAAATTCTTTTATATTTTTTCCGTTAAACAAAACCTCTCCTTGGGTTGGATCATAAAGTCCGGTAATCAATTTTACAAGGCTTGTTTTTCCTGCTCCGTTTAAGCCAACAATGGCAAGCTTTTCTTTGGGCTTCAAAGTCAAATTGAACCTATCCAAAACAGGAGTTCCACCTTCCGAATATAAAAGACTTACATCTTTTAGCTCGATGAGGTTTTCTTTTTGTAGAGGAATTTTTTCACCTTTTTCAAATAGGTAATCTTCTTTAAATTCAAAAAATTCTCTAAGGCGGGAAATATCCAGACTCTGTTTATGCAAAACGGAAAACCGATTTAAAATACCGCTTACCCATTGAGTAAAAGTTCCCGCTGCGGCAAAATAAAGAATAAATTGGGGAACGCTTATATTTTTTTGTAAGACAAGACTTATCAGCCAATAATAAATAAGACCGTTCCGCAAAAATGTTAAAACAAGGTCTGCAAGGTCGGCAAAAAAATAACGCTTTTCTCCTTTGAGGTGAAAATTGCTGTAAAGCCTTAAATGCTTTTCATATAATTCTTTAAGCCAAGCCTCCATTCCGAAAAGGCGGATATCCTTTGCAAGCTGCTTATTTTTTCCGGTTTGGGTTATGTAGCGTAAATGATTTACATGCTTATTTTCTTCATCACGCCTCTTATACATCCAAGAGCTTACACTGTTGGTGATAAAAAAGCTCACGCAGGTTGTCAAAAGTGTAATTAAAATTATATTAATATTTAAGGAAGCAAGGATAACAAGATAGATGATAAAGCAAAGAAGGTATTGAAGAAGCCCCTGTAAGGTAGTCCAAATAGCTTCGGTAGATTCCGAGTTACCGCCGGTAACATCCATCGCCTTATTTTTCTTTGCTTCAAAATCCTTATTATCCAAGTTATTATAGGAAGTGTTCATCGCCTTACTGCCTATCATAAAAATAAGCTCACTCCTAACTCCAATCCGCCCGAATAGATGGTTCGTTTGCAGATAAGAAAGGAGTCCGCGTAAAAGCATTAAAGAAAAAGCAAAGGCAAAAATAGTTATTAAAAGATTTTTAATGGAAGCATTGCTTTGAATAAGGCTCAAAACGGCAGGCGCAAAAAATATCGAAATTAAATTATCTCCAACATATAAAAGAGATTCCAGCAAAATCAAAACAGGCACCGACTTATAAGTTCTAAAAGATGTTTTAAGCATAAACAAAACATTGCTTAAAATCCCGTATTTTATAGGTTCTTCTTTCTTTTCCTCTTTTTCCATAAGGGAAGATGATAACATAAATAGGGAAAAGTGTCAAAGGCGAGGATAATTTAACAAGGCAGATAATTTAACCGCAGAGGACGCAAAGACCGCTGAGATTTTTTTTATAATTTACTATTTTTTTCAAATATTCTATATAACTTATCTTTACCCATAAATCGGGGTTTCCAAAGGGGTAGCCCCTTTGGCAGCGCGGGAAAAAGAGGGGGTATAGGGGGAGAGAAAACCCTGCTCTGAACGGGGTGTTCTCTCCCCCTATATATACAAGCAAGGCAAGAATATAGGTTAATGTCAACTTTTGAGATGGATATTAAGGATAGGGTTAAGCGGGAAACAGCCAAACTTATGAAAAACAGAGGTTATCCCATTTCCGAGATTTTGTTAATGACCGGACTTCCCGAAGAAGAAATCGAAAAACTGTAGATTAGGGGCTCCGCCCCTAAGAACCCGCATTGTTATCAAATTTTTAGTTTAATCTTTAGTTGAGATTGAAAACAGAGGGATTTGGGTAAAACTAAAGATTCAAATAAAAAATTCTAAATATTAACTATCATCTCTTATTTTGGTGAAAACTGATCATTTTCAACTACAACAAATTAAATAGTTAATACAACACCGCCATGGACGGCGGTGGTTCCAAACTTCCAAGAGTTTTAGACGCAAGTCTAAAACTCTAAGATGAAAAATGTACACGTATGTACATTTTTCATCGACTCAAGGCCGCCAAGCCAGGCGGAAGCCAACAAAGTTGTTCCTGTGGCCAGGACTGGAGTTGCCCCGATCGCCTACAGTGCAGCAGTAGTGCGTGTTGTAGATCCAGCCGCCGCCGCGTCCAACACGGTTAGAGCCTGATGCGGCACCTTGAGGATCGGTAACAATATCGTCTTGCTCATAAGCAGCATCGTTTGATGCAGGGTTATTATCATACCTATCAAAACACCATTCCCAGACATTTCCGTTCATGTCATAAAGGCCGAGTACATTCTCCCGCTTTTTTCCGACCGGATGAGTTTTTCCTCCTGAATTAACACTATACCACGCAACCGCTTCTGTCTCATCCGCATTATTCCAGTCAGCTTTGGCTCCGCTTGCACTGTTTAATTTGGTCAGCCATACTTCCCCGTATTGTGCCGCATTTGTTTTATCACTTCCCTGCCAGCGAGCCGCATATTCCCACTCGGCTTCTGTCGGAAGTCTAAAGCCTTTTTTACTCATATCGGCATAGGCGGCATCGCAAATATATTTTTCCCCATCTTTCGCTGTTGCGTCTTTTAATACCGTAGTATCGGTTTTGCTTTTGCGGTATACGCATTCGGTTTCGGAACCTTTTGTCTTTTCCGTATACGCATTACACCACACTATGCAGTCCCGCCAGCTTATACTCGTTACAGGCTGCTCTTCGTCATTTCCGGTTCCATCACTGCCTTTTACTCCTGCATTGGCAAACTTGTATCCGTTTTCAGCTTTTACCGCCCAGTCGTAAACTTCTTTCCAAAGTTTATATGTTACCTCTGTTTTGCCGAGCTTGTAGGGGCTTAATTTTACCTTCCGGTCTTTAATAAATACGCCTTTCCAATAATCTTGATTTCCGGGTAAGGGGTAGTCAGGGTCAACGCCTACAATGCCGTTTGCAGGCGGGGTTATTGTTACAAAGCCGTCGCCTGTGTCTTCAAAAGAGCCTACATCGGGCGGCGCAGGCGGTGTGCCACTGCCCGAACCGCTTCCGCCTGCATTGTTCGGACAGGCTGTAAAGACCAGTGCTAATATTGCGGCTATGATGAGCGTCGCGGCTCCCTTAACTGTGAAGGCTTTTGCCTTCTTGTTATTTGTTTTCATAAACAACCTCCTCTATATCTTAATTTAACCGCGGAGCCCGCTAAGAACGCAAAGAGGTTTAAGGGAGTCTTTGTAAGGGCATCCTTAATAATCCTCTGCAAAGTTGAGCGAAGCTCAACGCTTTGCGGGCGTTGCGGTTTTATTAAACGGTGTAATGTAAAAAAGCGCACGAAGGACGGGATTCGCTCTTGTGCGCGTGGTGTACTGTGAGAATGATTGCAACTCGTATCGGTGTGTTTGTCTATCATTACGCTACAGTGTAACATGTTTCCACACAAATATCAACCTTTTTGGGATTTTTTTTAAATATATGGGTATCTACTGCGTCGCACGGATAGCGGTGGTCTCAAAAGCTTTCAATTTCCTCTTTGGCAAGGCCTGTAGCTTCTGCTATATTCTCAATTGACAGTCCTAAACGGAATAAATTCCTTGCTGTTTCGATGGCTTTTTGGTACGCCCCATCAGAAAAACCTTGTTGTATTCCTTGCTGTATGCCAATCCTTAGGCTTTCTTCTCTCTGTACTGCAATATCCGTATCATAATCGTATTCGGCTACTAACATGTTTATTACCTCCCGTGATTTTCTCATTAAATATTCTTTTAAGATTCCTTTTTCTATACATATCTTTACCGCATTGGTAAAGCCGTTTTCTGGGTCGAGTTGTGTTTGATTTCTTACCTCTTCAACAAAGAGGCTGTATTCTTCAAGCGGTTTGCACGCTGTTAGGATTTTGTTTGCCTTATCAGTGTTAATGTTTAAGACTTGCACTGTCAATTCCAGCGGAATTGATTCTGGTTTTGTGATAAATGCATCGGATAGCTTTAATGTTGTAGTTTCAGGATAATCTTCCTTGCCGTTATAGAAAACGTAGAATTCAGGTGTGGGTATTTTTAACAGCTTTCTTAAATATCTGTCTGTAGGAGCTTGCAGTTTTTCGTAGAGCCGAGCTATGTATTCTAAAAAACGCAAAGGCATGTTTTCATTTATAGTGGATTGATGTTCAGCCAATACGATAATTTTACCATCTACAAGACAGGAGACGTCATTGATTATGTTCATGTACATGACATTTTCAAGCCTTATATTTTCTACCGGAGACGAAAGCGGAAGGTTCGTTCCGTGCAAGGCGTTGTAAAGAGACAAGAAATTTTCTTTTGCTTTTTCGTCCTCACTGAACAAATCGACAAACACCGAGTCCTTATATTTTCTATTTGAAGTACTCATAGCCATCCCCTCATTGATTGTATTATACCACAACTTCCTCAATTTTGTAAGAGCTGTTTTTTTATTTAACCGCACGCCAAGCGCTGAGCTGCGGCACAAGTTCGCAAAGGTTTTTAAGGGTATCTTTGTATGAGATTCCTCTATAATCCTTTGCGTTCTCTGCGCCCGTTGCGGTTTTATTAACAGGTCTAATATAAAAAAAGGCCAAAGACAGAACATCAGTATTTTACTGACGGGCTGTCTTTGGGCATGATTTGAGTAATTGGTCTTTACTGCGAGGCTGCGAATTTTGCCCGATACGCTGCTTTATGTCAAGAGCTTTTGCTAAACTTTTTGCATTTTTTTTGTGAGAATGATTGTAACTGCTGTTGGAGCGTTTGTCTATTATTACTGTGCAGTATAGCATGTTTCCACACAAATATCAACCTTATCGTAATATCAATTTTATCAAATTTATAATATCCTAAAATTAAAAAAAAACGGTTTTCTTTCGTTGACAAGCTCTAATTTTATCTCTATTATATAATCCAAGATTTAGCAGGGAACCTCAAAACGGAAAAAAGGCTATGTACAAAAAAAACTTGGATCTTACCGAAGGCGTAATTTGGAAAACTTTGATAATATTTACTCTTCCCATTTTGGCAGGAAACTTTTTTCAGCATTTATATACGGCAGCCGATGCCGTCATTGTGGGGAAGTTTACAGGCAAGGAAGGTCTTGCAGCCATTGATTCCGTTTTAAGTTTATTAAAACTGCCGATAAATCTTTTCAGCGGACTTTCGGCGGGAGCAACGATTATTATCTCTCAATTATTCGGTGCAAAAAAAATCAAGGAACTCTTTTCTGCAATCCACACTTCAATAGGCTTAACTCTTATTGCGGGCATAAGTCTTTCGATAATCGGAGTTCTTATTTCTCCCCTGCTTCTTTTTATGATGGGCGTTCCTCAAGATATTTTTGATATGACATTGAGCTATGTCAGAATTTATTTTGCGGGAATGGGAGTCTCTCTTTTTTATAATATAGGTTCGGGAATTTTGCGTGCAATGGGAAATTCCAAAACGCCCTTCTATGCCCTGATAGTTTCTTCAATATTAAACGTAATCTTAGACCTAATCTTTATAGGAATCTTTAAGCGGGGAATCGGGGGAGCAGCCCTTGCGACTGTGCTTTCACAGCTTATAAGTGCGGTAATAATTCTTTTTGCTCTCACCAAAAAAACGGGATACTGTCCCCTGCTTCTTAGCAAGATAAAAATTGACAGGTTTTCTTCTGCCAAGATTGCAAGGCTCGGACTTCCTATCGGCATACAGTCAGCCTTCTTCCCCATAGCCAATATGATAATTCAAGCGACGGTAAACGGTACGGGAACGGCCAACATTGCGGCTTGGGCTCTTTGCGGCAAGCTGGATTTTTTAATTTGGATTTTGCTTGAAGCCATGACCTCATCGATTGCAACCTTTGTTGCTCAAAATTACGGTGCAAGAAAATATGAGCGCATTACCGGAGTTGTGCGGATAGGACTTATTATGTCCGGCATCATAATAGGAAGTGTTTGTGTAATGCTTTATTTTTGGAATGTACCCTTAGGGAAACTTTTTATCAACTCAAAGGATTACGAGGTTCTTATAATAAGCGAAAAACTTATGCATATCCTTGCTCCCTTTTATACGGTCTTCATATTTACCGAAGTTTTTTCGGCAGTCATCCACGCAACCGGAGAAACTTTTAAGCCCATGTTAATAATCCTCCTCGGAGTTTGTGCCTCCCGCATTGCGTGGATATTTTTATTTGTTCCGATAAACCCTGTAATCGAAATGATTGTTCTGGCCTTCCCTATCTCGTGGACTTTGACAAGCATTATATTTATAATTTATTATCCAATGTATAGAAAAAAATTATACTGAAAAGGAAAGGTTTCTACATTTGCTTGATAGAAAATACTGCTTTGACATAATCCATTCGGCTATTTTGGGTAACGAGCTTCAATGCAAGTCTATATGCAAAATGTGTTGCAGAAACTATTTTTCCCACATTAGTTCTGCAAATTTTGTTTTATCGTAATAGATATATTTTAAATCCTTATATTCATAATTTTTTTCAATATAATCCAAAAGTTCTTTGTCATATTTATCCGTATCAACCGAGTATATTTTTTTTAAGGCTTTAAGAGCTTCATCTTTTGAATTATATATCCGATCAAACGAAGAATTTCTAAGAATTCTAATTTCCGGAATAATATTCATACTGTATAGTATATTAAATACAATATCTATTTTAGGCAGGCGGGCAGAGTTAGGTACTCCTGTAATTTTTGAAACAACTTTTCCCTGTTTTTCCCAAGTACTTTCACCTGCAAACCAATGAATGTACACTCTTTTTTTGGCAGTCTTCTTCATCTTTTTTAAAAACAAAACTATATCATCGGTTATGAGAGAAAGAGAAGAGACAACAACATCATATTTTTTTTCGATCTTATAATCTTCCCAAAAACTTTGAACTATATCCACATTTTTAATATTCCGCTTTTTGGCTTCGTCTTTAAATAGTTCGATCATTCCCAAAGCCGGTTCTATCGCAGTTAAATGTTTTGCTCTTGCCGCAAGGCCAAAGCTAAGAATGCCGGGGCCTGAACCAATTTCCAGAACGGTCTCATCAGGCGTAATTTTTATTCCCTGAGATCTCCGTTTTCCGTCTTCCCAAATATGAGCAGAAGCTGCATAAGATGCAGCCTCCTTTTTACTCATATTCTTTGTTTTTTCCTTATCTTGTGCAGAAAGGGCAAAACAATGGGACTCTTGCCAAATCTTGTTATAATCTATTTCCATTTATAATCTCCTTAAGGCAGCCTCTAAACTCACACCTTAAACTTTGAAATTTCCGAAGCAACCCCGGAAGCCGTTTCTTTATTCACTCTTGCAATATCGGCTACATCTTGAACGGTTTTGTTCACCTGCCCTACACCAATCGACATCTCGGTCATACTTTGAGTTATATTTTCTGAAAGAGAAGAAAGAGTTTTAAGCTCCTGTGAAATTTTTTCTATTTTTAAAAGCATTTCATCGGAACCTTTTTTAACAGCTTGGCTTACCTCTTCCATTCCGTGTATTTCGTGTAAGACCGCCTCTGCATCTTTAAGCTGCTCATTCATAGTTCTTATCATTCCGTCTTCATGGCGGTAAATAAAATCCATCATAGAGCTTATCTTTTCAAACTGCTCGGAAACACGGGGACCGACACCGTTTAGATTTTCGATCTTGCTTTTTAATTCTTCCAAAACCTTTGTAATATTTTTACCCTGCTCTCCGGATTCTTCGGCAAGTTTTCTAATCTCATCGGCAACAACGGCAAAACCCTTTCCGGCTTCTCCGGCATGAGCAGCTTCAATCGCAGCATTCATTGCAAGAAGGTTTGTCTGACTTGCCGTATTTTGGATAACGGAAATTGCATCTAAAAGTCCATCAGATTGCTCGGTTACGATTCCGGTAATATCTACGACTAACTTTACCGTTTCTTTTCCTTGGTGGGTTGTCTGTTCAAGTTCTTTAATGGCTTTTAAATTATCTTGTGCCTTTCCTCTTACACCCTCAATATTTGAAACTATTTCTCCTACAGCCTTTGTAGAAGACATAAAACTTTCAGTTTGATTATCGATATGAACATCAAGCTCTGAAATACCTCTGGATATTTCATCCACTTTGCTGACCGTACTTTCTACACTGGAATTTTGAGTGAGAACCTGTCCTCTAACTCCATCAATATTTGCCGTAATCTCATTTAAGGCGGCAGCGGATTCTACCATATTGGCAGATAAATTTTCACATATCCCCTGCATCTTATCCGCATGCTTCCCAATACTTGCCAAGGAAGCACTGACTTTCTCTATTGCGTTATTTAAAACCGAGGTTATACTTCCAACTTCATCATTTGAAACATCAGCCCTTATGCTAAAATCTCCTTCGGCTATTTTATTAAATACCTTATTCATTTTAGCAAAACGGGCAAAAGAGAGTCTTAATAAAAAGGAGCTAAGCAATAACACAATAAGCAAAATACCAAATGACCAAATAATAGGTAGGCGTAAAATTAAAAGTATGGATGGCACAAAATCACCCATAGGAGCAAAAAACATAATTGAATAGGGGAAATTTTTTAATTGTTTTTTTGCAATAATGACCTTACCTAAATCTTTATCCGTGTAATAATAAAGCTCTGAAATACCTTTAACCGGAATCAGGCTGCCGGTAATAAGTTCTAATTTTTTTCCTATTACCTCGGAGTTAGAGGATATTATAACCTCATCATCCTTTCCAATAAAAGCCAGCCACGAATTATCACTGGGTATGGATTTTTTCATTTTTTCTACAGCCTTATCCAAATTAACGGCCACACCTGCAAGTCCTAAGGTTTCACCTCTATTATTAACAACTTTATAATCAAACCAAAAATTTACAGCTGCTAAGGTCTTATTATAATCAATATTATAAAATATATTTTCTTTTTCTTTTAAAAGGGTATAAAACCATGAATCGGCCGAATTATCTTCAGATAATTTATCCCGTACAACCTTTTTATCTTTAACTACATAATAAGAACCTGTCAATCCGGATGCGGCAAAACAGGTAGTGAACTTCTCATCGCTTGCCAACCTTAACATCATGGCTTTTATATCTTCCTCGTCTTTTCCTTCCTCTTCATAAGATCCAAACCATCTTATCAAATTGTCCTGCCTTGCAAAATTTTGTGAAAGAAGTAAACCGCTTTCAAGATCTCTTTGCAGCTCCGAAAAAGAAGAGTCCAAAATATAATGAATATTTTTATAAAAAACATCCTCTATAAATGATCTTGTATAATAAATGGTTGAAGTTAAAGCTCCAAATACAACAATAATCAAAGTAAGCGCCAAAAATAAATTTACCGATGTCCTAATTTTCATTATAGCCCCAAACTAAATATTTATTTCTCATTTTAATATATTTTGTCAAAATTATCTAGTAATAAAAGAAAAAAGTTGAAATCAACACGAATGAAAATTCTTAATTAAGATTTCAAAAAGATATTGGCAACATTATTAAAATATATTATAATATAGAAGTGAGCTTTTACGTAAAAAAAATTGCAGATAAATATCGTTCTCTCCTAGTTTTTGCAGTCATAATGTGCTGTCTGCCTTTTTTTTCTTGTGTAAGCACAAAAAAAGCAGTTGTGGAAGATAAGCCCATAGGTTCTATAGAGCAAAATGGAGCAGGCTTAAAGCCTATAGGGGAAGGCACCATTCTTTCTCTCCCCGGAAAAAATGAACTTGCCGAAAAAAAGCTCGATTCAACCCTTGCAGCCCTCATAGAAAAAGGTTCCCCTGCAAGCCTAAAAGAAGCGGTTCTTTTTATCCAAAATGACAGCAAGGGTCTCACAAGCGAGAACAAACTTTATCTAAAAATAATTGCAGATATAATGTATCTTGTATATCCATTAGAAACAAATGGTGTTAAACCGCCAGCCTATGTCGAAGATGAACCTTATTTGCAGGCTCTAAAAGAGGTAAAATCCGGATTATATCCTGTTTCAACAAAAAAAGACGGTCTTTTAAGCCTTATAATTCCTACATTGGTTTTAGCCAATGATAATTTTTCCGACACAACGCTTGCACAATATTCCGAGGATATAGAGTCAAGACTTATGGAAGCTCAAAAGCTAAGACCTCAGTCCGTCCTAGCCTATTATCTTTTAGGTCTTTATAAGGAAAAAACCAATAAATTGACTGAAGCTGTTACCCTATACCAAAAAGCTTGGCAGCTTGATTCCTCTTGTTATCCTGCCGGTTTTAAATACGGGCACTTTGCTGCCGAATCAGGTAACGGAACTGAAGCCTTAAAAATAGCCGATACACTAAACAACATCTACAATAACAATACTGAAGTTAAACTCTTATATGCTCAAGCTCATATAGCAAAAAACGATTTAAACAAGGCTTCGGAGAACATTGTATCGGTTTTAAAAAAGGAGCCTGAAAACATCTCCGCACTCCTTTTACGGATAAGAATATTGATAGAACAAAAAGAGTACCTAAAAGCAAACTCTCTTTTGGATGCTTATTCAACCAAAAACAAAACTGCAAAAAACTATCTTCTATATAGAGCCCGGCTAACAAAAGAATGGAATAAAAATCTGATTCGAGCATCCGAATTTTTAACCGAAGCTTATAAATACTACCCTGAAGATTTTAATGTTCTTTTAGCATGTGCGGAAATTTGCTTTGAAGCTTCAACCAAGATAGACAATAAACCGGCCGACTTTTTCATCCGCAAAGTCTTGGAAGGTTACCCGAAAAATACGTCAGCCTTGGCCCTATTGGTAAAAAACGATATTAATAATGGAAAATGGGCACAAGCAGTAGAATCGGCTGAAGACTTAGCCGCGAAATACCCCAGCGAGGCAAACAAAGAACTTCTATTAACCTCATACCTTGGTGCAGGTCAAACATCAAAGGCACTCAGCCTTGCAAAGCAGCTTTATGCAAATACAAAAAATCCTTCAAATTCCTTTATAAACCTCTATATGGAAGCTTTATATGCAGGAAAGGATTATCAAACCGTAAAGCAGGTAATAAATCAAAAAATGAAGGGAGCCGATTCGCAGCTTAAATCGATTTTGTATTACTATAATGCAAAACTGGAACAGGGCAATTCAAGTGAATATTTAAATTTTCTACAATCAAGCCTCTTGTCAAACCCGCGAAACAAAGACTCTCTTTTTGCTATGTATGAATGGTATTTAAAAACTAAAGATTACAAAAAAGCAAAATATTATCTCGGCCAAGTATTGGCCCTAAATCCTTCAAATAAAAATCTCGTTAATTTATCGGAAAACCTGGATAAATTACTTGCCGATTAACAAAAAAAAGTGTATTATATGAAACATAGAGTGTTTTATCACATCATTTAAGGAGTATGAAATGGATAAATATGTATGCGATTTGTGCGGATATGTGTATGATCCGGCCTTAGGCGATCCCGACGGTGGAATTGCTCCCGGAACAGCATTTGAAGATATACCTGATGATTGGGTATGCCCCCTTTGCGGAGTAGGAAAAGAAAGCTTTACAAAGGTGTGATGCTTTAAGGTATCAAAAACGGAGCCGGCTTATAAAACATAGCCGGCTTTATTCGTGCGGAGGGTTTAATACCCCGACGCTTGCGTCGTAACGAAGGGTATTAAAGCCGACTGCAACCACCTTATGAGAACATACAGTGCGAAACATTGAGTACTGTACCCCGACCTCGCGTCGGGGTTGTTGATTTATAAAAAAGTTAAATTGGAGAGAAGTTATGGAAATCAAAGATTTTATAAACACAATAGGTTATGACGGAAATTCAGCTATAGTAGATAAGGCAAGACTATCAAAAAATTCAAATAAAAATCTTGACCAACTTTTAGAAGCCGGAGCTTTTAGGGCTGCCGCAGCCTATGCCGTTTATACCGAATCCGAAGAAGACCTTCAAAAGGTAGCTGATGAATATAATAAACTTTCCCGCTCAAATTACAAAAAAGAACAAATCAAGAGACTTTTCGGAGTCTCTAAGGTTGAAGTAAAAAAGAAATTAGTCTGGTAAACACCTGCTTTTTCCCGGTTAATCTTCACAATCAACATACAATAAAAAAGCCGTGCAGGGTACCAACCTTACACGGCTTTTTTTAATAGTCTTACGGATTATTTTTCGCTCAAAAGCATGGTTTTAGCATCAAAAGAAGAACCGGTATCGGAAGCTCCGTTTCCATGTTCTTTTAAAGCCTTAATCCTTACAAAATCTCCGTCATTTTCAAGATAGAGAAGTACATCAATCTCATCAACATACTTCTTCAAGCTCTCATCGATTTCAAAAGAAGCAACATCTGCGGCAGCCGTATACCAAACGGCAACACCCATTTCTTTGGCAAAAGTCTTCATTTCCTTCATTGCTTCGGGGAGAGCCTTTGCAAAATTAAAATCGTCAATCATAACTACAGACGGCTTTGAACCTCCTTCAAATAAAGCCCTGATTGTCTTTAAAATCTGAGTAGTTCTAACCGTATCTTGGTTAAAGTTTAAAACAATCCTCTTTGAAAAGGCCTGAGCCTTTACTTCCGGAGCATTGCCCAGGTTCTTTTTCTTTGAAAGTTCATTAAACATATCATTATACCAAGTTATGGCATAGTCTACATGCTGACTGAACGATATATGAACAACAGGCTTGTCCTGTAAAAGTTTATCCAAACCGAACTGAACCAAAATAGATGTTTTTCCTACACCTTTTTTTGATGTAACAACACCTACCTCACCTGCTGCCAAGCCGCCGCCGAGAGCTTTTTCAAGTTTTCTCATCGGGCTTTTTTCAATCAAATCTTCTTTAAGCATTACAGAGCCTCCTTATTTTTTTTCTGCAAGCCTTTTAGCTTCGTATTCTTTTATCAGTTCTTCCGAAATACTTGCCGGAGCCTTGCCGTACTTGGCAAATTCCATAGAGTATTCAGCCTTTCCCTGTGTTGAAGAACGCAGAATGGTAGAAAATCCGAACATTTCGCTTAACGGAACTTCGGCATCTACACGGGTAAAGTTATCGTCTTCAGTTGATGAAATAATAATTCCGCGTCTTTGATTAATAAGACCGAAGATATTACCTTGGAATTCCTGAGGTCCTTCAATAGAAACCTTCATAATGGGCTCAAGAATTGCAGGTTTTGCAGCCTTGTAAGCCTCACGGAAGGCACCGATTGCAGCAGCTTGGAAGGCCATATCCGAGGAGTCTACCGGGTGGGACTGTCCGTCATTTATAGTAACCTTAGTTCCGACAATCGGGAATCCGATGAGGGTACCCCTCTTGATAGCTTCTTTAAAGCCCTTATCGCAAGAAGGTATAAATTCCGAAGGAATTGCTCCTCCCTTTATCTGATTGTCAAACTCATAATCCTGTTCGGTAATGGGTTCAATAAAGCCTGCAACACGGCCGAACTGACCGGAACCGCCTGTCTGCTTTTTGTGAGTATAGTTAAAGTCTGCCCTCTGGGTAATAGCTTCTCTGTAAGCAACCTGAGGCATACCTGTTTCAACATCACACTTATATTCTCTCTTCATTCGCTCGATATAAACTTCCAAGTGAAGCTCGCCCATACCCTGAATAATGGTCTGATTCGATTCCTTGTCTACATAGCTTCTGAAAGTCGGGTCTTCTTTTGTAAAGCGGTTAAGAGCCTTGGACATTTGATCGGCAGCCTGCTTATCTTTCGGTGTAAGAGAAAGAGAGATAACGGGATCCGGAACATACATGGAGCTCATTGCATAGTTTAAGTTTCCTCCGCAGAATGTATCTCCCGAAGCACAGTCAATACCGAAAAGAGCTACGATGTCACCGGGACCGCCTTCGTTAATATCTTCCATACTTGCAGAGTTCATTCGAACCAAACGGCCTACCTTAAACTTCTTTTTGGCGCGGGTATTAAAAAGCTCCTCACCTTTCTTTAAAGTTCCCTGATAAACTCGGACGTAGGTAAGCTGTCCGTATTTTCCGTCTTCAAGCTTAAAGCCTAATGCAACGACGGGAGCGTTTTCATCCGTACCGAGAACGACGGGCTTTTCATTTTCATCGATATCTAAAGCCGTATTTTCGATTTCCGTCGGATCGGGAAGATAATAACCTACGGCATCCAAAAGAGGCTGGATACCCTTATTTTTATAAGCTGAACCGAGGAAGACGGGAACAAACTGCTCTGCAAGGGTTCCCTTTCTGACTGCAGCTCTTATCATTTCTTCGGTTTCGGCACCTTCCAAAAAGGCTTCTGCCAGTTCATCGGAGAACATGGTAGCGGCATCAATCATTTCTTCCCTGTATTTTTGGGCATCGGCTAAAAGATGCTGGGGGATTTCGGCCATGCGGATTTGGGTACCGTTTTCGCCTTCAAAATACATAGCCTTCATGGTAACAAGGTCTACAACGCCTTCAAGCTTGTCTTCCAAACCTATGGGAATCTGCATCATATAAGCATTGAGTCCTAATTTTTCCCTAAGCTGCATTCTAACTTTAAACGGGTTAGCTCCCGTTCTGTCGCACTTATTTACAAACGCAATTCGGGGAACATGGTAGCGTTTTAACTGTCTGTCAACAGTGATAGACTGGGACTGAACACCTCCGACAGAACAAAGAACCAAGATAGCTCCGTCCAAAACGCGCAAAGAGCGTTCAACTTCGATTGTGAAGTCTACGTGCCCGGGAGTGTCAATTACGTTAACCGTATAATCCTTCCATTTAACTTGAGTTGAAGCTGACTGAATCGTGATACCTCGTTCCTTTTCAAGCTCCATATTATCCATCGTAGCACCCACACCGTCTTTTCCGCGGACCTCGTGTAAAGCATGAATTCTATCACAATAAAAAAGAATTCGTTCCGAAAGAGTTGTTTTACCGGAGTCAATGTGTGCACTAATACCGATATTTCTCATCTTAGAAATATCATTACCCATAATCAATACCTCATCTTTATAGATTTTTAGGAGGAAACAGGCAGTTTCTCCTAAATGATTTTATAAAACCGAAAAGTCATAATACTTTTCAAGATACAAGACGTTACAGTATAATAAAAAAAAGAATAATATACAAGGGGGTCGATGAAAAATATACATCCGTGTATATTTTTCATCTTAGAGTTTTGCTTACGCAAAACTCTCGAAGTTTGGAACCATGGACATCCGTGTCCATTTATGAATGTACATCCTTGTACATTTTTCATCCGCCGTCCATGGCGGATAAAATATTTACAAAAAAAGGGAGTCCGTATTCCGAACTCCCCTTTGAACTACCACCTGAAGTGTGCAAAAGCTTTGTTTGCTTCGGCCATTCTGTGAACTTCTTCCTTCTTTTTGAAGGCTGTTCCGGTGTTGTTGTATGCATCGATCAGCTCTGAAGCCAATCTTTCGGACATCTCGTGACCGCTTCTTTTTCGAGCAGCGCCGATAATCCAGCGCATGGCCAAGGCTTCTCGCCTTCCCTCCGGAATGTCCATAGGAACCTGATAAGTGGCACCTCCGACTCGGCGGGACTTTACTTCAACAACGGGTTTTACGTTGTCCAAGGCCTTTGAAAAAACGGCCAATGGTTCTTCGCCGGTTTTTTCCTTGATTTTATCAAAAGAATCGTACATGATCTTTGTAGTAATGCTCTTTTTACCTGAAAGCATCATTCTTCCGATAAAGCGGGTAACTACCACACTATTGTACTTGCTATCGGGAGCAACAGGGCGTCTTGCAGTAATTTTTCCTCTACCCATTTTTTACCCCCTAAGCCTTGGGCCTCTTGGCTCCGTACTTGGAGCGGCCTCGTTTTCTGTCTTCTACACCGAGAGCGTCTTTAGTACCGCGTATAATGTGATAGCGTACACCCGGGAGGTCCTTAACACGTCCGCCTCTTACGAGAACAACAGAGTGTTCCTGCAAGTTGTGTCCGATACCGGGAATATAAGCGGTTACTTCGATTCCGTTACTTAAACGGATACGGGCAACCTTTCTTAAGGCCGAGTTCGGTTTTTTAGGCGTAATTGTCTTAACGCTGGTGCAAACACCGCGCTTTTGGGGGCAAGACTGCAAAGCAGGACTCTTTGTCTTAACTGCAGCAGATTTGCGTCCCTTTTTTATCAATTGATTAATTGTAGGCATAAGCCTTATCTCCTTAATTTATCCGCCAGCACTACGGAATATCAGAAAGTATAGTATAACATAAATTTTAAAAAAAAGTCAATGCCGTAAAAAGGCCTTTATTTTATCTTTTTTCAACACAACCCGCATCTGCTTTTATTGCCGATTTTTCATCATCCGGAAGAGTTTTTATCTTAAATATAAATACGTAATATTTAACCAAAAATACACAGGCTATTAAAATTCGGGCATATAGTTTAGCCGAAAAATAAAAAGCGGCTGCAAGCATGATTGAGGCAAAGGAAAGTATGATAAGCTTGTTTTTTAAAGTCATACCCTTTTTTTCGTAAAAGCTTTGAATGTATTTTTTATGAAAAGATGAGCTCATAAACCATCGTTCTAGTCTTTCGGAGCCCTTAGCAAAGCATAGGACTGTTACAATAAAAAAAGGTGTTGTCGGTAAAATAGGCATGATGATACCTATAATTCCAAGGCCCAGACAAATAAAGCCCAACACAATCCAAAAAATATTTATTATCTTCATAATCCTCTCACCTCTAGTTAGTCGTAATTTATGTTATTTTTTAATTTTTATCAAGTAATTAGATTTTAAGGTCCTTGCGGGCATCTTTTAAAAACTTTATCAGATTTTTAGAAATGTCCGGCCCTAAGTCCGCGATTTTTTTAGTAAAATGATACTTAAAATAGAGAATATAAAAATAGGAGTCCACGCTCCTGCAAGGGGCGAAATGTATTCCCATTTTGCACATAACATAGTCACCATTTCCGTAACATAGAAAAGAGTTGCTATTCCTAAACTGAACAAGATACTCATCAACAGGATATTCTTTTTAAATTTACCGCCCAAAGAAATCGAAAAAAATAAGACTATAAAAATCGTAAACGGAAATGAAAAGCGCCTGTTATATTTTGAAAGGGCCTCATAATACGGAAGGCCGTTTTTTTTAAGGGCAGCTATAAATTCTTTTGCTTCCGAAATTCTCATTTCATCGACTGAGCTTAGATTTTTTTGAAAATTAGAAGGAGACTCTGAAAGAATTATATTATCGGGAATATGGTTCAAACAGCTTACACTATTTTTTTCATCAAATCGGTAGACTTCAGCACTGTCAGTAGTCCAACGGTCTTCATTCCAGACCATATGAGAGCTTTTAATAATCAACGATAAATTTCCACCCTCGTCACGGACTACTATGTAGGCATTTGCAAGAGTTTTATTTTCTGCATTAAAATAATCGGCCGTGTATACGATTTTTCCGAGTTCGGATAAAATTACCAAATCTTGAGTATCCAAACTTTCTTCTTCTTGCAAAAGTTTTTTTGAAAGCTGCGTTTTTTCATAAAAATACTTTATAACCACATTGTCTTCAAAAAAAATCATCCCTACGGAAAAGAAAAATCCTAAAATCAAAAGGGGAAGAGTAAAACGTCCTAACGATATTCCCGCCGAAAATATCGATGTAAGCTCATTGCGGGCATATAAATTTCCCATGGTGTAAGAGCCGGCAAAAAGAATTGCCAAGGGCACGGAATAAGCAATACATTTAGGAATGTAGAGCCACATAACTTTTACAATATCTTTAAACTGTGCTCCGTTTTGAAGATAGGCAACTATGTTGGCAAATAAGTCTCCCAACTGCAAAAGCAAGATAAAAAAAAGCATTGCTACAACGAAGGTTGGTATAAAAAGTTTAAGCAAATATCTTTGAAGCAGTCTCATTTTAAGAACCTCTTTATTGCAATCACAGCCGTGCAAATAACCAATAAAACATTCGGAAACCACATTACAAGAGCACCGTTTATATTTAGGCCCGATTCAAGGCAAAGCATTTGCCCGCCTATTAAAAATGCCCAATAAGCAACTGAAATTAAAAGCCCCACTATAAAACCCGTACTCTGATCATAGGTCTTACCGGCACGGCTTATAGCAAAAGCCAACAATACAAAAAAGAAGGCTCCGAATGGAACCGAAAATTTACGGTGAAGCTCCATAATATAGATATTCAAAAGACGCGGGCTCGTATCACCGGCTTCCTTTTTTTGCTTTATGTCCTTTATTAGGTCATAAGAAGTCATCTTGTCGGGGCCTGCACTCGAAATAAACTTAGGGGCAACATCCTTTGCAAGAACATTGTAGGTTATACTTTCCCCATAGACAACATCGAATTTAGATCTATTGTTTAAATCCAAATTTAAAAGACGAGGATTGAGCATTTCAAGCTGCATGATAATCGATCTGTCGTTGGATTTTTTTACATCGGTTTTAGATGAAGATAAAAATCTTTTTGCTCCTCTCTGACTTGAATCGATTATTAAAAGATCATGGATTGAATTATCCTTTATCAAGCCGGAAACAACTATCGAATTTTCATTACGCTTAACCGAATAAGACTCAAGTTCAAGAGCAGGAGTCGAAGAAGCAATATTGTAAAGCACCTCGTTAAATTTTATCGTCCCGCGCGGAATCAAAATATCGTTTGTTATAAACGAACCTACCGAAACAAAAACTCCTAAAGCAAAAACCGGAATCAAAATAAAGGAGGTCGAAATTCCTAGAGCATTCATCGAAATAAATTCATGGTCAGCCGAAAAACGGCCCAAACACATGAGGGTTCCGATCAAGGCTGCATATGGAGCTGTTGTAGCTATTATAAACGGAAGAGAATAAAACAAGAGCAATAAAACATCTTTTGTGGGAGCTTTTTTAGATAGGATTTCTTCCGCCATTAAAAGAATCTGATTTACAAAAAAAATAAAAAAGAAGAACAAAAAAGAAACTATAAAATATAAAAGGAGTTCTTTAAAAACATATACAAAGATTGTTTTATGATTAAACGACAGACCTCTCATAAACTACGCTCTTTTTAATCATGCTATTCCTGTAGAACCGTAGCCCCCTGCTCCGCGTTCGGTATTGGATAGCTCATCCTTTTGAACAAAATCAGCCTGAATAGCTTGGGCAATAACGGCTTGGGCGATACGGTCTCCGTTTTCTATTTTAAAGTCTTCATTTCCGAGATTTATTAAAAGAACGGCGAGCTCTCCGCGGTAGTCCGAATCTACAGTGCCGGGAGTGTTTAAAACGGTAATGCCGTGTTTTAGGGCAAGCCCCGATCGGGGACGCACTTGAAGCTCAATTCCCTTAGGTAATTCGACTGAAAGGCCTGTAGGAATTAAGCATCTTTGCATGGGTTTTAAGATAATGGGTTCTTCAATAAGGGCCCGCAAATCCGCTCCGGCAGATCCGCTCGTTTTGTATTCCGGTAAAAGGGCACCTTCTTTTAATTTTGTAAAAACTTCCATTTACAATCTCCTAAAATCACCATGCGCAAAATTTAAAAGCATGGGCCGAACAACCGGCTCCATGCTCCTTTTTATTTGGAACGCTCTTCAAGAGCATCGACATAAGAAAGGTTGAGCCTTCCTAGCTTATCGATTTCCAAAAGTTTAACGGGTATTTCCTGTCCTTCTTTAAGCACATCCGAAACCTTTTCGACTCTGGAGCGTGAAAGTTTTGAAATATGGCAAAGGCCTTCTTTTCCGGGAAGGATTTCGACAAAGGCACCGAAGTCCATAATCTTTTTTACGGTTCCGTCATAGATCATTCCGACTTCGGGATCGCTTGTGATTCCCTTAACAATACTCTTTGCGCCTTTAAGATCCGAAGTTCCGTCCTTGCCGTAAATGGTTACAGTACCGTCATTTTCGGTATTGATTGTTACATTATACTTATCCGAAATAGCTTTTACATTCTTTCCGCCGGGGCCGATTAGAGCACCTATCTTGTCTTCGGGTATTGTCATCATCTCAACCCTTGGAGCATATTGGGAAAGTTCCGCATTGGGAGCGGAAATACACTGATTCATTATGCCGAGGATGTGCATTCTTCCTTCTTTGGCCTGTGCAAGGGCATTTTTCATAATTTCAGGCGAAACACCTGCAATCTTTATGTCCATCTGGAAACCCGTAATTCCGTCGGCCGTACCTGCAACCTTAAAGTCCATATCGCCTAAGTGATCTTCTTCTCCAAGAATGTCGGAAAGAATGGCATAGCGGTCATTTCCTTCGGTGATAAGCCCCATGGCAATACCTGCAACCGGCTTTTTCATGGGAACGCCTGCGTGGAGCATGGAAAGGGTTCCCGAACATACGGTAGCCATCGAAGAAGAACCGTTTGATTCCAAAACCTCCGAAACAACACGTACAGTATAGGGGAATTTTTCCCTTTCGGGAACCATCGGATAAAGGGAGCGGTGTGCAAGGTTTCCGTGCCCGATTTCTCTTCGGCCCGTTCCGAGCCTTCCGACCTCTCCTACCGAGAAGGGCGGAAAGTTATAGTGAAGAATAAAGTTTTCTCTTCTGTCGCCTTCGATGTCATCATATATTTGTTCGTCAAAGACCGTTCCTATAGTTACAACACCCAAGGACTGGGTCTCGCCTCGTGTGAAGACTGCCGAACCGTGGGGACGGGGAAGAACTCCGATTTCGCAGGTAATGGGACGAATGTCCTTAGTGCCTCTTCCGTCAACCCTCAAGCCCTTGTCCAAGATATTGGTTCTTAAAATATTATACTCCATCTCTTCAAAGAGGGCATTAAAAAGTTTAAGCTGAATTTCGTCTTCAAGCTGTTCGGCATATTTTTCGGCCAATTCTTTTTTTACCTTGTCCGATTCTTCGCGGCGTTCCATCTTTGTTGAAAGATAGAGGGTTTTGCTTAAACGAGGGAAGGCTTCGTCATAAATTGCCTGCTTATTTTCAAGCTCGGCTTCAAGGGGAACGAGGGGAAGTTTTTCTTTTCCGGCAAGTTCGCGTAAATCTTCCTGCATCTTGCAAAGAGCCTTGATCATTTCATGGGCTTTTTCCAAGGCTGTGAGCATTACCTCTTCGGAAACCTCGTTAGCACCGCCTTCGACCATCGTAATGCCCTCTTTTGTTCCGGCAACTACGATTTCCATATCGGCCGTTTCAATTTGACTAAAGGTCGGGTTTATAATGTATTCGCCGTTTTTATAGGCAACACGGGCCGCTGCAACGGGGCCGTCAAAGGGTATATCCGAAATATGAACGGCTGCAGAGCTCGCGATAACTGCAAGGATGTCGGGCGGGTTTATCATATCCGTTGAAATACATGTAGGAACAAGCTGAATTTCCCGTCCGAATTCTTTGTTAAACAAGGGGCGCATAGGCCTATCTATAAGACGGGAAACAAGGATTTCCTTATCCTTTGGTCTACCCTCTCTTTTTATAAAGCCTCCGGGGATTTTTCCGGCTGCATAATATTTTTCGTTATAATCAACCGTTAGGGGGACATAGTCTAAACCTTCCTGAGCCTGTCCCGAGGCACAGATTGTAGCTAAAATTGCGGAACCGGCATATTCCGCATAAATAGAACCGTTGGCCTGTTTTGCCAAATAACCGGTTTCTAAAATTAAATCATGTTCGCCGATTTTATAAGTTACTCTTTTTCTCATCATTTTTTCTCTTTGAAAATCTCTTCTTTAAAATTACATTAATTTTAAAACTCAATAAATAAAGATAAAGGCGCAAGGACAAGAATTCAGCCTCCCTGTCCCTGCACCTTATCAAACTACTTTCTAAGGTTAAGTTCTTTAAGAATAGTTCTATAACCTTCAATGTCTGTTCTGCGGTAGTATTTAAGCAAACTGCGTCTATGACCTACCATGCTGATCAAACCTCGTCGGCTGCCTGCATCTTTAGGATGATCCTTGCAGTGGTTTGTCAACTGGTTAATTTTTTCGGTCAATAAGGCAATCTGCACCTTTACATCGCCTGTGTCTTTTTCGCTTGCACCGAATTTTTTTACAATCGATGCTTTTTGTTCTTTAGTAACTGCCATTACTTACTCCTTACAAATAAATTCTATAGTGTCAAAATTATTAAGGTCTTTTAGCTCAAAACCTTTTGAATCCTTTTCAGGAAAACACAAGAGCAGCCCCTCGTCATTTATAAGGCAATGAGCTTCTTGTTCTTGTCTGTCTGTTTTTTGAACCAAGACCCTATACTTCCCGCTTTGCGGAAGAATCTGCGATATATATGCTTTGGGAGCAAAAATGCTGTTTTTGTCCTTTACCTCCCACGGCAAACTTACGAAATCAAATAAAAAAGGATAACCCAAAAGTTCTTTTGCAAGGGAAAAATCCCCTAAACTTACAGCTTCCCTGATAGCACTGGAGCTAATCTTAAGGGAGCCTCGATTTACGGGATCGATGGAATCAAAGCAAAAGCCTTTCTGAGGGGCGATTTCTTTTAAATCGTCAACCCCCAATCCTCGGCGATATCCGCATAAAAAATCGCTGCCTACAGCCAAATACTTCATACGGATAGTCTTTATAAGAATATCAAAGAACGCAGTTCCCTCTATTTTAGCAAAACTTGCGGAAAAGTCAATAAGTACAATGAAATGAAAACCTAATTCCTGAAACTTTTTTAATCTTAGCCTGAGCGATGAAACATCGCCCGAATAAGCCTTATTTTTTACTGCTGCCGGCGAGCGGAAAAAAGTAACAAGCCCCGGAACAAGGGCATTTTCGGCTGCATAGTTTAAAACCTGCCGTAAAAGCTTATCATGGCCTTTATGGGGGCCGTCAAAACCGCCCACACTAATCGCTGTTTCTTTTCCTTCGGGGAAAAAATCCGAACCCGTCAAAACAGACTGAGCTGCTTCAACCAGAGCCTCCCACGAAATTACCTTAAAATCATCCATTACTATAGAGCGGATTATATCTTTTTTTCTATTTTGTTTCAAGAGGACTTATACTTATTCCCGGTTTTGGGCTTAGATTGGAGTTTGAATATTTTTTTTTATTCCTATTGCAAAAGTCTAAAAAGTTTTATAATATAGACATATGAAAAAGACTATTTTAATTACCGGAGCTTCAGGCTCCATGGGCTCTGAAGTATTAAAACAAATTGCCGAAACCGGAAAATATAGCATTACCATAATCTTACGGACAAAAAAAGTCAATATACGTTTAGCTAAATCTTTGCAAAAAAAATATCCGGATATTTTAAAAATTATCTTCGGAGACTTATCAATCTTTGCCGACTGCGAAAGAGCCGTCGAAAATGCCGATTATATAATCCATTGTGCAGCTATAATTCCTCCCGTAATCGACCACAATCCCGATGCAGGCTATAAATCAAACTTTTGGGGCACCTTAAATTTGATAAATGCCGTAAAAAAACGACCCCAAAAAGACAGAATAAAATTTATTCATATAGGAACGGTCGCCCAATACGGGAACAGAACCTTTAAACACCCATGGATAAGAACAGGAGACCCTTTAATAAGTTCAGCCTTTGACTTTTACGGGGCTACGAAGATTATGGCCGAGCGGGAAGTAATAGAATCGGGCCTAAAATATTGGGTTTCCTTGAGGCAGTCGGGAGTTTTATATGATGATATTATGCTTAAAAACATGGATGACGGCCTTATGTTCCACACAGGCTGGAATACTCCGATAGAATGGGCAACAGCCCGCACCTCAGGCCTCATGCTTAAAAACCTCATCGAAAAAGACACAGGCGGCACCTTGCCCGAAGATTTTTGGAAGAAGGTCTATAATATAGGAAACGGAAAAGAGGCACGGGTTACCGGTTACGAAACCCTAGACCGAGGCTTTAAACTCATGGGCAGATCGGCAAAGGAAATTTTTAAACCCTACTGGAATGCGGCCCGCAACTTTCACTGCGGCTGGTTCTATGATTCCCGTATTTTAAATGATTATCTTGACTTTCAATATGAAGGCTTTGAGGACTTTTTTAAAAAACTCGATAAAAAATTTTGGTATTTTAAGCTGGGAAAACCATTTCCGCGTCTTATTAGAAAATTTGCCATAGAACCTCTTTTAAAAACAAGCAATGCTCCTCTTTATTGGGTTAAGAATAATTTTGAAGGCAGAATAAGGGCTTTTTTCGGCTCGAAAGAAGACTTTGAAAAAATCCCTCAAAACTGGAAAGAATATAACCTTTTATCGGAAAACAAAAATCCGAAAACGGGAGAAATGCTGAACTATTCCGAATTAAAAGATGAAAAAAAAGCCGCTTCCCTTTTGCTGAATCACGGCTATGACGAATCCAAAAAAGAAAACGAACTTGATATAAGCGATGTACGGGAGGCAGCCCGTTTTAGGGGCGGCGAATGCTTAAGCACCGAAATGAAAAAGGGCGACCTCTACACTCCTCTTGAATGGAGCTGCGCTTACGGCCATAAATTTAAAGCGAGTCCTTTCCTTGTTCTAAAAACAGGGCACTGGTGCCCCGAATGCGCATGTCCTCCATGGAATTTTGATGAACAGGCAAAGAATGTCCCTTTTTATGCACAAATTTGGTATGACGATCACAGCTCCGATGAAAACAATTTTTATGATAAGGACTGTTTTAGGGATATTTTAGCTTCTAATTCTGCAATCTCCTGAAACGGTTTTTATAAAAAGCCGCGGGCTGTCCGTTTTATAGACATCGTATATTTTCTTTTCGGCGGAAGAGCCGGTAAAATGATTTTTATAATCACCCGAAGATGAATTAAAATCGCATGAAAAGCCGGTTATATCTTTAGGTAAATATATTGAAAAGTCTCCTGAAGTACTGTTAAATGTAGAATCGTTTTTAGGTGCGGATAAAAACCTTAATTTAAAATCTCCCGATACGGAAGTTCCGGTAAACCCGCAAATAAATGCTTCACCTTTTATGTCGCCTGATTTTGTATTAAATTCAAATTGATTTTCAATCTTGGAATTTCTAAAAATCACATCACCACTGACACTTTTAAAATGTAAATTCTTTAGTGTAATGTCATAAATCCTAATATCCGAAGAAGAGCTTTCGATAAATGCACTTATTGTATTTTCAGTCATACCGTTTCCGGTATTCTCTGCAATATATAACTCGGCACTCGGTATGGAAATCTCGATTCTATGCGAATAATTCCAACCGAAAAAAAATCTCTTTTTTTCATTTTTAGAAGCCGTAATAAGGAGAGCTTCATTTTCTTTTTTTATTTCGGGAAGTTCTTTATTTTCTTCGATGCCGATAATTTTTACTAGAATTTTATCATCGTTACTCGGAATAAATTTTATGTCTTCATTGATAAGCGATGCCTTTATAGAATTTATTTCGTTTATATCAAATTGCATTTCTTTTAACACGGAAGTATGTGGATTAAATTTTCCGTTTACAATACCGAATCTCATAAAATCTTTATATCCCGACCGGTTAAATCTGCGTAATTCATTTGTAAAAAAAGCAATGACTGCAAAAGCCAAACAAAACCAGGCAAGAGCCAAAATAATATTTTTTTTCATTTGCTTTCCTCATCTTTATAATTAGACCAAATAATAAGCAATTTTACGCCTTGCCAAACAGCTATGGCGGCAATAAAAATAAGCCATGAAATATGCCATGCGTGTGTGTAAAAACTTACCGCCAAATAAACGAGCGGAACTAATGTCCAATAAAATTTTTCAAGCGATGTGAAAAAATAGTTTTTATTAGGACCGTAATTATCATGCGAAAATATTTTTTCTTCTTTTTTGAAATAAGATTGAACTTCACTTGGAGTACTCATATTTGCATAAATTAAAATGGAGGTTGCAACAGCCGCCATAGAAAGCAGCAGCGCAACACCAATATAGGCATAACGAGACGTTGATAGAAAAATAAGCACGGCAGGCGAAAGCATATACAGTGCTACGGCAATTGAGGTAAGAAAGCCTTTGCGCTTGCGTTCTTTATCGATTTTTTCGGTAATCTCTTTATCCGGTAAAACCGTTTTAATAAGTTCATCGACATCTCCAAGTCCTGCAATAGCAAACCCGTAAGCCTCATGTTCGGATTTGCCTTCTGCCAGCAATGCTTCAAACCGGTCATTTAAGTTTGCCAAAATTTCATTCCGCAGCTCGATAGCTTTGCGGCTTTGAGGAACACCTTCAAAAAGAAGCCCTACATAGTTTTTAATTTTCTCGTTCATTACCTTCTCCTCTATTCTCCTATAATTCAAGCAAACCGGAAATAGCAGCGGAAAATTCTTCCCAATCGTTTACATTTTCACGGTACAACTTTTTCCCCGTTTTTGTGATTGAATAATACCGCCTTCGGGCACCCGTATCGCCATCACCCCAATAGGAAGTTAAAAGTCCTGCCGCTTCCAACCGTCTAAAGGCAGTGTACAATGTTGCTTCGGTAAGTTGAAATAAGGATGAACTCTTTTGATGAATTTGTTTATTTATTTCATAACCGTAACTGTCCTTAGAATACAGCCGGCCTAAAATAAGCGTATCGGTAAGTCCGCGTAATATCTCCTGTTTGTTTAACATATGTATATTATAACATAATATACATAACCTGTCAAGGTATCTAAAGTAAATTAGGCAATAAGAATTTTTATATCAGTTTTTTCTTTTTAAACCAGCAAAGTCCTAAAACAACGATGGCAATACTCAATATTATAACCGTAATATAGCCGTACTTCCATGAAAGCTCAGGCATGTGGGTAAAGTTCATACCGTACCAGCCCGCTACAAGAGTCAGAGGAAGAAAGATTGTAGTTACAACCGTAAAGATTTTCATAATCTTATTTAGATGGAGGTCCAGCTGAGCTTGATAGGATTCCCGTAACTGATTTGAATACTCCCTTAAAATACGGATATTTGCTCCATAACGCTCTACCCTTTTGGAAAGCAGATTTATGATTGTCAACTCTTCTTCGGTAAAAATTTCGTTTTCGTTTTCGGCCAGCTCTTGGCAAAAATCTTCCAACTGATCATAATAACTAAAGAGGGTTAAAAGCTCGTTGTTTATATTTGAAAGCTCCGTTTCAAAGTGACTGTCTTCTTCTATTTTTTCCCAAACCCGCATTTCCAGTTCCGATATTTTTTTTCTAAAACGGTGATAGACACCGGCATGGGACTTGATAAGCTCTTTAAAAAAACGGTTAAGAATACGCGGAATATTTCTTTCACGAACTATAGTTTGCTGTAAGGCAGTTTCAAAGGCCTTTTGGGTAGAATAGTCCTTGTCGATAATTTCTATTGCCAAAAAAAGATTTTTCGATATATAAAGACCTATCGTATCACGGTCTTTAAAAATGTTTTCCATTTCGACTATATTTATAACACCGAAACTGTAGTCTTCCCAAACGCCGAGGGTATTTTGTTGGGAAAAATCGCTGCATTGCTCGATAAAAAGAGGATCTAGGCCTAAAAGCCCTTGAAGCTCGATGAGTTCTTTAAATCTTATATAGCCGGCAACAGGCCCCGTTATTTTTTCGGCCCGAGGATCAATCGGTGTCAATTCTGCATCTAATTTTACAAACATATCTTAACTTATCATATTTTTTATATTATGGGAACCTCTAAAAACTTCAGTTTTTGAGGTTTTCCTTAGATTTATTTGCTTAAATTGGAATTTATTGCTTCCGCAATTTTTAAAAGTTGAGTCTTGGTATTTTGTGAAGGGTCTTCAAGAACAGCTTCAAATAGCTTTTGTAAGATTATGCCGAGTTTAGGCCCTGCAGGAATTCCGATTTCCATCAGCTCTCTGCCGCCGACGGCCAGATCTTTTAAACTCAGGGCAGAATCTTCGGCTATGACTTTTTCAAGCCTCTTTTTAAAGGAAACCAAATTGCTTAAATCGGGAGCCTGTCCCGTCATGCCGAAACCGTCTGCTCTTCTTAAATCGAAGAGATTAGGAATATTTTCTACTCCGGTTCTGACTATAAAGCGGCGGACGGCAGCATCGCTCCAATCTTCCGTATAATGAAACATGTGAAGCCCCACCAGATGAGAAACCTCTTCAATTTCCTTATTCGGGAATTTTAAACGCTGCATTATCTTTTTGGTAAGTTTTTCCGAAACCGCCTCATGCTTATAAAATGTATAATCGCCGTATTCATTTTTTTCTCTGGTGCTTACCTTTCCTATATCGTGGAAAAGGGCAGCCAATCGTACAATCGGATTATCTTGCGGAGCGGTATCGCAGCTTAAAAAGCTGTGGTCAAGCACATCGAAGGAGTGCATTCCTTTTTGCTCAACCCCGCGGCAATCCGAAAGCTCGGGCAAAAAGACTTTTAAAAGCCCCGTATCCTCCAAGAGCCTTAAAGAAATTATAGGATGCTCACTTAAAAGCATTTTAACGAATTCGTCCCGAAACCTTTCTATCGAAACTTTTTTGCAAACTTCAATACTTAAAGGAATCGCTTTTAAGGTTTCTTCTTCTATCTTAAAGCCCAGCTGTGAAGCAAAGCGGATCGCCCTGATAGGTCTCAAGCCGTCTTCCCCAAAGCGGTCAAGGGGAGAGCCGACGGTTTTAATGGTTTTTGATTTTATCGATTTTACGCCCTCAAAAGGGTCAACAATGGAGCCGTCCTTTAAAGAAACGGCTATTGCATTCATAGTGAAGTCTCTGCGGCTCAAATCTTCTTCGATTGAACGGACATAGTTAATCTTCTGAGGTCTTCGGCCGTCGGAATAATCGGCCTCACAGCGGAAGGTAGTACATTCTATTTTTTCGCCCTTGTAAAGAATAGTAACCGTACCGTGGGCTATCCCCGTAGGAATCGTCTTATGGAAAAGGGCTTGAACTTCCTTGGGTTCGGCATCGGTAGCTATATCATAATCCTTGCACGGCTTTCCTAAAAACCAGTCCCGCACAGCTCCGCCCACAAGATAGGCCGAAAAACCGGCATTAAAAAAAATAGAAGCGATTTCACTCATTTTTTTTGAAACAGGATAGCGCATAGGAATAAAGTTTACACAAAAATTTAGGACCTGTCTATAGGCTTTTTTAAGCTAGAGCGCTTCTATTTTTTCTCGGCTCAAGCCTGTACCTTCAGCTATTTTACCAATATCAACACCAAGTCTTTTAAAAGACGCAGCCAATTCCACTTTTGCTTGATATGAGCCTTCAGCTAAACCGGCAGTTCGGCCTTCTGCCAAGCCCTCTCTTCTAGCTTCACTGCGTTCATCTTCCACATACATCCGGTATTTTTCGTCAGAGAGTTCTATTGCCATTCGCCTCTCTTCATCAGTTACCCTAAAGAGTGTTGCTTCTGCCATTTTTATACCCTCCTCTAATTTACACAATTCTTCCAACATTCCGCTTTTTTTGTCTTCTTCATAGTTGGCTAAAAATCTTATCCAAAAATCTTTTAAGCTATACTCTTCCAATCTCTTTTTCATAGTATAACCTATTAGCTCGTTTAATTCAACATAAAGATATTGAATTATTGAGCTCTCAGACATCTTTACAAGCTCTGCGTTTTTAGGAACATCGCAGCCGAAAACGGAAAGACTTATAGCGTACAAAAAATCGTCCTCTTTGGGTTCAGTCTTTAAAAAGCGGGAAGCTAGGCGCATGAGGTACATTTGACTTCTGCGATGATAATTTGTTTTCCAAAACTGCTGCATCTCAAGGTCTACAAGAAGACCGTTGTCGGTTCTAATCAACAACCCCGACGCAAAGCATCGGGGTATGTTGTTCTCATAAGGTGGTTGCAGTCGGCTTTAATACCCTTTGTTACGACGCAGAGCGTCGGGGTATTAAACCCTCCGCACGAATCAAAAAATCGAGGCGGTAAGTTTCTCCCGAAGGCCTATCCCTGATAAGCTCGGTGTTTATTATTTCTGCCTTTTTGATTTTACCGTAAGAATCTTCCAAAAAAGCGTTTAGGAAACTTATAAGAGCCTTATTTCCTTCTTCGCCTTTGGAAAACATCAGCTTAAAAACCCAATCGGTTTTGGGGTTTAAAATAGTTTGTTCATTTGACATAACTTTTCTCCTTAAAACAGCAAATTATTCTTGCCTGTCTTCACATAATTATAGGGTTCTAAGTTGAATAAATAGTAAAATTTTGAAAAAAGAATTGTTTATTTTATAGCGACGGAATATAGAAAAGTTTTTAAGAATTTACATTTTTATATTTTATTTATTTTTTTTTGAAACAGGATAGCGCATAGGGGTTCACTCATACATCGAAGGAACTAAAAGGTTAAATTCCATGATAGTCTTAGCACCGGGTATTGTGATTCTATATATACCCCTTTTCAACCTTTTGGTAAAATTTACTTTGGAAAGATCTATGTTTTTTATACAAAAGACATCATCTACATAGATTTTTTTTCCTCCATATTCGGGAAAAATTTGAATAAACTTTTTTTGAAAAACATCCTTATCGATTTTTTTGACCTGAAAAACCGGAACCGAAAGGATTAGATTTTCTTTTTGAAACAACAAGATGTTTAGATCCAAATTTGCAGCAGAATATTTGCGTATTTCGGAAGCCTCATTTAAAAGACTTCGAGAGCCTTTTTTTAGGCTTTTTTCCAAAAGGCCGCCCTTTTTGTTCTCCAAAAGGACAGCCCTATGCTCAATAAAAAGAGAAATTAAAAGATGGTTTGATTCGGAATTTACTCCTGCGGGTGAGAAAAACGGGATCGGCTTTTTTGCCAGCGCCTCTTGAGAGGCCGATTCCAAATAGCCTTCAGCCTGAGTCTTATAAAATTCTTCGATAACCGCATTCGGAAGGATATTTTTTACGGTTTCAGAAAAAACTTGAGGAGGCAGAATCGATGAGCATAAAACAAAGAGGTATGACAGGTTTCCGTCGGTTTGAATATAGGCATCAATAACCACAGCTCTGGCTTCTACGCAGGCCAAAGAAATCCTCATACGCAATACAGCGCCTTGCTCGCTCATAAAATTCTCTTGTACGGCAAAAAATTTTAGACCGTAAAGAAATTCCCTGCGCAAAAGCGAATTGGTTAAAACAGAGGAATTGGAATTTTCATATTGTCTATATACGGAAACCATCGATAATTTTATCGGCAGTTTTTACACAAAGCATTATAAAAAAACTGCGCCCTGCCCTAAGGCAAGACGCAGGTAAGCTGGTGAACAGAGGTAGTTTTTTATGCAGTTTTGATTTCTATTTGTTTTGGCTGGGTATCAGGTTTTCTCGGAATATTTACAACCAAAACACCGTTTTCAAATTTTGCAGAAACTTCATCGGAGTTTATATCCTCAGGCAAGGTAAAACGCCTCATAAAATGCCTTGAACTTCGCTCCTTTATGATGTACTCTGCTCCCTTATCTTCCTTTTCTTCTTTTTTGGAAGATGAGATTGTCATAAGCCTATCTTTTAAACTGATTTCAACATCTTTTTCGCTGTAACCCGGAAGATCTACTTCCATAACATAGGCTTTTTCGGTTTCGCGGATATCGACACTCGGCATTCCGCAGCTTGCATTCTTGATCGGAGCAAAAACTCCAAAATTGGGACCCAAGCTCTTATCAAGGGCATCAAATACGCTGTCCGTAAAAGACGGACTAAAAAGACTTAAACTATTCATAAAGCACCTCCTGCTTATAAGTTGTTCTTTCAAGCTCAATGAGCGGCTCTTTGAGCCGGCTGTTTAAGCTGTCACTTATATATAAGCAATTTCTATGCCAATCTATAAGAAAAGAGGCGGTTTTTGACATAATTTTATAATTTTATATTGGATATAGAATTATAAAATCGAAATAATTAAAATAAACAGATTTTTGATTTTTAAACATAGAAAATACAAATGAAATCGTTACAAAAAACACCACTGTGCCAAAATTTCATTTTAAATAGAGTTATTTTGACACAGTGGACTCTGAACACAGGTTTTCATAGGCTACTTTTGCTACAGACTGTTCAGCTTCTTTTTTTGTTTTACCTGAAAGGGGACCGTAAACTTTACCGTTTACCGAAACCGAAAACCAAAAAGTGCGGTCATGGTCGGGACCGCTTGCCTTTTTAAGCTCATACTTGGGAACCGTTTTAAATTTCTTTTGTACCAATTCCTGAAGGAGGGATTTATAGTCACTTATAAACTTCTTTTCTAATACCGAATTGATGGTAGATTCCAAAAGCCTTAGAACAAATTTTTGAGCTGTTTTAAAACCCGAATCAATATAGTAGGCTCCGATAACGGCTTCAAGGGCATCGGCAAGGATGGCCTTTTTCTCTCTTCCGCCGGACATTTCCTCTCCCCTTCCTAAAACCAAGTAATTACTTATATTCAGTTTAGAAGCAGTCTTTGAAAGAGCTTCCTCGGAAACAGCAGAAGCCTTTATCTTTGCAAGCTCCCCCTCCGGCTTATCTTTAAAAGAATTATAAAGATAGGAAGCAGCGACAAGCCCGAGTACGGAGTCCCCTAAAAACTCGAGACGTTCATTATTTGCGTGGAAATTATTATGTTCGTTGGAAAAAGACCTGTGATGGAAGGCTAGATCAAGCAAGCGTAGATCTTTAAATTTCAACCCCGCTTGCTTTTGGAACTCGAGGAGCTCCTGCTTCCTCTTGGGTTCAAGACCGCTTTTTATCGGAAACAAAGAGCTGCTCCTTAAAAACAAAACTTATTTTTGCTGAGATTTGATAAATTCATAGGCGTCGCGGACTGTTTCAAACTCATTAGCCTTTTCGTCCGGGATCTTAATGCCCATATCTTCTTCGAGAGCATAAACAAGTTCATAGGTGTCAAGACTATCGGCACCTAAATCCTGTCGGAAAGAAGAATCCAATGTAACCTTGTCTTCATCGATTTCCAACTTTGTTGCAATTAATTGCTGAATCTTTTTGAATAAATCATCCATAAACTATCTCCTTTAGTCTAATTTATCGGGGTTAATAACCTGCTTGCCTTTATAAAACCCGCATTTGGGGCATACATGATGAGGCATAATCAAGTTACCGCATCCGGAACACTCAACAAGATTTGGCGCTTGTAAACGCATATTAACACCGCGTCGGCGTCTTGTTCTAGCTTTTGATGTATTCGCTCTTGGTACAGCCATACTCAATCCTCCACTACAAAATATCTAAAATTAAAAAAGCATATCTGCCGCACCATTATGCGGCCTTACCATACATTTAAGGGCTCATACTACACTAAAACGCATAAAAAGTCAATACAAAATTGAAAAGATGATAAAATATCGGCTTATACCAAATGTTTTTTCATTATTCTTATGGCCATATCAGGATCTTCGGTAGCCAAAAGCCCCATGGCCGATAGTATATACTCCTTATCAAGAAGAAACTGAGGATTTTTAGGTTTTAAGCTAAAAGGATCATCCTCACGGAATTTGCATGCTTCCATAATTTCCTTATAATGGGAATTATAAACTAAGATTCCGCCCGTTCCTATTATATAACGCAGCTGGGTTAAATCCTTTCCCTCTTGCTGAAAGCTGGCACCGCAGCCCGTATAGACAGGGGTCAAAACTCCTACGTGCCTGCCCATAGAAACATCGGCACAAACCTTGGCAACAGCACAATCAAATGCCAAATCTTTTTCGTTTTCAGAAATAAAATCGGTGTGCTCATTCCGTTTTTTGACTTCTTCTTCAATATTGTACTTATACTCTTTTGAAAGATAGTGTCTAAGCCCATGAGGGCCTTGAACATCAGCAACTGTCGGAAGTGAGTAACGCATACCAAGGTCGCCTTCCACTGTCCTCTTTAAAAAGGCTTCAGGGAGACCATACAAAAAGACAGAGCCTTGAGTCGGATCTCCTTCAGCAGCGGAATGAACGTCGGTTGTAGCCCCGCCTATATCCAAGACAATGAGGTCTCCTAAACCGGCTTCATTTTCAGTACCTTCGGATAGAGTTTGAGCCGCCTTTAGGACGGCAGCAGGGGTCGGCATCAGGATATTATCTATATTGTTTTCGACATGGGTCATACCCTTTGCATGCACGATATTATTCATAAAGATACTGCGGATTGTTTCACGTGCACTTTCAACATTGAGCTTGTTTATCTTCGGCATTACGTTTTCGGCCAAGTGAAACTCTACCTTGTCTTTAAATATCTCTATGATTTCATCTTCGGCACTCTTGTTGCCTGCAACAACGACAGGAACCCGTACTCCGTAATCTGCAAGCATCTGCGCATTGTGGATTATACAGCGTGAATCGCCGCCGTTTGTGCCTCCGGCCAAGAGGATTATATCCGCACTTGAGTTTACGATCGCCTCAGCTTCACTCTTGTTGAGATTGTGGCTGTAAGTGTGAATTACCTTGGCTCCGGCACCGAGGGCTGCCCGTTTTGCTGCCTCGCTTGTAAGTTCCGGCACAAGGCCTATGGCAATTATCTTTAAGCCCCCTGCCGCCGAGGAGCAGGCAAGGCTTTTTACCACCGTATAATCCATTCCGGTTTTTTTGTGCAAAAGCTCAAGGGCATTATTATAGCCTGTCATAACATCAGTTTCAACAGTAGTATAAGCCTTTGCCGTACCGATTATGTCTTCTTTTTCGATATCTACAAGAGTTACTTTTGTATTAGTACTTCCAAAGTCAACAAATAAATAGCAGTTCATTTTGAGTAAATCTTAATGCGCTCTCTTAAGTCCTATGCGTGATCCGGAAAGTCGGCATGTAAATCTTTAATAGTCGTTTCGACCGGTGTTCCCGGCGGATAAACATGATCAAAACCCATTGCGGTAAAACGCTTATGTACCTCATTGAAATCCTGTTTACCTACAACTATGTTTCCGCCGACAAAAAGCTTAATCCCTTTTAAGCCGGCTTCATCGCATTTTTCGCGTAAACCCTTGCAATCCAGCTCTCCTTGACCGTAAAGCGAAGATACCAAAATCGCATCCGCATTCGTTTCAAGGGCTGCATTTATAAAGTCTTCTTGGGGGCTTAAAACGCCTATATTGGTTACTTCAAAACCGGCTTCGGTCAAAGAGTAATCCAAAATTTTATTACCGACAGCATGACAATCAGAACCTATTACACCCAGTACAAGTTTTATTTTTCTTGCCATATTCCGCCTCCTAAAAATTTATCGTGTTGAGGCCTAGTCTATTCTTAAAATGAAGATGTGTCAAGTACATTAAAAAGACGAAGAGTACTTCTTGTAAAAAGTATCAAAATTGAGTATATTGTCCTTATGTCGGAAAATGTGTCGGAAATTACAGACTGGGAAACACAAAAATTTAACGAGCTCTTTGATGACGAAATAAGGGTTTTAACTAGAAGAAGGGCAAATTCCAATGACTGCTCCATCGAAGACCTGCAAGGTACCTTAGACGCTCTATACATATTGGAAGGAAACAATATTGCCGGACGCAGTAAGGTGCATGAAATAGCTCTTTCCGCTTCAATCGCAGCCTACGAAAAATTTATAGAGGACTGGAAAAATGAAAAATAAGATTATCTTTACACTCATCATTATTATCGGCTTGATTTTTTCTTCTTGTTCGATAAAAAAAATGGCCTATAATTCGGCAGCCAATGCAATGGCTCCCCTTCCTGAAAAAAAAACAAAACCTGCTCCCGATGCTCCGAACCCAATTACGGCTTTAACCGGAGAAGATGATGTAGAGCTTGTCGGGGAAGTTTTTCCCATCATTTTAAAACTCTATGAGGGAATGCACATAGCAAACCCCGCACATAGGGGGCTTGCCATAATGACAGGCGAGCTCTATATAATGTATTCGAATGTATTCGTAGAAGGTCCTGCGGCCTATCTTTCGGATGACGAGTACGATAAAAAAGACAAGGCTTTTAATAGAGCAAAAAAGTTTTATAAAAGAGGCTATAACAAAATTCTTTCAGCCTTAGACATGGCTTATCCCGGATTTACCGAAGCTATAAACTCCGACAATACGGAAAAAATAGAAGCAATGCTAAAAAACTGTAAGCCCTATGACACGGAAGCCCTGCACTGGGCGGGAGCCGGTATCTTGGCCGCCTTTTCCCTTGATCCTTTGGATATTCAATGTTTACAAAAAGTTCAAGGAGCAAGACTTATGCTCGAAAAGGTTTGCAGCCTTGATCCTAGCTATTCTGACGGGGCAACATGGGAAATTTTAGCAAAATTCTATGCCTCCGCACCGGACAGCCTAGGCGGTAATATTGAAAAGGCCGAAAATGCCTATAAAAAAGCGCTTGAGCTTTCTCAAGGAAAAAGTCCTTCAATATATGTAACCTATGCCCTCTCTTTTTGTGTAGCTAAGCAAGACAGTAAAGGATTTGATGAAGCAATAGAAAAAGCTTTGGCTGTCAATCCCGAATCGGATCCGGATAATAAGCTGGTCATCAGCATTTCACAAAGATATGCGGAATGGCTAAAAGAAAATAAAGACATGTTTATATTGGGAGATATAAAATGAAGAAAAAATTATTGTTCGTTTTTTTTGTGCTGATAACGGTTTCATGCATCTTTGCTCAACAGAAGATTATTTTAAAGATTGCAAGCAGTGCCCCGTCGAGAACACCTTGGGATATCGAATTAAAAAAGTTAGCCCAAGAATGGAATAAGATAACAAAGGGTCTTGTAAGCATCAGGTTTATGGATATGACCGTCCTTGGGGGAGAAAAAGCAGGAGTTGTAAAGATGAAACCTTCACGCCCCGGACAAAGACCTCAAATTGACGGTGCAATTTTAACTCCGGTTGGCTTAAATGAACTTGCACCGAATGCAAAAATTTTTACCCTTTCCCTGCCATTTTTAATACAAAGTCAGGAAGAGCTTGATTTGGTTTTAAGCAAATACGGATATGCCTTTGAAAGCGAAATACAAAAAAACGGATGTAAGCTTATAACATGGTCCAATGTAGGATGGCTTTCATTTTATACAAAGGATTCCTATTCAAGCCTTGATGAGTTAAAAAAGATAAAAATGCTGTGCTCAAATGACACAAAGGATTTTACGGATGTGCTAAAAGTCTCAGGTTTTAATGTATTACCCGTACTACCCGCCAAATTCACTCAAGAATTAAAGGCCTCGGCAGGAGCAAGGAGTTTTGCATCGGTTTCTATTCTTGCTTATACACTAAGACTATACAAGGACGTATCCTATATGCTTGATGCACGTCTATGTCCTATAATGGCAGGCTTTGTTATGTCGGATGAATCTTGGGCACTTATCCCTGATCAGTATAAACCGGCAATGCTGGAAGCAATGAATAAAACAACAAAAAGTCTAAACGCCGCCCTTGAAGATATGGAAAGGGAATATGCAAAAGAAATGAAACAAGGCGGTATAAAAATAATAAGCCTTAATCCTCAACAAAAAAAGGAATGGACAAAAGAATTCCATGAAGATATGAAAAAAGTTCAAAAAACACTTCCTAATATCATCAATGCGGAAATATACGAAAAAATAACAAAACAGCTTGAAGCATACCGAAAATAAGTATATTATATCGGAATGAAAAAGGTAGTTAATGGTTTTATTCTAGCTCTTACGGCAGTACTGATTGTACTGCCTTTTGTAAGCCATATACTTGCAAATTTAGGCGGAAATAGTTTAGAGTATGAGCGGTTGATTGTTCAGCTGGTCTTTGTTTTTGCCTGCCTTGCAGGTCTTATCACAACAATAGGAAAAAAACAACTGAATATAGAAGTTTTTACTTTCAAATTAGATAAAAAAGTTCAGTTGATAATAAATGCATTTTTATCCTGTGTAAATATAGCAATTCTTACAGCCGTATTTTTCTCCGTATTCCCAAACTACAATATGCTATCTTCAGAAGATCGTGTTTTATATATCCCGATAAAAATTTTCTTCTCTGCCCTCCCTCCGATGTACTTAATAATACTTGCATTGGAAATAAAGAGAAACAAGTGCATAGTTTCAAGCATAGCAGGGCTTTTAATAGGACTTTTAATAAGTACGGGCTCTATTTTGGGCCTTTTAAATTTAGTATTCGGTTCGTGGTACCCTGAAATAAACGATTCAGGTCTTGCAAATCTTTTAACCGGTATTTCCGAGTCCGTGCAAATTTTTTCTGAAAATGCTATTTGGCTGATTGTTTTAATTTTTACCGTATTCAGCCTTTTCGGTATGCCTCTTTACATTGTGCTTTCAGGTCTGGCATATTTTGCCTTTATGACCACAGGAGGCTACGTAGAGAGTATCCCCATGGAAACCTATAACATCTTAACGGATACATCCATAGCTGCAATTCCTCTATTTACGGTTGCAGGCTATCTTTTGGCAGGAGGAAGTGCCGGAAAAAGGCTCTTGGATTTTGTTAAAAGCTCTGTCGGCTGTATAAGGGGCGGCGTTGTGATTGCAGCAGTATTGGTTGCAACATTTTTTACAACCTTCACGGGAGCATCGGGAGTAACCATCTTAGCCCTGGGAGGGATTTTAAGCGTAATTTTAAAAGGTTCGGCCTATTCGGAAGATGACTCGGAAGCCCTTATAACAGCATCCGGTTCCATAGGTCTCTTGTTACCTCCAAGTTTGGCCGTTATAGTCTATGGGGCAACCAATTTTATGACCGTAAACATATTTGACCTCTTTAAGGGAGCCATTCTTCCGGGAGCACTCTTAGCCTTGTCTATGATGGTCATAGGAATCATAAAAGATAAAAACTCAAAAAGAATTAGGTTTTCAAAAGAAGCTCTTGCTCAAAGTTTTAAGGCAGGTTTTTTAGAGCTTCTTCTTCCCATATTGATAGTAATTGTGTATTTTGGAGGATATTTTACCCTTTTTGAAACCGCAGCCTTTACGGTTTTATATTCGTTTGTGCTGGAAGTTTTTATAAGAAAGGACTTGAGCATAAAAAAAGCTATCGACGTTATTTTACAAAGTATTCCCGTCGCAGGAGGAGTGCTTGTAATAATAGGAGCTGCAAAGGGGCTGGCCTTATTTTTAGTCTATGCAGGAATCCCCGAAATGCTTTCGGATTTTGCAATTACCTTTGTCGGTTCAAAGGTTTTATTTTTGCTGCTATTAAATATTTTGCTGTTGGTAGTAGGCTGTATTATGGACTTATACTCGGCTATCTTGGTAGTATCGCCCCTTATAATTCCTGTTGCCGAAAGTTTCGGTATACATCCGGTACATACCGGAGTAATATTTTTAACTAACCTAGCTCTCGGCTTTTTGACACCGCCTATAGGAATGAACCTTTTTATAGCAAGTTATACATTTAAAAAGCCTGTAATAAAAATAGTAAAAAACATTCTACCCTATCTGGCTGTTCAATTTATTATCTTGCTTTTAATCACATACATTCCATGGTTCAGCATGGCTTTTATCAAATAAGAATTGAATTTGTAAATTGTGATGAATGACAAATGACAATCGGCATTTGCCATTCATCAATCGAGATAGTTTAAACTCGGCTTTTATCCTTTACTGCAATAATAGCACCCAGAATCATTAGGTGCCTTGAAAGTTGTGAAAGATAATTTAATACGGACATTGTGCTTGTAAAAGTATTACCATTGATGGGACCGATAATATCTATTAGTACAATATTTACAATCCATAAAATCATAAAAACAATTAGAATTATACCGGTCAAACGAATTTCGCCCGAAAAAAATTCTACAATCAAAAATACACCTGCAATCAATTCAGATACAGCCAAAGTTATTATAATAACCGTTGTTATTGTTCGGCTTTTAAAGACGGCATCCAAAAGAGCAATAGTCTGGCCTAATTCTCCTGCAGTTGAGCGGATAAGACCTAAAACACCTGCAACAATCAAAAAGAAAGCTAAAGCAATCTGAAGCACAACAAGCCCTACAGTTCTTTTCATAAGAACCTCCATAATTAAAAAATAGATTCTGTAAAACAGTTCTTTTTATTGTATCGGAATAAGAAGGCTCTTGCTGTAGAGATAAATTGAGTTTTAGCTCATTGCTTTTTTTACCTCGGCCTCGATTTTTCCTTTTGAAGGCTGAATTAAAAGGCTTTCGCCTTCTTTAACTTGGGAAAAGGAGCGGATAGTTTTTCCCGTTTCGGCATTACGGACAATGGAGTAGCCCCTGTCCAAGATACCTTGAGGGTTCGCCCCTTCCAAAATCTTATTTAAAACTAAAAGCCGTTGACGAAACTCCTTACATCGATCTTGCATAGCGGATAAGATTTCTTCCTTTGCATTGTCAAATCTTGCAAGAAGGGGCTGCTGAATGTTTCTAAAGCGCAGCTCCAATGAATCTGGCTTAAAATTATTTAACATGAGTCTTATCCTTTCGATGCGGTTTTCAATATTTTGTGTAAGGTCTTCCCGATTTACGGCTATGGAGTACATAATATCGTTTAAGATTGGAGCGGCCAGCTCTGCGGCGGCGGATGGGGTGGGAGCCCTCATGTCGGCGGCAAAATCGGAGAGAGCCCAATCTATTTCGTGCCCTACTGCAGAAATGACGGGGGTCTTGCAGGCAGCTATTGCCCTGACAAGATCTTCATCCGAAAATGGAAGGAGGTCTTCCAAAGAGCCGCCTCCCCTTCCTATTATGATAAGGTCGCCCAAGTTTTTTTCATCGGCAATTTTTAGCTGCCTGATTAAGACAGGAGCGGACTCTTCTCCCTGTACGATTGCAGGAAGAACAACTATGCCTATTTTTTCGTTCCGTCTTTTTACTACATTTATAATATCCCGAACGGCGGCTCCTGTGGGACTTGTAATTACGGCAATCCGTTTCGGAAAATAAGGCAAAGGTTTCTTTCTTTCAGAATCAAAAATGCCCTCTGCGGCAAGCTTTTTTTTACGTTCTTCCAGCATTTTTAAGATATTTCCCTCGCCTGCAAGGCTCATCTCTTCTATTATAATCTGATAGGAACCGCGCTGCTCATATACCGAAATTGCCCCTTCAGCTTTTACAGTCATCCCGTCCTTGGGCACAAAGCTCAAAGAGCGGGTCTTTCCCTTAAACATCACGGCTTGAATCGAGGCCTTTTCATCTTTTAGCGTAAAATAAAGATGCCCCGCCGCCGAGGGACGGAAGTTGGAAATTTCTCCTTCAATCGAAACATATCCGAAGCCGGATTCCAAAAGCTCTTTTATCTGTAAAGTAATTTCATAAACGGAATAAGTTTGTGCCATCTTAATCTTTCCTCAAAGAAATCTCGTTAACCTTTTTGTAAAACTCTTCAAGTCTTTGAGAAATCATCCATGTGTAAACTTCTTCTTGAAGACCCGATAAAAGTTTTATACCCTCACCTATAGTCTTTATTGTCCAAATATTAAACTTACCTTCTTTTACGGCTTCCTTAACCTCCTTAGATAAAAACAAATTGTTTTTATTGCTGACCGGAATCATAACGCCCTGAGTTCCCGTAAAGCCCAGTATTTTGCACGTATTAAAAAAGCCTTCTATCTTTTCGGTTATGCCTCCTACGGGCTGAACCATGCCGTGCTGGTTTAAACTTCCCGTAACGGCTATATCCTGCCTCATCTCAAAACCGCCTATCGCAGAAATAAGAGCCAAAAATTCTGCACAGGAAGCGGAGTCGCCGTCAATGTAGCTGTAGGACTGCTCAAAACAAATACTTGCAGAAATTGAAAGAGGAATATCCTTTGAAAATTTTTCCCGTAAAAGAGAGGTTATTATAAGATGAGCCTTATCGTAGATTTCTCCCGAAAGGCCGGCTTCTCTTTCTATATTTATAATTCCGCCTGTACCGGGCGAAGCTTGAGCTGTAACCGAAACGGGCACGCCGAATGAATGATAACCCCGTTCCTCTACGGCGAGGCCGTTTATTGTTGCAAGTTTTCTGCCGGAAACATCTATTAGAATTTCCCCCAGCTGAACCATCTCAGCAAATTTTTCTTCGGGCAGAGCATGAAGATAATGCCGCTTTTCGATTGTGTCGTTTAAAACGCCTGCACAAATAGCCTCCTTTTTTTGCTGCTTTGCATTAAAATCAGCTTCAATTATAAGGTCGGAAATTTTAGTAAATTGAGCTGTAAGTAAATGGCGGGAACCTGCAAGCTCCGAAGCATAGGAAATTAAGCGGCTGTATCCCGAATCATCGAAGTTAAGAGCTTTTTTTTCTTTACAAAGATACTCGGTCAAATGAATTAGGGAAGCTATATTTTTATCGTTTTTTTGCATCACCGAATCGAACTCCGCACAAACTTTAAAGAGTTTATAAAAGTCGGGATCTTCTTGATAAAGAATATCGTAGGTGTATTCTCCTCCGATTATGATTATCTTAAAATTTGCAGGCAGAGCTTCGGGTTTAAAAACGCTCGGACTATGGTTCCCGGAAGGAGGTATCTGCACTTCGATTTTTCCCGACTGCAAAACTCTTTTTAAATAAGACCACGAATCGTCCTCTTCAAGTAAATCGTGTAAACGCACAATAAGATAACCGCCGAAGGCTCTATGGACGGCGCCCTCTCTTATACGTAGGTGTCCGTTAATTTCGGGAGCATCCGAATCGGAATGAGATTCGATCGTGCCGAACAAATTTGTAAAACTCGGCAGGTTCTCATTTATTACATAATTTTTATCTTTATTGTTTTCGCAAATAAGATTGATAAGATAACGTCCGAAAAAGTTTTTCTTTATTCTCGAAGATTTAAATTCCGAGCTGTAGATATTCATTCTGCTGATTAGATCTTCTTCGGCCTTTTTTAAGAATAGAAGAATCTTTTTATTATCTTCAATTTGTTTCGGGTTATCGGATTTTGTTGTATAGGAATCTACCAGCTTTCTTAAAGGATCGAGGGCTTCTTTAATTATCGGCATAACGGAATCTTTTTGATGCTTTATCAGCTTTTCGTCCATTTCAATTCTTTTATCCCGCAAAATAGAAAAAAGCTCGGACATTTCATCGAGAGAAGCATAGTATTTTTCTCGTAAGGCAGCGAGTTCTTGTTCGCTGAATTTTTTTCGGGCAGCCTTGGATTGAAGCTCGCTAAAGGATATTTCTTTTCCCTTTATTATAGGAATTAAATCCAATGATTGGTTGTTTTCATCTTTTATCTGCAATACCTTAAACCCTGCATGCAGCATCTTGGACTCAAATTCCATCAAAAGAATATTTTCTTCATTATCGGTTTTAGTAACGATTTTTTTCTGCTCGGCTAAGAAGCCCTCTGATTTTAAAAGGGCCAGAGTCTGCGTATGAATATGCCCTACGGCTTTTTTTATCGTTTTGCGGAAAAGTCTTCCTTCTCCGGCAGGAAAAAAAAGAGCGATGGGCTCAATCGGGCGGCTAAAGTTGTAAGCATAGGCTATATCTTGAATTTTTGCAAAATTTGGTTTATAATTTTGCAAGAGAGATGATATAACGGTTCTTCGGCCTGTTCCAGGTGCACCCATAACAAAAATGTTATAGCCTTCACCCTCGATACCGAGGCCCAGTTCAATAGCCTTAAGAGCACGGTCTTGACCTACTATGGTTGAGTCGGCTCCGTTATTTTTTAATTCCCTTATCTTAGATTCGGGAAAAGAAAATTCCAGTTCATCAAGGTTTAATTTTTCTGCAGAACCGTTCATCATGTAAGCTCCTTAAATTGTACTTGTGAGGATATTATGTCTGATTTATTTGTCAGCGAAATACTTGTTTTAATTTTACTTGTTTTACCTTTGATTCGCCCGTTCTCAAAAGCTCTTAAAACAGCCGGCGCAATCCCGCTTTTACCCTTGGTCTCTTTTATAATTTTAGTCTTTACAATTATGGGACAAGGTTTAATCTTCTCGCTAATTCCCACAGCACTTATAGTCATAATCTGTATTATAACAGAATTCGCAAGATTTGTAATGTTTTTAAGGCAAGTTCCTAATAATTTTTACACAATTCCTTCAATTTTATTAAGAATTTTCGTCCTGATTCTGCTGAGCGGAGCTTTTTATGCAACTTTTTATTTTTCGCCGGAAAGGGAATATCCCGTTTTTACATCTATTACCGAAAAAGAAAGAATTTCCTTTATTGCCGATGAAAAAGAAAAAATGGCCGGAGTTTACTATAAACCGGAACCTTGCCGGAACGAAAAAGAAGCAATCGTAATAGTTCCGCCCTTAGCAAATGGAGAATATGCCGGAACCTTTGACCGCTATCTTTTAAACGAAGGGTACAAGATTGCAAGCCTATCCCTTCCTAAAAAGACGGGATATAAATACAAGCTAAAAAATTCCGAAATCTTTTTTTCCGTTTTTGATTCCGTGTTTAACACAAAGACAGCAGAGGTATCAAAAAACGCCGGCAATGAAAACTTAGGTACAAGTCTATCCTCTCTTATTCGATTTTTTGGGAATACGGAACTCTTTTTAATAGGAGAAGGGCACCCAGTTCAAGACCTTCTAGACTACTATAACAAAAATCCGAATGCCTTTTCGGGTGCTTTTTTTATAATTTCCGAAGGCTCTCCTCTTCCTGACGGCTTAAAGGAAGGAACATACACTGTTTTAAACGAAAAAGATTTAAAGTTTTCGGAAAATCTTGCTCTTTTCCCGATATGTTTTTTTATTCAATCAAAGGAAAGTTTAACCGGTTTCGGCGATATAAGAGGAAACGATATTTTTGCAAGTCTTTTATTGGAATCAGATCGTGATTTGGGAAGGCAAGACAGAGTTAACACAATAAAAGCCTTTGAAAAATGGCTAAATTTAAGAGCAAGCCGTACAATAAAGTAATTTAAATTTTACTTATAAAAGTATAATGCCGATAATAATGTTTGAGGTGGTTTTTTATGAATGATTTTGTTGTCTGGGATACCAGTTATGATTTAGGAATAGAATATGTAGATAAACAGCACAGAAGATTAGTAGAGCTGATAAACGAGCTGTATCATGCATGTCTCGGCGAAAAAGGGGAATTAGAAGAGAAATTTAAACAGGTGATGAAAGAACTTGTCGAATATGTAATGATTCATTTTAAAGATGAAGAAAAGATAATGGAAGAAATCAACTATCCGAACATTAAAGAACATAAACAGCATCATGAGAACTTTGTAAAAAAAATTTTACAATCCGTCAATGATTATCGCAGCGGAAAACAATTTGTTCCAAATACATTTGTGAGATTTCTGAGGGATTGGCTTTTTAATCATATCTTAATTTCAGATAAAGAATGGGCAAGATTCTACTTTGCAAATAAAAAATAAACTGTTTTAATCTTTCTTTGAAGCCTTTGCGGTTAAATCAAAAAGCCGCCTAAGCAAATTTTGCTTAGGCATTTTTTTTGATTTACTTTTTACCCTGCAATAATATTGCAAAGGGATTGTACTTTGTACCGTCATCATCTTTGCGGAAGCGGGGTTCGCCTACCTTTCTATCGCCTCGATGTGCAGGAGACCTTTCACCCCTTGCAGCGGGACTTCTTTCTCCTCTTTCGGAAAGAGCCTTGCCGCTCTGTACCGCCGGAGATCCTGCAGCGGTTTTAACCGTAAGTGTTTTGCCGTCCTTGGTTTTGACTACAAGTTTTTTTACCTCAGTCTTTTGCTTTGCGGTAAGGCGGGATGTACCCTCCCCCGTTTTTCGACTTAAAGAAATTCGGCGGCGGTCTTCGTCAAGTGAAATAATTTTACACTCTACAATGTCGCCGACCTTTACGGCCTCAAGCGGATCCGAAATAAAAGAATCGCTCATCTCCGAGATATGTAAAAGAGCCGTTTCCTTAATTCCCAAATCGACAAAGGCGCCGAAGTCGACTACGTTTTTGATTTTTCCCTTTACCGTCATCCCGACTTTTAAGTCTTCAAATTGAAGAACACCTTGCTGCATTATGGGCTTAGGGCAATCTTCACGCGGATCACGGTTAGGCTTTTTTAATTCTTCGATAATATCGTTTATGGTTTGATCTCCGATATTGTACTTGGTCTTTATTTCGCTTCGGAGCTCGCCCGAAACTTCTTCATTTTTATGAATTACATCGTATATGATTTTTCCGGTTTCATAGTTTTCGGGGTGTACCCAAGAATTGTCCAATGGGTTCGAGCTTTCGGGGATTTTTAAAAAACCGGCACACTGCTCAAAGGATTTAGGCCCCATTCCGCTCACATTTTTTAATTGTTCCCTGTCGGTAAAAATTCCTTCGGCTTCACGGCGGGCAACAATTTTTTTTGCAAGAGAGGAGCTTACACCCGAAACATATTTTAACAAAGAGACACTCGCGGTATTTAAGTTTACACCTACATTATTTACTACGGAGCCTACAACAGCATCAAGCTCTTCGCTTAATTTTTTTTGGTTTAAGTCGTGTTGGTATAAGCCGACGCCTATGGACTTAGGATCAATCTTTACAAGCTCTGCAAGAGGATCCTGCAATCTTCTTCCGATAGAAATCGCCCCTCTTATGGTTAAGTCCAAATCTGGAAATTCTTCGCGGGCAACATCGCCTGCAGAATAAACGGAAGCTCCGTCTTCATCCACTACCGTAAACAATACATCGGGGCAAGATTCTTTGATAACAGCGGAAACTATTTCCTGCACCTCGTGGGAGCCTGTGCCGTTGCCGACAGCAATTAGCTGAACATTGTATTTTTTAACGGCTTCCAATACCAAGAATTTTGCTTCTTCAGCCTTATGCTGATAAATCACAAAGGAGCCCAGGTATTTTCCCGTTTCATCGAGAGCAGCACATTTAGTTCCCGTCCTTATACCGGGGTCAACTCCTAAAACCCTTGTACCCTTGATGGGCTGGGTCATCAAAAGATGCTTTAAGTTTTCACTGAAAATATTTATGCCGTGCTCGTCAGCCGTGTCTGCGAGGTCGCTTCGGATTTCGCGCAAGACGGCAGGAGCAAGCAAGCGCACAAGCCCGTCGGCTATTGCTTCCTTATGGTAATCGTTATTTAGGGTGTACTTATTTTGTAAAAGCGAAATAGCATCTTCTATGCTTACATCTATTTTTACTTCCAAAACCCCTTCCCTTTCTCCGCGGTTAATCGCAAGCACGCGGTGGGGTTTTATTTCGTTTAAGTTTTCGGAATAGTCCCAGTACATCTGATAAACGGAAGTCTTTGCAGTCTCCTCATCGCCGAGCCCCTTAACTTCAAACTTTCCGGTCTTTATAAAATAATCATGAACGGCTTTGCGGTTTTCGGTATCTTGAGAAATTTCTTCGGCAATTATATCGGCCGCACCTTGGAGGGCATCTTCGGCTGTAGGAACATTTAGCTCTTCCGTTTCTGAATCGGTTACAATAAATTCTTTAGCCTTTTCTTCAAGAGGAGCGGTTTCAAGTTCTTTCATCAAATCGGCTAGAGCCTGCAAGCCTCTTTCAACGGCAAGCATACCGCGGGTCTTCTTTTTCTTTTTAAAGGGAAGCCAAATATCTTCAAGCTCGGTAAGAGTACCGGCCTTCATTATATTTTCATAAAGAGAGTCGGTCAACTTTCCGGCAGCAAAAATACCCCGCACAATTTCGAGGCGGCGGGTTTCCAAATTTGTATAAGATTTAAACAGGCGGTCGGAATCTCTGACTTGAACTTCATCAAGAGAGCCGTGCATTTCTTTTCGATAACGGGAAATAAAGGGGATGGTGCATCCCTCATTGACCAAACTTATAACTGCAGAGACTTGAGCAACCTTTATATTCAGCTCTTCTGCAATCTTCTTCATAATATCGGCCTCGTTTACACTGAGGCCTTCAATAAATTCATTTGTAAATTCCATAATGAAATGAGTATATACCATAAAAAAAAGAAAATCAAGGGCTTAAAATCAGGTATCGGATTTAAGCCTTTTACTTTATTTCTCCGCTTGTTACCGAAAAAACATTGTCTTCTTTTTTTGTCTGAACCTTTATATCTCCTATCGGATTCCACTGAACAAAAAATGTTATCGTAGGCACAAGTTCATAATATTTTCTTGACGCACCCGTACGAAGCACAGGTTTTACGGAATATGAAAATTTCATTAACCAATCTTTTAAATAGTGGGTCAAATCAAGACTAAGAGATTTTAATTTAAACCCTGACTGTAATCTTGATTTTTCATCCCAAAAATAGAAAGAAGAAATCAGATCCTTAAAAATATTTTTTTCACCGGGGATAACAATCGGAAGATTAAGAGCGTCTTGAAAATATCTTGCTATAACATCATTGCGGGAAACGGCACTAAAACTTATATCCAAAAATTCATGTATTTTAAAAACCAGCTTAGGAGAAAATGAAAATGAAGAATCCGTTACCCTTATCAAATTAAAATTAAGAGACGAATTAAATGAAAACTCTAATTTAATTCTGTTTTTCCAAGCATAAATTTCAATGGGCTGTGATGAGTTGGAAAAATTTATATCCAAAGAGCGAGGAATAAATTTTTTATAAGGTAAAGCTTTCCATCCCGTACCCGAAATTAATTCATAGGGATTATCATAACTCATTGCATAAACTGCCGACATATATTTCCATGAAAAAGAAGCTGCATACTTTTCACTTCTTTTTTCTTCAATATTATAAACATAGGATTGACTTAACGAAATATTATAAGGCAACGAAAAACTTAAACCGATATTAAGCGGATCCCAAAACCTTTTTTTTGCATTATTTTCTTTTTCAAATAATCTTGTAGAAATATTAAGTTTGCCGTAAGGAAAAGCAAAGTTTCCTGCAAAGGAATAGGCTTCCAAAAGCGGATTTAAATTCATGGATGTGGTAATCAATTGGGTATAATTTTTTAAATTGATTCCAAAACCTGCAGATGCAACATGAGCCTTAATATCTTTCTTATCCCATTTTACCGAAACAGTCTCCCATTCAGGATTATCAACGGTTCCGATAAATTTATTTTGAAAAAGAGTTTCCGAAATAGACCATTCAACAAAGGTTGGTTTAAATAAATCGTTGGAAATAAACGGACTAAGTTTTAAGCTGTTTGAATTATTTATGCTATAAACATTTAATTTATAATTATTCAACTGAAGCTTATCAAGCTCTGCCTTGTCCTTATGCCATATATGTTTTTGATTATTGCCGTTTAATTCAATTGAATTTGATAGATTCAAAAAACCTTGATTATACGAAAGACGGCTGTCAATTTTAGCCTGTCCGCTTAATTTATAATAGTTTGAATAAAAATCAGACCAGTTAATATCAAAAGGTTTTTTCCAATCTTTATGATTAAAAATTATATCTTGAGATGCAAAGCCGTTTAGTTTATAGGTTAAATCATAGTTTATTAAATTCGAAAACCGATTGGTTTTTACACCGTCAATTTTATATGAAGGAAAAAGCTCATTGGAAAAAGCCGGAAACTCATCTTTTTTCTCGTCCTTATTCGTTGCTTCATCTTTTTTATCAATACCGTCCTCATTTTCTTGAAAAGGATTTTTAATACCGGCTATATCTTGTTTTTGTTTTTTTTCTTTTTTTTGAGACAGCATAGATGTTGAAAAAATAGTACCTCCAAGACCGGCTCTTAATTCAGGTAAAATATTTTTAGGGTAATAAAACAATCTGTCTGGAGCATATAAAGCATCGTTTCCGCTAAGGCCATCATTTTTCTTTGATTCAAAATTAAGCTTCCCTGAAAAAGCCTCAAGAGCCATATAACTTATCCAAGGTTTTAATACGGAAAAGCTAGGATTGATCGAACTGTCTATCTTCCATGAATAAAAATTTTCCAATGTAGTATCTTCGGCAGCTGCCAGCCTATCCTTGTTTAAAAAATATTTAAACCAGTTCATATCTTCGCTTCTGCCCATAAAATCTTTTTTAAAAAAAGGATCCGAAATAAACGGAAATAGAAGCGAAACATTGAACGGACTTTTTGTCATACTCATATTAAAGCTGAAACTGTATCTGAAAGGCACTATCTTGCCGAAAAGGTTTGCCTTATTTATAGTTTTTTCTTTACCGGGATCTCCATATTGACTAAACAAAAGACCGGTTCTAGGATACAGGGTATAAGAAAAGCCTAAAAGACCGTGAAAATCAATTTGTTTTACATATCCTTTTTCGGGAGTAAATTTTCCTTCAAGTCCCGTCAAATAACCGAGTCCCGAATAAGCGTCCGCTATAAGCTTTAGATAAGAACCTCCGGTATCGGAAGCCGGCTCATCCAATTTTTTAAAAAACAAACCTTCCAGCTTTTGTTTTTTTACCGTATCGCTTTGCATAAAATTAGAAAACGAAGTCGCCTCATCGCTTTTAGGTGCAGGCTTACGCCCCAAAATATAAGTAGTAGTTTGTACAAAAGCACCTTCCCTGTTTTTAAACCCGAAGACAGGGTGAAAAAGCATCTCATCAGACGGATAATAAAAAAAAGGAAAGTACATGATGGGTACAACTCCGACCGACAAAAAACCGTTAAAAAAAGCCATTTCGTTTCCGGGTAAAATCCAAAGGCGGCTCGCCCGAATCGACCACAAGGGGTATTCTTCTTTACTCGTCGTAAGCAAGGCATCCTTAAAAGTTATAGCACCGCTTTCATTTCTTCCTGCAAGGCCTGTGTGAATTCTAAAAGGGTCTTGATTTTTTTTTGCCGGAGCCTGCGATATAATTCCATCAACAAAGACACCTTCAAGTTTTTTTATATTAAAGATTAGAGAATCCCCTCTAAAACTTTCGCCTTCATCGGATCCGATCTTGCGTGTATAAACAACGTTTCCGATTGCTGTCAATGTTTCGCGGGTCTTGTTATGAATTATTTTATCGGCAGTAATTGTCGAAACCGAATTTTCATCCGAAACGGAAATCGAAACAAAGCCGGTAAAAATAATCAGTTCATCTTTTTTTTCTTTTTCGGGTTTTGCCTCATTGTCTTCAGGTTTAGATTCATCGCTTTTAGGTTTAGAGTCCTTATCAATAGGTTCGGTTATGGGAGCAGACGGAACCTTTACATACTCGGTAAGTTCTGCAGAGTTAATAGTAACCTTTATTTTCTTTTCAGTTTTTTCATCAGCCTGTAAAACATTTACCGAAAAGAGAAATACAAAAAAGATTAAACCCTGCAAAGCTTTTTTCATTATTCCGTCTTACCTGACTCTTTCAAGCATTTCCTTTATATAATATCCCGTATAGGATTTTTTTATCTTTGCTACTTCTTCAGGTGTTCCCTCGGCGATGATTTGCCCTCCGTTGGTTCCGCCTTCGGGGCCGAGGTCGATAATCTTATCGGCCTGTAAGATAACGTCAAGGTTGTGTTCAATCATAATGACGGTGTTTCCCTGATCTATGAGGCGGTGAATAACCTGCATAAGCTGCTTGACATCTGCAAAGTGTAAGCCCGTTGTAGGCTCGTCCAAAATGTAGAGGGTCTTGCCTGTAGAACGTTTGGCAAGTTCATTTGCAAGTTTTACCCGCTGGGCTTCTCCGCCCGAAAGGGTAAGAGCCGACTGGCCTAACTTTATATAACCCAAACCGACCGATAAGAGGGTTTGAAGTTTTCGGGCAATGTGAGGAATGGGAGCAAAAAATTCCGAAGCTTCCTCGATGGTCATATCCAAAACATCGGCAATGTTTTTTCCTTTATAGCGGACATCGAGGGTTTCTTTGTTAAACCGTTTCCCTCGGCAAACATCGCAGGCTATATAAACATCGGGCAAAAAGTTCATCTCGATTGTGAGGGTTCCGTCGCCCTGACAATGCTCGCACCTTCCGCCCCTTACATTAAACGAAAAGCGGCCTGGCTTATAACCTCTCGCCTTCGATTCTGGAAGGCTTGCAAACAAATCTCTTATCCCCGTAAAAACGCCTACATAGGTTGCAGGGTTTGAGCGGGGAGTTCTCCCGATGGGGCTTTGATCAATATTGATAACCTTGTCTATGTGCTCAAGGCCGCTCAGTTTTTTATAGGCCCCTTCGGGAATAGAGGAGCGCATAATCTTATTTGAAACTGCCGGATACAGCACATCGGTTAAAAGGGTAGATTTTCCGGAGCCCGAAACTCCGGTAATACAGGTAAAGGCTCCCAAAGGAATTTTTATAGAAACATCTTTTAGATTATGCTCGCTCACCCCTGAAAGCTCCAAGGCATTTCCGTTCCCCTTCCGCCTTTCTTTAGGGATATCCATTTTAAGCGTACCTGCAAGATATTGCCCCGTTAAACTGTTTTTTACTTTTGAAACTTCATCAGGCGTACCTTGGGCCGTTATATTTCCCCCGTGAACGCCTGCACCCGGACCGAGGTCTACAATGTAGTCGGCCGTGCGGAGGGTTTGCTCGTCATGCTCTACAACGATAAGGGTATTCCCCAAATTACGCAAGTACAAAAGAGTATCAATCAGCCTTTGGTTATCCCTTTGATGAAGCCCTATCGAAGGCTCGTCCAAAATATAAAGAACACCTATCAAGCTTGAACCTATCTGGGTCGCAAGCCTGATGCGTTGAGCCTCGCCGCCTGAAAGGGTTGCAGCCTTTCTTTCTAAGGTTAAATAGTCAAGGCCGACGTTTTTCATAAATTCCAAGCGGGCCTTAATTTCTTTTAAAATCTGAAAGGCGATGTGTTCTTCCGTTTCAGTCAGCTTCAATTTTTCAAAAAACTCGATAGAATCCCCAACGGAAAGGCAGGTAAGGTCATGAATGTTTTTATTGCCCACCGTTACGGCCAGCACTTCGGGCTTAAGCCTCATTCCTCCGCATGTTTTGCAGGGCTTTATCGACATAAACTTTTCATAATATTCTCTGATAGAAGCCGAGTAGGATTCGTTATATTTCCGATTCATGTCGGCTATTATCCCCGGCCATGGGCGGTTATAAGAATATTTCCCCGTTCCGCTTTTGGACGTATAAGAAAACTGAATCTTCGTATCGCCCGAACCTTCCCAAATGATGGTCTGTATTTTTTTGGGGAGCTTATTCAAGGGCGTATCAAGAGAAAAATCGAATTGGGCGGCGAGGGCCTCAAACCGCACCCTGTTCCAATCGGATTCGGGATTATACGGAACGAAAACGCCCTCATTAAACGAAAGACTCTTATCGGGGGCTATCAGGTCTTGGTCAAAGTGCTGAGTCATTCCGAGTCCCGTACATTCGGGGCAGGCCCCTATCGGGTTATTAAAAGAAAAAAGGCGGGGCTGCAATTCGGGCATCGAAATACCGCAATCCGAACAGGCATTTTTTTGCGAAAAGAAAACCTCGGTTACGGGAGAATCCTTATCGTCCTGCCTTGTAGCAAGCAGGGTTCCGCCGGAACTTTCCAAGGCCGTTTCCACCGATTCCGAAAGGCGTTTCCGCACATCCTTCGACAGCTGAATTCGGTCTACGATTATTTCGATTGTGTGTTTTTTTTGTTTATCGAGCTTTACCCCGTCTTCGAGGTTTACAAGAAGGCCGTCTATGCGGGCACGCACAAAACCGGCAGCGATAGCATCACTCACTATCTTTTGGTGTTCTCCCTTTTTTCCCTTTATAATGGGAGCGAGAATCTGAACGCGGGTTCCTTCCGGCCAGCTCATAATGGTATCTATAATCTGGTCAACCGTCTGCTCCTTAATCTCTTTTCCGCAAGAAGGACAGTGGGCATGGCCGGTACGGGCAAAAAGGAGGCGGTAGTAGTCGTAAATTTCGGTTACCGTTCCGACCGTAGAACGGGGGTTGCGGTGTGTAGTTTTTTGTTCTATAGAAATAGCAGGCGAAAGCCCCTCGATGTAATCCACATCGGGCTTATCCATTCTGCCTAAAAACTGGCGTGCATAGGCCGAAAGGGACTCTACATAACGGCGCTGCCCCTCGGCAAAAATGGTGTCAAAGGCGAGGGAGCTTTTTCCCGATCCCGAAAGGCCGGATATAACGATGAGCTTATCGCGTGGAAGCTCCACATCAATGTTCTTTAAATTATGTTCACGGGCACCCTTTACGATGAGTTTATTTAGGTGTCCGCCTTGATTTTGCTTTTTCATAAGGGGGATATTATACACAAAAAAAGAGATTTTGGGAATAAGTATCACATACTTAGAATTTATAAAAATTTATAGTAAGTGCTGTGTAACTATTAAAACCATATAATTATTTATATGGAAATTTCATATATATTTTAAAATTCACGCATTCAAAATTATTATACTTGAGGGAGGAACCTACATGAAAAAAAGGTTTTCAATGAGGAATAAGCTATTGATTATAGTCGGCGCTTTGATTTTTACGGCAGGCTTTACGCTGGCGGTTTTGGGAGTACGCACAGCGCGAAAAGCCGTAACTGAAAAGGTAGTACTTCACCTTAAAGATAAGGCAACCGACACGGCAGAAATTATTAACGGAAGGGTTACGGCTTTTTTCCAATTTTTGGAAGGAATAGCCCGTATGCCTATCTTAACCGATGAAAACCTTTCATATTCTGAAAAAGCAGCTATATTGGACAAAGAAGTTGCTTTTAATGAAAGATTGGAGCAACTTAATCTGTATGATCTTTCAGGAATACGTACTGCAAATGACGATCAGCTTATATCGATAAAGGATCGTACCTGGTTTAAATCCGCTGCAAAAGGCAAAAGGTTCGCATCCGAACCCATTTTATCCCGTTCGCTTCATAAACTCGTTTTTGTTTTTGCAGTTCCCGTGTATGACAAAGATAAAAATGTTGTTGCCGTACTGAACTGTACAATCAAAGCCGAACATCTATCCAATGATATTGATGATATCATAGTAGGAGAAACAGGAGATTGCTATATTTTAAGCCGTTCCGGAACAACAATAGCACATAAAAATTTTGATATGGTCAGTTCGCAGAATAATGTTTTAAATGATGCAAAAACAAACAAAGAGTTTGCCTCGTTAGCAAAATTTACACAACAAGCTTTAAACGGCACAAAAAGTGAAGTAGGCTTTTATGAGTATAAGGGAGAATCCTATATAGCATCTTATGCAAAAATGGGCAATACGGATTGGACTGTCATTATAAGGGCACCTATGAAACAGTTTTTAGGAAGTATTAATATTCTGCGCAACAAAATGCTGTTTATAGGCCTTAGTATTTTAGCAGTAAGTTTGGCTATACTTTTTATTGTTTCCTATAATATGATAAGGCCCATAAATGTTGTAGTATCCGCACTCAAGGATATTGCCCAAGGGGAAGGTGATCTGACGGTACGCCTGCCCTTGGTTGGAAATGATGAGGTAACGGATTTATCCGAATACTTTAACCGGACAATCGAAAAAATCGGAACATCAATTAAAATAGTCGGAAAAAACAGCGACGAAATGACAAACACAGGTTCGGAACTTGTAAGCAATATGACGGAAACTGCCAGTGCCGTACATGAGATAAGTGCAAATATCGATGGAGTAAAAAAACAGGCTCTTACCCAGGCTGCCAGTGTCAGTGAAACGGCTGCTACCGTAGGAGAAATTATCCGGACAATCAAAAATCTTAACGGAAGTATTGAAAATCAGGCAGCAAGCGTTGCAGAGTCTTCTTCAGCGATTGAACAAATGGTAAGCAATATCGCTTCAATTACACAAACTCTGGATAAAACAAACGATGTTATAAAAACCCTTGCAGCAGCCACTGCCGATGGAAAAGAAACTGTTGCCGGAGCAAACACTGTAACACAACGCATAGCTGAAGAATCGGGCGGTCTTTTGGAAGCCAGCAATGTTATTCAGCATATTGCAAGTCAGACAAACCTATTGGCTATGAATGCAGCTATTGAAGCCGCCCATGCAGGTGAGGCAGGAAAGGGCTTTGCCGTCGTAGCCGATGAAATACGGAAGCTCGCAGAAGAATCGAGCACTCAGGGAAAAAACATCACCTCAACCCTTAAAATAGTTTCGGGAGAAATTGAAATGCTTTCAAATGCTGCAAAGACAACAGAAGATAAGTTTAACACTATCTTCAACTTATCCGAACAAGTAAAAACAATGAGTCAAAATCTGATGAATGCCATGCGGGAGCAGGAAAACGGAAACCGTGAAGTACTTACCGCAATCCGTAACATAAACATAGTAACAAACCAAGTAAATGACGGCTCTGCCGAGATGCTAAAAGGCGGCGAAAATGTTGCAATTGAAATGCAAAAGCTTGATACTCTAACACGCGTTATAACGGACAGCATGAACGAAATGGCTGCGGGCGCAGTTCAAATAAACAATGCAGTACAGGATGTAAGCGATATTACCCAAAAGAACAAGCGTAACATAGACAGCCTATCTACAGAGGTAGGAAAATTTAAGGTATAAAACTAATTTAACCGCAAGGAACACAAAGGACACAAAGAATTTTTTAATGCTTTCATAATAACGCATTACTTCTGACTAGCTTAATTTTTAAATTTAACCCAAACCTTTTATTGTCATCTCGACTAAAAAGTAAGCTAGAAATTATGTAACAATGCGGGTTCTTAGGGCAGAGCCCTAAGCGGTTCTTTTGAAGATAGGAGGGGTTATAGGGGAGGAAAGAAATCTTTTATCCGAAAAAGTGTCTTTCCTCCCCTACACCTGAAAGTTCCAGATAGATTTGATCGGCGAGGCCGAAGCCTGCGTTTTTGGTCATGCTGCGGCCTAGCTCATCATACATCATGTCTTGGTACATCTTACCTGCAAAGGACTCGTCTCCTGCAAGAGTCTTTCCTGTCAAAGTATTCCGCATAGAGTCGAGCATTATTTTTACAAAATAGGATTCAAACTCAAGGGCTTGTTCGTAAAGCTTACTCGTTCTGTCAATCGAATATTTTGAATGTACCGTCTCGCCGGATTTTCCGAAGGAAGAGGCCATACCCTGAACCTCCCTGTGGGTGTCGGCCGGAATGGGATTTTCTATCTTCATGGATTTTAAAATATCGCCAGGGAGGCGGGTATCAAAGAAGGCTTCTGAATTGCCCGTCTTTAAGCCTGAGACGGAAGCAGAGCTTTCGCCCTGAATATTGGAAATAATGGAAGACGCTCTTTCAGAACCTCGCAGAGTTTCAAGCATTTGAGTAAAATTTTGCTGAGATTTTGCCGATGCAGGGATTTCATTTTTATTTATCAAAGAACTTTTTACCTCTTCCCTGCCCGCTTGATTTGTTCCTATCTTGTTTATTTTCATTTCTTCCTTCCCAAGCCTTAACTAAAATTATCTTTAAGAATTAACTGAAAACTATCGCTTTAAACTTACCGCAGTACCAAGCATATTATCGCTTGTCTGGATAGCCTTCGAATTAAACTCGTAAGCTCTTTGAGCCACAATCATATTTACCATTTCGCTTACGGTAGAAACATTTGACATTTCCAAAAACTTGTGCTCGGTGCTTCCGAAGCCGGTAAACCCGGGCCGCCCCGGAATAGCCGTACCTGATGCAGGGGTCTGCCTAAAAAGGTTAGAACCCTCGGCTGAAAGACCTGCATTGTTCTGGAAGCGGTAAAGCTCTATCTGGCCTACTTCTATCGGATCGTCTATATCGCCGACCTTAACGGTAACACGGCCGTCTCTGCTGACGGCAATAGTATTCTCCCGATAGCCTTCGGGAAAGATTATTTCGGGCAAAACGCGTAACCCGTTTGAGGTTACAAGCTGGCGGTCTGCATCAATCTTAAAAGAACCGTCCCTTGTGTAAGCATAGGTTCCGTCATATTGAAGAACTCTAAAAAAACCTTCACCTTGAATGGCTATATCGCTTGTTACACCCGTATTTTGCAATGAGCCTTGTTCAAATATTCTTTGGGTAGCGGCAAGCCTTGCACCGTGTCCCATCTGAACTCCTACCGGAGTAATCGTATCCTCTGTAGCAGGCGTACCGGCAGTTTTTACCGTCTGATAGATGAGGTCTTCAAATTCCGCTCTCTGTTTTTTAAAACCGCTTGTATTTACGTTTGCCAAGTTGTTTGCAACCGTGTCGATGTTTGCCTGTTGAGTATTCATACCTGTTGCGGCCGTCCATAAACTTCTAACCATAACTTAACTCCTATAAAAATATTTTGCAGGGATTTTCAAATCCCTAAAAATATTTTTTCAAGTAGTTTTGCTTTTGCAAAACTACATACAATAATGCGATGTTTTGTGCTTTGCACAAAACTCGCAGATAAACAGTGAGACTGAATTTCTGTCGAACTGTTTATCCTAACTCCTACCTTTTAACCTTATTTTTTAACTGCTTCGTTCCATAGTTTGGCCATCATTGTATCTTCGGCCTGAATGGATTTTTGATTGGCTTCATAGGCCCTGTTTACTTCTATCATCCTAACCATTTCGTTTACGACATTTACATTGGAAGCTTCGATAAAGCCCTGCACTACAACGGGACGGGACGGTCCCTCGGCGGCAATGGCTTTTCCTGAAAGAGGTGTATCCAAATAAAAGCTTGTTCCGTTTTTGCTTAAATATCTGTCGTTTTCAAATTCCACTATTTTTAAACGGTCCAGATAAACGGAATCGCTTTCCGGCTCGGTAATCGGGCGTACATAGATTTGTCCGTCTTGGTTAATCTTATATTCCATATCCTGTAAAAAGATGCGGCCGTTTTCTCCCATAACGGGATAGCCTTCCTTAGTCATAAGATAACCTTCAACTCCGACCATAAAATTTCCGTTTCGGGTATACTTTTCTCCATAAGGAGTTTCGATGGCAAAAAAACCCTGCCCTTCCAAAGCTAAATCGGCCGGAGAGCTTGTCTGTTTTAAAGAGCCTTGTTCAAACTCGGTAAAAATCTCGTTAGTTTCAACACCAAGCCCTAATTTTCCTATAATAGGAGCTATATCCGATGAACCGAAGGGATTTTTTATTACGCCGTCATCATTCAGTCTTCTTAAAAGTAATTCTGGAAAAGACTTTTGAACTGAAACATCTCTTTTAAAACTGGTCGTATCCAAGTTAGCCAAATTGTTTGAAATAACATCCAACTGACGCTGTTGAGCAAGCATTCCGCTCGCCGCAGTATACCAACCTCTTACCATATAACCACCTCTTATAATACCGATAAACAGTGAGGCTGAATCTCTGCCGAACTGTTTATCATAGCTCTTATATAATCTTCGGCATTGTAAAATTTTCTTTTAGAAAAAGGAATATAAAATTTTTGAAAGATTCCGTTAATCAACAACCCTCCGCACGAATAAAAAAATCTTAACTTTTTTCTTAAGTCTTTTTTTAGTTCTCCGATAAATGAATTAAGCACAGCTTAAATTTTAATGTGCTTCCGTCTTCTGCGGAATGACAGAGGATCCGGAAATGACATATCGGCAGGGATGCCGCGGGAATTTTAAAATTGCCGAAAATCACCAAAGGAGTAGGAATATGATCATTAATCACAACATGAGCGCTATGTTTTCACAGAGGACATTGGGTCACACCAATTTGATGAATCAAAAAAACATAGAAAAACTTTCTTCAGGTTTACGTATTAACCGAGCGGGCGATGATGCATCCGGTTTGGCCGTATCAGAAAAAATGAGAAGCCAAATCCGCGGTTTGAACCAAGCAAGTGCCAACGCACAAAACGGCATTTCTTTTATTCAAGTTGCGGAAGCTTTCCTTCAAGAAACTACAGATGTTATCCAGAGAATCCGCGAACTCAGTGTTCAGTCTTCCAACGGTATTTACTCGGCAGAAGACAGATTGTACATTCAGGTTGAAGTATCTCAGCTCATCGCTGAAGTAGACCGAATTGCAAGCCACGCACAGTTCAACGGTATGAATATGCTTACCGGAAGATTTGCTCAAGAAACCGGAGAAAATACCGTAACTGCTTCTATGTGGTTCCACATCGGTGCCAACATGGATCAGAGAACAAGAGCTTACATTGGAACAATGACAGCTAAGGCTCTCGGCGTTCGCAATATCGGAGATGAATCGATTATGACTATCGAAACACCCGAAAAAGCTAACCGCGCTATCGGTACCCTTGATGCAGCCATCAAGAAGATCAACAAGCAAAGAGCCGACCTTGGTGCATACCAGAACAGACTCGAACTCACTGTTGTAGGTATCAATATCGCAGCAGAAAACCTCCAAGCCTCCGAATCACGAATCCGTGACGTAGATATGGCTAAGGAGATGGTAGACTATACCAAAAACCAGATTCTCACACAGTCCGGTACAGCAATGCTTGCACAGGCAAATCAGGCAACTCAGAGTGTCATGACCTTGTTAAGGTAAGCTGTAAACAGTTTGACGGAAAAGCGGTTCTTTTTAGAACCGCTTTTTTTTATTTTTTAGACCTTGGGAAAACCGTGTTTTTCGCCCCAACCGAAGGGATCGAGCCTCCATTCGGCCAGACTCTTTTTATTTTCTTCGCTTATATAGTTTTGCTTTACGGCCTCATCCAACATAATATCGTAGTTTAAAATAGTAACCGGAATACAGGGAGGCTTTAATTCGGCAAAAGCTTTTTCAGCTTCTGCAAATCCGTAGGAAAAGATAGCAAAACAAAAAGGAACCTTGCCGTTTGCATTACGCACAGCCTCAACAGCCTTGATGGAGCTTCCCCCTGTCGAAATTAAATCTTCAACAACAAGCACATCGGCACCTTTATAATCCGCATTAGCACCCAAACCCTCAATTTGATTTTTTAAGCCGTGATCTTTTCCGCCTGAGCGTACATAGGAAACGCTTTTTTTCAAGAGGTCGCCCAAACTTACGGAATGAGGAATTCCTGCCGTTGCTGTTCCTGCAAGCCATTCGGGGTCAAAGTCAACAGCTTTTAAAAGCTCTGCGAAGGCTTCGGCTATAGAACGGCGCATCTCAGGCAGGGCTAAAAAACGGCGGTTATCGTTATAAATGGGCATACGGTAGCCTGATGCCCAAGTAAATGGCTCATTGGGAGAAAGCTTTAAGGCTCCCAGCTCAAAAGCCGTTTTAGCTAAAAGCGGCCCATATTTTTTTTGAACCTCTGCTATTTTTTTTTCATCTTTGTGCATAAAATTTCCCTTTAGATAGTTTTATAGTACTCGTATATGGCCTGAGTTCCTTTTTCGGCATAGCCTTCTTCATTCATCTTATTAAAGAAATTTTGTGCAAGCTCCAAAACGGGAATGTGCAGTTTGAGTTCTTTTGCAACAGTTAAGGTTATGTTTAAATCTTTTAAAAAGTGTTTAATATAGAAGCCCGGAGCAAAATCTTTTTGAAGCATTTTAGGCCCGTTGTTTAAAATCTGCCAACTTCCTGCAGCACCGCCCCCGATAGCCGAAAGCATTTTTTGAGGGTCAAGGCCTGCGGCCTCGGCATAACAGACAGCTTCGACAGTACCGAAAAGATTCGCGGCTACGGCTATTTGGTTTGCCATCTTAGTGTGCTGCCCTGCTCCTGCACCGCCCTGCAGAGCCCAAGTTTTTCCCATGCAGGCAAAAAAAGGTTCAAGCTCTTTAAAGGCTTTTTCATCCCCGCCTGCCATAATCGAAAGGGTTCCGTTTTTAGCTCCTATATCTCCGCCTGAAACGGGAGCGTCTACAGAAAAGCATTCTTTTTTCTTTGCCCCATCATAAATCTTTTTTGCCAAAATCGGACTTGAGGTCGTCATATCGGCAAAAATCGTTCCGGGCTTTGCGGTTTTTAATAAACCCTTTTCTCCGAAATATGTTTCTTCAACATCTTGCGGATAGCCGACAATCGTAAAAATGATTTTACAATTGGGAGCAAGGCTTGACGGGTCATCATACCAAATAGCCCCCTTTGAAAGAATCTCTTCGGCGGATTTTTTTGTACGCGTAAAAACGTGCATCTTAGCCCCGGCCGCTCTTAATCTTTCAGCCATGCTTTTTCCCATAACTCCAAGGCCTATAAAGCCCACATCGCAATTTTCAACCTTCATAATTTAAATTCTCCTTATATAAAAATCTTTTGCAGGAAGCGGCAGCTTCCGAAAAAAGTTATTTTTTCTTATAACAAATCCAATAAAACATTCCGACAAAAAAGGCTCCGCCTATTATGTTTCCGAGGGTAACGGGCATTAAATTCTTTATAAAAAAATTAGCCCAATTTATATTTGAAAGAGCCTCGGCGGAAAGACCGGAAGCGGCAGCATAGGCCGAAACGCTTTTCGAGAAAATCCCCGCAGGGATATAATACATGTTCGCAACACTGTGCTCAAAACCGGAAGTTATAAAAAGCCAAATCGGGAAAAAGGCGGCAAGCATTTTTCCGGTCATATCCTTAGCGCCATAGCAGAGCCAGACCGCAAGGCAGACCAGCCAATTACACATAATTCCTAAAAAAACAGCCTGCACAAAAGAAAGCGAAACCTTGCCGTAAGCAATTTTTATCGTAATCCCTCCCAAAAGACTTGCACCGCTTGAAAGCTGTCCGCTTTTTACAATTAAAAAAGCAATAAAAACAGAACCTATAAAATTTCCGATATAAACGGCAAGCCAGTTTTTAATCATTGCAGAAAAGCTCACCTTTTTTTCTAAAACGGCTGCAATTATCAGATTGTTGCCCGTAAAAAGTTCGGCTCCGGCAAGGAGAACCAAGATGAGCCCCACAGGAAAGATAAGCCCTGCAACAAATTTTCCAAGGCCGTAAGTTTCAGACTTTGCAAAAAGCCCGCAGGCAGCCATATTGGAGCCTTCCGAAGCAAATGCAATAAAAACCCCTGCCAAAAATCCTAAACAAACCAGTTTCCACACAGGAGTCGAAGCCTTTGCAATACCCTTTTGCACCGTAACTTCCAAAATCTCGGCCGGATCACAATACATTTTTTCAGACATACACGCCTCCCTAATACCGCTATGCAGATTTTATTATTAATTTATAGTTTCTCGATTTCTTCACAGCTTAAACCTGTAGCTTTTGCGATTGCTTCTACAGTAAACCCCATTTCAGCTAAATTTTTAGCAGTTTCCAGTTTATTTTGGTAAACACCCTGAGATATTCCCTCAGCAAAAGCTATTTCCCGTTCTTCAGCACGCTGCACAGCTATATCTGTTTCATAATCATATTCGGCTAGTAACATATTCAATACCTCCTTAGTCTTGCGTTTTAAATAATCACGCAATATATCATTTGCTATACATTCTTCAATCGCTTTTTGAAAACCGTTTTGAGGATCTGTTTTTTTCCATCTTCGTACCGTTTCTACAAATATTGTGTACTCATACATCGTTTTGCAGTTTTTAAGCAAGGGATGGTGATTTTGCTGATTTATGTTTATTATCTTAACGGTCAACTCAAGATTAGGTTTTACCGTCTTTTCTATAAAAGCATCTGATAGTTTTAATGTTTTATCGGAAGGATAGGTTTCATCCCCATTATAAAATACATAAAATTCGGGCGTCGGAATGTTTAAGAGTTTACGGCTGTATTTTTCTTTTGATTCAAATAGAGTTTCATAAAGGCGGCTTATGTATTCAAGGCAGCGTAAAGGCATATTTGGGTTTATAGTGGATTGATGCTCTACCAGCACTATGATTTTGTTATCAATAAGATATGACACATCATTATAGAATGTCATATAAAGGACCTGATCAAGTCTTACATTTTTCAGCTGTGCTGTAGCCGTAAGTTTTGTGCCGTGTAATGCATTATAAAGAGACAAAAAATTCTCTTTTGCCTTTTCATCTTCACTGAACAAATCAACAAAGACCGAATCTTTGTATTTTCTGTTTGAAGTACTCATATCACACCTCTTTTTAATTGGTAATGAAATTACAAATTAATCACTACCAATTAACTCTCAATCCTCTTTACAAATCAAGTATATCATAGAATAGAGTATTTTTCAATTGTCAGCATGTTGAAGATCGATTGGAGTATTGACATATTTTTTATAAAAGTATAGAATTGTGTTTAAATAACGGTTTCGGTCTTGGTGCTCCTTTTAACCAAGGAGTGAAAAGGGAATCAGGTGAAAGTCCTGAGCAGTCCGGCTGACGTAAGTGAGAGAGTTGTTTTTCAAAATGCCACTGGTTTATTCCGGGAAGGCGAAAATCAATGATGACCTCCGAGCCGTAAGACCTGCCAATGACTATAAGGGTAGAATACAAGTTTTGCCCGTGCCGCACTCTGCTTGGACTCATGAGCTGCAGCAAAATTTATCGTGTTAATCATATTTATTTCCTCTATTGCTCCTTGGGCTATTTGAAGATTTTGTCAAGTTTTCTTCATTTTGGCCCTGAGTACATCCGATTGATACCCTTGGGTGTACATTTTGAGGAAACCTAAATCCCTTTGCGGACCGAAATCGTTTTTCTTTTTAAACTCAAAATTCGAATTTTCCCCCTGATAACTTTAAAAAATACGGCTTTTAATGTATAATCATCGTAAATTATTTTTAAGAAGGATTTTATGGCGAGTACATACGAAAAACTTTTAATCACAATAACGGAAGCCGCAAATACGGCTAATCTGCCAGAAGACGATTACATATCCCTTTTAAGCCCTGAAAGAGAGATGCATGTTTCAATACCCGTAAAAATGGACAACGGAAAAATCAAGGTTTTTAGCGGCTACAGGGTTCAACATTCTACATTAAGAGGCCCTGCAAAGGGAGGAATAAGATTTCACCAAGATGTAAACATAGATGAGGTACGCTCCCTTTCTGCATGGATGACCTTTAAATGTGCCGTTGCCGATATTCCCTACGGGGGCGGTAAAGGAGGTATTTGCGTAAATCCTTCACATCTTTCAGAAACGGAACTTGAAAAGCTGACAAGAGGCTACACAAGGCGGATTGCTTCTTTTATAGGCCCTAGAACGGATATACCTGCCCCGGATGTCGGAACAAATGCAAAGGTGATGGCTTGGATAGCAGACAGCTACAGTGAATATGCCGGAGAATTCAGCCCCGCAGTTGTTACAGGAAAACCTCTTCCTCTCAGCGGCTCTAAGGGACGAGTAGAAGCCACAGGCCGCGGAGTTCTTTTTGCAACGAGGGAAATTTTAAAAAAACTCAATAAAAACTTAAAAGACCAAAGTGTGGTTATCCAAGGTCTTGGAAATGTCGGCGGCGTTACTGCAGATCTTTTTTATAAAGACGGAGCCAGGATAATTGCAATAAGCGATACAAGCAGTGCAATATACAATGAAAAGGGTTTGAATATTCCTAAAATACTCAAACATAAAAAAGAAGGGAAAAAACTGAATTCTTTTGAAGACGATTTTACAAGAATAACCAATGAAGAACTATTGGAACTTAAAGCCGATATTTTGGTTCCGGCCGCCCTCGAAAATCAAATTACCGAAAAAAACGCATCAAATATTAAGGCCTCTATAATCATCGAAGCAGCAAACGGCCCCGTCACCCCTGAAGCCGATAAAATCCTCGAAAAAAATAACATTATAACTGTGCCCGATGTTCTTGCCAACTCGGGAGGCGTAATCGTTTCATACTTTGAATGGGTGCAAAACCTGCAAGGTTTTTATTGGACGGAAGAAGAAGTCAACAAGCGCCTTGAAGATAAGATGATTGAAGCCTTCAGGCTGGTATGGGACGTAAAAGAGGCCTATAAGGTCAGCATGAGAAAGGCAGCCTATATTAAGGCCTTAAAAGAACTTGTAGAAACTCAAAAAGTTAAGGGAATTAACTAAACCGCCATTTTAAAGTTTGTCTATCAGCATTGAACACTTACCCGAGGGAATCGGCAAAGTCTTCTTCTTTTCGTTTAGGATATTTATGGTAAAATAATAGAGCTTTTCGCTTTCCATGTGAATTTCCCAGCCCCTCTGGCTCTTGGATGAAAGAATAGTGATTAGGTTCCGTTTAAGGCTTAAGTTTTCTATACCCATTACTTCAAGATTAGGCACAGTCCAATTTACCGTTTTGCGCGGAAGACTTATTGAAAGCCCTATAACGTTTTCTATCATCAGGCTAATTGTAGAAAGACCTACACCCAAAAGGTATTGTTTACGCGGAAAAGCAGGCTTTCCCTTCCATTGGGCAGGGCCTTCTTTGACAGGAGAATAGGCCTCCCATAAAAAGCCCTGCTTTTTTGAATTGCCTGCAGGCGAAAGGGTTTCAAGCACATAGTAAAGATGCCTTATAACACACTCTCTTGCTATCTCCCAGCGGTTATATTTTTCCAAGCCTTTTACGACAACAAAGTTCAAAATGGGGAAGACGCTGCCGCATGCACCGTTTCCGTTTTCGTCATATTCAGGCTCATCGGCTGCAAGACTTGGAAAAGGATGATCAACACCGAAAGTTTTAGGATTGGATAGGTGTTCTACCAGAAGGGCGGCCTTATCCTCATTGGGAATCTCGGCAAGCATAGGCCAAAAACCGGCAAGAGTCTTCTTCTTTATCTGCTTACCCTCAGCATCGAGATCATAATAAAAACCGTCTTCTTCATTCCACATCATAGAATTAATTCTGGTTTTTATCGTAAAATACAACCTCTTATACTGAAAGTCTATTTCTTTGTCGTTTAGTATATCGCCTAAAGCAGACATATAAAGGGCATTTACCGCAAGGGCCGAATTAAAATCGGTTAAAAAAACGGATTCTTTTCGAGGCGTATTAGGCATATTAACCGTTTCAAGAGGACTTTTGTACAGACCGTTATCGGCCTTAAACATTTTGTCAATCCAGTCCATGTATTTAATCAAAACAGGCATAATATCCTTTACACGCTTTTTGTTTCCCGTCTTATGATAAATATTGTACTCAGCCCATGCAAATAAGGGCATTCCCAGCCCTTCCGGATTATCCCGTTTTAAAACAGGTTCCTTTGTATCAAAATTATATCTATTGCGTATAGCTCCGTTTTCTTCCTGCCTGTCATAAAAAAAATCAAGGGCGGAATTCGGTGTATAATTCTTATTGGAATAAACAAAGAAAAAAGAAGAAAATATAGTTTCATATTGATTTAAAAAATTGCCGTCCGCTTCGGGATAAATAAAAAAGCCCTCGGTACCCTGTTTGCCGTCGCCTGTCGAATGCCAAAAATCATGAACCCAAGCCCATGTTCTATCGTAAATGTCCACGAAATCTTGATCGTAAAAATGAACACGCGGAAAATCTCTTTTATTCACCTTAACTCCTTATTTTCTTTGAAAGACAATATATATTATATCATATTTTTGTAAAAAAGGGTAGTTTTTTAGCAATATTTATAAAAAAAGTTTTGAATCTGAAAAAAGGTTCTCGTTTTATTAATTACCGGCATCAGAAGCTTCTTCTTTTGTCTCATCTGAGCCTGAATTTTCGGCTGAAGTACCATCTTCAGTATTGACTACGCTTTCAGCACCCTCTTGGACAACAGGCACCACGGGGACAGGTTCAGGCGGGCGGCCCAAAAAGAGAACGATATCTTCATCATCCTTTTTATGCTTCATTTTTAACAAAAGAGTACGGGTTCTTTCATCATAAACATAGCCTGAAGAATTATACATCTCAAATCTGGGATCCGTTCTAAAATCGATTTCATGGATTTTTATCCTGTAAAATGGACGGATTCCTCTTATAATCATGTAATGGGTATCCCCCGTCTTAGCCGAAACTCTAAAACTGAATGTTTTTGCATCATTTTTAAGCACATTTATATCGCGTGCAGATGTCCAAGCCCAAATACCGGGCTCTGCCTTTAAGGCCAAAGACTCTTCATGCGGATAATATGGATTGTCCTTAATAGCAGCAGCATACAGTTTTTCGGCATGGAGAATTAGGGCATCATTGGCCATAAGACCTAACTTCTTTGACTTATCGCCTTGAATATCAAAAGATGCCGGTAAACTTGAAGAATTTCCGCCAAGAGAAAAGATAGAAGAATACAAAGCCTGCCCTACAGCCTTCCAAGTACCTTTATCGGGATATGAACTTCCATAGCGGATTAAAATAGAAGCAGCTCTCAAAGTTTTTTCGGTATCAATGGTCTTTTTATCGGAAGAAATATATAATCCCGCATCGATAGAAATCAAAGAATCTTTTAAAACCGTCTCATATTTTTCGGAATTTTCCATAAAAAGATTTTGTTTATTGGGAAAATAAAAAGCATAATCCATTGCAGCTTCCAACAAGCCGGCGGCAAAAAAAGAGTTTAAGTCCTCTTGCTTTGCATTAGAAACCATTTTTTCCAAGGCGGAAATCAAATTTGCCCTTGAGTTGTTTATCAAAAACGGAATAAGGGATTCCCTGTCAAATACGGAAATTTCAGCCCTTGCTATGCTCGATTCAATGCCGGATAACAGTTTTCTTTGGTAAGCAGCAAGACTTTTATCGTTTTGTACAAGATTTCCATAAAATGTAGTCGATATATAGGTGCGTTTTTCTTTCGGCAAAAGAGAAGCGGGGGCAAATACAAGGGACTTTGTATATTCGCCGTTAAAGGCTTTTTCGGCCATATATGCCGTCAAAAGTTCTTCGTTATAATTTCTTGCCGAGATCACACTTGAAAAATAATCCAAGGCCTTTTCTCTAAATAATTGCTTGGTTTTATTGTATTCTTCTTCACTTGCAATCGGGATACGGCGGATAGAATCGAAATCCAAACTGTCAGATTGAATATAAGTTTCATAAAAGGCTGTTTTTTTTGAACTTGAAAGAATAAAATGGGGAAGTTCCGATGAATCATCGGAATTTCCAAAGCCATAGCCGCCTCTAAAAATAAACCGGTCTTTTCCATACCTTAAAAATATTTGCTCATCCTGTCTTTCAAGACGGGCCGATTGAGTCAATTTCCAAGGAAAATAAACGGTTTCTATCTCTGGCGGCATAGAAACGGAAATTCTCACCGTTTCAACCGTTTCCGAAATGTATGAGGTAAAGTCTATCAAAACATCGTTAGAACAGATAACACTAAAGGAATCTTCGTTTTTTTTGTACTCCAAAACCTTTAGGCTAAACTCTTCGTTATTGCTCGTTTTTGCAGTAATTGGAGTCTGATCCGTAGTGTAAAAATCCAAACCGTTTGCAACTATATGGAGAGGTAAAAGAGGAGTCCTGTTTCCGCTTTCATCAACCTCATCCCGTCCCGAAACGGTCATAGCTCCTATTGTATAATAAAAAGTCTTACCTATGGTAAACTGAATGACAAAAATGCCGAAAATAATTAGTGTATACAATATAGTTAATGCAATCATCCTACTTGATTTGTGCTTCATAATGTTATAGTTTATATAAACTAAGGAATAATTGCAATACTTATAAGGAGTTATTATGAAAATAAACAAGCAAATTTTAGTATGTTTTAGTTTTTTGATGGTCATCTCCCTAGTTTTTTCGTGTAAAACAATCGAAAAAACCGCCAAAAAAAGTCCAAGAGAGGAATTTACCGATAAGCTTACCCAACTTTCTCAAAAGGGAGATTTGGAAGGCATTTTAAAATTAATAGATGAATCGGATCCTGAACTGACCAATGGTTTTAAGGTTCAATATCTAAAACTTTCCATCCTCATTTCGATGAGAAAAACAAAGGAAGCGGAAACTTTTGCAAATGAACTTTCCAAAGAGCATCCCAATAATACCGAAATTCTTTATGCCCAGGTTATGCTAGCCCAAGCTGAAAACAATCTGCAAAAGAAAGATCAATATTTGAAAAAGATATTGGCCATAAACCCCAAAGATTCAAGAGCCTTAACCGAGCAGGGTTTGGATTTTTACTCTGCCAAAAGATATAATGATGCCAGAAAAAAATTTATAGAAGCCTATAAGGCAGATCCTAAATGTACTGAAGCTCTTATAGGACTGGGACGCATAAACTATCTTGACGGAAAACTTGATCAAGCAGAATCGAATTTAACGGCAGCTTTGGAACATGAACCTAATAACAGCACAGCCCTTGCAGAACTTGCCCGTATAAAATCCGAAACAAATAGAATGTATCAAGCCCTTCAGGATATAAATAAGGCAGCGAAACTTGAACCTAATAACCCTAGCCATTGGAATGATATAGGCTCTTACAATCTTACAATAGGCAGAAAAGAAGAAGCAAAAAAAGCTTATGACAAGGTTATAGAACTTACACCCGATTCTTATGTAGCCTATATTTACCGTGCCGGCATAAACGATGAGCTCGGCTATAAGGAAGAAGCCCTCAATGATTACATAAAGGTATGCAACCTTTATCCGCCCTATTATTTTGCGCTGGAAGGAGCCGGTATCTTGTTTTGGGAAAAAGGAGACTGGCTAAATGCAGGAACCGCATTTTTAAAAGCCTTAAACAAGGCTCCGGCCTCTTATCAATATGCACTTTTGTATACCATAAGCCTCTATAAACAAAATAAAAAACCGGATGCAAAAAAATTTATGCAAAACTATCTAAAATCAATCAATCGTACCGAAAAAGAAAACGAATACTTTTTATGCCGCCTTTTTGTAGATTTTTCGGGAGACAGCGAACTGATAAACAGGGCAACAGCAGAAAGCGACATGGTAAAAAAAGGAAGACTGTTTTTTTATCTCGGAGAATTTTACAATCTAACCAAAAAATATGCTCTTGCCGAAAAATGTTACGTTCAAGTAATGTCGATAGAAAACCCTGCCTTTTTTGAATATCGTTTTGCAAAAAAAGCCATGGATGAATTTAACTCAAGCACCGGAAAATAAAATTTGATAAAATCATAAAAAATACAAATTTTCTATTGACATTTTATAAGAAATAGTGTAATATCCTAAAACTTCCTAATTGGAAACATTCCCCTGTAGCTCAGTAGGCAGAGCAAGTGGCTGTTAACCACTGGGTCCGTGGTTCGAACCCGCGCGGGGGAGCTATTCTAATGACGGCTGACCTTTCCAAGGTCAGCTGATTTTTTAAAGGTAGGTGCGATATGTCAAGAGTATGTGAAATTTGCGGAAAAGGCACAATGTCAGGTAACTCTGTAAGTAAGTCCAAAATTCACACAAGAAGAGTTTGGAAGCCCAATTTGGTAAATGTAAAGACAGAAATCGGCGGCAGAACTCTAACCATTAAAATGTGTTCTCGATGCTTAAAAAGCGATTACGTTACAAAGAAAGTTTAGTTTTTTCTTAATTTACTCCTTTTTATTTAATTTCGAGTCTGCCGAAAAGCGGACTCGATTTTTTTTACCTCGTTTTTCTATTGAAATTTACTTGTACCTTTCACTCAAAAAATAAGCCCTCATTTGAAGAATCTTATTTTCATTTTTTGCTTTTAAACATTCTTTTTCAATATCGCCGTCAAACCACATATAACCGAACATGGGGTCATCAAGGTATTTTTGATATTTCATATTAAGCCATGCGGGGAAGCAAATCCACTTCCATGCCATAACATCTATTGTATCCTTGTAAAATGAAGGAATCATAAGGGCGTCCTCATCTACAATTTTTTCAATCCGGCGGTTTACAGCAGCTTTTTCTACATAGGTTAAAGAGCCTTTTTCATATTTTTCTAAAAGAATATCCATTTCAGGATTTGAATAGCCGAAAAAATTATTAAAACTTTTCGATTTAGCAAATGAAGAATGAAAAAGACTGTAATTATCGGGTAGGCGGTAAGAATTAAGACTGCCCCACCAAGCTTGGAAGTCTCTGCTTTCAAGCTTATCAAAGAGTTTGCCTCCCATCTGCCTAAATTCAAGCTTAAGGCCTGCAAGCAGAGCCTGAGCATATAGAAGCCCGAAAGCTTCATATAATGAAGGATCGTCATATAGAATAACAAAACTCAATTCTTTCCCTTCGGAATTGACCAAGATACCTGAAGAATTTACCCTATCATACCCTGCCCTTAAAAAAAACTCACGGGCTTTTTTAGGATCAAAAGACGGTTTTTTTATCTCCGGATTATTAAATTCAGCACTGCCCCATGTTTGACCTGAACCGATTGTGTGAAGCTTGACTCTTTTATCGGCATAGACCCTGCTGATCATCCCATCGATATCAACTGCATAATAAAGTCCTTTTCTTACAAACGGATTATCGAGGGGAGGTGCCTGTGTATTAAAAAATAAACCTGCCGGCCCTTGTACCGGAACATGGCGGCCCCGCCAAAGATTTATAAAACCGTTTTGGACATCTTTAGAGGCCTCAGCTTTAGCCCATTCTCCCGGATCGTCTATATGAATTACATCAAATAGACCGCGGGCAAATTTTGTAAAAGCCGGTCTTTTGTCGCCGGTAATTATCCTATAAAAAATCTCATCGAAATTAGCAATTGCCTTAAAATGAGGATAGGTTTGTGCCCACCAATTTTCCACTTTAGCAAAATGAAGTCCGTTATTATAGTCATACTTTTTAAGAATATAAGGCCCTGTAGTCGGTTCAACCGTACGGTTATACCTCGCAACCCAGTCATCAGGGATTTGCCCCTTATAAAAATGCCTTGCGATGGGCTTAAAATTACTTATATCTAAAAGTTCCTGTTCAGTATAAATTTGATTATCCAGAACATGTACGGATAAACAAAAGTCATTAATCTTTTTTACTTCAAGATTATTATGTTTTCTGTTTTTTGCAGGATCAACAATTTTTTTGGATTTACAAAATTCGTCAGCAAAAATCCAATCATCAGCCGTACAAGGCTCGCCGTCCGACCAGAAAATATTTTCGTTGAGCTTATAATACACCGTTTTAGAAGAAATATCGACAGCCCAGAATACGGCGGAACAGGGCATAAATTCAAAGGTTTCAAATGAGGTCCATAAAAGCGGCATTTGAGTATTAAAAAGCCTTACACAAAGCTCATCGGCGCCCGGCCCCATATAGCGGAAGGTATTCGGTATATCGCCTAAAAAACCGTAAAAAATACCGCCTTTTTTTAAGGCCTTAGAAGAAAGGTCTTTAGGATAGGATGTATACCATTTCAAATCGGAGGGAGTTCCGGCAATTTGGAGGTCTTTAACTAAGACGGCCGGAGCGGAAAAATCAGGAAGATTTTCCATCTCTTCTTTTAAAATTTTATTGTAAGCATCGGAAGCCGGCTGATCAAGATAAGATACCGTTTTAGAACCGCATGAAACAAAAAAAAGAGTGCATAAAGCACAAACAAACAAAAACTTAATTTTCAATTTTTATTACCAAAAATTAAAGGTGCCGTAAAAACGGCACCTCTTATAATATTTATATCAAATGGCAGGCACACATATGCCCATCTGCAACTTCTCTAAGTACAGGTTTTTCAACCGCGCACTTATCAATTTTCTTTGAGCAGTTTAAATGGAAAGGACAACCCGTAGGAAGATGTATAGGTGAAGGTATTTCACCTGTAAAAGGAATCCTTCTGCGTCTGTTATCGGGATCGGTATCGGGAATAGCCGCTATCAAGGCCTGAGTATAAGGATGTAAGGGGTCTTTATAAATATCCACCGAAGGAGCCATCTCCATAATAGAGCCCAAATACATAACTGCAACCCTATCCGACATGTGCTTAACAACATTCAAGCCGTGCGAAATAAACAAAAGGGTTAAATTCCTTTCTTTTTGCATATCCAATAGGAGGTTTAATACCTGTGATTGAACTGAAACGTCAAGAGCACTTACAGGCTCATCGCATACAACGACTTCAGGGTCCAAAACAAGGGCTCTGGCTATAGCAATACGCTGACGCTGTCCGCCTGAAAATTCGTGGGGATATCGGTAATAAGCATCTTCCGGAAGACCTACATATTTTAAAAGCCCCATAACCTTTTCTTTTCTTTCGTGCGGAGCCATTTTTGTCTGGATAAGAAGGGGTTCTTCGATGATGTAACCGACATTCATTCTGGAATTCATAGAGTCGGCAGGATCTTGGAAAATCATCTGAACATTTCGGCGTACATCTCTTAGTTTTCTTTCAGGCAAACTTTCAATGCTCTTACCCTTATAAAGAACTTTTCCTGAAGTGGGCTTATAAAGACGCATCATAGCTCGGCAAAGAGTGCTCTTGCCGCAGCCTGTCTCACCTACAAGACCAAGCGTTTCGCCGGGGTATACTTTTAGATTTACCCCATTTAAGGCATGAACAACATTTTTAGTATATTTTCCTTGAGAAAATTCTTGAACTAAATCAACTGCTTCAAAAATAGGTTGTCTTTCGGCCATTAGTCTAACTCCTTTGCTCTAAAGCATCTGATAAAATGTCCGGGTTCAAATTCCTCAAGCTGGGGAGTATTTGACCGGCAATAATCGGTTGCATAAGAACATCTTTCTGCAAAGCGGCAGGTGGCAGGATAAGCCCTTGGAGAGGGTACGGCACCTTTAATATATGGTAGATGCGTCTTAGGCTCAGAGTTCATCTTGGGCATGGACGCAATTAATCCTCTTGTGTAAGGATGACGCGGGTTTTTAAAAATAGTATTAACATCGGCGGTTTCAACAATCTGTCCCGCATACATAACCGCAACATCATCGCTGACTTCTGCAACAACACCCATATCATGTGTGATATACAGAACGCTCATATTGTTTTTTTCTTGTAAGGCCTTTATAAGGGCCAAAATTTGGGCTTGAACGGTAACGTCCAAGGCCGTCGTCGGTTCATCTGCAATAAGCAGTTTAGGATGGCCTGCAAGGGCCATAGCAATCATAACACGCTGTCTCATTCCGCCTGAAAGCTGGAAAGGATAGTTTTTTAAACGCTGTTCGGCAGACGGCATTTCTACATCTTTTAAAACCTTCAAAACGTGTGTTTGTCTTTCGTCCTTTGCTATTTCCGGACGGTGAAGTTCAAAGACTTCTCCAATTTGCTTTTCAACAATGTGCACAGGGTTTAAAGCCGTCATAGGTTCTTGGAAGATCATCGCAATCTCTGCACCGCGTTTTTTATACATTTCATCGATTGGCAGATCCAAAATGTTTTGACCCTCAAAAAGAATTTTTCCATTGGTAACAATTCCGTATGGTTGAGGCAAAATACGCATAACCGAAGAAGCAGTTACGCTTTTTCCGCAGCCCGACTCCCCTACAAGGGATAGAGTCCTTCCTCGTTCCAATTTTAACGATACTCTGTCTATTACCTCTACAGGATCCCCTGCACCGCTTTTAAAAGCAACGGAAAGGTCCTCAATCGTGAGAAGGTTTTCTCCACTCATAAATACAACTCCGAATTCGGTGCAGGGGGCAATCCCCTGCACCTTAAGATTAATCTTGATTTGGAAGCTTTAAACCAAAGTTTTAGTCCTGTTTTCCGGCATCCAAGTCTCATTGATTTTTATAACCTTAAGCAAAAACTGCTTAAGGTTATAAAACTTATAAATTATTCTGAAATATAGCGGGCTGAAGGAGTCCAAACACGAGGTTCAAAGGTTTTTCCTTCGGCTTTTGCCTTAAGAACTTCTTGGCGGATATCTTCATCAATCCACATATAACTCTTGTAATTCATGAAGTCTTCTTCATAATCAAGCTTTCTGTTACCCCAAGAAGGCATTCTTATCCACTTCCAAACACCGCTTCTCACAAAATCGAGATAGTAATGGGGGATAACCAAAGCTTCTTCGTGAACAAGGCGTTCAATCTTTTTGTTGTTTTCAGCCTTTTCTGCCAAGGGAGGTCCGGATTCTTCAAATGCAAGGAGTTTTTCCATCTCTTCACTCCACCAGCCGAAGGAGTTGTTTGTACTTACCTTTTCGGCATTGGCCTTTGAGAAATACTGCCAATATGAGGGTTCATACCATGTGTTATAACCGCCCCAATAGGCCTGGTGTTTTTTATTAAGAAGGGTATTGAAAGCACCGCTTTCCATCATCTTAAGCTCAATTTCTACACCGGCTTTTTTAGCCTGTTCTTTAAGAATCGACAAGCGTTCTGTGTGATTAGGTGCAGCATAAAGAAGCTCGAAAGAAACTCTTTCACCTTTTGCATTCTGTAAGATTCCGTCAGAACCTACAACAGTGTAGCCTGCTTCACCGAGCATTTTTCTTGCCGTATCGGGATTAAAATCGGGCTTTCGGATTGAGTGGTCATTAAAGTCTATCCCGCCCCAAATCTGGCCTAAACCGATATTGTGATTTCGCTTATATTCGCCGTAGAGGGCCTGATCGATCATGCCCTGAATGTCGATGGCATAGTACATAGCCTGTCGCACTTTCTTGTTGCTGAACAATGGGAACTGAGTATTAAAGAAGATACCCTGAACACCCTGTAAAGGAAGATAGTTAGCCACCCATCGATCAACATAACCTTTGGTAATGTTTTCGTTTGTAGCACATCTTCTCCATGTTGCAGGGATATTCATATAAAAGTAGTCGAGCTCACCGTTCCAGAAATAGTTTTCAACCATATCCTGTCCGCCGGTAATAACTTTGTATTCAACTGTGTCGATATTACATCGGTTTTTCCAGTAAGGATATTCATGTCCCCACCAGTCCTTAACTTTTTCAACAATCAGCATTTCACCCTGAACGCATTTATCGGCATTTACGATATAAGGTCCTGTTGTAGGCTCAACCTTCCAGTTATATTCGTTGTACCAACCCTTTTTAACTTCGCCGTTATGGAAGTGCTTGGGCCTCGGGATAAAGTCTGTTTCACTAAGAAGAGATACTTTCGGCAGCTTGTCCGATTCCAAGTATTTAATTGAAATACAGTAGTCATTAATTTTTTTAACTTCATATTTTTTGTACTGGTTATTGTACCAAGGATCTTCGAGGTTGGGAGAACAATAGGATTCCCAACAGAAGATAAAGTCATCTGCCGTACAGGGAACACCGTCAGACCACTTCATATGTTCGTTAAGTTTGTAGTAAACAGTCTGATTGTCGGCACCGAAAGCCCAGTGAGTTGCAGCATAAGGCATATACTCCTGTGTTTCAGCGTTTACATCTAATAAGGCGGCATTAATCCTCATCAAAGGTCTTGTACTTAAGTTTGATTCGGGGCCTACATATCTAAATGTTGTAGGATACTCACTTAAAGAAAGATGTAAGGTTCCGCCCTTCTTTGTATCTTTTGACGATAAGTCTTTCGGATAACTTGTAATCCAAACTACTTCCTCAGGCATACCTGGAACCTTGAGGTCCTTGTCCTCTACAGGCGGTGAAGTAAAGTCGGGTACACCGGCTGCAGTTTCTTCTGCCATAATTGCTTCAGCCTTAGCGATGGGGCCTTTTCCTGCAGCTCCGCCGCCAACTCCGGTACCGCCGCAAGCGATCATTCCGAGAGCAACTGAAACCAAAAGAATTAACATGGTTAATCTTTTTAATGTTTTCATAGAATTCCTCCTAATAAAGAATTACATCTTATTTTTTTATATAATTAACCTAAAAGGCTATTTATATACCGTAAATCTGCGCGGGTCAAAGGCATCCCGCAAGCCTTCACCTATAAAGGTAATCATAACCAAAACAAGTACAAAACCTGCCACAGCCGAAGAAAGAATCCACGGAGCTTCCAAATAAGTGGCCGTTCCGACACTTAAAAGTTCTCCCCAGCTCGGTGTAGGAGGCTGTAAACCGTAACCCAAATAGTCAAGAGAGGTTAAAGCTCCTATATTTCCCGATATAACAAAGGGTAATGATGTAACGATTAGAACTATAACGTTGGGCAAAATGTGTACGGTAATTATTCTCCAAGCACTGGCACCCATGGACTTTGCAGCCAAAATATAGTCTCTTTCTCTTTCTCTATAAGTCATAGCCCTCATACCCCAGGTTTTTCCCGTCCAGCTGAAAGCTATATTTATTAAAACAAACATGGTAAATGTAGGCTTAAATATTGAAGCCAAAATCATAACCATATAAAGGTAGGGTATGCGCTCCCATATTTCTATAAATCTTTGAGAAATCGTATCGAAGGTACCTCCAAAGTACCCCATTGCAATACCGATGATAGTTCCGATAAAGTAGGTTGCTGCAGCTACCAGCAAGGCAAAGGACATAGCAATCCTGTAACCGTAAATAAGACGAGCAAAGATATCCCGCCCGATTCGGTCGGTGCCCAAAATATGGCGTGTCTTAAAAGAAGGAGCAAGGGGATGGAACATCTGTCCCTTATCGCCTTTTGCAAAACGTATAGTTAAAATCTTTCCGTTTCCAAGGTCAATTCTGTTATCCTTTGAACCGACTTTATGCCAAATATAGTCTGAAGCATTTACGGATTCATTCGGGTGAGAACGTCCCACAGAAATGCCTACCCAATTCTTTGAAGCTGAAGGAAAATCGGATAAAGGCTGCTTGGATGCAGCCGAATCGGCAAATTTAATCCAAGTATAGTCTTTTTCTGCCATTTTTATTCCGTTTATAACACCCACCGCTATCCATTTATAGTCTGCAGGGTCATCCATAGGCAATTTTTCCTTAGATGTAACGGCAATACCCATACTGGGAGTTCCGTCAAAGGTAAGAGCCAAAGGAGCGGCAGCAGTATCTGCCTCATAGGGGTTATAAGGAATCAGAGGAAGGAGAACCCAGCCTCTTTTTTCGGCCTTAATATGTTTTTTAAACTCTCTGTAATTTAATTCAAGTTCATTTTCGACTCTGAAACCGAAATCTTCGGCCAGAAGAGTCCTGCTATAGGTAGGGAAATAAAGCTTACCGTCAACCCACATCATAATGGGTCTGTTTGAAATAAACAACTCGGCAACAAGGGATAGAACATACAAAATGCTGATAAAAATAAGAGCATATTTAGCCTTTTTAATCTCTCCAAAGCGCTCAAAACGCTTTTTCATAAGGGGGTCTATCCTAAACCTGTTTCTAAATGCTCCCCAATATTCTTTTACAGTATCTAAAAAAGTTTTTGATTTTACATCATCACTCATATTATTCACCTAACCTTATTCGGGGATCTACCACCGAAAGAATAAAATCGCTTAAAATATTACCTATTAAACTCAAAAGAGAGGTCATTACCAAGGAGCCTAATACAACCGGATAATCGCGGTCAACAATGGCCCTAAATGAAAGAAGGCCCATACCGTTTATATTGAATATTTTTTCGATAAGAAAGGCACCTGAAAAGAAAATCGTTATAAGACCGCCCAATCCGGCAGCAATAGGAATAATACTGTTTCTAAAGGCATGTTTCCACATGGCATCCTTAAAGGTTCGGCCCTTTGCAACAGCGGTTTTAATATAATCTGCAGCCATATTTTCCATGAGGTTGTTTTTCATAACCATTGTCGTAACGGCAAATGAACCTATGACATAGGCTATCATGGGCAAGAACATGTGCCAAACATTGTCTACAACTTTTTGAAAAAAATTCATATCCATGTAATTTCGTGAATAAAGTCCGCCCGAGGGGAACCAAGGAAGTGTAAAAGCAAAAATTTGCAATAAAATAATAGCAACAATGTAGCCCGGGAGAGCATAACCTATAAAGATGAATACCGAGGAAACGTTATCAAAAAGGCTTCGGTGTTTTAGGGCTTTTTTGATACCCAAAGGAATACATATGGAATAAATCAAAATAACCGAAATAATACCGAATCTTAAGGATATAGGGAATTTACTTACAATCATCTGAAATACCGGATCGTTATATTTTGTAGAACGTCCCATATCACCCCTTAAAAGGCTTCCCATCCATTCAAGATAGGCAATCGGCCACGGTTTGTCAAAACCGTAAAAGGCAGCAAGTTCAGCCAAAGCCTCAGCGTTAAGGGGCTGAGAGTCCTGCTTGCTTGAACTTCCGCTTTTGCCTTCTTGGGCCAACATTCTCTGCATAATAGCCCTTTCAATCGGACCTCCGGGAACTATGCGGGTTACTGCAAAGACCACCAATGTTATACCTATAAAAGTAGGAATAATTAGAAGCAATCTTCGTACGAAATAGTTATTCATCATAAAGCTCCATAAAACCAATATACGAACATATATACAACCTCGCTGCATTATATCAGCTTTATCGTTATTTAATAGGAAAGGATGTGCATACTTCGTCGCTACTAGGTTATCATAATATAAAAAAAAAGTCTAGACTTCAGGCAGGATTTTAACATGGATTTCCAATTATTTATTGATAAAAATGTTGATTTGAAGACTTTAAGCAGGGGTTTTAGCCCTGCTTTCCAGCCTCCAAACCTCATTGATTTTTATAAATTATTCCGCAATATAGCGGGCTGAAGGAGTCCAAACACGGGGTTCAAAGGTTTTTCCTTCGGCTTTTGCCTTAAGAACTTCTTGGCGGATATCTTCATCAATCCACATATAGCCCCAATAATACATAAAGTCGGCATCAATATCTAGCCTTCTGTTACCCCAAGAAGGCATTCTTATCCACTTCCAAGCACCGCATCTCACAAAATCAGTGTAGTAGTTAGGTACAATCAATGCTTCTTCATGAACAAGGCGCTCAATCTTCTTGTTGTTTTCAGCCTTTTCTTCCAAGGGCGGTCCTGACTCTTCAAATGCAAGAAGTTTTTCCATCTCTTCACTCCACCATCCGAAAAAGTTGGTTGTATCTACCATTTCGGCATTAGCCTTTGAGAAGAGTTCCCAATATGAGGGCTCATAATCCGTGCTCAAGCCGCCCCACCAAGCCTGGTGTTTTTTATTAAGAACGGTATTAAAAGCTCCGCTTTCCATCATCTTGAGCTCAATTTCTACACCGGCTTTTTTAGCCTGTTCTTTAAGAATCGACAAGCGCTCTGTGAGACTAGGCCTTGAATACAAAAGTTCAAAAGAAACCCTTTCACCCTTCGAATTCTGTAAGATTCCGTCAGAACCTACAACAGTGTAACCGGCTTCTCCTAGCATTTTTCTTGCCGTATCGGGATTAAAATCGGGTTTTCGGATTGAATGGTCGTTAAAATCTATACCGCCCCATACATTGCCTAAACCGATATTATGACTTCTCTTAAATTCTCCATAAAGAGCCTGATCGATCATGCCCTGAATGTCGATGGCATAATACATAGCCTGCCTAACTTTCTTGTTGCTGAATAAAGGGAACTTGGTATTAAAGAAGATACCCTGAATACCTTTCAATGGTAAATAGTTAGCAACCCAGCGGTCTACATAACCTTTGGTAATGTTTTCGTTTGCAGCACATCTTCTCCATGTTGCAGGAATATTCATATCAAAGAGATCGAGTTCTCCGTTCCAGAAATACTTTTCAATTATGTCCTGTCCGCCGGTGATAACCTTGTATTCGACTGTATCAATATTACAGCGGTTTTTCCAGTTAGAATATTCATGAGCCCACCAGTTTTTAACTTTTTCAACAACCAGCATGTCGCCCTGAACGCATTTATCGGCATTTACAACATAAGGTCCCGTTGTAGGCTCAATCTTCCAGTTGTATTCGTTGTACCAGCCGTTTTTAACTTCGCCGTTATAAAAGTGCTTAGGTCTGGGACTAAAGTTTGCCTTACTAATAAGAGAAGCCTTAGGCAGTTTGTTCGATTCCAAATACTTAACGGAAACACAGTAGTCATTAATTTTTTTAACCTTAAATTTATCGTAATAGTTATTACACCAAGGATCATCAAGATCGCGAGAACATAGAGACTCCCAAGCAAAGACAAAGTCATCTGCCGTACAGGGAACTCCGTCAGACCACTTCATATGTTCATTAAGTTTATAGTAAACAGTCTGATTGTCTGCACCGAAAGCCCAGTGAGTTGCAGCATAGGGCATAAATTCCTGTGTTTCAGGGTTTACTTCTAAAAAGGTTGCATGAGGATTCATCAAATATGTTGTACTCAAGTTTGATTCAGGTCCTACATATCTAAATGTTGTAGGATATTCATCTAAAGAAAGATGCAATGTCCCGCCCTTCTTTGTATCTTTTGATGATAAGTCTTTCGGATAACTTGTAATCCAAACTACTTCCTCAGGCATACCTGAAACCTTGATGTTCTTATCCTCTACAGACGGTGAGGTAAAATCGGGTACACCGGCTGCAGTTTCTTCTGCCATAATTGCTTCAGTCTTAGCGATGGGCCCCTTTGCAGCAGCTCCGCCGTCAGCTCCCATACCTCCGCAAGCGATGATACCAAGAGCAACCGAAACCAAAAGAATTAACATAGTTAATCTTTTTAATGTTTTCATAGAATTTCTCCTAATAAAGAATTATCTTATTTTTTTATATAATTAACATAAAAAAGGATAAAGTTCAAGAAGATTTATTTATATTTTTAATTATTTATTGATAAAAATCATCAATTTGATCAAGACTGACAAAGGTTCCTTTTTTGCAGGTCAAGATATTTCCGCAAGAACATTCTCCGCAAATACCAACCCCGCACATCGTGTTCATTTCCAATGACATAAAAATCTGATTTTTACGCACACCCATTTTTAAAAGAATTTCGGAAGCTCGGCGCATAAAAATCATGGGGCCCACCAGATAGGCTGCAAAAAAGTCCGGCTTACCCATATTTTCGGCTTTTCCCTGAATCGGGAGGCCGGTATTTCCTTCAATATTATCTTTTTGGAATTGGTTCAGTACCCTGCCTATAACGCCCTTGTCGGCAACCTTTTTATAGGCACCGCATTCAATTAAAATTTTTTCGATGCCGTTGGGCTCCTTCTTTTTAATTTCTTCGGAAGTTCCTATGTATGTAGAAATTAAGGCTCCTTGCTTTTTTAGGCGTTTTGCAAGGGCCGGAAGGACTGCAATACCCGTTCCGCCGGCAATTAAAAGGGCATTTTCGGTTTTAGGAGGCTTTATTCCTTTGCCGTAAAGTCCCCGCATGTAGATTGTATCCCCTTCTTTTAGCTCAAAAAGAGCTTCGGTAAAGGGGCCGCGTTTTTTTATGATAAGGCTTATAGGATCGGCTTCTGCAAGAGAGAATGGCTTTTCTCCGGCTCCGGGAATCCATAAGAAGACAAACTGCCCTGCTTCGAATTTACACTTTCCGTTTAGGGTAATTATAATGATATCTTCACTTTCTTTTTCGATTTTGACGATAGTTTTTGCTTCGTATTCCAAGGCCTTTTTTTTGCGCAAAAATGAGGAAGTTTTATCGGTTTCTTTGCCGCGTATGCAGTTTAGAGCATCCGAGGAAAGGTTTTGAAAAAAAGGCTTTAAATCGTCTTGTTCAAGCATACCGCAGGCAGAACCTATGCCTATTATATCGGCCCCGGCCCTAACGAGTTCGGCAGCTTGAGAGCCAGTCATAACGCCTCCCATTCCGATTATAGGAATTTCTTCTCCTACAGCCTTCCGTATTTGCCCGATACATTCCAAAGCCCTTGGGAATACCCATGAACCGCTCATGCCGCCCTTTCCGCCAAGTTTATTTTGCAAGATGGGCTTTCCGGAATGGGGCTCAATGTAAACCTTGGGGCCTACGGTGTTGATAGCCGTTATGCCGTCTGCGCCTGCTCCGATTACGGCGGAAGCTATAGCTCCTATATTTTCCACATTTGGAGTAAGTTTTACAAAAATCGGCACGGTACAATCAGGGAGGGCTTTTTTTATCGTTTTTACGTACTCCGAGGCAATCGCAGGGTCGCAGCCTATGGAGGCACCGAAGCCTGTCGAGGCATGGGGACATGAAAAGTTAAGCTCGAAGCAGTCGGCTAATTCTTCAAAGCCCTTCAAAAGGCTGATAAAATCTTCAGGGTTTGAGGCTGAGAGGGAAATATTTAAAATAGAATCGGTTTTCCATGAAGAACGGAGCTCTTTAAGCTCCTTTACGGCCTGTTCCATTCCGCAGTTACGAAGCCCGACGGAATTACCGAAGCAGCCTAATTCGGGCTCGCAAAGGATGGGCTCACGGTTTCCCGGGTTAGGCAGTACCTGAAAGCTCTTTGAGGTTACAAGGCCGAAGCCAAGCTCATCGGCACAGTACCTTATCAAATTAGGTTTTGTAGAAAGAACACCCGAAACGGTTGCAAGAACAGGTTCAGCCCTTCCTTCCCTCGCTGCAATCCCTGCATTTTTAATTTTTTGTATAATTTCCGCCTTACTTCTCATTCCCATTCCCTGCCGATTTTCTTATCTATTGATATTCATATAAAAAATAAGACCGACTTGATAAAATTTAACTTGAGTTTTTTTATCGGTATCAAGAACCTTTGTTTGGTAAAAATCATCTTTAGCCTCATTTTTATAAACCGGATAGGTATACCATTGGGCTAAAAGCATTATATTATAATCTTTTTTAATGTTAAAATTAATGATGGGGCCGAAAGTGGTTAGGAACAGGTCTTCACCCCATACTTTATTATCGAGCCCTTTGGGAGAAGCAAACAGTTTTTTTTCTACATCTATTTTCATTGCAATTAAATCTAAAAATAGAGGCATCTTATATCCTATTACATAAGAGCTCATGTATCTCCAACCATTGCGGTTTTCTCCGTAATCGGCTTGATAAAGCCATGAAGTTTCGGAATTTACTCCTGTCATTGCTTTATAGAGAGCGTAATGATCCGTTTTAAAAATAACATGACTCCAATCATGAGGTATGACAGCCCCAAGATCAAACTGAAAAGCCCCTCCTAATGCAAATGAATATACAGCTTTACTAAAATTTATAGGAGTCTTGTTTGTCTTTCCGCCCTTATTTTCATTAATGGCTATTCCGAGTAAATCCTCTGAAAGTTTCCAGCCTGAACCTATCCTTGATTCCGTATATAATTCTAAAAAGGCGATAGGTGTCCAAGTAATATTGAATTTACCTTCGGTTGTAATAGGTGTAAGTTCTGCTCCTATTTTAAAATCAATATTGTTATCCTTCATCAAAGGGTTATCAAACTGCATGAGCGGAACTTTAAAACTTTGAGTTACACCTACCAAGACTTGAGGCGGCCATGTAACAATAGCATTTATAGTTGTAGTATAGGTTACTTTCTTATTATTATGATGTTCCGAAGAAAGGTTTTTATGTTCCTCTTCATGGGCAATCAAAGGTAAAAAGAAAAAAGAGCACAAAGCGATACCGATAAAAAGTTTTTTCATAAAATGAACTCCTATTTATTAATATTAAAGTTTTATGATTTTATCACATAGCAAGTATAGGGTCAAGATATTTTATAAAATCTTGTCAAGCCACTTTAAAAGACTTGCTTGACAGAATCGGAATTTAACATATAATATACCTATTATGATACATTTAATCAAAGATATTTTAACCTCCGAACCGAAAGGCCAAGCAATCGATGTTTACGGCTGGGTTCGTACAAAGCGGGAAACCAAGAATTTGGTTTTTATCGAGATCAATGACGGCTCCTGTTTTGCCTCCATTCAGGCAACCTTTGACAGAGATACCGGTCTCGATAATAATACTGAGGCGCTCTTAAAAAAGGCCGGTACCGGAGTTTCGGTAAAGGTATCGGGCAATCTCGTTCCCTCCCCTGCGGCAGGACAAAGAGTTGAGCTTCAGGCTAATAATATCCATATTTTCGGTGAGGCTGATCAGGAAAAATATCCTTTACAAAAAAAGCGTCATAGCATGGAATTTTTAAGGGACATAGCTCACTTGAGGGCTCGTACCAATACCTTCGGGGCTGTTGCCCGTATGAGAAGCCAGATGGCCTATGCAATCCACACCTTTTTTCAGGAAAGAGGTTTTCAATATGTGCATACGCCGATTATTACCGGCTCGGACTGCGAAGGTGCAGGCGAAATGTTCCATGTTACGACTTTCGATATAGAAGAAACAGTAAAAAAAGCTTTAAAAGAAAAAAAGGATCCCGATTCTTTTAAAATAGATTATTCGCAAGATTTTTTCGGCAAGCAGGCTAACCTGACCGTTTCAGGACAGCTTGAAGGAGAAACCTATGCGACGGCTCTTTCGCGCATTTACACATTCGGTCCGACCTTTAGAGCGGAAAACTCGAACACAAGCCGCCACCTCGCGGAATTTTGGATGGTAGAGCCTGAAATGTCCTTTTTTACCATAAAAGAAAACATGGAGCTGGCAGAAGACTTTATCGTCTATCTTTTAAAATGGGCCTTGGAAAAATGCAGGGAGGATTTGGAATTTTTTGATTCAAGAATCAAAAAAGGGCTTATCGAGATGCTCACAAATGTTGTAAGCACGCCATTTACGCGCCTTACTTACACGGAAGCTATAGCCGAACTTGAAAAGCATCTTGACCGCTTTGAGTTTAAACCCTATTGGGGCTGTGACCTCCAGAGCGAGCATGAAAGGTTTTTAACCGAAGAAGTTTATAAGGGACCGGTAATAGTTACAAACTATCCCAAGGAGATTAAGTCCTTCTATATGAAATTAAATGAGGACGGAAAAACGGTGCGGGCGATGGATGTGCTTGTACCGGGCTTGGGCGAAATAATCGGGGGCTCGGAAAGAGAAGAAAACCTCGATATTTTGCAAGGGCGAATTAAGGAATTGGGTTTAAGGGAAGAAGACTATTGGTGGTACCTCGACCTTCGCCGATACGGTACGGTTCCTCATTCGGGCTTCGGACTCGGGTTTGAGCGCCTTCTCCTCTATGTTACGGGTATGGGAAACATAAGGGATGTAATCCCCTTCCCCAGAGCACCGAAATTAGCCGAGTTCTAATTTTTTAGTAAAAAATTTAAGACCTTAAAAAAATGAAGCACAGCACAAACGGAATTGTAAAATTTATTTTTGTTCTCCTTGGGGCTGTGCTTTTTTGTGTATTGAGCCTTGCAGGCTTTATTTTTTTCCATGTTTCGGAATTAAAAAAAGCACAACCTCTTGAGGTTTCACAAGAAGAAAAAACGGCAGCTCTTAAAACCTTTTACAGGCAATATAAGATTAACAAAGAGTTTCCGCCCCTTAATTCCATAGAAAATTTTTTGCCTGTAAAATCATCGTCTTCTAAGATTAACCCCTCGGCAAAAAAAATAGAATTACCTAAAATCGATGCCGAGTCCTACATTCTTATTCATGCAAACACCGGTACAATTTTAGCCGAATACAATGCCGATAAAATAATCCCTCCGGCCTCCCTTACAAAGCTGGTAACAATTTATACCATGCTTCAAAAGCCTCAGTTTAAAGATTTGGAAAAGATTGTTTTTCCGCCTAAGGAGGCTTGGGCAATTTTTCTTCCCAAAGGAGCTGCTTGGATGGGCTTGGGAGAAAATCAAAGTTTAAGTATAGGAGAATTGATAAGGGGAATGGCGGTTTGCTCGGGGAATGATGCAGCCCTTGCGGCTGCCCTGCTTACGGAAGGAAGCCTTAAAAAGTTTACGCTTAAAATGAACGAGGTCGTTAAAACGATGGGCTTAAAATCCACCCGCTTTGAGGATTCTTCGGGCTTAAGCGAAAAAAATCAAACCACGGCAAGGGACTTTGCCTTATTTTCCCTCCATTATTTAAAACAATATCCCGAAAACTTAAAAAAGTTTCATTCGGTAAATGAGATAAGCTATCCTCAAAAACACAATATTCTTATCAAAAAAAGTTCCGACGGTTTAAAGGAGTTTCAAATTAAGCCTGCCACCAATACCCTCCTAAAAAAAATAGAAGGATGTGACGGTTTAAAAACAGGTTTTATTTACGAATCCGGTTTTAATATTTCGCTTACGGCTCAAAAAAACGGTGAGCGTTTTATTGCGGTCATCCTCGGCGGTCATGGCAAAAGTTTTACCGAAGGAATTTTTAAGCGGGAGCAAAATTCCATCAAGCTTATAAATTTTGCATTCGATAATTTTAAAAGTTTTGACATAAGAGAGCACAACAAAATTAAAAGAAGTGTAAGCGTCTTGGGTTCAAACCTAAATGTAAAAACTTCCGCCTTTACACCTCTCCTCGCCGATGAGGACCTTTCGCAAGACTATCTTACGGTTTTTAAAAATGATGAGAGGCATATAGAACAAGTTATAATTTTACCTGATGTAATAATGGCTCCTCTTTTTGCAGGACAGCAAATCGGCCGTATAGAATATAGAATTAAAGATTCAGATATTATGCTAAAAACCATTCCTCTTATCTGTCCGCACGATATAAAAGAAGGCTCATCTTTTAGAAAATTTATAGACGGCTTTTATCGATTTTTTTAATATTTACCATTTTTTAAAATAATCCGTATAAATATAATGAGGAGTTAACTCGAGGTTTATCCCCGGCACGAAAGCCGGGAATAAACCGAATTACCAATTAGTTAATCGATTCCACTTCTTCTTGGGTTAGACCGGTCGCTTGCATTATCTTTTTTACGGAATCGCCGAGCTGTTTTAAAATCCGTGCCGTTTCAATGGCTTTTTGGTATACTCCATCGGCAATCCCCTGTTCAATTCCTTTTTCAATTCCTTCGGCAAAAGCTATTTGTCTTTCTTCAGCTCTCTGTACTGCGATGTCTGTATCATAATCGTATTCTGCTACTAACATGTTTATTACCTCTCTTTTGCAAATATGCGGGCATCTGCTGCGTCGTACGCCGAAAATAAATGCTCAACGTATACTCGATACGCCTCCGCTTTATTTTCGGCTATCTCCTTGCATCTACTCCGCCTATTTGCAAAAGTGCTCATACTATATTAACCGCCTCAGGATGGCGGTGGTTTCAAACGCTTTCGACTTCTTCTTTGCTGAGACCGGTAGCTCTTACGATAGCTTCTATGGCAAACCCCATTTCAAGTAAATTCTTTGCCGTTTCAAGCTTTGTTTGGTATGAACCTTCGGAAAAGCCCTGTTCAATTCCTTGCCGGATACCTTGTTGTATGCCGTCCCTTCGTGCATCCATTTCAAATGATTGTATTAACATGTATTCTTTCCTCCTCTCTTCATTTTCTTTTAGTTCTTTGATATACCGGTCTATCTTGCGGATAAAGGGGCTGTCACTTGTTATGCCGTTCATGTATTCCAAAAAAGCCTTTAGTTCAGGGTCAGGCGTCTTATCTGCTGCAGTGCTGTTGATAATGACCTTGGTTATGCCGTCTTGTAATGTGATTGCGTTATTTTCACTGCATATCGTTTTAAAGGTGTATACCGGTAAACCTTTGCTTGGATAGTCGAACGGGCAAAAAAAGATGATGAATGAATTGGGTAAGTCGGTATAATGCCCGCCCTTTTCAAGGCTGCTCACGTCGATAACCGATTGATAGTAGCGTAAGCGTTTAGCAAGGTCTTGTTTATTTGTAGTTTGCATCTCAACGTCATACACGCTGCCATCGCTGCCGGTAACCCACACATCAAGGCGTATGCTTTTTGCATAACCTGCTTGGTCGAATGTTTTTTGATAGCTTATATCGCTAATCAGCCCGATCGAGTCTGCAAGTATCATATTCAAAACCGTTGTACAGATAGACTTATCCTGCATCACCGCGCAAAACATATAATCGTCGGTAATCGTTAAATCGTCAAAGCGTTTTTGCATAGCCATCCCCTCATTGATTGTATTATACCACAATTACCTCAATTTTGTAAGAGCTGTTTTTTTATTTAATCGCATTGATTTCCGTGGTTGTTTCCCCGCCTTCGTTTTCAGCCAAATGTATGAAAATGGAAAAACCGGATATGGCTTTAATTAAGAAGGGGTAACATGGCTTTCCGAAATTGAAAAATTATAATTTTATAAAAAGTAGTAAATATTTCAAATAATACATACAATATAATTGATGATAGGTTATAAAAATTCGTCCAATACGGATAAACCCGATATGAGGGAAAGGCTTTTAGAGTACGGGCCTCAGAATTTAAGCGACTCTGATTTGGTGGCCATTCTTTTACGCACAGGCATTAAGGACAAGCCTGTAAAAGAATTGGCCGATGATATTATTCTGCACATCGATAGAGCAAGGCCCGAAAAAATTGAGGGGTATCTGCGTTCTATCCGCGGGATGGGAGATTCAAAGATTTCAACGGTTCTTGCTGCTTTGGAATTGGGAAGGAGGTATTATGACAACAAGAACCGGACGATTTCGCACCCCACCGATGTAGTTCCGCTTTTGCAGCACTATGCAGACAGGGACAGGGAGCATTTTATCTGCGTTTCCTTAAACGGGGCAAACGAAATTATTGCAACCCGTGTTGTGAGTGTCGGCACTATCAATAGAACAATAGTGCATCCTCGTGAAGTGTATTCAGACCCTTTAAAAGACAGGGCTGCTGCAATAATTGCGGCCCATAATCATCCTTCGGGAAATCTGGAGCCCTCAAGCGAAGATATGGAATTGACAAGACGCATTTACGAGGCCGGAAAAATTTTAGGTGTCAAGCTTTTGGATCACATAATCTTGGTACCTAACGGAAATTTTTTCAGTTTTGTACAAAGCGGAACAAGATTCGATATTTAAAAGGAGGCTTAATCAAAAAAGAGGCAGAGGCCGATCACTTCTTTGCAGCCTCCCTCTTTTAATGCCGCCGCACAAAAGTTAAGGGTTGCTCCCGTAGTCATAACATCGTCTAAGATTATGAGCTTTTCGGGTAAGGCGGTTTTTAAATCTTCCGATTTTGAAAAGGATTTTTGCCTTTTTAAAAAAATCTTTCCTTTTAGATTGCTTGCCCGTTTTTCTTTGGAAAGACTTTTTTGTGAAGCCCCGTCCATTCGTTTTAAACAACGCAATATTGGAAGATTATAAATCTGTTCCAAATAAAGGGACAAATCTTCTATTTGATCCCAGCCCTTGGTTTTAATCTTTTTAGGACGGGGCGGAACCGGCACCATAGGAACGTTTTGAAGTTCAGGCATCCCTTCGATAAAGGAAGCAATGGCAGAAGCATAAATTTCCGCAAAGCCCCTCATGTTTTGATTTTTCCATAAGCGTAAAAGCTCTCCTCCCCTGCCCTTGTAAGGATAAATGGTGTAAACCTTTTTGAGAAAATCGGATTGAACGGAAAGCGGTTTTGCACAATCTTCCTTTTTGCTCTTTTCCCTTTCTTCTGTTCTTAAATTTTCTTTTTCTCTTAATTTAGCCCTGCAGTCCGTGCAAAACTCTTTTTCTGAAATCAAAATTTTTCCGCAGGATGAACAAAACTTTTCAGGATTTTTAAGCCGGAATAAAACAGGCTCGGCAATTTCTTTTTGTAAACATTTGCTGCACAACGGAATACCCGTTCCCGTTTCTTCCCCGCAAAAGAAACAAACTTGCGGACAAATTATTCGGGCATAAATATTCCGCAGATAAGTCAAAGCTCTTAGTTTAATTCTTTTTATCATGATAATACTCCTCATTAGTATTATCATAATTTTATAAATCGTTTAGTAATTTTTAAAAAAATAATTTATAAAAAGTTTACATTATTTCCATAAACGGAATGAGTACCAAGTTCATTGCATTTTGAAGCACTATCTTTGCAGCCCTTGCCAATTCCATTCTTGTATAACAAAGGTCGGCATCATCGCCTGAAAGAATTGGGCAATCGCGGTAGAAGCGGCTGAATGCTTTTGAGAGCTCATAAAGATAGGCCGTAAGGGCACTCGGGTCTTTACGCAAGGCAGAGCGTTCAACCTGTTCGGGGAAGTCTTCTAATGTCTTTAACAGTTCCCATTCGGATTCATTTGTCAAAAGGGAAGCATTGAGTTTTCCGTTCTTTAACTTTTCTTTGCCTTCGGCTGTTTCGGCCTTTCTCAAAATAGAAGAAATTCTAGCACCCATGTATTGAAGATAGGGGCCCGTGTTTCCGGTAAAGGAAAGGGATTCTTTAGGATTAAAAAGCATATCTTTTTTGGGGCTTACCTGTAAAAGAAAATAATGCAGGGCTCCTACGGCGATGTTCTCGGCTGCAACTGCGGCGTCGCCCACTTCCTTTTCTCTTCCGTTTTCTTCAATCTTTTTTAAGGCTTCATCTTGAAGAGAATTGATAAGGTCATCGGCATCCACAACCGTACCTTCACGGCTTTTCATTTTTCCTTCAGGCAGGTTTACCATTCCGTAAGAAAGATGATAGAGGTCGTCGGCCCATTCGAAGCCGAGCTGTTTTAAAACATAAAAAAGCACCTTAAAGTGATATTCCTGTTCATTTCCTACAACATAGATCATCTGATTAAAGGGCCAATCCTTGTGGCGGGAAATTGCCGTGCCTATATCCTGAGTCATATAAAGAGAAGTACCGTCGCTTCGCAGCAATACTTTTTTGTCGAGCTTGATTGGAGCGAGATCAACCCAAACGGAACCGTCCTCTTCTTTATAAAAAACTCCGGCCTCCAAACCTTTTAAGATCTGATCCTTTCCTTTTAAATAGGTTTCGCTTTCAAAATAAAGTTTGTCGAAAGAGATGTCTGTTCTTTTGTAGGTTTCCTTAATACCGTTTATCGCCCAACCGTTCATCTTCTTCCAAAGCCCGATTAGTTCCTTGTTTTCTCCGGCTTCCCAATCCAAAAGCATCTGCTTAGCTTCTGCCTCTGCCTTTTCCGGATTTTCCTGACTGTATTTATGGAAAGCAACATACATGTCCCCGACAAAGCGGTCGGACTTTATATTTTCGCTTTCAGGAGTTTTTCCTTCGCCGAATTTTTGATAGGCTATCATGGACTTACAGATATGAACGCCCCGATCGTTTATAATGTTTACCTTAAAAACATCGGCCCCGCAAAATTTTAAAATACGCGAAATACTTTCACCCAAGGCATCATTACGCAGATGGCCGAGGTGGAGTGGCTTATTGGTATTCGGACTTGAAAACTCAATCATAATTCTTTTACCGGAAAGAGAAGAAGTTTTTCCGTAGTTTTCTTTTTCCTTTAGAACCTTATCCAAAACATTCGAGGCTAAATCCTCTTTGGCAAGAAAGACATTTAAATAAGGCCCGATCGCCTTAGGCATTCCGTATTTTTTTATATCCTCGTTTTCTAAAAGACGGGCACAAACATCGGAAGCAATCTTTGCAGGAGAGGATTTAAAGCTCTTTGCAAATGTAAAAAGAGGAAAGGCCACGTCCCCCATTTCGGGATTAGGAGGAGTTTCTATATTTATTTGTTCAGGTAAAATCTTATCGCATGTTTCGGGAGCTATCCCGTTTAAGGTGTCGGCAATAATTTTTTGCCACGTAGTTTTAATATCTTCCATAATAGGCGGATTATAACAGATTTTTTGAAAGTTTTCAATCGGGCTCTGCTTGCATAAAAACATCAAAAATGCTAAAATACCGCACAATTTTAAATGAGGTGAAAAATGATTAGAGGCGGAGATATAGCTAAGGGCACGGTTTTGCTCAATAAGGGAACTCCCTATTTAGTTGTTGAAAGGGAATTTGTCAACCCCGGAAAGGGTGCGGCCTTTGCCCGTGTTAAAATGAAGAATCTGAGAGACGGCTCTGTTTTGATGCAGACCATCAAAACGGCAGACACCGTTGAAGATGCGGTAGTAGATACACACAAGTGTCAGTATCAGTACAAGGACGGCGACCAGTTTATGTTCATGGATACGGAAAGTTTTGAATCCATTTCCGTACCTGCCGAAACAATAGGCGACAAAGAACATTATTTAAGAGAAGGCGATGAATACGATATTCTCATCTGGGAAAATGAACCTATCGATGTAAGGATTCCCACAAAGATGATTTTTATTGTAGAGCAAAGCGAAAACTATATAAAGGGAGATACCGTTTCGGGAGCAACAAAACCCATAGTTACCGAAACAGGTCTTGTAGTTCGTGTTCCCCTATTTATTAAACAGGGCGAAAAAATTCTCGTAAACACCGAAACTAACGAATATCAAGAAAGAGTTAATAACTAACCTTTACAGAAAAGGACGGTAATTACGGGGCCATGCCTTAATTACCGTCTTATTAAATGAAGCTTAAGCTACTATGGAAGCTGCTTCCGAAAGCTCGTGAATGTAGCCTGTGCGAACGCACATATCAAAAAGATCTTTTTCTATAAAATCTTCACTTACCTTTTGATACCCCTCTTTATCCATACAAATACGCAGGATGTATCCGGCATCGGTTTCTTGCAAAATTGTGCAATATGAGGCATCGCCTTGAGTAGTTTTTATCGAATATAATTTCATACTTTCCCTCCGTATAGTACTATTTTCGGTATACAAAATAATACCTTTAGGATATAATAACTTTCATGTATACCGATGCCCATGTTCATATTTTAGATACAATAGAAAAATTAAATTCTCAAAATACAGAAAATCCGATTTTAAAAACCTTTGATAAGGAGATATTTTTTTGTGCTTCTGCAAATGAGGCCGGACGTTTTAAAATTCAAGAAAAAATATGCAGAGAAAATTCCAAGAATTTTATCCTTTCTTTCGGCATACATCCTCAATGCCCGATAGAAGATGAAATACCATATTTAGAAAAACTTTTAATCGAAAAAAGAATAGCTGCCATTGGGGAATGCGGATTTGACCTTTTTGACGAACATTATAAAAGCACATTAGAAGCTCAAAAAAAAGTATGGAAGACCCAACTGGGTTTTGCCCAAAAATCGGATCTCCCCATAGTTGTACACTGCCGAAAAGGAATGCACCTCATATTCGATGATGTAAAAACTCTAAAAAAAATAAATGCGGTTATCTTTCACGGATGGGCGGGCTCCGTAACGGAAGCAAGGTCATTTCTAAAAAAAGGAGTAAATGCCTATTTTTGTATCGGCAAGGGCCTGCTCCGAGGGCAAAAAGCTCAGCTTGAAACGGCGGCAACTTTAGAAAAGGATAGAATCTTAACCGAAACCGACGCCCCATACATGAGTCTGAAAGAAGAAAATTTTTCACTTCCCACAGATATAAAAAAAGTGTTTTCGCTTCTTGCAGAATTAAGGGCGCAATCCGAGGGACTTTCAAACTATGATGAAAAAACTTATAAAAATTATGCGGAAGAATTAAAAGATTCAATCTTTGAAAATTTTAAAAAAGCATATAATATCCGTTTTGACGGCAATTGATTTTTTTTTAATCTTATTCTAAAATAAACCTTATGAAACAATTTATAAGAATTTTTATGGGCGGAGATGTTTGCGGCAACTTAGGTCTTGAAACCTTACAAAAACATTTGCCCTTGATAATAAAAAAAGAAAAAATAGATTTCTGTGTGGTAAACGGAGAAAACACGGCTCACGGTGTAGGGATAAAAGACGATCAAACGGAAGCCTTTTTTAATGCAGGCGTTGATATTATAACCGGCGGAAATCATACTCTGGAAAGGTTTGAAATCCGTATGAGCTTTGGGAAGGATAGAAGAGTTTTGCGTCCGCACAATTTTCCATTTGCTCAAGGTTCAGGTCTTGCCCTTATCGAAAAAAACGGAATCAAATACAGCGTAATAAATCTTCAAGGAAGAGAAAACATGAGAGCTATCGACTGTCCATTCCAGTCCATTGATTTTCTTTTCTCTTCGCAAAATGAAAATAATTTATCCGAGTCGATTAACATCATAGATTTTCATGCGGAATCCACAATGGAAAAAGAAGCTCTAGCCTTCTACGTTGACGGACGTGTTTCTGTTTTTGCAGGAACTCATACCCATACTCAAACGGCAGATGAAAGAATTTTGCCGAACGGCACAGCCTATATTACCGACCTTGGAATGATTGGCGCCAAGGACTCCGTAATAGGCGGAAGTCCTTTTACCGCTATTACAAGAACAAAGAGTCAGGTACCTCAGCGTGTCGAAGTGCTTGAAGACGGAGTTGCAATATTTTGCGGTTTAGTTGCGGAGATAGACACCGGAACAAAAAAAGCCGTTTCGGTAAAAAGAATTCAAATCAGTTCATAGACCTAACAACTTCTTAAACTTTTAAAAATCTACCTTTCCTGAAATTCCTGCATTTATATTGAGCAAAAAAGAATTCGCCGTTGTAGATGCTCCTTCAAATTCTGCAAATATCTTTATCTCTCCATGAGAACCTATCTTTGTTGATTGTGAATGTTTAAAAGAAACCTTATAGTTAAGTTTTGGTAAACTCTTATTTTGTGAGAACTCCACAGAAAGTTTTTCTTCTCTGCTGTCCGACAGAGGTATTTTTGAAAAAGTTTCTATCATCAAACGGGGAAGAGATTTGCCTCCCCTATAAGAAAATGCCGCACTGAATTTTTCTTTCCATTCATCCGTTAAGAGTTTTTGCATACCTATTTTTGAAGCCGTATATAAAAATTCGTTTTCAAAACTCAATTTATTATTTGAGTCAAAGAAAAAATAAAGACTATGATTTGAATTAAAGTTAAATTTAAAAAAGTTTTTTCCAAACGAAAAACCGAATTTATAAAGCCGGTTTAATTCATCTTGTTCATAAAACTTAAACCAATCGAAATAACCGTATTTACCTGAAATATTTAAAGCCGTATACTTAAAGGAAAAATCAAGTCCGTATATATTGCTTTGCCCCGAATTTAATTGAGAGGACTGTACCAATCTGGATACAGCTGTACCGAATTCCAAGGGAGTGTACAAATCTTTGATTGTTCCGCTTATCAACCTTGAAAAGTTAAATCCGTAAGAATTAAAAAAACTGTAAAATAAGTTTTTATTTTCGGTTTGTATCTGACTGTTTATCTTTTGATCAAACATATCATAAAAAAACGGTTTGGAAAAAATCCAATATTGATCGCCCAATCCTGTAAATACAGATTTTAAATCCGAAGCATAGGAATATTGCTTTTCAGCCTCGGCGCCTATCTTTTCTTTTGTGATTTTTCTTTTTATAATTGGAGAAAAAAATATTTTTCCCGTATTAAAGGGTATGGAAATTTCAAAACCCGTTTCATCACTAGATACTTTTTGCTTTTTATTTTGAAAATTTGTTTTTGAAAATGCATCAAAGTTCACTCCGGATAATTGAATATCTTTTTTATCTTCCTCATTTGCAAAATAATTAAATAAAAATTTTATATCTGCAGCTCTGTTTTCTGCATTTTTTTTACCCGGTGAGTACATATCAATTAAACTTTTTGTCCATGCCTCATTATAAGATAAAGACGAAGGATAAAACATAGTTTTATATTTTTGCCCCACGGAAAAATTTATCTGAGTATATATTGTTCCGAATTTTGCCTGAGAAATAATAGGTGTAATTGATGTAAATATTTTTTGGGAAGTATAATCTTTATTGTAGTCAATTGATGTTGTATAATCAATATTTATATATTTTTCAAAACTAATCTTACCTTCTCTTCTTAATATATTATCATGTATATTTACAAAAAAATCTTCTGAGGTACTAAAAAAATAAATCGGTATTATTACGGAATGACCATAACTTTCAATAATCTTCAAATTTTTCGAGAAAAAATTCTTTTTTAAAGACAAAAGACCGCCGAATTTAATTTTCCATATATCTATAAATGCATTTGTTTTGGTATGAGCATAGCCTGTATGCTTATCAAGTTTTATATTTTCTTCAAAATAAAATTTCGGATTTGAAAAAACAGGCACCGAGTTTTTTGAATAAAGAGCTCCGTCAAAGCTGTAATTAAAATAAGATTTATTTTCAAAAGCATAATATTGTTCTTTTGCTTTTAGCTTGCGGTCTGCACTTGCTTCAAAACCAAAAACGGATCCGGTTGTTATAGTTTTATTCTTATAATCCAGTCCAGTTGAAAGCTTATAGGCATCTATCGGATTATTTTTTTGCTTTGTAACTTCCCAATCACCTGAACCTGCAAAAAAAGTATCCAAACCTTCAATCGGCTTCCAATGTGCACCTCCTGCAAATCTTACCATACCAGAATCCGAATAAGTCAAACCTTCTTTCCATTGAATTTCTATAATATCGTTTGAAAAAATAGGTTCATTTATCGTTAAAGTATGATTAGATTCATTATAAGAAAAGTTAAATATCCTTATTTTATTTTTAAAAACACGAATACTTCCCGGAATGGCCGTATCGGGTAAAATAAATCCCGGTGTTGGAGCATAATTTTTGCATAATATTTGTAAACTTAAATTGCTATCATTATAATTATTAGGAAGATATATTTTATAATCCGTTTTGCGGAAAGGAAACATTTGCTCAGGATTACTAAAATCATAATCTTTACTTGAATTCAAAACCTGAATAAATTGTAACTTTTGAAAATTGCTCAAAAAATTATCGGTTGTTTCTATATTCGCCGCAAAATTAGGATTCACATTTTGATTATCTGTATCAACAACCGATATAGAGGAAGCATCATTAACTTGAAGTGCATTATACCGTGAAGCAATTTCAAAAGGTGAAAAATTTTTCTCTTTTAAAATCAAATAATCTTTTCCAAAAATATTTTTTTTATAAGAATCTATTGTCGAATGTGTATTAATAAAATTAACTATTTCATTAACAGCAGGAATTGGCAGTAATGCGGAAAAATAATTTTTAACATTATCCAAATGTGTGCTAATTGCAGTTGTAGGATTAGACTCTAAATCAAAATAATTTACAGCAATCCCTTCGGGATAAGATTTTTTTAAGGATAAAACTTTTAACCGTGGATCGACTGAAAATTCATCAGGACTTAAGGGACGCCATTGCCCCCCTGCAAAATCTTTGACAAAAACTACGACAGGTTTTCCATATAGGCTATCTACAGGTATATAGAAATGTCTCGCTTTTTGCCATGTATTAATAGAAATTTTATTTTCTATAATTTCCGTATTACCGTAATATGTTTTTGAATTGTACTCGGAGCTTTCATATCGGAGCATAACATCGGCATTCCATTTATCCCCTGCAAAGGTTCCCATGATACCCGGACTTATGAATTTACCGCCTCCGGTATTTATATACCCATAGTTGAGAGGAAATTTTATATTATTGTTTGCTGCACGAATATGTTTTATAGGAGAATCTTCTTTTCCAAAATAGCCGAAGGCTAAAGTACTCTTCTTATAATCATCTCTATAAAGGGTTTCAAAATAAAATGAATTATTCAATAAAAGCAATAACGATAAATTAGCTTTTTGTTTAAATACGCCTTGAAAAGAATTTACCTTTGCATAACCGTTAAAAAATTCAAAACTTGAAAGGCCTAAAAATTCAATATCCCAAAACCCGTCTAAAAAAAGAACGGTATTATCTTTATCAAAATTTTTAAAATATTGACCGGCCTTATTTTCTCCTGTTCTATTCTTAATTAAATCAATACCGAAATCTACATTCGGGTTTTCATCATTTTCAAAACCATGTGCAAAGCTTAACAAAAAAATACAGAACACAATTGAAAGTATTTTTTTCATTCACGGTCATCCTTATCTTTTTTTAAAAGACGCGCAGGTTTTAAAATATTCTTTCCCTCTTTTTTTGTGAGAGCATACATAGTTTCTTCAATCTTTCTTTTTTTTACATTCTTTCCACTGTAAAATAATTCTGTTTGCACTTCGGGAATGTCTGATTCAATATTCATAATGCACAAGCCCAGCAGTCTTATTGGAGTTTTATTATCGAATTTTTTATAAAAAAGTTCTTTAGCCCGCTCAAATAAATCCTGAGTATCGTTGACAACCGCTCCTGTCGATTGAACTGAAACAGTAGTAAAATCATTATAGCGTATTTTCACCGAAACGGTTTTCCCTTTTATCTTCTCATCAAATATTCTATACATAAGCTCAGATGCAAGATAAAACATAACATCATCTATCTCAGCATGAGAAAATAAATCATGCTCAAAAGTGCGTTCCGTACTTATCGAATGAGATTTAACATCATCACTAAAAACATCATAAAGCTCTCCCCGTACAGCCTGAAATAAAAAGCTGCCGGATGCATTTCCTAAAATACTTTGTAAAAGATGTTCGCTTGAATTAAAAATTTGAGGCACGGTAGTCAAACCTGCAGCAATAAGTCTTTCTCGCGTTTTTCCCCCTACTCCCCATACATCCTTTAAGGGAAGACTTTTCATAAAATCAATTTCTTCACCGGCAGGCACAATAAAAAGTCCGTCAGGCTTTGAGCAGCCGGATGCTATCTTTGCAATATATTTATTTTGAGCACAGCCGATCGAAACCGTTAAACCCGTTTTTTCCTTTATAGTTTTTTTTAATAGAAGTGCTGAATTTTTAGGAGTACCGAATATTTTTTCCATTCCCGCCATATTTAAAAATGCTTCATCCACGGAAATTTGTTTTATTTCGGGAGTAAAATCTTTAAAAATAGCCATGACTTCTTTTGATTTTTCATGATATCGATCCATGCGGCATCTTAAAAATATACCGCTCGGACAAAGTTTTTTAGCCTGCAAAATCGGCATAGCGGAATGAACGCCAAATTTTCGGGCTTCATAGGAACAAGTTGAAACAACACCTCTTTCCGATTGACCGCCGACAATTACAGGCTTACCCTTATACTCGGGATTATCAAGCTGTTCAACGGAAGCAAAAAAAGCATCTATATCAACATGAAAAAAAACTTTTTCCGCCATCATCTTAAGACTCCGCTTTAGGTATCAAATCAAATTCTTCTATAACATGAAAAATGATTTTTTTATTCTTTAAATTATCGTTTAAAAATTCAAAATCAGGATTTAACGGGTTGTCATAAAACCATGCAAGAATTCTTACATGCAATACGGCATTTTTTTCTCCCGAAAATTTTATAGAAAAAGGCTCCGTTAAGTTAATAGGTGAAATAAATTCCGCTTTTTTCCCTTCATCTGATTTTTTAAAATCCATATTTGCTTCATAAACAGGAAATCCATCACTGCGGCTTATAATAACCTGTATAACGGCAGCTTTAATAAGCGGATTGATATTTATTTCACCTATAATACGCTCAAGATAATTTTGAGTTCCGGCCTGCACTTTTATAAAATCATCTTCCTTAATATTTGATAATCGATAAAACTCTTTATCTTCATCAATTTTTTCAGATTCATTTTTTATATCAGAAATAACAGAGATATATTTATTCCCATTTTCAATATTATATAAAATAAATTCTTTTTTATTTTTCGGTTGTAAAAATGACGGATAAATTAAAATCAAAACAATAAAAATGCAGGTAAGCAATGTTACCGCCCATATAATTTTCAAGTGTATATATTTTATTCCCACACGTTCTTCTTTTAATTGCATAAATAATCTTATAAACATTAATATATATGGAAGAATAAACATTGCAGCTAACGTATTATTCGCATAAAATAAAATATCAATAAGATTATCTTTAATAAATAACGCATTACCAAAATAATAAACCAACAATAAGATATTTAAAATAAGAAAAATTATTTGAGCGAATGCTATTTTAAAGTGATAAGAAAAAAAAGATAAAACATAAATTTCCAATACTACAATAGCCAATGATAAATCTACTCTCGAAAAAATAAATATATTAAAAAAACAAACTATACTGGCCAAGTATCCGTAGATAAAAATATTATTGGGCAGTTTTAAATATCTATTTACATACGCAAATAAAGAAACTATTATAATGGAAAATAATATTTTTAATAAAATAGCCATAACAGGCAGAAATTTAATTGAATCTTGAAAACCGAATTTAATGGAAAATAAAAGAGTTGTAAGATATTCTCCCATGTATAGGGCAAATAAATTAATTATAAAAAAGAAAACAGGAACCCGCCATAAAAGCAGAAGGTCTCTTATATTCTTTTCTCTTCTTCTGTCGAATAAAAAACTGAATATAAAGATATAAAAAAGACCTAATAAAGTTACCCCTATTACTAAAAGCACTAATGTTTTTTCACTTATAATTCTAAGACCGAAAAAATTTCTTATATTATAGTGTTTATCCCATTCCGATGAAATTCCTTGGGTGTAAGTATTTATTAAGGAGAGTAGAACCGGGCGTATATCGGCTCCATAACATATTCTTATCGCAGGAATATCTTCTTTTAAATACTCTGCCAGCATATTATCACTGATAATACCAAGACGATACAGAATAATATTATTATATTTAAAATCGACAGAAATATTTTGCTTTTGTAAAATCTCCTGTAAATCTTTTAACATCCATGGAGGCGAAGTTTTTTTTACAGCTCCGGCACTTAATACGGCTCTATCGGAAGGGCCATCCGATAAAACAAACACAAGATTTGATTTACTTTCATTTATTTTTGAAATAAGTTTTTTTGTATTTTGAGATTCTATTATATTGATACTTTCAGGCAGATCCGGAAAATCATTATCGGTAATTGCAATTATAACACGTATTTGGAGAGGAAACTCCTTTAGTTCTTTTGCAAAATTTTCTAAAAGTTCCGTAGAAAAGGTTGACTCGTTATTTTGATTCCTTGCAGCAGTAAAAACAATTATGTCTTCACTTTTAGGTCCCAGCTCATAAATTGTATTTTCAGAATATGCAGTCTGCAAGAAAAAAAATAATAAAATTAAAAAAAAAGTCCTTTTCAATTTGTAATCCCTTATGAGTTTAAGTCTTTTTCAGATAAAATCTTTCCTGTCTTAAACCAAGTTTCTATTTTACGATAAGAATTATTTATACGTCTTATTATCACATTTGCTTCGGACTGCTTTGCAGGCGAGCTTTGAACATCGGGATGATATTTTTTTATTAAGCGTTTCCATGATCTTTTACATTCATCAAGAGGCACTCCCGATAAAACATTTAAAACGGCAAAATCTTCTACAAGCTCAGGTGGAACGGGAACCCTTATAGCCTCTTTATCTACTTTAGGCGGCGGCCGCCTCTCCATCCGTCCTCCCATAGTACGGTAGCGTCCGTTTGACCTTTGAGCAGCCGCTTCAAAAGGATCTTCATCGGAAGTAAGAGCATCCCGTAAAATATTTCCCATGTCATTATAATAGTTTTTACTCATATTTTATTTCCTTGTAAGAAAATCTTGTATCAATAGGCCTTCACCGGACTTAACGGCTCTTTGTAAAACGGCTCCGATAAAACTATCGAACATCTCAGGAGCCTCTCCCGGAGATAAAATTTTTTCCGTTCTTAAAACGGCAATATCCTTATCGGTTATTACATCTCCTTTTTTTAAATCGTGAAGATAATGAATAGACCTATTTGTGCGTCCGTAGTTTTTACTTTCAGCCGGACTCAATTTTTTTTCTCCCGATCCGATAACTTCGTTTATAAGCTCAAGGGAATAGTTTAATTTTGTTAAGTCATCTATAATTTCATCATAAGTTTTTTTAGAAAAGGAATTTACGGCGGAACACATTTTTTTAAACATATCAGGCTCTAAGGCAACAGGATCATCCAAACCTTCTTCTTTACGGGAAAGACAGATATGCTTTTCTATTATAAAACCTCCCGATGCAAGCGTTAAGGACGGAACTAAAATCGGATCTAAAGAATGATCGCTAACACCGCATGCAATACCGAAGATACGGCTCAAGTTTTTTATTACCGAAACATTGTATTCTTTTTCGGGCGCGGGATAAGATGTAATACAGTGAAGCAGAGCCAGAGGCAAATCTTTATTTTCAGAACGTAAAAAACTGACAGCCTTTTCAATATCTTTTAAAAGAGAAACACCGCTCGATAAAATCATAGGACTGTTAAAATTAGCACAATATTTTAAAAGCTGTACATAATTAAGTTCAGGTGAAGCTATTTTTATAAAATCGGGTTTTAATGAAGAAAGTTCTTCAGCAGATCTAAGCCCGAAGGGGCTGGCCGAAAACAAAAGTTTTTTTGATCGGCTGTATTCGGCAAGCTCTTTGTAAAAACTTATAGGAAGTTCCAAACTTTTAAAACGCTCATAAAGAGGAATCTTTCCCGTAGGCAAATCAACATAGCCCGTATTAGGATGAAGAATTTCATCGGCATAAACAATTTGAAATTTTACGGCCCTTGCTCCGGCTTCTGCAGCCGCATCTATCAATTTTACGGCCCTTTCAATAGACCCGTTATGACTTGTTCCTATTTCGGCAATCGTAAGAGGATTTTCTACTGAAAAAATTTCCGAACCGAGCTTAAAGGCTCCATATTTTGTGCACATATTATAGAAAATATTACATCAAATCTTAAAAAAAAACAAGGGAGCGGGCATATTAAAATACCGGCATATTAAAAAAGTTTTATTTTTTCTCGACGGATAAAAAGACCTTATTTGGAAGACAGGCATTCCAGTCGCCGTGATTTTTTAACTTCGGAGCCGTTATACAGGTTTTATTCGAACAAGTTGAGCTGACAACAAAGGCTTCATTATTTTCGATTTTTATACTTACAGGCCCGGTTTCACCTTCAACAACAAAAGATATATCCGTATTCATCGGATATATCCAATCTCCTTTCGGCGTCCGCACCGATAAATAGAGAGCCGAATTATCTGAAGAGTATATAAAAAGAGCCGTCAAAGTTATAAATGAAATAATTATAGCAAGAATTATAACATCAAAAACTTTAATTCTTTTAAAAAACTTTTTCATTCTTTAACCTTTTAATAGTTTTTTTTGTCATACGCCTCCGGTTCAAAAAGCCGGAAAATCCTTTTTGGAAGAATTCAAGGAGTTCTTTTTTATTATTCATAGTTATGGAATATCCCATTTGAATTTGGTAGAGCGGATCTGAAAAATCATAAGAAGCGACGCAGGTATCAATATCAAGAATATGGGTTGGAGTATTGCGTACACTATAATCGGATCTTATCGCCGCCACTTCCAAACATCTTGTTAAAACTGAAATTGAAGAATCCAGAGCATCATTATTTATCGTCTTAAAAGTCCCAAGCGTTACAGCCAAAATATTTTTAAAACCTTTCTCCTTGGCAATCCAAACAGGCGTATTGTTTTTTACACAACCGTCTACAAAAAGTTTCCCGTTATAATTAAACGGAGCAAAAAAACCGGGATAGGAGTATGAAGCTCTCATCGCCTCAGCTAAAAAACCCTTATCAAAAACTACTTCATTCCCTTCACATAAATCGGTTGCATTACAATAGAAAGGAATCTTAAGCTGATCAAAGGTTTGATAACAGGAAAGTTTTTTAAAAAGAGTTAAACTCCTTTCACCTGAGTCTGCCCCCTGATGAGAAATTAAATTGTTTAAACTTGCTCCTATTTGTAAAAGTTTTGTCAGCTTAGTCAGACCAAAACCCAAATGCGACACATCCAAGTAATCGGTCAGATTAAAATCTTTTGAAAAAAAAGAAATCATTTCATCTACGGTCATGCCTGAAGCATAGAGCCCGCCGATAATTGCGCCCATAGAACACCCGACAATACAATTAGGAAGCGGATATTTCAATTCTTCAAGAGCTTTAAACATTCCTATGTAGGCAAGACCCTTTGCGCCTCCGCCCGATAAAACCAATGCCCATTTCATAATATAATTATATCTATATTTTTAAATTTATACTAGAGGAATCTTTATAATAAAGCAGAAATCTTATCGGGATAGTCCGTTATAATTGAATCCAAACCTGTGCTTAAAATTTTTGAATAATCTGTCTGGATTGAACCGAACCAAGCATTAACTTTTATACTTTCTGCATGAAGCTCATCTACGAATTCTTTTGTAAGCCTATATGCAGGGGGATGATAACATTCTACATCATACTTCTTTAAATAAGCGGACGGATGTAAATCCCAAGAGTCAACCAAAAAGCCGCATACAAGAGAAGAATCTATCTTTTTCATCCTCAAAACACTTTCATGATTAAAAGAAGAAATTATACATTTGTCTTGCAGATTATATTTTTTTAAAAGAGCATATACTCTTTCTTCTATTCCCGGATATTCAAAGACACCTGTCTTTAATTCAATGTTGGAAATAATATCCTTATTCTTTATAAAATCAAAATACTCTTCAAGAGAAGGAATCTTTTCATCCAAATGTTTTATTCCGCTTGCAGCTTCCGAACTTTTAAAATTTGCTGCGGCATTTATTTTTTTTAAGTCGGCAAAGGAAAAATCTTTTACAAGACCATAAGCATTACAGGTTCTATCCAATGCTTCATCATGAATAATAACGGGTACACCGTCGGAAGAAAGATGAACATCAAACTCTATACCGTCAACACCTAAGTCAACTGCTTTAGAAAAAGCAAGCATCGTGTTTTCAGGGTGCTTACTTCTGAAACCTCTGTGGGCAAAATTAAGAACCTTACTCATGCTACCAACCTCCTGAGGCACCGCCTCCGCCGAAGCTGCCGCCTCCTCCTGAAAATCCCCCGCCCGAAAAACCGCCGCCTGATGATCTTCCTATCGAGCCGCCAAAAAAAGAGCCTCTTGAAGATGATCTTCCGTTAAAAGAACGCCCCGCTCTGTCTCTTCGGGAAAGCAAGTAGAATATCCAAAAAAGCCCGCCCGGAGAAAATTTTGAAATCATAAGATAGACAAAAAGAAAAAACAATAAGGCTTGAGGAAATCCGCCTTCATCATCTTCATCTGAGACAGCGATTTCTTTTAGGAGGCTTTCATCTTCTGAGGCATAAGCCGCCATGGCTTTAATCCCGTCATAGATTCCTTCACCGTAATTACCGGAACGGAATTGAGGAGCGATAAAGTTTCGGATGATTTGACCGCTTCTGGAATCGGTTAGATTTTCTTCAAGACCGTAACCTACTTCAATACGAAGCTTTTTATCCTTAACTGCAACTAGCAAAAGAGCTCCAGAGTCTTTTTCTTTATCACCCAACTTCCATTTTTCGGCAACCTGCATAGAATAATCTTCGATAGGCTCTCCCTCTAAAGACGGAATTATCAGAACTGCTATTTGAATTTGAGACCTATTGTTCAAATCCAAAAGAAAATTTTCTATTTTATTAAATTCATTCCTCGAAAGAATTCCAGCCTTGTCAACTACAGGACCGGAAAGCGAAGGAACGGCTAAGCTGAAAGAATTAAAATTATAAAAGATAAAAAAACATAAAACAATTATCTTTTTTAAGATTTTATCTTCTTGCATACTCTTTAAAAGTTGACTTTAGGAGCGGTCGATGCTTGATCATCAGCCTTAAAATAAGCCTTTTCCCTAAAGCCGTTCATGTTTGCAATAATAGAACGCGGGAATTGTCTTATATAAACATTGTATGATTGAACGGCTTCGTTATATCTTTTGCGTTCAACGGCAATACGGTTTTCCGTTCCTTCAAGCTGGGTTTGTAAATCCATAAAATTTTGATTTGCCTTCAATTCAGGGTAGTTTTCGGTGATAACCAACAAACGCTGTAAGGCTGATCCAAGTTCACTTTGGGCCTGTTGAAATTTTGCAAAGGATTCCGGATTATTTAAAACCTCATCGGAAACCTGCATAACCCCGCCGGCCTTTGACCTTGCTTCTGCGATATCCGTAAATACCTTAGATTCATGGCTTGCATAGCCTTTTACAGTATTTACCAAATTAGGAATTAAATCAAAACGTCTTTGATAAACATTTTCTACCTGACTCCATGCAGACTTTACACCTTCTTCTGCTTTAACAATAGAATTATATGTTCCTACAAAAAAATTATATAAGCTGAAAGCCAAAACAAAGACAACAGCCACAATAATTAATCCGATTTTTAAACCCTTACTCATAACGCCTCCATAAATGTTAAAATAAGTTATATTTAATTTAACAAATTACGGATAAAAAAACAAGCCCTTGAGTTTTCAGTTTACTTTTTTCTAACGGAAGGTGCCGCAATAAAAAATATAAGAGCCGTAATGTAAGGAACAGCCAATAAAATTCCTGATGGGATTTTAACTTCACCCTGCATGATATTTACAGCGTATTCAGCTGAAGAAAAAAGCAAGACAGCGAGAGTGCATAAAAGAGGATTTTTATTTCCTAAAAAAATTGCGGCTAAAGCAGTCCATCCTCTTCCCGCACTTATATTCGGAGTATAGGCGGCAAGACGGAACACAAGGGTCGATCCTGCACAGGCTGCAAAAAAACCTGCGATGGTCCATGAAAATATTTTATAATTATTGGGATTTATTCCGTGAGCAATTAATACGTCGGGTGCCTCACCTGAATATTTTAAGCTGATTCCCTTGGAGCTGTATTTTAACAGCACAAAGATTACAATGGCCAAAATTAAGCCGGCAAAAAACGGATTAAGGTTATTTACGGGAACAAGATGGGAGGATGCTTCAAAGTCTTCAAAGGAAAGCACTCCGCCTTTTTTTAAAAAGATTTCCGATGCCCAAGGTACAAAGCCGGCTGCAAATAGGTTTAAAGAAAGCCCTGTTAAAAAAGAGTTTGCCCTTGTTTTAACGGTAAACAATCCAAGCAAATAAAGAATAAGAGAAGTTAAAAGCACGGAAACTATAAAACCAAAAACGGGATTGCCGCTTATTATGGTTATAAGAGCACAAAAAAATGCAGATAAGATAACGGCGCCTTCCATAAAAACGGCAAGGGAACCTGAATATTCGGTAAGGAGAGCTCCCAAAACTAAGAACAAAAGAGGAGCCGACATTTTTAAGATGACTAATGCGGCTTCAATCATATTCCCTTCCTTTTTAAAAGAATCGTCTTTATCCGTGAAATATTTTTACTTAATCCTAAAGTAAAGCGTAGGCTCAACAGGTTTGCAGAAATAAAAAGAAAAACTACGGCCTGTAAAAATACAGCCGTATCAAAAACCAATGAGCCGGACATTACGGCGGCATCGGAAGCGCTTTGTATCCATGAGTATAAGAAGGCGGCAGGAATAATTGCAAAGAAACTATTTTTTGCAATTAAGGCTATCGCAAGAGCCGACCATCCCATTCCTGAAGAAAAAGAAAGATGACAAATATACCAAGTTCCTGTAATTGCAAAAAATCCGGTTAAGCCGTGAAGCCCTGCAGAAATACCCATTCCTGCAAGAGGCGGAGCATAAACCGAAAAGCCTGCAAACTTGGAAAACTCAGGAGCCGTTCCCGAAAGCCGCAAGCGGTAGCCCCGCTTTGTTTTAGCAAAAAAAAGAATAAAAAACAAAACCAAAACAATCGAAAACAGAAAAGAAATATTTAATGATGACGGAGGTAAAAAACTTTTAAGCTCAAAAGTTTCTGCTATGGGAGGCAAGGCAAGTAAATTCCCCGATGTATCCCGCAGAGGATTGCCGATAAGATAGTTTACAACAGGCAATATAGCTGCAGAAATTAAAAAAGAAGTTAAAAGCTCATCGGCATTAAATTTAATTTTTAAAAAGCCTGAAACAAGACCGATTAAGCCGGAAGCAAAAAAAACGATTAATCCTGTAAGAACAAGTTGTATTACGGGCTCCGTCCAAGTATTTTGTAAAAGTATTCCGGTCAAAAGCCCTGCAAAATATATTTGTCCCTCCCCGCCCAAATTAAAGCAGCCGCACTTAAAAGCAAATAAAGAACCTGAAGCTGCAAACAACAAAAGAGAAGTTTTGTTAAGCATGTTTCCAAAATACCAAACGGAAGAAAAAGGTTTTAAAAAAAATTCGGATAAGGCTTCTTTAGGATTCTTAGAACCCAGAGAAATAAAGATAATTATTACCAGAGTACCGAGAAAAAACGCAGCTCCCGAACTTAAAAATTTATACCTTCTCAATTTTCTTTTCCTAAAAAATAAACGGCATCAAAAGCGTTTTTATAAGAAACCGTATCAAATTCTTTTGTTAATATTATAATGGTTCTACCCTGCTCGGCAAGAGCCCTAAACTTATTCATAAGAAGTTCCGTGCTCAAAAGGTCCAAGCCCCATGCAGGTTCTGCTGCTATTATGATTTCAGGATTTTCAGCAAGACAGCGTGCCAATATCAGACGCTGGAGCTGTCCGCCTGAAAGCGTACCCGCCAAACGGTTTTTATCGGCAGCTATATTTTCAGTCTTCAATAACGATAAAATAAATTCATCGGAATTCTTTTTATCGAAAAAATTATTTTTAAAGCGGTAACAATTTAAAACTTCTTCGATTGAAAGATTTACATCAGCACCGCGTAAATTTCTATCCGAGGGAATAAAACCTATTTTATTTTTTAAAAGAAAAGATGGAGTAATTTTTTCGCAGCTAAAAACTTTTTTTTCTGTCCCAGTATTTTCAATTGCTATACTTCCGGTATGGAACCTATTACTCATACCGGTCTTCTTACCCATAGCCATTCCCGAAAGAATATCCTCCAAGTATTCGATACCGCTGTTAGGAAAGCCTACAAGTCCGGTAATCTTTCCGTGTTCGGCTTTAACCTGAAATTTTTTTATCTCGGAACCGAATCCCGAATTAAAAGAAATACAAAATTCAAAACCGCAACCGGAATCCGATTTTTTTTCTTCCGTATTTTTATCATGAGGCTTTTCTTTTTCGCTCTTTAAAAATTTATCGCCTGAAAATATTTGTTTTTTTATAAAAAGCTCGGCTTCATCATCGGTTCCCAAATCTTCAGTTAAAAAGGAGCCTTGCATTTTTCCGTTTTTTAAAACCGAAATCCTATCTGCAAAGTTTAAGGCTTCTTCGACCTTATGAGTAATTAAAATAACGCCTATTTTTTCTTCCACACATGTTTTTTTTAATACCGAAAAAAAAGTCTGCCGCTCTTTATCCGTAAAAACGGAAGCAGGTTCATCTAAAATTAAAAATTGCGGATTAGTATAAAGAGCCGAAAACATTGCAGTATAAAATCTTTTATCTGCAGATAGATTTTTTATCTTGGCATTTAAATCCAAATCTAAATTCCATTTGGATTTTAAAGTTTCTATTTTTTGTTTTTCGGAATGAAGATTTATAAGCGATAAGAAACCTCCGTGTTTTGTTCCTATCATTATGTTTTCAAAAACGCTTGCATTTGCGGCAAGGCGGGGACGCTGATGAACAATCGCAACGCCGGCATTTAAAGCATCATTCGGGGAATTAAAATTAAAAACCTTATTCGCTATCTTTATTGAACCCTTTGTCGGAGAAAGAAGCCCCGAAAAAATATTTACCAAGGTAGATTTTCCGGCTCCGTTTTCTCCGAGAAGGGCATGAATTTCGGAAGTGTAAAATTCTATATTCACATTAGTTAAAGCGGCATTTTTATAGACCTCTCCGGTTTGATTATTTTCCGTTTCATAGATCTTATAAATACCGCTTAACTCGGCCGTAGTCTTTTTCACTTCACAAAATCCGATTTTAAAATTTATTTTACCGACAAATCCAAAGAACCGTCAACTATTTTCTTTAACATTTCATCTTGTTGTTTTCTGATTTCTTCGGGAACTGTTTGAATATAAATCTCATCATCCGAAACAAAATTTACATAACCTTCTTTGATACCTAGGGTAGAAGCAGTTCCTTCCTGTAATTTTCCGTCGATGAAGTTTAAAATTTGCTCGTATGCAAGTTTTTTTTGTTTCATTTCGGAACTTGAAATTACATAGCCTTTCGCTTTTGCATAACCGTTATCGTCAAACCATGAAACATAAAAACCCAACTCCTTGGCAGCCGCAAGAACTCCTTGATTTGCACCGCCCGAAATAGGCATAATTACATCCGCTCCGTTTTTATACATTGCACGGGCAAGCTCGGCTCCCTTTGCTGCATCATACCAGTTTCCTACAATTTTAAAATCGACTGTAAATTCGGGATCGACGACCTTAGCCCCTTCAATAAAGGCAGGCAAAATTATATTCATCATTGCAGGGTATTCTTGTCCTGCTATGAGTCCGATTTTCTTTTCGGGATTTGCAAATTCCATCTTGCTTAAACTTACCAAGGCAGAAATATGTCCAGCTATATAAGCCTGCTCTCTTTGATTGTATCTAAAGGTAGTAATCATAGGATTTCCTTCAGAGTATGCATCCAAGAGTAAAAATTTTTGATTGGGGAATTGCTTGGAAATAGGAGCTGCGATACCGGGCATAGCGGGATTGGAAGAAACAATCAAATCATATTTTCCGTCCACGGCCAGAGAAGTAAGTTTTGTTCCCCATTCCGCCTGATTGGTTCCGGCTTCTAAAATCTTTAAACTTACTTTTTTGCCGTTTCCGATTGCAGAAGCAACGGCTTCCTCTACGCCGGAAGACAACATATCATAGACAGGACTTTCAGCCCTGACACCGGGAACAAAAACCGCAATAGCGATTTCTTTTTCTTTTTGCATATTTTCAGTTTTTGCACATGAAAAAACAGCTAAAAGAAAAGTAACAAATAAAATAAAATTAATAATCTTTCTCATGGCTGACAATATAGCAAAAAAAAGAGGAGAATTCAAGGCGATACAATCCCCATATAATAAAAATCCGGCAAGGCTTTGATAAACCATGCCGGTTAAGAGTCCGTATCCTTTTATTTTTTTATCAGGTTTGCAAAGGTTGCCATACCTGCATAGCGGGCGTTGTAGCCTAGCTCATCTTCAATCCTCATAAGCTGGTTATATTTTGCGATGCGGTCGCTTCGGCTCATTGAACCGGTTTTAATTTGTCCGGTTTCAAGGGCAACGGCCAAGTCTGCAATAAAGGCATCTTCGGTCTCGCCTGAGCGGTGCGAAATAACCGCAGTGTAGCCGGCCTTTTGAGCCATTCTTACGGCATCGATTGTTTCGGTAACGGTTCCGATTTGGTTGAGCTTTATCAAAATAGAATTGCAGGCTCCTTCTTCAATACCGCGGGCAAGCCGTTTTGTGTTTGTTACAAAAAAATCGTCACCCACAATCTGAATCTGATTTCCCAATTCCTTTGTCATCTTTGCATAGCCTTCCCAATCGTTTTGATCGAGCGGGTCTTCAATAGAAACAATCGGATATTTGCTTATCCAATCCTTAAAAAGGTCAACCATCTCATCGGCATTTAAAATTTTAGAAGGTTCCGACTTCCAGAACTTGTAGCCCTTTCTGTCGCCTGCATCAAAGAGCTCGGAAGAAGCGCAGTCCAAAGCTATCACCACATCCTTTCCGGGTTTGTAGCCGGCTTTTTCGATAGCCTTCATTATATAATCCAAGGCTTGAACATTTTCGATATTGGGAGCAAAACCGCCCTCATCGCCTACAGCCGTAACATGACCTTCTTTCTTTAGAATATCCTTTAAGGCATGGAAAACCTCGGCAGTCATTCTTATGCCTTCACGGATTGACGGAGCACCGACGGGCATAATCATATACTCCTGAAAATCTATCTTGTTGTCGGAGTGGCGGCCGCCATTTATGATATTAGCCATGGGAACGGGCATCTGCATGGCATGAACGCCTCCCAAATAGCGGTAAAGCGGCAAACCCAAACTGTCGGCAGCGGCACGGGCTACAGCCATCGAAACACCGAGCATAGCATTTGCTCCGAGCTTGGATTTATTTTCGGTGCCGTCAAGATTTATAAGCATATTATCTATTTCGGCCTGATCCAAAGCATCAGCCCCGTCAAGTTCTTCGGCAATAACCGTATTAACTTGGTCAACAGCCTTTAAAACACCCTTTCCCAAATAGCGGCTCTTATCGCCGTCCCTCATTTCCAAAGCTTCATATTCTCCCGTAGAAGCACCCGAAGGAACACAGGCCCGGCCGTAGCTAAAATCGCTTAACTGAACCTCAACCTCTACAGTAGGATTTCCCCGCGAATCCAAAATCTCGCGGCCTTCAATATAAATAATATCAGACATATTAACCTCCTTAAGATAAGCCGATATTTAATTCTACTCTTATTCCAAAATAAAATCAAGGGCGAAAAAAAACGTAATCCGGTAACTAAAACATTACCAAACATTTATTATTTTTCTTCTTGACAGATCCGATTTTTTGACTTATGATATTGAACATGATTCAGCACGGTATTTTATTAGAAAAAAAATTAAATTTTTCCTCAAAGGCCGGTTACATTTGGCAAACAGTAAATCTGCCTCTCCTATTTCAAAAAAGGATTGTTTCAAAAACAAACAGAAAAACTATTCTCAAAAATAATTTCCGACAAGGAGCAGGAGGTTTTAAATAATAACAAGTTTGTACAACAAATTAAAACAACAAACTTGCAGTTAATAAACATACAAGGATGTATATTTATTAACCGGCACGGATGCCGGTGGTTCCAAGCTTGCAAGAGTTTTGCTAATGCAAAACTCTAAGCTGAAAAATGTGCAAGGATGTACATTTTTCAGCAGATGTCCTACAGATTGGGACTCGTCAATCCAAAAAAACACATAGAATCCCCAAATCTTAAACTAGCCGGGATTCCAAAGGGCAGAGCCCTTTGGCAGCGCGAGGAAAAGGGAGGGGGTCATAGGGGGAGGGAAACAACCACCGCTCTGAACGGGGGTTTGTCCCTCCCCCTAACAGAGGAGATTAATATGAAAAAACGCTTTTCACTGCGTAACAAATTGATGATTATATTCGGACTGCTTATTCTTGCAGCCGGTTTTATACTAGCTCTGTTAGCTGTGCGTACTGCCCGTAAAGCCGTAACTGAAAAGGTTGAAACACACCTTATCGACAAGGCAACCGATACGGCAAATATTATCGACGGCAGAATCAGAGCCCTATTTCAATTCTTTGAAGGAGTTGCTCGTAGTCCGATATTGAGGGATCCTACCATTTCATATCAAAACAAAACGGCATATTTGACAAAAGAAGCGGCATTTAACAGTAAAATTCATAAAATGAATATATGTGATATGAAGGGAATACGGTATGCTGAAAATGGACAGCAGGTCAATGTATCCGATAGAGAGTATTTCATTACCGCTTCCAAAGGAAAGAATTTTCTAACGGAACCTGTCGTTTCCCGTTTGGATGGAGACTTTATTCTTGTCTTTACTGTACCCGTCTACGATGATAACCATACTGTTGTCTGCGTTTTGCTTGCAACCATTGAAGCTTCGGCTCTTTCAAATGATATTGACGATATTGTTGTCGGCAAAACAGGCGAATGTTATATCCTGGATAAATCCGGAACCACCATTGCAGACAAAGATTTCGAGTTAGTTAAGACTCGTTCAAATGCCTGTGAAGAAGCTAAAACGGATCCGGCACTTGCCTCATGTGCAGCTTTCGAAAAAATGGCAATAGAGATTGACGAACCATCCGTCGGATATTACGAATACAAAGGAGAAAATTTTATTGCCTCTTATGCTACAATGAATACCACCGGCTGGACAATCATCATCAATGCCCCAGTAAACGAATTCATGGGAACCGTCAATGAACTGCGGCTTGAAATGATTCTCATCGGGTTCGGTATTTTAGCCGCAAGTTTGATCATTGTCTTTTTTGTTGCCCATGCGATGGTAAAGCCAATTAAAACCGTCGTTTCCGCACTTAAAAACATCGCACAAGGCGAAGGAGACCTTACCGTTCGCCTTCCCGTACATGGCAATGACGAAGTAACAGATCTCTCTGAATACTTTAATCAAACTATTTCAAAAATAGGCTTGTCGATTAAAACTGTAGGTAAAAACAGTGATGAAATGACAAGTATCGGCAATGAGCTTGCGTCAAATATGACGGAAACCGCCAGTGCCGTACACCAGATAAGTGCCAACATCGACGGGGTAAAGCAACAGGTATTAACACAGGCCGCAAGTGTTACCGAAACGGCGGCCACCATCGAAGAGATTATCCGCACCATAAAACAGCTTAACGGCAGTATCGAAAATCAGGCGGCAAGCGTTGCAGAGTCTTCTTCGGCTATCGAGCAGATGGTGTCGAATATCGCTTCTATAACACAGACACTCGACAAAACTAACGATACCGTTAAAACATTGGCAGGAGCTACAGCAGACGGCAAGGAAACCGTCACAGGAGCAAACAGTGCAACCCAGCGTATCGCTGAAGAATCGGGCGGCCTTTTAGAAGCCAGTAATGTTATTCAGCACATTGCAAGCCAGACTAACCTCCTGGCAATGAACGCAGCCATTGAAGCCGCGCACGCAGGTGAAGCAGGCAAGGGCTTTGCCGTCGTTGCAGATGAAATACGTAAGCTGGCAGAAGAATCCAGCACTCAGGGCAAAACCATCACTTCTACCCTCAAAGTCCTCTCCGGAGAAATCGAAGCCCTTTCAACCTCTTCAAAAACGGCAGAAGAAAAGTTCAATACTATTTTTGCTCTTTCGGAACAAGTCAAAACGATGAGCCAAAACCTTATGGACGCCATGCATGAACAGGAAAACGGAAGCAAGGAAGTTTTGGCTGCAATCCGAGACATTAATATGGTAACAAATCAAGTAAACGACGGCTCGGCCGAAATGCTCCGCGGCGGAGAGAATGTTGCCGCTGAAATGCAAAAACTTGACGGACTTACCCGCGTCATAACCGATAGCATGAACGAGATGGCCTCCGGTGCCGTACAGATTAGCAATGCAGTGCAGGAAGTAAACACAATAAGCCAAAAGAATAAACAGAGCATTCAAAACCTTGCAGAAGAAGTTTCTAAATTTAAAGTATAAGGAGAATTATGAAGAAAAAGAAACTTAAAAAAATAAGCCTTACGGGAAGGTACACAACAAAAATCTTAACATATCACATTGACCTAACCGCTAAGGCTATTCAGACTTCGATAGAAGAAGTAAAAAAAGGAGGTAAAGATTAAAAACCAAAAACTTAATTTGATTTTACATTCTTAACCTTGCAATTTTTAAAAATATAGTGTATCCTTATTCTGTGATCAAACTTATTCTGTGATCAAATTTAAGCTTTTAGGCTTTATATAAAAGGAGTTTTTATGGGATTTACAACGGATAAAATCAGAACCATCGCCGTTGCCGGACACGGACAATCGGGCAAAACCAGTCTTGTGGAACACTTGCTCTATGTTTCTGGCCTTATCGCTAAGGCAGAATCGGTAGACTCGGGAAAGACCGTGACGGACTACAGTCAGGAAGAAATCGATCGAAAAATATCTATTTACTCAACCTTAGTTAATTTACAAAAAGACGATAAGCTCATAAATATTTGGGACACTCCCGGAGCTTCTGATTTTATCGGTGAGGTAATAGCTGCTTTCCGCTCATCCGAAGCAGCCCTCATAGTTTTGGACGGAAGATCGGGCGTACAAATCGAAACAATCAAGTACTGGCGCGACCTTGACAGAAGAAACAAGCCCCGCTTGGTTTTTGCAAACAAGATGGACGAAGGCAGAGCCGACTTCGATAACTGTATAGCCGACGTTAAAAAACAGTTTCAGGTAGATGTCTTCCCTGTAAGCTTTCCCATGGGAACTGGAGATAATTTTAAGGGCGTTGTAGACGTTCTTCACGGCAAGGCCTATAAAATCGAGGGCGGAAAAGAAGTAGAAACAGAAATCCCTGCCGAATATCAAGATAAATACAAGGACGCTCTGGAGGTTTTGGCAGGAGCTGCCGCCGAAGGCGATGAAGAATTACTTGTAAAATTTATAGATGAAGGAGAACTTTCTCCTGAAGAAATAAGCCGGGGTCTAACCCTCGCCATGGCAGACAATAGAATTGTTCCTCTTTTTGCAGGTTCGGCAATAAATAATTCGGGTCTTAATTCTCTTTTACGCTTTATAAGCGAAATTCTTCCTTCACCGGAAGGAGCCCTGGAAAGAGGAGTTACAAAGGAAGGAGAAGAAATTTCCGTTAAACTGGACCCTTCAGCCCCTCTTTCGGCCATTGTAGTAAAAACCTCCAACGACCAATTCTCAGGCAGACTTTCCTATGTAAAAGTTATTACGGGAACTCTCTCAGCCGATTCCGAGGTCTACAATCTTAGAGAAGAAAAAAAGGAAAGGGTCGGTAAAATTTATAAGACCTTGGGTAAAAAGCTTACGGAAGTAAAAGAAATTGCAGCAGGTGATATAGGTGTTTTGGTAAAACTTACGAGCACAAAGACGAACGATACATTGGCTGCTCTATCCGATGCCGTTCCTTTTGTAAGGCTTAGAACTCCGGAACCTATCTATTCGTTGGCGGTTTCGGCAATCGACAAAAAGAATGACGATAAGGTCAGCGAGCAGCTGTTTAAGGCCTGCGAAGAAGACATGACCCTCTCCTTTGCTTTCAATGCAGAAACAAAGCAAAATGTTCTATCGGGCATGGGCGATTTACATACAAGCATAGTTTTGGACAAGGTTAAAAATCAGTCCAAGATAGAAATTCAAACATCCATTCCACGAATTGCCTATAGAGAAACGATTCAGCGTAAATCCCAAGCCGAATACACGCATAAAAAGCAGTCGGGCGGCCACGGACAATTCGGCAGGGTTGTTTTGGCAATCGAGCCCCTCCCCAGAGGCGAAAAATATAAGTTTACCAATGCGGTTTTCGGAGGAGCTATCTCCAAGGGCTACATACCCGGTGTCGAAAAGGGCGTTATTGAGGCTATGGAAAAGGGCGTTTCTGCAGGCTACCCCGTAGTAGATGTTGCCGTAACCGTTCTCGACGGAAAAGAGCACCCCGTAGACTCATCGGAAATGGCCTTTAAGATTGCAGCCCGAAATGCTTTTAAGGATGCAATGAGAAATGCAGGCCCGATCCTTCTTGAGCCCATTATGAACCTGACCGTCTTTGTCGAAAACTCATATCTCGGAGATATAATGAGCGACCTTTCTTCACGCCGAGGCAGAATCCTAGGCCAGTCCTCCCCCGCCAGCGGCATTGAAGAAATCAGGGCACAGGTTCCCCACAAAGAGCTTTTACGCTATGCAATAGACCTCCGCTCGATGACAAGCGGTACGGGTTCTTTTGAAATGTCCTTTGACCACTATGATCCGATTTCAGGCAAGATTGCCGATGAGATAATAGCCGAAGCCAAGGCCTTTATGGAAGAACAAGAAGAATAGGCTAAAGCCTAAACAAAAAAACACCCTATTGGAAACGATGGGGTGTTTTTTTGTTTAGATGCGGCATTTTAACTTGCAGCATACCGCCAGCGAACAGCAGAAACCGGTTGACATGATAGTGGATTGGTAAAGGGAGCACAATCAAATCAACAACTCCAATACTCTGCCTCGAAGTTGTTGATTTGAAAAACTTGATACTGTTTAAAGCCATTGACATTCGGCCGGCAGCATTACCGGCATAAAACTCTATTACAATACGTTCTGCACCACAAAACACATTTTGCCTGTTCGGTTTCACCGCTTTACCGCCACGGACGGCGGTGGTTCCAGCATTACGATGTTTTGCCGTGAGGCAAAACTCGAAACTCAAAATCGGACACGGATGTCCGATTTTGAGTACCTCTCCGGCAAAATGCGTGAACTCAAGGGCGCCAAGCCAGGCGGAAACCAAGAATGCTGAACCCGTAGCGAGGACTGCTGCCGCCCCGTAAGCCTACAGTGCAGCCGTTCGCGCTGACGTCCCAGCTGCCGCCGCGCCTAACACGGAAAGACCCCGACGCACCACCCTGAGGATCGGTAACTGTGTTAGCCGCTATATCGCCGCTCCAATCAAAACACCATTCCCAGACATTCCCGCTCATATCGTGTAAACCGAGTGCATTCGCATCTTTACTTTTAACTGCAGCCGTCTTAGTTACCGCTGTTGGTTGGTCTACCCAATTACTTCCGTCAAACCATTTTCCATACACCGCTACCCTCGTAACTTCATCACGTAAACTTTCCCAAGTCTCTCCTTCAGGTAAGGTCAGACCACTAAAGCCTATGGGCTTTTTCGCTCCGCTTGCACTGTTTAATTTGGTCAGCCATACTTCTCCGTATTGTGCCGCATTTTCAGTATTGTTTCCCTGCCAACGGGCAGCATATTCCCACTCCGCTTCGGTCGGCAGCCTAAAGCCTTTTTTACCCATATCGGCATAAGCGGCATCGCAAGCAGCTCCATCCGTTGCGTCTTTTAATACAACCGTATGATTGTCCTTTTTGCGGTAGACGCATTCACTCTCGGCATTGTTCGTTTTATGAGTATACGCATTACACCACCTCCAGCTTATAGTCGTTACAGGCTCTTCTTTTCCTGCTTCTGTGGGAGCTGCTCCTACGGTTCCATGACTTCCTTCTTTTCCCTTTTTTGCAAAGGTGTAGCCATTACTTTCTGCCCATGTCAGTACCTCGTGCCATAACTTGTACGTTACCTCTGTTTTGCCTAGCTTGTAGGAACTTAATTTTACCTTTCGGTCTTTAATAAATACGCCTTTCCAATAAGCGTCAGTTCCAGGTAAGGCGTAGTCAGGGGCAACGCCTGCAATGCCGTTTGCAGGAGGGGTTATTTTTATAAAGCCGTCGCCTGTGTCTTCAAAAGAACCTACATCGCCGGCAGGCGGAGTGGGCGGCGGTGTGGGCGTGGGCGGTGTTGCGCCTCCTCCGCCTGAGTTTCCTCCTCCGCCGGAATTGCCGGAGTTACCTGAGTTTCCTCCCGAACTGCTGCCTGACGGTTGGTTACAGCCGGTAAAAAGCAGCGCGGCTGCCAATATTGCAGCTATGATGAGTGCCGCGGCTCCCTTAACTGTGAAGGCTTTTGCTTTCTTCTTATGATCCGTTATCATAAAAGTGCAGACCTAAAAACCCGAAAAATAAAGGAAGGGAAAATATGGTCAAGTACAGTAAAGAATTTAAAGAACAGGCACTGCTATTGTCGGAAGAGATAGGAGTGAAAAAGGCAGCCGAGCAGCTGGGAATCAGTTATCACACGATTGCAGACTGGAGAAAAGTGAGAAGCCGAAAGGCGAAGGAAGAAAGAATCGCATCGGACAAAAGTCCGTTGAACGAGCGGGAACTTGAGATGCAGCGGGAAATACAGGAGCTGAAAAAAGCGAATGAAATCCTCAAGGACGCTCTCGGTTTTTTCGTCGTAGACCGGAAGAAGTAAGCACGCAAGGGTTATTCAGCTACATTTTGGAAAACGCAAAGGAAAAAATGTGGTCAATTGTGAAGATGTGCAGTACCCTAAAGGTGAGCGAGACGGGCTTTTACAAGTGGAAACGGAACCGTAACAAAATAAAAAGCTGGCAACTTCTTCTGGTCGAAATACACAAGATTCTTTCAGAGGATCCTGAAAACGATAACTACGGGATAGAAAGGATACGATTGGCACTTGAGCAGCGAGGTATAAAAGTTTCTCGCTCGACTGTAATAAGAGCGATGAGGAAGGGAAACCTGCTGCATAAGAGCAGAAGAAGTCCCGATGGGCTTACCAAAGCCGACAGAAAGGCGCAACGGCCTGAAAATCTTCTGAAAGGAGACTTTAGTTCAGATGCGCCTAACAAGAAATGGCTGACCGACATAACGCAGGTTCCGTGCAAAGACGGAAAACTGTATATTGCACCGATAATGGACTGCTTTGCAGGAGAGATAATCACAGTTGCAATGGACGATAACATGAAAAAAGAGCTTTGTATAAGAGCTCTAAAGGAGGCATACGAATTAAGAAAGCCGGATGATGGGCTCATACATCACAGTGACGCAGGCTCTCAATACACGAGCGAGGCATATAAAAGCGAATTGGCTCGCCGTCATGCAATTCAAAGCATGAGCGGTGTGGGAAAGTGTTATGATAATGCGAGGATGGAATCCTTTTTTGCGACGCTGAAGAAGGAGAAACTATACCGCATAGATACAACAAAATTAAAAAGGGAAGAAGTAAAGAAAATCGTCTGGAGGTTTATTGTCTACTACAACCGACGAAGGATTACCACAATGAATCTGCAAGGTTATCCTCCTATGATTTATCGGGAACTGTTTGAAGCCGGCTTATTAAAACCGGCAGCTTAAACTACAACTTTAGGGGATTTAGGGTCTGCACTATTATTGACTTTTTCATTATTTGTTTTAAACTTTGTCATAAATTCCTCCTGTCAAAGTTAATTTTTAATTTAACCGCCGAGCACGCCAAGGACACAAAGGGTTTTAATGGAGTCTTTATAAGACATTCCTTAATAATCCTCTGCGAACTTGAGCAAAGCTCAACGCTTTGCGTTCCTTGCGGTGTAATATAAAAAACGCATAAAAGCGTACTACGGCCCTTATGCGGTACTTTATGTCAAGAGCTTTTTCAAAACTTTTTGTAATTTTTTTGTAAAGCCGATCGGTTTTTCCGTTCCTTTCCTTTAGCATAACAATAGTATACAGGATTAGGGGCGAAATTGCAAGGCTTTTAGAATAAAGTTGTTTAATTGGTAATGGGCTTGTCACCGTATCAATTACATTAACAATTACACATTACCAATTAACCGAATTACAGTTTTTCAATCTCTTCAACGGAAAGGCCCGATATTGTGCAAATATCACTAATCGGATAATTCATACCTTTCATCAGCCTTGCCGTTTCAAGCTTTGCTTGACGGGAACCTTCAGCAAGACCGAGCGATTTACCTTGTTGTAATCCTTGCCGAATACCTTGTTGTATGCCGTCTTTTCGTGCATCCATTTCAAATGATTGTATTAACATGTACTCTTTCCTCCTCTCCTCATTTTCTTTTAGTTCTTTGATATACCTGTCTATCTTGCGGATAAAAGGTTTATCGCTGACAACGCCGTTCATGTATTCCAAGAAGGCTTTAAGTTCAGGGTCGGGCTCCTTATCTGCCGCAGTGCTGTTGATAATGACTTTGGTTACGCCGTCCTGTAATGTGATTGTGTTATCTTCGCTGCATATTGTTTTGAAGGTGTATACCGGTAAGCCGCTGTTCAGGTAGTCGAACGGACAAAAAAAGATGATGAACGAATCCGGTAAGTCGGTATAATGATCGCCCTTTTCAAGGCTGCTCACGTCGATAACCGATTGATAGTAGCGTAAGCGTTTAGCAAGGTCTTGTTTATTCGTCGTTTGCATTTCTACATCATAAACGCTGCCGTTGCTGTCGGTAACCCACACATCAAGACGTATGCCTTTTGCATAGCCTGCTTGGTCGAATGTTTTTTGATAAGTTATATCGCTAATCGGTCCGATAGAGTCTGCAAGCACCATATTCAAAACCGTTGTACAGATAGACTTATCCTGCATCACCGCGCAAAACATATAATCGTCGGTAATTGTTAAATCGTCAAACCGTTTTTGCATAGCACACCTCCCTAATATACATTATACCACAGCTGCTGCCGTTTTGTAAGGGATGATGTTTTTAATTGATAATGGGGAATGTTTTTATTCGTGCGGAGGGTTTAATACCCCGACGCTTGCGTCGGGGTTGTTGATTAAAACCTACTTCTTAAAACGCTTTACCTTTTTGGTAGTAGTCATTTCAAGCGGTTCGGACAGATAGGTTGTCTTTGTAATCCGCTGATAAGGTAAAAGTTTCTTATTTACTGTTTCGATAATGGCATCGATTTCTTTTTGAACGGCTGCATCGCCTTCGCTTGTGCCGCGCGTCATATTAAGCTTTTTGTAAAGTTCATCGGCGGGATAAACAAGGGCTTCAACTTCTTCGCCTTCTTCAGCCTGATAGCCTGCAGCGGTAATCTGTTCGATCTCGTTATAATAAAGCTGGAACATATTTTCGATTTCTTCGGGGAAGACATTTTTTCCTCCGGCAGTAACTATGAGATTTTTAGCCCTTCCGCAAAGGTAGAGATAACCCTCATCATCAAGCCAGCCGAGGTCTCCTGTCTTCAACCAGCCGTCGGGAGAAAGAACTTCGGCTGTTTCTTCGGGCATATTGTAATAGCCCTGCATAATCATCGGTCCCTTTACGGCAACCTCCCCTATTCCCTTTTCATCGGGATCGAGAATCTTCATTTCCATATAAGAAATAAAGTACTGTCCGACACTGGCGATTTTAAAGTGTTCTTTCGGATTAAGAGCAATAATTGGGGAAGTCTCCGTCAAACCGTAACCTTGAACAAAGTCGATACCGAATTCGTTATAAGCCCTGCATACATTGGGAGCAAGGGGGCCTCCTCCGCATATGGCGATACGGACATTTCCCAAACTGGCCTTATCCAAGATGCCATGGAAGAGCTTGCTTCCAATGTTAGCCTTAAAGACCTTTTTAAAGAAGTAAGAAATCCCCATCAAGGCCTTGATAATACCGAAAACTACAATACCCTTTGACCTAATGCCCCTAAAAATACCTGCAAGAAGCTTGTTAAACAAGAGCGGAACGCCCAAAAGCATCGTGATTTTTCCGGCTTTAAGCTCGGCAAGCATTTTTGATACGGCAAGGGTCTTACCGAATACCAATTCGGCACCGACCGATAGGGCTTCGATAAATACTGCAAGCATCGTATAAGAGTGATGAAGCGGTAAAAGAGCATAGAATACGTCTGTATGGTAAATGTTAAGGTTGGACTGGGCTATATAGCAGTCCGAAACAAAGTTTTTGTGACTGAGCATAACCCCCTTGGGATTTCCTGTCGTACCTGAGGTAAAAAGAATTGCAGCCGTATCGTTTTCTTGGGCCTTTGCTAGCTCAGGACTTCCGGAAGGTTTTATATTATAAACATAAATTTCAGGGTGTTTTTTACTTAAAGAATAAAGAGAACCTATATAACTCTCGGTTTTTGCTTTTTCTGCAAAAAAGTCAAACTTTTCCTCATCCACAAAGAACATTTTAGGCTTTGCCGTTTTTAAAAGAGTTTCAATTTCTTCATTATGAAGACCGTAGTCTATTGGAATTGTAACAGCTCCTGCAAAAAGGGTTGCCAAATATACAACAGCCCATTCAGGGGAGTTTTTTCCGGAAACGGCAACATGGGTTCCCTTCGTAACACCGTTTTCGGTCATCCAATAAGCCAAGTCTTTTATTACCTTTAAACTTTCCGAATAAGAAAGGGTAATACGATCCGGTTCAAAGACCGTAAAACAATTCCTGTTAGGATACCGTTCAGCAGTAATTTCAAACATTTCGGGGAGGGTCGGCCATTCGCCTTGAAACTTTGAGCCTCTCCATTCATCTAAAAATGCCCAGGGCTTTTTATTAAGATTTGCCATAAGATCTTCCTTTTATAAATAAATTTAGCTAAATTCTCTTATAGTTAGACCCGATAAAAGATAGGAGGTTGCATAATTTATGAAAAAAATATTTATTTTTATTGTCTTTAGCTTTTTTTTAAACGGATGCATGGTTTTTGGAGTACAGCCTCCCGAATCTCCTCGGCTAGATTTTATAAATGCCGCATATAAATACTTAAAAACTCCATATAAATATGCAGGAACCACTAAGGCCGGAATGGATTGTTCAGGTTTTGTATATAGAGCTGCTCTTGACGCTCTTGAAATTACCGTTCCCAGAAGCACAAAGGGGCTTGCAAACTTTGCCAAACGGATTTCGGACGAAGAAGTTCAACCGGGCGATCTTTTATTTTTTTATACCGTGGGAAACAAAGTATCGCACGTAGGAATTTACATAGGCAACAGAGAATTCATCCATTCCGCTTCGCAGGGTAAACATACCGGTGTAATAATTTCTTCTCTTGATGAAAAATATTGGGAAAACACATACCGTTTTGCCGGCCGTATTTTGGATCCGGAAGATATTTTTAACGAATAAGGTTCAAAAATAAAGGCCTATAATTCGATATTAAAAACATCCAAAATTATTATAAGCTGCATTCCCTTTCGGGGCTCAAGGTCGATATTGAATTCCTGTATCAAGGATTTGGGTTTTATTTTAAGTTTTCTTATTATTGAAAACTCCTCCTTTGCCAAAAGTTTTCCCTCGGGCCTTTTTTTATAATCCGAAAAATCATAGACAACCTTTGTTATCATACGGCCCTCAATAACTTGAACTATAACCTTGCCGTCTTCATTCGTAAGATGTTTTTCTTGAGTGCCGTCCGAAAAAAAGACGGTACAGGGGAGGTCTTTAAAAGATATTTGAGCCTTGTCCGTAAGCTGTATATAAGCTCCTTCAATTTTAGGCTGAATTTGCTTTGTCTTGCATGAGAAAAAGCAAAGCATAAAACACACAAAGATAAGTCCTTTTTTCATTTTATTCCTCACTATTCTAAAATTCTTTTTATTTTCATTTGCTCAAATACGCTGTCCTCTCCTAAAAAGTGAGCAAGCCCTGCAAATACAAATGTTGTTCCGCCTTTATTAAGATATTCTTCAAATTTGTCAGCCCAAACAATATTTCGATCTTTTAAAAGAGCATCTTGAGATATACCATCAGTCATATCCAAAAGAGAACCTATAAAATCTTTTAATTCCTCGGTATTGTTTTCCAAATAAAGTTTTTTTAGCTTTGTAAGCAAATCAATGGTTTTATCGGCATTTTGTAATTCATCTATAGTTTCTTTAAGAGCCTTTAGCTGTTCTTCAAAAGTTCCTGAAGATAAAAGATCCAGCTGTTCATCAATGCTTTCAAGGGCTTCAATGTTTTTCTTACCGGCACGGTTTAAAAGATGCATATCTATACCGTTTTGAGGGTCAAGATCGGCTTTTGCATACAGAACTTGATTTAAAGCAAGTGTAAGAATCCATGGATTAAATTTTAATAGAGGAACAGCAATGTTTTCTCCCAATTCTTGTTTAATAACGTTTATTTTATCTTCGGACAAAAAATTAGACAAATCTTTTTCGGGGCTAATATTAAAATTTTGAAGCATTCTAATTTCTAATTTTTCCTGCAAGGTTTCTATTTCTTTTTTGCCGCCTAATTCACTGACCAGCCTATCAGCCTTATCAAAGGCTTCCAGTATCTTATCTTCCAAAGGATAAAAATCCTTGTCTGCAACGTGGATTGTACCCAAAATATAGATTGAAGTATCTTCTTTTTTTATTTCCCAAAACATCCTTTCAGGATGTTTTATTAAAACGGCTTTTGATTCGCCGTCAGCCTGAGAATTTGAATTCTTTGTTTTACAAGAAACTAAAAAAGAAAAAATAAGCAAAAAAGCCAAAGCGGCTGTCAAGATTTTTTTAAGGTTTTTCATATATTCTCCAATTTAATTTAGATCATTTTATAACGATTATTTCATAATTTACAGTATATAAAAAATTTTTAAAAAATGCTATACTGCAAAACACTTATGAATGATTTTATTGCACTATGCGCCGTAGGTGCAGAACCTGTACTTACAAGGGAACTAAAACTTTTAGGTTTTAAGCCTTACAATAGGTTGCCCGGAAGGGTTTTTTTTACTTCAGCCGAAGCCGAACCTCTTTTAGCTTTTTTTAAGGCAAACTATTTTTTACGCACAGCCGACAGGGTTTTTATGCTTATAAATACCGCAAAGGCCGAAAATTTTGATGACCTTTTTGATTCGGTCTTTTCGATAGACTGGCATAACTATTTTCCGAGAGATGCCCGAATTACAATCGACAAGGTACGTACCTATAAATCCAAGCTTTCTTCGGAACATGCCGTTCAATCAATAGTACACAAGGCTGTCTGCGACAAGCTGTGCAAAAAATGGAATATGCATTCCCTGCCAGAAACCGGCACCCGTTTTATGATCCGTATTTATATCGAAAACAACAATGTCTATGTCTGTCTGGACTTATCGGGAGAACCTCTTTATAGAAGGGGATACCGTTTAAGCGGAGGAGCCGCTCCCATGAGGGAAACCTTGGCAGCCGTCTTAATTCAGCTAATGCAGTGGAAAAGAAAAATCCCCCTCCACGATGCTTTTTGCGGCTCAGGGACTATTCCGATTGAAGCCGCTTGGTATGCCTATAATATTCCGCCCGGGATTGCCCGGCACTTTGCCTTTGAAAACTTCATTTGTTTTGAAAAAGAAAAAATAGAAGCCGTTTTAAAGGAAGAAAAAGAAAGAGCAGCTTCGGAGGTTCGCACCGACTGCCTTGCAAGGATAACGGGCTCGGATATTTCGGAAGAAGCAGTCTCTCTTTCAAAGGCCAATGCCGAAAGGGCCTGCATCATCGCAGGAAGGGAACTTCATGCAGCAGGCATTACCCATCACATCGAGAGGCCTGACTTCATTCAATCGGACTTTTCGGAACTGGAAGCCCCATACGAAAGCGGCATCCTTTTATCGAATCCGCCCTACGGCGAAAGGCTCGGAAGCGAGGAAGAAGCCTTTGAGCTTTATAAGCGGATGGCCGAAATCCCTCAACACTTCCCGGACTGGAAACTCGGCTTTATCACAAGCAAAAAAGAATTCGAAAAAATATTCTGTAAGCAAAATAAGGATGCCGTCTTAAAAAAACACAGCCTGCGCGGCGGCAACATGGAAACCGTCTTGTACATTATGGAGTAAAATCCGGTTTAACTTACAAAAAAAGAGCTGCTTTTCAGCAGCCCTAATTTAATCGCATGGAACTAATTTTTATATAAAGCGCGTGTACGCAATGTAAATCGTTTATGCTACATAAATCGTTTACGCAACGTAAACGGCAAGTTTTTGTTTTTCGGCAGGCTTTTTAAGCTGCTGCAAGGCTTTTTTTTCAATTTGGCGTATTCTTTCTTTTGTAAGATTAAAGATAAGCCCTACCTCTTTTAATGAAAGAGGCGCATAACCGTCAAGCCCGAAACGATAACGTATTATCTCGGCTTCCCTATCGTCAAGGTTTTTAAGAAGCTCGTTTACCTCATCTCTAAGGCTCATATCCATTGCGTAGTCTTCAGGCATTTGATGAGTTTCGTCCTGTAAAAAGTCGTTTACACTGGAGCTTCCGGGCTCATCAAAAACGGGAGCATCTATGGAAACAGGCTCTCTGGCAGCATTCATAATTGTATGAACCATAGAATTATCCATATTTAATATGCCTGCAATCTCATTGAGTTCCTGAGTTTCATTTCCCGAAAAGTCGATTTCTTTTTTGGCCTTTTCTATTTGAACAAGCTCGTTTGCCCTGTTTAAGGGAAGACGTATCATCCTTGATTTTTCGCAAATAGCTTTTAAGATAGATTGTTTAATCCACCAAACAGCATAAGAAATAAATTTATAGCCCTTTGAAACATCGAATCTTTCGGCGGCATTCATCAAGCCTATATTGCCTTCACTGATGAGATCCATAAGGGGAAGCCCTTGGTTTTGATATTTTTTTGCTACATTTACAACAAAGCGGAGGTTTGAATTTACCAACATATTTTTGGCATCTTCATCTCCCTTTTCGGCGAGTTTAGCATATTTTATTTCTTCTTCAGCTGTTAAAAGCGGTATCTGATTGATTTCTTTTAAATAAGTAGCCAACGAGTTCATTTCTGCATCATAATTATTTTTTGTCCTGTTATACATAACTTAACTCCTTGTATAAAATTGGGAAGTCTTTTTGACCTCCAGTGTATACAAGCAAAAACTATGCCAAAAGTCGAATATTCAAAAAAAATATTTTTAAACTGTCAAAAAAGAAGGCTTGAAAATATAACTCTATATTCAATATAGACTTATAAAATTCAACATCCTGTACCGAAAATGAGCAAAACCTATTGCCTTTTTAGTTCTTTTTTCTTATATTTTATGGTATTCGGGACTTATGTATTGAAATGACACAACCCGAAATAAAACACAAAAAAGAGTGCCAAAAAGGCACAAATACTGCTTTTTGTGTTCTTTTAATTTTTCAGGAGGTCTTTTGATGAAAGTTAAACCCTTAGGAGACAGAGTTTTAGTAAAACCGGATGCCGTAGAAACAAAAACTGCCGGCGGAATCATCATTCCCGACACAGCTCAAGAAAAAACACAAAGAGGTGTTGTTGTAGCTGTAGGTGACGACAAAGAAAAGATTAAGGTTTCAGTCGGACAAAAAGTTATTCACGACAAATATGCCGGAACTCAAATTCAAATCGACGGTGTAGATCATTTGATTTTAAAGTCAAATGATTTGGTTGCTGTTGTAGAATAAGGTTTAGCGTTTTTATCTTACAGATAAAAGCTGATTAGATGACCTCGAAAAACTTCAGTTTTTCGAGGTTCCCATTAAAAAAGGCGGGGCTTTAAACAAGACCCGCCTTTTTTTGTCTTTAGTTAGTTTGAAAGAACTTTATTTTACCAATGCCATCGTATCCTTAGCAATCATAAGCTCTTCATTTGTAGGAATGATAAGAACCTTGACCTTTGATGAGGCCTTGCTTGCATCGGTAAGTTTTCCCCTTACCTTGTTTTTCTCGGAATCGAGTTCAACGCCGAGGAATTCCAAACCGTGACAGATTTTTTCTCTAAGCTCGATAGAGTTTTCACCTATACCGGCTGTAAATACCAGAGCATCCACTCCGCCGAGCTGTGCGGCATAGGAAGCTATGTATTTTCTAACCCTGTTGCAGAATACATCTAAGGCAAGCTGAGCCCTCTTATTTCCTTCTTTTGCAGCGGTTTCAATATCACGGAAGTCGCTGCTTACACCGGAAATACCAAAAACGCCGGATTTTTTGTTTAAAACATTGCTCATATCATCGGCTGAAAGTTTTTCCTTGTTCATTATAAAGGGAAGAATTGCAGGGTCTAGGTCTCCTGAGCGGGTTCCCATGACTAAACCTTCAAGGGGGGTAAGTCCCATCGAGGTATCTACACATTTTCCGCCCTTGATAGCGGCCAAGCTGGAACCGTTTCCTAAGTGGCAGGTAATAACCTTAAAATCGGCCGAATTATTTTTGAGGGTTTCGGAGGCTTTTTCAGAAACAAAGCGGTGCGATGTTCCGTGGAAACCGTAGCGGCGTATCTTATATTTTTCGTAATACTCGTATGGAAGAGCATAGATATAGTTTTCTGCCGGCATTGTTTGATGGAAGGCCGTATCAAAAACCGCAACCATCGGAGTTTTCGGCATAAGAGTCTTACAAGCCTCGATTCCCATAATATTTGCGGGGTTGTGTAAGGGAGCAAGGTCGATACATTCTTTGATACCGGCCATTACCCTGTCATCCAAAAGAACGGACTTATTGAATTCTTCTCCGCCGTGAACTACCCTGTGACCTACAGCCGTAATCTCATCCATGGATTTTACAACACCGTGATTTTTATCGATGAGGGCTTCCAAAACAAGCTGAATGGCTTTTTTGTGGTCATTCATTTTTTCTTCAATTAAAACGGCATCCATTCCTTTTTTTTCGTGTTTAATACGAGAACCTTCAATACCGATTCTTTCGACAAGGCCTTTTACCAAAACATCTTCGTTAGTCATATCAATTAGCTGATACTTTAAAGAAGAGCTTCCGCAGTTGATAACCAATATCTTCATTATATATCTCCTTAAAAATGTGAAGTGATCTTACTTGGTATAATACCCTAAAATATAAGAAAAGTCTATCGATATAAAGGCTTGTTTTTTAATAATTTTTAGATTATAATTGGACTTACGGTTTTATGTAAACAAAGGAAATATGATAAACAGCTCTGGAGAAATTTATGGTCGAAAAAGAAAAAAATAAATCTGCATTTGTAGGATTTTTACAAAAAAATCTTAATTTTATAATAGCAATAGCCGTATTTTTAATTTTTACTGCCTTTAGTTTTATTAAATTGGGAAGAAATATAGAAAACCAAGTCTACGATGCCATGCTAAAACTTAAACCCGAGATCAAAGAAAAAAGCGAAATTCTTCTTTTAAATGTCGATGACTTTTCTATAGAACAAATCGGCTCTTGGCCATGGTCAAGGGATGTTTTAGCCGATGTTTTAATCCGCCTAAAGGAATCAGGCGGTAAGGCGGCTGTTTTCGATATTGAGTACCTGTCTGCAGGAAGGGCGGGAGCAAATAATACTTATGTAGAACATGATCTGCCGAAAGAATATGCAGCCGTGAGGCAGGAATTCGGAGAATATATAAAAGAATTTTCGGATGCGGTGGCCGGCAAAAACATTCCGCTTTCGGAGGTAAAAACAATAGGACAGGATATGTCCGAGTATTTTAAATCACGGATTGATGAACTTTCCGATTCAATTAAACAAAATGTGTTCCGTGACAATGATGCCTACATGGGAGAAGCGGTAGGCTTTTTTGAAAATACTTTTTTAACTATAAACGCAGTAAATATAAACATAGGCAGCGAAACAAAGGAACTAAAAGACTTTGCCTATAATAATTTTTTGTTTACCAATGTAGAAGATAAAACAGGTCTTTTTAAAAAGGAAACCTTAGCAAACCGCAAAGCCGCAAATGAAGAATACGGAATGGCTCCGGCGATTATGCCCATACTACAGTATGCAAGGGGAGCAGGTTTTCCGAATGTGGTTATAGACGAGGACGGAGTACGCCGCCGCATTTCTCTTTTAACCGAATACGAAGGAAGGTACATAGGCCAGCTGGTCTTTACTCCCATTCTCCACATCCTTGAACCCGAAAAAATTATCCGGTCGGAAAGGAAGCTGATTTTAAAAAATGCCAAAGATCCGTCCGATTTGGAAAAAAGAAAGGACCTTACAATTCCTCTGGATGAAGAAGGAAACCTTTTAATAAACTGGCTAAAAAAACGATTTGCCGACACGGAAAATCCCGAAAACGGCAGCTTTAAAAGCTTATCGGTTTATGCCCTCACCTACGCCGACATAATGGAAAAGAATTTAATTTCACTTTTAGAAGCCATAAAAGATTTGCAAATCAGAACTGCAGATGGCTATCTTTCTTATCACAATGCGGTTAGCTCCTTAGAAAGTGAATACGCAAGGCTTGACCAATGGAAGAGAGAACTTCTGAATAAGGACAAGCAGGATTTTAAAGAATACTTTGCGGCACGTAGTTCCTTTTTTGATAATTACAGCAAATTTTTAAGCGGGAACTTCGATAAAGAAATACACAGCCTGTTTGAAAAAATAAAAGAACAGAGCGGCTCAAACCAATATGACGATATAGATGCCTATGTTACCGAACTTTTTAAAAATGCAAAAGAAGAATATAAAAACTATTCGGAACATATAAACTATATAAACGGCTTCTGCAAGAACGCCTTTGCAATAATAGGATACAGCGGCGTAGGCACCTCCGATTTAGGTGTAAACCCTTTTTGGAAATCTTATCCCAATGTAGGTACCCATGCCAATATTTATAACACGATTATGAATGAGGACTTTATAAGACCTCTTCCAAAATGGGTTTCAATAATACTTGCCTTTGTAATAGCAATATTTACAGCCTTTATGATGAAAAAGATAGAAAGAGGATTTATAAAGGTTTTTCTTGGAATCGTTTTATTGAGCTTAACTCTTTCTATAGGAATTCTTTTATTCGTATTCGGGAAAATATACTTACAGCTATTTCTTCCGGTTATAACAGTCGTCATAAGCTTTATAGTTATCCTCTTACTAAACTTTATTTTCAGCGAAAAAGAAAAGGGCTTTTTAAGAAAGGCCTTCGGTGTTTATCTTTCGGACGATGTTGTAAATGAAATTATTGCCGACCCCGACAAGCTGACTCTCGGAGGAGAACAAAAAAGAATTACGGCTCTGTTTACCGATATAAAATCTTTTTCTACCCTTTCGGAAAAAATTACGCCCGAACACTTGGTCTCGGTTTTAAACGTATACCTCACACAAATGAGCGATTTAATTCTACAAGAAAAAGGTACGATTGACAAATACATAGGAGATGCCATCGTTTCTTTTTTCGGAGCACCGACGGATTTGCCCGACCATGCTTACAGGGCATGTCTTGCAGCCATCAGAATGAAACAGGCTGAAGCCGAACTCAATAAACAGCTTTATGATGCGGGCGACATTCCCATGCCCATCTTTACACGCATAGGAATAAATACCGGCGAAATGGTTGTCGGAAACATGGGCACCGAAAAAAAAATGAACTACACAATTATGGGAAATGACGTAAACCTTGCAGCCCGTCTTGAAGGCGTAAACAAAAAATACGGCACATGGATTTTAGCTTCCGAATCTACATGGAGCGAAACAAATGATGCCTTCCTCGGCCGCCGCCTCGACCGCGTAAGAGTTGTGGGTATCAATACCCCTGTTCAGCTTTACAATGTTATGGCAGTCAGATCCGAAGCCTCTGCGGAAATGGTACAACTCGTAGGCATATTTGAAAACGCAATAGATTTTTACCGCCAAAAAGAGTATCAAAAAGCCCTTAATCTTTTTAACAAGTGTTTGGAAGTCTCTCCCGATGATGAGCCTTCAAAAATGTATGTTGAAAGAATGAAAATGCTTCTTGCAGATGCTGAAACGGCGGCAACACACAGCGATATTGTAAACATGACAAGTAAATAAATCTCTTTAAAAAGATTCTAAGTCAAATAAATTCTATTTTTGTTATAAGGAAAAAAAATGAAAGAAAAATTATTAAGTTTTTTTTACATTGTTTGCGGAGTTTTGATGATAGCATCAGGTATTCATTTTTTCTTGCTGCCTTCAAAATTATCCTTGGGCGGGGCTACCGGAATGGCATTGGTATTATCAAAATACCTTCCGCTTTCCACAGGAGCCTTACTTGTTGTAGTAAACATTTTTCTGTTTGCTCTCGGCTTTTTAATCATCGGAAACAAATTCGGTCTTAAAACGGTTTGTGCAAGCCTTGGGCTTTCAGGAGCCGTATGGCTTTTGGAAATCTTTGTTCCATTGCAGGGACCGATTGTAAACGACAAATTCTTACAGCTGGTAATTGCCGTCATCCTTTACGGGGGAGGCGTAGGCATAGTTTTAAATCAATATGCATCAACCGGAGGAAGCGATATCTTTGCAATGATTCTGCAAAAATATTTCGGCCTTGACTTGGGAAAGGGCTGCTTAATTACGGACTTTACCATTACAGTTTTTGCAGGCTTTGCTTACGGCCCGGAAATAGCCTTGTTTTCGTTGGTGGGCGTAATCATAAACGGACTTGTAATCGACTCCACAATCGACGGCCTTAACATGAGTAAATACTGCGTTATAAATACGGATAAGCCCGATGAGCTTTGCCGATTTATGGTGGAACTAGGCCGTTCTGCAAACGTATATAAGGCAACCGGAGCTTACACAAGAGCCGAACGCTCGGTCATTCAAACCGTTATGAGCCGCAGGGACTTTGTAAAGTTAAAAAGCTATCTTGCCGCAAACGACCCGGAAGCTTTTATGGTAGTAACAAACGCCCACTCCGTATTCGGCTGGCATTGGAGAAGGATAGGAGAATAAAATCAGCTTAAAACAAAAAATTACAATTTTAAAAGGTACTGGATTATTTTTGCAAAAGCTGATATATTGTTCCCGTTCATCAATAGCATCTTAAGGAGTTAAAACTATGCTTAAAGAAATTCGCGGAAAGAGCGCAAAAAACTTGCGCGGAAGAAGCTTTCTAAAATTGTTGGATTTTACTACAGACGAAATCCGCTATTTACTTAACCTTTCAAAAAATTTTAAAGACATGAAAAGGGCCGGAATTCCTCACAGATACCTCGAAGGAAAAAACATCGTTCTTCTTTTTGAAAAAACCTCTACAAGAACACGATGCTCTTTTGAAGTTGCAGGTTATGACCTTGGAATGGGCGTTACCTACCTTGATCCCAATTCTTCACAAATGGGACATAAAGAATCTATCGAAGACACAGCCCGTGTTTTAGGAAGAATGTATGACGGTATCGAGTACAGAGGCTTCAGCCAAGAGCTTGTAGAAACATTGGCCGAATATTCCGGTGTTCCCGTATGGAACGGATTAACCGACCTTTTCCACCCGACTCAAATGCTCGCAGACCTTCTTACAATCGAAGAAAACTTCGGCTATTTGAAGGGGCTTAAATTTACATACATGGGAGATGCCCGAAACAATGTAGCCAACTCCCTCATGATAGCCTGCGTAAAAATGGGAATGCACTTTACAGCATGTTCGCCCAAGCACCTCTTCCCCACTGAAGACTTGGTAGCCGAAGCAAAGAAAATCGCAGCCCAAACAGGCGGAAGCGTAACCCTTACCGAAAATGTAAACGAAGGCACAAAGGGCGCTCATGTTCTTTATACCGACATTTGGGTATCTATGGGAGAACCCGACAGCGTATGGGAAGAACGCATTAAGCTCTTAAAGCCCTATCAGGTAAACAAGGCCGCTATGGACAATGCAGACAAGGATGCAATCTTCTTGCACTGCCTCCCCTCCTTCCATGACCTAAAGACAACTAAGGGTCAGGAGATTCACAAAAAGTTCGGTCTTCCCGAAATGGAAGTTACAAACGAGGTTTTTGAATCTCATAAATCAGTTGTTTTTGATGAAGCCGAAAACCGCATGCATACAATCAAGGCTGTTATGTATGCCACAATGTGCTAATCTTTTTTATATTTGCTAACCTGAGACTCTTTCTAAAAATTTTAGGAAGAGTCTTTAATTTTTTGGAGGGAAGCCTTGTGATTCTTGAACTTAAAAATATTTCAAAAACTTATCCTTCGGGACGAAGGGCCTTACAAAGCATTTCTTTTAAAATAGAAGAAGGAGAAATCCTTGCAATAATAGGCCTGTCGGGAGCCGGAAAATCTACAATGCTTAGATGTATAAACCGCTTGGTTGAGCCGGATGAAGGAGAAGTTATTTTTTTAGGAGAAAAAATAAACAAGCTTAAAGGAAAAAAATTAAGACAATACCGCTCAAAGATAGGAATGATTTTTCAAAATTATAATCTGGTCGAGCGTCTTAATGCCGTCGAAAATGTTTTGCACGGCTGCCTCGGCTCAATTCCTTCTTACCGCGGAGCCCTAGGCCTTTATACCGAAGAAGAAAAAGAAAAAGCCTTTGCTCTTTTACAAACCGTAAGCATGGAAGAATTTGCCTTTCAAAGATGCAGCGAATTAAGCGGCGGTCAAAAACAAAGAATAGGAATTGCAAGAGCCTTAATGCAAAACCCCAGCCTTTTATTATGCGATGAGCCCATAGCCTCCCTTGACCCGCAGTCGGCAGAAACGGTTTTAAATTATATCAAAGAATTCGCAGTAAACAAAAACATTGCCTGCCTTATAAGTTTACACCAAATGGAAGCAGCAAAAAAATATGCCGATAGAATCATCGCTCTCAATAACGGGAAAATAGTTTTTGACGGAATCCCCGATTCCTTAAACGATGAAGTCTTGCACAAAGAAATTTTTGCAAGCGTTTCTATGGACAGCGGAGAAAAAGTTCTATGAAGTTCGATTTAAAAATTTACTCTGAGGACAAAAAAAAGAAAAGACATTATCATAAAAAAGAAACTTCATACTCTTGGGAAAAAAGACAAATCTTTTTTGCGAAGAAAAAACTAAAGGCAATTATTATTCTTTTAAGTCTTGTTTTAATATATTATTTTGCATCAAATATAACCGGCTTTAAAGACCTTAAAGCAATTTTTAAATTTCCCCTTGCAATAGCTTGGCTTATAAAAAACTTTATACCCGACAACGAAAGTTTAAAACATATTCCTATTATAATAAAAACCTTGGGCGAAACCTGTGTAATAGCGGCATCGGCAACTACCTCTGCGGCCTTTTTTGCCCTTATATTAGCCCTCCTCGGCTCTCAAACCACAGGAATAAATAAGCCCTTTAAAATAATCCTTACCATGACAGCATCGTTTTTAAGAAACATTCCGCTGGTAGCTTGGGCAATGCTTTTATTGTTTTCGTTTAAACAAAATAATTTTACCGGTTTTTTAGCCCTCTTTATAATTACCTTGGGTCATCTGGTAAGAGCTTTTAAGGAGATGATAGAAGAAACAAGCGAAGAATCTTTTACGGCGCTACGGGCTGCGGGTGTTCCGTATTTTCCGGCCCTCTTTAATGCCGTATTCCCAAGCATAGCACCCGGACTTGTTTCATGGCTCTTATACACGGTTGAAACAAATGTAAGGGACTCCGCTCTAATAGGAATTCTAACAGGAACCGGAATAGGTTTTTTATTTAACCTTTATTTTAAAAGTTTCCGTTATAATAGTGCAGGCTTAATTATTTTATGCCTTGTAATCATAGTTTTACTCATCGATATTCTTTCAAATAAAATAAGGCGGATTCTTTTATGATTGAGCAAGCAAACAAAATTAAAAAAATAAAAATAAGAAGATTCTCAAAGCAAAGAGTATTAATTTTATTTGTTCTTATTTTTTTATCCGGCCTTACAATTATAAGCTTATTTCAAATGGAAAAACCCGACTATGGAATTCAAAAGGCTTTTTTGCAATTTACGGAATATTCAAAGGATTTATTTTTTTGCCCAAAGCTGTCGCAAAAATATTCTTATGCGGAAATATTTTTTTCTCTTTTGGTAAGTTTAAGCCTTGCCCTTTTAACTACCGTGTTCGGAGTAGTGCTTGCTTTCTTTTTAGGGATAGCCGCCTCGGAAAATCTTTCAAACAAGTATCTTGTAAAAATTATAAGAACGGCAATGTCCCTTATCCGCTCAGTGCCGACAATTATTTGGGTTTTAATATTTTCGGTAGTTGCAAACATAGGAGCAGAGGCCGCCGTCCTCGGTATGAGCTTCCACAGCACAGCCTATCTCGTAAAAGGCTTTTCGGAAAGCTTTGACGGCATAGACAAAAAAACGATTGAGGCCTTAAAAGCCTGCGGGGCAAGCTATATCGAAATTATAAGTCAGGCAGTTCTCCCAGCTTCGATAAACAATCTAATCTCGTGGAGCTTTTTCAGATTTGAAATTAACTTCGGAAATGCGGTTGCTGTAGGAGCTGCGGCAGGAGCCGGCGGAATAGGTTACGAGCTTTTTATGGCAGGCTCCTTAAACTTTAATATGAGTGAAGTCGGCTTTATATCCTATCTTATTTTCGGAACGGCAATTATTTTGGAAATATCTTCGACAAGGATAAGAAACAGAATTAGACATTAGGCTTTAAAATTTAACGGGGCAGAAAGAATCAAAAGAGTTTTTTTTCTCCTGCCACGCTAAACATTCCGTTAAAACTTTTAAGCAAAAGAACTATTTGGCGTTATTTTCGACAATTTTTACAACAAGCTCAATTCCCTTTTCGATTGATTTTGTGGGAATGAGCTCGAAGCGGCCGTGAAAATTATAACCGCCTGCAAAAAGGTTCGGACAGGGAAGCCCCATAAAAGAAAGGCGGGCTCCGTCAGTCCCTCCCCTGACCGGAACTATATGGGGTTCAATACCGACATCAGTCATAGATTTTTTTGCAAGCTCAATTATTTCCATGTGCGGTTCGATTTTTTCTTTCATATTGTAATAGGAATCTTTTATTTCCATCTTGATTATGTTGCCGTATTTTTTATTTAAAAAATCGACCGCAGCCTTCATAAGTTCTTTTTTGTGAAGGAAGCTTTCCATAAAGTGATCTCGGATAATATAAGACATCTTTGTAAAATCAACGCTTCCTTCAATGGAAGTTAAATGAATAAAGCCTTCATAGCCTTCGGTGTATTCCGGCTTTTGTTCTTCGGGAAGCATGTTCTCCAATTCTCTTGCCGCAGAAAGAGAATTAACCATCATATTCTTTGCAGAACCCGGGTGCACATTCTTTCCTTGAATTTCTATTTTAACGCTTGCGGCATTAAAGTTTTCGTATTCGAGTTCACCCAAGGGGCCGCCGTCTACGGTGTAGGCAAAGTCCGCTCCGAATTTTTTTACATCAAAAAGATCGGCTCCTCTTCCGATTTCTTCATCGGGAGTAAAACCGATTTTTATTTCGCCGTGTTTAATTTCGGGATGAGCCAAAAGATATTCTATAGCGCCCATGATAATTGTAATACCGGCCTTATCGTCTGCACCCAAAAGGGTCGTTCCATCAGTTGTAATAATCTCCTGACCTTCAAGCTCTTTTAAGAAGGGAAAATCTTTGACGGTCATGGTGTACTCATCGTTGAGTTTAATATCCCCGCCCTTGTACACAAAAACTTTCGGATTTACGCACTTGCCGTCCAAATCGGGAGCCGTGTCCATGTGGGCTATAAAACCGATTGCGGGAACCTTTTTATCGGTGTTTGCAGGAATGGCAGAATAAACATAACCGTGCTCATCCTGCTCGGCCTTTAAGCCCATATCGGTCAATTCTTTTACAAGGTATTTTCCCAGTTCAAGCTGTCCGGGAGTACTGGGACAACATTCATTTTCTTCGTTGGACTTAGTGTCCATCGAAATATATTTTTGAAATCTTTTAAGATAATCCATAATATCTCCTGTAAAAATGTTATAGTTTACGGTGAACAGCCTAGCACTTTTAAGGGCTTGTGTAAAGTAGGGAGAAATAGAACAATGTGTATGTCTTGGAGAATTCTAAGGTAAATATAAAATACGCAAAATGTAAGCTATAGCTTAAAATTTATTTTTATTGTATACTAATGATTGGAGTGTTAAATTATGCAAAAAAGTTATTACGCTTTTTTAAATCATACCAATTCGGATATTGTAAAAAAAGATAATCCGTATCCGCATTTTAAAACCTATGCATTTTCGTCCGAAATAGGAAGAGGATATTCGGCTATTTATGATGTCGGTTCTTATGCACATATTTGTATTGCCGATCATCTTTACTATGATGATTTTAAATACACGGTACCATCGGATGAAGGTATTTATCTTCAGCAATATGATTCTATTTCTTCTGACAAAAAATATCCTGCAGGAAGGGTTTATGCCGGAATGCAATACATTCAGCATTACACTAATGTTAAAACGGTTCAGTATATTATAAAAAAGGAAACCCCTGCATGTATTATCGGGCTTCAATTAAAACCCGAATATTACGGTGCATATTTAAAAAACACCTTCGGCATTACTGAAGAAAATTTTTGTACAAAAATTTCTCTCTTGCCGAAAGAAAACTATATTCCTGAAATTTCTTTTATATTGAATCAGATACGGAAATTCTCGGGAAGTGAAGCGAGTGCAAAACTTTTTTTTAAAAGCAAAGTTGACGAAATCGCAGCCCTTCTTTTACGAAAAACCGAAAACATACAAAAAGCGGAACACTCCGTTTTTTCAGCCGACCATGCAGCTATTATGCAAACGATTGAGTTCATAAATAAAAACTTACACAAAAGACTTCCGCTTGAAACGCTTGCAAAAATGTCGTGTATGAGCCCTTCAAAATTTAAATATGTTTTTAAAGCCGTTACCGGCTTTCCGCTCACCGATTATCTTGTTAATAAGAAGATGGAAAAGGCCTGCTCCCTGCTTTTAAATACTAATATGTATGTTGCAAACATCGCCCAAAGTCTCGGCTACCGCAGCACCAGCTATTTTTCCGCCTGCTTTGAAAAGCACACAGGTATGCTTCCGAATGAATATAGAAAGAGGTGAAAGGTTAGGTTTCCCGGCCTACTTACAAACAAAGAACGGCCGTCAGTTCTTGGATTCTTCCCACAATTTTTTATAGAGGCCTTCTTCTTTTATCAGCTCCTCGTGTGTGCCGCACTGAACAATGTGCCCGTTTTCGAGAACCAGAATTTGGTCGGCGTTGCGGAGGCTTGTCAGCTTGTGGGCAATCATGATGACGGTTTTATCTTTGAGCAGTTCCTGTAAGGCTGCTTGTATTTTGGCTTCGTTTTCGGCATCGACATTGGCGGTTACCTCGTCCAAGAGCACAATCGGAGCATTTTTAAGAAAGGCACGGGCAATCGAAATGCGCTGTTTTTCTCCGCCCGAAAGCCGCAAGCCCGCCTCTCCGATAACCGTATCGTAGCCCTTTTCACTTTGCATAATCAACACCCCCGATGCTCTGCGTCGGGGGGTGTTGTTCTTATAAGGTGGTTGCAGTCGGGTTTCATACCCTTTGTTACGGCGCAAGAAGCGCCGAGGTATGAAACCCTCCGCACGAATAAAATCGGTGCAGCCCGCACGCTCAGCCGCCTGATACACTTCCTCCAAAGAAGCGTCTTCCCGGCCAAGTTTGATATTATTCAATATCGTGTCGTTAAACAAAAACACATCCTGAAACACAAAGCTGATATTGTGCAAAAGGTTTTCGTAATTGAGTTCTTTAATATCGGTACCGCCGATACTGATGCGCCCCTTCTGTATATCCCAAAAACGGGCAAGCAGATTCACAATAGTCGTCTTACCGCTTCCCGAAAGACCTGCGAGAGCGGTTACCGTTTTTTCGGGAACTGAAAAGCTGATATTGTGCAGCACCTCTTTTTCGGCGTAGGCAAAAGAAACATCTTCAAATTGAATATCGAAGGCGTGCGGTTTTTGAGGATCGAGCAGCAGGTTCCCTGAAAGGTTTTGCATTTCCGGCACTGCTTTGATGGCATTCATACGGTCGATTGACTGCTGAGTCATTTTAGAAAAGATACTGAAAATCCCCATTGCTTCAATACCGCTGAATAAACCGAAAGAGGCGGTCATCAACAAAAAGATGTGCGCAAAAGAAAGCGTTCCCCGTAAAAAAAGCAGGGCGGAAGAAAAAACTATTCCCGCCGTAACAAGCCGTAAGCAAAACTGAAAAAGAGAGACGACAGGAATATGAGCGAGTTCCGCGCGGACGGAAAAATCCCGTAAATTCTTTACCGCTTCAGCCGTTTTTGAAAACCGCTTTTCCGCCATATTGTATATTTTAAGCACATGGATCCCGTTGATAAATTCAACAATATCGGCGGTAACTTTTCCGATAAAGTCCTGCCGGTTTATTTTTAACTTGTCTTGCAATGTAGATAATTTTCTGTACATGTACCATACCGGAATAAACAAAAAAACGGTGAGCAAAAAGATGCGGTAATCGAAGACAAGCAAGACAGTAAGTCCGATAGCAAAAACAGGAATACCCACAGCGATTTTTTCGATAACGACCATGCCTTCAATTTCCAAAAACGCCGCATCGGAGGTAATGGTCGAAACCAAGTCGCCCGTGTTTTTTTCATTGAGAAAGCCGAGCGATACCTTGCGTAATCGTGTCCCTAAGTTTTTACGCTCGCGGCACATTGCCTTATAACCTGCCCCGCCGCGGAAATAGAGCGTAAAGTAACGCAGTACAATTCTGATAAAAACCGCTGCCGCCATAATACCGATGTACCGGTACATAGTGCGGACATCAAGCGTTCCCGAAGCGGCGGGATTAAAAAACGGTACGGCGTTTACGATTTTAAAGGCGATGATAAAAGGTATCATAATAAAAAAGCCGTCGATAAAACTTAATACAACGGAAAAAACAATTTCCTTTTTTTGATTTTGCATAAGGGCCAAAAAAGCCCGCACCGTTTTTAGCATAGGACCTCCTACAGGTTACTCCGATTTTAATTGTTCTCCTGCCCGGCGTCCATACAATAAACGAAACATTGTCTACCGACGATATATTTTGGCTGAAAACGAAGGCTAGAGGAGAACAACCACGGAAATCAATGCGGTTAAATTAAAAAAAACAGCTCTTACAAAATTGAGGTAATTGTGGTATAATACAATCAATGAGGGGGTGGCTATGAGTACTTCAAACAGAAAATATAAGGACTCGGTGTTTGTCGACCTTTTCAGTGAAGATGAAAAGGCAAAAGAGAATTTTTTATCACTCTATAATGCCTTGCATGGAACGAATTTGCAAATGTCTTGTCCTGTAGAAAACATAAGGCTCGATAATGTTATGTATATGAACATAATCAACGATGTTTCCTGCCTTGTAGACAATAAGATTATCGTCCTTGCAGAGCACCAATCGACGATAAACGAAAATATGCCTTTGCGCTTTTTAGAATACATAGCAAGGCTCTACGAAAAACTGCAAGCACCGACTGATAGGTATTTAAGAAAGCTGTCTAAAATCCCCACGCCGGAATTCTACGTTTTCTATAACGGTACGGAAGACTACCCTGAAACTACGGTTCTAAAACTTTCCGATGCCTTTATAACAAAGCCCGAACAAGTGCCGCTGGAGTTGACGGTGCAAGTGCTCAACATCAACACGGACAAAGCAAATAAAGTCTTAACAGCCTGCAAACCGCTTGAAGAATACAGCCGCTTTGTAGAGGAAGTGAGAAAGCAAACCCAACTCGACAGCGAAAACGGTTTTACCAATGCGGTAAAGATATGCATAGAAAAAGGAATATTAAAAGAATATTTACAGAGAAAATCACGGGAGGTAATAAACATGTTAGTAGCCGAATACGATTATGATACGGATATAGCCGTACAACGAGCAGAAGAACGGGAAATAGCCTTTACCGAGGGTATTGAACAGGGTATTAAGCGAGGCTTTTCCGATGGAGTAATAAAAACAGCTTTGGCTTTTAAGAAAATGGGTATACCGATAGCAAAAATCGCTGAAGGTACCGGGCTTACTCAAGCGGAAGTAGAAAAATTATAAACATGCTAGTAGCCGAATACGATTATGAAACAGATATTGCAGTACAGCGAGCCGAAGAACATGAAATCGCCTTTGCCGAAGGTATTGAACAAGGAATTGAACAGGGCTTTTCTGAAGGTTCATACCAAACAAAGCTTGAAACGGCAAAGAATTTACTTGAAATGGGGTTTGCCATAGAAGCTATCGTAAGAGCTACCGGTCTCAGCAAAGAAGAAGTCGAAAACATTTGAAACACCTGCTATCTTGAGGCAATTTTGAATAGCCTTTTTGCAAATACCCGGAGTAGATGTAAAATAAAACCGCCAAGCCCGCAAGGAACGCCAAGGAAAATGAAAGAATATGTCATCAAAACACCATCAAAATTCCTTTGCGCTCTTTGTATCTTTGCGGTTAAATTAAAAAAAACTTTCCCAAAACATTGAAATCCGCATAAAAACGGGCTATAATATAAGTGATGATAGAAAAACGCTGGAAAAGCACCGACAGAAGCTACAAAGATTCTCAGCAAAAAAGTGCAAAAAGTTTTGCAAAAGGACTTGACAAAGCCGAAACGCACCTCATAATTTTTAGCAACAAGCAACAAGCAACAAGCAACAAGCAACAAGCAACAAGCAACAAGCAACAAGCAACAAGCAACAAGCAACAAGCGACAAGCGACAAGCGACAAGCGACAAGCGACAAGCGGCATAAACTCCCGCTCTGAAAAAGTCAATAATAGTGCAGACCCTAAATCCCCTAAAGTTGTAGTTTAAGCTGCCGGTTTTAATAAGCCGGCTTCAAACAGTTCCCGATAAATCATAGGAGGATAACCTTGCAGATTCATTGTGGTAATCCTTCGTCGGTTGTAGTAGACAATAAACCTCCAGACGATTTTCTTTACTTCTTCCCTTTTTAATTTTGTTGTATCTATGCGGTATAGTTTCTCCTTCTTCAGCGTCGCAAAAAAGGATTCCATCCTCGCATTATCATAACACTTTCCCACACCGCTCATGCTTTGAATTGCATGACGGCGAGCCAATTCGCTTTTATATGCCTCGCTCGTGTATTGAGAGCCTGCGTCACTGTGATGTATGAGCCCATCATCCGGCTTTCTTAATTCGTATGCCTCCTTTAGAGCTCTTATACAAAGCTCTTTTTTCATGTTATCGTCCATTGCAACTGTGATTATCTCTCCTGCAAAGCAGTCCATTATCGGTGCAATATACAGTTTTCCGTCTTTGCACGGAACCTGCGTTATGTCGGTCAGCCATTTCTTGTTAGGCGCATCTGAACTAAAGTCTCCTTTCAGAAGATTTTCAGGCCGTTGCGCCTTTCTGTCGGCTTTGGTAAGCCCATCGGGACTTCTTCTGCTCTTATGCAGCAGGTTTCCCTTCCTCATCGCTCTTATTACAGTCGAGCGAGAAACTTTTATACCTCGCTGCTCAAGTGCCAATCGTATCCTTTCTATCCCGTAGTTATCGTTTTCAGGATCCTCTGAAAGAATCTTGTGTATTTCGACCAGAAGAAGTTGCCAGCTTTTTATTTTGTTACGGTTCCGTTTCCACTTGTAAAAGCCCGTCTCGCTCACCTTTAGGGTACTGCACATCTTCACAATTGACCACATTTTTTCCTTTGCGTTTTCCAAAATGTAGCTGAATAACCCTTGCGTGCTTACTTCTTCCGGTCTACGACGAAAAAACCGAGAGCGTCCTTGAGGATTTCATTCGCTTTTTTCAGCTCCTGTATTTCCCGCTGCATCTCAAGTTCCCGCTCGTTCAACGGACTTTTGTCCGATGCGATTCTTTCTTCCTTCGCCTTTCGGCTTCTCACTTTTCTCCAGTCTGCAATCGTGTGATAACTGATTCCCAGCTGCTCGGCTGCCTTTTTCACTCCTATCTCTTCCGACAATAGCAGTGCCTGTTCTTTAAATTCTTTACTGTACTTGACCATATTTTCCCTTCCTTTATTTTTCGGGTTTTTAGGTCTGCACTTTTATGATAACGGATCACTCCGTCCAAACAAATTTACACCCAAACACATACAATTTTACTCAAAACAACCTTGGTTTAGTAAAGGGGGCTGCGTCCCCCTTAAACCCCCAGCTTTTTGTAGGGGGAAAGAGAGACACTTGTCAGACGCAAGTTTCCCTCTTTCCCCCTACGGCCCCCTATCTCCTTTTCAACGCTGCCAAAGGGGATACCCCTTTGGAAACCCCATCCGTAAACAGAAAGGCATACAAACAAAGATTTCCAAAGAGCTGCGGCGGTATGAAAATCGGACATCCTGTCCGATTTTCAACCCGAGTTTGCTCCGCAAACTCGCATACAGTTGGCAGTGACCGCACATCCTGTGCGGTGGCTATATTTCAAATATTTTATAGGAGGAATTACTATGAAAACATGTAATTCAAAGATAAAGGCACCTGCCTTTTTGGGAGCAGCTCTCATGCTGCTCATCGCACTGATGTTTACCGCATGTAAACAGCCGGCGAGCGCCGAGAAGCCTGAGCCGCCAGCCCCGCCTGCACCGCCCAAACACGCCGTCACTTTTAGCGTAGAAGGCACGCCGCCTAACGGCACGCTGAAAGCGATACTCGGCACAAGCGAAATCACTTCAGGCGACAAGGTTGAAGAGGGCAAATGGGTAATATTTACTGCCAAAGCCGACGATGGCTACAGGGTGAAAGAGTGGAAACTGGACGGCAACGCCATTTTAGGCCACAAGTCAAACACCTACGCCCACAACGTAACAAAGCCGGCCGCCATTACGGTGAGCTTTGAGCCCTACTCTGTCAAACTCACCTTGAGCCCCGATAAGAACACCGTTAAAGTGAAGGCAAAGACAAAAGACGGCTCTGCAATGAAAGTGGAAGGCTGCACCGTAACTGAGCTTACAAGCGATGTGGAAACCACACTCACCGCAATAGGTACAAAGGTTACCCTCATAGGGGACATCATCGAGCTTGACTGTAGGGGTGAAGAGTCAGGCAACAATAGACCGCTTATCGCCCTTGACACCTCAGGCTGTACCGCCTTGCAAAAGCTTGACTGCCGGTTCAATAATATTACCGAGCTTGACGTACAAGGTTTAAATGCTTTGCAAGAGCTTTACTGCAACAGCAATCAGCTTATCGCCCTTGACGTGCACGGCTTAACCGCATTGCAAAAGCTTTACTGCAACGCCAATCGGCTTACCGCCCTTAACGTGTCAGGCTGCACTGTATTGCAAGAGCTTATCTGCCGAAACAATCAGCTCACCGCCCTTAACGTGTCAAAATGCACTGCATTGCAAGAGCTTAACTGCAGCGACAATAAGATACCTGAGCTTAACGTGCAAAACTTAACCAAATTGCAAAAGCTTAACTGCTCAGGCAATAAGCTTAGCACCCTTGACGTGCACGGCTTAACCGCATTGCAAAAGCTTTACTGCCGAAACAATCAGCTTACCGACCTTGATGTGTTAGGCTTAACTGCTTTGCAAGAGCTTATCTGCCACACCAATAAGCTTAGCACCCTTGACGTGCACGGTTTAACCGCATTGCAAAAGCTTTACTGCCGAAACAATCAGCTTACCACCCTTAACGTGAAAGGCTGCACCGCTTTGAAAAGCCTGATATGCTACCAAAATAAGCTTAATGCCGATGCGTTCATAAAAATCTTTAACGATTTGCCGACCCATGAGGTAAGCGACGATGCAGCGGCTGTGCTTTATGCTACGGAGATAAGCGAAGGTAACTGCAAAAACTTCAGCGCTCCCGAAAGCCTTAAAGCCGCCTTTGACGGAGCAAAAGCAAAGCACTGGAAGATGAAAAAAATGGCCGGCTATCTTGAGGAAGACATTTAAGAGAACAGGCCGCGGCGGACAGGATGTCAGGTTAGTAAATGTACGTCCTTGTACATTTACTAACCGCGAGTTTTAGGCTTACCGCCTAAAACATCGTACGCTTAAACCACCGCACGTCCTGTGCGGCGTACATTAGGTCTTACGGATTGAGACCCGTCAATCCAAAAAAACAGAATAACCCCCCGAAGCCTTGAACACGTCGGGGTTTTTAGGGGCAGCGCCCCTAAACAGCGCGAGGAAAAGGGAGGGGGTCATAGGGGGAGGGAAACAACCCCTGCTCTGAACGGGGGTTTGTCCCTCCCCCTAACATGGAGGATAAAGATGCTGAAATACTCGCTTCGCGAAAACTTACTCACCCCTGCGCCGGACGACTACATGGCGCAGGCGCAGGACGTGCGCTCGTACACCCTTGACGAGATTATCGACCTTATGATGGACAAGGGCACCACCATTACGCGGGCAGACGTAGCCGCCACGCTGCAAGTCTACGGCGAAGTCTGCGCAAGCCTTATCAAAGACGGTTCGGCGCTCAACACGCCTTTATTCAACACCGCTTTGACTATTGCGGGCGTATTCAACGGGGCAAACGACGCCTTCGACAAAAAACGGCACACGGTCAACTTGAACATGACCGCAGGTACGCTCCTTCGCGACGCTGTAACCAAGGTCAAATGCGAAAAGACCGAAGCCGCCGGCACCGACCCCTACATAACCGAAGTTACCGACATCGTTTCCGGCAAAACGAACGAAGTACTGACCAAAGGCGGCATTGTACAAATTACCGGAAGCCGCCTCAAGTTCGACGCCAAAGACGCCTCTCAAGGCATTTTCTTTGTGCCGGAAACGGGAAACCCCGTCCGTGCCTCCGTCATCGCCGAAAACAAACCTGCCCGCCTTATGGCCATCATTCCCGCAGATTTGGCGGCAGGAACGTATTACATCGAGGTACGAACGAAGATAATCGGTTCATCGCAAAAAAGCAAAACCCTTAAAACGGGCAAATTTGATAAACCGCTCACTCCGGCCGCATAACAACGGCTCTACGGCAGGCAAAGCCCCTCGTCTACGTCAGCCGTAGAGCATAGTCTACGTCAGCCGTAGAGCATAGTCTACGTCAGTCGTAGAGCATAACCTACGTCGGTCGTAGTGCATAGTCTACGTCAGTCGTAGAGCATAACCTACGCCGGCCGAATTACAAATTACACATTACCAATTAACAATTAAATCGACCGCTATCAAGTTGGAGAAAACTTCGGCTTCGGGGGCGGTTTTTTTGATAAGAGCTATCCCAAAAACAAAGCTATTTTTCGCTCAAGAGTTCTTCTACAAGGTCATCATCGCTCATACAATGCATATCAGAAATTCCTTCGCTTCATATAAGATTGAACCGTCTATCTTTTTCCCCACAGCTTTGCATACAGCGGTGATTGCTCCAATAGTTCCGTATGTGTACCTTGAGCCTCTACCCGTCCATTTTCCATAACGATGATTGAATCGCTTTCTTTGACGGTGGAAAGGTTGTGGTCTATCGTGATGACGGTTTTATTTTTACACAGTTCCTGTAATGAAAGCTGAAGCTGCCGGCGGTTTTCCGCATCGGTGTGAGTAGTCGCTTCATCTAAGATAAGCACCGGTGCATTCCGCAAAATTGCACGGGCAATGATAATACGCTGCCGCTGCCCGCCGGACAGTTTTGTTCCTTCATTGCCCGCATAAGTGTTCCAGCCTTTTTCAAGCTGTTTGATAAAATCCGAACACTGTGCAAGACGGGCTGCTTCTTTTACCTCTTCATCTGAGGCGGCGGGCTTCCCCATTCGAATATTTTCCAAAATACTCATATTGAATAAAAAAGTGTCCTGCGTTACATAGTTGACATGTTCCATTAATTGAGCAAGAGTCATATCTTTGTAATTAATTCCGCCGATTGTAATGGAACCCTTTGAAACATCCCAAAAGCGGGCAATCAAATTGGCTATTGTTGACTTACCCGAACCGGAGTGCCCGACAATCGCCGTCTTTTTCCCCTCTTTAAAAGTGAGCGATACATCATGCAGCACATTCCCCTCAGGAGCATTGTCCGCATTTCCGGTTTTATCGGCAGCCGTAATTTCATCATATGAAAAGCACACATTGTGAAACACAATTTCGTTATTCGGAATATGCTGAGCAGCTGCTGCGGCAGTTTCTTCCAATTCGGGAGCGGATAGCACTTCTTCAATCAGCTTTTTACTGTTTCTTATGTGATAAAAGTTGTCCATAAATTCGGTGAACTTTAAAAGCGAAACTCCCAAGCCCTCTGCAATAATGACGGCAAAAAGGTAGAGCGGTGCTTCAATCAAACCGGAAGTAAAAAGCAGTCCGCCGACTGAAAGCACGCTCACCGTAATCGACGACAAGAGTACAAAGGCCGGAGCGCTTACAAAATACATTTTGTTGTACAGCTTTAAGGTTGACCTTTCATAATTGTCGATGGAATCTTCAAACTGAGAATAGGCCTTTGCTTCGGTGCCGAATATTTTGATTTCCTTATTCTCGCGGATATATTCGATAACCCTGCCGTTCATGTTTTCGAGGGCGGCATAATAGGTGTTTGCAAAATCGTTCATAATGCCGATATACATCGGAAGATAAAAAATCAAGGTTGCTGCAGCGGGTACCAAAACGGCAAGGGCAAGCCGCCAATCCGCTGCAAAAAGTATCGCGGTAATGCTTAAAGGGATGAGGATATTTGAGGTGGTTTCAGGCAGTGCGTGGGCAAGCGGAAATTCAAGCCGTTCAATACTATCGATGAGCATTCCGTGAAAATAGCCTGCACCCTTGTTCCGCGTAAAACCCAGCGGCATCTTTATCATCTTTTCGGTAAGGGCAAGCCTTATTTTTTCCAAAACGGAAAAGGCTGTCTTGTGCGAAATCGCCGTCGATATGCTGTGCAGCACCAGTTGAAAAGCAAAGGCTGCAATGATAACGCCTACATAAGCCGACACTTCGGCAACGGAAGTTCCGCCTTTTGCCAAACGCATAAGAAGACGGTGCACCGTGATATACGGCACCATCCCGCAGCCGACCCCCAGCACCGCAAGACTTACGGACACCGTATACGCAGGAATATTCGGCACAATAAAATCTTTAAATCGCATGGTTTGTTTATATATCTTTTTGAATAAGCTGTCTGCAAAACCGATAAAAGTTTGTCCGATAGCGATATATTTTGACTGAAAATGAAGACTAGAGGGAAACAACCACGGAAATCAATGCGGTTAAATTAAAAAAAACAGCTCTTACAAAATTGAGGTAATTGTGGTATAATACAATCAATGAGGGGGTGCCGATGAAAAAAAGCTTTGACGAACTGACCATTGCAGACGATTTTATGTTTTGCAAGGTAATGCAGGACGAAGGTATTTGTAAAGAGTTTCTCGAAATGGTCTTGGCAGATAAAATCGGGAAAATCACCTATCTGTCATCCCAAGATGCCGTCTTTACCGGCTCGGAATCCAAATCAGTACGCCTCGATCTGCTTGTAAAGGACGAAGCCGGCAAATCTTACGACATCGAAATGCAAGTGGCGAACGAACATAATATCCCCAAGCGTATGCGTTATTATCAGGCAGCAATCGACATCGCATTCTTAGACAAGGGTACTCACTACAAAGCCTTGAACGAAAGCTATATTATTTTCGTTTGTCTTTTCGACGCTATCGGGAAAGGCAAGCCGCTCTACACATTTGAAAATATGTGCCTTGAAGACCGGCAAACACCCTTACGAGACGGAACAAAAAAGGTTATAATCAATGCGGAAGCATTCGGCAAAGCCGAAGATGCGGAACTCAAAGGCTTTTTGGAATACCTCAAGACAGGTACAATCAACACGGAATATACAGGGAGGATAGAAACAATGATACAGGCAGTAAAACACAACGAACAGGCACGCAAGGAATACCGCTTTATGTCGGGCTTTGAAATGGACGCACGGGAAGAAGGCATACAACAAGGTAAATCGCTCGGTATTGCTGAAGGTTCCCGTCAAAAAGCTCTTGAAACGGCAAAGATATTAAAACAGCTCGGTGATTCCGTAAAAAAGATAATGCAAGCGACCGGCCTAACTCAAGAAGAAGTGGAATCGATTAGCTAATTTATAATTCGGTTTATTCCCGGCTTCCGTGTCGGGGATAAACCTCGAGTTTTGCAAACCCTGGCACGATTGAAACCACCGCATATCCTGTGCGGGAATTAAACTACCCTGACCGCCACAAGCCTGACAAAGCTCCGGCTTCGGGGGCGGTTTTTTTGTGTGCGGGTGTTTCTTACAAACTTTTGCTCATAACCGGCTTTACAAAACCTGCCTCGACTATCTCGTAATCATCTACGGTTTTACCGCTCCTTAAAATGGCGTTTTAAGATGAGCTTTCCGATATAGACGCCTGCAATACCGAAAACGATAGCGGATACTATGCCGATAACGGCGAAGGTTCCGGTAAAATATTTCACATATTCAAGTATCTCTTCCCGGCTCATTCCCATTTCCTGCCACTTTGCCAATTCCCGTTCCAAAAAGAAAAGGAAAGGGAACACGCCTCCGGTAAAATATGCAGCCTGCGTCAGTCCGTGACCGATACCGACCGAAAGCGTTTTGAATCCTGTTTTTGCGATAATCACATCGGCTATCAAACCCGCAATGACAACAAAAATCAGACAATTAATACTTCCCATTCCGGTCAGCGTAAAAAGCGCAACGCCTAAACCTGCAAGCAGCGTCAACACGCCGAATCTCCGCACAGTCTTTACAACAAAAAGAACGATAGGCCCCATCAAAAGTCCCGTCATACCGGGCGCAAACACATGCATAACGGGGATAGTAACGGCTGTCAACATTCCGACCCCATAAATAACGGCTGCATAAATTGCTGCCATTAAACCGATTAAAACAAAGTGACTGATTTTCCAGTGATTGGTTTTTGTTTCCATACCTTTATAACCTCTCTTTAAAAATATATTCCAACTGCATCGAACCGTTAAATTTAAAATCTTCCTTACAATGCAACGGCTGAACAAAATGTGAATTTTTGAGGCCGTTGCATTCATGCGCGTCAGCGCATACGTTTAATAGGCGATGTTTGCGATAAGCAAACTCGTCATTTAACTTTGGTTGCGCTATTTTAGCAACCAAAGCTAAGTCTTCGGCTATCCGTCCGTCTTCCAAAAGAACCGCTCTATTGCAGGTGTTTAAAATGAACTCATAATCATGCGTGATAATAACGGAGGCGTTTGTCTTGCCCGTTATCGAATCGATTAACGCACAGACATTTTGCATACTGCCGTAATCCAAACCGCTTGTCGGTTCGTCAAAAATAGTGAGCCGCTTATTTTGCAAAAATGATGCGGCGACTACCAAGCGCTGTTTTTGTCCCATCGATAGTGTTGTCGGGTGTTGTTCTTGCAAGGCCGAAAGACTGAGCTTTTCAAGCACTGTTTGTATTCGGTTTTCTTTGTCGGGCAGTGCTTCGTTACCGAGCAATAAATCATCATAGACGCTGCACCCAAAAAGCTGAAAGTCTACATTTTGCATCACATATCCGGCGGTCTTACTGCGCACCCTTGCAGGGAATGCTCTTCCGTCCAACAAAACGGTACCGCTCTGTTCCTTTTTTAATCCGCACAGGATTTTCCCCAGCGTTGTTTTTCCGCAGCCGTTTTTACCGATTAAAGCGATCTTGTCTCCGGGATAGATTGAAAGATGTATTCCTTTTAAAACCTCAGTGTTTTTCCGATAGGCAAAATGAATATCGTGCAGTACAACCAACGCTTCGCTTTTCTTCTGAGGCTTTTGACTGTACGGAATATCGATGGTGTTTTGAAATAAATGCAAGCCGCGAAGTCCCTGTTTGTGGAACTCATCATTACCGATAGTGCATAACGAATCTTTTTCATATTCCCGTACTATGGACCCGTTTTCCATTACGATGAGCCGGTCGCAGAGCTCCGCTAAATAATGAAGCCGGTGTTCGATGATGAGTATCGTATAACCTTTTGATTTTAGCTGTGCAAGTATTTGTGTAAGCAATTCGACGGATTGATAATCGAGATTGGAAGACGGCTCGTCCATCAGCACAACACGCGTGTCCAACATTAAAACCGAAGCGATTGCAATTTTTTGTTTTTCACCTCCGGAGAGTTCCGAAAGCTTTCTGTTTAAAAGCGGTTCCAGCGATAACAGTTTTGTAACACGGTTCAGCCGCTCTTGTATTTCTTCTTTTTCTATACCGTAATTTTCGCACGGATATACAAGGTCGGAAAGCACATCGGTGGTAAAAAACTGGCTTTCAGGATTTTGAAAAACGGACGCTGCAATGTTTGATATATCGCATATACGCATCGACGAAAGAACTTTGCCGTTTAATGTAAGACTTCCGTTTATTTCTCCTTCATAAAAACGGGGACACAGTCCGTTCATACAGCGGAAGACAGTTGTTTTTCCGCAGCCGCTTTTTCCGGTAATAACAACCAGTTCTCCTTTTTTGATAGACAAGGATAAGTTCTGAATTACCTGCACCGCCGCACCGTTATACTTATAGCTTACATCGTTCAGATTGATCATACGCGAGGCTCTCATTCAAAATAATTTTGCGTACATACTTGCCGTCAACACTATGATTGCAGCAAGCGAAAACACGGCATCTATCGGACGAAGTTTGACATCAAAGTACGATGTTTTTTTATCGGTGTTTTCAATTCCCTTAACCAAGGCTGCACAGGAAAGCTCTTCCGCAGTCTTTAGGCTTTTAAACAACATCGGCACGATTATAAATTCCATCGTCCGTATCGGATGGAGCATAGCCGCACATTTTGAAGTGTATAGACCTTTCAGTTTCATCGCATCGATAATAACCAGAAAATCATCTTTTATTGCAGGAAAATAACGGAACATTACCGCTATGCTGAGGATAACGCCTCGCGGCAGCCGCATACGGTCGAGCGCCATTGTAATTTCCGAAATATTTTTTTGCTTTTGAATTACCGTTCCCAGCAGCATAAAGGGAATAATCCTCTGCACGATAAAAGCGACTATTCCGATGACGGAAAAAACCGCAGATTGAAACATCGGAACATTCAAATGCAAAATCAGTTGATAATAGGAAAAAAGTCCCGCAAACAAAACAGTGTAGCACAACAAGACACCGTATAATAGACCTGTTCGATAACTTGCATTATCGAACAGGTCGACGAGTTCTAAATCGTGCAAATAGCACGATTTAGAACATCGCATTTTAAGGCAGCCTGTTCTGAAACTGAAGTTTCCGAACAGGTTTAATTCCGTTATGACCGGCACTGCCGCCGCAATGATAAAAGAGCAGAGCGTTACCTCCGCCTTTCCGGAAATCAGCATAAAAACCATAATCACTATGTCTAAAAAAAGAAGCGTTCTAACATCAACAGCGGTTTTAATCTTTTGCATATAGTAAAACTTTCCCTTATTTGTGTGAAGATTTTACAACAGCGATAGATTTTTGTCTTAAAAACAGCTAAAAGATTGGCTAAGATTGACGGCTTTTGGCTTGAATTTTCATCGTTTCTTATACAAAAGTTTCTGCTTATAAAAATGTTCCCACCTTGCCAAAAAAATATGTTGTGATTATATCGCAGACCAGAACCGCGTAGATTGTTCTCCCCTACATCGAAAACTTTTTTTTCATCTGGCTGAAGATATCGGCGATGCGTTCTTCTTCGGCTTGGGCATCGGGCTCGTGGTATTCGACGAGGTCCGCAGGAATCTCATCCAAAAAAGGAGATGGGGCACATTCGGTTATGCCGCCCTGTTTCCGTCTTTGCCTGCAGCTTGTAATAAAAAGTTTTTGTTGGGCTCTGGTAATGGCCACATAGAAAAGGCGGCGTTCTTCTTCGACATCTCCGTCATTTTCTTCGACACTCCTTGCATGGGGAATAAGGCCGTCTTCCGCTCCCGCAATAAAGACCACAGGAAACTCCAAGCCCTTTGAAGAATGAATGGTCATAATATTTACTTCGCCTTTTTCTTCTTCAGTATCATCGCGGGTTAAAAGAGTAATGCGGTTAAGATAATCGTAGAGACTTCCGTCCAAGTTGTCGGGATTGTTTTCCCAATCGTCCATCGAGTGCAAAAAACTTTCGATATTCATCATTTTAAATTGAGCTGCCTTTTCGCTTTTTTGGTATTCGGTAATAAGGTATTCGTTATAGGCGATGTCGTCCAAAAGTTTTCTAACCTTTTGAGCAAGACCCTTCCCCGAAAGAAGCTGGGTGCGGTGTGTGCTTATAAGCTCGGCAAATTCTTTTAAATCTTCGATGCTTTTTCCCCTCATATCTTCAGGCGGGTTTTCAAGAAGAAGGCGGATTGAAGTCCGCATTGAACAAGAATTTTCCGTTGCAAGAACGGAAAGGGTTTCAAGAGTTTTTTTGCCTATGCCCCGCCTCGGTGTGTTAATAATGCGCAAGAGGTTTACATCATCGTCGGGGTTTGCAACAACACGCAGATAGCTTATAAGATCTTTTATTTCTTTGCGCTGAAAAAAACTTGTACCCCCCGACATTCTATATGGAATGTTTACTTCCAAAAAGGATTCTTCCAAGGGGCGGCTTAAACTATTGGCACGAATTAAAACTCCGAAGTCGGAATACTTAAAACCTTCTCTTTGCTTTAAGCTTAAAATCATGTCCGAAATAAAATCGGCTTCCGCCGCCTCGTTTTCGGGAATAAAAATTTCGATAGGGCGGCCTGAATCTTTTTCTGACCAAAGAGCTTTTACCTTGCGGTTTACATTATGAGAAATTACGCCGTTTGCGGCAGCCAAAATTGTCCCTGTTGAACGATAGTTTTGTTCAAGTTTTATTTCAATCATTTCGGGAAAGTCTTTTTCAAAGTTGCGGATATTTTCAAAACTGGCACCTCGCCAAGAATAAATAGATTGATCGTCATCGCCTACTACGCAGATATTTTTGTCGGCAATGAGCTTCATAAAATTATATTGCTGTGTGCTGGTATCCTGAAATTCATCAACCATTATATATCGGTATCTTTCGCGGTACTCCGCCAAGACTTCGGGGTGTTCTTTAAAAATTTTTATTGGAAGCATTATAAGGTCGTCAAAGTCTACTGCATTATAAAGTTTAAGCCCATCCTGATATTCTTTATAAAGCGCCTTGTACGAATCATGCTCGTTTGTCCAATCCTTTCTTCCCATTTTGATATTGGAAAAAAGAATACCTACCTTATAAACATCCAAGGCATCTGCCGAGAATTTAAGTTCTCTTCCGCATTCTTTAATCAACTGATTGCGGTCGGTTTCATCATAAATACTGAAATTACTTCTCCAGCCTATTTTGTCGATATGGGAACGCAGAACCTTAACTCCAAAGGCGTGAAATGTACTGACAGTCAGGTTTTGAAGTTTTTTGCCGGTAAGCTCTTTTATCCTTTCCTCCATTTCCTTGGCAGCCTTATTGGTAAAGGTAAGAGCCAAAATCTGAGACTGGGGAATCCCCTTGTCGAGCATGTGTGCAATTCTAAAAGTGATAACGCGTGTTTTCCCCGAACCGGCTCCCGCTATTATAAGCACCGGCCCCTTAATCGTAGTAACGGCTTTAAACTGTTCGGGATTAAGACCTTCAGTAAATTCATTCATAGGAGGGGTGAGTATACCAAAAAACGGGAAATTTGGCAAGAAGCGATAATATAAAAATCAGCTCCTTTTCTTCAATACAAAGAAAAGCCAAATACTGCTTACTCCGTTTATCAAAAAGCCGAAACCTATCAGACTTGCAAAGAGGCCTGAAATGCTTGCAAGATTAAAAAGCCCGGAAAGCCCTATTAGGCATACAATCCCGGCAAAGATAAGCCAAAGCCACCACAGCTTCACACCGAATCTTTTTAGATCGAATGACTTTTTGACCTCAACGGCCCCAAGGCAAACCAAAAATAGTCCGAGCACTAGGCCGATAAGACCAAGAACGGCGCTTGGATTTACCAGACAAAAAAGCCCCAGTCCTATAAGAATGATACCCAATACCAAAAAGGTATTCATTTTAATCGAAAGAAACTGATAAATTTCAACAAGTCCGTAAACGATTAACGAAATACCGACAATAGTCACAATAATTCTTGTTATACTGTCAGGGTTAAAAATACATACAAGCCCTAAAACTGTAGACATCACGGCAATAGCCAAAAAAATCATAGAATAAGATAATTTTTTTTCAGACATATAAACTCCCATAAAAACTTTTTGTAAGGATTATCATAGCCTTGCGGCTCTGCTCTGCAAGGAAATTTTTCATCGTATCCGCTAAAGCGGATAGCGAATCAAATCCTGAAAAAAGTTTTTTCAAGTAGTTTTGCTTTATGCAAAACTACATACAATAATGCGATGTTTTGTACCCTATGTACAAAACTCGTCAGATAAACAGTGAGGCTGAATTTCTGCCGAACTGTTTATCATAACTCCCATCTTGTCATAATGATAACAATCTTTTCTTTAATGCATCACCGAGCATCTCCAAATGCTGCTTTAAAATTTTAGTAGGACAGCCGACATTGATTCTTTCAAAGCCGTCTCCTTCAGATCCGAAAACATAGCCTTCATCCGTAAAAAATTGGGCTTCATTGTGCATAAAATTTTCCAAAGTTTGGTTATCCATTCCGAGGGCTCTAAAATCAATCCATTGAAGATAAGTACCTTCAATGAAACGGCTTTTAAGCATGGGAAAATTGGAATCAAAATAGTTTTTAACAAGCCTTTGATTAGTATCAAGAACTTGAAGAAGTTCCTCAAGCCATTTATCACATTGGGTATAAGCTATTTCGCAGGCTTTAAACCCGAGAACATTTACACTTGAAGATTTCATCCTCTGAAGCATTTCATCATATTTTTTTCTAAGAGTCTCATTTTCGACAATTATATTTGATGTAGCAAGCCCTGCAACGTTGAAGGTTTTTGAAGGAGCAGTCGCAGTCATGGTATTTGCACCTATTTCTTTTGAAATACTTGCCATAAGAGTGTGTTTATAGCCGGGCATTATAATATCGTTCCATATTTCATCGGAAAAAACTATAACATTATTTTCTAAGGCTATTTCGGCAAGTTTTTTTAATTCCTCTTTTTTCCATACACGGCCCACAGGGTTATGAGGAGAGCAAAAGATTAAAAGTTTATTTTTAGGCTGCTTTGCAAGCTTTTCAAATTTCTCATAATCTATTGTATAATAGTTGTCCTTATCGCATAGAAGAGGGCAATTTACAAGCTCCCGCTCATTCATTTCGATTGCCATAGAAAAGGGATAATATACCGGCCTCATAATTATTACACCGTCTCCTTTTTCGGTAAAGGCATTTACTGCAGCAAAAAAAGCATTTACAATACCGGGCGTCTGAAGAATCATTTCGGCACTTACGGAGTAATCATGCTTACGCTTAAGCCAATTTATTACGGCATTGTCATAATCGGCATACCGCGTAGAATAGCCCAAAATCAATCTATCGAGATAACTTTTTAAGCCTTCAGTTATTTCGGGTGGGTTTTTAAATTCCATATCGGCCACCGAAAGCGGAATTATGCCGTCCGAAACATCATGTTTCCATTGGTACATAAGCTCCCACTTAGCGGAACCTATGTTCTTTCGCGGAAGGGTATTTTCAAAATCATACTTTTTTGTTTTATTGATTGACATTTATTCTTTCCAGTCTCCAAATTTCATCAACATAGTTTTGAATAGTCCTGTCCGAACTGAATTTTCCGGAGCGGGCTATATTTAAAATACATTTTTTTGCCCAAGCATGGCGGTGATAATACTCGCTTATAATCTGCTCGTGAGCTTTTTGATAGCTCTTAAAATCGGCAAGAATATAATAAGTATCGGGCCTCTGTCCTTCAACACCGTAAATCAAAGAATCGTAAAGACCTCTAAATGTTTGTTCTCCCGGCAAGGTATAGGTCCCGTCAATAAGCTGATTGACAGCCTTTTCCAGTTCAGGATTTGCTGCAAGATATTCTCTCGGATTATAGGTGTTTTCCTTATCCATCTTTAAAATCTCTTCAGCCTTAAGCCCGAAGATAAATTCATTTTCTGCTCCGGCTTCTTCGATAATTTCAATATTAGCCCCGTCAAGGGTACCGATGGTTACGGCTCCGTTAATCATAAATTTCATATTGCCCGTACCGGAGGCTTCTTTTCCGGCAGTAGAAATTTGCTCCGAAATATCGGCAGCAGGGAAGATTTTTTCCGCAGCAGACACGCGGTAGTTTTCAACAAAGACAACTCTTAATTTTCCGGCAACCCTGTGGTCGTTATTTATTCTGTCGGCAACTGTGTTGATAAGCTTTATTATTTCCTTTGCACGCCTATAAGCTGCCGCAGCTTTTGCTCCGAAGATAAAGGTTCGAGGAATAGGGTCATAGGACGGGTCATTGATAATTCTATTATAAAGGGTCATTATATGAAGAATATTCAGTAACTGCCTTTTGTATTCGTGGAGGCGTTTGATTTGAACATCATAGATAGAATCGGGGTTGACAAATATGCCCTGATTTTTTTCAAGATATTCGGCAAGCCTGATTTTATTTTTATGTTTAACCTCGATAAAACCTTCTAAAAATTCTTCGTTATCTATAAAGGCTTCAAGCTTTTTTAATTCATTCAAATTAGTTACCCAACCGCCGCCTATGTATTTTGTGATAAACTCGGAAAGCAGAGGATTGGCCGTTAAAAGCCAACGCCGTTGAGTTACTCCGTTGGTCTTATTGTTAAACTTATGGGGATAGAGGTCATAAAAATCGGCAAGCTCTTTGTGCTTTAGGATTTCTGTATGAAGAGCAGCAACTCCGTTTACCGAAAAGGCTCCGGCTATGGCAAGACGAGCCATGTGAATCTTTCCGTCAGCCATAATCGCCATATTGTTGTGCTTTTTCCAATCGCCCGGATATTTTTCGTAAAGCTTTGCCAAAAAGCGCCTGTTTATTTCTTCAACGATTTGATAAATCCTAGGCAGAAGTTTTTGAAAAACATCTATCGGCCATTTTTCCAAGGCCTCCGCTAAAATTGTGTGATTTGTGTAAGCAAAAACCTTCTTTGTAATATCCCAAGTAGCATCCCATTCAAGATGATAATCGTCCATCAAAATACGCATAAGCTCGGGGATTCCCACAACGGGATGGGTATCGTTTAATTGAATCACAACATAGTCGGGCAGCTTGGTAAAATCCGTACCTTCTCTATGTATAAAGGAGCGTATAATATCCTGTAAACTTGCAGAAGTAAAAAAGTATTGCTGTTTTAAGCGTAAATTCATTCCGGGCGGGCCCGAATCATTGGGATATAGAATACAGGAAATGCTCTCGGCATCTATCTGTTTTTGAAAAGCCCTGTTGTATTCCATGCTGTTAAAAAGCGGAAGGTCAAAGCCGTCATCGGAAGAAGCTTCCCAAAGGCGGAGGGTGTTTACCGTGTCCGTACCGTAACCGACAATCGGCATATCATAAGGGGTGGCAATAATTTCTTCTGCTCCGTTTAGATCATAATAGAGTCTCCCGCTCTCGGATGTTCGGGAAGAAGGAGTTCCCCCAAAGTAGACCTTAACGCTCAAATCGGAGCGGCGTACCTCCCAAGGGTCTCGGGCAAAAAGCCAGCGGTCGGGATATTCTACCTGATAGCCGTTTTCGATTCTTTGCTCAAACATTCCATACTTATAGCGGATGCCGTAGCCGTGCCCCGGATAGTTCATGGTTGCAAGAGAATCCAAAAAACATGCAGCGAGTCTTCCCAAGCCTCCGTTTCCCAAACCGGCATCCGGCTCTTCATCCTCGATAATCGAAAGAGGTTCGGAGATTTCATCTGCAATTTCTTCAATGGTTTTTCGAATGCCCATATTGTTTATATTATTGATTAAGGCTCGCCCCATCAAAAATTCGGCTGAAAGATAATACATCCTTCTAACGCCGGTTTTCTCTTGAGCATTCATAGTCTTAATCCAGTTAGATTGAATAAGCTCCATAACCGTACTGGCGACGGCATCATAAATCTCCCGGCGGGTAGCCTTATCAAGGCTTTTACTGAAATTTCTCTTTAAGCGTCTTATTACGGAATCCTTGACTTCTTCTTTTGAAATAACCAAGCTTCTACCTCCTTCTTATATATTCATACTACTCTATATTTATTGTATGTCTTTTTTCAGATAAAATCAAGGCTTTATTAATTGGAGGGCTTTATATTTTTTTAACAACAAATCTGATATACGTATCAAAGCCAATATTCTCATAGAAACACTTTGCATCTTCGTTCAGCTCCCAATGAGTCAACTCGATTTGCGAGGCTTTTTCTTTAACGGCAATTTTTTCAATTTCTTTCATAAGGGCCTTACCGATTCCCTTTTGTCTGTATTCAGGCGCTATGCCGATTTGATCGATATGTATTCCTCTATAGGCTTTTCTAAAAGGATTTTCTTGATAATCCCGAATATAAAATAAAGCATAACCGGCATCTTTTCCGTCACAAGAGACAATATAGCAAAACCAATTTTCTTCTTGTAATTGCTTTTTAAAAAAGTTTAATATTTCATCATATGAAAAAGGTTTAAAATACTCAGGATACAATCTATAATGAAGCTCTTGCACATCTTTACTCATTAATGCGATATACTCTGCATCTTTTGATAACCTAAAACTTAAATCCATAATTTTTCCCTCCTTATATTTTATGATATTCGAGGTAATAATGGAGCTATTACCTCAAGTCATCCGCTTAAGCGTTTTTCCATTCTTTCTATCGCTCTGATATGAATACGGTCATGCCAAATAGTTCTACGAATTACTTTTTTAACCGTCCAATCCTCACTCTCATTGCGATACAGCTTATTGCCATCTTTTAGATATTTTTCCTTTAGCTTTTCTATAAATTCCATACGATTGAGCCGGAACTCATCGGCTATATTCATTTCAGTACCGATTTGATTCAAATAGTAGTTTTGAACATTAACAATGTGACGATATTGATCGTTAATTGTACAATACACATCACCGTAAAAAGTTTTCCGCTTCATCGTAATGTCAATTAGCGATTTATTCTTCATTCTTTTATATATTTCTTCGGTTTTTGTCCCGGAAAGTAAAACTTTATCACACCAAAAAAGAAAATCGTCTTGCTTATCAAAATCGATTAGCTCCGAATCAAATATAATATCCGAATCGGCATCTTCAATGTGTAAATCGGATTTTTTTATTTCTTCATTTATTTGCATATCGACAGCTTTTTCAAAATTAAGCCATTCAGTACATAAAGCTATTTCTTTATTGACTTTCCCCCTAGCCTCTTCCAGTGTCTTCCCGCGAATATAAGCCCCGGGTAAATCAGTTATCCAACCAAGAAAGCCTAAGCCATTAGTTTCGTAGATTATGCGCATTAAAGACTCCTTGTGCAAATTACTTTATATCATTTGTGAGGTATAGTCAAGAGACCGCCCATACCAGTGTATTAACACAAAGATATCTCTTTAATCCAAGACGAAACATTTGGGGATTCTTTCACCCGGCCTGATGACCTGTTTAACCCATTCTTTTTTTATGTGCCAGATATTTGCCTGCACATCAAAGATATTCCAATCGTCTATATCAAAAACTCTGAGCCAGCTGTCCCGTACCCGTTTTTCTTCATCGGAGAACATCCGTGCATATCTTCCATATAATGAATTCATAGGAATTTTTAAAACCTTTTTGTTTTATGTCTTCTTCGTAGGCGGCAAGGTCTGCTTCGTTTTCAGGAACATAGTGCAGATTTAACACGTAGTCCCATTTAAACCCGCTGAAGTACAAGATTTCTTCGTTGGGGACCTCCAAAATGTAGGCAACATTGCCTTCTTCCGGGCGCATACAACTTTTTGCACTCACAGAGCACCAGATATGATAATCGGCATAATCGGGCTTTTTTATGCGCTTGGACGATTCTTTTATGAACCAGTCATAACATTTAAGCATAAGAGATGAGATACCAGCAAGGTGTTCTTCTATGTATATTCTTTTATTAAGAAAAAGCCCCGTTTTTTCCAGAATATCCAGCGACCTTTTATCTTGGCAAGTAAACAATAACGTTTTTCCGTTTTTGGTATAAGGATTTTTTATATACTCATTCAAAATCAGTACCTTCCATAAAATTTATTCCACATTCACGCTCACTCATGTATTTTTTTACTTCGGCAGGAGTCAACATACGTATCTGTGTGTGCGGATATTCTTTATATTTCCCAACAGTAAAAAGAGGTGCAGTTTGTTTGCATTGTTTGTCTTTATTCTTTTTCAAAAATAAAAGCAGATCGTCATAAGACGGAAAAATTTTATATGATTTTTTACCCTTGCTGTTTTCTATTTCGTAGATACCGCAGGCCTTTTTTTCGGTATAATCCGCAGTACGCAAATAGAGTTTTGCAATTTCCAATGATTTAAACGGGAAATTCCATCTTTGCAAACCCCGTTGCGGATCATGTTCAATACAAATACATCGGCCGCAGGTTCCGCAGATATATTGCGTATGATTTTCCAAGCAATCTACGGGATTCAGTAATGGGGTAATTCTGTTTTCGTTTACATAGCATTCTTTACACATGGTATCCACCCAATCGAATTACCAATTATCGCATTATCCATCAGCAATTAGTTATGTATTTTTCTCCACGGAATAAAGCGGTTGACCTGTTTACTATAAGCCTTATATTCCTCGCCGAAGCGTTCTGAAAGCCATTTTTCTTCAGTGAGCTTCATAAAATAACAGGGAGATGTTCTTGGTTTTCTTTTTTCATCCTATATAAAATCCTTCCTTAAAATTGAACAGCTGAACAAAATATCAATTTTGGAAGCTGTTCAATTCGCCGTTGCGTAACGTCAGTGAGAAACGGCATACAATAAAGCGATGTTTGTCGAAAGGCAAACTCGACAGCGTTTTTTGACAATGCCATCTGCATTGTCAAAAATAAGCCTTCATAACTTTTTAAAGAGAAGATATGCGGCCGCTGCCTGAGCTTTTTATTTCAATTGCAGGATTACCCTTATAACGGACGGAACCGGAGCCACGGATATCGGCTTTTAAATGCCGTGTAACCCATACTTTTGCAGAACCGGAGCCTGAAATTGAAATATCCGCCTTTTCGGTTTCAAAATCGGTTGTTTTTATATCCCCTGAACCGGAGATATCCGCTATCATATTTTCGGCTTTTCCCGTTGCGGAAAAATCGCCTGAGCCGGATACGTCCACTTTTAGAGTGTTTACCATAATATCGCGTGCGGTAATATTACCGCTGCCTGATATATCTATCGACATTGAATCTTTAGGCATATTGAATGATGAAATGGTACTGGTAAGTGAACCGAACGTCTGCAACTTTATTAAAGAAGGCATTGTAATAAAGACTTTACGGCGAGTCGGTGATATGCCGTATCTGTATCCAGACTTAAAACCGATGTTAAGAGTGGTACCTGTAAGAGATATATCCAAATAGGGGAAAATATTTTCATCCGTTTCAATTTGAATGGAAAAGGTTTCGCTATACCTTATATCGGCAGTCCAACCACCCTTGATGCAAACAGCATTAAAATCGCTTTCAGGGAATGATTTAGTTTCCATCTTTCCGTTTCCTTTAATGACTTCGTCCGACCCGGGCAAGGATCGGCAGCCGATACAAATAACCAAAAGAGCTGTTATCACGGCAGCTTTTACAATACCGATTAGCTTGACTTTATTCATAAAAACTCCTTTATATAAGTTTCTTTTTCTTTATAATAATACTTTAAAGTCTCGGACATGTCAATGCTGAAAAAACCGTTTCTAACAAACCGGATCTTCCAAAGGACTACAAGCCCTTTGGAAGATGTAAAGAGTATTCTTAATTATACATCATTTTTCATTTTGATATTCTAATAATAATTTTCTACTCTTTTCTAAATCAACATTTAATTCATTGCCCGTATCAATCAATGTGGACAATGTAGAATATGCTTTTTGCTTAAGTCCCGAGTAAACGGCTATAAAACCTTCTTGTTCTACGGCATTAAGTACAGCTTGTCTAAGTTTTTGATTTTTAAACTTACTACCATCCTTTAAATTAAATCCTGCATAAATAACAGAATTTGAACTTCGTTTAGAAACCAATACTTTTGCATCACCTTCAAGAATCTCAACCTTATCATCATCAACTGCAGGAACAAAATCAACTTCTCCAGATCTAAAAGCTCCTACTGCAGAGGCATTATCAGCAATAACCTTATAGGTTATCTGTTTTATTCTTGGCTCATGCTTAGAACCAACCATATATCCGGGGTTTTTCATAAAAATTATATCATATTCGTTCTTTTTAACCAGAATATATGGACCGGAACACCATAAAGTATTATTATATGTACTTCCTTCCGTTACTGTTGATTGATCACCATAAATTACATCTTTCTTGGGATCATAAGTCTTAACATTTAAATCTTTATTAACCTTTGTAACTTGTTTAACTGATGTAATTCCGGCTGATTGATGAGCTAAAAAATTTAACACTTGCGGAAATGGTCTTTTAGTAATTATTCTTATTACTTGATATACACCGTCTTTAGTATTTGCTTTAGTTTTATCGGCTGTCAGAGTTTTTATTGATGTTGGAGCAGACTCTTGCAAAGCACTCAATATGGATGTACTGGTTCCCGACTTTTTACCGGTCTTCAGTATATTTAAATCCGTTATAGCTTCTATACTTTCCATACTTCCATGCAAGGTAAAAGTCCTATGATCCGGTGCACTATTTTTGTCTCTTGCATTATTTAAAGAAAATATTACATCATCAACCCCTACCCTTTCACCGGTGTTAACGACATTTTTGTTTTTATCCACGGCTGCGAAATATACATCATCTCTAAGTAAAAAATAATACTCTTTATTTCCTTCGGCTATAACATTACCATATGAAAGGGAGCCCTCAGCAATAATATCATCTTCATCAGTTAAATTAACCAATCTTACATACATATTTGTATTCAACTGATTAATTGAGCCGTCATTACCTTTTATCGGCCATAAAGATGTCAAATTTGCAGTATTTTGTGTCAAAATCAAAGGACGTTTTTCATTTAAAGAAGAATCATTATACTCAAATTCTTCCCAAACCAAAGAGCGTGATTTAGAATGTCTAACATTATTCTTTATCAATTCTTTGTTATAAGCCAATATTCTCAAGTTAGAATAAAGAGGAACAATATAGGCTTTTTCAGATACAAGATAATTTTCCAATTCTCTGTAAGTTTCAACATATTGTTCCGGCGTTTCTGCTGCAGCTTTGTCTATAAGTTGATCGACTTTAGCATCTGAAACCGGTAAATTATTATAATCTCCACCGGTCATAAAAAGGGACCTCACAGCATAATCAGGGTTACCTGTAACTGTAGTCCAACCGGTTATTGCCAAATCATAATCACCGGCTTTAAGCGGTACTAAATAACTTGAATAGTCAGGCTGAGTATTTAATTCTACATTAAAGCCTGCTTTTGTTAATTGATCCCGTAAAACATTTGAAGCTTTGCTCTGATATGACGATTGAGATAATATTCTAATTGTCTCAGTCTTATTTCCGGCAACAGCTTTACCGTCTCCGCCAGCAGCAGAATTTTCTCTAGTTTTGCTACCGCAACCGGCTAAAAGTGCAATAGCTAAAACACATCCAAATAATCTTCTTTTCATCTTAATCCCCCTATTTATATAACTACACCATGTTATCAACATAAGTAGTTTTAATATTACATTCAATGATACATTATTGATACATATCTGTCAATATACAGTTTTATTTATTAGGTATTACTATATTTACAATTACCGTTTTCTATTTCATTCCATCTATGACAAGCTACAAAATGATCACAAGCGACATTTTTCAATGAGGGAGTAATCTTGGAACATATTTCTATTGCAAAAGGACATCTGCTTTCAAACCGGCACCCCTTTTTAGGGTTAATTGGACTTACTATCTCTCCCTTAAGTAATATCCTTGAAGTCTTCTTGTTAACGGTTATTGACGGTATTGCACTAAGTAAAGCTATAGTATATGGATGGAGAGGTTTATAAAAAATTTCATTTTTGGGTGCTCTCTCAATAAGTTGTCCCAAATACATAACCCCAATTTCATCCGATATATGTTTTACTACAGACAAATCATGACTAATAAACATATAAGTAAGGCCTATCTGCTTTTGTAATTGCATAAGTAGATTCAATATCTGAGCTTGAACAGACACATCCAAAGCCGAAACAGGTTCATCACATACTATAAATTCAGGATTCATAGCTAGAGCTCTAGCAATAACTATTCTTTGTCTGCGTCCGCCATCAAATTCATGAGGATAATTATTGTAAGCTTTTTTAGATAAACCGACTAAAGACATAAGTTCAAGTATTCTCTTTTGCAGAGCTTGTTTTTCGCTAAATTTTTTATGTATAGTTAATGGTTCTCCTATAATTTGAGATACACTCATCCTTGGATTTAAACTGGCATATGGGTCTTGAAATATAATCTGAAAATTCTGTCTTAGTTTTCTCATCTCTTCACTATTAAAGTTTGTTATATCCATCCCATCATATAAAATACTTCCTGCGGTCGGCTCATGAAGTCTTAGTACGGTTCTTCCTAAAGTCGATTTACCGCAACCGCTTTCTCCTACTATACCAAGAGTTTTTCCCCTGGGTATAGCAAATGAAACATCATCAACAGCATGTAAATAACCGCTTACTAAAGGGAAATATTTCTTCAAGTTTCTTACTTCTAAGAGAGGTTTTTCATTTGCTTTATTTGGAATATTATCATTTAAAACCTCAGTCTTATTTTCTATATTAATTTTATCTATAGTTGTATTTTTATCCTCACCGGTATTAAGAACAAATTTGCTTATATCAAAGTGGCATCTATACATATGATTATCACCTTTAATTCCCGGTTTTTCTTTCATACATATATCTTTAGCATAAGGACATCTAGGATAAAAATAACACCCATCAGGAAGTTCCGATGAATTTGAGACGCTCCCCTTTATCGGACTTAGTTCGGCAACATCTTCATCAATTTTTGGAATAGAACCGAAAAGGCCGACTGTATACGGATGTTTCGGTTGCTCAAAAACATCCTCAACATTTCCACTTTCCACTATTTCACCGGCATACATAATACATACTTTATTACAAGTTTCAGCAACAACACCTAAATCATGAGTTATCAAAAGCATAGACATATCAAATTTTTTTATCAAATCCTGCATTATATTTAATATCTGTGCTTGTATTGTTACATCTAATGCCGTAGTAGGCTCATCAGCTATCAGTAATTGAGGTTTACACAATAAGGCCATTGCTATAACAACACGTTGTTTCATACCTCCGGAAAATTGATGCGGATAATCGTTATAACGCTCTTTATTAATGCCTACTGTTTCAAGCATATCTACAACTCTCTTTTTGATATCTTGTTTCGGCATTTTTTCATGGGTTTCAACGACTTCTTCCAGCTGCTCTCCAATTGTCATAATTGGATTTAATGCGGTCATAGGATCTTGAAAAATCATAGATATACCATTTCCCCGCACTATTCTATTTTCTTTTTCAGTATTTCTTATTATGTTCTTTCCATCGTAGTATATCTCTCCATCTACAATTATTCCGGGCGGATCCGGTACCAGCTGCATAATAGACAGTGCCGTAGTTGTTTTACCTGCCCCCGTTTCTCCAACGAGTCCAACAACTTCGCCTTTTAATATTTCAAGATTTAAACCATTTACAGCACGATATATTTCATCCTCTGTCACATAATGAACATGCAGATTTTTTATACTTATTACCGTATCTTTTACTTTATTATCAACCATACTATCACCTATTTTAATTTAGGATCTAAAGCATCCCTAAGACCATCACCAAAATAATTAAACGCTAAAACAATCAGTATTATTGCTATCCCTGGGAAAATTGCTATATGCGGACTGGTTTCCAAAAAGCTGCTTCCGGCTTTTAATATATTACCCCATTCAGGAATATGAGGCTCTACGCCCAGTCCTAAAAAACTAAGAGCACTTGTTGAAAGAACAGCTGCACCTATCGACAAAGTAGCCCTTACTATTATAGGAGCAAGTGAATTTGGAATAATATGTTTAAATATTATCCTAAGATCTTTTGCTCCACAAGCTCTTGACGCTTCAACAAATTCTTGATTGGAAATTGTCAATACCGTAGCCCTCATTGTTCGAGCATATATTGGTATATATGCAACCGACAAAGCCATTATTAAATTGAATGTATTAGAACCAAACGCAGCGATTATAGCAATAGCAAGTAATATTCCCGGAGTTGCATAAAGTATATCCAGTAATCTCATAATTACATTATCTACATTTTTCCCATAATAGCCCGATATGGCACCAAGGAAACAACCGATTATAATAGGAATTCCTGTAGATATTATACCGACTGTAAGAGAGATTCTGGCACCGAATACAATTCTAGTAAATAAACACCTTCCATAGTCATCCGTTCCAAATGGAAATTGTAAACTTGGAATTTGCTGTATTGTGCTATAATTATTCTCTACTGCATAAGCATAATCAAATGTAAGATAGCTGCATATTGATATGGACATCAAAAAAACTATAAAAAACAAACCTACAACTGATACATAATTTCTAAAAATTCGTTTTAAAACATCTATCCAGCCTATACTAGCTGCAGAATTTTTGTGAAATTTTTTGAACAATATCATAATACCTAATATGAATGAAAATAAATTACCTGTAACTGAAGAAAGTATTAAAATTATCGCAAATGGAACTGTAAATTTACCCAAATTACCTGAACTTATTTTTGAAGACAATAAGATAGTAACAATATTAAATAATGCTAGTAATAAAAGTATACCAATACCTATAAAAAAAAAGTTTGAAATATATTCTTTAGCCAAATTCAAAAGAGATATTACTATAACAACAAACGTTATTAAAAAAGAATATACTGCTAAACAATATTCAATACTTTTTTCTTTTTTTATAAGCATAAAACCGGCATTAGACAATAAAAAATTACCTGTAAGTATAAAGGGAATAAAAATATAACCGCATTTCATGGTTGTACTTAAAACTTTCCCATTTTTAGTAAAATCTTTTTTTATTTTTTTACAAACTATATATTGTAAAAACGAACCGATAAAATATACTATAAAAACTATAGCCGGCACAAGCTCAATTTCTCCTGTTTTAAAATTATATGAAGAAAAAGCAAATATAATAGATACAACTAACGAAACCTGCCATGCGAGCCTTGCTGTTGCATATTCAAGGCTGTTTCCTAAAAGCCTCAAATATCTTTTATTTAAATAGAAATCCTTATCGACCACAATGCATACCCCCATTTAGTCTATAATTATTTTACGAATTTTTTATTTTTGATTTTATCCTAGGATCCAACATTGCATATAGTATATCAACCATTAAATTCACAACACTAATAACAACAGCAATATATACGACTCCTGCTAATACAACAGGAACATCAGGTATAAACTGCCTATCAACAATGAAACTGCCAAGACCGCGTATATTAAAGCTTTTTTCGGTAACGGCTGAACCGCCTAATAGAGCACCAAATTGAAGCCCTATAACCGTTATAATCGGTATCATTGCATTTCCTAAAATATGCTTTATTGTTACCCTATAGGGAGATAAACCTTTTGCTCTTGCCGTTAATATATAATCGGAATGCTTAACCTCTAACATAGATGAACGGGTCATTCTTGCAACTGTAGCGCTCATTCCAGTACCTAGTACTACTGCAGGCATTATTAAAGACTGCCAATTACCCACAATATATGTTGCCGGAAGCCAGCTCATTTTTATAGAGAATTGCAAAATTAATAATAGGGCAAGCCAAAAATTAGGTATAGATAAGCCTATCAATGCAAAAAACATGAATGTATAATCAAAAGAAGAATATTGTTTTATAGCAGACATAATTCCTGCCGGTATAGCTATTAATACTGCAATAAAAACAGAGCAAAATGCTATAGTCAACGTTATAGGGAATTTTGTTGCAATTTCAGTAGAAACAGACATATTTCCAACATATGTGATGCCCAAATCAAAAGTTACAAGAGATTTAAAAGTTGTAAATAGTCTTGAAAAATATGATGCATTTAACCCATACACTCTATTAAACTCTTCAATTTGTTCCGGAGTTGCCGTTTGACCTAAAATATTTACTGCAGGATCCATAGGAGAGAAATACAGTATAGTAAAGACCATAAAAGTAACTCCAAAAATTACAAACACCATCATAAATAATCTTTCTAAAATATACTTTTGAATTGGTCTAGTATATATATAGAGAAGCATGTACATTGGAAAAGAAATGATAATGGAAAGGATTAGGAATACAGGATTTTTAAGTGTATCAAGAAAAAAATCTAAAAATGTTATCTTCTTCACTAAATTATGTTCACAAAGATAATCTATTTTCTCATAATATAACTCATTGTATCTTTTTTTTGCATTCTTTTCAGCTTCTTTTAATATCTCAGCTTCAGACATAACTTTCTTAAAATACTCATTCTTACGGACTACCTGTTCATAAGATTCTTTTAACAAATTTTCCATCGTATTGGTATTTTGAAGTTCTTCATTTACATTTGCAATAATCTCAGCATATTGATTCATTGCAGAAGAAGATTTAGTAATTTTTTTTATCAAATATTTGATGTATACAACTAAAAAAGAAAACACACCAAACAAAAGAATCCACAGCTTATACTTACGGTTCATCCAAGCTTTAGTAAAGCTATTATTAATAAATTTCATAATCAAGACCACCTAAATTAAGAAATTAAAAGAAATAGTTATAATCAATGAAATTATATTATCAAGTATGAGCAAATGTCAATAGGGAAAAAATTACTGTAGGAATTTCACCTTCCCCTCCCAACCTTTGAATTTTTCCCAATCCTTTTGTTTTCATCTCAACCAAACAGTAAACCAAAACCTTTGTAAAAATGCGGGTTCTTAGGGGCTGCGCCCCTAAGCAGTCGTTGAAGGGAGAGGGGGTTTTAGGGGGAGAGGGAAACTTGCGTCTGAACAAGTTCCCCTCTCCCCCTATATTTTAGAGATCATCCAAAAAGCTTTCTTCTTCGATAAGTTCTTTTTCTTCGAGAGCTTGAGCAGCTTCAGCTTCAAGCCTTCGGCGTTCAAGAATTTCGTTCATCTGAATATCCAAGTCGCTCTTATTTTTATCGAAAAGTTTAATGTCGCGGTACTGCTTCATACCTGTTCCGGCAGGAATAAGATGTCCGATAATTACGTTTTCCTTTAGACCGCGAAGCTCATCCGATGAACCTGCAATAGCGGCATTTGTAAGAACCTTCGTGGTTTCTTGGAAAGAAGCGGCCGAAATAAAGGAATCGATATTTAGAGCTGCCTTTGTAATTCCTTGGAACATAGGACGGGCAACGGCAGGCTGACCTCCTTCTTCCTTAACCCTCTTATTTTCCTCATGGAAGCGGTATTTATCTATCTGCTGGTCAAAGATAAACTTGGTATCTCCAACCGAAACAATCTTTACCTTTCGGAGCATCTGACGTACGATTATACCTACGTGTTTATCGTTGATGGTAACACCCTGAGCATCATAAACTTCCTTGATTTCCTTCATCAAATAGTTTTGAAGGGCATTTTCACCGAGGATATTTAAAATATCGTGCGGATCAAAGCTGCCGTCACACAAGGGTTCTCCGGCTTTTACCGTATCTCCGTCACGGACAAGCATTCTCTTTCCTATAGGAACCAAGTGCTTTACATCATGGCCGTATTCGTCACGAACCATAATAGTTCTCTTGCCCTTGAGCAAGCCTTTCTTTATGGTAACTACACCGGCAATAGCGGCAAGAACGGCAGGCGACTTTGGTCTGCGGGCTTCAAGAAGCTCCGAAACTCGCGGAAGACCTCCGGTAATATCCTTAGTCTTTACCGACTCTTTTGCTATCTTTGCAAGGATTGCACCGGCCTTAATCTCCTGACCTTCTTCAACCAAGAGCTGTGCACCTCCGGGGAGGAAGTAAGAGTCCTCACCTACGGTGTTACCCGATTCATCTGAGATAAAGATGCGGGGCTGCATCTTATCGAAGTGAGCATCGCTTATTCGCTTTTCGACAACACCCGTTTCTTCATCGGCTTCTTCTTTTAAGGTTGTACCGGGCAAAATATCTTCAAATCGGACAAAGCCGTCATATTCAGCCAAAATGGGATCGGCAAAGGGGTCGAAGGTACCGACCGTTTCTCCGGCCTTTATAACATCATTTTCTTTTACTACAACCTCGGAACCGTTTCTTATCTCTATTGTCTGCTCTTGACCTGTCAAATAGATAATATTATCTCTGACTTCGGCAATGGCTATATTTTCCGAAAGCACTTCCTTTCCGTTCTTTAATGTATAAAGAGGATTACCCTTTACTACCCTTGTGCCTGTACTTACAAGGGCTGTTTCGCCTTTTTTAAGAGCATACTCATTCAATACCCTGCTGAATGTAAACTCGCCTTTTCTTGTAAAGAGGAAGTGTCCGTTTTTAAGAGTTACATAAGAACCTTTTATACCGCGAACGATGATAGAATAATCGTTAAACACGATTCTGTTTTCTTCAACATTTTTAGAAGCCGTACCGCCCTCGTGAAAGGTACGCATTGTAAGCTGTGTACCGGGCTGACCGATGGACTGGGCTGCGATAATACCTACAGCCTCCCCTATTCGGACAATTCTGTTTCGGGCAAGATCCCGTCCGTAACATTTTACACAAACACCGTGCTTGGATTCGCAGGTTAAAACGGTGCGGAGCTTAACGGTTTCAACACCGGCTTCTTCTATCTTCTTAGCTGTTTCATCCGTAATATACTCGTTTACATCTATGAGAAGCTCTCCCGTAATGGGGTGAATAACCCTTTCCAGAGTGTATTTTCCGGCAATACGCTCGCTCAAGGACTCACGGATTTCGTCTCCGCGTTTAATTGCGGCATATTCTATACCGTTAATGGTACCGCAGTCTTCTTCGTTTACAACTACGTTTTGAGCAATATCAACAAGACGGCGGGTCAGGTAACCTGCGTCAGAGGTTTTAAGAGCCGTATCGGTCAAACCTTTTCGGGCACCGTTAGTCGAAATAAAGAATTCCATAACATTTAAGCCTTCTTTAAAGTTCGATCTAATCGGAAGTTCGATAATGTCTCCCGTAGGCTTGGACATAAGACCTCGCATTCCGGCAAGCTGATTTATCTGATCCTTATTACCTCGGGCACCCGATGTAGCCATCATGTGAATTGTGTTAAATCCGCCCTTGTCTTCTTGCAGACGGTTCATAAGAATCTCTTTAAGATTGGAGTTTGTCTTTTGCCAAACGTCAACCACACGGTTATAGCGCTCTTCTTGGGTAATGTGGCCGCCCTTATACTGGTTATAGATTTCCAAAACCTCTTTGTTGGCCTTTTCGAGCATTCCTGCCTTTTCAGGAGGAATAATCATGTCTTCCATACTCAAAGTTGCGCCGAAATATGTTGCATACTTATAACCGACAGCCTTGAGCTTGTCCAAAAGCTGAACAGCCAGCCACGGCCCCTTATCCTTAAAGACATCTTCTATAAGTTTTCGTATTTTTTTATCGTTTAAAGCATCATTTGTAAAGGGAACGCCTTCGGGCATTTCCTCATTAAATAAAATCCTTCCCGGTGTAGTTCTTACGGTTTCAATCTTGCCGGGTTCCGTTTCATAGTTGATTAAAACGGGTTCCTGCCAGCCTACGGCATGACATTCTGCGGCCATCAAAACTTCTGCAACGGAAGAATAAAGGCGCTCTTTTTTACCCTCAGGCAGAGCTCTTTCTTTTGTAAGATAGTAAAGACCCAGAACCATATCCTGTGTCGGGAAAACTATTGTTTTTCCGTTTGCAGGGTCGAGAAGGTTTCGGGCTGAAAGCATCAAAGTCCAGCATTCCATTTGAGCCGCCTGAGTGAGCGGAACGTGGATAGCCATCTGGTCTCCGTCAAAGTCGGCGTTAAAGGCCTTACATACAAGAGGATGAAGGCGGATAGCCTTTCCTTCTACCAAAACGGGTTCAAAGGCCTGAATACCGAGCCTGTGAAGGGTCGGAGCACGGTTTAAAAGAACCGGATGCTCGCTTACAACCTCGTCAAGGACTGCAAAAACTTCGGCAGCTTCCTGTTCTACAAGGAGCTTTGCCTTTTTAATATTGGAAACAACTTCCTTTTGAACAAGTTTTTTCATTATAAAAGGTTTAAACAGCTCCAAGGCCATCTTAGTAGGCAGACCGCACTGCCAAAGCTTGAGCTCGGGGCCTACAACGATAACGGATCGGCCTGAATAGTCAACACGCTTACCTAATAGGTTTTGGCGGAATCTACCCTGCTTTCCCTTTAAAAGATCGGAAATCGATTTTAGAGGTCTGTTTGAAGCTCCTTTAATAGCCTTTTTGCGCTTTGAGTTATCAAACAAGGCATCGACCGCTTCTTGGAGCATTCGCTTTTCGTTTCTGATAATAATATCGGGGGCCTTTAACTCCATGAGCTTACTCAAACGGCTGTTTCTGTGAATAACCCTTCGATATAAGTCGTTGAGGTCGGATGTTGCAAAGCGGCCTCCGTCAAGCTGAACCATGGGGCGTAAATCCGGAGGAATAACCGGAATAACATCAAGAATCATCCACTCGGGTTTGTTGCCCGATGCCCTGAAATTTTCGACTATTTCGATTCTGCGCAAAAGGCGTTGATCGCTTTTTGCACCTTTTTCAATCATTTTAGCACGAAGCTGGGCAGCAAGCTCATCTAAATTTATGTTTTGAAGAAGGGTTTTTATAGCCCCTGCTCCCATACCTGCAGTAAAGGCGGCTCCATAGCGTTCGTGAGCATCCCTGTACTCATCTTCGGTTAAAAGCTGCATGGGTTCCAAGTCGGTATCGTTTGCATCTATAACGATGTATTTTTCATAGTACAAAACAGACCTCAGGGCTGCAACCTGTAAGTTAAGCAAAAGTCCCATTCGGCTAGGTACCGAGCGGTAATACCAAATATGAGAAACGGGAGCTGCAAGTTCTATGTGTCCCATGCGTTCACGGCGTACCTTAAAGTGAGTAACCTCAACACCACAGCGGTCGCAGATAACGCCCTTATAACGGATTGATTTAAACTTTCCGCAAAAACATTCCCATTCCTTTGTGGTTCCGAATATTCTTTCGCAAAATAAACCGTCCCTCTCCGGACGCAAGGTTCGGTAATTGATTGTTTCAGGCTTTTTGACTTCCCCATAGGACCAAGCCCTTATAGTGTCGGGTGAAGCAAGCTTTATCATCAAGCTGTCAAAATCTTGTATATCTCTCATAATCTCTCCCTCTCCTTACTTCCGTTAAAAGTTAGTACTTGTTTTTTCGCGTTTAATTAGCTCTTCATCCCTTTCGGTTAAAGGAATCTGCTGACCCTTTGCATCATAGATTGTAAAGTCGAGAGCTAAACCTCTTAATTCCTGTACCAATACGTTAAAGGATTCGGGGATACCGGCAGAGCTTGAAGGCTCGCCCTTAACGATGGATTCATATATTTTAGATCGTCCGTGCATATCGTCGGACTTGATTGTGATAAGCTCCTGCAAGGTGTTGGCTGCACCGTAAGCCTCAAGTGCCCAAACTTCCATTTCTCCCAAGCGCTGACCGCCGAATTGAGCCTTACCGCCCAAGGGCTGCTGGGTAACAAGAGAATAGGGGCCTGTTGATCGGGCGTGCATCTTGTCGTCTACCAAGTGAGCCAGCTTTAAGAAGTAGATAACCCCGACAAATACCTCGTTTTCAAAGAGGCGGCCGGTTAAGCCGTCTCGGAGTTTTACCTTAGAGCTGGTAGGATAGCCGGCTTCTTTAAGCTTCGCTTCAATCTGTTCCATACTGGGAGACTCAAAAACCGGAGACTCGTACCACTCATTCAATTTTAATCCTGCAAGTCCCAGCTCCGATTCCAAAATCTGGCCGATATTCATTCGGGAAGGAACACCGAGCGGGTTTAGACAAATATCAAGAGGTGTTCCGTCTTCCATGTAGGGCATATCTTCTTCGGGGAGGATTCTGGCTACAAGACCCTTGTTTCCGTGGCGTCCTGCCATCTTGTCTCCCTCGCGAAGTTTTCGTTTTGTAGCGATCAAGACCTTTACAACTTCATCTACACCGGGGCTCAAGTCATCTCCCTGATCCCTCTTTAAGCGCTGAACATCGATAACAGTTCCCTCGGTTCCGTGGGGAACACGCAGAGATGTATCCCGAACTTCCTTAGCCTTTTCACCGAAGATAGAATTAAGGAGCTTAAATTCGGGGGTTGTATCGCTTTCGCTTTTAGGAGTAACCTTTCCGACAAGGATATCTCCGGGCTTTACCTTAGAGCCGATGCGGATAATACCTTCGCTGTCGAGGTCGTCCAAGCTCTTTTCGGACTTATTCGGAATATCGCAGGTCATCTTTTCGGCACCCAGCTTTGTTTCCCGAACATCGGTTGAAAGCTCTTTTATATGGATAGAAGTGAACATATCTTCTTTTACGACCCTGCGTGAAATTAAGATAGCGTCTTCATAGTTATAACCGTTCCAAGGAACGAATCCTACGAGGATATTTCGGCCTAGGGCCAATTCTCCGTTATAGGTTGCAGGACCGTCAGCTATGGGCTGGCCTGCCTTGACCGTATCGCCTACATTGACGATGGGGCGCTGATGGTAACAGGTTTCTTGGTTCGTCCTTTGATATTTTAAGAGAGTATATTCGTCCTTGTCTTCTTTATTTTTTCCCTTTTCGGGGGCTATGATAATCGTATCGGAAGAAACAAACTCAACCTTTCCCGATCTTTTTGCCTTAACCAAAACGCCCGAATCATAGGCGCACTTTTTTTCCATACCGGTTCCGACTCGCGGAGGTTCGGGGAAAACTAAAGGAACAGCCTGACGCTGCATGTTAGAGCCCATGAGGGCACGGTTAGCGTCGTCATGTTCAAGGAAGGGAATTAGAGAAGCCGAAACGGATATAATCTGTTTAGGCGAAACATCCATGTACTGAATATCTTTCGGGCTTATTGAAGTATAGTCTCCAAGTTTTCGGCACGAAACTTGATCCGTATTGATCTTTCCGTCCTTTCCGATAGCGGAAGAAACCTGTCCGATAAAATACTTGTCTTCATCCATTGCAGACAAGTACTCGATTTCGCGGGTAGCAACCCCGTTTACAACCTTTACATAGGGAGCTTCCAAAAAGCCGTATTCATTTACGCGGGCATAGTTTGCCATAGAAACGATAAGACCGATGTTCGGACCTTCAGGGGTTTCTATCGGGCACATTCTTCCGTAGTGGGTATAGTGAACTTCTCGTACCTCAAAGCCTGCCCTGTCGCGCGAAAGACCGCCGGGGCCTAAGGCATTAAGACGGCGCTTATGAGTAAGTTCGGCCAAGGGGTTTACCTGATCCATAAACTGGGACAACTGGCTTGCTCCGAAGAATTCTTTAATAGCCGCAACTATGGGCTTAATGGAAATTAAGTCCTGAGGCTTGATGGTATCCATTTCCTTAGAACTCATCCTGTCACGGGCAATACGTTCCATTCTGGAAAAGGCTTTTTTTAGAACATCGGTCATAATTTCGCCGACTGACCTAATTCGCCTGTTTCCTAAGTGGTCGATATCGTCAATGCTTTCTTCACCTATGTAAACCTTGATCAAAAATTTCATGGTCTTAAATATATCTTCTTCAATTAAGGTTGTACCTTGCACCTCATCCGGGTAGTCGAATTTTTTGTTTAATTTATATCGGCCGACTTTACCTATATCATACCGGCGAGCCGTAAAGAACATATTATGCAGGTCTTCTTTTGCATTTTCGTAGGTAATAGGATCTCCGGGACGGATAACGCTGTAGACTGCGTTTAAAGCATCTTCAACTGTCGGCTCATCGTTTACGGCCGGATCGGGAGTATACTTGATTTCTTCCCTTTCAAAACAGTTGATAATAATCTGAGAATCCAAAGAGTCTTTTCCCTTAAAGTCGATTATCGTTATCTTTTTAACTCCGCTTTGGATTAAATCGTCGATGTTGTGTGGATGAATTTTTTCGCCGGCTTGATGCATCTTACGCTTTTCGCCGTCTTCACCCTTTACAAAGACATCTCTGGCCAGTACCTGACCGATTAACTCTTCGTACTCAGTCCTATCCGGAGATATTTTTGCTGTCTTTGTTTTATAGAAAAGGTCGATAATTTTTTCTCTTGTGTCATATCCGAGAGCGCGCAAAAATATCGTACCTAAAATTCGCTTTTTACTATCAAGCTTTGCATAAATAAGCTCTTTTTTCTGATCTATTTCAAATTCAAGCCATGTTCCTCGGTAGGGAATAATGCGGCTTGAGTAAACACCCTTTTCATGCGAAAAGATTACACCCGGAGAACGGTGAATCTGAGAAACTACAACCCTTTCCGCTCCGTTGATAATAAAGGTTCCTCTTTCCGTCATCAGAGGAATATCGCCCATGTAGATGTTTTTGCGGCGAATTTCCTTAGTTTCTTTAAAAAATAAGTCTATTTCGGCTTTTAAAGGAACGGAATAAGTAAGTCCCTTTTGTTTGCATTCAATTTCAGAAAATTTAATACTATCATAATCGAGAGAATAGGATAGATATTGCAAAGCCATGTCTTCATTTGTACTTTCGATAGGAAAAGTTGTATGGAATACCGATTCTAAGCCCTCAATCTCGGTCTCATCTGTCTTTTTTTCTTTGTTTAAAAATTTATTGTAAGATTGAATCTGAATATCGATGAGATTAGGAAGCTCCATAAAATTCGGAACATCCTTACCGTAATACCTTCGATCTATTTTTTGACCTCTTGCAAACATCCATTACCCCCCAAGTCTATATTTAATCACAAAAAGACTTCCTGAGAATTCATACAGGAAGTCTTAGAGAAAATTCATTGTCTATGCTGTTGTGCTTCTTTTTAGAAGAAGCACAACAAGGTCCGGCATAAAGCCGGTATTTTGCTCATTAAGCAATTTCAACTTCACCGCCGGCGGCTGTAATAGCTTCCTTAATTTTGGCTGCTTCTTCTTTAGAAACATCTTCTTTAAGGACTTTCGGAGCTCCTTCAACGAGCTCTTTAGCTTCTTTCAAGCCGAGGCCGGGAACAACGTTTCGAACTTCTTTAATAACACCGATCTTTTTACCGGGATCGGAAAGTCCTTTAAGAGTAACAGTGAATTCTGTTTTCTCTTCTTCAGAGGCTCCGCCTCCTGCAGCTCCGCCTGCAACTACTGCAACGGGAGCAGCGGCTGTTACACCGAATTTTTCTTCCATGGCCTTGATAAGCTCGGAAAGTTCGAGAATCGTTTTTTCGCCGATTGCTTCAATAATTTGTTCATTTGTTAATGCTGCCATATTATCTTCTCCTTAAAAATTAAATTTTTGTGCTTTTTAAGCACCTTAAGCAGACAGGGGGTCAGCTTTTGAAGCCTGACTGCTTAACTTCTTTCGGAAATATCCGAAAGCTTGTTTTAAGCCTCGGGAGCCGCTTCGGGAGCAGACTCTGCAGGCTGTTCGGCCGGCGTATCAGCCGCTTTTTCCTCTGAAGCAGGAGCTTCAGCTTTTGCTTCTGCGGGAGCTGCACCTTGGGCACCGCCCTTATCCACAATCGCCTGTAAGGTGCGTACAAACTTGGAAGTTGTAGCATTGACTGTAGACATAAACATTGCAATAAGATCTTTTTTGCCGGGAAGCTTTGAAAATGCCTCGATTTGTTTGGCATCATAAATTTCACCGTCAACTACCGCACCCTTAATTACAAGAGCGGGGGCATCTTTTGCATATTCAAACAAGGTCTTAGCAGCAAGGTTTGCATCTTCTGCAATCATAGCCAAGGCTGTAGGTCCTGTTAACCAAGAATCTACATCCTTAATATCGGCATCTTCAAAAGCAATGCGTGCGAAATTATTGCGTACAACCTTGTATGTGCAAGCATTTTCTCTGAGCTTTTTGCGGAGCTCAGTGATTTGCTCAACCTTTAAGCCTCTGTACTCGGTAAAAATAAAAGCGGAGGAGGCTTTTACATCGTTTTTGATGCTTTCAATCGCTTCGGTTTTTTGGCGATTCGGATTTTTTGTTCTTAATGCCATTTTTACTCTCCTACCTTATAATCAACCCAAACACCGGGGCCCATTGTCGAACTAATCGATACGGATCTGATATAGTCACCCTTTGCATCGGCAGGCTTTTTTCTCATCGTTTCGTTGATAAGAGCCTGTACGTTTTCCACAATCTTGGAAGAATCCATAGAAACCTTTCCAACAGGGAGATGAACAACTCCGCCCTTATCGGCACGGAATTCTACACGGCCTTTTTTAAGCTCGTTTATAGCGCTTGCAATATCCGTGGTAACCGTTCCTGTCTTGGGGTTAGGCATTAAGCCTCTGCGGCCGAGCACCATACCTAAACGTCCTACATCCTTCATCATATCGGGGGTAGCAACGGCAATGTCAAAATCGAGCCAGCCGCCCTTTACCTTTTCGATATACTCCGTAGAACCGGCATAAGCAGCTCCTGCGTCAAGAGCTTCTTTTACTCTATCGTCCGTACAAAAAACCAAAACCTTTTTTTCACCCCTAAACTGATGGGGGAGAACAAGGGTATCTCTAACGCTCTGTCCCTTACCAAGGGTCAAACTTACATGAACTTCAACTGTTTCATCGAATTTGGCGTATTTAAGCTCTTTGACAATATCAACAGCTTTGGGAAGCTCGTAGGATGCTGCAGAATCATACTTTGCAAGTGCATTTTTGTAATTTTTTCCGTGTTTCATACTAGCGCTCCACCTCTACACCCATACTTCGTGCAGTTCCTGCAATTATTTTCTTTGCAGCTTCAATGTCGTTTGCATTGATATCGGGCATCTTTGTTTTTGCGATTTCTTCCAATGCGGCCTTTGAAAGTTTCCCAACTTTTGCAGTAACCGATGTGGCAGAACCTTTTTCAATCTTACAGGCTTTTTTGATTAAAACCGATGCCGGCGGTGTTTTGAGGATAAAAGTAAAACTCTTATCGGCATATACCGTAATAACAACGGGGATAACCAAACCGGGCTCCATGGACTTTGTACGGTCATTAAACTGCTGTACAAACTGAGGCGCACTTACACCGTGCGGACCTAGAGCCGGGCCTACAGGCGGCGCAGGAGTTGCTTTTCCTGCGGGACACTGAAGTTTAATCTGTGTCACAACCTTTTTCTTTGCCATCTTCTCTCCTTCCGGTACAAACGGAGGTATTTCCTCCTCCCGTAATATACAATTAAAGTGCCGATGCCAAGCACCGCACCTTTTTTAAAATTTAAATGATTTCGGCTTGAGACATTTCGACTTCGACCGGTGTAGTACGGCCGAAGATCGCTACCATAACTCTTAACTTATTTTTATCTGCCATAACTTCATCGATAACGCCGGTAAACGAGGCAAAAGCGCCTTCGATGATTTTAACATGCTGTCCTTCACTGAAATTCTGAATAACTCGGATATTCTTGTCGCCCTTAATTTCCCCTGTTTTTTGTAGGATTTCTTTAGCTTCATCGGGAGAAATAGGCTGAGGTTTTTCATTTCCCGCTGTTCCCAAGAAGCCTGTAACACCTTGAATTTTACGGATTTCGGAGCAAACACTTTTCCAGCCGAGATCGGGAAGATTCATTTCTACCAGCATATAACCGGGAAGAAACTTGCGTTTAACATTGCGTTTTTTTCCGCCCTTATTTTCAATTACAAGTTCTTCAGGTATCTTTACATCTGTAACGAAATCTGCAGAAATAAGCCCTTTTTCTATCAGAGTACGTATTGTTCTTTCAATTTTATTCTCATATCCCGAATAGGTATGAAGAATGTACCAAGCCTTAGCCATTACTTAAAATATCCAACCCACACAAGCTATAAAGAAAGCATCAAGACCGCCGAGAAAAACAGCTACAATGAGGGTAGAAATCAACACTACTTTTACTGAAGACCCTACTTCAGAAGCTGTAGGCCAGACAACTTTTCTAAGCTCGCCTATACATTCTTTCCAAAAAGTTCCAATTTTAGCCATAAAAACCTCGTTTTTTAAAATTACAGGCCAGGAAGGACTCGAACCCTCAACATTCGGTTTTGGAGACCGACGCTCTACCATTGGAGCTACTGACCTAATTGAAGCCCGCAGCCTACCGGCACGGACTTATTCGACTACTTTATCTTTGTTTCCTTATGCAATGTATGCTTGCGATCAAAAGAACAATACTTCATCAATTCAAGCTTACCCTGAACATTTTTTCTGTTCTTAGATGTAGTATAATTTCTTCTCTTACATTCGCTGCATTGAAGAGCTATGAGCTCTACAGCTGTCTTTTTAGCCATTACTTTACCCTCCGCAAAATTCTAGGTCATTGTTTCCGAAAAGCTCCCGAGCAGAATTGAACTGCTGACCCCAACCTTACCATGGTTGTGCTCTGCCGACTGAGCTACAGGAGCAAAATACCAACAAAATAGGTTCAAGCATTTTATCAAATCGAGTATTTTTTGTCAATAGCTTGACATGGAATTTTAGCGAAATTAGAAATAAAATCAGACATTCCTAAATAAAGAAAGAATGCCTGATTTTAAAGAATCAACAACCCCGACGCAAGAGTCGGGGTATTAACCCCTCCGCACGAATAAACTTAAAAATTCCGGCACCTTTAAAAGTTATAAATCTGCAAAACGTTCAAAATATGAGAAAACCTTTCAACATAATAATTTATTTCGGTTTCTTTTAAGAGGTTTTTTGCAGCATCTAATTCGTGAATACTGTTTTTTCCCTGCTTATAGAGCTCTGCGGCAAGGGTAAAGTACTTTTTTTGAATTTCAAGGGCGGACTTTGATATTTCGGATGTAAACAGAGATTTTTCTATATTTTTTAATCCTTTGTTTTTTTCTTCTTCAAGGCTGTGTCTTAAAAAAGCCTCATCCAAAGAGTTGATTTCTTTTAAAATTGTAAAGTTTTTATTCAGCCTAAAATCATCATGCAATGGAGAAAGATTTATCCTTAAATTTATGGATACCGACCATTTAAGCCTAGGATTATCCTTCCAATAGCCCGTAAAGGCAGCCGGAAAAGACTGATAAGAGCCTTTCGAAGGAAGCACATCAGCACCGAAAGAGAAAAAAAACTTTGGAATACTATTATTAAAATTTCTAGCCGACTGCATCCACGAAATCTCATGCTGTAAAAGTTTTAACTCATCCCCGGCCGATGCTTCTCTTTGAAGATAAAAGGCAAATTTTTCAAAAAAATCAAGCCAAGAATCAATATCCTCGTTTAAATCACTAAAGCTTAAACCCATAGCTTCTATTTCGCCCATAAGAACTTCATAGCTTTGTTCGGTTTGAAACAGTAAAATTTCCTCTTGCCGAATCTTTTTGTTCTTTTCAGAAAAATCCAAGACGGAAAGCTTTCCTTGCGAAAACAAAATTTCGTTTTTCTCTTTTTCTTCGATGTTCCAACTTTGTACATTTTTCAGGAGTTCTATCTTTTTCTTTAAGATTTTTTCCGAGCCTATCGCCGAAATCATTTTAATAATCAAGGCTTTTTTATTCTTATCTCTTTCGAGCATGGAAAGCCGCCTTTTCTTTTGATAAAGACCGAAATCCTGCTTTATAAAATCAGGCAAGGCAGAAGGAGCCATAAACCAAAGCGGAACACTTAAGCCGGCAGAAGAGCTGAATTTATAGGAATAGTCCGGTTTATGGTCGAAAAAAATTCCGCATGATTGCTTACTTGTAAGATTAAGGTTCATTCCCAGAGGAAGCTTTTGACTGATCCCTAAGGATGCAGCAATATCAAGACCGTTATAGTGCTTATCGTTCTTCGCACCTGAAACGGAAGTATTTAAATCAAGATATGGAAAAGGCATCCAGCTTGCAAATTCCGAAAGCAGACTCATCTCATTCAGCTTAAAACTCAATTCCATTTTTTTATATTGTTGACTTTTTTCGATTAGGGGATTTAACTTGTCAAAAAACTCGTTTATCCCGACTTGCGTTTTTGTTTCAGCATGAACATAAAATAAAATAAGACTAAAAATTATATTTAATACAAACTTTTTCATTTTACCTCCAATCTTTTTAGTATAAATGACAGGATAGACCCTGTTTCGGTGATTATTGATGCCTCGGCATCCAATCCGACTTTTAAAAAATGAGCCATACCCTTTTTGTCCGGCAAGGTATTACCATTTAATTTTACAAAGACGGCATATTCGGAACTTTTTGCTCCCAAAAAAACATCGGGAAGGATGGTTTCTACCTGCCCGTCAAGACTGCCGAATTCGTGGTGTGGAAAGGCAGGAAATTTTAAACGAACCTTCATAGCTTCTTTTACAAGTCCGGCTTTTGAAGAAGGCAGTTTTAGCACAACCCTAATGTTTTCACTTGAAGAAGGCACAATCTTTAATATTTCCTGGCCGCTAAAAACATTATCCCCGCAGTTAAGGGATGAAATTTCCTGCACCTCGCCCGAAATCGGAGCATAGACAGTAAAAAATTTTAAACTTTCTTCTATTTTAAAAAGGGAATTACTTAAATTTTCTTTTTGAAGCTCTAAGGCTTCTTTTTCGTTCAGAAGAGAATGAAAAAAAGAATTTTTATACTGATCCAAGTCTCTTTTACTTTTTTCAACATTTAAATTGAGAAGCTCAAGTTTTTTACTTGCCAAACTAAAGCCGGGAAGAGCTTTTTCTTCTTTAAGAGCCTTGGAGTTTAGCTCCAGAGCTTTTTCCAAATTTATTTTTCCCGAAAAGTAATTTTCCATCCGCTTATAAGCTATTTTTCTTTCAAATGGAACAAGCATTAAGTTTTTTTCCGCACTTTCAATACAAGCTTCAATATCTTTAATTTTTTGTTCGATTTTTAGCATCAGATCTTCAAGGTTTTGCCTTTCCTTTTGAGCAACCGTATCGTCAATGTTTAAAAGAACAGTCCCTTTTTCGACATATTGGCCTGAGGTAAAGTGAATATTTTGTATCTTCCCTGCCGTAAAGGCTTTTACAAAGGAAAGATTTTCGATAGGCCGTACCATTCCTGAAGCCCTTACAACTTCTTCCTTTTGTCCCAAAATAAGCCAAACAGCGGTACAAATAGCCAGAAGGCAGATAATTGAAATTACGGAACTGAAAACCCCGGTTTTTTGCTCTTGAAGCACCTCGCCGGTATAAGTTAAATCTTCAACATATAAGATGGATTTCATGCTACAACCTCCTCCGTATTTTGTGTTTCCCATAATCTTGAATAAACCCCGTCTTTTTCGAGCAAGTCTGCATGTGTTCCAGCCTCGGCTATTTCGCCCTTATCAAACACGAAGATTTTATCGCAATCCTTGATAGCGCTTAACCTGTGAGCAATGATTATTGATGTACGGCCTGCACTGATTTCTTTGAGGGTACTCAAAACTTCCGCTTCCGAAATTCCGTCCAAAGCTGAAGTAGCCTCATCCAAAATCAGCATAGAGGGATTGTGCAGAAGAATACGTGCAATAGCTATACGCTGCCTTTCTCCTCCTGAAAGGGTTGTGCCTTGTTCACCGACAAGGGTATTGAACCTATTAGGCATAGACTCGATAAATGAAGCAGCACCTGAAACCTCGGCAGCGGTCATCATCCGCCTAGGATCACCGTTTCCCGAACTCCAATTTATATTTTCCGCTATCGTACCTGAAAACAATAGAATATCCTGAGGAACATAGCCTATTTGCTTACGGTAAGAATCGTTTTTTAGGTCTTTTAGATTTATATCGTCTACAAAAATATCTCCTTCCTGTGCAGAATAAAATTTCATCAAAAGCTTTGCAAGGGTGGTCTTGCCTGAACCTGAACCGCCTACAAAAGCGACCCTTTCCCCGGGATTTATACTTAAATTTATGTTCTTCAAATTCTTTGAGTGAATATCATAGCCGAAGGATAAATTCTTTATATCAATTTTACCTGCAAAACCATTCGATTCGATTTTCCCATCATCCAAATCTTCTTCGGTTTTTTCATCAAAGATTTCGGCAAGCCTTTCTGCTGCAACATAGGCCTCTTGAAGCTGGGGCTGAAGGGTTAAAAGCCTTGCAAGAGGATCCAAAAAATACCCTGAAAGGATAACAAAGGAAATTAATTGGCCTAAAGACATTGAACCGTTTAAGATATTTAAGCTTCCAAGCCAATAAATAGCCAAGGTTCCGCATCTTCCTATAAAATTTTGGAGACTGTTTTGATAATTTGAAAAAGATGCAAGTTTGATACCCTTCCGGATAGCATGTACGATTTTAAACTCGGCTCTTTCGAGGGCTTTAGATTCGGCACCCAAGGCCTTGATTGTGGCTATTCCGTTCAGGCTTTCAACAATACAGGAGTGCTTTTCGGCCTCGGCGGATGCCCTGGCTCTTATCATTTTTTGATAAGGCTTTGCATAAAGCCATACCAAAACCGAACTTACCACCACAGGCACAAGGGCTGCAACAAGTAAGTTGGAACCGAGGGAAATTAAAAAGATTGCTCCGAAAATAAGCATCAAGGAGTCTAAAACAACGGTCAAGGCCGTAGCGGAAATAACCTGCCTTATCGTAACCGTATCGTTCATCCTTGCAACAAGCTCTCCGGTCTTTTTTCCGGTAAAAAAGCGCATCGGCAGATGAAGAATATGCTCAAAATATCGATACACCAAAACCGTATCAATCTTATAACTCATACTCATCAGCAGCTGATTTCTGGCCAAGCCCAAAAGGCTTCTAAAAATAATTACGCCCAAAAAACCTACCGAAAAACCGGTAAGAGTCTCTCTTAAATTGGAACTTAGCACTTCATCAATCAAAAACCTAAAATAAAACGCACTAATAATGCCCAAAAAAGACAAAATAACGCTCGCAATTAAAATTTCTGCGCATATCTTTTTGTGCGATTTTAGAATAGGCAAAAATCTGGTTAAGCCTTTTGATGACGCACTTTTTTCGGAAAAATTCGGCTGTGGCAAAAGTATAAAAAAGACTCCTGTCCAATTTCTTTGAAAAATCTCTATGTTTATTTTTTTATATCCTTCATAAGGATCCGCCAAATAAACATAGTTTGAATCCGATTTATAAACGGCAAGATATTGGTTATCGCTCCCCCTTACAGCATGAGCAATAAAGGGCATGGGAATGTTTTTTGGAATTTCTTTTGATTCAGAAACAGCCCCTCTGCATGAAAACCCCAAGGTTTCGGCAGCATGAATAATGCCGAGTCCGGAACTTTCCTTTGCACCGTTTTGAAGCAGCCTTCTTATCTTGACTATATCGATCGGCTTCCCATAATGCCTGCATATATTTGCAATACATGCAGCTCCGTAATCTTCGTTGTTTTTTTGTAAAATTATATTTTTCATATATACCTCTCTATAATTCTTATAGTTTTTTTTTGTAATCAATAGTAATTTTTTAAATATGTATAGAAAAAAAAATTACAGCTTGAAAAAAGAGGAAAAAAAGAGTATTATTAATTAATATCAAATGGGAGGTATTTAATGAAGAGAAATTATAAATTACTTATTTTGATGGCTATCCTTGTGCCGCTTTTATTTGCATCATGCGCATCAAAACAAAAAGCACAGGATATTCCGCCTGAGCCGAAAGTCGAAGAAGCAAAGACTACGGACGTAGAAAAAAAAGATCCTAAACAGGAAGCTGTTAAGCAGGATCCCCTGCTTGCCGAGCTTAAGCTTTTCCAAGGAGAAAACGGAAAGGTAAACAAGGCGAGAAAAAAGGCTGTAGAGCTGGGTGCAGACGAAGCATATCCCGATTTTTTTAATGCTGCGGATGACGTTAAACAAACGGCCGACACAGCTGCCGAAACAGGGAATTTAAAAGAAGCTATAGCAAAATACGATGAAGCCGTCATCAAATATGAAACTCTTTCAAATTTGATGAGTTCAGCAGCTTTACGAACCGAAATAGAAGCTAACGGTTTTGCAGCATATTCCCCGTCAGACTATGCCGATGCCGAAAGGTTTTCAATCAACACCATAGATCATTACCCCTTAGACTATAAGATGGCAAAAGAATCTTCGGAAGACGCTTTAAAGCTTTATAAAAAAGTTGCAAATAAGGGTTACTTTGAATTTGCAAAAACAGCAAAAGACACCGCAAAAGAGTGTAAAGATGACTGTGATTCGATCAAGGTTGCAAGAAGCAGAAAGGAAGAATATAACAATGCCGTCAGAACATATAACCGCGGAAAATCGGCGGCCGATATGGCCGATTATAGGGAAGCCTACATGGCGTATGATGAAGCCGCAAAACTTTTTGCCAAACTATATGTAGAAGTTTCTTTAAAACGGGCAGAGGCCGAAAGAGCTATGGCTGAGGCTGCAAAACGGCAGCAGGAAAGCTCGGATCTGGCCTTAGAAGCCGATAAGGAAGCTCCTTTGACCCAAGGCGGAGAAGGCTTTACCGAAGGAGACCTTGATTTGCAAGATCTTTCTACCCCTCAGACAGAAGCACCTGTTGAAAACATAAATACACAGGACGATGAATCTGAAAACACAGACAACAATCAAACAACAGCAGAAGGAGGCAAATAATGAAAAAGATTATCACAATTTTAATATTTTTACTGGTTTTAATACCTCTTTTTGCCGTATCATATGATGATAACGAATATCAAAGAAAAAGCAGGGCTTATACGGAACTTGCAGCAAAGGCCTATGATGAAGGGGATTACGAAGCAGCCATAGAGTACTCCAAACTTGCAGAAAGCTATGCACAGCAGTCAACGGATTTTATTCAAAGAATGCTGGCTAAAACCGAAGCTGAACAGGAAATGAACAAGGCACGTACCAGATTCACTTGGGCAAAGGCAAACGGAGCTGAAGAAAAATACCCCGATGCTTATAAGACTGCCGAAGAAGCCTTAAACGCAGGAAGCATAGCCTTTGATAACGAAAACTACGATGTAGCAGTCGTATGTGCTCAAAGGGTAATGGATGCTCTTTCAGTAGTTAAAGGAAAGGATAACACAGGCCTTGCAGAGCTCCCTGCTCAATATAGAATAAGAACATGGAGAGGAGAAAGGGACTGTTTGTGGAATATAGCAGCCAAAAAGGAAGTATATGGAAATCCCTTTATGTGGCGCAAGCTGTACGAGGCTAACAAGGATAAACTCCCTGATGCAAACAATCCCAACTGGGTGGAACCGGATATTATTTTAACGATTCCGTCCATTAAAGGTGAAAAAAGATCAGGCCTCTACGATCCTTCAATAAGCTATAAACAATTTAAATAAGATTGGACTAATTGAAAAAGCCTCCAAAACCGTTTAGAGTTTGGAGGCTTTCTTATTAAGAGCTTTTACTTAAGCCCCATCAAGGTTTTAACATCGGTAATCTCATATCCCATTTCGGTTAAAACATCGATCAAAAGCTGCAAATTATAATAAAGATAATCGCTTCTAGTTGAAAGAGCTCTGCCTATGCGTATTGGAATTATAGAACCCGGCTGAACCGCATCGGCTATATCGTCAATTAATTCTGCAGAAGTCTTATAGAGAGAAGGAACGGCAAATTTTTCATCCGGGCTAAGCCAATCGGCAACCCTCACATCAGGCGAAATAAAAACATAGCCGGCATTTTTTCCTGCATTTACAATGAGGGAAGAAGAAATATAATGAGGAGTATGCCAGATAAGGGAAAGCTCGGAACCTGTGAGAGAATAAAAATTATCCTCATTACGGGCCAGTCCCTGCTTTATAAAATTATCGTCTATCCTATAAGCCGTATCGTTCAAATTCCATGTGGTAAAGAAAAGGGAACCGCATTGGTGCCCGCTTTTTACAATCTCTTTTACGGCATTGGGGTTTTGCCTCATCGCTTCACCGTTTATAAAAAAAGTTGAACTTATATTATTCTTTTTTAAGGTATAAAGAATACTCGCAATCCCGTCCATATCGTCCATGGCATCAAAGACTAAGGCAACCCGTTTTTTTCCGCTCCGGTTTCCATGCGAAAAAACGGAAGAAGAATTATCTATTTCGGAAGAAGCTTTTTTTTGAGTTTTTTCCCTTAAAAAACTGCCGTCTTCCAAAAGCGGACGAGTTATAAAATCTTTAAGACGGCGAATGTATATCATATTTGCAAAATAGCCTGAATTTGAATCTATGTAAATCCTATCCGAAAGATTAGCGTTTTTCTTTTGCATGATTTTTTTTGAAGAATGGGTCCATTTTAAATTTGAAACATATTTCAAAATTTCTGCATTATCGGAACCCTGAGGAGCACCATCCGGTTCATTATTCCGGCCGCTTTTTAAACTTATTAAAATTTCCTTGCCTGAATCCGACCAGCTATAATCCTGCATTGACGAAACGGAAATCTTTTTCTTGCCTGCATCGGAAGAACTATCGTTAAGATTATACTCGTAAATATAATTTTCACCGCCCAAAAAAAAGGTAAAATTATTTTTCCAAACAGCCGAGACAATTTTTTCATCTGAAAAAACATTGAGCTTTTTCCATGAAGCCGCACCGTTTTCTTCCGTGAGCGAAGTATCATAGAAAACTACATCATCCCCTTCCTTAAAAGCGGCAATTTCAAAATTAGACGAAGCTGCAAGAAACGAGCTTTTTTCGATGATGGGAATTTTTTCAAAATTTGAAGAAGAAGGAAGAATTTTCCATGCCCTTAAAATTTTTGAGCCGCCTGCAAGACCTTCGGCAAAAACAATTGGGGAATTATCTTTCCAATAAACGGAAACTTCAGCAGTGTTTCCCGGAAGCAACAAATAGGGAATAGAATCCGAGGAGTAAACATTGACATAATCATCTCCATCCAGTTTAATGCGGTAAACATTTCTTTTGCCTTTAACAAAAATCGCGGTCTTGCCGTCAGGTGCTATAAAAATAGAATCAAAGGCAGGAGAAAAATCCGAAGGGATTTTTGCAGCAAGCTTTCCGGCAGAAAATAAGGGCGCATAAAAAGCCTTTGTAAAAAGCTCTGTGGAGGAGACCCTATAAAGAGCGCTCCCCGATAAAAAAACAAATTCCGAAGATGAAATCCATTTTAAATTCTTTATTTTACCTTGAGAAAGTTTTCTAAAATTCTTATCCGTAAAAGCGGATTCCGAAAACCACTCAGGTCTGGCAAAATAAATTACTCCATCATCTTCATATAAAATAATCTTTGAATCAGGCGACCAAGATACGGGAAGATCATTTCGGACGGTTTTGTTACTCAATATATATCTTCTGCCGGTATTGGTGTCCATCAGTATGAGCCGGCCGAAAACAAGGGTGGAGGGTTCAACCAATGTAAGCCATCTTCCGTCAGGACTTGCTTTTATATTGTTAAGAGCTCCTATCTTTGAAGAATTGGATGCCGAAAGAGGTTCAAAATCGGAATGGGTATCAACAGCCCCGGATTTGAGGTCGAGCCTTATAATACCGAAACGGTTTGAAACCTGTAAAAATTTATTGTTTCCTAAAAGCTGTAATTTTTCAGGGAAAAATGTAAGCTGTTCTATTTTATTGTTTTCATTCGAATACTTAAAAAGGGTTTTATATGAATACCCCTCATAAGCATCTGCCTTGATATCGAATAAAATATCGCCTTCAGTATTTATATCGGCAGATTCAAACGAAAGCTCGGAATGGAGGTTTAGCAAAATAAAAAAAATAAAGCAAACCGGTAAGGCAAATTTTAATTTTTCTTTCATAAAAGGCTCCATCAATTTTCAGTCAATATATTTGAATGGGTGTTAATAATATCGGTCAACTCTTCTTCAAGTTTTTCCAAAGATTCTTCCATTTCGGTTATTTTTTTTATTGCAATTTTTTTTTGCATTTCGCCCATTTTACCGAAAGCTTCATCTATTGCTTCGCAGTCTTCACAGGCCATTGTTTTATTCATTTTAAGCTCTCCCATAAAAACTTTTTGCAGCAAATATCGATTTGCGAAAAAAGTTTTTTCAAGTAGTTTGTTTACAAACTGCATACAACAATACGACGTTTGCCGATAAGGCAAACTCGCCGGATAAACAGATAGGCACCATTTGTGCTGAACTGTTTATCATACCTCCCTATTTAAGAAATCAAAGCAGTTATATTCTTCCTAAATTCGCCCGATGTGATTTCCCCGTTGATAAAACTTTTTATCTCCTCTTTGACTCTCATCGGGAAACGGTTCCAATATTTTTCGGTCCAGTTTCCCATTTCCGTTTTTAGCTCATCGTTTTCTTTTGCACTCATTTCGCCTATACTGTAAGAAACAAATTGCACAATCATTCCATATAATACATCGGCAGGAACACCGTCAATCTTTCCGTTTTTTGCAATGCTTTTTATTTTACCGTCATAGGAGCCTTGTTCGGGAATCCAAGAATCGATAAGAGCCTTCATCTGCCCTTCGGAAAGCTCGGGAGCTTCTTTTAAAAGCATATCGGCTGCAAAATCACGGAAAGTATGGCGTACGCCTTCGAGACTTGCTTGAATCGACTTATTGATGGATTCCGACATTTGTTTTGCCATATTTTCAGGATTTATAGCAGCGAGGGGACTTGCCGCCGAAGCCTCATTTTTTTTCCGCTCCAAGGCAGCTGTAATAACTTCTATTTCTTTCTCCCCGGCCCTGTTTAAAATGTAATCGACGGCAGCTAAAAGCTCCCGTTCCTTATTTTGCATATCATTAGCCATGTTTTGATTATACACCTTTTTTAAGGCTTTGAAAAGAGAGGAAATTTTTTTAGGGGAGGGAAGACAACCCGACAGAATGGAAAAGTCAAACCTTGCTCTGAACGAGGTGTCCTCTCCCCCTAATCAATTATAACTTTTCTATCTCTTCACGGCTTAAACCGGTTGTTTTTACAATATTTTCTATAGATAACCCTATCTCAAGTAAGTTTTTTGCCGTTTCAAGGGCTTTTTGATGTGAACCTTCTGCTAAACCGGCAGACCGGCCTTCGGCCAAGCCCTCTCTTCTAGCTTCACTGCGTTCATCTTCCACATACATCCGGTATTTTTCATCAGAGAGTTCTATTGCCATTCGCCTCTCTTCATCCGTTACCCTAAAGAGTGTTGCTTCTGCCATTTTTATACCCTCCTCTAGTCTACACAATTCTTCCAACATTCCGCTTTTTTTGTCTTCTTCATAGTTGGCCAAAAACCTTATCCAAAAGTCTTTTAAGCTATACTCTTCCAATCTCTTTTTCATAGTATAAACTATTAGCTCGTTTAATTCAACATAAAGATATTGAATTATCGAGCTCTCAGGCATCTTTACAAGCTCTGCGTTTTTAGGAACATCGCAGCCAAAAACGGAAAGACTTATAGCGTACAAAAAATCGTCCTCTTTGGGTTCAGTCTTTAAAAAGCGGGAAGCTAGGCGCATGAGGTACATTTGACTTCTGCGATGATAATTTGTTTTCCAAAACTGCTGCATCTCAAGGTCTACAAGAAGACCGTTGTCGGTTCTAATCAAAAAATCGAGGCGGTAAGTTTCTCCCGAAGGCCTATCCCTGATAAGCTCGGTGTTTATGATTTCTGCCTTTTTGATTTTACCGTAAGAATCTTCCAAAAAAGCGTTTAGGAAACTTATAAGAGCCTTGTTGCCTTCTTCACCTTTGGAAAACATCAACTTAAAAACCCAATCGGTTTTGGGGTTTAAAATAGTTTGTTCATTTGACATAACTTTTCTCCTTAATAATAATTAATCAATGGTTAGGATAAAGCAAAAAATTCTTTTATGCCTTATCATTATTATTGTAGGATTTTATTTCATTTAAGAGCAAAATTTTGAACAAGCTTTTATTTTTTTACCAAGGTTATCAAATCTTTGAAATTTTGCTAATAACAGATTTTTACTTATCCGAAAACGGAAATTAAGGCACTTTAATTTACAGTTTCCCTACCTCATCGAGCAGGGCTTGATAGAGGGTAAGGGAATCCTTGTCCGCTTCTTGGAGAACATTCAGTTGTGATAACACTTCAATACAAGAACCGTTAATCTCTAGCTTAATCACCTATTCCGAAATATACCTCGTCAATAAAAGAAGAGTGTTTTCAAGCCCCTGTTTATGAATTCTCTCATAGCCGTGGGAGGCGGCAACTCCGGTTCCAACAAGGGCATGGCGGTAGTCATAACCGGCTTTCAGGGCAGCGGAAGCATCCGAGCCGTAAAATGGATAAACATCGACTGCAAAGTTCAGTTCCATCTCCTTGGCTATTTTGATGAGCTCGCTTGTAAATTCATAGTTGTAGGGCCCGGAAGAATCCTTTGCACATATTGAAACCGCATATTCATCGGTATCAAGATCGCTTCCCACAACACCCATATCGACTGCAAGCATATCGCTTATGCCTTCGGGATGTCCTGCAGAAGCTCCGTGGCCTATTTCTTCATAATTGGTAAACATAATGTAGGTCTTGCGTTTTAGTTTTAATTCTCCCTTTGCAACCTGTTCTGCAAGATAGATGAACATTCCGCAGCTCGCCTTGTCGTCCAAGTGCCGGCTCTTTAAAAAGCCGTTCCCGGCCTTTCGGGCAAGGGATTCAATGGCCACAACATCACCTGCCATGATGCCGAGCTTTTCGACATCTTCACGAGATTTTACAATCTCATCGAGCACGAGCTCCATATTTGAATCATCTCTTTTAAGCTCGTTTATCTCGCGCGAAGCGTGAACGGCAGGTTCCGTGAGCCTCATAGTGCCCTCATATTTTTTTCCCTCTCTTGTGATAACCGTTACGTTGGACTGCTCTACATAATTGTATGGAAAGCCCCCGTCAAGGGATGTACGCAGCCGGCCTGAAGATTTAATGTACCTAACAAAAAGGCCGAGGGTGTCAATATGGGCTGAAAGTAAAAGAGCCTTATCTCCTTTTTTGCCGGTATTAGGTTCGGCATTTTTATCAAGCTCACAGACAACAGCACCTTTGTTCGTAAGCCAAGGCTTAAAGCCTAAACCTGAAAGCCTTTTTAGAACATAATCGGCGGCCTCGCAAGTGTAGCCCGTGGGACTGGGTATATTGCAGATAGTGATAATTTCGTCCATTACCTTTTCGGCTGCATTTGAAATTGAAGTTTTAAGCTCGGCAAGTTTATTTTTTTCCATGATAAAGCTCCTTTAAAGCTGATTTTAATTAAGGCTTACAGGATATTATAGATGGGACGGAATGTCAAGAAGAGGCGGGCAGTCTTTTAATTTTCAGCTAATATCTTGCTTAAAAAGCTTTTATTTATCTTTGCTTCCTCATAGGTGCCCGAAAATATTTTGCCGTCGGCTTCAATTGAAACTACATGATCACAAAAGAATTCTATTTCTTCTATATCATGTGAAACTATTATGCAGCTTTTGTTTTTGATTAAATCTTTTAAAAGCGGAAATATTCTTCTTTTGGTGAGCACATCTATCGAGGTAAAAATTTCGTCAAAGATTAGGTAATCATATCTTTCTGCATGGAAAAATATACGGGCAATATTTATAAGTCTTTTTTCTCCGCCTGAAATATGTTTTCCGTCTATACCTAAATCTCTTCCTCTTAAAGAGCCAAGCTGTAAAGCTTCAATTATTTTTTCGGCAAGGTTTGCGTTATGGCAGCCCAGCTCGATGTTTTGAATTAAATCCGCATTTAGGATATAGGAATCTTGTGAAATATAAAGAATTTTATCGGACAATTCATAATCATATGGATTTGTATTTTTGTTAAACACAAAAACATTTCCGGTCAGCTTGTCCCGTCCCAAAAGAATATTTAAAAGGCTCGACTTACCGGAACCTGAAACACCGAGTAAGGCATATTTTTTGTTTAAGCCGAAATTTAAGCGCTCTATAAAAAGACTCCGCTCCTTATCTATCTGTAAACTTAAACCGGAAATATCAAAGAAAAAGTTCTGAGACTCATCTTCTATATTAAGTTTTTCTTTTATATCCTCTTCTTCCATTAGGCTTAAAATTTCATCGGCACTTTCGCAAGCTCCAAAATAAGCCTGACTTACCGAATCAAGGTCTCCTAAAACCGAGGTTAACTGTGAAAAATATGCAATTATGGTTATTAAAACGCTTAAAGGTAAAGTACCGTCAAAATACATCTTTGCCGAAACAGCCATAAGGGCTACAGACAATAACGGCAATACATAAACAGGAACAAGGCGGTAGACGGTATCCGAAAACAAATCGGTTTTGCGTACACTGTTATTTACATCTTTTATTGTGTTTTTTATTCTTTCATTTTTTTCAAGTTTAAATGAGGGAAAGCCCCGAAAAAGAGTTGTCATTGAAAGCGCTTCTATCATTTTGGAATGAAGACCTGCATAAGCCTTCATTGTTTTTAAAAACATAGGCGAATAAAATTTACGGTTAATAAAATAGGCACATGTATAAAGCGCCAGAGCCGCAAGGCCTAAAAGGCCGAAGATATAAGAATATGTAAAAAGGATTACAAGAATAAAAATGTAACGCACAATGCCCATCAGCTTATTCATTACGGAAGGCACAAAGAGAGAAAGAATTGAGCCGACCGAAGCATCCATAATATTTTCGTAGTAACCTTGCCCATGAGTTTTAATCGTTTTTTCGGAATGCTGTGAAAGCGAAGAATAAAGGCCGTAACGCAATGCAGAATCAAAACGCATATGCACCTTACCGAAAACCCAGCCGACAAGATATTCAAAAATAAGTGAAAAACAAATTACACCTATGTATATAAAAAGCACCCTTGAAGGGTTAATATTAATTTTCAAGATTAGAAACGAAAGTTCCGTAGAGTTTCGGATAAATAAGAGAGATCAGCGACACAAGTGAAAAAATAAACGATATAAGAGCACAAGAATAAATATGCTTTTTTAACTTATACATAGAAATTATTTTTTTTAAACTTTGCATTTAAAGATTCTCCTCTTAACTTTGACTATAGTATACCCCCGATCTTTTGTCAACACTTTAGAATTTTAATCCGGACAAGTTTTTTTAACCGCAAGGAGCGCAAAGAGCTCAAGCCAAGGCTTGAGCTGCATAAAGATTTTTTAATAATTGGAACCTCCAAAAACTTCAGTTTTTTGAGGCTTTACTTGATTTTAGTTTGCGATGATTGCCTTAAAACCCTTGACAAAAAAGTATGTAAATTGTATAATCAAGTATGCGATTTACATGGTTTTTATAGAATCAACAACCCCGACGCAAGCGTCGGGGTACAGTGCTCAATGTTTCGCACTGTATGTTCTCATAAGGTGGTTGCAGTCGGCTTTAATACCCTTCGTTACGACGCAAGCGTCGGGGTATTAAACCCTCCGCACGAATAAATTGAAAAAAGGCTTAAAAATAGGTGTTTTATGAAAAAAAAGCTTGTTACAAGGCATATTATAAAAAAATTAGAGCAATTAGTCTCTTCTTTTCCGATAGTTGCATTAACGGGCTGCCGGCAATGCGGAAAATCGACTCTTTTAAAATATCTCTTTCCCGACTGGAAATATGTTTCTCTTGAGGATTTGGATATGAGGCAGTTAGCCCAAACCGACCCTCGATATTTTTTAAGCCTCTACCCCGAAAAAGCTATTTTTGATGAAGTGCAGCGTGTTCCCGATTTATTTTCGTATATTCAAACCCATACGGATTCTATCGGCAAAACAGGCATATATATCCTCTCAGGTTCGCAAAATTTTTTACTCATGCAGTCAATATCCCAAACTTTGGCAGGAAGGTGTGCCGTTTTAAACCTTTCAACCTTTTCGATACGGGAGTTACAAGAGAGTAATCTTTTAATCGAAAATATCGACGAATGTTTATTTACCGGTTTTTATCCGCGTATTTATGACCAAAAACCTCAGCCCCAAGATTTTTACCGTTCTTATATCAAAACCTACATTGAGCGGGATGTACGGGATTTAAAAAACATAAACGATTTATCTTCTTTTCATAAATTTATCCGCTTGTGTGCAGGGAGAACCGGACAAATACTGAATCTTACCGAGCTCTCAAATGAGGCAGGGCTCTCGGTCATCACGGCTCGATCTTGGCTTTCCGTGCTTGAAACAAGCGGGCTTATCTTTTTCTTAAAGCCCTACTCAAAAAATTACGGAAAAAGGCTCATTAAATCTCCTAAGCTTTATTTTTATGATACGGGCTTGGTTTGTTCCTTGTTGGGAATAGAAAATCCTGAACAAGTAGGCACCCATTATTTAAGGGGAGGAATTTTTGAAAACCTCATAATAAGCACTTATTATAAAAACGAATTTTTTATGGGAAGAGAACCAGAAGCTTTTTATTGGCGTAATTCCAACGGCCTTGAAATCGACTTGATAATAGAAAAACTCTCAAAAGGAAAGCCGCTTCTTAAAATATACGAAATAAAGTCCTCTGCCACAATGAACGAAAAATTCTTTTCTTCCATAAAAAAATTTTGCTCCATCAGCGGCACCGAAATAAAAAACTCAAATGTAGTGTATGCAGGAAACCTTTCACTTCCGGCAAGCAATGAGCACGGTGCTTATATCTCGTGGAAAGATTGGTAAACAAAAAAACCGGCCGATTCTTTTTAAGAGCCGGCCGGTCTTGTACAGAAACTTCTAAAAATCCAACGGTTTTTAGAAATGTCTATTTATTTTCTGTTCTTTTTAATCTGCTCGACAGCGTATTCTAAGGCTTTTTCATAGAACTCCTGCGGGGGTTCTTTGATGAAGTTCTTTTCCATTAACATTTTGGTCAAGGAGCGGCTTTCTTCGATATCTTTTTTTGCTTTTTTGTAGGCTTCGTCCCATGTCATGGTTACGCGAGCCAAGCCTTCCTTAATGGCCTGCATTGCAACGTCGGCAGCTTCAACTGCAAAGACATCTTCATCCTGCATTGTAACTACGATATTGTCGGGATTGATTCCCTTCTTTTCGGAGTAATCTGCAATCGAGTGAGAACAGCGGATAGCCATTCCGTCGGAAATCTTTTTGGCTCTTACCAAAAGAGCACCCTTTAGGATTCCGGGGAAACAAACAGAGTTGTTAATCTGATTCGGGAAGTCTCCTCGTCCTGTTCCGACGATAAAGGCACCGGCAGCCTTAGCTTCATGGGGCCAGATTTCGGGGATGGGGTTTGCACAGGTAAAGACTATAGCCTTTTTATTCATCGAGGCAACCTGTTCCTTTGTTACAGTGTTGGGCCCGGGAGTAGAAAGAGCAATTAAAACGTCGGCACCCTTCATTGCTTCATCAAAGGTTTCAATCTTTTTGGGGTTGGTCTGTAAACAAAGCTCCCACTTTCGGTAATAGCGCTTATCTTCTTCTATGTCTTTTCGGCCTGAATGTAATGCTCCTCTTGAGTCGCAGATAATCATATTTTCAGGCTTACCGCCGTCAGCCAAGATAAGACGGGCTATTGTCGTGTTTGAAGCACCGGCTCCCAAAAGAACAATCTTGCAGTCTTCCATCTTTTTACCGGCAAGTTTTATTGCGTTTAAAAGACCTGCAAGGGTTATACAGGCGGTGCCTTGAGCGTCATCATGCCAAACGGGAATTTCGCAGACCTCTCTTAAGGTATCCAAAACCTTAAAGCAGTCGGGCTGTTGAATATCTTCGAGGTTTACGGCTCCTACCGAAGGCTCAAGCATTCTGACAAAATCGATGATCTTGTCGGGGTCATGCTTTCCGGCTTTTACGCCCCGTTTTCCTTCTTCGTCAACCCTTACAATAGAATCGATACACAGAGGATATGAATCAACGCCGCCTAAATACTTCATAAGCATACATTTGCCTTCCATAACTCCCAATCCTCCGGGAGGGGTGCAGTCGCCGTCGCCTAAAACCCGTGTAGAGTCGCTTACAACAGCAACCAAGTTCCCTTTGTTGGAAAGAGCAAAGGATGTTTCATTATCATCGCGAATTGAGGTAGAAATAGCAGAAACGCCGGGCGTATACCAAACGTTAAACCAATTAAAACCGTACAAACCGCATTTGGGGACAGTCTGGAGCTTTCCGCCGTAAAAACTGTGTGTTAAAACTGACAGTTTTTTTAAAAAATGCGTTTTCGCGAGAGCCTTTTCATCATCCGTAAAATCGGACGGGAATAATTCAGTAATGGAGTTCAACTCCTTATCTATGCTTTTCATAAGATAATGATAACATAAGAACAAGATTTTATCAAGCCTTAAATTTTATTTACAAAGATGAAATAATTTTATCTGCCGTTTCGTCGGGGGAGAGGCCTTTCGGGTTTATGGAAAAGGAAGCCAAAGCCTTGTAGATTTTTATACGCCTTTCGTATATCGAAAAAAAACGGTCTTCCGCATCTTTTTCATTTTTAATATTTTCTCCTAAAAAGGCAGGGTAAAAGCCTTCTTTGTGTGCAGCCGTTTTTATTCTATAAAAAATTTCGGCCGGAGCGGTATCGATTAAAATTATTTGGGGAAAACATTTTAACTTTTTGACAAGAGCTTCGTTTTCCGCATAGCCCCCCCCTGTGCTGATAACGGCTTTTACATCATCACAGTGAACAGCGTTTTCGCACCCACAGCTAACGGCGTTTTTTTCATTTGAACAAGGCGAAATTTTTTCGATTATTGTATTAAAACATTCAAATTCTTTTAGACGGAATTCTTTTTCTCCATGAGCCTTATAAAGTTCTCTTATCGCCTTCCCATAAATTTCTTCCATATAGGAATCCGTATCTATAAAGGAAGCTTTAAGTTTTTTTGAAAGAGCCCTGCCCGTTTCGGTTTTTCCGGCTCGGCTCATTCCGATTAAAAATATAATCATCAAAATATTTCCTTATAACCAGCCATCACGATAACTAGCCATCACGATTTATTTCTTTTCGATTTTACGCAAAATGAGAAGCTCAGCCAATTCGCCCGAATAAGGTTTTCTTTGAGCGTTTAAAAATGAAAGAGAACCGTCTTCATTTTTTATAAAAAATTCACTCAGGATATTTTGCTCAAAATACAAAATAATAATCCCGTCCTTTGCTATAAGCCACTTACCATGCGAGATTTCAGGCTCCGTTCTTCCTTCTTTAAAAAGTAAAACCCTAGCAGTTTGATCGGCTTTAAATTCTACCGAGTAACTTGTAATCCCGTTTCGGGATGTCCCGCTTCGAGATGAAGGAAGGTCCATAACATAAACACCCAAAAAAGGATCTTCCGATTCTTTTTCGATTAAAACCTCAGGCTTAGGATGCTCCAAGGGTTCGGCAATTCGGCGGCTCTTACAAGAAAAAAACAACAAAATAACAAAAAGCGGAGTACAGAAAAAAAATATCAATAATTTAAATCTTCGGTTTTTAATTTTTTTAACCTCGTTTTTTTTTACTCATGCCTTATAACTTCAAAGCGGTACATACGGTAAGGTTCTTCGGGGCTTATTCTGCCTTTTTGAAGGGCTATGGCGACCTGCATACCGGCGGAATCGATGCCTTCAAGGTTGGGTAAAAGAAGTCCTGTCCTCGAACCTGATGAGACTATCACACCGAAACGCTTTACATCCAAATCCGAAATCGATTTTATTTCTTCCGGTTCTGCAAGAATATCGACAGAGCAGACAATTTCGTCCATTTCGGATAAATCGACGGGCGGAAAACGCGGGTCATTCAAGGCTGCCGATACTGCATTTTTAATTATTTCTTCACTTATGCGGCTTTTGGCAGGAAGTATTGTACCTATACATCCTCTAAGCACCCCTTTTTTCTTTAAGCATACAAAAACGCCGGCCTTTCCCGGTTGAATTCCCTCGGTATTCTTAGGTTTTAAAAACTTATTATGCTTTAAATAGTAGATAATACTCCTGCGTGCAAGATTTATATAAGGGTCTTTTGTTTGAGAATCGGGCAATATAAATTTCTTCTTTTTTTCTTTAAAAACAACCTCTAAGTCCTCATCTTCCGGCTGCCTTATAGATTTAACCTTAAATCGAGCAACACCGTATCCGACTCCGAATGGGCCTTCATAGGAAAGCAGCTCTTGAGAATGTTTATAACAGGATAAAAGTCCCGACAAAATTAAAAAAGAATTAAGCCCGCACTCCCCCGCTCTTTCGGTAAGGAAAGGAGGAATATCGGCAAATTCGGAAAGACTTCCCTTTTCTATAATTCTTACAAATTCCTTATCGAATTTGGGTCCTTCAGGAGCAAAACCGTAAGGGCCTGTAGAAAGAAGCCGATGAGAAAGATCTCCGCTCGCAATAAAAACCGATTTGCATTTTTTTTCTTCAATAATATCGGAAAGAATTGACCCGAATTCTTCAAGCATTGCACTCAACATAATTCCGTAATTTATATGCACAAGAGAAAAATTTGAAAACTCTGAGCTTATAAAATAAAGCGGAACAAAGGAGCCGTGGTCAAGATTCATGTCTATGGCCGCATAGGGAAAACCCGTCTTTTTGCATTTTTTGATTATTTCTTTTACGATCCGCTCATCGTTTTTTGCCGAAAAACGCAAATCGGGACAACCGAATTGAGCCATAGTTCCTTCGATAAGAGGAGCCGTATTTATTGTAACTGCTCCTCTGTGCATTTTTGCGTGGGGAGTAATGATTATAATAGTTTCAGGTTCTATTTGCTTCACTTCTTTCGATATGATTTTAAGAGCCTTAGAAGTTGAAGCTATTTTTTTCTCCTCTCCCCTGCCTATTTCGGGAATTATTATCGGAGGATGCGGGGCGATATATGCAGCCCTTAGATTAGTATCTTTTACACAAAGCTCTTTTTTACTCATAGAATTATTATAATATAGTTTTTAAAATTATGCCAGCATAAAATCTTTTCTATTTACTTTTTTTTGATAAGAAGATATAATAAGCCTTATGAATGTCGCTATTTTCTATGATGAAAAGAAAAAAGACGCAGCGATGGCTATTAAAAATATAATCATATCCCACGAATGTGATGTAACTTTATACAATGAAGATGAGATATGGAAAGATGAAAATTTACACACGCCGCGCCATATTATGAAAAACATTACTCATGTTCTCTTTATTTACAGTAAAAATCCTGCTGCCTATTTGGGCTTTATGTTTTTTTCGGGCTATGCCACAGGTTTAAATCTTCCGGTTCTTGTACTTGAAGAAAGCGAAAAGCTAGAACTGCCTAAGAACTTTTTGCGTTCTTTTGTTATGCTGACAATTAAGTCCTTTGAGTCCTATTTTGAGGTAGAAAAAAAACGCTTTACGGAAAATCAGCTTAAAGAGCTGGCCCGTGCAAAACTTTTAGAAAACGGTTATTCTCTTTTTATTCCGAATTATGTGCGTGCGGTTAAAAATAATGAAAAAGAAATCGTAGAACTTTTTATAGATGCAGGCTTTGACCCTTCGCAAAAAGATTCCCTCAGAACACCGGTTCTATCCCTTGCCGTAAGAAACAAATGTTTTGAAACACTTGAACTCCTGCTTGAAAGAGGAGCGGCAATAAACCTTTGTGCCGAAGACAGAAACTACTCGGCCTTGATGGATGCAGCTCAAGTCGGATACATTGAAGCGGTACAAGCCCTCCTCGAAAAAAAAGCCGATACCAATATTCAAAGCAAGGACGGACAAACAGCCTTGATTCTTTCAGTAGGCCGCCGTGAAGCCGATATTGTGGAAATGCTTGTAAAGCACGGGGCCGATTATAATATCAAGGACGGCTTAGGTATGTCTGCCCTTGGATATGCAAAACTCTTCGGGGATAAAAAAATTTTATCCTTGCTTGGCGAACAAACAAATTAACAACACTTATTTTGATGGAAAACTATGCTTACAAAAGAATTTAACTTTGACTTGCCCGAAGAGCTGATAGCTCAATCGCCCTCCGAAAAAAGAGGCGGCGACAGGCTTTTAATTTTAGACAAACAAAGCGGAAAACTTGAAGATAGGCTTTTTACGGAGCTTCCGGAAATTCTTCCAAAAAATGCCCTGATGGTTTTTAATAACTCGAAAGTGCGTCATGCCCGCATTTATGCAAAAAGCAAGACAAATGCAATATGCGAATTTTTAATGATTAATCCTATGAAGGACTCGGACGGTTCCCTTTGGCAGGTTATGGCAAAAAAAGCAAAACGCCAAAAACCCGGGAAAACATTTTTATTTGAAGACGGAACTGAGGCTGAAATAATCGAGTCCGAGATACCTCTCGAAAGCGAATTCCGCTGTATGAAATTCAATAGAGTTATCGATGATGAGTGGCTCGATAAATACGGACACATGCCCCTGCCTCCCTACATTCACCGAAAAGACACCCAAGAAGATGCAGACCGCTATCAGACCGTCTATGCAGAAATCTACGGCTCGATTGCGGCTCCCACTGCAGGCCTCCACTTTACCCAAGAGGTGCTTTCAAAAATAAGGGATAAGGGAATCGATATTGAATATGTAACCCTACATGTGGGACTCGGTACCTTTCTTCCCGTACGGGCGGAAAAAATAGAAGACCATAAGATGCACACCGAGCATTTTTTTATTTCGGAAAAAACGGCTCAGGCTGTTGAAAAAGCCAAGAAGGAAGGAAGGCCTATTATAGCTGTAGGAACGACCACCGTGCGCACCCTCGAATCCGCATGGGATGAAAAAAGAAAAGAATTAAAACGGGGCAATCAGTCTACGAATATTTTTATTTACCCCTCATATAAGTTTAAGCTGATAGATAAGCTCTTTACCAATTTTCACACCCCGGAGTCGAGCCTCGTAATGCTGGTTTCCGCCCTCGCAGGAAAAGAAAATATTTTTAAAGCCTACCACCATGCCGTCGAAGAAAAATATAAATTCTTTTCGTATGGAGATGCAATGCTGATTTTGTAGGGTGGTACCGCAAAGCAGACCTCGCTTGATTATATGGACAATTCTTCGGTAAATTTAGGCACAAGGTTATCAAAAAAAACGCCCCCGAAGCCGGAGTTTTATCCAACTTGAGGGCGACCAGTCATTTCAATGGGAAATTTCTATATGTAATTAAGTCGGCAATTACCCATCATTACTGCGGCGTAACGCAAATGCCGTGCGCTCCGCCGCTGGCGGTGCCGAGCTTGTGTTCGGTAACGGTAAGATCGTCCGCAATGCTCCACCATGCGGGTTTATCGAGGCCGTCGTATATCGTACCTGCGGCAAAAAACGTGCTGCCGAACGCGCACAGCGCATATACATGGCTGCCGCTTGTCGAAAATGTTGTATACAGCGAAGCGCTTGCCCCTTCGATTTTCCATACGGCGAGAAAATTGTTCATCTTTTTTCCTGCAGCATAGACGGCGGTGCCGTGCGCACAGACTGCCGTGATGATGCCGGCGTCCGGAACATTTATTTCGGTTACGGTTGTGCCGTCTACCTTCCACAGTTTTTTGCCTGCAACATACACCGAGCCGCCTTGAATGCATACACCGGCAATCGATTGACCGGTGTCGTAAGCGCTTGCCGGCATAATGCCCAATTCGACTTCGCTTACCGTACCGCCGTCAGGAAGCGTCCACAAAAACGCTTTTCTAGTAGACCCGTTCTGTTTATAGCCTGCAGCGTACACCTTACCGTTCTCTGAGCATAAGGCTTGGGCCTCCGCACTCTCCGAGGAAGTTTTTTTATACAAATAGGTTACGGCAGGATGTGCGGGGTCGCTGATATCGGTAATGCTCGCACCGGCATCGGTGCCGTCGTACATTCTGCCTGCAACAAGGGTTTTTCCGTTATGCAAGACCATGTCATACGCAGAAGACCACCCGTTCGTACCACTCCAGTGCCGGCTGCCGTCCGCTTTCCATACATGCGGCTTAATAATGCTGTCCCCTTCACAGCCTGCAATGTACACCTGTGTACCCAACGCTTTCACGGTATAGCATCGCAGATAATTGGCAGGATTCTGCGCGCTCAGCGCTGTGGGGCTGCCGTTTTTGTACACGTAGGCTTTGTTGTTGCTTGTTACGCTGACGTATACGTCTGCGGGGGCGGTTTTAAAGTGCACGGCGATGTTTGCATCCGCCGTTACGGTATGGGTGTAAACTGTAGCCGTCTCTCCTGCGATTGGCCTGACGCCGTTCGTCCATTTTTCAACTACATAGCCTGCATTTTCGGGCCTTGCGGTAAAAACAATCGTTTTATTTTTTTCCACTTGTGCAGGAGAGATGATTTCGCTGCCGTCAACTTCCGCTTTAATCGTGCCGCCGGTGCCGTTTACGCCGAAGCGTACCGTGAGTGTGGGCGTTCCGCCGGCCTTGTTCGACAAGACGAGCCGCAAGCCAATATTATTGTCGCCGGCGATAGAGGCACTGCTGCTCCGAAATGCACGAGCGACTAAGCTCGAGCTGCTGTACCAGCCTCCGCCGCGTACGACTTGGCCGGAACCTGAAGCATGTCCGCTATAGTCTGCCGGCAACGGATTCGGCAATGGGCCGAACCGGTCCCAGCACCATTCAAATACATTCCCGCTCATATCGTAGAGCCCATAGCCGTTCGGCTGCTTTTTCTTTACTTCATGCGTTTTACTTCCGCTGTGCACACCATACCATGCATAGTTTATCAGCTCGCTTTCGGTATCCGTTCCTGCCCATTTGTCTTCAGTTCCGCCCATTGCAGCCCATTCCCATTCAGCCTCCGTCGGCAAGCGGAAGCCGTTTTTGCCTGTGTCCCATGCGGCATTATTCCAGTCCGTATTATTCGTTGTAGGGATAGCGCTGTATTCAAGCGTCGAAAAATCTATCTGATTTCCGCCGGCCGTTACCGTATAGCACGGCTCAAGATTACAGGCAATGCTTAACTTATTGCAAAATGCTATTGCATGATACCAGTTTACCTGTTCTACAGGGCGCTTCTTCTGCGTTTCGCCGCTTTCAGGCAGCTTTTCTGCTCCCTGAAAATGACTCGGATTAGTACCCATCACCTTTTCCCACAGCTCCTGCGTTACTTCGGTTTCTCCTATAAAGTAGGCAGAAAGGCTTACCGCGTGCGGTGTATTACCGCTCGCATCGGGGTGCCCTATGTTTTTGCTGTTTACGACGTTTATGCTTTTCATTTTAAAGCGTACGCCATCGACCGTGTAGATTTTATCGGCAGACGGCGTGGGTGTTCCTCCTCCGCCGGAGCCTCCTCCGCCGGAGCCTCCTCCGCTTCCGCCCGCATTGTTCGGGCAGGCGGTCATGCCGAAGAGCGTTATAAGCACCAAAAGTGCGGCTGCCCAAAGAGCTGTCATTTTAAACCTTAATTTTTCCATTGTGCAATCTCCTTATAAAGAATATTGGTTTGTAAATTTATAAAAAAACGCCTCAGGCGGAGTGTAGAGCATACATTCTGCCTAAGGCATGTTCTGGGTTGAAAAAAATCGTATGTGTTTGAGTGTAATTTTATTTGGGCACAGTTCGCCCTAAGCTGTGAAGCTGTGAAGCTGTGAAGCTGTGAAGCTGTGAAGCTGTGAAGCTGTGAAGCTGTGAAGCTGTGAAGCTGTGAAGCTGTGAAGCTGTGAAGCTGTGAAGCTGTGAATTTTGCCCGATTCTTTATTGCGTGTCAAGTGCTTTACTTCTCTTTTCGCATTTTTTTGGTGAGAATGATTGTAATTTCTATCGAAGCGTTTGTCTATCATTACAGTATAGTGTAGTACGTTTTTACAAAGATTTCAACCTTTTTGGGAAATTTTTTTAATTTTTTTATTTAACTGCAGGGGGCGCTAAGAGCGCAGAGGGGGTAATAATGTTTTGATGACATATTCTTTTATTTATCCTTGGCGTTCCTTGCGGGCTTGGCGGTTTCATTGTACATCTACTACAATGTGATGATGGAAAGAATAGAATGAAATACATTTCAAGTGCGAAATCATATTTCTGCTATACATCATAAATGAACATCCTCTTATAGAGGCTATCGTTCAAAAACAAGCAAATTACAATTTGAAATAACAAAAGATAAATTAGGGGAGTATACTTGAAAAGTTTACTCCCCTTTTGTGTTATAAAAATTTACTCCCATTGTACATGTTGTGCTCTTGCACCGTAACGATATGCAGTTCCATCCTCATTAAAATTAGCCTCGATTCTATATCTTTTCCATAGCACATAATCCGTAGTTTGCATCTTAAGAATGAAAAGAGTATCATTTTTTATTTCTTCAGAATCTACGGGATTTAACGAAAAAATATCCTTTATATCCCTTGTTTTAAAATCTTGGATTGTAAGTTGAGATAAGTCAGTATGATTAAAGGTAACCTCGGATAATTGCTTACTATCAGCGTCAATCTCATAGTATGTGATAACGCAATTCTTTAAGCTATCTGAATCCTTCCCTGTAGGCGTAACACTCACAAAACCATAAGACTTACCATCACGAAAAATTTCTAAAAGCTTGCCGTAATAAAAATGATCATTTCGTTCATTGACAATCTCGCTATCAGCAGTTTTTTCATAAAATGTGAACCCTTCGGACAAAAGCTCAGATGCCTTTGTTTCCCCAACAATGACATTCGTTTTATCTACTTGAACTTCGATTGGATCTGACGGAAAACCGGTCAAAGAGAAGAATAACATGAAGGCAAAACATGCAAAAAACATACTCGCAACTATAGCATTTGATGAAGCATAAAAATACATCGGTTTATTCGAGCGATGAGACAATACAATAATCAGTTTTATAACATGACTTAGTATTAGTACTACAATAACAATAGAAAACTCAGCCTTCAAACACATATAAAGCGCTTTTGAAAAGTGATGTGTTCTGTAATATATTGCGCCGAAAACAACAATATTTGCCAAAACAAAATTCAAAATGAATAATGTAGCCTCTTTCAATGCTGTCGAATCAGTAACATAATCAAATTGCCTGCTACTGAATCTTCCTTTAAGGCTTGATCCAATCAAATAAATCCATCTTGGCAAATCTGTGTCTGTTCCTATAGCTATCACAATTCTCAAATAGATATAGATTGTCAATAAAAAAAGCAGTAATGCAAGAAATCCAAAACTCAAAAGTACTATTGTAAATCCCATGAATACTCTCCTTTTTTTAATAAAATTCACACTTTTGCACACCGAACATTATATCACAGTTGCATATCTTGCGTTTCTCCTACAAATCCTGATTTATCAAACTTTATTATACCAAATAGACCCTCTCCTGTATAGCTATAACAGAAAATATTACAATCTTGTAATCACTGTATTGCCATTCATCTTAGCTTTACCTTTTCGTTTAATATATTCCTCAATATCAAATACATTCCTCTTATCATAGTCTTCAAGGAGCTTCATCGGTATCCGAGATAATAACAAAGAGTGCCGTTTTTCTATCTCCAAGAGTATCAAGCTCAAGTTCATCCTCTTTCAAGACTTATATCTGAGTATAATGAATTTGAACATAGTCCTTTACTACACAAATGCAAAATGCGTACGTATTTGTTGCGCAGGAACGTTTATTGGCTGTTGATTTACATTAGATAACATATAAGGATTTATATATGCCGGACTATTTGCCTGAAAATCTAACAGCACGGTCTTTTGCACATTCCAACCGGCATTTTGAAATGCGGTAATATAGCTAATTGCATCAGGACACTTATTTACAGCCTTCCTGCGCAAAGTTGCTACTACCGCATTCGGCTTTTGAGGATTCTGTATAACCTCATTAATAACATCTTGCGGCTGCATACCTTTTTCCTGTGCAGATCGTACAAACACATAGGCATTAATGACATTTTGCTTAAGCATCTTAAGCTCCTTTACTTCCATCTGCTTACTTCCAGTTAAGCAGCGCATTAATGACGATTTACCGGTGGCATATTCACCAATAATCAAATATACATCCATAATTATCCTCCTCCTCTTTCCGGGTTGTGTGATACTATATTTAGACTGATTTTTCAAGTTAAAAACAGAATTTATTATAAGAGTAATCCGCAAAACTGATAATTTCACAAGATTGCTCTTGTAATTAAAAACTTCCTGTATATCCCAATTCTTTTAATTTAGCTTGTGTTTTTAAGGTTAAATGAGTACCTTTGAAACTACACCAATCAAATTCAATTTGTTTAATTTCGTCAGGAATTATAATTTCAGTTAAATTACGGCAGTAGGAGAAACCTTCACCATAATTTCCGTTTATCTTTTTTAAATTTTTTGGAAAGGTTATACTCTTTAAAGTATCTGAGCTAAAGTCTTTCAACTCTTCAATTCTGTCAGGAATAATAACTGTAGTTCCATTAAATTTGTGATATGCTCCGAGTTTTTGTTTCACGGTATCAGGTACTACAAATTCTTCAAGAAAGAAAAATTCATAGTCAGGATCATTTGGATAAGGCTTCTTAGAAGAGAGCCCTTTTTCATTACCATATCCGTAAACAGCTTTTTTCCCCGGTACTATTGTTTTTTTGTACATAATAACCCTCCATACTTAGTTATTAATTTTTATCCTTTTTTCATTATACCCCCCCCATTTTTTGTCAACCCTATTGACAATTTTTTTTATATTTTTTGAAAATACGGATGGCGTATTGTTTATCCTTTTCAAGTTCGGAAGGTACAAAGAATTCCACCACCGAAGAAAAATATGTTCAGGTAGTTGCAGTCGGGTTCAATACCCTTCGTTACGACGTAGGCGTCGGGGTATTAAACCCTCCGCACGAATAAAATCGGTACGGGTATTTGCTTCATCATAAGCAGATGTATTGTACTGCCTTTTATTCAGTTCAAAAAGGTCAGTCAACTGTGTAAGACCGATTTTATGTTCTTCTAAAATATTCATAAGTAACTCCGTAAAAGGCTTAATTGTCTTTAATTATACCACTATTCATCTCAGTTTTCAATTGACTTAAAACATTGACTTAAAAAACTATCCGAAGTATAATAAATTTTAACGGAGGATAATAAATCTTATGAAAAAGCGTATCTTTTTAGACAATGCGGCCGGAGCTTTTCCTAAGACACCCGGACTCGATCAAGCTCTTGCGATGGCATTAAATATGGGAACGGGCAATATTAACCGCAGTACTTACACCGAAACCGAAGAAGCAGGTCTTGCCGTCATCGAAACAAGAGAACTTTTATGTAAGCTCTTTAATTTTCAGCCGGCGACCCATGTTATTTTTACATCGGGAGTTACGGCAAGTCTAAACTATATTATCAAGGGATTTCTCAAATCGGGCGACAGGGTTTTAACAAGCACCTTTGAGCATAATGCCGTAATGCGGCCTCTGGTTCAAATGGAAAAATTAGGCGTAAAGATTGACCGCGTTCCTGCAATCTTAAAAAACGGAGGAGCCTTTGTAGATACTTCCTCAATCGAATCTATGATAAGGCCTGAAACCCGCCTTGCCGTTTTTTCACATGCTTCAAATGTAACGGGTTTTATTCAACCGATAGAAGAAATTGCCTCAATCCTAAAAAAACACAATATTCCTTTAGTAATAGACGGGGCCCAAACTGCCGGGCACATTCCCGTCGACCTTACACAATTAAAACCGGCAGCCTTTTGCTTTACGGGGCATAAGGGTTTACTCGGCCCCCAAGGAACCGGAGGCATCTTATTCGATAAGGATTTTGCAAAAAAGGTTGAGCCCCTCATCACAGGCGGAACAGGAAGTGCTTCCGATTCGGAAGAAACTCCCTCCTTTATGCCCGATAAATTCGAAGCCGGAACTCAAAACATAATCGGAATTGCAGGCCTTCACCACAGCTTAAAATGGCTGGATTCTTTCGGTATTCAAAACATTCACACAAAAGAACAAAAACTGCTTAAACTATTTTTGGACGGAATAAAAGGCCTTCCGATAAAAATTGCAGGAGGAGAGTCAACTGAAAACAGGGTCGGAATTGTTTCGATAGACTTTTCCGAATTTACGGACAATGCGGAAGCCGGTGCAGCTCTCGAAGAAAAATACGGCATCCTTACCCGATGCGGCCTCCATTGTTCGCCTTCGGCTCATAAGTCCATCGGCACATTCCCGCAAGGCACGGTAAGATTTTCGACAGGCCCCTTCACAATAGAAGAAGAAATTGAAACGGCAATAAGGGCTGTAAAGGAGCTTTGCTCAAGGGTTTAACTCACCCTAAGAATTTTTTCTTCCCTCTTGGTAACAAGGCCTATAATGGCAGGCTTGCCGCAAGGCGTGTTTTCCAAAGCTTGGGACAGTTCCTCGTAAAGAGAGGCAGCATCTTCCTTGTCTACCGAAATCAAAAGCCCGCCCGAAGTTTGAGGATCGAACATCAGGTCTTGGTAGGCAAGGGGAACATTTTCAAAGACAACATTATCTCCCACAAAACTTCTATTGGAATAAACTCCTGCCGGCATCATACCCATTTCGGCACTTTCAATTACGGATTTATAAATAGGAACGGATTTATAATCGACTTCAATACTCATGCCGCTTCCCTTCCCCATCTCATAAAGATGACCGAGAAGACCGAAACCGGTAATGTCGGTACAGGCGTTTATCCTGTATTTTACCATGATGTTGCGTGCCTTCGCATTTAAAAAAGCCATAATCTTATAACAGCGGTCAAGTTCTTCCGGCGGCGACATATCGGCCTTTGAAGCCGTAAGTAAAATACCCGTACCGATAGGCTTAGTCAAAATTAAAACATCGCCTTCCTTTGCTGTCGAATTTTCTAAAATCTTTTTAGGATGAACAAAGCCGTTTACAGCCAAGCCGTACTTGGGCGAGTCATCATAAATGGTATGTCCTCCGCAGACAATGGCACCGGCCTCATAAACCTTATCGAAACCGCCGCGTAAAATTTCTTTTATCATATCTTCAGGCATATCTTTGGTGATACAAAAAAGATTTAGGGCGAGCTTAGGCTCCCCGCCCATCGCATAAATATCGCTTAAAGAATTTGCGGCGGCAACTTGCCCAAATATGTAGGGATCGCCTGAAACCGGCGGAAAAAAATCTATAGTAGATATAAGAGCCGTTTCATCGTTTATCTTATAGACGGCAGCATCATCTGAAGTATTAAAACCTACGAGTAAATTATCGTCATTCCTTACGGAAAAATTTTTTAAAAGTTTATCGAGTGCACCCGCACTCAGCTTTGCACCTCAGCCCGGATTCTTTGCAGCTTTTAATAAATCAAAATCTTCATTAATAAGTGAACAGCTCATATCAGCCTCCTTGATGTAATATTACATAATTTTAACTTATGGTCAAGATAAAAAAAGAGCTATTGAACATTTAATTATATAAGAGTATACTCTTGCTAACAAAATCTTGTTTACGGAGGAAGATTATGAAAATAAGTAAAAAGATAAAAATCTCAGCATTGTTTATGTCGGCTATTTTAGTATTTGCTTTTGCTTACGAACCGGAGATGTTTTACGGTACTGCAAAGGTAAAAGGCTCAAAGGCTTTCGGCCCCGATTTTGAATATGACTACTCGGTATGTGTAGATATCGAAATTGATGCTGAAGGAAGGATTATCCAAATAAGCGACAAAGAAAAAAATACCGAGGCTGCGATTAATGCAGGTTCTCTAGGGCATCCGGAATATAACAAACCTTATTGGAAAAAGTATTTGGATGGAAAAGGTTTTGAAAAATTTAAAAACCTTAGCCTAGAAGATGTCAAAAAAATGGATGTCGGTTTCCCCGGAACTCCGGGAGTCGATGCAGTAGGAGGAGCTACAGCAGCTTCCCTTGCGGTAAAAAATGCGGTTTTACAGGCTTTGGTGCTTGACGCTTCAATTAAAGAACTTGTAAACTACAAAAATCCCGATAATTACAAAAAGGGAGAACAAAAAAAGTTGGAAAAAATAATTAAAGAAGGGAAAGCTCATCTGGAAACCTTAGAAACCTATGAAGAAATAGAAAAGGCTCTTGCAGAATTAAAACAAGAACTGGATGCATTAAAAACAAAATAATCTCTTAATAAAAAAGCGGCGGCAGTGTTTATGGAAACGCTGCCGCCTTTAATCGCACTATCACACTTCAACATACTTACTATCTTCACTTAAATAATAAAAAGCATCGTAATCAAATTGACTAAAATAATCTTTATCAAAAGCAAGGCCTTCTTCAAAAATTAATTTTAATGCAGTACCGCAGCTTGAACTTACAGAGCGCGGCACCGGAACAAGTTTTGCAGTCAACTCTCCTGTCTTAGCATTATCCGTTTTATTCACGGCCCTCATGCAGACAAGAGAATCATAATGTGTATGAAAGGTGATTAAATACTCTTTCATTATTTTGATACGGCAATTTTCCAGCCGTCATCACTCGGTTCAATCTTTGTTTTAGCCTTTGCATTATCGCAAAAGCGTTTTATATTTTCTTTTGATGTTTCATTATCTACCAACACAACGAAGGTGGAATTTACAGCAAGAGCTTTTTTGGTTAAAACCACAGGCTCCGGGCAAGCAAGCCCTCTAGCATCTACAATAATATCAGACATAATCTTCTCCTAATAAAAACTTATTTATTTTTCAAAGAATAATAGATACTTACAAAAGCTGTAAGAATCAAACCTACACCAACAGCTATCATTCCTGCACTTGTCGGTCCCTTACCGGAAGAAGCCAGACCGAAGTTATGGGCAAAGGCTGCACCTGCGATAAGACCTACAACGGTAATTGCTGAGTCGCTGTTTCCTTCACCTGTCAATATGAGCTGCCTTAAAGGACAGCCGCCCAAGAGAACGCTTGCCCAGCCGACTAAAACCATTCCGAGAGCATTCCATAAGCCGTCTGTGTGGGCTACGGGCTGACCGGCAAAACTTAAATTGAACTTACCTAAAATTAACGAACCTGCTGCAACAGTTACCAAAATAGAAAGGCTTCCCCACAATAGGTGAAAATCTTTAAGCATGATTGCATCTCGAATTCCGCCCACAGTACACATTCGGCTTCTTTGAGCAAGACCGCCTACAACAAGACCGATAGCCAAGGCCAAGAAAATCGGAGCCTTCATAGAGCCGGGGCCTTTTTCGCTAAAAGCGAGAGCTGAGGGGAAGCCAACCAAAAGGACAAAGAAGACGATCATAAAGATTATAGGAATTACGCCTTCCTGCTTTGATTGATTATGAGCCCTGCTAAGAGAAAAATTTTTATTTAAGAAGAAGATACCGATTACAATTCCTACAATAAAGCCTACCAAACCGAAAATTGCATTTAAATCTCCTGCACCTAAGCGTAAAAACATTCTTAAAGGACAGCCCAAGAATACTAAGGCTCCTATCATAACAAAGAAACCTAGAGTAAATCGGGTAAATGCAGCTGAACCGCCTCTCGGCTTAAATTCTTTTTTTACAAAGGCCAGTACAAAGGCACCGATTATAAGACCGATTACCTCAGGTCTCATATACTGAACAACTCCTGCATTATGCAGTTTTAAGGCACCGGCAATGTCCCGCAAAAAACATGCAATACAAAAACCCATGTTTCCCGGATTTCCGAACCTAACCAATACGAGGGCCGCAATACCGATCACGGCACCTGTAACAATAACCATGAGATGTTTTTTCATAAACTCTCCTTTTAAAATTTAATTGAGCTGAAAATAAAATTTCCAAATAGAAAATCTATCGAAGAAGAGTTTAGCAAAAAGAAAATAAAATGTCAATATATTAAAAAAAATTAAGATTTATTATTTAATTTAAAAAAGCTGCAAGAGCCGTACCCAAGGTTACAGCCTCATCGTTTGTTTTAAGAACAAAGTAAATTCCTTTTTTTTCGGTTAAACAGGTGTGTAAACTCTTAAAGATTCTTTCTTTAATCAAAAAACCTTTTAAAAACATTGAGCCGTCGGCACTTATACAGATAGGCTTATCCTGCGATTTACCTTTACCGGTTTTTATACAGGCGGCAGCAATTACGGCAGCTGAAAGCCTTCCGGCTCTCTCAAAAAAACATTTACAGATGGAATAGATTTTAACATAGTCTTCCGAAACCGAATGAGCTTCGATTATACCGGAAAAAATATTTTTATCGTGATTTTGTTCCTTTAAAAACAAAGAAATTTCTTCAGTTGAAAAATCACAGGAATTTAAAAGCATCTTGTTGACCTGCGGCGAAAAAATTCCTTCGGCAGCACCCACCCTTAAAGCGATGGAACAAAGCTCTCCAAGATATCGTCCTGAACACATTCTTTCTAAAAAATACTCGTTTTTTAAATTGGAATTTTCGGATAAGATTTTATCGAATTTACTTTGAGGAATCTTATTGCACTTCCCCGACTCGCATACGATTATTTGAGGTTTATCGTAAAATTCGGTACTTTTGAGTTTTTCAATTTTTCCGTATTCGATATATGCAGAATTTAGACCCGTTCCTAGAACAAAGCCTATGTGAGAGTCAAAGCTCTGATCGTCGGTCTCAGAAAAAATTCCGGATTGAAGAACTGCGGCGGTATCGTTTACCATTATAATTTTTTTTATTTTTTTCCAACCCTTACGAGATAAGGCTTGCAAAAGCCCCTCATTTATTTTACAGTCGCCGATATGAGGCAGCTTTATTTCTTTTGAAAGTTTAATAGCCTGTCCACCGCCATCGGGAAAAATCTTTATTGCATAGGAAAAGCAAAAAGAAATCATATCAGACTCATCTTTTAAAGGCTCTAAGTATTCTGCAATGCTGTCAAAAAATTCTTCATTAGTCATTTCCCTGTCAAGAGCGGGCATAGGATGTTTAAAAAAAGAAAGAATTTCGGGCATTCCTTTTTTGTCAAAATAGACAATGCCGGCCCTAAAATTAGTACCTCCGGCATCGATGATTATTACCTTTTTCTCCTTGGGGATGTCGGTGGGGAGGTTTTTCCATAAGGGAATCATATCCATAGAAGAAACAGACTCAGCTTCGCTTTCCAAGCCCTTTTTCATATCTTCCAAAAGGATTGAAGTTGCATATTCGATATCAATTTTATAATCAAAATTATTTCTCTTAAAAAAATCGTCTATCTCTTTCATTTAAATAATTCCCTCAAAACTTAAGTGTAAAAGCAAAAATCAAATAAGCTTATTTAATCGCCTTCTTTAGAGCTTCCGTCTTGTCGGTTTTTTCCCATGAGAATTCGGGGCGGCCGAAATGTCCGTAGGCTGCCGTTTCTTTATAGATGGGACGCTTTAAATCCAGAGTCTTTATAATACCTGCAGGAGACATATCAAAAACCTCTTTTATTGCCTTTTCTATTTTTTCTTCAGGAACTTCACCCGTACCGAAGGTGTCAACTCTTACGGCAACAGGGAATGGAACGCCGATTGCATAGGCCAGCTGAACTTCGCAGCGGCGTGCAAGGTCTGCAGCTACTACGTTTTTTGCAATGTATCGGGCCATGTAGGCAGCAGAGCGGTCAACTTTTGACGGATCCTTACCCGAAAAAGCGCCTCCTCCATGTCTCCCCATTCCGCCGTAGGTATCTACGATTATTTTTCTTCCTGTAAGACCTGTATCACCAAATGGGCCTCCTATAACAAAGCGTCCTGTAGGATTGATAAAATACTTGGTATCATCTGCCAAAAGTCCGGTGGGCTCTAAAACAGGCTTAATAACCTTGTTTATCAGGGAATCCTTTAACTCATCATATTGAACATCGGGATAGTGCTGATGAGAAAGAACAACCGTGTCTATCTTGATAGGCTTAAAGCCCTCATATTTTACGGTAATCTGGGTTTTTGAATCGGGCCTGAGCCAAGGAATAACCTTTTCCTTTCTGAGCTTTGCAGCATAGCGTAAAACCGAGTGCGAAAACATAATGGGAGCAGGCATCAGTTCAGGAGTTTCCTTGCAGGCAAAACCGAACATCATACCCTGATCCCCGGCCCCCTGCTGGCCCTTATATTCATCAAGCCCCGTACCGTCTACCCCTTGCGAAATGTCGGGGGATTGTGAGTGAATCATATTCATAACTGCCATAGAATGGCAGTCCAAACCGAAATCGGTATTTGTATAGCCGATTTCTTGAGCTATAGTACGCGCAATCTCTTGAATATCTACATAGGTGTTTGTGGTTATCTCTCCACCTACAAGGACCAAGGCGGTAGATGCAAATGTTTCACAGGCTACATGGCTTTCAGGATCATCTTTTAAACATGCATCTAAAACTGCATCCGAAATTTGATCGCAGAGCTTATCGGGATGTCCCTCGCTTACCGACTCTGATGTAAAATAACTTATATCGTTTTTCATATTAACCTCATCATTTTAACAATATTTTAGAAGAATATTATACTATAAAGTTTAAAGCTTTTTCAAGCTATGAAACAATTTCGACTTTAATTTCAGTCTTTTTTAAAAATGAAAGTTTTGTTTCCGAAATTATTATCGCTATAAAGATTAAGATAAAACCGAAAACCGAATAAACGTCAAGAGTTTCACCCTTAAATATAACCGAAAAGATAATTCCGAAAATTGATTCAAGACCTAAGATAATGGCGGCACTTGAAGCATCGGTGTGTTTTTGCCCTATGTTTTGTAAAAGAAGAGCGAGGCCTGTACAAATAGCGGCAAGATAGAGCACTGAACCTATGGATGAATAAGACCAAACTATTGCACTATTATCTTCAAAAATAAAAGTTACAAGCCATGAAAGAATTGCAGCCGTTCCGAATTGAATAATCGTCATAAGAATGGGATCCTTTCCTTTGCTCAACCTTGTAATGCTTACAATGTGGCTTGCAAAAAGAAGCCCGCTTAAAAGAGCATAGAAGTCGCCGAGGGTTATTCCTACAGAGGATGAAAGAACTAAGTCTTTAAAAGATACAAGACCTATACCCAAAATACATAAAACGGCAGCAGAGGCATTGTACCTATCGGGACGAGTTTTGTTTACAATCCAACCCAAAAAAGGAACTATTACACAGTACGAAGCTGATAAAAAAGCACTTCTCCCGGGGAGGCCGCCTGCAGTCGTAACCCCGAATGTTTGACTGGAATAAGCTATAAATAGGAAAAAGCCTACAATTCCTCCGTTTATAAGATAATCTTTGTCTATAAGTTTTAATTTTTTATAGAAAACCAAACAAAGCAAAAAACAGGCAATAGAAAATCTTAAACCCAATAAAAAATTGGGCTTAAAAAAATCAGTAGTTTCGCTTACAACAACAAGAGAACTACCCCATACTATTGCAACAATTAAAAGGGCTAAACGCGATAAAACATTAATCTTGGTATTAGTCAAAATAAAATCCTTTGCATCGTCAGTAAAACGGCAAATGCAAAATGCCTCAAAAAGTCCGGGAACGAGCTTTCCTTTTTGAAAAGGTGTATTATATGATAGAGCTGCATTATACAGGAAAACAAAAAAAAAGACAAGCCGGAATTTACACAAACAAAAAATTGTCCTATTGACATATTCTTATATTTTCTATATAATCGGCTCTTAATCCTAAAGCCGGAGGGGGTGAAAAAAGAAATGGCATATGTAACAATTGACGATTCAGAGCATCTTGAAAAAGCTCTAAAAAGATTTAAGCGTCAAGTCGAAAAAGAAGGTATTATCCGCGAATGGAAAAAGAAGGAATTCTACGAAAAGCCTTCCACTGTTTTAAACAGAAAGAATAAGGCCCTCCGCCGAAAACTTATGAAAAAAACAAGACGCTCACGCGATTCAAAGAGCTATTAATGCAAAAAGAGCTTGCGGTTTCAAACTTGAACCCAAGCTCTTTTTTTTTATCAAAGCTCTTTTTCCATATAAATATAACCGTCCTCAATAAATAGAGATCTTATTTTTCAATCCTAGTCAAATTTTTGACCCAGCGTTCTTTTTTTAGCTGGACTTCGGCAAGGACGGCTTTCATTATGCTGGTAAGTTTAGCAATTGCATACATAACGGGTGAAGACCAATCCGTAAAATAATATAACAAAAGCATACAAGGCATAAATAAGAACATATTTACCGTAGTATCTACCCAGACTCCCATGACCGCATCCCCACCGGATCGGGCTATCGCATATTGGGTGTTTTGAAGGGTCCATGCAGGCATATAAAGAGCGATAAAGATTATAAGAAGCCTTGTAACCTCATGAGAAGCAGGACTTAAACTACGGAATACAATCGGAACCAGCATAATCGAAAAAAGCTCCAAAAGGGCTGTTCCGAGACCGAGTACAAAAGCACCTCTTTTAATCCAACGGGCTTGTTCCCTTGCCTCCTCAAGCTTATTCCTTCCGAGGGTACCGCCTATTATAACACCAACCGAAGTACCTATTGCCGGAAAAACCAAAAAGAATAGGTTGGCAATTGTCCAGCCCGCAGACATACCGGCTACAACTTCAGGGCCTCCCCTGCTGTTATAAACTGCCGTTGCCACTATCTCGCTCAGAACCCAAGACATATCGGCAACAAAGATGAGGGCAGACTTTTTTAAAATCTCATAAAAAAGATGAAGCTTTATTTTAAGCATGTCTTTTATTTTTACATAGAAAAGAGGCCTGACTTTTTTTGCATAAAGAACAAAAATTATAAGCTCGGCACAGCGGGCAATGACTGTTGCGTATGCAGCTCCTGCGACCTCAAGTCTTGGGGCTCCCAGATTTCCGTATATGAGCATGTAATTTCCGATAGTGTTTACAAGGGTTGAAACAAGGGATATATACATGGGAACCTTTACATTTCCCGTTTCACGGAAAGAGGAAGCTATTCCTATCGAAAAGGCAGTGGGAATAAACGACAATAGAATAACATTGCTGTAAATTACGGCCTGCTCTACTATTTCTTTTTTTGCAGTATTACCGTTCACCAAGAGGCCTAAAACAAGGTCGGGGATTGTAAGACAGATACCAAGAAGAGCAAGGGCAAAGATAAGGCCTGACATCTGCTTAAAGCGGTAGGCCTGCTGCATTCCTTCTTCATCCTTTGTGCCGTTATACTGCGACATAAACATTCCGCCCGCACTGCAAAGAATATTAAGACCGGTTATGTATACAAAGATAATTTGATTGGCAACATTTACCCCGCTCATTTTTAGGTCGCCTAGGTCGGCAACCATAAAGTTGTCTATAAGAGAAACAAGAGATTGAATAAAAAGCTGTACCATTACAGGTACAGCTAATTTTACGGCGTTTTTATAAAAAGAAAAAGGCCCAAAATATTTATGTTTTAAATTTGTAACCACTATCTGATTATTGTTCCCGATTTACCGTCGATGGCATCCTTTGCCTTTTCCAAAAGGGTAATAAGGGCATAGCCTTTTTTGTTGGATTCGGCAAACTGGATGGCAGCCTGCACTTTCGGCAGCATAGAACCGGGAGCAAAGTGTCCTTCTTCAGTATATTTTTTTGCTTCTGCAACCGAAATTTCTGAAAGCCATTTTTGGTCGGGCTTGTTAAAGTTGATAGCGACTTTTTCTACAGCGGTCAAGATGATAAGACAGTCTGCATTTAAAAGCTGAGCCAGCTTTGCACTTGCAAAGTCCTTATCGATAACGGCCGGAACACCGCAAAGAGCGTTTCCTTTTTTTACGACAGGAATACCGCCGCCTCCGCAGGTTATAACTATTTGGCCTGCATCGCAAAGAGCCCTGATACTTTCGATTTCTGCAATATCTACCGGTTTGGGAGAAGCCACAACTCGTCTGTAACCTCGGCCTGCATCTTCTACAACATTTTCACCCTTAGCGGTTAAAATATCGGCTTCTTCCTTGGTCATAAAACTGCCTATGGGTTTTGTAGGTTTTGAAAAGGCAGGATCCGAAGGATCTACAAGTACCTGAGTTATCAATGTAGCAACGGGCTTATTGATACCGCGGTTTAAAAGCTCTTCCCTTAAAGCGGCTTCCAAATCGTTCCCTATATAGCCTTGACTCATAGCAACGGAAACTGCAAGTTCGGGTTCCGAAGTTTTAGGATCGATTTTATGATATTCGGACATTGCCAAATGAATCATTCCAACCTGAGGCCCGTTTCCGTGAGAAACGATTACCTGATGACCTTCTTCGGCTAAATCGGCAATGGCCTTTGCCGTAATTTTAACGGCCTTTCTTTGCTCTTCCAAATTATTTCCCAACGCATTGCCGCCTAAGGCAATAACAATCTTTTTCGGCATAGAATTCTCTCCTTAAATAGAATTATCTCCTTAATCCGCCGATTATATAGAATTTTTTTAATTGTTTCAAGCACGGTGAAAACTGTGTATAATTTCATTTTTAAATTTTACTATTTATTGCAAACTTTTCATACAATAATTATGAAAGGGGAGAAATTTTTCTTCTTTAAAAATAATTTTTATGAGAGGTAAAAAATGGAAAAATTGTTTAAAATAACTTTACGAAATGACTACGCTTTTAAACGAGTCTTTGGAGTTGAGGAGAACAAGGATGTACTACAGGACTTGCTGGAATGTATATTAGACATTCCGCCTGAAAACATTGCAGGCTTGGAGCTTTTGGATAAGGAGCTCCATAAGGATTCGATAAGCGACAAAACCGGAGTCTTAGATGTGAAATTACGCCTAAAAAACAATACCATTATCGACATTGAAATTCAAAACAGATGGAACAGCGAGTTTGTTCAAAGAACCATCTTTTACTGGGCTAAAATGTACACTGAAAACTTAAAAACAAGCGAAGTGTATACAAAACTGCCTAAATGTATTACAATAAACATAGTGGGTGAAAGCTTTAATTTGAATTCGCTTATACACAGCGAGTACAATGTGGTCGAAAAGCACATAAACGACAGGCTTTCCGATGAGCTTGAAATTCACTTTCTAAACTTAGCCAAGGTTAAAGAACAACAAGAAAGCTTTGAACAGGACGAAAAGAAAAAGAAACTTTACAACTGGCTGAAATTTATTAAAACTGATAATCTGGAGGTAAGAAAAATGTTAGCACAAGAATCCCCTATGATGACAAAAGCAAATGCAACAATAAACATAATGGAAATGAGTCCAAAAGAGAAGTGGCTCTATGAAAACCGAATGAAATACGAACACGATAAGGCTTCATGGAAACATGTGGGTTATCAAGAAGGAGTTCACCAAAATAAACTTGAAACAGCAAAAAACTTGCTTGCAATGAATTTTCCTATCGAGAATATTGCAAAAGCCACAGGTTTAAGTCTCGAAGAAATCAAAAAGCTGTAAAACTTGATAGCTAACAGCTTTATTCCCCATTATGTATTGAGCATTAGAAACTTGTCCGAAATATAAAGTTGAATTAGCAATTTTCCCTTCCTTGACAAGAGAGGCTTTCTATTCTATACTTCACCCATGGCAAAAGAAAATACAAATCCGCTTGCAAAAATTCCGCAAGTCGAAAAACTTTTAAATGAAGATATATTAAAAAACACGGCGGCTCTTATCGGAAGGCCATTTGTCGTAAAAAAAGCCTCGGAGTATTTGGAAGACATACGCAAAAAGGCAAGGGCCGGAGGAGATGTTCCTTCACTTAAGGCTTGTGCCGAAGGAATAAACAAACTTTGCAGACCCATAATCCGCACAAAAATTACGCCCGTAATAAATGCAACGGGAATAATCCTCCATACAAACCTCGGCCGCTCTCCCCTGCCTGAAAATATTTGGGACAGGGCAAAGGAAACGGCTTCGGGCTATTCTTCTATAGAAATGGATTTGCGGGACGGAAACCGCGGAAAGAGGTTCGAGTTTTTAAATGACTGTATGAGTCTTTTGACCGGAGCCGAAGATGCCCTCATATTGAACAACAATGCGGCGGCTGTTTTTTTAATGTTAAAGGCTCTCGCAGGCGGAAAGGAAGTCATAGTTTCCCGCGGCCAGCAGGTTCAAATAGGCGGAGGCTTCCGTATCCCCGAAATTTTGGAGATGGCAGGCTGTAAGCTCATCGAGGTCGGCACAACAAATATCACAAGCCTTAAGGACATTCAAAAAGCAATAAACGAAAACACGGCCATGGTGCTTTGGGTTCATACCTCAAACTATAAGATACGGGGCTTTACGGAGCAGCCTTCAATTTCAGAAATCAAGGCTATCCTTCCGCAAAACATAATCCTCGCAGTGGATCAGGGCTCGGGAAACCTATCCTTAAATGTTCCCGAAGAGCCTACGGTTTATTCTATTATAAAGGAAGGAGCGGATTTGGTTTGCTTTTCGGGAGATAAGATTTTGGGAGGGCCGCAGGCAGGCTGGATTGCCGGCAAAAAAGAACTTGTCCAAACCGTAGCTAAAAATCAGCTCATGCGCACCTACCGGGTAGGGAGGGCAGTAGCAAGCCTTATGCAGGAATGTCTCATCCTCTATTTAAACGGAGGAGAATCGGCAGCTCAAAGGGCTCTCCTTTTAGACCAAAAGAAAATAAAAAAGCGTGCCGAAAAAATAATTGCAAGTCTAAAAAGCGGAGCCGGCGAATTGGTGCAAAAAAACTTTTCCCTCGGAGGAGGCAGCACCCCCGACACGGGCTTCAGCTCTTGGGCCGTAAAACTAAATACAAAAAGGCCTTGCGAAAAACTAAAAACAAATTTACGCGAAATGCAGATTCCGATAATAGGCTTTATCGAAGAAGACTCTTTTTATATTCATCCTGCAAGTATCGAAGAAAAATACGATGAATATGTAATCGAGTCTTTAAACAAGTGTTTGTAAAAGATGGCGGAAATTACTACGCGTGAAAAACTGCATACGATTGCTCTCTCGGCTCCGAAAACGAGCGGGGTTTATCTTTGGAAGGATAAGGCCGGAACGGTCATCTATGTCGGGAAGGCTAAATCTTTAAAGAACCGCCTCAGCTCTTATTTTACATCGAACCGGGATATTAAAACCCGAATTCTGGTTTCCCGTGCCGAGTCAATCGAGTACATTCAAACCGAAAACGAGTATGAAGCCCTCCTCTTGGAAAATACTCTAATCAAAAAGCATAAGCCGAGATACAATATAAATCTAAAAGACGGAAAAACCTATCCCGTCTTAAAATTAACCAATGAAGAATTTCCGAAAGTTTACCGCACTCGGAACATTAAAAATGACGGCTCAAAATATTTCGGGCCGTTTCCCAATGTTTCGGCCGTCGATATGTTTTTAGCTCTTATAAAACATAATTATACCCTGCGTCAATGTAAGCGATTAAAAAAACGGGAAACTCCCTGCCTTTATTTCCACATCGGAAGATGCAAGGCTCCCTGCTGCGGCAAGATAAGTGCAGAAGAATACGGTAAGGATATAGAAGAAATTACCCTGCTTTTGGAAGGCGAAATGGAAGATGTTTCCGGCACTCTAAAAGAAAAGATGAAAGAGGCGGCAGAAAAAAAAGAGTTTGAAAAGGCCGCCCGTCTCCGCGACGGAATACAGGCAGTCTATGCTCTTCGCGGACAAAACATAGTTCAAGACATGGACCCCGAAAGCCGCGATTATATTGCATGGGCCTTTGAAGGAGCCATGGTCAGCATAGCCGTTTTAAAGATGAGAAACGGACGGCTTGTCGGCCGCGACCTTTACCGTTCGCACAGCTTAAAAGAAGAAGGAGAAATTTTATCCGAATTTATATCGGCTTATTACACTTCGGCAAACGAGGTTCCGCCTAAAATATTTATTCCGCAAGCAGCCGAAGGAAACGCCCTCATCGAAAAATGGCTTAACGAGGAGCTTCATGCAAAGACAAGGATAAGCATTATTCCATTAGAAAAAGAAAGTCTTGCAGCAGAAGAAAGATCAGCAGCAGACAGTCTTACAGAAATCGAAGAAGCGGCTTCCAAAACAATCGGCTACGCCGTTAAAGAGCCTGCACCTTCGGCTGCCCAAGAAGAAAAGCTGAATCTTTCTCCGGCTGAAATTAAACACCACAAGGCAGCTTTGAAGATGGCTCGCTTTAATGCAAAAGAAGATGCTATGCGCCGCCTAAGAGAACAGGGAGATTTTGCCGCTGTTGAAGACTTACAAAAAAGGCTTAACCTGCCCTGCCTTCCGCAGCGTATCGAAGGCTTCGACATTGCTCACCTCGGCGGCACATTTACGGTCGCTGCCCTGATTTCTTTTAAAGAAGGAAATCCCGACAAAAAGAATTACAGGATATTCAGGTTAAAAAATACTGACGGCGTAATCGATGACTATGCTTCGATGAGGGAAGTAATAGCCCGCCGCTATACCCGCCTTCTCAACGAGGGAGCCGACCTCCCCGATCTAATTCTTATAGACGGAGGCATCGGGCAGGTAAATGCTGCAAGCAAAATTGTAAACGCCATCGATCTCGGCATTCCGGTTATCGGCCTTGCCGAAAAAAATGAAGAGGTTTATTTTCCTCACAATTCGGAGCCTGTCATCTTGCCGCGAAGAAGCGATGCCCTCCGCCTTCTCCAAAGAATCCGTGATGAGGCACACCGCTTTTCAAACACAAGGAACAATAAGCTCCGAAGAGCAAACAAACTTAAAACCGAATTTGAAAACCTTCCCCACATCGGCAAAAAAAGAGCCCATGTTTTGTTAAAAACCTTCGGCAGCACGGAAAATCTAAAAACGGCAACAGCCCAAACTCTTTCCGAAACCGCAAAGATTTCTTTCAAACAAGCAGAAGAAGTTTTGGATGCGGTGAGGGGCGAGTGTACGGACTAAGAGAAAAGAAGTACACAGCCGCCAGACAAGCAAAAACAATTTTCATAGGTATTTTGATGTGATATCTCATGATGACTTTAGAGATAAAATCCTTTTTTCATGCTGATGCCCTAGTAATACAAATGATCGACTATCCAATCCTTGATTGTTCTTTTTTGTTCATCAAAGCTTGCACCTACGGCTATTATTTGCTTACCGCTTCCGGAATACTTACCTGCATAGTTTTTCTCTTTAATTTGGTTTACTGCATTTTGAGCTGCAGCATCTTCAGCCGTTCCGTTTGAGGCAAGCTTAAACTCAAAAATATAAACCTTGTCTTTTAATTCTACAATGCAGTCGGCTCGGCCTGTTGTGCAATGAACCTCAGTATGCACAAATTGATTCATAAGAGCAAACACAAGATAAACGGCGGTTTGATAGTTTTGCTCACGCAGAGCAAGGTCTTTTTCGGTTAAGGCATCGTAGGGAATACCCGAAATTATTCCCTTCATCTTTTCCATAAAGAAATCGACATTCCCTTCTCTTACAGCCTTGGTAAATTCCATAATAGAAAACCCCGTCTTATCGTCGGTGATTGAAGTATAGGCAGGAAGTAAGTTATATAAAAAGCCGTAGCGTACCTCATCATTGGGGAAGCCTAAACGGTAAAGTTCAAATTCGCTGTCATAATCTTTAATCGTAAGATAGCCGGATTGGAAGAGTATGGGTAATGGATTGATTGATTCTGCCCTATAAGTTTCTAAACCGGCCTCGTTCATTTTTACGTTTCCATCAAGGTCGGGAATATTATAATAAGCCTTTTTTAAGTATTCAACCAAAAAAGTCGGGGTGCCGGTTGCAAACCAATAGTTGCGCATTGTTCCATCGGCAAAAACATTTAACAAGCTAAAAGGATTATACATATTTTTTCCGTCTTCCGAAAATTTATAGCCGTCATATCTTTGTTTTAATTTGAAAAGAGTTTCCTCATAGCTCAAGTTGTTATTTTCTGCTAGGGCTTTAATTTCAGGTTGGAAACCCGTTTCAAGTTCTTCTTGGGAAATACCGCAAATGGCGGAATAACCGGACAAAAGGCTTAAATCCCGCAAATTATTTAAATCGCTGAATATGCTTACCTTACTGAACTTTGTAACTCCCGTTAAAAATGCAAAGCGGACATATTGATCGGAACTTTTAATAATGCCGTAAAAGCCTTTCAGGATTGTGCGGTAGGTTTCGTTTAGAGCTTCGTCCTTCCACATTGTTTGAAGGAGTGGTTTATCGTATTCATCTATGAGAACGGCAACCTGCTTGCCGGTTTTTTCGTATGCACGGCGGATAATACCCGCAAATCGGCTTGAAAAAGTTGTCTCTGCCTTTTCGGTTCCATATTCTTTTTCCCATAAAGAAAGGTTTACATTTAAAAGACTTTCCAAATCGTCCCTTGTTTCGTATTTTGCAAGATTAAAATCCAAATAGAGTACCGGATACTTCTGCCAGATTTCATGTTTTCCCTTTTCGGCTTCTTCAAGTTTTTCGATAGCCAAGCCCTTAAAGAGCTCTTTTTGCCCTAAGAAGTAGGCCTTTAATGTAGAAAGAAGGAGGCTTTTCCCGAATCGGCGCGGCCGGCTTAAAAAATATGGAGCCGGATTTTGAACCAAATCCCATATATATTCGGTTTTGTCAACATAGAAAAAATCGTTTGTTATAAGTTTTTCAAAACTTTGAATGCCTATCGGCATCTTTCGTGTATTGCTCATAGGCATAGTATAACAGAAAAATACAAAGTTGACAATAAAACAGAAATCTCATAATCTATTCTATCCCAAAAACAAAACTATTTTTCGCTCAACAGCTCTTCTACAAGGTAATCATCGCTCATACAGTGCATATCCGAAATTCCTTGCGACATTAATTTATACACATTAGAATGATAAAATTTTTTAAGAGCTGAAGATAGGCTCACTCCTGTTTTTTCGGCATAGAGGGCTACAATGCGTGCATACTTTTTTTGTAACAAAATAGGATGAGCCGTCATAGAGTTTCACTTCCTGTAAACTTTAAGTATCTATCAATAACATATTGCTTAATAATTGCAATGTTTGACCCGTGATATAAAATCATATTTTGATACCTTTTTCTTTTGCAGCTTCAAGAATATCATTTACAATATAATCTTTATCCTGCGTATGCAGTATATCGTAATTCGGTAAGATATAATCAAACAATAAGCTGCTTTTTTCCGCGAGAGCTGTATATACCTCACTGCCGTCTTTCTTTAGTTTAAGGGCAATATTTTCTATACAAAAAATTGCAAATTCAAGGCTGTTTTTATCCGTTATTCTATCCATTCTGAATATATAATAACATAGTTTTATTTTTTTTTCTATTCCTTCGCTTCACATAAGATTGACCGGATCGGTGTCGACCTCGATGTAGATGCCTGTCATAGGTTTATATTCTTTTACAAAACGGGAGGCGGCGTTTTGGATTAGGGGGAAATTTGAAGAGCGGAGCAAAATCTGTTGGCGGTGATTTCCGGCTATCATCGATAGAACACATTCCGAGGGTCCCATTATTTCGGCTTCGTCTTTGTTTTGTGAAGATAGAATATATTTTAGAATGTTCGCAGCACCTTCTGCGGCCAGCTCGGCTTTTTTTAAGTCCTTGCTTCTAAAGACCAAACGAATCAGACGCTTAAAGGGCGGAAAATCCAAGAGCTTTCTTTGCCCGAGTTCATACTCATAAAACTTTTCGTACTCGTGATTTTTTGCACAAACAATCGAAGGATGATTAGGCTTTAGTGTTTGAATAATGACAAGCCCGTCCTCGCTGAACCGCCCTGCCCTTCCTGCTGCCTGAGTGATAAGAGCGAATGACCTTTCGGCGGCTCTAAAGTCGGGCATTTGAAGGCCCGTGTCCGCAAGGATAATTCCGACAAGCCTTACTTTCGGAAAATTCAAGCCCTTTGCTATCATCTGTGTTCCGAGGAGGATATCTATTTTCCCATCCTTAAAATCTTTTAAGCGGCTTTCAAGACTGTTCTTTTTAGAAACGGTGTCGGTGTCAATCCTCGCAATCGTGCAGTCGGGGAAGGAGCGGGAAACTTCTTCTTCGATAAATTCCGTACCGACACCGGCATAGCCTATATCGAGGGAATTACATTCGGGGCAAAGAGAAGGCGGCCTTGCCTGCATTCCGCAATAGTGACACTTCATTACATTTTCACTTTTATGAAAAGTCATCGGCACGGAACAGTTTTTGCAAAGCATCTCATAGCCGCAGGAACGGCATCTAAAAATATGGGAAAAGCCCCGCCTGTTCAAAAAAAGAATTGTTTGTTTTCCTTCATTTTTGGTTTTGCGTATTTCGCTTATAAGCCTATCGCTCAAAGCTCCCTTTAAGCCGGAAATATTTTCTATTTCGATTTGAGGAAGGCTTCCGCCTGCAAGTCTTTTTGAAAGGGAAAGGAGCTTGATTTTTTTGTTTTGAATCATATTCCACGCTTCAAGCGATGGAGTTGCAGAGCCCATTACCACGGGGCAATTATGCTTGACGGCCAAGTACATCGCCGTCTGGCGGGCATGGTAGCGGGGCACGGAGCCCGACTTATAGGAAGCATCATGTTCTTCATCGATTATGATAAGGCCTATGTTTTCGGCAGGAGCAAAAACGGCACTCCTCGCCCCGACAATCATAAGGGCTTCTCCCCGCCTTATCCTCATCCATTGGTTGAGCCTTTCGCTTCCCGTAAGGCCTGAGTGCAAAACGGCAGCCTGAGAGCCGAAGCGTTTTACGGCCGCACTTATGACCTGATGGGTAAGCCCTATTTCGGGAACAAGGTAGATGACGGCCTTGCCTTCTGCGATTATCTTTTCGGCGGCCTTCAAAAAAACTTCCGTCTTCCCTGAACCGGTTAAGCCGTATAAATAAAAGAATTCTTTTTTGTTTGAGTTTACGATTTTTTCGACGGCCTCTTTTTGTTCATCGGAAAGAGAAAAATTCTTGTCTTCAAATTCGGCTCCCCATTTTAAGTTTTCAAAGGAAACTTCTCTTTTCCCCGAAGGAAGAATTGCGGAGAGAGCTTCGCCGAAGCTGCAAATATAAAAGTGCGAAATCCAAGAGGCAAGTTCTATTTGTGCCTGCCCGAAAATTGTTTCCTTGTCGACCACTCGTTTAATCGGCTTTATTTTATCTTCTCCCACAGGGCTGTCTTTAGGAAACACATCGGATTCTTCTATTATAAAGCCTATCAAATTTCTTGAGCCGAGTTGAACCGAAGCCCTTTTCCCGACAAGGCTCCCGCCTGATTCTTCTATGTTTTTGTAGGTAAAGCTTTGGTAGAGGGGAAGATTAAAGGCAAGAGTCAGCCATTTTGCCATAGATGCCGCCTAGTTATTCTCAATCAATTTGTTGAGTCAATTCGTTGAGGCGGGAACGGAAGAGTTTTAAGTCTTCCCATGCAGGCCGTTTTAGATTAACATCCCTCAAAAGGGCACTTGGGTGATAGGTCGCCATCAGCGGAATGTTTTGGTATTCAAAAAACTTGCCGTGCATCTTGCCTATTCCTTCTTGGGTTTCCAAGAGGTTTTGAAGAGCTACCCGCCCAACTACAAGAATCGCCTTAGGCTTTATCAAGGCAATTTGGGCATTTAAATAATTTCTGCACGCAGCCGTTTCATCGGGCAGAGGGTCGCGGTTATTGGGCGGTCTGCACTTTACAACATTTGTGATATAACAATTATGGGTGCGGTATAATTCGATGGCGGCAAGCATCTTATCCAAAAGCTGTCCGGCTTTACCGACAAAGGGGCGGCCTTGTGCATCCTCATCGGCGCCCGGCCCCTCGCCTATGACCATTACTTCTATCTTATTATCAAAATTGGAAAACTCGCAAGGCCCCTCGCCTGCAACCGTGTTATGCCGCCTCTCGCATAGACGGCAGGCCTTACAGGAAGCAATTTGAGCATAGACCTTTTCAAGAGTTTCAAGGCCGTTTTCCGAATCCGTATCGCTCAAAGGAATTGTTAAGCCGCCCGCTCCTTCCGTTTCCGGTAGAGAGGTATCGGGGATAGCCATCTCCGGGAGAACGGTATCGGCAAAATCTGGATATTCTTCATCGGTTTTAAAACCCGATAGATATTCCGAGGCAGTGCGGAAAAATGTGTATAATGTTTTTTTTTCTTCGGCTTTCATCGGTAAAAACTATTGCCCGCCGCCTTGAGTACCGCTGACCTGAGCGCCGCTCATCTTAGCTTTAAGCTCACGCAAAGCCTTAAGTGTTTCGCTCGCATCGCTTCTAGCTACGGCCAAAAAGTCGATAAGCTGGGGATACTGCTTTAAAAGCTCGCCCCATTCTTTTAGATCATTCATTCGGAATTTTGAACCGGCAGCGGATTTTCCTTCTTCGATCATAAGGTCGGTAAAGACCTTGCTCCTTGCTTTTTCATACTCCGAATAAACATCCCTTATTGTTGTATACAGTTTTAAATCGGGAATTACAAAATCGGAAGAAAGCTCAACCGAAACAATTTCAATTTCGGCATTCTCCCTGTTTTTTAAATCCGAAGTGATTTTATCGTTAAAGGCCGCATATTGAAATTTCAGTTTTTCATATTCTTCAGGATTGGATAAAAAATATTCGATAAATTCGTTTGCGGATTTTTGAGCGGCTTCTTCGACTCTTGTTCTAATAAAATCGTCCAAATCACCTTGGGTTTTTATCGAAGCATTTTTTACAAGGTTTATTAAACTTTCAGGCTTTACGGAAGCCGAAATCTTTAGAGCAAACTTCCAGCGGAAATCGTTTTTTTGTTCCATCACCAAACCGAATTTATCAGCGGAAGGAAGGGCACCTTCATTTTTATACTCAATGTCTTGGGCTTTTAAATTAAAGGTAAGAATTTTTGAATTGGTCGGAACAAGCCTCTCCCATCGCCACATAAATTCGCCCGGAATAATGAGCCTGTCATGATAGCCTCCCGACTTTGAAAGCATTACGCCGTAAGATCCGGCAGGAACGGAAAACTGCATCCACCCGAAAAAAAAGGCCGTGCCGCCTAAGGCAATCAAAATAAAAAGCCAAATTAAAAATGAAGTTCTTTTTTTCATGATATAAGAATAATAACACAAAAAACTCAAGGTTTCAAGTATGGTAGCAGGAGAAGTTCCACAGGAAAAATCAATTGGCAATATGAAAAAAAGCTGTTTCAAAAGCCTGTTGTTTTTATAAGGCTTCTATTTCTTCTTTACTGAGGCCTGTGGCTTGCTCTATTTTCGTAGTGGAATCGCCGAACTGTTTTAATATCTTTGCCGTTTCAAGAGCTTTTTGGTAAGAGCCGTCGGAAAAGCCTTGTTCAATTCCTTGTTGTATGCCAATCCTTAGGCTTTCTTCTCTTTGTACTGCGATGTCCGTATCATAGTCGTATTCTGCTACTAACATGTTTATTACCTCCTTGGCCTTTCTTTGTAAGTATTCTTTTAAGATTCCTTTTTCTATACATATTTTTACTGCATTGGTAAAGCCGTTTTCAGAATCGAGCTGCATTTGCTTTCTTACCTCTTCTACAAAGAGGCTGTATTCTTCAAGCGGTTTACACGCCGTTAGGATTTTGTTTGCCTTGTCAGTATTAATGTTTAAAACCTGCACCGTCAACTCCAAAGACACTTGTTCAGGTTTTGTAATAAAGGCATCCGATAACTTTAGCTTTGTAGTTTCAGGATAGTCTTCTGTACCGTTGTAAAAAACATAAAATTCAGGCGTAGGTATTTTTGATAATTTTCTCAAATACCTGTCTGTCGGTGCTTGCAGTTTTTCGTACAGTCTTGCTATATATTGTAAAAAGCGTAGAGGCATGTTTTCATTTACAGTCGATTGGTGTTCTGCAAGAACAATAATTTTACCATCTACAAGGCAGGAAACATCATTGATTATGTTCATATACATGACGTTATCAAGCTTTATATTTTCTACAGGGCACGAAAGTTGTAGGTTCGTACCATGCAAGGCATTATATAGCGATAAAAAATTATCTTTCGCCTTTTCGTCTTCACTGAAAAGGTCTACAAACACCGAATCTTTGTATTTTCTATTTGCCGTACTCATAGCAGCTTCCTCTCGCTAGGTATATTATAGCATAGATCATCAGATTTTGTAAGGGTTATCCCATTCTTCGTTTTAGTTTTGCTGCAGTAAGGTTCCCAGATGTTCATGGCTTGTTTGGACTGCATCAAGAATTGTCGAGGTATCACGCAAAAAGTTATCTATCTTCTTTAATGACAAAAAGCCTTCTCTTATGGTAATATCCTGTTCTTTTATGGAAGCGGTTATTTCTGCCAGCGAAGAACCCGCTTCTTTAAGAGTTACCGAGTTCTCATCAAAATTAGCCAATACGCCGTTAAAGGATTTTCTGAATTTTGAAAAAAGTTCTATAAAACCGGTCATACTGTTATTTATTTCATCAACCGATTTATTTAATTCTTCCAGTTTTGATTCGATTTTTTTTGCAAAATCTCCGGTTTGGGTTGCAAGAGAGCGAACCTCATTGGCGATAATTCTAAAACCGTTTCCTACACTTCCGGCACGGGCGGCTTCAATCGAAGCATTGATTGCAAGAATGCCGGTCTTTACGGAAACATCCTTAATACCGGACAACATATCCTCAACTTCCGCAGTCCTATCCTTTAGCACCTCAAAAGCGGAAGCTGCATTTTCCGCATTTTCTGCAGTAGCTTCAATTTCGTCAACCCGCTCATGAATTTCTTCTTGAATTACATTTCTTTTTTCTAAAACATTAGAAAGAATTTCATCGACATAATTGGCATTAGATGCAGAAGAACTACTTTCCTTTTGTATTTCTTCAAAAGCGGAAAGGATGGTGTCAAACTTATCCTGCAAATTATCCATAGCTTCGTCAATAATTTTAAATGAATGGGTGGTTACAAAATCAAGAATAATGCCCTTATTATATTGTACAACAATTTTATCTATTAAGTCACCAAAATTATCGACAATGTTCTGTTCGTCAACCATAGAATCTCCCATAAAAACTTTTTGCAGCAAATATCAATTTGCGAAAAAAGTTTTTTCACGCAGTTTGTTTACAAACTGCATACAATAATGCGACGTTTGCCGAAAGGCAAACTCGGCAGATAAACAGTGAGGCTGAATTCCTGCCGAACTGTCTATCATAGCTCCTAAATTAAAACAGGTTTTCGATATAATCCGTACCGCATTTTAAACCGGAAAGCCAATTTAAAAAGTTATCTACTTGTTCGTCCTTATATATCGCACCATGCTGAGGTGCAATCATAGCCGGTTTTAACAGGCGTATCATTTCTACCCATTTGCTGACAATCTTATTGGAAGCCATATATCTGATATGAAAGCCCTCAATCAAAGGAAGATGTTTTTCAAAATCTTCTACAAAAGTAGTTTCATTGTCATCATCAAAAACGGCAGCTCCTATATCCCCGGTAAAAAGAATACGGGAGTGTTCATCGTATAAACCGAATTGCCCCGGAGAATGCATAAAATGTGAAGGAATACACTTCATATTTGAACCTGAAGGAAGCGATATGCTCATTCCTTTATCCGGTATCGGAACCATTCTTGAAAGATCAACTATACCGAAGTGGGGCATAAATCGAACCCAAAGCGAAGAAATATATATTTTCGCCTTTGTAATACCCAGCCATAAAGCTATACCGGAAGAAACATCGGGGTCTTGATGTGAAAAGAAAATAGTATCGATTTTATCAACGGAAATAAAGCGGCTTATAGCCGTAACAACTCTGGAAAAAAGATGAACTCCGCCCGGGTCAAGAAGAACTCCTCGGCCTCTGTCTATGATAAGGTACTGCATTGTTTGAACAGCACCCTTTCTCTGTTTACTTTCCGAGCCCAGCCATATAAATTTATGATCTGCATCTTCATATAAAACAATACCGTCAACGCTGTTATTTTCCATATCAAAACTCCTTAGTATAAGTCAACTGAAATTTACAAAATACAATATATCAACAATTAAGGTAATTTACAAGTATTTTATAGAAAAATAAAGCTACTTTCTCGCTATGAGCACCATAGTTCTTGCCTTTTCGTTATAGGGCGAAAAATCAAAATCACCGTATATCTCTACCGAAGAAAAGCCGGCTGCCAACATAAGCCTTTTTAACTCCACTGCTGAATAAAGACGCTGAACATAGCTGTGGTCGGCCTTCCTGCCCTGCCCATCATAAAGAATCCAGCGGGAACGTAAACCCTCCCAAGCTCCTTCAACGGAATATTCGGTTAAGACAGTAAAACCGCCCCGCTCAAACCATTCGCCTTCGGTAAAATCCCGCACGGCTATCTCTCTTCCCGTCATCTCGAGAATGAACCAGCCGTTAGGCTTTATGGATTGGGCTATGTTTTTTAAGATTTGCATATCTTCTTCGATTGTGCTGCAATAGCCGAAGCTCGTATACATGCTGATAGCCGCATCAAAGGCTTCAGGCCGGACAAATTTACGCAAATCCCCCTGAATAAGCTCTATGTCGACGCCCTCATCTTGGGCCGAATCCATAGCCGCATTTAAAAAAGGGCGGATTAAGTCGATGCCCGTAACCTTAGCCTTTCTTATTGCAAGCTCGATGGCAATCCTTCCGGGTCCGCAACCCGCATCCAAGATTGAAATCCCTGCATTATCCACAGGAACGCCTATTATCCTCAAAACAGATTCCGCAACGGTAGGAGCTTCAGCCCATCTCTGCGTATCAAACATAATCGGAGCATACTCCGCCCAAAAAGTTTCATTTTCAAACCAATCTGCAAGTTTTCCCATTATCGTGCTACCACCTCGGTTTTAAGTTTATTTAATGCGGTTTTTCCGCAAACAGCTTCTACAATTGCGAAGGCAAATTCTTCGGCGGCTCCTGCTGCGCAGGCCGTTATTATGTTTCCGTCCCTGATGACCCTTTCGCCGGACTTGGGTTTTGTACTCAAATCTTGTCCCATTCCGGGGTAGCAGGTATAGTTTTTTCCTTCTAAAAGGCCCCAAGAGCCCAGGGCAAGGGCCGGAGCCGCACAGATTGCAGCGACGATTCCCCCGCTTGTAAGGGTCTTTTTTGCAAATTCTCTGACAGCCTCTGAGCCGGCCAAAGTGCTGCTGTTAGGAAGACCGCCCGGAAGAATAACGGCAATCAGTTCTTCTTCAATTTGCAAGGTTTCTTCCAACACAATATCACAGGTTATAGGAACCTTGTGAGAAGAAACTATAGTTTTCCCTCCGACGCCGACAGTAATCAAATTTATACCGGCTCTTCTTAAATAATCTATGGGCGTAAGAGCCTCAACATCTTCAAATCCGTTTGCCAAAAATAAAAAAGCTTTTTTCATCCGTTCCTCCAATTTACAAAACAATCAAGTTGTACCAACTAGATAATATTATTCCAATATGATATAATAATAACATGAAACAAGTTTTATTGATAGGGATAGCCCCTACTTTACGCTATTATATTACAAAAAAATTACAAGATGTAGGCATTTATGTAATTTATGCCGAAACAGTTATAGAAGCCATTAATATTATGAAGCAGCAGCCTGTGATGCTCATAATAATAGACTATAGTTTTAGTAGAGATGCCTTATTTAATTTCTTTGCCGAAAAACAAAAAACACCGACCTTTGCCCCAATTCCTTCAATAGTATTGGGAAGAAAAATAGCCAAAGTCGACATAAGTCTGTTGGTCTCATACGGAGTAAAAAAAGTAATTTCAAAGCCTGTAAAAGTTGATGAACTTTTATCCACAATAGGCATAATTTTAGAGACGACATTTCCCATAGATCCCACCCCCTGTATTTTGGAAACACGGGTAAATGAAGATGTTATATTTATAGAATTGGCACAAGGTTTAAACAGAGATAAACTTGAACTTCTTCAATTTAGAATTATAGAACTCATCGAGTCTTATAAACTTGTCGAAGCTAAAATTTTAATTATATTGACCGACTTAAATTTAACCTATGCCGATACAACTAACTTGGAATATTTGATAGATAACATACTAGCCGTAAAAGTAGTGTCTCCCAAAAATGTAAAACTTCTCACCCTCAATCAATTTGTAAAGGACTTCTTTTCGCAGAACCCCGACTATAATATGATTGAAGTTGTAGAAAACCTTGGACAGGCCCTTTCCGCTCTTTTACAAACAACCGAAGATAAGAGAGCCGTAGCTCAAACAATGCTGAATGCCGATAATGAACGCAATGAAAACACAAGCAATCTTGAAACACGTTTTAAACTGGACACGGCCGAAAAACTATCTATAGCTGTAGTGGATGATGATTTAGTGATACGCAAAATGATGACCGCTATTTTTTCGGGCTTAAATGCTGAAGTAGAGCTTTTTGAAAACGGGGAAGATTTTTTAAATAAGATAAAAAATGACGTTTACGATGTTGTATTCCTTGATATGATTATGCCCGGCATGAGCGGAATAGACGTTTTAAAAGGAGCAAAAACGAAGGGTATCACAACTCCGTTTGTTATCCTTTCTTCTGTCACTCAAAGGGACACCGTTATCAAAGCCCTGGAAAAAGGAGCTAAACGATACATATTAAAACCTATAAAGAAAGAAACTGTTTTACGCAAAATGGAGGAAGTTCTGGGTGCCTCTCTTTAATAAAAATATTTCAAATTTTAAACTGGGAAAATACTTAAACTCATCAAATGTAGCATACATAATCTTTTCGTCTGACTATATTCCTCTGTTTTGGAGTCCTGCGGCGGAAAGACTTTTACCGGAATACTTGATTAAAAATACAAAAGTACAAATATACGATTATTTAAAAAAAGTTTTATCTGAAGAGGAGTATATCAGACTCTCCATATTTATGAAAAACAATCCCAAAACGGCAACTTTTGAAGCCAAATTCGATAAACCCTCAAGCCTTTCGAGTAAAACTACTTTAAAATGCAGCTTTACTCGGCAAAATGACGGTACTTTTTTTGTAACCATCGACGACATTACCAAACAAAAACTAAAAGAACAGTTTTTGATAATTGCAAAACAGGATGCAGAAAAAGCAAACAGCATGAGGAGCCTTTTTTTGGCCAATGTAAGCCATGAAATAAGGACTCCTATCCAAACAATAATAGGCATGATGGAGCTTATAAAAGATACAAACTTGGATGAAGAACAGAGCGAATACACCCGCCAAGTCAATTTTAGCGCCGAAGTTTTGCTTGCACTTGTAAACGACGTTTTGGATTTTTCAAAACTCGAAAGCGGAAATATGACAATGGAAAGAACGGTTTTTAACCTGACCGATTCAGTTGAGCAGACCGTAGATTTAATTTCGATGGAAGCTCATAAAAAAGGATTGGAAATTGTTGTAGACATAAGCGATAAAATTCCCGACTTTATATATGGGGATCCGGCAAGGCTGCAACAGGTTCTTTTAAACTTTGTAAAAAATGCAGTTAAGTTTACCGAAACAGGCTATGTTTCGGTTTCGGTAAAGGTGGTTCTTGAAAGCAAACCAAACAGTACCGATACTGAAAAACGATTTTCCATTCTTTTTGAAGTTTCAGATACGGGAATAGGAGTCAATAACGAACAAAAATCAAAAATATTCAAGTCCTTTTATCAGGGGAATGCTGCAATAAACAGAAAATACGGAGGAACAGGCCTAGGCCTGGCAATTTCTAAAAATATTGTAACTATGATGAAGGGACAAATAGGAATAAAAGACAATATTCCAAAAGGCTCCGTTTTTTGGTTTAAGATTCCCTTAGTTCCTTCAAAGAAAAAAGCACCTCATGAAAGTACCTTATTGGACAAGAGTACCAGATTTTTAATCGTTGACGATAATATGCAAACCAGAACTATTTTAAAGCGAATGCTTTTAAAATTCGGTTTTGAAGACATAGCCTTGGTCAGCTCCGGAGAGCAGGCAATCGAAATTATGAAAACTGCGGCCGAGCATAAAAGCCCCTTTAATGTAGTCTTCATAGATATGGTTATGCCTAAGATGGACGGATGGCGCCTTGGAGCCGAAATTCACAATGATGATACTCTTGCAGCCTCAAAACTATTTTTGATGATTCCGGAAGGTAGTCTTGGAAGAGATGCAAAGATGAAACTTTTAGAGTGGTTTGACGGCTATCTCTATAAACCTTTAAAATCAAGAATAGTCTTTCATCTGATTAACGATCTCTATCGAAAATTCGCATCATCTTCAGAAAATGACGATGTTTCCGAACTTGAGCCGGTTGAAGCAGGAACCCAAAGTCAACAAAATGGAAATGTACATACTTCCGATGAAGATAACTTTTTCGGCTGTAAAGTTTTGGTTGTAGACGATCATCCTGTAAACCAAAAATTATTAAAGATTATTTTGGAAAAAGCTAACTGTACTGTAAACACGGCAAATGACGGAGAAAATGCCATTAAAGAGGCATCAAAAGAAGAATTTGATATTATATTTATGGACATACAGATGCCCGGTATAAACGGATACGAAGCTACACAAATTTTGAGAGAAAAGGGATATTCAAAACCCATTATTGCCTGTACCGCCGGTTCTCAAGACAACGAACGAAAATTATGCGAATCTATGGGATTAAACGATATAATAAAAAAGCCCTTTAACAAAAAACAGCTTTTTGAAATGGTAAAAAAATATTATAAAAAGTAGAGCGAATCTGTCTCAAATTCTCCCCGATTGACAAAAGCCCCCTTAATGCTTATCTTTTATGCCTATGGCAAAAAAGAGTACCAAAACAGGAAAAACAACTAAGCCGGCAAAAAAAACCGGAAGAAAGAGAAGAAAAAAGTCAAAAATTAACTATACCGGAGCTATAGCCGGTTTTTTAGCGGTAAGTGTAATAATGCTCGCCGTATTTTTGTTTATAATTCCTTCGGTAAAAAATAAAGATGAAACAGCGAATAAAACTCAAATTGCCAAGGAACAAGAAAAAATAAAAGAAGAAAAGCCTAAAATTGCCGAAAAGCCTCCTATAGAAAGCAAGGCTAAAGATAAGCATACCGAAAAAACTAAGGAAACTGAAACGCAGACCGCAAAAAATCTGCCTAAAGAAATTGAAAAACCGAACAAAGAAAACAAGGCAAAAAAGCCTGAAAGTCCTATAATTACGGACAAGCCTAAACCTCAAGAACAAGAGCCTGACGCTTCGAGCTACCCTATTCAGGACCTGCCTGAGCTTCCTTCAAAAGGAAAGCTTATTTTTGTGTTTGACGATGCGGGACACAACTTAGAACAGTTACAGTATTTTTTAGATTTACCCTTTCCCTGTACCATAGCCGTTTTGCCTAAGCTGCCTAATTCAAGGGAAACGGCAAGAAGAATAAGAGCGGCCGGTAAGGAACTCATCCTTCATCAGCCGATGCAGGCTGTAAACCAAAATATAAATCCGGGAGAAGGAGCCGTTAAACCCGGCATGAGCCGTGAAGAGATAAAAAAAATCGTAGCTTCAAATGTAGAAGAAATCGGGCCCATAGCCGGAATGAATAACCACGAGGGCTCTCTTATCACATCCGACGAAGAAGCTATGGAAGCAGTGCTTGAATTGTGCAGAGAAAAAAACATATACTTTTTAGATTCCCGCACCAGCTCAAAAAGTGTTGTTCCTCAAGTTGCAAAAAAACTGAATATGAGCATTTGGGAAAGAGCCGTATTCCTTGATAATAAACGGGATAAGGCATATATGAAAAAACAAATTATAGACGGCTTGGAAATTGCCTCGCAAAGAGGTGAAGCGATTATGATAGGCCATGTATTTACCGTAGATCTTGCAATTCTTCTAAAAGAAATGTACTCCGATTTAACTCAAGAAGGATATACATTTTCCACAATTTCAAAATCAAAAGGGAAATAAATGAAGATATTAGGAATAGAAAGTTCTTGCGATGAAACTGCGGCGGCAGTCGTCGAGGACGGAAATAAAATTTTAAGCAATATTGTTGCAACACAAATTCCTTTTCATAAAATGTATAACGGTGTCGTTCCCGAAATAGCAAGCCGAAAACATACCGAATGGATTTTGCCCGTTGTTAAACAGGCCTTAGCCGAAGCAGGTCTGAGCCTCGAAGAAATAGACGGCATCGCCGCCACCGGAAGGCCGGGTCTCATGGGTTCCCTTTTAGTGGGGCTTACCTTTGCAAAAACCCTTGCATGGGCTTCAAATAAGCCCTTTATTGCCGTAAATCACATGCTGGGACATCTATATGCAAGCCATCTGGAAAATGATATCCCCTACCCATATCTGGGGCTTTTAGTTTCAGGCGGGCACTCGATTATCTGCAAGGTAAATAACTTTGATGACATCGAAGTCCTAGGTACCACAATCGACGATGCTCCGGGGGAAGCCTTTGACAAGGTTGCAAAGTTTTATAATCTGGGATATCCGGGAGGAGCCGTAATCGACAAACTCGCCAAAAACGGAAATCCCAAGGCAGCCAACTTCCCCATGCCTATAATCCACAAGGAAGGGCATAAGTACGATGTTTCCTATTCGGGACTAAAAACCGCCGTTATAAATCAGATAGACCAATTTTGGAATAAGGACTTTGAAAAAACACCCGAGAACATTGCAGCCGCATTCCAAACAAGGGCTGTAAAAATTTTGCTTAAGCCCCTTTTAGATGCTTCGATAGATACGGGCTTAAAAACGATAGTAGCAGGCGGAGGAGTTGCGGCCAATTCTTTGTTGAGGGAAAAGCTTGCCGAGCACAAGGAATTAAAGTGCATCTTCCCCTCGCTTAAATTCTGTACGGATAATGCGGCGATGATTGCAGGACTCGGTTACCATTACCTAAAACGCGGAGACAGAACGCCCTTTACCGTCGAAGCCTCCGCCCGAGTTGAAGGCTTCAGCAAAAAAGGCAGGCAATAGGTAATTGATAAAAATCCTATTAGATTTTTATCAATTACCGACGAGTTTTTCATAAGTATTTCAATACTTATGAAAAACATCGCAAAGTTAATAGTAAGGAAGATATTATGGATACGATGGAAAAATTTTATTCGGATGCGAGCCGGCTTGTAGAAAAGTCGCATGCAAACCAACTTGCCGAAAAGCTAAATAAGGACGGAGACACAGCAGCTTTTGACGCCCGCCTGACGGAAATCTTTTGCAAAGCGGTTTCGCTTTACGATAAGCAGGCTCAAGTTTTGGCAAACGATTTTGCCGACTATTGGCTTTCGGCCTATTCGGAGGGCAGACAAAAAAAAGAAGATGCGGTCGAATGGTTCTATCAAATATTTTCTCTTATTGCAGGCAATTTTGAAAAAGACATGGACTTTTCGCAAGAAGACTGGGAGCAGATAAATCTAATTATTTCTTCCGAAGCTGAAAGTTTGGATATGGACCTTTTAAACTCGATAATGACGATAATTGTCGAGCGCAAAAAAATATAAGAAAATCCGTAAAAAAACAGCCCAACGGACGCCTAATAAATGCTTTCTTTTAAAGATTTCAGTTTTAAAGAATATGACTCATGCACTCTCTGCCCGAAAAATTGCAAGGTAAACCGCAATAAGGGAGAAAAAGGCTTTTGCCGCGAGACAAGAGAGCTGCGCCTTGCATGGGCAGGCCTCCACTTTGGAGAAGAGCCTCCAATCACGGGAGCCGGAGGTTCAGGCACAATCTTTGTTACCGGCTGCAACCTTCGCTGTTCCTTTTGCCAAAACTATCAGATATCCCAAGAAGGCATGGGAAGGGCTGTAAGCCTTGAAGAATTCGTAAACTTGTGTTTTGTTCTTGAAAAAGAAGGGGCCGAAAACATAAACATCGTTACAGGCAGCCATGCAATCCCAGCAATAGCCCTCGGCCTAAAAGAAGCAAAACACCGCGGCCTAAAGATTCCTGTTGTCTGGAATTCTTCTGCCTATGAAGCCGAAGAAGCTATAAGCCTCCTTTCGGACTGTGTTGACGGCTGGCTTCCCGACTTAAAAACCTTAAACCCGCAAATTTCTTCTCAAGTTTTTTATGCACCCGATTATCCTGAAACGGCAACAAGGGCAATCCTAAAAATGGCCGGCCTTTCTCCCTTAAAAATCTGTATGGAGAATAAAAAAAAATATCCTTTAGGAAAACTTTACTCAGGCGTCATAGTCCGCCACCTTGCCCTCCCTTCCCGCATTGCGGACTCAAGGGCAGTCTTAAGATGGTTTGCAAAAAACTTAAGAGGCAGGGCTCTTATTTCGGTGATGACCCAATACACACCGGTTAAAAGAATGACCGGCATAAAAAACTATTCTCTCTTTGAAAACCGTATGCTAATACCGGAAGAAGACGAAAACCTAAGAGCTCTTCTTTCAAGCTTAAAAATAGACGAGGGCTTTTACCAAGAGCTTGTCGCCTCCGATGACTGGCTCCCCAATTTTAACCGCGTACAAACCTTTTCATCGGAACTTTCAAAACCTTTGTGGCATTGGAAGCAAATTTCTTAAATTATTGTAAATTTAGCTAAAAAATAGCATATCCATATTGACAAATATGAAATTTTACAGGATAATTGATAATCAGTAGATTTTACAAGAGGAGATATCATGAAAATACAAAAGAAATTATTTGTTTTTGCAGTTCTTTTAATGGCTGCATCATTGGTTTTCGCTCAAACATCAATGACATCACACAGCACCCAAGAGCTTTTCGGCACTGATGTTGACGATTTTATGAATGTAAATGAATGGCAAAATGTACAGCCTAAAAATATCTTCGGATTTTTAGGCTACGGAAAGGACGGTAAAGGCTCGATAAACCTAGGTCTTGCCCACCAATTTAAAGCCTTTTATTTAGGTACCTACTTTGAAGGTCAAGTCAACAGCTGGATAAGTAAGAAAGAAACGAGTGGCAATACGGAAACATCAACATCCACTCAGCATAAGTCTAACGGCAAGCTGCTTTTCGGATTCGGAAACATCGGTGTTATGACGGATATGTCTTATCAGCCTAAAGCCAACAACAAGGTTACATGGACAGAGGCCACAAAGACAAAGCAAACCGATAATCTTTTTAAGCTGGATTTTAATTTAATTGCAGGTATGAATTTAAACTTAAATAATAAGCTCTTTAAGATCTCTGCAAAGTTAGGACTTGAGTCTGATATCGATAAGAAGACAACCAAGAAAGATAGTAAGCTTACAAAATTCACAGATGGCAGTAAATACGACCTTGTTATAAATGCCGGACTTTCCCATGATCTTTCGTCAAAAGACGGTTTAACCCATACGGTTCTGGCCGATCTGGACACCAGATGGGGTATATGGCCTACAAAAAGAGATGAAGAGGTATTAGGAGGCGTAACAACCACAAACTATAAATATGGTGAACTAAAGGATATAATTACACTTACCCCTAAATATCAGATTGCCTATGAACCGGAAGGTAAATTTGCCTTTAAAGCCGAGGCCGCTTTAGGAATAGGATTTGACTTTGATAACGAGTATAATTATACTCGCAGAGTTGTCTCAAGCGGAGGCGATACAAAAGCATATAATATAGCCAGGAAGTATAAAACAACATTAAGCCTGAAACCGGCCTTAAAAACAGCTTTTACCTACGCCCCCGTATCGAAGTTTAAGCTTAACTTCGGCTTAGGCTTTAACGTCCCCTCAAATAACTGGGTGTTTAACAAGACAGAGACACGTGATGCTGGAAACGGTAATGTTACAAAAACCGATAAAGATAACACATTTACATTCAATACTAATGACGGAAAGTTTACTGCATCTTCAGGTTTCACCTGGTTAATAACCGAAAACGTAACATTTGATGCAAACTGGGATATCGTCGATCATTTGCTTAAGACCTTTAGTACAGACCTAACTGAGGGTGACGGTAAAAACTTTTGGGAGACTGTAAACAAACTCGTTGTCCATAATATAAAGTTTGCCCTATCGGTTAAATTCTAATAAAAAATTACAATATTAAAATCTACTTTAGATAAAACCTGTTAATGTTTAAACGGCATTAGCAGGTTTTTTTTGTAAATTTGCAGTTAAGCTAAACTTACAAAAAAGACTAGACAAGCTGAATAGAAAATATTAAACTCATTTTATATGAAAGAAAAAACAAAAGACGATACCATTATAATAAAGTTATCAGTATCGTTAGTTAATACTAACTTTATAAAACGAACGTGGAGATAAACAATTATGATGCTTAACAGAAGAGTTATCGAATTGACAAAAGGTATTAAATGCAGCATTTTGCTTAAAGCCCTATTGGGTGTTGCCGTATCGGGAACTTATGTAGCTCAAGCCGTCTTGCTGGGTAAAATAGTGGGACAGCTTTATTCCAAAGAAGAATTATCCGTGGTAATACAAAGTATCTTATACGTATCGGCAGTCATAGCATCCCGCCTTATTTTAATATATTACAATTCGGTTTACGGCAAAAAAATTATCGGCAAAGTAAAAAACATTTTGCGTCGCCGCATTTACGATAAGCTGTTAAAACTGGGACCTGCATTTTTAGATGATGAAAGAACAGGTAAATTAGGCTCAACAATGGTAAGCGGAGTAGACTATTTAGAGGGTTATTTAACGCTATACATTCCACAAATACTTGTGTGTGTAATTGCATGCGGTGCAATGCTCATTTATGTTTTTTCGCTGCATTATGTTTTAGGCATAATATCGACGGCAGCCTTAATCGCCGTATTGATTTCTCCCGTTGCTTTCGGGAAGATACTATCGGAATCTTCCAATGCACATTGGACGGCTTATAGAAATTTAACTGCAGAAATTTTAGACGGCATTCAAGGCATTACAACGGCAAAGGCATATAATGCACAAGAAAGGCTCGGAAAATTATTAAAAGAAAAAATGAGAACACTTTTTTCTGAAACTATGCGCAACTTAAAAGTAAACCTAGCCGAAATAGGTATTTCCAATTTTGCTTCCGGTATCGGTACAAGTTTTACCCTTGCCGTAGCAGCACTATTAACTTCTGCACATATAATTCCCGTATCCTCATTACTTATTTTACTTTTTATGACCAACGAAGTTTTTAGACCTGCAAACGAATTAGCAGCATACTTTCATCAAGGCTTTATGGGCATAACCTCTATGGGCGGAATTTTTGCCTTACTTGATGAAGAAGAAAAAATAAAAGATGAAGGGACTAAAACCATTGACATAAAATCTGCGGATGGTTTTGAAATAAAATATAAAAATATTGAATTCACTTACAGCGAAAAAAAGAATACGGTTTTTAAGAATTTAAATTTCACTGTTGCAAAAAATGAAAAACTTGCAGTTGCAGGAGAATCGGGAAGCGGAAAAACTACCATTGTAAATTTATTGTTAAGATTTTATGAGCCTACAAGCGGAAGTATTTATATCAACGGTATCGATATAAAAGACTTGACATTAAAATCTTTGCGCAGTTTAATTACGGTAGTTTCGCAAGAAACCTATTTGTTTAACGGAACAATAAAAGAAAATCTTTTACATGCAAATGAAGATGCAGATGAGGAGAAGCTTATAGATGCGTGTAAGGCTGCAAACATTCATTCCTTTATTCAAAGTTTACCGGAAGGTTACAATACAAAAGTCGGAGAAAGAGGGCTTAACTTTTCGGGAGGGCAAAGACAAAGAATTGCAATTGCAAGAGCCGTTTTAAAAAACTCACCGATTGTAGTTCTTGATGAAGCTACGTCCAGCGTGGATACCGAAAATGAAAATGAAATTAAACAAAGTCTTAATCACTTGTTAAGAAACAGAACAAGTATTACGATTGCGCACCGTTTAAACACAATAGAAAACAGTGATAGGATTCTGGTTTTGCTCAGAGGAGAAATCGTAGAAGAAGGCTCTCACAAAGAACTTATTTTAAAAGACGGATACTACAAAAAGCTTGTAGAAGCGCAACAAGGAGAAAACTAATATGTTTAAAGGAAAATATAAACCGCTTATTAAAATGTCTAAATACATAAGCTTTTATAAAAAAGAATTTATCATTTCGATTATTTACGGAATATTTAACAGTGTTTTTGCTTTGCTCACCGTTTTAACGGGCGCATATATAGCTTCAGCGGCTCTGTTTAAAATGAGCACAGGAAAAATACTTTATCTTTTTATACCGCTGATTATTTTTATTATCGGCAAAGGACTTTTTGCTTTTTTGGAAATGTACGAATGTCATTTGGTCTCATACGGTGTAATCGAAAAAATAAGAAACCTTTTATATGATTCGATTTCCAAAACGGCACCGCAATCCACAGGCAAAAAAAGAAGCGGAAGTATTACCTCCGTGTTTGTCGAAGATGTTGAAGCCACTGAAGTTTTTTATGCTCATACCGCAGGCTCTTACATAATTGCATTTGTCTGCACTGTTCTTTATCTTACTGCATTAAGTTTTCTTTCATTTAAAATAAGTGCAGCCGTTTTTGCCGCCTGTATTCTTGTTGCAGCCGTTCCGTATTTTTTTAATCCTATTACAAAAAAAATCGGAGAAGAGATATGCGACGGTTTGGCTGAGGTAAATGCCGAAACTGTAGATACGGTTCAAGGTTTACGTGAGATTTTAATTTTCGGCAAAGAAAAAAAATACATTGAAAAAGTTACTGCCGATACCTTACGCTTAAATAAAAAAGAAATACGGGATGGGAGATTTAAGGGCTTACACAGTTTAGTAATAAACTTAATTACCTCCGCAGTTTTAATTTCAACAATATTACTCGCTCATTCGGAAGTAATTGCAGGCTCGTTAAAACCTGAAATGGTTTCGGTTGTTATAATATTTTCTCTTTTTGCCTTTGTGCCTATAATGAGCGTTTCGGTTACGGCAGGAGCTATGAATATTTCAAATGGAGCGGCAAAAAGAATTTTGGATATATTAGAAGAAGAACCGGCCGTTAAAGACAGAGTGCCATATATTCCGCAAAACAAATCTTCGGTTAAGGGAAACATAGAATTTAAGGACGTAAAATTTTCTTACGAAAAAGGTACCGAAGTTTTACACGGAGTTAATTTTACGGTTAAGGCCGGTGAAAGCATTGCTCTTACAGGTGAATCTGGAGCGGGAAAATCTACAATAGCAAATTTGCTTATGCACTTTTACGAACCTGACAGCGGAGCAATTTATATTGACGGAAAAAACATAAAAGACATACACCAAAATTCCCTGAGGGATATAATCGCCTATGTACCGCAGGATGTTTATCTCTTTAACAAAACCATAAAAGAAAACATTTCCCTTGCCTGTCCCGATGCAAGCGATGAAGAAATTAAACAAGCTGCTAAGGTTGCGATGGCTGACGGCTTTATTAAAAGGCTGGAACAAGGCTACGATACCAATGTCGGTGAGCGGGGTGTTCAGCTCTCAGGCGGAGAAAAACAAAGAATTGCTATAGCACGTGCCGTCTTAAAAAATTCTCCTATATTACTGATGGACGAAGCCGTTTCCAATCTGGATAGTGAAAGCGAAGCACTCTTCCGGCAAGCCCTAAATAATATCCGCAAAAATAAAACCATAATAACGATTGCCCATCGTCCTTCTACAATAAAAGAGGCGGACAGGGTTATAAAAATCGAAAACGGAAAAATAGCTTAAAATTTTAGCCTTGAATTTTATTCGGTTTATATGTATAATGCTTCGACAAAACATTGCCGGAGCACATAATGAATCAAGATATAGAAACAATCGTAAAAAATTGCAGAGATTTTTTTGGAACAAATAAAACAAAAAGCTATGAGTTTAGGATTTCTCAATTATTAAAATTACAGGAAGTCTTAAACCAAAACAAAAAAGAACTTTTAAATGCCCTTTATTCCGACTTACACAAAACCGAAATGGAAGGCTTCTTTTCGGAATTTGCTATTGTACGCGGAGAACTTAAATTTGCAATAAAGCACTTAAAAAAATGGATTAAACCTAAAAGGGTTCCGACCTCGATTGCTCATTTTAAAAGCTCAAGCAAAATAATGTATGAGCCCTTCGGCACCGTGCTCATCATGTCGCCATGGAACTATCCTTTAAATTTAACCCTCGCTCCCTTGGTAGGCGCCATTGCTGCAGGAAATTGTGCCGTTGTAAAACCCTCAAATTATTCGCCTGCGACATCGGAGGTTATAAAAAAAATAATCTCCGAAAACTTTCCGCCGGAATATATATCGGTAATTACCGGAGGGCGGGAAGAAAACTCAAAACTTTTGGAACAGCGTTTTGACTACATCTTTTTTACGGGCGGAACAACTGTCGGCAAACTCGTAATGGAAGCGGCGGCTAAATATGTAACCCCTGTAACCTTGGAGCTCGGCGGAAAGTCTCCCTGCGTAGTCGAAAAATCGGCGAACTTAAAAGTTGCAGCCCGCCGAATAGCTTTCGGAAAATACCTTAACGCCGGACAAACCTGCGTAGCCCCCGATTATCTTTTAATTCAAGATGAGGTAAAAGAAAAATTTATCGAAGAATTAAAAGAAGCTTTAAAAGAATTTTTCCCCACGGAAACCTATTTGGACATGCACCTTCCCCACATCGTAAACGAAAAACATTTTGACCGCCTCATGGGTTTAATTGAAGGAGAAAAAATAATCACGGGCGGCAATGGAGAAAAAAGCAGAAAATTTATTGAGCCCACGGTTTTGGATAATATCACCTTTGATTCCAAAATAATGCAGGAAGAAATTTTCGGGCCAATCCTTCCCGTAATAAGTTTTAAGACAATAGAGGAAGCAATTAAACTGATTAAATCCCGCGAAAAGCCCCTAGCCTCTTATCTTTTTACAACCGACTCAAATATAGAAAAGAAATTCTTAAATGAGGTTTCTTTCGGGGGCGGCTGTATCAACGATACGATAGTCCACTTGGCAAGCGATCACCTTCCCTTCGGAGGAGTCGGCTTTAGCGGCATAGGAAAGTACCACGGAGACGAAAGCTTTAAAGTTTTCAGCAATGCAAAAAGCATCCTAAAAAAATCAAACCTCATCGACATCAAGCTCCGCTATCATCCTTATTCCGAAAAAAAATTAAACATAATAAACAAGATGATGTAGGAAACGGGCTTTAAGAAATGGACACCGATAAACTTTTATCAAAGGGCATTTTATCAGATGGTATTCTACTAAAGGGCTTAAAAGAATTAGGCATAAACGAAAAGGCTCATAATAAGCTTTCTAAACTTTTAAACCTTTATATGAGAGAGCTTAAAATGTTTAACGCCTCATTTAACTTGGTAAAGGTTAAGGACGATGAAGAATTAATCGTCTCTCATGTTTTAGATTCCCTTTCGGCTTGGCGTTTTTTTTATAACGAAACCAAAAATACTAATGAAGCTCTTCTTACAAGTGGGTCTTTTTATATTGCCGATGCCGGAACCGGAGCGGGCTTTCCCGGAATTCCCCTCGCAGCTCTCTTTATTTCTTTAGGCAATTTAGATGTAAAACTTTCTTTAATCGAAAGAATGCAAAAGCGATGCACATTTTTAGAAAACATCAAGGCTGTTCTCCAATTAAATAACACCGAGATTATCGAAAGCGAAGCCGAAAAAGCCCCTCAAAATAAATTTGACATTGTAACTTGCAGAGCCTTCCGCACCTTGGATAAGCACATTCTAAACACCCTTTTAAATCTTGCAAAGCCTAAGGGTAAATTATTTTTATACAAGGCCATGGAAGAAAAAATAAACGAAGAGACGGAGCTTATCAAAAAAGAAGGCCTAAATTATAAAATAGAAAAACTTGATGTTCCTTTTTTAAAAAAAGAAAGGCACCTTCTTATAATCAAAAAGCCTTAATCCAAGGTTTTTAATTCTACCGAAACTTCAAAGCCCTTTTCGTTTTTTGTAATCTCGGCAAGAGCATAGCGGCCTTCCATCAGGGCACCGGGGTTTACCAAAACGGTTTCGCCGATTTTATCTACCGCAAAGGACTCGTGAATATGCCCAGACACAACCAAAAGAGGCTTATGCTTTTCGATAAAGGCAGTGATACCCTTTGAGCCCACATGCACCATGGGGGCAACCTTATCGACCCTGGCCCCATGCGGAGGATTATGACAAACCAAAACCAAGTTACCGGCTTCGGTAATATTTGCTTTTTCAAAGGCATCGGTTAAATCTTTTACAAGCTCTTCATCGGTTCTTTCGTATGGCGTAGTACCTGTAAATTTACTTCCGCCCCCTGAACCTGCAAAGATAAGCCCTTCAAAATTTTTTACCTCGCCCGTAATCGAAATACCGGCATCTTTTAATTTTTTTTCAAACTCAGGTTCATCGCAATTCCCCAACACGGCAAAAATATTTTTATGAATCTTTAAAAGCTCGTTTAAAAAAGGAGCCCCCGTTTCAATCTTTTTAAAAGCAGCAAAGTCCCCTCCGAAAATAAGGGCATCAACCCCATCGGCAACAGGTTTTATTTTTTTTAGTTTTTCAAGATCCCCATGCCCATCCGAAATAATCAATAATTTCATAAGTATTAAAGCCTCCTAAATTTACTTGCGATGTTTTGCCGAAAGGCAAAACTCGAAACTCAAAATCGGACAAGGACGTCCGATTTTGAGTACCTCTCCGGCAAAATGTGTGAACTCAGGGCCGGCAAGCCAAGCGGAAGCCAAGATAGAAGCTCCAGTAGTCAGGACTGTAGTAGCCCCGTACGCCTACAGTGCAGTAGCGCGCGTAGAAGTACCAACTGCCGCCGCGTAGGACGCGGTAAGAACCCGACGCACCACCCTGAGGATCGGTAACTGTGTTAGCCTCTATATCGTCGTACCAATCAAAACACCATTCCCAGACATTACCGCTCATATCGTGTAAACCGAGTGCATTCGCTCTCCTTTCTCCGACCGGATGAGTTTTTCCTCCTGAATTACCACTATACCACGCAACCGCTCCTGTTTCCGCAGCATCATTCCAGTCAGCTTTCGCTCCGCTTGCACTGTTTAATTTGGTAAGGTACACATCGCTGTATTGCACCGCATTTGTTGTATCGCTTCCCTGCCGGCGAGCCGCATATTCCCACTCGGCTTCAGTCGGAAGTCTAAAGCCTTTTTTACCCATCTCAGCATACGCTGCATCACAATCAGCTGTTGCCGTCGCGTCTTTTAATACAACCGTATGATCGTCCTTTTTGCGGTATACGCATTCGGTATCGGCTTTACCTTCAGCCTTCATTTGAGTATACGCATTACACCACACAATGCAGTCCCTCCAGCTTATAGTCGTTACAGGCTCATCGTCAGTTCCGCTTCCGTCTTTACCTTTTACTCCCGGATTGGCAAATGTATATCCATGACCAGTCGCCCAGTCGTAAACTTCTTTCCACAGTTTATAGGTTACCTCTGTTTTGCCGAGCTTGTAGGGGCTTAATTTTACCTTACGGTCTTTAATAAATACGCCTTTCCACCAAGCTTCACTTCCGGGTAAGGCGTAGTTAGGGGCAACGCCTACAATGCCTTTTGCAGGAGGGGTTATTTTTATAAAGCCGTCGCCTGTGTCTTCAAAAGAACCTACATCGGGCGGCGAACCGCCTCCGCCCGCATTATTCGGGCAGCCGGTCATTCCAAATAGCGCTATAGGCGCCACCAACGCGGCTATGATGAGCGCCGCCGCTCCCTTAACTGTGAAGGCTTTTGCTTTCTTGTTTTTGTTTGTTTTAAACTTTATCATAGGTTCCTCCTGTCAAAGTTAATTTTTAATTTAACTGCCGGCGGTGCATTTGTCTATCATTACGGTACAGTGTAACACGTTTCCACACAAATATCAACCGTTTTACGGCTTACCTTTGACAATGTAAAATTTTATATTGACATCAAATATACAAGCATATATAATGTAATTATGGGACAGTGGGATAAACTCATTAGAAAAATAACATCTCTAAACAAAGATATGCGTTTTTTAGAATTAAAAAAAGTGTTAGAGAGTTATGGTTATGTTATGAGTTCTCCTAAAACTGGAAGTAGTCATCATACTTTTAGAAAGCCCGGATGCAACCCAATTACAATACCAAATCATGAACCAATCAACAACCCCGACGCAGAGCATCGGGGTATGTTGTTCTCATAAGGAGGTTGCAGTCGGCTTTAATACCCTTCGTTACGACGCAAGCGTCGGGGTATTAAACCCTCCGCACGAATAAAAGTAGTCTATGTTAAGATGGTAAAAGAGATAATAGAATCAGAGCAGCTAAATAAAACACAGGAGAAAACAGAATGAAAACTTTAGAAGAATACATGAAATTACCTTACAAACTGGAAATCATTCCTGATACCGATGAAAAAGGGTTTGCCGCTTCTTATCCTGAACTTCCCGGATGTGTAACCTGTGGATCAAGTATTGCAGAGACAGTATTAAATTCCGAAGATGCCAAAAGAGCATGGATTTCTGCGGCTATTGAAGAAGGAATAAAAATTAACGAACCTGAAAATATAGATACATCATCCACTCAACTGGAATTGAGAATGTCTAAAACTTTACATAAAACTCTTTGTGAAAACTCAAAAAAAGAGGGGATGAGTATAAATCAATATTGTATTTATTTACTTTCAAAAAAATCTAAAGAAACAAGATTAAGATAAATTCTGCTCATGCATAAATTTACCCAAACACCTTCTTTATTGCCGAGCTTAAATCTTCCGCTTTAAAAAGCTGTGATGTGTTTATATCTCCCGCTTCGGAATCGGAAGGAGAAGGCGAGACGACTTTTGTAAAGCCCATGCTTTGGGCGGTTTTGATTCTTTGCTTTAATTTTTTGACGCTTCGGATTTCTCCTGCGAGGCTTAACTCGCCAATGTAGGCTCCTTCTTTTTGAGCAGGTATATTTGCACGAGCGGAATAAAGAGCAAGTGCTATGGCGAGGTCGGCGGCGGGTTCTTTAAGCCTTATGCCTCCTGCAACGTTTACATAAATATCTTGATCCGAAAATTGTAAGCCTATTCTTTTTTCCAAAACGGCGGCGATGCGGCTGACGCGGGCGGAATCTATCTTGTCCGAAAAGACCCTTGTAACCGCGCCCTTAGCAGGAACCGTAAGGGCCTGTATTTCTACCATAAAAACACGGCTCCCCTCGCAGACGGGAACGGCAGCGGAACCCGCAGGCAGAGCCCCTGTCCGATTGGTAATAAATAATGAAGACGGATCATCTATGGCTTTTAACCCGCTTTCATCCATCGAGAAAATTCCAAGCTCGTCAACCGAGCCGAACCGGTTTTTTAGGGCACGCAAAAAACGCACATCGTCTTCTGTCCTCTCAAAAGAAATGACCGTGTCCACGAGGTGTTCGAGAACCTTAGGCCCTGCTATGTTTCCGTCTTTTGTTACATGGGCAGTTAAAAACAAAACGCTGTCCCTTTCTTTAACCCAAGATACAAGCTCGTGAGCACATAGCTTTAACTGATTTATAGTTCCCGGAATGGTTCCGGCATCTGCGGAGTACATAGTTTGAATGGAATCGATTATAACAAAAACGGGATTTACTTTGTTTAAAACCCTCTCTACATCTTCCAACCTGCAAGTGCATAAAAGTTCAATATTTTTTAAAGGAAGATTCAGCCTGTCGGCACGGGAACGGATTTGCCCGCCCGATTCTTCTCCCGAAACATACAGAACTTTTTTTACGGAGCCCGAAGAAGAGGCCGAAGCGGCTTGTAAGAGCAGTGTCGATTTTCCTATGCCCGGCTCTCCTCCGATCAAAATTGCCGAACGCTTTACGGCACCTCCTCCCAACACCCTGTCAAATTCTGCAATCCCCGTAGAAAGGCGGACGGCATCATTTGCTTCAATAGCATCAAGAGGAACGGAATGAGCTTCTTTTACAAATTTTTCTGCAATGCTCCTTTCGGCTGCGGAATAATCTTGATTGATTGTAACCTCTTCAAAAGTATTCCATTCGCCGCATTCGGGACATCGGCCGAGCCATCGGGCTTGAGTGTAACCGCATTTGCTGCAGCGGTGTGCAAGGTCTCCAGTTTTCTTTTTTGCCATATGCTTTCCTTAAAATTAAAGTGTTAAGGCATTACCTCATTTAATCTCAGTCTTCCAATCTTTGATAGTCCGTTTTTCTTCATCAAAACTTGAACCGATAGCTATAATTTTTTTACCGCTTCCCGAATACTTGTCTGCATAACCTTTCTCTTTGATTTGTTTTACGGCATTTTCCGCCGTTTCATTTGAGGTAAGCTTAAATTCAAAGATATAAACCTTATCTTGAAATTCTACAATGCAGTCGGCTCGTCCGATTGCACAATGAACTTCCGTATGCACAAACTGGTTCATCAATGCGAACACAAGATAAACCGCTGTCTGATAGTTTTGTTCACGTAAGGCTAAATCTTTTTCGGTTAAATTGTCGTAGGGTATTCCTGAAATTATACCCTTCATCTTTTGCATAAAACCGTCTACATCTCCGGCTTCTATCTGCTCGTAGAATTCCCAAATCGAAAGCCCTGTTTTATCGGTTCTTATCGGTGTGTAAGCCGGCAACAAGTTATCCAAAAAGCCGTAACGCACTTCATCATTCGGAAAGCCCAAGCGGTACAGTCTTGAAAAATCGTTATAATCTTTAATCGTTAAATATCCCGATTGAAACAGAATGGGCAAAGGATTTATTGCATCTGCTCGGTAGGCTTCCAGACCGGACTCGTTCATCTTTACATTTCCGTCAAGGTCGGGAATATTATAATAAGCTTTTTTTAAGTACTCGACCAAAAAGGTCGGTGTGCCGGTTGCAAACCAGTAGCTTGAAAATTCTCGGGAAGCAAAAACATTTAAAAGGCTGAAAGGATTATATATTGCTCTTCCCTTTCTTGCAAAAAGGTAGCCGTCATATCTTTGCTTTAACTTTGCAAGAGTTTCCTCATAAGTCAAGCTATTATTTTCTGCGAGGGCTGCAATCTCAGGTTTAAAATCGGCTTCAAGCTCTTCTTGCGAGATACCGCAGACAGCAGAATAATCCGACAATAGGCTTAAATCACGTAAGTTGTTTAAATCGCTGAAGATACTCACCTTACTGAATTTTGTGACTCCGGTCAAAAAGGCGAAGCGGAGGTATTGGTCTGCACTTTTGATAACTCCGAAAAAGCCTTTGAGGATTGTGCGGTAGGTTTCGTTTAATGCTTCATCCTTCCACATCGTTTGAAGAAGAGGCTTATCATATTCATCGATAAGAATAACAGCCTGCTTGCCGGTTTTTTCATAAGCGGCTTTTATTAAATTTTGAAAACGGTCGGGCAGGTCAAGGCCTGTACTTCCATATATTTTTTCATATTCGCACAAAAAAGAAGTCAGTCTATTTAAAAGACCTTCCTTAGTATCATAAATACCCGTATTAAAATCCAAGTACAAAACCGGATATTCCTGCCAGATTTCACGTTTTTCTTTTTCGGCTTCTTCAAATTTCTCAATCGCTAAACCTTTGAAGAGCTCTTTTTGACCGAGGAAGTAGGCTTTTAGAGTGGAAAGCAAAAGGCTTTTCCCAAAGCGGCGCGGACGGCTTAAAAAGTGAACCTTACTGCTGTCAACCAATTGCCATATAAATTCCGTTTTATCAATATAGATAAAACCTTTTGAACGTAAATCTTCAAAACTTTGAACGCCTATGGGCATTTTTCTAATCGTAGTCATAAGAATAAGTATAACAGAAAAAAAAGAAATTTACAACATAAATTATTGAGATAAAACATTAAAACCCTTGACCGATTTTTAATCATATGTTAGAATTGTCTTACATGCTTAGATATTAACTTTAGAGAGGAAATTATGGGAAAAAGCGATTCAAAATTAAACCTTTTTAACAATATCTTCTATTATTTAGGGGTTTGGTTAAAAACCTTTCCGGCAGGTATTTTCTTTATACTTATTTCGGTGCCTATCCGTATTTTTATGATTTATCAAACCATTCTTATCCCGAAAACCATTATATTGGGTATTGAAACCGGAACGGAAGCTAAGCCGATTTTACTTTCCATATTGACGGCAGGGCTTTTGATAACAGCCTGTAAAATTATCATACAGGTACTTGAAACAAAGCTGATGGCTCTAGGCTCCCGCCCTCTATTCCATATTTATTCGGTACCTGTAAATAAAAAAATGTTTGAGCTTAACTATCAAACCCTTATTTCTCCCGAAGTGCAAACAAAAATAACCAAGGTAAAAAACATAGTCATGACGGGAAGCTCGGGCGGACCCTTTCATTTTTTCGGGCTCAATTTATCCTTTCTTTTAACCGCAATTGCAGGAGCTTTTTTCTTCAGTTCAGGTATTATAAGCATCGACTTAATTCTTCTATTTATTGTCTTGGTTTCAGGAACCGTAAATTTACTGTACGGAATCTATACGGGAAAATACACACAAAAAAACATGGAAGACCGCGGCGATGACGAAAAAAAAGAGAGCTACATCCTTACAACTGCGGAAGACAGACGCTTTGCAAAAGACATCCGCCTTTATAAGATGAAAGATTGGCTGATCGAAAACTTTGAACACTATCACGGACGAGTAAAAAAATTTTTGAGAGCAGAATCGAATGTACAGGCAGGAGGAAAAATTCTAAATGCTTTAATGATTTTTATAAGAGATGTTTTTGCCTATATTTACTTAATTTATCAATTAAATGCAGGAACCATTGCCGTTTCTCAATTTGTTTTTCTTATCGGCTTGGTTATGGAATTCTCAAAATGGATGGACGCTATTGTTCTTCAGATAAGTAACCTCATTATATTTAACAGCGAATTAAGTCAAATAAGAATTTTTTTGAACACTCCCGATGAAAAAACAGGCGGAGAGCTTACCGTAAATGATACGAGCGAAAAACCTTCAATCGAATTTAAAAATCTTTCCTTTAGATATTCGGAAAACGCAGCATGGATTTTTAAAGACTTTAATTTAAAAATTGATGCAGGAGAAAAGTTAGCTCTTGTCGGTATCAACGGAGCGGGAAAAACAACGCTTATGCACCTTTTAATGGGACTTTTAGAACCCACTGAGGGCTCCGTTTTAATTGACGGAAAAAACAGCACGGACTTTAAAAAGACGGAATACTATAATTTATTTTCTCCGGTATTTCAGGATATAAATATTTTTCCGGAAACTTTTGCAGCCAATATTGCCGGAACGGAAAATATAAATGAAGAAAAATTAAAAGATGCAATTACTTCGAGCGGCTTAAATGAAATGGTTTCAAGTCTACCAAACGGCAGCCAAACTATTTTAGTAAAGGAAAGCAATGATGAAGCAATCGATTTATCGGGAGGACAAAATCAAAGGATGCTGCTTGCCAGAGCTCTTTATAAAAATGCAAAAATAAATATTCTGGATGAACCTACGGCCGCCCTTGACCCGATTGCGGAAAGTAAAATATATGAAGAATATGATGCAATGAGTAAAGAAAAGACTTCTATTTTTATTTCGCACAGACTCGCATCTACAAAATTTTGTGACAGAATTATTTTACTGGAACACGGAAAAATAATAGAAGAAGGCACTCATAATGAACTTATGAATCAAAATAAAACATACAGAAACATGTATGATGTTCAAAGTAAGTATTATAAAGAAAATAAAGGAGATGAAAATGAAGAGGCTTAAAAGATTTTTTAGAATGTTTTTTTATTTTGAAAAAATAGAGAAGGGCTCAATGTGGAGCAGCATCTTTTTTAATATAATAGAGGCCCTGCGGCCTTTCTGTCTCCTCTATTTATCCAAGATAATCATTGAAGCAGTAACATCGCAAAGATTGTTGAGTGAAGTTTTAAGATCGACCCTTATTCTTTTAACGGCATTTATGCTTTTATCGATAATTTCAGGAATATTGGAAAAACGCTTTATGTACCATTTAAAATGTTTTTCTAAAAAGCATACTATGGAAAAAGCTCTTAAAGTATTAAGATTAAATTTTGAACTTACCGAACAAAACGAATTTCAAAACGATTTAAATTCAATCAAACAATTTGAACGCTTTATAGTTTTTTCTCACAGCGATTTTATGAGAAAAACCGGAACCTCTGTAGGAGGATTTATAGGAGCAGGAGCAGCCTTGTATTTTTTTATAGGTCTTTTTAATTCCCAAGGATTTATGGGGCTTTCAGGAGCATTTATAAATTCAGCCTTTTTAATTCTTTTGATAGCCTTTAATATAATTTCTTTTTATTTGGCAAAATATATTTATAAAAAATTCGGAGACCATATTTCGGGAGAAGTCAAAAAAAGCGCCCGTTATATAAAATCTTATATGAATTTAATTTATGATTATAGGACGGGAAAGGATATTAGATTATATGATAAGGCCTTAGCCGAAAAATACACAGGTACCTATCTTGCAATGCAGAAAAGCACCCATGATTTTATGGCAAAGTTTTTTTCCCGTACTATAGGGTCAGCTAAACTCCTCGAAGGCTCTCTTTTGCTTTTAGTTTTTTTATTTGTAGGTCTAAAAGCCGTTTACGGTTCCATTGCCTTAAGTGAAGTCTTTTTTTTCATAGGAGCTATAAACGTTTTTTCGGCTCAAATATCTGAAGCCATGGACGGATTAACTACCCTTGTTGCTTCAGATAAGTCCCGAGAAAAATTATTAAACTTTCTCGATATAGACGAAAAAAAATACTCAGGAAAACTTTCTATAAAAAAAGACGAGCCCATTGTGTTTGAATTAAAAAATATAAGTTTTAAATATCCCGATCGGGATAAATATGCCCTTAAAAATATAAACCTAAAAATAGATTCAAGTCAAAAACTTGCAATGGTCGGTAAAAACGGATCGGGAAAAACTACTCTTATAAAATTGCTTGTAAGGCTCTACGAGCCGACTGAAGGAGAAATACTTTTAAACGGAGTAAACATAAAAGAATATGATTATGATGAGTACATAGATACATTCTCGGTTGTATTTCAAGACTTTAAATTATTATCGCTTAAATTAGGCGAAAATGTTTCCGCATCAAGTTCTTATGATGAAAAAATGGTTGCCGATGCTCTTTTAAAAACGGGCATGGAAGCTTTTTATAAAAAGCATGGAGGTGAAGCCTATCTATATCAAAATTTTGACATAGGCGGAATTGAAGCCTCCGGCGGAGAAGCTCAAAAAATTGCAATGGCACGCGCAATTTATCACGGAGGCAAAATCTTTATTTTGGATGAACCGACGGCAGCCCTCGATCCTATTTCGGAAGCAGAGATTTATTCTCATTTTGATAATATAACTTCAAAAAATACTGCAATCTATATTTCGCACCGGCTTTCATCTTGTAAATTCTGCGATAAAATTGCCGTTATGGATGAAGGCAGTCTTGTTCAATACGGAAATCATAATGAGCTCGTTTCCGATATAAACGGCAAGTACTATGAACTTTGGAATGCACAAGCAAAATACTATCAAGAGGACGAAACTCAGGACAAAAGTTTTTAAATTTCCAATTGACTATTTACATATCCTCTATTATAATTATTCTTATGATAGCACAAGATAGTTTTAATAATGATATAAAAAATTTTATTACAATAGCACAAAGTATTTCAAAAGAAGAAATAAAAAAAGAATATTATACTCTTGTAAAAAAATATCATCCCGATATGTATACAAACAATAAGACTCAATATGATAAATACATGATGATTTTAAATCATGTGTATTCAAATATAAAAACAAACTCCAAGAGCGAATCTAAAATAATAAGTGATGAATATGAAAAAATGAAAGTAAATGGAAAATATAAATTTATTAACAGAGATAAAAAAGCCGAATATGTGTCAGACAAGTCTCTTTTTTTATATAAAATGGGATTAGATAAAATTTTTTGGTCACGAGATTATCTTTGTGCACATCCTTTGTCGGAAGGCTTCGGTGATGAAATCGTAGTTAAAATATCTCAAGCTCTTTATCAGGCTATTAAGTACTTAACGGACTCTATCAAAATAGGAAAAAACAATAATTGGATAAATGAAGCAAAAGAAAAAATTCAATGGGCATATGAAATGAATAGCCGCATTACAAAAAATTTATACGATATGAATTTTACTAAAACTGTAGCATTTTCTTAATTGATAAAATTTTCATTTGTCAGATGTATTTTTAAAAAATATTCTATCTCAATTCTTACACGGGATAAAAAATGTTTATCCAAGAGGGTTTCGGATAAGGAATTATAATCCGGGAAATGAAGATATAGATAAGGCATAGACAAAAAAAGAGTTTTAATTTCTGCATCAGAAGAATTTATTTTTCCGGTAAAAATACTTTTGAGCCTAAGAAGTTTTTCTTTTTCGGAAATTAAAAAATCTTTTATCGCTTTTTCTTTATCTGCATAATTATAATTTATAAAATTTTTTTTATCATTATTTTTATTTATAGAACAAGATGCTTCATAGCTCAAATCAACAACCCCTCCGCACGAATAAAAATCGTCGATGATTTTTTTTGCCGTATCAAAGCTTATTTTTTTTGAATTTAGCTCCAAACCTGATTGCCCTATATCAAAAAAGTTTTCTTTAGAAGCAAAAAGTTTTTTATAAAGCTCTCCGTAATTTTTTAAATTAGGAGAAGTAAAAACAAGACTGCCGTTTTTACCCTTTTCAAAACTAAGCTTATTCGGAAACAAAGATTCTCCCGTGTAAAGACTTTTTATTTTGGAAATATCCGAAAATATATTTTTAACTTGATAGCTTAATTTTGAATGACTGAATCCCTGCCCCCACGAAAAATCCAAACCTGTATGAAAAATAGGAAGACCGTCAAAAGCCAATCTTTCGGCAAGAGCTAAGGCAGCAAGCCCCACCGAGCCCATAGCTTCAAGCCTTAAAGGTAAAATATTTTTTTCTTTTAAAACGGAAAAAAAAGAACTTGCCGCGGAATCTTGAGCGGAATAATCGGTAAAGAAAAAAGCCTTATTTCCATTTAGCTTTACGAGCAAAGAAGGATTCGATGTCAAATCGGCGATAATGGGAATATCTAAATCCGTAATGCCGATAAAGGCTTTTTGAATCCAATATTGCGACTCAAGCAAAACAACAGCGTCAGATCTTATTTCGGGATAAAGCCCTGCAAAAGCAGCATCGACTGCAAGAACAAAAAGCCTATTCCTGTTTTCTTTTATAAATTCAATGGAAGAATCAAGAGACGGCCCGGCTCCTATTACAATAATAGGCCTATTAACCGATTTTTCAATTAAAGAACCAAAACAAGAATTTATATTTAAAACCGAACTTTTATCAGGGCTCTTTACAATAGAGCGTAAAATAGAATAATAGTTTTTAAAAAAATTACGGGCATAATTTCTGCCGAATTGAATTAGCGTTAATCGGTTAATCCATATTTGCGAAATATATTGAGAGATAAAATCAAAGGCTTGAGAATAAAAGGATTGATTTAAAGCCGCTCCTCCCGAAAAATCTATTCTTATAACGCGTCTAATTTTTTTTCCTTTAATAAAATCATCAAACTGCTTTAATAAGATATTTATCGAATCCGTTCCCGTATATAAAAATTTAGAATCTTCTAAAATATTTTTATCGATTTTATTTTTTGAAAGCTTCAACAGTTTTTCATCAGCTTCCAAACCGATGGCAAAAGAATCCGTCGGGAGCTTTTCTAAAAGCTCTTTTAATCCGTATCCTAAAACCGGAGATACACAAAGAACCAATGTTTCACTTTGAATTACAATAGAAGAAATTAATTGTAAGATATTTTTTTGCGGTGAGCGTTTTGAATATAAGTACTTGCCTTTGTATAAAACCGAAAAACCTGAGTCAATGGGAATGAGCTCAGGTTTTTCATTATTTGCAGTCATTATTATTTAAATAGATTCCCAAAATTATCTTGGAATTTGGAATTTGTAAAAATATAATCCATAAATGTTTTATGAGCAATCGGAAGAGGATAATTCATTCCCTGCATACTCATAATAGCCGCTATGTGATAATAGGGAAACCAAGCACCTGCTTGATTTTGATAATCCTTTTTAGTGCGGTCAAGAGTGTACTCATCAACTTCTTTTTCTTCTTCAAGAGTTAATACTGCAACTTGGGAACCGGCAAGGATGGGCTCTGAAATTTCCCCGCTCTTTAGTGCAAAAGCTTTTTTAAAGAAAGATTCATTTTTTTCAAGCGAGGTAAAAATACCTTGCGATGGAAGAGACGGAAGAGAACTTGCATTCCCATAGTTTATGCCGAACAAGTTTGAAGTTTCAACAGTTAGAGTTGTTTCTTCAAAATCCTCAGCAGCCGTTTCAAAACCTGCGGTTCTTGCAGCTTCTGCAAATCTATTTGCAGTCTGAAGAACATAATCTTCAAGCATACCCTTTTCATTTCGGTTCATATAATTTCGAATATTTGAAATAAGAGCTTCACTTTCAAAATCGGGAAGAGAAGGTTCTGCATTACATCTTACAATTCCGAACATTCCGTTTTGCATTGAAACTACCGGACTAAAGTCGGAAGGTTTTAAAGATAAAACAGCTTTAAGGTGTTCGTTATCGGGAAAATATCTATTTATATCCGTTCGATAATTTGAAGTAATTTTCCCGTTATCATCAGTAAGAGTTTTTGTAGCATTTAGAATAACCGCATCCTCAAAACTCACCTCTCCGCTTTTAAGCGAGGCTAACATCTTCTTTGCTTCTTCTTCGGTTGGATAGCTTAATAAGGATAAATCATAACTTGTAAAAAGATCGCTATGTTCTTCTCCGTATTTTACGATTTCGGAAGAAGGATAAAGGCTCAAATTAAAAACAACATATTTAAAGCTTCTTTCTTTTTTTGCCATATCTACAATAAAATCCGTTTCCTTGGAAGAGGTTTTAAGCCCATACCCGCTTCCGTTTCCGAACAAATCTTCTATATAACGATTGTCCTTAATGTATTTTTCAATTTCTTTTCGATATGTAACACGCGTAGTTTCGGGAGTGTTCTGATATTTGCTTTCAGAATAAACGCCGTTTTCATCCAAATAATAGTTTATTAAATCCTTATTTATACGGAATTGCGGAACACGGTATCCTGCACTTACAACCTCATCCTCCATAGCTACCTGCACAACAGCAGCTCTAAAAGCTAAGTATGAAATCTGGTTCCAAAAATATTCTTTCATTTGGGCATCTTCCGGCTCCATTTTTTGGCGATCGACATAATTAGTCAAAAAGTGATATTGATCCACAAAAGGAGATGATGAACTATTATCTATTCTTACCTTACCCCATTTACCGACGACTTTAAAACCTTGAGAAGCCCGATCCGTAATCATAGGAGCCGCAACGAAGGCAATTACTCCCAAAACAAAAACTATAATGCCCCCTATGGAAGCAACAATCTTTTTTGAACTAGCCATATAAACCTCTAAAAATGTAAATTTAGACTTAAAATAGAATATTAGCACTTATACGGTCACTTTGTCAATACATCGGCATTGAGCAAAAAAAAACGGAACCGATATAACCGATTCCGTTTTGAGCTATTCAGGATTCGAACCTGAGACCCACGCCTTAAAAGGGCGTTGCTCTACCTACTGAGCTAATAGCCCATTTTGCATTTGCAACGGGGGCTATAATATCATAGGTATAAATAAATGTCAATACTAAATTAGTCAAAAAAACATATTTTTTGGAAATTTTTAGCCCAAAAAGCAAGCTAAAGCGGATTTTTCCTTCAAATGACGTTACCAGCTTCCCGAAGCTCCGCCGCCTCCAAAACTGCCCCCTCCTCCTGAATAACCGCCTCCGCCTCCCGAAGAGCCTGAAAATTTAAACACACTTCTTGAAGTAAATAAATTAGTTACCAATTCCTGACCGGTAAATCCCTTCAAAGTTATCAAGCGGTACAAAATCCAGAAAAAGCACGGAATAAGTCTGCAAAAAATAAACCATATTATAAGTAAAGCCGTAAGTCCGATGATGATAGCAAAGCCGTCAGAATCATCATCAGAGGAATTGATTTCGGACAGCATACTTTCATCCTGTAAGGCACATCCTGCAATAGCTTTTACCCCTAGGAATATCCCGTTACCGAAATTCCCTGTTTTAAATTCGGGAGCTATTACATTCCGTATAATACGGCCTGCAGCGGCATCGGTAATACTTGCCTCAAGGCCGTACCCTACTTCAATACGCATTTTTTTATCGTTTACGGCAACAAGGAGCAACACACCCGAATCTTTTTCTTTAGAGCCAAGCTGCCATGTTTCTGCAACACGCAATGAATATTCTTCACAATTTTCTCCTTCGAGAGAAGGGATAGTTAAGACGGCTATTTGCACATCCGATTTTTTTTCAATTTCAAAAAGAAAATTCTCTATTTCAGTCTTTTGATCATCCGATAGAATACCGGCTAAGTCGTTTACAGGCCCTTTAAGCTTAGGTACATTAAGCGAAAAAATATTAACGGCCGCAGTAAAAAGCAAGATAGAAAAAAGCTTGATTTTTTTTGTCATCTATCGCTCCAATACCACAAGCCCGTCGGGGTATTCGTTCGGATTTCCTGCCGTTTTAGGAAAATGTTCTGCAAGAATTTTTCCACATTCTTCCACCGCCTTGCAGAAACTCTGCGTTGTCTTTTTTGACTTTAGGCCGGAAGTTATTATGCCGCAAATACTGTTCCATTTACCTTGCTCAACTTTTTCGGCAATACCGGAATCTGCGATAATAAAAACTTTTCTTTCAAGAATAGAAACAAAGATCAAAATACCGGTTCTTTCGGCAGTCTTATAAATTCCGCATTCTACAAAATGTTTTAAAGCTCTTGCATATACCCTTGCTTCCTTTATTTTTTTTGGAATTATTAATCTATCGAGAGCAGGAATATTTATCAGCAAAAAGAAAAGGAGCATTACAACGAAAACACCTGCCCCGATTACGGCCGTAAGAGTCTTAGGTGAAGGATACCAAAGTTTTGTTTCGAGTAATTTCCAAATACCGTTTCCGAAATAAAGCATAACAAAAAAAGAAATAAAGGCTAGGCAGACGGCAGCAAACAATTCTACAAACGAATAAGAATCACTTTGAGGAATAACCGCCAAAGCAATTTCACCATTTGTAGTTTTTTCCGCCTCTGCAACAGCATTTTTAATCAAATCCAAATCTTTAGGTTTGATGTGTATTTTATTTAATATCCGTTTATTTTCCATAGGTTACCTCTAAGGCTTATTCTATCATTTTTTAATAAAAATCACAAGCCTTGTAATTCTTCTTGCTGTAATTATTGAATTAAAGAACCTTTATAGCTTACTTGTGAAATTATCGGCAATATGTTAAAATACCGGCTGTTTATGATAAATTCAAGGAAGGTTTATTTTCAGCCGCTGAAATAGAGCGGCTGAAAAACACATCGAGTTTCGGTTTGAATATTTGATTGCCGAAACATCGCAGATTGTATGTACGCTATCGCGTACTAATTGAACAGCTTCCAAAATTGATATTTTGTTCAGCTGTTCAATTTTAAGGAAGAATAAATGCTTTTAACAATAAGTGCTAAAGGAAATAACTCGAATATTTTAAGTTTTTTGCTGCATAAACATCCCGATAAATTACAGACAGCAGAATTATCGGTAGGAAAGGCTCATGTTTTTTATCCCGAATACTCCCAAGAAAAAACAACGGCTGCTCTGCTTTTGGAAATCGATCCTGTCGGAATGGTGCGCAATGCAAAAAATTTTACGGGAAAGGAATTTTTACTGGGCCAATATGTAAACGACCGCCCCTATGTTGCTTCCTCATTTATGAGTTCTGCAATTTCAAAGGTCTTTTCAAGTGCCTTAAACGGTAACTGCAAAGAGCATCCCGAATATGTTGAAGAAGCTCTTTCCTTAACTGTAAAGATTTCGGTTCTTCCCGCTCCCCGCGGCGGCGAGCTTTTAATTAAAAATCTTTTTGAACCTTTAGGCTACAGTATCGAAGCCGAGCGTCATATTCTCGATACAAAATTTACCGACTGGGGTTACGGAAAATATTTTACTCTCATATTAAAAAATAAATTACCTATTAAAGATTTGCTTTCTCATCTTTATGTTTTAATTCCCGTATTGGATAATGAAAAGCATTATTTTATTACTCAGGATGAGGTCGATAAATTATTGCAAAAAGGAAAAGGCTGGCTTGAAAATCATCCTTCAAAGGATTTAATAGTTTCGCGCTATTTGATAAATATAAAATCGCTTGTGCGTTCGGCTTTTAATATTCTAGCTGAAGAAGAAAATGCAGCTCAATCCGAAACTGAAGAAGAATCGGATTCACCTCTTCAAAAAGAAAAAAAGGAAAGGCTGCATGACCAAAGACTAAATGCCGTTACCGAAAAATTAAAAATGAGCGGAGCTAAAAGCGTTATCGACTTGGGATGCGGAGACGGCAAACTGATACGGCTTCTTTTAAAAGAAAAACAATTTGAAAAAATTGCAGGCATGGATGTTTCATATTCCGAATTAACAAAATGCAAGGAAAGACTGCATTGGGAGGATATGCCGCCCAAACAAAAAGAAAAGCTTAGTTTATTTCAAAGTTCACTTATGTACAGAGATAAAAGATTTTCAGGCTTTGAAGCTGCTGCCGTTGTTGAAGTAATAGAACACATGGATGAAAACAGATTACCAGCCTTTGAAAAAGCTGTTTTTAAATTTGCAAGACCAAGTACCGTAGTTCTTACCACGCCGAACAGCGAGTACAATGTGCAATATGAAAATTTAGCAAACGGAAAAATGCGGCATACCGATCACCGTTTTGAATGGACACGCAAGGAATTTGAAACATGGGCAAAAAGAGTTGCCGATGAAAATAATTATTCCGTAGAATTTTTTCCGGTAGGCGAAGAAGAAAAAAATATAGGAGCTCCGTCACAGATGGCGGTATTTAAATATGCAGATTAATATACCCAAGACCTCACTGGTTTTACTTGTCGGAGTTTCGGGCTCCGGTAAAAGCAGCTTTGCACAAAAACATTTTGAAAAATACGAAATTGTTTCTTCCGATATTTGCAGAGGTATAGTTTCAAATGATGAAAATAATCAATCAGCTACAAACGATGCCTTTGAAGTTTTTAATTTTATTCTTTCAAAGAGGCTTCAAAACGGATTACTCACGGTTGCAGATGCGACAAACATTCAGCAGGAAGCAAGAAAAAAACTTCTCAACATAGCCCGTTCCTTTCATGTTCTTCCTGTTGCAATTGTTTTTGATTTACCTCAAGAGCTTTGTGAAAAAAGAAACGAAGAGAGGACAGACAGAAAAATTTCTTCTAGAGTTTTAAGACATCAGATGCAAAACTTAAAACATTCGTTAAAAAATTTAAAGAAAGAAGGCTTTAAAAAACTTTATATTCTAAGATCGGAAGAAGAAGTAAATTCCGTTACGGAAATTATCCGTGAAAAACTTTATAACGATAAAACCGATATGCACGGCCCATTCGATATTATCGGTGATGTGCACGGCTGCTATGATGAGCTTGTAGAACTTTTGCAAAAACTAAATTACAAAATAGATTCGGTAAACGATGACGGAAAAAATTACGGCTTCAATGTAAGCCATCCCGAAAACCGTACAGCCGTTTTTTTAGGCGATTTGGTAGACAGGGGGCCGGCTTCTCCTCAAGTTTTAAAACTTGTTATGAGCATGGTGCAGAACGGTTCGGCACTCTGTGTTCCCGGCAATCACGATATGAAGCTTCATAAAAAACTTAACGGAAAGGCAGTACAGGAAAAACACGGACTTGCAGAAACCCTTCAGCAGCTCGAAAATGAATCTGAAGAATTTAAAAACGATGTAAAAGAATTTTTATACGGTCTTATCAGTCACTATGTTTTGGATTCGGGAAAACTGGTTGTCGCCCATGCAGGCTTAAAAGAAGAAATGCAGGGACGCGGTTCAGGGGCAGTGCGTTCTTTTTGTTTATACGGAGAAACTACCGGCGAAACGGATGAGTTCGGGTTACCGGTGAGATATAATTGGGCATCCGAATACCGCGGCAGAGCAAAGGTTGTTTACGGCCATACTCCCGTTCCGAATCCGCAATGGTTGAATAATACGATTGACATAGACACAGGCTGCGTTTTCGGCGGAGCTCTGACTGCCCTCCGTTATCCCGAAGAGGAGTTTGTATCGGTTAAGGCAAAAAAAGTTTATTCGGAACCTGTACGGCCTATCGAACCCAAGCTTTCAGTTTCATTGCAGCATGAAAACGATGACCTCCTCGATATTGAAGATGTAACAGGCAGAAGGATTATTCAAACCCGATTAAAAAACAATATCCTAATCCGAGAAGAACAGTCCATTGCAGCACTTGAAGCGGTCAGCCGTTTTGCAGTAAACCCTAAATGGCTTATATATCTTCCGCCCACCATGTCTCCTTCGGAAACAAGCGGCCTTGAAAATTTTTTAGAGCATCCAATTGAAGCTATCGATTATTACAAAAGCCGCGGAGTTAAAAAAATTATTTTGGAAGAAAAGCACATGGGCTCCAGAGCAGTGCTTGTTATTTGCAAAGATACGCAGACTGCGGAAAAAAGATTCGGCATTGAAGATGAAGGTTTCGGTATTTGTTATACACGCACGGGAAGAAATTTTTTTAATGATTCAATAATCGAAAAAGAATTTTTAACAAAGGTTCAAAAGGCCTTAACACTTTCAAACTTTTGGGAAAAACAGAACACCGATTGGGTTTGTCTTGATGCGGAACTTATGCCTTGGTCTGTAAAGGCTCAACGTCTTATACATGACCAATATGCGGCGACAGGCTCATCTGCAATAAACGCTCTTTCGGGAGCGGAAAAAATTTTAAACCTCACAAAATTGAGAGGAATTGAAGGAGCAGAAAACTTATCAAATATTTTTACTCAAAAAAAAGTTTCGGTTGAAAAATTTATTGAATCTTACCGTAATTATTGTTGGGAAGTAAAAAGCATAGATGATTATAAACTCGCTCCCTTCCATATTTTGGCAACGGAAGGTGCTGTGCATACCGATAAAAATCACGAATGGCATATGGAAAACATAAAAGAAATATGTCTTGCCGATAAAACTCTTTTTAAAATTACACCCTATAAAATAGTTGATGTAGAAAACGAAAATGAAATAAAAGATGCAGTAGATTGGTGGTTATCTCTTACACAAAAAGGAGGAGAAGGCATGGTAATAAAGCCCTTCGATTTTGTTTTCCATGCAGAAAAGTACGGCCTCGTTCAGCCGGCAGTCAAGTGCCGTGGTAAAGAATACTTGCGTATTATTTACGGCCCCGAATATTGCGAAAAAGAAAATTTAGACCGTTTAAAGAAAAGGGGCTTAGCAAAAAAAAGAGCCCTAGCCTTGCAGGAATTTGCCTTAGGCGTAGAGGCTCTTGAACGCTTTGTAAAAAAAGAACCTTTAAGGCGAGTTCATGAAAGTGCCTTTGCAGTTCTTGCCCTCGAAAGCGAAGCTGTAGATCCGCGATTGTAGACATTGCAGCAGTGCGGATAATCAGTCTCAAAGTGCGGTAATAAAGGCAACCAAACCGAAAATTATGCCGGGTGAATTTGCAAAGGCAATGGGCCAGTCCCGTTTAGGTTTTTTCATAAGCCCGTATGTTACCCAAAGAGTACAGTTTATTGCAGCAACCAAGGGCTGAAGCCAATTTCCTTTCATTCCGTTTAAATTATTACTTATTTGCGGAATATACGAAACATACATTGCCATAGCGGTTGCGGTTGCAACCCATCCTAAAATCGTAAAAAATTTAGAGTTCATAATCACTTCCTAATCAACATACCCCGACGCAGAGCATCGGGGTATGTTGTTCTCATAAGGTAGTTGCAGTCGGCTTTAATACCTTTTGTTACGACGCATAGCGTCGGGGTATTAAACCCTCCGCACGAATAAAATTCCGTTCTTAAAATAAGAACAGGAATTCTTTCGATAGATTATAAATATTTTTTATTTTTAAGTCTACTGCCAGCAAGACCTTGTCAAGATTTTATGTTATAATATCTCATGCACTTTGTAAAAGCAAAAGGAATTTTATCTCCTAAAAACGGAATGAATATTTATCGGGGCTGCTCTCATGAATGCATTTATTGCGATTCAAGAAGTGAATGTTATCAAATGACTCACAGCTTTGAAGATAAGCAGCAATCTCAATTGGAATTTTTTTGATAGTTTTTTTGTCAATAAAATCTTGTTTTTTTTGGGAAAATTATATATAATAATTACAGGAGGGTTACAATGAAAAATATAACATTAAGCCTTGATGAAGATATACTCACAGCCGGACAAGAATATGCTAAACATCAAAATATTTCTTTCAACAGCCTGATTCGCAAATTACTTGAACAAACAATTCACCCTCAAAAAACCGAATGGCTTGATGATACATTTTCCTTAATGGATAAGGTTTATATTTCTACGGAAAAAAAACAATGGACAAGGGATGAGTTATATCGTGAATAAAATATTTATTGATACAAATATATTTGTTTATGCACTTGACAATCGAGACAATGATAAAATGAATAAAGCACGCAATATATTAAGAAAGGTAATTTATGAAAACAAGCCGGTAATATCCACACAAGTAATAAATGAATTCTATGTTGCCGCCACTAGAAAATTGAACATAGACAAAACTCTTATAAAAACCATAGTTCACAATTTTAAGAATATGGAAATTATAACAAGTGATTTACAATTGACAGAAAATGCTATAAACATAAGTATAGAATCACAGATATCCTTTTGGGATTCATTAATTATTGCTGCTGCTGAAAAAGCTAATTGTAAATTGATTATATCCGAAGATTTAAATTCAGGGCAAACATATCAAGGGATATCCCTTATAAACCCATTTCAACAGGAAATATAGCTACAAAACATCCTGTGATGAATTTTAAACAAAACACTCCGCCTTGACTATTCTTATAAAAAACAATATCATATCGATAATTCCTTATGAAAGATCTACGAAAAAGAACCTTTAATGTTTCAGGCCTTAGTTTCTTGGTTTATTCTCTTTCTTCTATTGCAATCTCGATATGCCTCGTAAATATTAAAAGAGACTTAAATTTTTCGCTTACGGAAGCGGGATTATTCGGAATGCTTTGTGCTATCGAGCAGATGATAATTCTTTTTATAAGCCCCATCTTTGCTGCCAAATTCGGCAAGATAAAAGTTTTGCGCACAGCTCTCTTGATATTAACCGCAGGGCTTTTTTTCTTTTCAAAAAGCATAAACTTTTTTACGGCTCTTTTAAGTGCTCTTTGTATGGGCTTGGGTGTTGCAAATATGGAAGCCCTGCTGACTCCCATAGTAAACGATTTATATCCGAACGATACGGGAGCAAAGATGAATATGATGCATGCCTTTTGGCCCTTGGGAACTTGTTCCGGTCTGATAGGCTTCGGCTATCTTCTTTCGATAGGAATAAACTGGAGATACATTTACATAGGCCTATCTATTTTTGCTCTATTGATTTGTTTTTCCTATCCTTCATCAAAAAAAATAAAACTTCCTCCTTCGGACGGAAGCAAGGCTGCCTTTAAAGAGATATTTTCCCTACCCTCCTTTTGGCTTTTCGGCCTATCCCTTTTTTTTGCAGGAGGAGCCGAAGGAGCTTTTGCCTTTTGGTCGGCTACATTAATTCAGCTTTATTTAAAAGCCTCTGCCTTTTATGCAGGAATTGTAACGGCGAGCTTTGCCCTCGGAATGTTTATCGGAAGATCCTTAAACAGCAAGGTCTTAAAAAAAGTTTCCATTCAAAAAGCGATAATAGTTTCTTCGATTGCTTCATTTATAGTCAGCCTATTATTTGTTTTTGTAAACTCGCTTTTCGGTTTGGCGGTGTTTTTATTTTGTATGGGACTTTGCCTTGCCTGCCTTTGGCCGACAATCCAATCCTTTGCCGCAGCCATCCTTCCTGTAGACGCAACAGCCCTTATGATTTTTTTATCCTGCTTCGGAGTTCCCGGTTACAGCACTGCAAGTTTTATTATGGGAATAGTCGGCGATAAATACGATTTGTTTATTGCATTTATCACGGTAGTACCGGTTTTTTTAATTTTGGTTCCGATTCTTTTTATCATGGGATGCAAGCTGTCGGGCTCACCTAAACTAAAACCGTTAAGGAAAAAAAATGAATTTATTGGATAAAGATAAAATCGAAGAAGTATACCGCCGCTTTAAAAAAAATAACCCTAACCCGAAAGGAGAATTACATTCTGCAAATATTTTTACCCTTTTGGTAGCGGTGGTACTGTCTGCACAAGCGACTGATGTCGGCGTAAATAAAGCAACGGGGCCTTTTTTTAAGGCAGCCGATACGCCTCAAAAAATGATAGAACTGGGTGAAGAAGGAATCCGCGAATACATTAAAACAATAAATTTATATCCGACAAAGGCTAAACGTATTTTTGAATTAAGCCGCATAATTCAAAATGAGTATGCAGGAAGGGTTCCCGACAGCATGGAAGAACTTATAAAACTTCCCGGAGTCGGCCGCAAGACTGCAAACGTGGTTTTAAACATGGGTTTCGGAAAACCCGCAATCGCAGTAGATACCCATATCCTTCGCACAGCCCCGCGTATCGGTCTTTCATCGGGCAAGACTCCGATTCAAGTTGAAGAAGATTTACTTAGAGTTACTCCAAAAAAATATTTACTAAATGCCCACCACTGGATTCTCCTCCACGGACGTTATATCTGCAAGGCCAGAAAACCGGAATGTGAAACCTGTTTTTTATCCGATATCTGTATGAAGAATTTATAAATGCCGAGTTTCATTCAGCTTAACTCCTCCGCTTAAAACAATTTGTTTTATCTTAGGTATTTGAATTTTTTTGCGATTTATAGTATCATAATATCAGAAGTTTTGGAGGAATCCCATGAAAAAAACAAAAATAGTATGCACAATAGGGCCTGCTTCCGACTCGGAAAGAGTCTTGGCAGAAATGTTTAAAGCCGGTTTAAATGTCTGCCGCCTTAATTTTTCGCATGGAAGCCATGAAGAACACAAGGTTAAAATAGATCGAATAAAAAAAATAAGAGAAGAGTTAAAAATGCCTATTGCACTTTTACTGGATACTAAGGGACCCGAAATCCGTTTGGGCCTTTTTGAAAAGCCTGTAGAAATTGTGCAAGGTCAGGAATTTATAATTACAACCAGAGATGTAATCGGAACAAATCAAATATGCAGCATCTCATATAAGAATATTGCCGCCGAAATTAAACCTAAAAGCAGAATCCTTATAAATGACGGATTATTGGAGTTACAGGTTATCGATATTTTAAACGATACGGACATAGAATGTGTCGCAGTAAATTCCGGAACCCTAAGCAGCCGAAAAGGTGTAAACATTCCCGGCTTGAGGGTAAACCTTCCTTACATGAGTGAAAAGGATATCTCCGATATCGAATTCGGAATTGAAAACGATGTGGATTTTATTGCCGCATCCTTTACACAAAGAGCCGACGATATTATCCAAATAAGAAAACTTTTGGAAAAACACAAAAGTACAATCGCCGTTATAGCAAAAATAGAAAATCAAGAAGGCTTGGACAACATAGATGAAATTTTAGCGGAAGCCGACGGAATAATGGTAGCCCGGGGAGATATGGGTGTAGAAATAGAGCCCGAAAAAATACCCCATCTTCAAAAGCAGCTGATAAAAAAAGCAAACCTTGCAGGAAAGCCGGTTATCACCGCAACTCAGATGCTCGAATCTATGACCCACAACCTGCGTCCCACCAGAGCCGAAGTTACAGACGTTGCAAACGCTATTCTCGACGGAACATCAGCTGTAATGCTTTCTGGAGAAACCGCAGCAGGCGAATACCCTGTCGAAACCGTGGCCATGATGACCTCAATTGCAAACTCTATAGAAGAAACATTAGATTATGAAAAACTATTTGCTGAAAATGCTTCTCTTCATGAGACAACAATCACAAATGCAATTGCAAGAGCCACCTGCTCCACTGCCCTGGCCCTTGATGCAAATGCAATCATAACGGCATCCGCTTCCGGAATAACCCCCAGAGCTCTTTCAAAATTTAAACCAAAGGTACCGATTATCGCAATAACGGAATCGCCTCAGGTTATGAGAAAGATGGCCCTCGACTGGGACGTATATCCGGTTTTAGCCGATCCTATAAAATCGACCGACAACATGTTCGATGTGTGTTCGCAAATTGCAAAGGACACAGGCCATGTAAAAAAAGGAGACATAGCAATCCTTACGGCAGGTATTCCTATAGGCAAGGCAGGATCTACAAACCTTTTAAAGGTAGAAATAATAGAATAAGGAAATAACAAAATGGAAAAAAAATATGCTATTTTAATTGACGGAGACAACATTGCACCTTCCTATCTCGACTCGATAATTTCAGAAGTTTCAAAAGAAGGAGATGTATTAATAAAAAGACTGTACGGGGACTGGACGACTCCCAACATGAACGGCTGGAAACCTTGGCTTGAAAAAGTACCTATCCGGCCCGTCCAGCAATTTAGAAACGGTCCTAATGCAACCGATAACACAATCATAATGGATGCCATAGAACTTGCAAACACCAATCAAGGAATAAATGCTGTCTGCATAGTTTCTACCGATTCCGATTATTACAGCCTTGCCCTCAAATTGCGGGAGTATGGGCTCTATGTTTTGGGCGTCGGAAAGTCCAATGCAAAACCTCTTTGGGTAAATGCCTGTAACGAATTTAAATATCTTGAAAACTTTGATGAAACTGAAGAATACGAAGAAGATGCAAAAAGCGGTAAAAAGTTTAAATCCCTCGAAGACCTTATATGCCATGCTTATAGAAATTCCCGTATGACCGAAGAAGGCTGGGTAAGCCTTTCCGACCTAGGAAATTCTATCCGTAACTTTATGCCTGAATTCGATCCCCGCTCTTACAGCCACAACACATTGAGAGAAATAATCGATGCTCTATCGGATGATTTTGAACTAAGGCCGGACGACAGAATACCGCCAAACTATTGGATAAAGGCAATAGGCCGCAAAAATGAAACGCCAAAAATAAAGGGAAAAATAAAACGGCTTATGAACCGTTACGGAATTATCGAAAACGAAAATGGAGACTTTTTCTTTTCATTCACAAACATCGATAAAAAATGCAGGGATAAACTTATAAAAGAAGGAACCCCGGTAAAATTCAGGGTGTTTAAGATGCCCAATCCCAAGGGCGAAGATTCAGCGGACAGAAATGGCAAGGCCGCCGAAATTGAAATAATAGGTTAAGCTTATGAAACAAGAAAAAGACAGGATAGTAAAATTTTTTACTTTGAAATTATGGCTCCGCATATCAGCTCTTGTAATCGGAGGCGCAATTTTTTATTTGAATATATCTTCCATGAAAGAGGGAGAGTATTCCATAATTGCCCTTATTTTTGGAACCCTATTTTTAGCTGCGGGTCTTTTCGAAAATTCGTGGTATTTTAATATCACAAAAGAACAGGCTATTCAAAAAGCAGGGATATTCTTTTTTCCAAAAACAAAAATTATAAATTTTTCGGCAATACACAGCATTGAAATTGAAACCTTCAAAAGGCCGGCCCGATTCGGCACCTTTACTGAAGTAAAAATGATATTGCTTGACGGGAAAACAATAGTTATAGACAACGATAAGACGAAGTTTCTTCAAAAACAGCTTGAAGAAATCGCCGAAGTTCAAGATGTGATAAGACGTCAAAATAATAAAAAAGCCGAAGACTTTTTTAATGAAGTCGCAGCCGATATTTTGAAGGAAGACTAATCTTCTTTCTCCCAAAAGTATGTAAAGAAGTAACTTGTTATGTCTTCAGGATCAGTTTCATCGCTTAGCTTATAGGCATTAGTATTTCTTTGAATTGTACATTGAGTTTTTTCTGTAAATAATTTTGAAAGCAAATACATTGCAGGTCTGTTATCGCAGATACCGAGCGTCCAAGCAGAAGGTTTTAAACTTGTCAAAAAATAGCGGGACTTTGCATCTTTTTCAGCTGTTTTTTCTATATCGGATTTATGCGAAAAATCGGAAGAAATTAAAAGGAAGGAATCCTTATCTTTGATAGAAAAAACTTTTGTTACCTTCTCATAAAGTTTAGTTGCAAGATTCATATTTACGGGAGGCTCTCCGTAATAAGCGATGGCAACAACCTTTGCATCGGGAAAGTATTTTTTTATGTATGGAATCAAGATTGAAACGCCGTGCTCATAAACAAAGACCTTATCATCAAAGGGCACATCAAAAAGGCGGGATAAGTGTTCAGCCTTATCCTTTTCGGAGTTGACAAGGCCGTCCTTAGTTTGCCATGATCCGTTTGTTAAAGAAAAATCGTACAGAGAAAGGCCCCAATGAGAAGGGCTTAAAATATAAAAAGTTTTTATCTTTCTTGCTTCGGCAAGTTCGGTAAACCAATCATCTATTAAGGCATCGGTTAGAAGATGATGGCTCACCGTCCCGCCCCAAGGCTTTGCTCCGTCCGGCAAAGAAGCTTCCTTGGGGATAAACCTCGTCTTAGGAGGCTTTTCCCCATCAGAGCTCCATGTTCGGAAAATTTTTTCAGTATCTTCCACCCCGTCTTTTTTGCCGATACAAGCCGTCAAACAAAAACAAATAAAAAAAACGGTACTTAGAAATTTTATAAATTTCATATTATCTAAAATTCATGTCCGGTAAAAAGGCTTCTTTTAAAAAGAAATATTCTGAGCCCAGAAAGGCTTTAAGTCTTCCATGTCCTCATTAGAATAAACCCTTTCTTTCCATTCTTCATTTGTCAGACGGTTAGATATGTCTTGTTCAAATTCATAGTAATTAAAACAATAACCGACAGCTATTCTTTTTCCGCCTTGAGCATCGTTTAAGGGAACATAAATTCTATAGGGAATACCGACAGCTGTTTCAAGAACAAAGCCTTGTTCACCATTTGTAAACACATCGGCAACCAAGGCCATACGAAGCTGCTCAGGCTCAACAACTGCATTTATGGAAGGCATAAGAATACGGGCAAGGAAGCCGGGCATCAAGGATATCCATTTTAGGTCTTTTTCAGAAACGGGTTTATCCGCAATTTCAAGCTTAACGATATCGGCAGCATGTAAGGCAGCGTCTTTTAACATTTCAAGCTTTTGTAAATTATTTTCATCTATGAGCTTATAAGGCTTTAATGCATTTATAAGAACATCCACAGAAGAAGCAGCGTTTTTCCAAAATGCTAAGTTAGGCTCTATATAGTGAACCGGAGCGGGAATCTTCTTCACTCTGTAGGTAAGTTCTGCATCGGGGCCGCCTCCAAGCTCTGCAAAAGCCTGTTTTGTATATAGAATAGTATCATGCCTTAACTCTGCCCATGTTCCGTGAGCCGACAATAAGGACTTTACACTCCATGACGGGCTTTCGGTAAAATAAAAGCCGGAACCTTGCTCAAAGCGAGCTTGCAAGCCTATCTCGTTTAGTGTCTTACCGTAATAAGTTTTTCCCAATATTTTGTCGGGAGAAGATACGGCTTCTTTTTCAATTTTATCAAGAATCGTTTTTAACTTAGGAAAATCGGAGTAGTCTTTTTGCAGTAATAAATCGGCAGCTTGCGAACCCAGCCCCTTCATAATATCAAGCCCCTTAACATGTGCACGGCCATACAGTCTGGGAGAGCTTACCAAGCTGTGAATATAAGAATCAAGAGTAAATCTCTGACCGAAAAGTCTCCAACCCATTGGAGGCTTTCTTTCTTCATCGCTACCTTCGGAAGCTGTGTAAAAAGCGGAAGCCCCGGCTATAGCCGGAGGTCTTAGTTTTTCATGAGCCGATTTCATAAATGCGAACAAATTGTTTTTATCGCTTGCCCATTTTTCAAAGTTCTTTACATCATAGCTTTTCCAGAGAGGCAAGACCTCTTTAAAAGATAAATCATCGGACAGACCGATTAAATCCGTTATAGGATCAAAAAGAGCTGACCACTTTTTATAAAGCTCTTCATCATTTTTTACAAGCTCGGTAATCAAAAGAGCTATGGGTTCCATGTTCAAAGTTAGAGCATAAGCATCGGAAGCAGTCTTGCCATCCTGTTCCAAAACTTCAGGCCCCTTATCTGCAATTAAAAAATGAGCATGTCCGAACCACATCATTGCTCTAAAATAAGCAGACAAGATACCGTTTTTTGTGTAGTGTCCTCTCGGTTTATATTGGGAATAATCTTCTTTTGTAAAAGCACCGTCTTCAAAAGTAAAAAGAGGAGAAACGGCAGGGCCTTGAGCCTTATCAATCAGATCTATTTCTTCACTTACCGTTTTGGGATATTTTGAAAGAACTTCATCTTTATTGGGCTCTTTATAAACAGTTTCATCAGAGCCGTATTTATCTTTTTCTGTTACGGATTTAGGAGCAAGTTCCAAGAGGGCACGGGCAGTTTGAAAATATAGTTTAGCCTTTTCTAAGGTTTCAGGTCTTGCCGTAGGAAAGCCTTTTTTGTTTACATTATTTAAACTATCGTCAAAGGCTGTTACAAGTTCAAGAAGTCTAGGCGTAAAAAAATTCTCTTCAATATTTTGTAATATCCTATCAAAAAGAAGATGCTTTGCATGGGCCATCAAATCGGTGGTAATAAAAACCGTAGTGCCGTCATTTCCACGAAGAGTCGGCGTATAATTATCTTCATATGATTCGTAATGATAACCATAATGATTTCTGTACAAGGCAATCATATCATCAGCGGACATCATATGCAGATCATATTCATCAGGTTTAACTTTTTCAAAAATTAACCTATCCCTTTCCAAAACAGCTTGATGAGCCTTGCTTAAAAATTCATAACCGAATACCGTATAAAACTCTTTAGGAGCACCGTTTGTTAAATAACGCATAGAAATAGCTTGATTTATTTTTAAATCATTCCCAATACCTGCAAGATCAGCTCCAAAAACAAGACCTTTTTCTCCGTTCCATGTTGTCTGATAAAAATAATTTTGATTTTCTTGAAACTTAAAAACACCGAAATCGAACTCATCATCGGCATCGAACGGAAGTCTTACCGGTTCTTCTTCAATACTTAAAACCGTGCCGAACGGAACAGGAATTCCCGCAGGCAGTTTTTTTAAGTCTTCTTGAGATTTTAATTCTGCATTAGGATAGAATAAACAAAGATCGCTTCCGACGACAGCGGTCGTTCCTTCTTGCACCTTATTGAAGGGGAAAGCTTTAAAAACAAGCTTATCTTTTAAATACTTTTGGTGGGCAGAAGGCGCACTCTGTTTTTTTGCAAATCCTACCTGCAAACTGCTGTCATACTTTACCTTTTCAAGAGACTTTTCTGCAAGCAATGATTCATCCATTTCCATATTCACATTTTCGGAAACATCATCTACCACCGCTTCATTAGGCTTAGGTTCAACGGCAGCTTCATCTTTTGCGTTGCAAGAAAAAAGCAATAAAACAGCCAACACCGGCACAAAAATAAAACTATTCTTTTTTAATTGAAACATTTTAAAATTCCTCCATAAAAAACGATATTACGCAATTTAATAATAGCACAAACGAACCCGATTGACAAGCTAAAGCAAAAAAAAGAAAATATACTTTTAAAAGAATACTAAAGATTATGCCGAATAAAGATGACTCCCGTATAAAATTATTAAAAGGCTGGGCTTGGCTTACCGTTCCTCAATTTGAAAATCATCTTCTCGATGAATTAGGAATTCCACATGGAGAAGCTCCTATGGAAATTACCCGTCTTCCAAAAGATGCCGCTGTCTACGGTAACATAGTATACAGAGAAAATTTTCCGAAAGATGTTTTTTGGAGCCGCCTTTGTATGAAAGAACCGTTTATGGCAGAGTTTTCGAGTATAAGCGAGGCTGCCGATATTTTGCGCTCAATTCAAAGAAACTGGGCATTTGTTCCGTTTAACTGTTTTAGGCGGGCAGAGCTCATCGAAAAAAAACTTCCCTTTATCAGCAAAAAAGAAAGGGATTTTCCCTACGATGTTCCGTCAGCCGAAATTGGGATCTGGACCCTCTTAAACGAAAATCAAATTCTCGCTTCGGCAAAAACTTCAAGTCCCTTCCCACGGGGAGAAATTTTCTTTAAGGAAGATAAGATAAATCCGCCGAGCCGAGCCTACTTAAAAATGTGGGAAGCCTTAACCCTCTTAAATTTTTACTTAAAAAAGCACCAAGAAAAAAACGGCCTTGCAGAAAAGGCCGAAGCCTTGCCCACAGCTTCTTCCGAAAAAAAGAATTCTCTGCCCGCAGCCGATTCTATCTGCCTCGATGCCGGAGCCTGCCCTGGAGGCTGGAGCTGGGTCTTGGACAGCTTAGGCTGCAAGATTATCGCAATCGACCGAAGCCCCTTGAGGCCTGATTTAATGGCAAAGAAAAATATAGAATTTATAAAGCATGATGCCTTTACCTTAAAGCCGGAAGACATAGGAAAAATAGATTGGCTTTGCTCCGATGTAATCTGCTATCCTCCGAGGCTTTATGATTGGGTTATAAAGTGGATTGACTCGGGACTTTGCGAAAAATTTATTTGCACAATAAAAATGCAGGGAGAACCCGATAACGAAACCGTTAAAAAATTTGCGGCAATTCCGAACTCAAAGATTGTTCATCTTACGGCAAACAAACACGAACTTACCTGGCTAAAAGCCCCATTCATATAACTGGGTATCTCTAAAAACCTTGTTGGATTTTAGAGATACCCGACGAGTTTTTCATAAGTCCTTATGTATCAATGACTTATGAAAAACATCGCAAATTAAATTTAAGGAAACCCTCTAAAAACTGATGTTTTTAGAGGCTCCCAACTGTAAATTCTTACTTACCGAAAAAGCCGCGCTGCCCTGCTTTTACCCATCGGCCGGGACTTCGGGACAAGACCGGTAAACCTATCTGATTGCATAACCAATCGGCAAAAACCTCATCTTCAAAACCTTCTAATTTTACCAAAAGAGTTTGCACACCGGGAAGCTCCGTCTTTCTTACGGCATCAACCGTTTCTTCCGCAATACGGGCAAAAGCAGCAGAGGCTGCCGAAATATTGGGATTACCGCAAGGAACATCAGCATCACGGTGAACAAAGATTAGCCGGCCTTGCGCTTTTTTAATATAGTAGTTTTTTAGAACAAGGGAAAGAGCTGCATTTGCCGAAACAAGATCGCTCATCGTTTTGTCTATAGAGATAGCATCCGTCCCCGGATATATTTTAGAATAAGCAGGAGCATCAAAAATCAAAATTGACGTATCGGCTGCAATATTTATATTTTTTAATTTAAGCGGAATAGCTTGAAGAGAAAAAAGAGACGAGCGGTTCCATTCGATTTCGGTAGTAACACCGCTTTCTTTATTATCTTCTTTATACTCCGAACTCAAACAAACCTTTAAGCCCTTATCCCTAAGCTTATTCGCAAGCTCTTGTGAAAACTTTAATCTATTATCCGTAATAAAAATTCCTAAATCCATACCTAACTATACCATAATTAACTATCTGCCGTCAATGACTTATCAAACCTGTAAGGCTAAGTTTACTTTATTTTTTGCTTAAAACCGAGACCGTAAACTTCCTGCATATCACAGACCATGATAAAAGCTCTTTCGTCTATTTCGGTAATAATTTCCTTTGCTCTGACAAATTGAGCCCGGCTTACAACACAGAGCAGAACAGGACGATCCTGCTTTGAATACATGCCTTCTCCTTTGAGGAGGGTAACACCTCTTTCAAGTTTACTCATAAGAGCATCCCCGATTTCAGCCGGCTTAGAGCTCACAATAAAAAAGCCTTTAAAGTAGCCTAAACCGTCAAGAATCATATCAGCTATCTTTGTACAAAAGAAAAGAGCTATTAAAGAATAAAGCGAAGTGTTAGGATTATTATCGACAACACCTGCAAATGTTACTATTACAAAATCGGCGATAGCCATACCCTTTGCTATACTTAAACCCGGAAAATGCTTGTTTACAATAGCTCCGGCAAGGTCTGTCCCTCCTGTAGTAGCTCCACGTTTAAACACAATCCCCAAACCTACTCCTAAAAGAATTCCGCCAAATGTTGCCTGTAAAAAAAGATCATTAGTAAACACAAAATCTTGGGGTAAGACAGCCAAAACCCCTGAAAGCACCAAAATAGACAAAAGGGTAAAAACAGCCGATTTTTTACCCAAAAGTTTTGCTCCAAAAATAAATAAAGGAACATTTATAATTAAATTCAATATATAAACTCTTATACCGGTCAATTTTTCGATTGCAACCGACAAACCGCTGACACCTCCCGGCGCAATTGTTCCCGGAATAAGAAAAAATTGCAATGCAACTGCCGCAAGCACACTTCCAACCGTAACCCAAAAAGTATCCAGCAGGACACCTATAACAAACTTTGTAGAAAGATGTTTGACGGGTAATATTTTATTCATAATATACATTCTCCAAACTATAATTTTCTTTATACAGAACAGATACAAATTTACAAACAAAAGTTATATTACACCATTTTCTTAAAAAAATCAACAGAGCAGAAACACAAAGACAACCAATACACAATTTTCTGTTTTGAATAAACGGCAAAACAACATACATAGTTGACAGTTTCATACCTTTAGCCTATAATACTGTCCATGCTGCAACACGATATTCTGTTAAACTAAGCCTTAACATAAAAAATGTATTCAATAAACCGCCATGGACGGCGGTGGTTCCAAGCTTCCAAGAGTTTTAGACGTAAGTCTAAAACTCTAAGCTGAAAAATGTACAAGGATGTACATTCCCCAACCGCCATGGACGGCGGTGGTTCCAAGCTTCCAAGAGTTTTAGACGCAAGTTTAAAACTCTAAGCTGAAAAATGTACAAGGATGTACATTTTTCAGCGGATGTCTTAAGGATTGAGACCCATCAATCCAAAAAACAAAATGCATTACACCTAAAAGAGGAGATTAACAATGAAAGAGAAAAAAAAGGGATCATTGAGGACAAAACTATTAATTGTATTTGGATTGCTTATTTTTGCAGTCAGTTTTATACTGGCTTTTTTTGCTATACGCACCGCTCGTAAAGCCGTAACCGAAAAGGTGGAAACGCACCTTATAGATAAGGCAACCGATACGGCAGAAATTCTTGATGGGCGGGTTACAGCGTTTTTTCAATTTTTAGAAGGTATTGCACGTACACCGATACTCAGAGACAACTCTCTTTCATATCAAGAGAAAACGGCGTATTTAACAAAAGAAGCGGCTTTTAATAACAGAATAAAAGAACTGAATATAACCGATAAAAACGGAAACTTTTACTATGCGGGAGGTTCCGTTAATGTAAGCGACAGGGAATGGTTTCAAAAGTCTCTTTCGGGAGGAAAATTCGTTACCGAACCGTACATAGAAAGAGCGACTGGAACACTCGTAATGACTTTTGCAGTTCCAGTTTTCGATTCTGCCCATACCGTCGTCGGGATTTTATCCGCCGACGTCAATGGTTTACAGCTATCGGAAGACATAGCGGATATCGTCGTCGGTAAAACGGGGGTTTGCTACATTTTGGGACTTACCAGAACTACCATTGCCGATAAAGATAGGGAATTGGTAAAAAACCGTATGAATTTCAATGAAGAGGCAAAAAAAGATGCTGCTTTTACTTCCCTTGCCGCTTTCGAAAAGATGGCAGTCGAAATAGACGAGCCTTCCATCGGCTTTTACACATACAAGGGCGTGAATAAGATCGCCTCTTACGCCACGATGAAAACCACCGGCTGGACGGTTATCATAAATGCTCCGAAAGAAGAATTTATGGGAACGGTCAATGAACTTAGGCTTGAAATGATTATTATCGGAGTAATCATCCTGACGATAGCCCTCATCATCGTTTTCTTTACCGCCAGCGCCATGGTCAAACCTATAAAGGTTGTCGTTGGAGCCCTTAAAGATATAGCCCAAGGCGAAGGTGATTTAACCGTGCGCCTGCCCGTACACGGCAACGATGAAGTTACAGATTTATCGGAATACTTCAATCAAACAATTTCTAAAATCGGCTCGTCGATTAAAACTGTCGGCAAGAATACTCTAGACATGACAAATATCGGTAACGAACTTGCAAGCAATATGACAGAGACGGCAAGTGCTGTGCACCAAATAAGTGCGAACATAGACGGGGTAAAACAACAGGCTCTTACCCAAGCCGCAAGCGTCAGCGAAACGGCGGCTACCATCGAAGAAATTATCCGCACCATAAAACAGCTGAATAGCAATATTGAAAATCAGGCGGCGAGTGTTGCAGAGTCTTCTTCCGCCGTCGAGCAAATGGTAGGAAACATAGCTTCTATCACACAGACCCTCGGTAAAACCGATGACGTTATAAAAACTCTTGCTTCCGCCACAGCCGACGGCAAGGAAACAGTTACGGGAGCAAACACTGTTACCCACAGCGTATTGCCGAAGAGTCAGGCGGTCTATTGGAAGCCTCAAGTGTTATACAACACATTGCAAGCCAGACCAACCTTTTGGCGATGAATGCCGCAATCGAAGCCGCCCACGCAGGTGAAGCGGGAAAAGGCTTTGCCGTTGTTGCCGACGAAATTCGTAAGCTCGCTGAAGAGTCTTCCAGTCAAGGTAAAACCATTACCGAAACGCTTAAAATACTTTCAGGAGAAATTGAAGCTCTTTCATTCTCTGCAAAAACGGCAGAAGAAAAGTTCAACGCTATTTTTGCTCTTTCGGAACAAGTCAAAACGATGAGTCAAAATCTAATGAACGCTATGCGCGAGCAGGAAAACGGCAGCAAGGAAGTACTTACTGCAATCCGCGACATCAATATGGTAACAAATCAAGTAAATGACGGTTCTGCCGAAATGCTGCGCGGCGGCGAGAATGTAGCTAAAGAAATGCAAAAACTCGATGAACTTACCCGCGTCATCACCGACAGTATGAACGAAATGGCCTCCGGTGCCGTACAGATTAGCAATGCCGTGCAAGAAGTAAACACAATAAGTCAAAAGAATAAAGAGAGCATTGAAAATCTTTCTAAAGAGGTCGGAAAGTTTAAAGTTTAAACTAATTGTTAATGTGTAATGAATAATCGGTAATCGATAGCTGATAACTTAATTACTCATTACACATTAACCCTTATCGATTCCCCTAATAATCTTCCGAATTCAACAACTTCACTCTTTCTTTCCAGTCGGGAAGATATTTAGTCATGTATCGCTTAAAGCGGTCGTTGTGGAGCCTTTCCTTAAAATGAACGAACTCGTGCACAAGCACCATTTCGGCACATTCACAAGGAAGGGCAGCAAGCTTTGTGTTTAGGGTAATTATACCCGTATAAGAATTACAGGAACCCCACTTGCTTTTCATATCCCTGTATTTTATCTCGGAGGCGGTTTCCTTTATCTTAGCTTCCCAAAAGGGCAAGATTTCTTCAACATAAAGTTCCAATTCTTTTTTATAAAGGCGGTTCAAAATTGAAGGCCGTTTTTTGGGATCCGCTCCGGGAGGTTCTTTTAAATAGATAAAATCATCATCGACTGCGACGCTTGCATTTTTTTTAGCACGCAGTATTTTGATTTTATAGTCGGCTCCCCATAAACTTACCGTGGAGCCGTCCTTTAATGAGGCTTTTATATTCTTCTTAAAAATCTTTTCCTCTATTCGTGCCTGATGTTTTTTTATCCACGCAATGTTTTCTTTTACAAAGTCCAAGGCTTTAGTTTGAGAATAGTTTTTCGGAACATGGATACAGGGAATAGCCGTCTTAGGCGATATGGTAAGTCTGAGTTTCCGCCCCTTTGATTCGGCCCATTCGATTTCAACCCCTTCTATTTTAAGCATCATATTCTAAGATTGTATTTTTTAGCTATGCCGGGAAAAGATTTTAGCTTTAATTCTTCTCCGTCAGCCGTCAGCAGGGTACCTTCAAAATGACCGTAAACGGTACTGTATTCCGTCCTAAAAACTGCGGCATTTACCCTTTTGTAATTTTTTGAAACAGGAAGAAACACAAGGTCGACCATGCTTTCGGTGTCCTGTATTATCCATTTTCCCATGATGCCGAAGGGACGGGTTATTTTTACCGGAGGAAGAGGGGTACGCTTCCCGTCATAGAGCATCATATTATCATTATACTTATTGCTGTCAGCAGCTATCGAATTTGCAAGATAAAAAACCAAAGACTTATCATCCAGCTTGCCTAGTCCGTTTACAAGGGTGCGCTTTGACCTAAAACCGGTATAGGACTTTCTCACATCAAAAACGCCCACGGCCGTTTCTTTTTTTAGCTGAATATCTTCGTTGTAACCCAAACTTATCCAGCCCTTTACCGTCCCTGTCTGCATGTACATAGCCATACATCGCCGGCTTACATAGTTGGGAATTACGCACGAAAAATCCAAGGCTTCTTTATCCCGAATATCCAAATCCAAACGGCCTTCGCATGAGGGACGGGAATCACGGGCCGAAAAGTCAAAATCGGCATGAAGTTTTCCGTGCGACAGACGGGAAAAAATACGGGCATATCTATATGGCTTACGGCAGGCAGTAACACTGTATCTTATGTGCTTAGGAATATGAATAAAGCCGCCCGGCAGGTATTGCCGATAGGCATATTTTTGCTGGGTCTTACGAACCCAAAAGGTTGTTTCCATAAAGGAGAAAATATAGCACGAAAAAAATACTATTTCGCCTATTATCTCATCATCGCAGAATAGAAACCTCATCGTCCCCGAAATCCGCCCATTGGTAATTATTCTGGGAATGGGTAGATTACCGAATACCCGATAAAGTCCTTTTATATCGAATTTTTTAAAGCAGCCTGAAAAAGTGCCGAAATTCGATTTTCCGTTTTGTACAGGCTTATCGGGTGCAGGTTCTATCTTGCGTGTGTACAAGTTATCATTAGCCATAAAAAGAATGTTAGCACAATTTGCAAAAAAATAAAAGCCTTCGCTCTTTAATAATCTTTAAATATTTTCTCCAGTCTTTCTTTGCCGATGGTTTTCATAAAGCCGGCAAGGCGCGGGCCCTGATCCTTTGAAACAAGGGCTTGATAAACGGCAACAAACATTTGCTTGGGCTCCAAGCCGCATTCTTTTGCCGCATCGTAAAGGGCTGTCGAAAATGTCTTTTCGTCCATCGCGTCCATTTTGGGTAAAAGGGAATCCCTTATCGTTTTAATCGCCTTTGTTTCCGGCTCGGAAAGTTCAGCCTTTGAGCCGTCAGCTCTTAAAGCAAACTTAAATTCTTCGGGAGCACCCCCGTCCGTGATCCAGTTCCAGGCACATTCGGCACGGGATCTCAGTCTATCGGCTTGAGCAGGCTTTACATCGGGAAGCCCCTTTATTACGGCTTCAATATCGCCCGAATTTATCTGTAAAAGATTGCATAAATGCCTAAAAGGAATTTGATAGGAAATACACTCAGGCATTCCGTCTATTTGAGAAAGCTCATAGATTCTATATTCTTTTTCGAATGTCTCATCGTTTTTAGCCTTTTCTGCCTTCCACGCAATGCGCTCGGTTTTGTCATAGTCTTCGTAAATCTTAATTACATCAAGGTCAAAGCTGATAACGAATTCGGTGTTGGGCCTTGTACCCGCAAAAAGATAGCGGGCAACTTCGGGCTGATAAACTTCGAGTACTTCGGCAAGGCTTACAACCTTTCCCTTAGAAGAGGCCATCTTTCCGGGCACTCCCTTTAAACCGATAAAATCATATCGGAAACTTACGGGAGCAGGCCAATTATAAATGCGATCGGAAACCAAACTTGCCGTATCGAAGGAACCTCCTTGTGAATGATGATCCTTTCCGGCCGGCTCAAAAACGGTTTTCTCAAAAGCCCAGCGCATGGGCCAGTCAACCCTCCAGCCCAGCTTTACAGATTTTGCCTTACGCAGATCCACGGCTTCGCAATGTCCGCATTCGCAAGAGTATTTAAGCGTCCAGTCTCCGTCCCATGATTCTATCTTTGTCGTGTCCTTATTACAGGCTGTACAAAAAACAGAAACGGGCCAGTATTCTTCGGTAATTTTATGTGCCTCATCTCGGTAAGTATTTAAAATGTCTTTAAGCTCTTCCCTGTTATCCAAGGCTTTTTTCATTCCTTCGGCATACAGTCCCTTTTGATAGCGTTCGGCCTGATAAAGATATTCGGGATGAATTCCGACGCGGGGCAATACGGCTTCTACATCATGCTCGTGGTGGCGGGCATAATTTTCATCCCTCTCAAATGTATCGGGAACCATCGTAATCGGATAGCGGAGGTATTTTTCCAACACTTCGGGCTTGGGCATATTTGCGGGAACCTTTCGGAATACATCATAGTCGTCCCAAGAATAAATAAAGCGCACATTTTTTCCGCGGGAGCGCAATGCCCTCACAACCAAATCGACGGAAATAATTTCGCGGAAATTTCCTACATGAACAGTCCCCGAAGGCGTAATACCGGAAGCGCAGGTATAAACATCGAGGTCTCCCCTCTCTCTTATGATTTTTTCGGCAGTCTGATCCGCCCAATGTAATAATTTCTTTTCGTTTGACATAATTTCTTCCTTAAAAACATTTAAAATATACAAAAGCAGGATATTTTATACAAAAAAAGGGAAGGTGTCAATCCTTGTACAAAAGCCTAAACTCTGATATAATCCGCCTATGATAGATAAACCGATAACCGATCCCGTCTTAATCGAAAAATTTAAAACCATGCACGAAGATGGAATGACGGTCTTTATGCTAGGCGAAGGCCAAATCCGCGGAGCTTTTTTTCACGGAACCCGTTTTGTAAATAAGATGCGGGTACAGCACAATTTAGGTATTTTAGAAAGCCTGGCCCTCGGCCACGCCTCACTTTGCGGGGCACTCTTAATTCCGACAATGAAGGGAAGAGACCGGATCATATTTAGATGCGATACCCAAGGCCCCCTTGTAGGTTTTAGTGTCGAAGCCTTTAGCGAAGGCTTTGTAAGGGGCTATCTTTTGGAAGACCCCATAAGGCCGGATACTCCCTTAGAAACATGGGACCTAAAACCTCTTTTCGGGGAAGGAAAAATCTCGGTTATCCGCTTCCCTGAAGGCACTAGGGAACCCCTAACCGGAATCGTCGAAATAAAACACAAAAACATAGCCCTTGACCTATCCGAATATTTTTTACAATCCGAGCAGACGGTAACGGGATTTAATACGGGCATTCAATTCGACAAAGAAGGAAGAATTATCGGGGCAGGCGGAATGTATATTCAGCTAATGCCGGGAGCCGAAGAAGCCTTGATAGAAAAGGCGGAAAGAGCCTTTGCTGCCTGCCCCTCGATAGGCCAATGGTTTGCAGAAGGCGGAGACAGGGAAGATGTCATCTTCGGCCTTTTCCGTGACTGTAATCCTCAAGTTTTAATCGAAAGAAAGATAGACTTTTATTGTCCCTGCTCGAAAGAAAATTTCCGCGATAAACTTTTTACCTTACCTGAAAAAGAAATTGCAGACATGTACGAAAACGGCCCTGAGCAAATAGAGCTTTATTGCCATAACTGCGGCTCAATCTATAAATATCCCAAAAGCATCTTAAAGGAAAAAATCAATGTACATTAAAAAACCAATGGAAATAGAAAATAAGAGCATGGATATAATTGAAGAGAGCATGAAGGATGTTTCTTTTACGGAAGAAGAAAAAATTATAGCCAAGAGAATGATTCACACTACGGGCGATGTCGAGTACCGAAAGATAATCGTTTTTCAAAATAATTTTATAGAATCGGCTAAAAGGGCTCTTCAAAAGGGCATAACTATTTTTACAGATACCAAGATGGTGCTGACAGGCATCAATAAACCCGCCCTCTCAAAAACCGAAAATAAACTTTTATGCTTGATTGATGACGAGAGGGTTTTTAAGATGGCTAAAGAAAACGGAATAACGCGCTCTTCGGCAGCCGTAGACCTTGCAGTCCAAGAAGGAGCCAAGGCCTTTGTCATAGGCAATGCCCCGACGGCTCTTTTTAGGCTCTTGGAGCTCTGCGAAGAAAAAAAAGTTTCCCCCGAATTTATTATCGGCGTTCCCGTAGGCTTTGTAGGAGCTGCCGAATCGAAAGAAGCACTGCGTTCAAAACCCTTTCCCCAAATCTCTACCGTAGGCACCAAGGGCGGAAGCAATGTCGCCGCCTCCATTATAAACGCCCTGCTTTATATGATGGTAGAAAGGGAGTAAGATTCAGAAAGTTTAAATTAATACAACTCTTAAAACTCTTTGATTTCCTGAATAGCAAGGCCTGTAATTTTATGAATATCATCTAGGGAGTAATTCATAGTCTTCATCAATTTTGCCATATCGAGTTTTGCCTGATACTCACCATCAGCAAATCCCTCTGCACGGCCTTCGGCCAGACCTTCCCTTCTGGCATCACCTCTTTCAGCTTCTAAGAGCATCTGATATTTCTCCCTAGATAATTCTCTAGCTATACGTCTTTCTTCTTCAGTTACCTTAAGAATTGTTTCTTCTGCCATCCTGATGCCCTCCGCTAATTCACATAATTTTTTCAGCATACCGCTCTTTTTGTCTTGTTCATAAGTAGTCAAAAACCTTATCCAAAAATCTTTTAAGGTATAATCTTCTAGGCTCTTTTTTATAGTATAACCTATTAACTCATTTAATTCAATGTAAATGTATTGAATAACGGAATTTTCAGACATTTTTACAAGTTTTGCATTTTTAGGAACATTACAACCGAAAACCGAAATACTTACGGCATAAAAAGGGTCATCTTTTTTTGATTCCAATTTCAAAAAACGGGAAGCCAAACGCAAAAGATACATTTGACTGCGTCTAGGATAGTTTGCTTTCCAAAACTGCTGCATCTCAAGGTCTATAATAAGGCCTGTGTCCGTTTTAATTAAAAAATCAAGATGATAAGTCTCTCCATTTGGAGTTTCACGGATAAGCTCGGTATTTAAAATATCCGCTTTTTTGATTTTACCGTAAGAATCTTCCAAAAAAGCATTTAAAAAGCTTATAAGAGCCTTATTACCCTTTTTTCCTTTAGAAAACATCAACTTGAATACCCAATCCATCTTGGGATTTAAAAATTCTTCTTTCATAATAAATTTTTCTCCTTATCATAATTATTGTATTATTTATTTGTGTTTTATTGTAAAATTTATAAAAATATTTTATAAAAACTATTACAACCATGATGGTAGAGAGGGAGTAAGATTCAGAAAGTTATCAAGGGCTTGACAGTATGGTATAGCTCCATAGGCACTTGCAAAGTTTTTAAGAATGGCAGATTTTTTTCTTAAAAGCTTTAAACAAAATATCCAAGTGACCTTAAGGAGATTTTAGTGAAAAATAAAATATTTTTAGCTGTCCTTCTTTTAGCAGCAGAAGGTGAATTATATAAGTTGTAGAAAGCGAAATACACAATATCAGGCAACAAGATAATATTTGACGATAATGAAGATGAAACTACAACCTTCAAAATAGAAGGAAATACGCTGACTATTGGTAAAGACGGTGATGATTTTTATTTAGTGGGAACAAAATCTTCAGATTATACTGCTGTCCAAATAGTGAACGCTGAATAGCTATAGTAACCTTAATCAAAATTAAAACAAGTCTTACCCCATCGGAAGACTCCGCCCCTCCGATGGGGGATTTTATTTTTTTACCTTACCCTTCCCTTTTCAATGTAGACAATTTTGTCGGCGGCGTTCACGGTGGATTTGCGGTGGCTTACGATTAAAACGCCTTTGTCTTTTTTTTCTTGGTATATCGAATTTAAAATGAGGGCTTCGTTTAAGCTGTCCAAGTTTCCGGTCGGCTCATCGAGTAACAAAAGCGGAGCCTTGTGCAAAAAGGCTCGGGCAAGACCGAGACGCTGTTTTTCACCGCTCGAAAGATTTCCTCCAAGCTCTGTCATCTTCGTATCATAGCCTTCAGGTAGACTCATAATAAAATCGTGGATTGCAGCTTTTTTGGCGGCTTCGATAACATCCTCTTTTGAAGCATTCCTGTTTGCAAGGAGGATATTTTCATAAATAGATTTTTTGAAAATATAGGTCTGCTGGGTAATGTAAGAAACAGCCTCCCGTAAACTTGCCGTGTTTATCTTTTTAATATCGATACCGTTCATCTTTACCTCACCCGACAGGGGATCGAAAAAGCGCATGATTAGGCGGAGCAATGTACTCTTACCGCTTCCGCTTTTGCCGCAAAGGCCGACTATCTCATCTTTTTTAACGGAGATACTTACATCCTTTAAAACTTCCATGTCGTCATATCTAAAGTTGATGTTATCGGCTTCGGCTTTTTCAAAGCTTAGGTTTTCGCCGTCTGTAACTTCATCAAGTTCCGGTTTTTCTTCAAGCAGAGAAAAAACCCTTTCTGCTGAAGCAAAGGTTTGCTGCAAGTTTACAGCCAAACCTGAAACCGCAATTATCGGGCCGTAACCTGAAAGAAGCATTAGATTGGAAATCAAAAAAGCGGCAAAGTCGATTTTTCCGTTTACCAAAAGGAAGGCAGAAATGCCCAGCATTAAAAAATTGCAAAGAGTAAGAGCCGCTTCCGTAATTGCAAATGTTTTACCCTCAAAGTTTTTTAAGAGCTTAAAGGTTCCGCTTATGGCCTCGCCTCTTTTTTCAATATTCTCTTTTCGTTCCCTTATCTTGTCAAAAAAGATAATCTCTTTTATTCCGAGGAGGGAATCCAAAAAGAAAGAATTAAGGGAGCTCATTTTTTTTCGGTATTCTACACCGGCCCCATCATCCATCTTAGCAAAAAGGAGGGGAAGGAAAAAGCCGATAACTATATAAATAAGGGCAACCGTAAGGCTCAAAACAATGTGTATTTTAGCAAAGATAATTAAGGCAAAAATAAAGTAGAGAACTGCAGAAGCTGCCGGTGCTATTGTGTGGGCATAAAAAACTTCGAGCAATTCTATGTCGGCGGTTATAATAGACAAAAGGCTGCCTGAATCCTTTTTTTGTAATTTTACAAAGGCGAGTCTTCTCATAGCCGTAAAAATTTTATCCCGTATCAAGGCCAAAAGGGTGAAGGCTATGTAATGCCCCGAAAGCTGTTCGCCGTATCTAAAGATACCTCGGCTTACGGCACAGACGATGAGGCCTATGATTACAAAATTCAAGGAAACCGAAACGTTAAAAATCTTTAAGTCTAAAAGAGAGACAATGCCGACTCCGCCCAAAACAGGGATGGCCGCTGCAATGATAAAGCCCAAAACCCTTAAGATGACCGTTATAGTCATAACTCCGCTAAGAGGCTTTACAAATACTATCAATTTTTTTATAAGTTCACTTTTTTTCATTTTACACCCATCCGTATTTTTTCAAGATCTTTTTGCTGTAAATACATCCTTGCATAGATGCCGTTTTTTTCAATAAGGTTTAAATGAGTTCCTTCTTCTTTTATTTCTCCCTTTTCAAATACATAGATATGGTCTGCGTTTTCAATGTTTGCAAGCCTGTGCGAAATAAAGATAATTATTTTGATTTTGCTTAATTCATAAAGAGTGCTTAAAATAAGCTCTTCACTTTCGACATCGATATTGCTTACAGCCTCATCAAAAATATAAATGTCTGTATCATGGAGGAGAGCCCGCGCAAGAGCAAACCGCTGAATCTGTCCGCCCGATAAATTCTTTCCGCCCGATTCAATATAAAAATCCAAACCCGAATTACCGTCTTCCGAATATTTTCTGTTTAAAATAAATTCGTCTAAGAGAACCTTTTTTAATACGCTCATCAATTCTTCATCGCTTGCAGAAGGCTTCGCTATTAAAAGATTTTCTCTAACCGAAGCTCCGAATAAAAAGCTTTCGGTAGAAACAAGGTTCATATACCTAGCTCTAAATTCGTCGGGGAGTTTTTTTGCTTCTATTCCCGATAAGAGAATTTCACCGGAATAGTTTTTTTGTAAGCCCATAAGTAAGGCCGCCGCAGTGGATTTACCCGAACCGCTTTCTCCTGCGATGCCGTAAAAGCCCGGTTTTAAAAATTCAAGAGAAGCATTTTTTAGAGCTTGCTTTGATTCGTTATAATTAAAGTTTAAATTTTTTACTTCGAGTGAAGGCAAATTGCCCTGCAGAGAATCAGGCTGACTGCCGGGCTGAGACCCTTTAATTTTTTTTGCTGTTTCTTCAAGTTCGGCTTCGCTTAAAACTGAAGCCGAATCGCTTTTTACATCCATCAATTCAAAGAGGCGGTTCGCTGCGGTTATGCCGTTCATCGCTATATGAAAGAACGAGCCCAGTGCCCGCAGAGGTAAAAAGAATTCGGCACAGAGCAAAATAAAAAGCAATGCCCCTTCTATCGAAAGATTTCCGGCTCTTAACTGATAAAGACTGACGATTGTTCCGAGAGCAGTCCCTCCGTAGGCAACGGTATCCATCACAAAGATGGAATTAAGCTGCATGGTTAAAACCCTCATCGTTACCCGCCTAAAATTTTCCGCCTCGGCATTTAGTTCCCTATGCTGAGCTTCATCGTCGGAATAGGCTTTCAAGGTGATAAGGCCGCGGAGGTTATCCAAAAAGGAATCTCCGAGCCCGGTATAAACGTCAAGGTATCTTTTTAAAATACGCTTTGCAACCGTTTGAATGGCTGCAATCGAAAGGGGAATTAAGGGCACGCAGACAAAAAGCACAAGGGCGGCAAAAAAGTTTATCGGTGCAAGAATTATAAAAAGAGTTACCGGTGCCGCCATACTGAAAAAAAACTGAGGCAGATAGGCCCCAAAATAAGAATCGAGCTGTTCGATTCCGTCAGTGCCTATTTGAGTAACCTCGGCCATGCTTATATATTGAGAATAATTAAGCTTTAGCGAAATAAATTTATCGTAGAGCATCGAGCGCAAAGTTCTTTTAACCTCGGTTCCTGCCCTATACGAAAAGTAAGAACGCTTACGGACGGCAATAACTCTTATTATCAAGGCAGCCGAAGCTGCGAACAACAACACAAAAACCGTTTTTTTATCAAGCGAAGAATTATATAGGCCGAAAATAAAGCGCACAGTTACAAAGGTAATAGCCGTATTGCACAATAGAGAAATCCATGAAGAAAGAGCCGAAAGCAATATCCATTTTTTACTTTTCGGCACCGACCCTGTCAGGCGTTTATGAATCATAACTAACCTCTAAGAAGATATAGTTTATTTTATAGGAAACAAATAAAAATAACAATAGGCTAACTTTTAAGCTTTTTTAATTAGAAATTACAAAATATTTTTTAAATTTTACTCATAAATCTTATTTTTTCATATAAATATAATAGGAGGTATGAGAGGAACAAATGAAAGATGATACAAATTTCAAAATAACCCTACGAAATGATTATGCTTTTAAGCGTATTTTTGGAACTGAGGAAAATACAGACATCCTACAAAATTTGCTGGAATGTATACTCGACATTCTACCTGAAAATATCGCAGGATTAGAACTTTTGGATAAAGAATTTCATAAAGAAATTTTGACTGAAAAACTAGGTATCTTGGATATAAAGTTAAGACTAAAAGACAAAACAATTATAAATATTGAAATACAGAATAGGAGGAGAGGAGATTTTCCTGAAAGAAGCGTATATTATTGGTCAAAAATGTATAACGAAAGTATAAAACAAGGTCAAGACTATACAAATCTTCCGAAATGTATTACAATAAATTTGATAGGAAAAGGCTTTAATAAAAATAAGCGTTTGCACAATAAATATTTCGTTATGGAAAAGGACACAAAAGAGCCTTTATTTTCAAAACTTGAGATTCATATTATAAATCTTGAAACAGCAAAGCTTTTAGAAGAATCAAATTATACGGACATTAAAACAAAACGCTTATTAAGCTGGCTGAAATTTATTGAAACAGATGATAGGGAGGTAAGAAAGATGTTGGCACAAAATTCCAAAACGATGAAAAAAGCAAATGCAGCTATTGAAGTAATGGAAATGAGTCCTAGAGACAAATGGCTCTATGAATCCCGCATGAAATATCAACACGATATGGCATCAGAAAAACACGAGGGCTATACAGAAGGCGTATATCAAACAAAACTCGAAACAGCAAAGAACTTAGTTGATCTAGGCGTGGCACACGAAGTCATTATGCAAGCCACGGGCTTAAAACAAGACGAAATAAACAATCTTTAATAAATACAAGTCCGTCTTGCAATCTTTAAAAAAAAGAAGTAAAATGCGATTCCTATGGTAAAAATAAATTCTCTCAAGTTTAAATATCCGAATTCAAAAAAAGAAGTTTTAAAAAATATAAATTTGGAAGTAAAACAAGGCGATTATATTTCGATTGTGGGAGAAAACGGCTGCGGAAAAAGCACCCTCCTAAAGCTGATTTTAAAATTGCTGAAAATACAAAAAGGTGAAATTATTATCAATGCAAAAAAAATCGGCTATCTTCCGCAAAAAAAAGAAAACCTAAACGATTTCCCGATTACGCTTTTTGAACTTTTAAATTCTTATAGAAAAATATTAAAGATAAGGGAAAGCGATTGTGCTCTAAAAGCCCTGGAAAGAGTGAATTTAACCGAATACAAAAACAGCCTTGTAGGAGAACTTTCGGGAGGCCAGCTTCAAAAGCTCTACATCGCCCGTGCCCTTATCGGGGATCCCGACCTTTTAATTTTAGATGAACCTTCTACCGGAATAGATGTTCAGGGACAAAAAGAAATCTATTCTTTTGTAAAAGATTTAAACATTAAAAAGGGGCTGACCGTCATTTCGGTTGACCATAATTTGGATGCAGCTATTTTTAATTCTACAAAAATATTTCACATAAAAAACGGAAAAGGCCATTTGTGTAATCCTCAACAATATACTTCGGAATTTTTTAATCCGAACTTTGTTCAATTTAAACCAAAGGGGGAAAAATAAAATGCTTCAATATGGCTTTATGCAAAATGCCTTTATCGTTTCTTTTTTTATAGGAATACTTTGTCCTTCAATCGGCTTATTTTTAGTACTCAGAAGATACTCCCTCATAGGGGATACCCTTTCCCACAGCTCCCTTGCAGGCGTCACCCTCGCCCTCGCTTCAGGAATAAACCCCATCCTCGGTGCCTTTATTTTTACGACAGCGGCAGGGGCACTGATAGAAGCCCTGCGGAATGCTTTTAAAGAATACCAAGATTTAATCCTTTCAATAGTTTTGTCCTTGAGTGTCGGAATCGCTATTACCCTCATAAGCTCAGGAACCGTTAGAGCAAATGCCGAAACCTATTTATTCGGAAGCGTCTTAACCGTTTCTTCTTCGGATTTGATTACCGTGATTGCTTTAAGTATCTTGTCATTGGTTACTCTCGGCCTCATGTATCACAAGATGGTCTACATAGCCCTCGATGAAGATATTGCAAAAATAATGGGTGTTAAGGTCCGCCTTATCAACTACTTGTTTTCAGGTCTAACAGCGGCAACGATAGCCGTTTCATTAAAAATAGTGGGAATGTTGGTCTTAAGCTCGATGATAGCTCTACCGGTCGCAACGGCTCTTCAATTAAAAATGAGCTTTAAAAAGACATTGATTTTTTCTATTTTGATAAGTGTCGCAGACATAATGCTCGGCTTGGTTTTGTCCTATCACCTAAATGTCGCCCCCGGCGGTTTTACAGCCCTCGTGTCGGTCATCGTCTTAATATTGACAATAGGAATAACAAGGCTGATTAAAATTTTCTATACGGGGAACGGACAGGCTTAGAGGCATCTCGGATAGTCCAGTCCTCAAGAGCTTCTCCGGAAAGACGGGGCATAAAGCGTTTTTCTTTTACGGTCTTCATCGAAGAGCCGGCTCCTACAGATTCATTCCACCAATCATATAAGTGAACATTTGTCTTTACGCCCAAAAAGTTGTGAGTTTTTTCGAGAGAAACAAAGCCGATTGGATCATACTCATAAAACTTTAATTTCGAATCAGCCGTATTCGGATGTATTTCATAGGGAAGCCATTTTTGCGGAATATAATTGTTTCCGATTATTTTTTTGTACTCGCTAGGCATTCCATAGGTGTAAAGAAGTTTAGTATGGGTATCAAGTGCACACATTAAGTTATTGAGAGCATTTTCAAAAAGGCCGCCTTTAGCCGCATAAGCGGTAAATTTAAAAAAGATAAAACGTTCAAGGATTTTAGCTTCAGCCGGGTCATCATAAAGAGGTAAATCAAAGGGATGCCCCCCTTCTACCTTGAAATAAACTACATCGCTTATCTTATTTGTTATGCCTAAAAACACGGAAGACCCCGGCACCTCGGTTTCCCGATATTGATAAGTTTTCCCTTCTTTCCCCCAGTCTTCATGAGGAGAACAAGACTCCCATTTAAAATCGGAAATAAAAAGGATCTCAACTGCCGGTGCCGACCCCTTTGAGGGAGAGGTAATTTTTGCCATATGGATAAGGCAATCACCCAGCCTTGCCTTTTCGTAAATGCAGTCGGGATTTTCAGGATTAGCTTTTATACTATGGTCCCCTAAGTCCCCGGCTATTAGGAAATTCACAAAACAAAAGAGAAACAAAAACAAACCTAAAAGCTTTAAACTTAATTTTTTCATAAGATTCCTAAACTTGGAAAAAGCCGGAGGCTCACGTAGAGCCTTCGGCTTTTAAAATTTACTTCCAGCTGATTGTATAAACTACCTTTACCGTGCCTTTCGAGCGTGTTTCATCATGGTTATCTACCTTATACGTAATGACAAAGTCTTTTTCTTCACCGTCACGAAGGGTAAAGTTTTCGTCATAGGTAATTGTTACGCCCTTATAGGAAATTTTGCGGTCAGGATTCGGTTTCGTTCCTGCAAATTCGGCAGGTAACGGAATGTCATCAGAGCGTTTTATATTAACATTAGCATTGTCTACCGTCCACATCCCTGTAGTTTCATTATAAACGAGCGGAAAAATGCTGTTGTCGTCGATGGCTTGCAGAGGATATACATCCCCACCACCAAGTGTTGTCCATTCTGCATACCAATAATCGTGACGGTTCGCCTTGAGTAGGTAATTGGTCAGGCTTATTTTTAAATCTGTAAATGAAGAAAATTCGGTATTTAACCAGCCGGATTCCGCTGATTTAGCGGTTCCTATGTTGATAAAATCCTCCGATTTCACGATAATCCATTTTCCGCTCTTATTCTTAATAGGAAACATATGATCCCACGATTTTGTAACATTGCTTCCACCGCTTACCTGAACCGCACTTTTATGCGAAATATGAACCCCATCAATATATTTATGGTTAAAGTGATCACCGTCTGCCGTACTCCATGACTGTAAACTTTCATTGGAAATTTTAGGAGTTATAGTAAGGCGCATTTTCGGCTCAAAAGAAACCGAAACGGCAGCATTTGCCGCTCCAACCGTTAATACGGCATATGTTTTATCGGCAATGGAAGCTTCGGGAATAACCCCTTCCCATTCTTTAACAATGTGCCGGAGTTTCGGAGCTGCGATAAATTTGACCTTCTCACCCTTTTTTACATAATCCCCGGATTTGATGGGTTTCCCGTTGTGCAAGGCAGTAAGGGCTCCGCCCTCTCCATCTACGAAAAATTCAATCTTATAGGACTGCTCGACCTCGATTGCGGCATAAGCAGTTTTTTTGCTTGCAGTCTGTTCTCCGTGTACGGTATTGTTCGTATTTGTAACTACACAATAATAGTATGTTATTCCGGCTGAGGTGGTATCGGGTGTAAAGGTGTACTCGGCTTTATCGGCTCCTGTTACGGCCGTTCCTTCTGCCTCAGATGAGACGGCCTTAAACCATTGATATGATAAGGTGCCTCCGTCTTTGGACTCAGCTTTTACTCTAAGGGTAAGCTGTTCTGCACTGTTAAGGCGAAGGGTTTTGCCTTTAGGCTGTTCCGTTATTTCAGGGTTTAAAGCATCGGACTGAATTTGTCCGTCAGTTATGTGGCATTTTGCCCGCTCGCTTTCAGTTTGTTCCGATTTATTGTTATCCGTATTCGTGTTTTTGACGATACAGTAAAAATAGCATTTTGTTTCGGTTGAGGTATCGGTTATTTTGTATGATGCTTCCGTTGCACCTGGAATTTCAGTTCCAGCGTCTGTCTTATTTTCGGCCTTATACCATTGATATGAGAGTGTTTCGCCGTCGGGTACGGGTGCCGTTTTTACCTCAAAAACAAGTTCGGGGCTGTTTAGTTTTGCATAAGCATCTTTAGGCTGTTCCAAAATAACCGGTTTAACAGCCGTATATTTCGGATTTTTATCTTTGGTTATGGTCTTTTTTATTATTTTTAGCTTTTCTCTATATGGAGAAAAACCCGCCTTGTTGGCTTTTCTTCCGGCAGGCTGTGTATAAGCAGGATTCTGTTTCGGTTTATAGTCTGCATTATTTATGTTATCCTTTATCCATTGGTACAGAACAACGGAACCGTCTTCTTTTACAAAGCCGACGGGGTCGGTCAGATAAAAGGGTTCGGAAAATTGTTCATGTATTCCCGTTGAGGGCGCCGCATAATCCGTCCAATTTTTAGGAACCTTATTCCCAAATATACTTGGCATCTCAGACGGTTCACTGTAATAAAACAAAAATTTGGAATATCGGTCTACACAGAACATGGAGCTGCCGTGCTCCCCGCCGACTGCGCCTCCGGCAGAACTTGCCGTAAATTTAAAAAAGTGAAAGCGCTCGTCTTTCGGGTCATGATTAGGCTTATACCCTATTTCGGACCATCGATCGGTTCTATTTTTATAACGATAAACTTTTACATCCCAAATTTTTTTTATACCCGAACCTATTCCGGACGGAACGTTGTCGACCATTTCAGGACTGCCGCTCCAGCTTCCTTCCCTGAACTTGTACGAGGCAACAATGCCGTCCATATTGGGCATATTAAGAATCCAATTATCGAATTTAGCTGAATCAAAGTTTCCATCATCACTGCTGTCGGGCTCTCCTTCTTTATAATAAGTCCAAGGATCGGCTTCCATGTGTTCTGTTTTGATTTTTATAATAAATTTACTGTTACCGTGCGGGTCTTTGGGGTTAGGATCACCTCCGCTTCCTGCCATAGAACTGTCCTGCTCTAAAAAAAGGTAGTTTTGTATTTCAAGATTTGAACCGTCTATGGTCTTCAACATGATGGGCACGGTAACAGGTTCCCCTTCTTTTAAATTGGCCTGTCCGCCTGGTCCTTTTATCGTTATTGAAACTTCAACAGCAGCACCGGTATTGTCCTTTACAGCTGCACTTACATCATCAGGATACAGTATTGAATCTTTTGCATTTACTTTTCCTATAAAGTCTTCCCCGTTGGCTTCAGGATACAGCGTTACTCCGCATACCGTTATCGATTGTACGGTCAGCGTTTTTTTATCGCCATCGTCTTTAATGGAACGTTTGTACCACGAAGAACCTAAGGCCGGCTGGCATGAAAAACATATATAAGCAGCCGTAAAAATAAGCAAACTTAAAACAAAGAATTTTTTCCTTTTCATAAACGCCTCCTTAAATTTTAAATAAGAGTCCTAAATTTACACCGAAATCGACACTATTCATAAAAAAGGATTTTATAGGGTCCCGTTCAAAATTGACATCTATGCCTTTATTCTTACCGTTTTCGATGGCAGCCTTTGCGATTTTTTTCGGCAAAGCGACATGGCCAGGCTTGTAAACGGTATAGGATGCATAGGCTCCTATCATAATATCCATTCTGGTAATTACGGGTTGATTATATTCTATCGAAGTTTTTAGTACAAGCCCCAGCGGATTCATTTTTTTCATCATGGATTCAGGGATATAGAGCGTTCCCGTCTCGGGATAAAAGTCGGGGCCGTTACCATTGTTATACAGCTTCTTTGCTTCTTCGTCCGTCAAATTGGTATACAGTTCATAGGTGGGCTGGGGATCGGCAAGCATTCTTCCGCCCAGACCGAAACCGACTGCAAACCTATTTTTAAAAAGCATAGCCTTAACTGCCGTTCCAAAAGTTACTATGGGCGTCATGTAGACGCGGCAATAAACTTCAATATCCTTACCTATAAGTTCATTATACTGACCTGAAATCTGCCCTGAAAAGCCCTGTCCTATACCGAGGTTAAAGGCAAGCCCGAGACCTCCGAAGATATTATTATTTGTATAGTTAAAATATCTTTTTGAATCAAAAATATAGGTAAGTTCAGCCTCTCCGTTCATAATAAAACCGGCCATACCCCTCATAAAAGCGGCGCCCAGATATTCTTTATCAGCCTCATTTATATGGGGGTCAGTGTAAGAGCCGGAGAAATTAGCTTTAAGTCCCAGAGTAAAGCCTTCTTCGAAAGCAAAGGCAGAAAAACTTACAAACACAAACATAACAAAAAAAACAATTTTTTTAATCTTTTTCATACATACCTCAATCCTTAAATGATACAGCTTTTTTGCCGAATGGTCAAGATGGGAATTAATAAAATTCCCCCTGATGGACTTTTTTGCATTTTTACGATAAAATATAAAAATATGGAAGAACTTTTCTACCTTGCAAAAATAGGCGAGATTAACCTAAAAAAAGGGAATTTAAAAGACTTTGAAATACGGCTTTCGCAGAATTTACGCAGCTATTTACCGGAGGCTAAACCCAATATACGCGTTCGAGCCGGAAGAATGTATGTAAGCGTCAAGCCCGAATTTAAAGAAAAAACCGAAGAAGCCCTAAATAAACTCATAGGCATTACAGGCTGGGCAGAAGCCCTTCCTGCCGAAAAAACTATTGAAGCCATTACCGAAACAGCCAGAGCTGAGGCTATAAGGGCTCGGGATGCAGGGGCTAGAACCTTTAAAATAGAATCCCGCCGAGGAGAAAAAAACTTCCCCCTGACATCCTACGAAATTTCACGGGAAGTAGGAGGGGTAATCCATACTGAAGGGATTTTAAAAGTAGACGTTCATAATCCCGACATTGTAATTTCCATTGAAGTAAGAGAAAAAGCATTTATCTACGGCCTTGAGCACAAGGGACGGCGGGGTCTTCCCTGCGGATGTTCGGGAAGGGGGCTTTTGCTCCTATCGGGAGGAATAGACTCCCCCGTTGCAGGCTTTAAAATGCTTACCCGCGGGATGAAGCTGGACTATATCTATTTTCACTCTCATCCTTATACCTCGCCTGAAGCTCAAGCTAAGGTTGAAAAACTGGCTGAAATCTTAGCCGCTTACGGCCTCGGCGGATACCTCAATATAATTCCTTTTACAAAGGTGCAGCAGCAAATCAGAGAAAAAAGCCCCGAGGCCTATCTAACTTTAATGATGAGAATATGCATGATGAAAATAGCAAATATGACGGCAAGGGGTATAAATTCCAAATGCCTTATCACGGGAGAAAGCCTTGCTCAGGTTGCAAGTCAAACGGTAGAAAACCTGACCGTAACAAACTCTTATGCGGAATTTCCTGTTTTTAGGCCCCTCATCGGCCTTGATAAGGAAGAAATTACGATAGAAGCCAAGGAAATAGGCACCTACGAAACTTCAATCTTACCGTATGAAGATTGCTGTGTAATGTTTTCACCCAAACACCCTATTTTACACTCAAACCTCAAAGATGCTGCCGAAATTTTCGAAAGAATGGAAATAGACGGCCTTTTAGAAGAGGCATACTCTCAAAGAGAAGTAAAAAAGATGAGTTTTTAAAGATGATAAAAAACCTTGTAGACCTCCGAATCGAGAGAATTCATTGCATAAGTTCTCCTGCCGAAATGGTAGAAAAAATACCCGCATCCGATTCTCTTTATTCTTTTATAGCCGAAGCCCGAAAAACTATCAGCAATATAATAAACGGAAAGGATGAGCGTTTTTTACTCATAGTCGGCCCCTGCTCGATTCATGACACGGAGGCAGCCGAGGATTATGCTATGCGCCTATTAGAGCTAAAAAAGAAATGCTCCGATTCTTTCTATATTATAATGCGCACCTATTTTGAAAAACCCAGAACCGTTTTAGGTTGGAGAGGCCTTATCGTAGAACCGGAACTTGACGGCTTTATCAATATTGAAGGAGGCATTCAAAAGACAAGAAAATTTTTGATTAAGCTTGCCGAAATAGGCATTCCTGCCGCCTCCGAAACGGTAGACCCTATGATTCCCCAATACATTGCCGACCTTGTAAGCTGGGCTTCGATAGGTGCCCGCTCGGCCGAAAGTCAAATCCACAGGGAAATCGCCTCAGGACTTTCAATGCCGGTCGGCTTTAAAAATACAACCTACGGAGACATAACGGCCGCTATAAACGGAGTAATTGTTTCCCGCCTGCCCCATGCCTTTGTAGGCATTGCCAGGAACGGACTTTCGGCAATAATCCACACAACCGGAAATCCGGACACCCACTTGGTTTTAAGGGGAGGAATTTCAAAGCCCAATTATAATAGAGAAGAAGTTAAAAAAGCGGCTTCTCTTATGAAAGAAAAAATGCTGAAACCGAGCATAGTAATAGACTGTTCCCATGGAAATTCGGGAAAGGACCCGAAAAAACAAATAAACATCTTTGAAGAAAGTTTAAAGCTCCGCTTCGATAAAAATGAACCTCTTGACTATATAAGGGGCTGTATGATTGAAAGCTTTATCCAAGAGGGAAGCACCTCGATCGAAAAAGCAAAGAATGCCGGCGAGTACGGTAAATCCATAACCGATCCCTGCCTAGGCTGGGAAGAAACTCAAAAAGAAATACTAAGAATCTATGAAAGATACAAAGCGAGGAAGCAAAAATGAATATTGAAATATACACGGACGGAGCCTGCTCCAAAAATCCCGGCCCCGGAGGATGGGCCTATATAATGGTAAACAAAGATTCAAAAGAAGAAATATGCAGAGAAAACGGGGGCGAAAAATCTACCACCAATAACCGAATGGAACTCATGGCTGTTATAAGGGCCTTAAAAAAGGTAAAAGAGAAGCCTGCATTTTTAGCCGATAAGTCCGGAGGAACCTTGAACTATGAAAGTATTTCGGTGCACACCGATTCTCAATATGTGCAGCAGGGCATAAGCTCGTGGATCTTTAACTGGAAAAAAAATAATTGGAAGACGGCCTCCAAACAGCCCGTAAAAAACCAAGACCTTTGGCAAGAGCTGGATTCCCTTTCAGCCTCGATTAAGCCTGAATGGATTTGGGTAAAAGGCCACGCAGGAAATCCCTTAAACGAAGCCTGCGATCGCCTTGCGGTTGAAGCCTGCCAAAAAATGATGTAATTCTCACTCGTAAGCTAGATCCCGGCCTCGTCCAAAAGCTTCTTTAAAGCTATAAGCTCATCCCTTGTAAGGGTAATTCCTTTTCCCATTTTTTGGTGATCGGGGGACCAAGGCCTTATATCGAATTTAGGATCTCGGCCGTTCCATGATACCTCGTTGAGTTCGGTGTTCCAACCGCCCTTCCCCTCGGAGATAATTCCGTAGCTTTTTGTAATTTCAAATTTGAATTCGTCCTGATTATTCATCAGCAGTTCTCCTTGTATTTAAATATGAAGTAATATAATCGGTAAATGAAGCAAGCGACAAAATGACCGCCGCAAAATAAAGAAGCCAGTTAAAATAAAGAATGTATCGGGTAAGTATCGGCGGTAAAAATGCGTAAATCTTTTCAAGTTTTAAAAACATTGAAACGCTTGCCGCAACAATATAAAGCACGGTCTTCGTTTTTCCGCCCATCTTAGCCCCTATCGTTATGCCTTCGCCGCGGGCCTTCATCCTCAAAAACATGATGCCGAATTCGCGGTAAACTATAATCAAAAAGAAGGGAGCAAACAAAAAGCCGTCCATCAAAAAACAAAATAAAACCGTTATGTTTGCAACTACATCCGCAAAGGGATCAAATATTTTTCCGAAATCATCCACCTGATTATGCAGCCTTGCATAATAGCCGTCCAAAAAATCGGTAAATTCCATAAAGATAAAAATCGGAATTATAATAAGAATGGTAATTTTAGGACTTATAAAAGGAACCCAATCCGGTAAAAAATACAAAACATAGATGATGGGCGCCAGCACCAGCCGCGATGATGTAAAAATATTAGATAACTTCATACCTTATATGATGTAGCTTTAATCCGTTTTTGTCAATAGCAGAAATAGGTTTTTATTTTTCAATTGCAAACCACGTATTTTTCTGATATAATACAATCATGAGTACGATTAGAAAAATGCCCATAGGCGTCCAAAGTTTTGAAGTTATACGAAAAGAAAGTTTTGTCTATGTAGATAAAACGGAGCTTATTTGGAAATTAGTAAACGAAAGCCGAGTCCACTTTTTAAGCCGCCCGCGCCGCTTCGGGAAAAGCCTTTTGCTTTCCACCTTAAAAGCCTATTTTTTGGGGCAAAAAGAACTCTTCAAAGGCTTGGCTATCGAAAAACTTGAAGAAGCCGAAAAAGGAAAACGTGAAATCTGGCAGGAATATCCTGTACTCTATTTGGATTTTAACCTTGCAAAATACGAAACAAGGGAAGACTTGGAAAGCCTTTTAAATAATCATCTTTGCAGGTGGGAAGAACTTTACGGCAGTAAGGATTCCGAAAATACTCTTACCGAACGCTTTTTCGGAGTGATAAACCGCTCTTATGAAAAAACCGGCAAGCAGGCTGTTATTCTTATCGATGAATATGATAAACCACTCCTTCAAACGATGTGGAAGGATGAAGCCTTAAACGAAACCTACCGCACAATCCTCAAAGGTTTTTTCGGCGTTATAAAAAGTGCGGACCAATACCTCCGCTTCGCTTTTTTGACCGGAGTCACAAAATTCAGTAAGGTCAGCATATTCAGCGATTTAAACAACTTACGTGATTTAAGCCTATTGTCGGATTATTCGGTTATCTGCGGTATCTCGCAAGAAGAGCTTGAAACCGATTTTAAACCTGAGATTGCAGCCCTCGCAGAAAATAATAGCTTGACTTATGAGGAAGCTCTTACAAAGTTAAAGCAAAGATATGACGGCTACCTTTTTGCAAGAAAGGGAAAGGCAATGTATAATCCTTTCAGTCTTTTAAATGTTTTTGCTTCCCGAGAGTTTTCAAGTTATTGGTTTGCAACAGGTACTCCTACCTTTTTGGTCGAGTATTTAAAAAAAGCTTATTATAATATTCCCGACCTAGACGGAAATGTAAAGATGAACGAGTCCGGTCTGGAAGCCTATCGAGCCGATACAATAAATCCCTTGCCTATTCTTTTTCAATCGGGATATCTAACGATTAAAGATTATAACGATTTTTCGAGGCTGTACCGCTTGGGCTTTCCGAATGATGAAGTGCGTTACGGCTTTTTGGATAACTTGCTTCCGGCTTACACACCGATAAGAACAGATAAAACAGGACTTTCGATTTGGGAATTTTATGAGCAAATTGAAGCCGGAGATGTAGACGGCTTTATGCAAAAGATGAAGGGAATAATTTCAGGAATACCCTACGACACCTTAACCGAAAAAGATTTAGCTGTGCGTGAACAAAACTATCAGACAGCGGTTTATCTTGTGTTTGCATTGATGAACCAGTTTGTGCATACGGAAGTTCATTGTGCAACCGGACGTGCTGACTGCATTGTAGAATTTCAAGATAAGGTTTATATCTTTGAATTTAAGCTTATCTCAAATGAAACGGCGGAAAATGCCGTAAAACAAATAAAAGAAAAAGGCTACAAAGACAAGTACTCAGGCAGCGGTAAAAAAATTATAGCAATCGGTTCAAGTTTTGATGAAGAAAAACGTACGATTAAAGACTGGCTTATAGACTGCTCCAATTAAAGCTTTTCCAAACAAGCTTTGCCAAACAAGTTGTTTTTTTTCTCAAAAAAGGTTAGAATAGAATTTATGGAATGGAAAAATTTAGATAAGTGTACATCTTTTACACAATTACAAAAAGTTCATAAAGAACAAGCTGAAAATTTAAAGCTCGCAGATATTTTCAATATTGAAAGTTCGGTTGAAAGAGTAAAAAATTATTCGGTTAAAATGGGCGGAAACCTCAAATACAATTATGCGGCCAAGCCTGTAGACGATGAGATTCTTAAAGCTTTGCAGTCCCTAGCCGATGAGCAAAGGCTGATCGAAAAGTATGAGCTCTTACTCAACGGAGATTTTATAAATACGGGCGAAAACCGTATGGTACTCCATCAGCTCACCCGCGGCCAATTAAAAAATGATGTAGTTTATAAGGGTGTAAACATGAGGAGCTTTTACCTCAACGAGCTCAAAAAAATAAAAGAATTTTCCGAGGCTGTTCATTCCGGCAAGATTAAAACCTCTCAAGGAAAAGTCTTTACTGATGTGGTTCAGATCGGCATAGGCGGCTCGGACTTAGGCCCCAGAGCCATGTACATAGCCTTAAAAAATCGGGCAAATACAAAGATGAGGGCTCATTTTATTTCTAATGTAGACCCCGACGATGCAGCCGAAGTTTTAAACTCCATAAATCTTGCAAGCACCCTTTTTATCCTCGTTTCAAAAAGCGGCACAACTCAAGAAACTCTGGCAAACGAAAGATTTGTAAAATCCGTTCTCGAAAAAAACGGCCTTGACTGCAAAAAACAAATGCTTGCCGTTACAAGCGAAACAAGCCCCCTAGCAAATAACCCCGACTATCTTACTTCCTTTTATATGGACGATTTTATAGGCGGAAGATATTCTTCAACTTCGGTTTGCGGAGCGGCAGTACTCGCCCTTGCCTTCGGCATGGAAACGGTAGAGGCCTTTTTAAAAGGAGCAGCCGAAGGAGATAAGCTTTCACTAAACAAAAAAATAAAAGAAAATGCAAGCCTCTTGGATGCCCTTCTCGGTGTTTATGAAAGAAACATTTTAGGCTGCTCGGCAACGGCCATTCTTCCATACAGTCAGGCCCTTTCCCGCTTCCCTGCCCACCTCCAGCAGTTGGACATGGAATCGAACGGAAAAACGGTAAACCGTTTCGGCGAAAAAGTTTCTTATAAAACGGGTCCCGTAATTTTCGGAGAGCCGGGAACAAACGGACAACATTCTTTTTATCAGCTCCTTCATCAGGGAAGCGATATAATCCCCTTGCAGTTTATAGGCTTTAAAAAAAGCCAGATCGGTCTTGATATCGAAAGCGATGGCTCAACCAATATGCAAAAACTGAATGCAAATTTGGCAGCCCAAATTATGGCCTTTGCAGCAGGAAAAACCGATGAAAACAAAAACAAGGACTTTGCAGGCAACCGCCCCGCAAGTTTAATCTATGGGGAAGAGCTAAACCCCGAAAACCTCGGTGCCCTCCTTGCTCATTATGAAAACAAGGTGATGTTCCAAGGTTTTATCTGGAACTTAAACAGCTTTGACCAAGAGGGTGTTCAGCTCGGAAAAACCCTTGCAAAGAAGGTGCTTTCAAACGATATGCCCCCTACCCTCAAAGCTTTTTCGGAATTTCTTTTATGAAAATTATAAATGCGGAATTTATAAAGGGTGCCGTTAAGGCTGAACAGTTTCCTGAAATCGGTGTTTCGGAATTTGCTTTTTTCGGACGCTCCAATGCAGGAAAGTCGAGCCTTATAAATATGCTTGTTAACAGAAAAAATTTGGTCAAGACAGGTTCCCGCCCCGGAATGACGCGAGAAGTAAATTTTTTCTTGGTAAACCGTCCGGCTTCTTTAAATTTTAACCCTAAGACTAAAAAGTTTTCAGGGCCGGCTCCAAAAGACATGTTTGTGCTCACAGACCTTCCGGGCTACGGCTATGCAAAACTTTCAGGCGGAATGACCTTGCAAATCGACAAGATGCTCTACGAATATTGTACAAACCGCCCTCTCTTAAAGACCATCTTTTTTTTAATGGACATGAGGCGGGAACCTACCGAAACCGAAAAAGAAAGTATCGGCTTTTTTCACGGCTTAAATATTGAGGTTGTAATAGTCGGAACCAAGGCCGATAAGATAGGCAAAAATGATCAGATAAAGGCAAAAAATGCTTGGGTCTCTTTTTTTAACTTTAACGAAGATCTCATTATAATAAGCTCTGCTGCAAAAAAAACGGGTCGGGATAATATTTTATCGTTAATCGCAAAAAGGATTTAACTTATGAAAATTACACATTATAGAGAAAAAGATTTTAAAACTTCAAACTGGAGCGGAGGCACCACAACGGAGCTTTTTATTTATCCGCATGAAGCCGATTATAAAAAAAGAGATTTTTTATTCCGATTAAGCTCCGCTACCGTCGATTTGGATAGATCAGACTTTACCCCTCTTCCGGGGTTTTTCAGGTTTATTTCTCCATTAAACGGAGACTTAAAAATAAGCCATGACGAAAAAAACTTTACCAAACTTAAGCCATACGAAGTCTATGCCTTTGACGGCGGAGCAAAAACGGTCAGCATGGGGAGGGTAAGGGATTTTAATCTCATGGTAAAAGACGGCGTAGAAACGGAAGTAAAAAATTTTGCCCTAAACAAAAATTCGGTTTTAAAGTTTTCAATTTTAAAGGAAGAAATCGGCTGGATTTTTTTGTACAATACCAAAGCCTTGCTTAGAGCCGAAACAGTCAACGAAAAAAAAGATTTTAATCTTGACAAATTGGACTTGATTATTTTTGAGGCAGACGATGATACAAACGGCGATACAAAAGAAGACGTTTTAATTTCGACCGATGGAGCCTTGAGCTTATTTTACGGAAAGGTACCGACAGCTTTCTAACCGGTAATCAAGGCTAAAAATCACAAACTTGGAATTATAATGAAAAAAAAGCTTTACGAAATTCTATATGAAGATAAGGATATTCTCATTGTAAATAAAAGTGCCGGCCTCCTCGTAGGAGCCGACCGCTGGGACAGCGAAGCACCCCGCCTTGATAAGATGCTTGAAGAACTTTACAAGGATAAGGAAGAAACAAAAATTTATCCTGTCCACAGGCTCGATAAGGAAACTTCAGGCCTCATCATCTATGCCCTAAATGCGGAAGCCCATAAAATTTTAAACGATGATTTTCAAAACCGCAAAATCGAAAAAATCTATCATGCGGTATCGGCCGGCATTCCTCAAGAAGAAAATTTTAAGACTGAGGCAAAACTTAGAATAGACGGGGATAAGCTGCACCGCACCGTCATAGACGAAAAAAAAGGAAAAGATTCTTTAACCGAATTCCGCCTTCTTAAAAAATTCAGCCGCTTTTGCCTTTTGGAAGCCCGTCCCATAACGGGCAGAACCCATCAAATAAGGGCTCACCTAAAACACCTTGGGCTTCCTATCCTATGCGATAATCTTTACGGAAACGGAGAGCCCGTCTACATATCGGCCTTAAAAAAGAATTGGAGAGGCGACAAATATGAAGAGTGTCCTATAATCTCGCGTCTTGCCCTCCATGCTCATTCCTTAAAATTTTTTCATCCTATAAGCAAGGAAAAAATCGAAATAAGTGCAAGCTGCCCTAAGGATATGGCTGGCCTTATAAACCAGCTTTCTAAAATATAAATATACATAAAAACTTAATCAGGAAAACAAAACTTTTATATTAGATATTTTAACTCATTGAGGATGTGATAAAATATAAGTCCTCTGGACTGTTTTGTGTTTATAATACTTAATTTTTTATGAGAAAAGAATATTTTTATCTTGATATTTAAAAATAAATATGCTACACTCTTAAGATAATTTGTTTTGCTATGGGAACTTTAGGACTGTTTTAGATGAGTCAAGAGCCTTGCATGAAAAGTATTGTGTGTATACTGAAGAATGTGAGCACTGTGAGGATTTATGAAAGATTTAATTAAATGGCTTGGTGCGCTATTTTGGAAAGTTCAAATACTGTGGTTTTGTGTTCATGGGGGTATTGCTATAATAACTTTTTTTGAAACATATTATTTAAAAAAAGTTATTGATATTTATTTTTCAAATCAAACGATACCGGAAAATTACAATGGCTTTCTGAAATATATTTTAGTTATAGTTTTGTTAGTGTGTGTGAATTTTTTGAATGTGCTTTTAGCAAAGCATGTAGGAAAAAAAGTTTATGCTGATTTGTCTCAAAGACTGATATATCAGTTTTTAAATTTGAAATGGTATGATGTGTATTCATGTAATGCGGCTGATACAGTTAAACTTTTGAATAATGATATAAATAGGCTCATGCCGATTCTATTTGGCTTTTTCCCGGTACTCGCAATAAATATTTTAGCAATTATTTTTTACTGTGTGTATTTGTTTTTTAAAAGCATGCTTATTACTGTTTTACTTTTGATTGCATTTGTAATTTTATTTTTTGTTTCATACATTTTTGATAAGATATTAAAAAAGGATAGTAATGCACAGCGAGAAGCGCATGTGCATAAAGAAAGTTTTATTATCAACATGTATAATAATTTTAAGTATATCTTTGCAAATCAAAGATTAAAGAATACTTTAGATGACTTCAATGAAGTAAATGAAGTCTTGAATGAAACCTCCATTCAGATTGCATACCATAGCCAGATTTCAAGTTTTTTGTATACAACAGTAAGTACGATAACTATTTTATTATCATTCATTATTTTGTTTTTTTTTAAACAAAAAGATACTGCAATTACAGCAGGTCTTGTGGTACAAATCAGTACATTGATTTCGCAAGCACTGAAATATTTTTATTCATGCTTACATGCTAAGAATCAATTAAGTATGGCAAGTGCATCTATTGACAGAATAAATAATCTTTATGCAAAAGAGCATTCCGGTGCAGTGCCGGAGAATTTGCCGCAAAGCGCAGAAATAATTTGGGAGGATTCAAGGGAAAGCATTAATTTTGAATACAACAAAATAAATATAATTCGTAGTGCAAACGGAAAAGGAAAAACGACATTACTGAATAGTCTTTGCGGATTGGAGCATACATATATCCCTGAAATAAAATTGAATGGTACACTTTCTGCGGCTGCACCGAAAAAATTATGCTACATTACAAATACAACATGCTTGCGCAATGGAACAGTGTTAGAAAACATCACTGAAAATTCTGGAAAGCTAAATATTGATGTAAGTACTATTTTGCAACTTGTCGGTATTGATGCTGAAACAAAAGTTGAAAACTTTGGTGAAAATTTAAGTGCCGGTCAAAAACAAATTGTACATATCTTGAAATTATTAAATAGTAATGCTGATGCTTTTATAATGGACGAACCTGATTCTGCTTTAAGTAACGAAGCACGCTTATGGCTTTATGAAATTATGCAGTCGCTGGTGAAAAACAATAATAAAACTTTTGTGTTGGTTTCACATAGTGCAAACATTATGGATAATTTTGACAGTGATAATGTGCACATGTTAATTTTTTAAGAAAAACGGAGTTTGCGATCCTGAGTTATTATATGATTGGGATTTGAAATTAGATTACTTTAGTAATATGATGTTTGGAAAAGATAAAGGAGCATTTATTATAACAATAAGTGGCTCTAACACCCGCTTCACCCTGACATTGCGGACAAGCCGCAAATGCAGATTAAGAGGATGCTAGACGGTCTCTAAAATTTAATCTGCTCAAGCATCGCAAAGGCGGCAGTTCGGGCTTCCTGCAAGATTTTAAAATCTCTGGCAGGATCGGCAATTGTAAAGCCTAGGTGATAGCCCGACTGCTCAACCCCTCCTATATCTCCCGGACCGCGGAGCCTTAAATCTTCTTCGGCAATTATAAAACCGTCATTTGTTTCTTTCATTACGGTTAGCCGGGCCTTTCCGTCCTCGGTAATTTTTTTTCCGTAAATTAAAAAACAATAGGCTTGCAGGTCTCCACGCCCGACCCTTCCGCGAAGCTGATGAAGAGCGGAAAGGCCGAACCTATCGGCATGTTCTATTACCATACAGGTCGCATTGGGAACATCCACGCCGACTTCCACCACAGAGGTTGCAACCAAAATATTAAGCTTCCCCGACCTAAATTCTTCCATTATCCTTTTTTGTTCTTCTTCCGCAACCTTGGAGTGAATCAGGGCCAAACTATGATTGGGAAAGCCCGTCTTTAATTCTTCAAACATCCTTTCGGCTGATTTTAAGGAAAGGTCTTCATTTTCTTCTATTAAAGGATATACAAAATAAGCCTGTCTACCCTGTAGAATCTCTTGTCCGATAAAGTTATAAACCCTTTCAGCCTTATCCTCCCCTGCAACATAGGTGATAATCGGCTTTCTTCCGGGCGGCATGGTTTTAATGGTCGAAATATCCAAGTCTCCGAAGATAGAAAGAGCGAGGGTGCGGGGAATAGGGGTCGCACTCATCATAAGAAGGTGGGGACTCCTCTTTTCTTCATTGCTCTCAGCTCCCTTTTGGATTATGGCCGAACGCTGGAGAACACCGAAACGGTGCTGCTCATCGATTACGGCAAGCCTTAAATTTTTATACTGCACCCCTTGAGAAAAAAGAGAATGGGTGCCGATTATCAAATCGATATTTCCCTTTTGCAATTCCTGTAAAAGCCTGCTCCTTCCTTTGGCCTTGGTATTTCCGGTTAAAAAGGCAAGGCGGATACCGAGGGGCTCCAAGAGACGGGCTGCATTTTCGGCATGTTGACGGGCTAAAAGCTCTGTAGGAGCTAAAAATGCCGTTTGCCCTCCCTGTTCTATTACCTTTAAGCAGGCTAAAAAGGCAACAAGGGTTTTCCCTGAGCCGACATCTCCCTGCATAAGGCGGGCCATGGGATTAGGGCCGTCCAAGTCTTCGTTTATTTCGGCACAAACCGAAAGCTGGTCTTGGGTAAGCTTAAAGTTGAGCCTTGCCAAAAGAGAACTTTGAAGAGGCCTTAAAACAGGTTCTTTTTTGACGGTTTTATCTATATTTCTTTCATCTTCAAGATTGGGAAGCCTTCCTCGCCTTTCAATAGACCTCATTCCTATGGCATATTGAAACAAAAAGAACTCTTCAAAGATGAGGGCATAGCGGCCTTTTTCTACCTCTGCCATAGATTTTGGAGTATGGAGCATAAAAAGCACTTCCTGCTTAGGCGGAAGGCCGTATTTTTTTAAAATAGAATCGGGAAGCTCGGAATCTATGCCATGGGCATACATTTTTAGGGCGGAAGCAATTATTTTCCGCAGTTTTGCCTGTCCAAGCCCTGAAGTCAGGGGATAAACGGGCAGTATCTTAGCCTGCATGTTTTCGGGTTTTTCAAGATCGAATGCGGAGGACTGAATTTCCCCGTATTTGCGGTAAAAAGAGCCATATACAAAGGCACGAGATCCGACAGGGAAGCTTTTTTCTAAAAATGGGCGGTTAAAACATATAAGGGAGGCAGTCATTCCGTTTTTGTCGGCAACTATCAGTTTTAAGGTTCTCATTTTTCCGAAGCCGAACCATTCATGGCCTGCAACTGTAATTTCTACGTGTATTTTTTGCACCCTGTTCCAATCCAAAAAAACGTTTATTTTTGAGCGGTCTTCCCAATCCCGCGGGAAAAGCCTTAAAAGGTCTCCGGCATTTTCTACACCAAGCCTTTTTAGCTGTGAGACTGCGGCAGCACCTACTCCGGCAATATTTGTAAGAGGACCCTGTATTTCGGAAATCAGCATAGTTCATTGTAGCACAAGTTTTTAGATTTGACAAAGGGGTTCCAAATACCGTATAGTTTTCAAAAATACAAAGACTAAAAAGGCTAGACTTTTTTGATAAAATGTGGTAGTATCTTGCGATAGTGTGGCCTTAATTTAGTTCCAAGTATCATATTAGGTATTTTCTATGGAAATTATAAATAGCAGGTATAAAGTTATAGGTAAAATAAACAATGCTATATCTCATGTACAGGAATTTTTGGCTGTAGATTCGTGGTCAAAGAATACTAAGATTAACCTAAAGGTTGTCTCTTCTTTAGACCTATCAAAAGAAGAATTTGCTTTTTTTAAAGATAACTTTATCACCATAAGCAGTATCGACAACTATTTTTATCTTAAAAATTACGGCTTTTCGAGTTTGTTTCTGGCTTACCCTTCTTTACCGCCTTCAAGTCCTGACGAAATTTTATATATTTTTACTACAGAATATATTGAAAATGCAATACCTGTTTTAGAATTCGTAAAACAATGCTCAATGGAGGATATCCTTAAAATAGTAGTATCCGTTTGCCAAAGCCTTGTTCATGTTAGTAACAGAGGATTTGAATACGATATATTTACACATGATAATGTAATGATAGTCAAAAAAAAAGATGGATTTCAAGTAAGAATAAAAGATATTGTATCGGCAAAACTTGAGAACAATGCCTCGATACGTTTTAAAGAAGCTGAAGACTATACGGGAACCAGCGAAAATGTAGAGACGATTATTTTTTTTATAATTACACTTCTTACGGGACAAGAAATTTATACGAGTTTATCATCGGCTATTACAAAATTAAAATCCGATTATAAAAATTTAAATAAAAATGACACAGATATTTTTAATACTTTGTATGAAATAGCAAAAAAACAAATTCGGTATAAAAATAAAAATGAGAAAATTAAAATACACACCATCATTCAAGATATAAATAAGAAACTCGGCCGGAACTACCCTGTAGATGTTATTCCTCCTCTTAACAGCATAACCTTCAAGCCTAAATTAGTAGGAAAGAAAAATGAAATAAACATGATATCTCAATCAATAAAAGAAATAAGTTCAGGAAAAGCGCAAAAAACACTCTTTCTTATCAAGGGTAATCAGGGGACAGGTAAAACAAGGTTTTTAAAAGAAGCCGAATACAGGTTAGCCTTAGAAGGAGCAAATATATACTCTAATTATAATTTTAAAAATTCAAGCCCTGATCATTTTTTGGAAGATTTTTTAGAAAAGATTTTTTTAAATTTCTATTCCCTTCAGGATATAACAGAAAGAGAAAAGCTTATAAGAAACATAAAGCAAATCAAAGATCAGCAGCCCATTGATAATGGAAAAAAAGAATATGAGAGTATGAAATTTAAAATTTTCAATGAGGCTAAAAATTTATTTTTTAAAACTATTGGTCCGCTTCCAGTCTTTATTATCTTAGATGATTTGGAATTTGCAGATGATTTTACGCTTGATATGATTCTATATTTAGTGACTGAAGTTACAGAAACCGAACGTCTTGGTGTAATTTTATCCTATAACGAAGCGGTTGTTCCTGTTTCACGTAAATTTAAGAACTTTTTAAGCATATCAAATAGTAATAAAAAATGTCAAACTTTTGAGCTGAATTATTTTTCTGAAGAAGAAACTATAGAAATGCTAAAAAATATTTTAGTTTTAAAATATCCTCCGGTACACTTAGGGCCTGTTTTATATAAATATACTGCAGGGGGCCAATCCTTTATAATGGAAATGATAAAGGAATTCGTAAATTCGGGAACGATATATAAGAATATACTTACAGGCGCTTGGCTTATTTCTAAAAAACTATATACTGATGAATTTCAAAAAAGAATTCCGAAATCAATTGAAGAAACATTAACAAATCAATTAAATGCTCTTTCATCGACCGAAAAAAAACTATACTTTGAAACATCCTTATTTCAAAATGTATTCAAAATAAACTATCTGTACAAACTTTCACCCCTGCCGCCAAAACAAATAGATGAAACTATAAAAAATCTTATAAACAAAGGCTTGATTACCATTATTCAATCAGGAGACATACGAAGCTACACAATTACAAATAAAATCATGCGCAATATTTTATATGGACTTATAGATCCTGAACATAAAATGCTGCAGCATAAAAAAATAGCCGACATTTTAAAAAAAGAATCAGGCGCTGATATAAATGAACTCATTTGGCACTTGGAAGAATCCGGCAATAACAAAGCAGTTTTGGATTGTTACCTTGATGTAATAAAACAAAAAATGAAAACCAAAAATATAGATGCTGTAGTAAAGATATATGAAAAAATTCCATCTGCCATAATCAGCCAAAATGTTATAAATAGATTTAAGATACTTTTAAAAATATTTGAACTTTATAATCAGATGGGATTAAAAGATAAAGAAGCTGAAATAAAATTAAGCCTTGACGAGAATTTGCCAAAAGTAAAGAATACGGATCTCTTATCGTATTATTACAATCTAATGGTAAGATATGAATATCCTTATTTAAATGATAGTGAAATTCTTGTATATATAAAAAAATTGACAGCCATTTATGAAAAATCCCCCAAAGATATCATAAATCTCAGGTTACAACACGCAAAATGCTTGTATTATCACATAACACAACAAAATAGTGACTTTAAAGAATCCACACATAAAATACTGGAGGTAACAAAAAACAATCCCAAATATACGGCTTATAAAGCTGAATCTTATATATTCTTAGGCTATATTTATCAAAGAAAATCGGATAGAAGGATGGCCATAAAATACTTTCAAAAATCAAAAGAACTTGCATTTTTATCCGGCAACATTAAAACAGGGATTCTTGCAATGTACAATATATCTTTAATATATTGGGAGATACATCCGAATATTGAAAAAAACATGTCATACATAAAAAATGTTATAAATTTGGCAAAAAAACACGGTTTTTTATCGACTGAAGCTATTGCAACAATTAACTATGCAAAAATCCTTGCTGAAATTCAAAATAATTATGAAGCTTATGAATATGCAAAAAATGCGGAAGGTAAAATATTTACTTACAATATGTCAATATTAAAACTTCCATGTATAATAACACTTATGGAAATTGCACAAAATCTAAATAGATATAAAGATTTTTGTGAATATCAAAGAATGTATATAAAAATAGCTCGAGAAAACAAAATAAAATCTGTGTATGAGACTAACTTTATATTTTATACCTTAATTGCAAGAATGCATCAGGAGTTCGGTTGTAATAGTAAAGCAATAGTATATTTAAAAAAAAGCATAAAAATAAAAAAATACCAACCTAGCGGAAGAGTATTTATGGTATATTTTACGCTTGAAGCCTTAAAAATCATTAAAAAAGATAAAAGCGATATTAATAATTTAATAAAAATTTTTAATTCATATATACGTCCCAAACAAAATAGAGAATCAAGTAAAAGAAAATTGACTAAAAATTTATTTGATATCGTTATTACAATGATTATAAAACGTCCGGATATTGATTTTATACCTTTAATAATACAGATAATCAAATTCGATATGCCGAGATTATATGATTTTCAAATTTCGGGTATGAGTTATTTAAAAACTTATTTAAACAAAACCGAATTTGAACAGGTTTTACAAAAAAACCTCCATATTATAAACCATAAAAATCTTATAAATATAACTTTATTTATTAATAAGGCATTAGCCGATTATTATTATGCAGCCGGAATGCAAAGTTTAGCTATCGTACATTATTTAGAAACTCAGAATAAAATAGCAGATATAATTAAAAACACACCCGAAAAATATAAAACAAAACTATTTAATAATTGGAACTTAAGCCGCTCTTTCGATATAGTTTCCGATTTTATAAAAGGAAAAACAATAGTAAAAGAAAAAAAATATAACAGAAATATAGAAACATCCGAGCTAAAGGAAATATTAAAGCTGGAACATATAAATATAATAAAAAAAGATAAAAAATTTAAAAAGGAATTGATAGAGACCTATCTCAAAAATGAAGGTTATGAACATACAACATCAGTTGAACTTGTTAATAATTTTACTGACAATTATGAGCAAAATATAGCTTGCGTAATGAAATTTTTAGCTTTAAATGTAATTGCCTCATCTTACGAGTTTTTAGATATAAGTAAATCTGATGAACCGCATTTTGTTTTACACCATAAAGATGACAGCGGTGATTTTCAGAAGATATTTGATGCTATAATAAAATTCGGACACCAAAATATAACTACAATAGAAAAAGTTTTACATAAACCGTGTATGGTAATCCCTGTCACTAAACAAAATTTTAGTGCTAATGATTATAAAGTTTTAGGTCTTATGATCTTTATATCCGAAAAAGTCATAAATAACTTTTCTCATGAGGGAAGAATTTTTTGTAAAAAACATTCTAACCTTTTTACAATGATTGTTGAAAACAAAAACTTTCAACAATCCTCTGCTTATGATGTACTAACCGGTGCTTATACAAGAAAAGCCTTTGATATTTTTTTAAAAAATATTATCAAAAATGCATATAACTCTAATTCAAAATTTTCTCTTATTTTATATGACTTGGATAAATTTAAAAATATAAATGACACCTATGGACATCTTGTAGGCGATATAGTCCTCAAAAGAGTATCGCAAACAATTTTGGATTCCTTAAATCGAGGACAGATATTGGGGAGATACGGCGGTGAAGAATTTACCGTAATCTTACCCGATACCGACTCACAAAAAGCCTTTAAAATAGCCGAACATTTTAGAAAAAAAATAGAAAAATTAATTTTTACCGAGTTTGAGAAAACCATTACAATAAGCCTTGGGATTGGGGCGTTTCCTGAGCATGGAAAATCGGCCTCAGAACTGCTTACAAGTGCAGATCAAGCCTTATATCATTCCAAGAATACCGGCAGGAACAAAACTACCATATGGAATCCATCTATAATTAATAAGAAAGGAAATAAAATAAATCAAACAGGTGTTGTTATAGCAGATGAAGCTTCTTTTAGTGAAAATGTAACCACTACAATAGAACTATGTGATATATTAAAGCTGAATATACCTAAACAAGAGTTGACAAAAGCGCTTCTGGCAAAAATAGTTAAATTCTTTGAAGCTGAGAGCGGAGCAATTATTCTTAGATCTGTAAACAAGAAATCGGATAAATCTATCTTTAAGATTAATACCAAAATAGGATTTGAATCTTATCCGATTAATGAATCACTGGTTCATACAGTCGCTGAAGACGGGTTGGATATTTTCCAAGTGGATTGGGACTCAATCGTAAAAAGGAACAGCATAACCAGTATGCCGGAATGGAATTCAGTGATGGTTGTTCCCATGATAAAAAACGAAAAAATCATAGGAGTAATTTACCTGGCGGCTCCCGAAAAACATGCTAAATTTAACTTAAGCAAATTCAATTTTTTAAAATTTTTAGCGGATATGATATCTGCAAATATATAGGGGAGAATTAAATGAAAATATTAAATAACAGATATAGAATTATTAAAGAACTCCCGTTAGAATTAAAAAACAACGCCGGTTTTATTGTTAAAGATTTAACTTCCGATAAAGGCGGAGTGTTTGAGCTAAGACTAATATATGCTTCAAATATGGATGAAGATTTTATGCAATTTATCAAAGAAAAATTTATCCTGATAAAGCAGTTAAAAGAAACAGCTCATATAAAAAATTATGATTTTACACGTTTAATAAGCATAGATGATAAAATGGTAAATGGAGACATATACTTATATACAATTGAATATATAGAAAAAAAAGAACCTATGATGGACTTCTTACTTGATGCTAAAACAGAAGAAATTTTTGAACTTTTTGTTGCAATATTGAAGGAGTTAAACTATTTAATAACATACGGAATAGTATATAATAATTTTGATCTAAGTAATATTTATGTGGTAAGAAACAACGGCCGAGTTTTTTTAAAGGCAAAAGATATTGTTACAGAAAAAAATCAATATTCACATCAAATAAGTTTATTAACGGATTCGGAAATTCGTACATTTACCTATAATTATGATATTTTAAAAACAATTATTCTATCTTTGCTTTTAAAAAAGAATATAATAAAGAATCATGAAAGATATTTTCAGGAACTGCAACAGATAAAAAAACATCAATTAGACAATAAAAATGAAAAACAGCTTTATTCATGTTTTCTTAATATATATAACGAAATTAATGCACGAAAAGTAAAAAAAGAAACTTATCCATTTTATGAAATAATATCGGACATTAATTCCAAGATCAATACAAATTATAGCGTTTCGACTCCGATAAGTATTGAAAAAAATTATCAGTTTTCTATCGATCGTGAAAAGGAAAGAAAAGAAATATTTTCCATATTTAAACAAATAAAGCCGTCTAAACTCGAAAACAGAAATATATTGATAACAGGCGCATTCGGTGTAGGTAAAACATTTTTCTTATATGAGTTATATTTTTTACTATTGCTTGAAAAAAACGATGTTTATTATATTCCAAGTCTTGGTGATATGGATGATATCAAATTTATTCTTCATCTCATGAAAAGCTTATTTTTAAAGAATGCATTGATTCAAAAAAATTATGAAAAAGAATTAAATTCAATTCTTGATGCTTTAAAATCTGAAATAGAGGCCAACGAAGATATAACAAAAATAAGCGTACTTAAATACAAACTTATAAACCTAATAACAAAATTAATAATAGAAAATGCATCATCGCAACCGATAGTTTTTATTATTGATGATATACACTTGATAAGCGAATTTATAACAAAAACAATATTATACATAACAATAGAAAATTCAGATAAAAGAAACATAGTACTGATACAATCTCTAAATGAAAGTTTAGTTAATAATAATCATCACGCAAAAAAACTTATTAAAACATTATCGAATCAAGCATCTATAAAAAAAATAAATCTTCAAAACCTATCTGAAGCAGAAACTGAAAGTTTAATACGAAACACGATAAATATAAAAAACGTACCTGAAATATTATTAAAAAAAATATATTTAAATACATCAGGTAATCCCCTATTTACTAATGAAGCTTTAAAAGAGCTTACGATATCCGGTGAATTAAAAAAGGATACGCGAACCGAACTATGTAAGCTCTCTGTAAATTTATCTAGCCCTTCCATCCCTATACCTATATCTGTAAACATACAGCAAGCCGTAAAAAGACAAATAAAGGACCTTAATAAACATGAATTACTTTTTTTAAAAGACTTATGTATCTTCAAATTCAGTTTTAAAATACAAATTTTACCGGAAATTTTAAATATAACAGACACATCCGTTAAAAAATACATACCGAAATTTTTAGATCAAAACATCATAAAAAAAGCCACAAAACCATATACAGATGAATATGGAATTGTCAATAAAATTTTACAAAAAACTTTATATGATGAACTCGATTATCAATACCGAATGGAAATACATAAAAAAATAATACAAAAAATGAAGGGACTAAAAAAAATCGATATTTATGAATTTCTATGGCATGCAGAAAATGCAAAACTATTTGAAGAGGCGGTAAATTATTGTATACAATATAAAGATAAAATAAAGAAAGAATGTACTCACATAGCCTATATAGATATTTTTGAAAAAATATATACATTTATCCCAAACGATGACAACAATAAAAAACTGAATATACTCCTTATCCTTGCAGAATCATATCTGGAAAATGATAATTTAATAGAATGTAAAAGAAAAATAAAATCGGCCGAAAAATTAATAACAAAATCGAATGCGAATAAAATATTTGTAGCCAAAGTCCACATAATAAAAACGATTCAAGAAATTCAATTCAGATCTAGTTCCGAAAAAATTGCCAAATCGTTAGCCCTAGCTGAAAAGTCTACCGCTGAAGCAAATAATACTTATATACAATTATTTTTTGATAAGGCACGGATAGTATTTTTACAGTACAAAAAAAAACATGCCGAAGCCATAGATGAAGCAAAAAAAACTATATTAAAATGCGGTAATTTAAAAGAATTTAAATTAATAAAAACAAAAGCACTATTGGATCTGGCAAATAATCAGTTTTATTTGGGCCAATATAAAGAGGCAGAAAAAGCTTATTTGGAAACTCTTAAAACTGCAAAAGAAATAGGCGATATCAATATTGAAGACATACTCTTTAATAACTTAGCTATCATCCAAGAACAAAGATATAGGAACTTTGATGCAGCAATAACATATTATACAAAAATTTTAAAAAATAATAGTATATCAGGGAATTCACTTTCACAAACAATAGCTCTACTTAATCTAGGTATTACCTATTCACATTTTTATGATTATGAAACAGCCTATGGGATTTGTAATCAGGCAATAAAAAAAATAATACAAAATTCTTATAACGATAAAATATTTTTTGCTTATAGCTTTATGCATCATATCTTCTTGTCCATGTGCATGTATGATAAAACATCAGAAATTGAAATCCAAATAGAAAAAACACTAAAAAATAAAAATATATTAAAAGATTCTTACGAAATAAATATTTTTAATCAAACAAAAGCTATGTTTTATTATGCAATGGGAAGTTTCGAAACTGCAAATAAAATTCAAGATAAAAATACAGACAGTAAAGATGAAAACAAAAGCGTTGAATCCGTTTTCTCATCATTATGTATTAACCTGAATAAAATTGCACAAGGTAAAATAAATTCAACAAAACAACTGGAAGATGACCTCAACAAAATAATTTCCAATCCGGAATTATTGAATAATATATATCTCGTGTTTTATGAGCTGATTTATTATTTAAGAAAAACCATCATCTTCCGATATGACATTGATTTTAGAAAAATAATCAACATGGTACTCGGGATAAAGTGTCACAGTGATTATCCATTAATAAAAGCACCTCTATTATTTTTAGAAGCATATATGGATCCTGAAAATGCGGAAAAAAAACTTATAGAAGCAGCATCTTTAATTGAAAATAAATATATCTTGGATCTAAGTATAGATATAAACATAAAACTCGGATTAATCTATATTAATAATAATATTAACATGGCAATGATTAACTTTGCCGAAGCTCAAAAACTAATAGATATTTTTATAAAGAAGATACCTCTAAAATTCAGAAAAAGTTATTTTAATGCCCACCACTATGGATTACCTCCATTAATCATCTGTGACTATATCAATAAAAACATGAAGCCCGATTATAAAAAATTTATTGAGGCATTATCATATGAACAAACAAAACGGCTTTTATCAAAAAATAACATTGAAAAACTAAAAAACAATCCGGCATTTATCTTAAATATTATAGCACAAACAAAACAATCCAGTATATTTAAAAATAAATCGATTGATAATATAATAGAAAAATTTACAGATGATTTTCTACAAAACATAAAAATTCTTTTAAATTTTACAACTTTAAATCTTCTTGCAAATTCAGCTGATATATTTATAACTACAAATGACGGTAAAATAAAATCTTTATTTAATTTCGGTAAAAATAAAACCATAGAAAAAATTGCACAATTGATAGAATCATCTACATACAAAATTACAAATATCAAAACCGATGACGAAATTTCATCACATCTTGTTATTCCAATAAATTATCATTGTAATAAGCAAACTGGAAATACCGTAACAGGTTATTTGGTTTTTGTATCAAATAAAGAAATAAATAACTTCGGTAATTTTGGAATCAGTTTTTGCCTTAGTATCGAGAATATATTTGCATTTTTGATAGAAAGTTATAAAGTTCAACAAGAAGCTGCTACAGATAAACTAACATCTGCATTAACCAAAAAATATACTGAAGATGCATTAAGCGATCTTTTAACGGCTTCCAAAATAAAGAATAGCAGTTTTGCTTTACTAATGTATGATCTGGATAAATTTAAAAAAATAAATGATACTTTCGGACACCAAACAGGCGATACGGTCTTAAGAGCTGTAGCGAATACCGTATTGAACATATTAAAAAAGGGACAGATATTAGGACGAGTAGGCGGAGAGGAATTTATTGTCCTACTTCCCAATACCGAAAAAGAACAAGCATTGATAATCACAGAAAAAATCAGAAAACAGGTAGAAGCTTTGCATTTTGATAATCCGGCTATTGGGATAACCATCAGTATAGGTATAGCTCTCTTCCCAAAACACGGCAGTACGGAAAAAGACCTATTGTTAAAAGTAGACCAAGCCCTATATGCTGCAAAAAATAGGGGCAGAAACCAAACTGTTTTATGGAAAGAAGGCCTTGCACCCGGTAAAAAAAAGGCCGACAAGCTGGCCGGAATATTAACCGGGAACACTCTAAACGACACAAAAAACATTCTAAGTTTTATAGATACCGCTTCTCTAATACGGCGTTCTATACCAAAAACAAAAAAACTTGAAATTTGCCTTGAAAAGATAATCGATGCTGCCGGTGCGGACTCAGGAATTTTTGTCTACCCTACTAAGGAAAAAACATCCAAAAATGTATTTAAATATAAGACTACTCCAAAACCGGAATTTCCCGTAAATAAAAATCTCATAGCTGAAGTCATATCAGAAAAAAAAGAACTGTGCAAAATCGACTGGGAAAATATTTCGGGAAAAAGCAACATAACAGGAATTCCCAACTGGAATTCTGTCATTCTTCTCCCTATTATCCTAAAAGGAAAGATAAAAGCCGTAATTTATCTTGTAGTGGAAATCAGAAAAAAAGAATTTGGAATTGAAGATCTTAACTTGGTAAACTTACTCGCAGATCTAATCGCTCCATTTTTTTAAAATCGGGCAGGGGGGATTTGAACCCCCGACTTCTTGGTCCCGAACCAAGCGCGCTACCCCTGCGCTACTGCCCGTAAATAGGTAGCCTTAAAAACAAAAAGCTCACCACTAAAGGCGGTGAGCTTTTTCGGGAGCGACGGGGCTCGAACCCGCGATCTCCGGCGTGACAGGCCAGCGCGATAACCAGCTTCGCTACGCCCCCATAAGATTTGGCCATTTTATCAAAAATAAAAGAAAATGTCAATAGTTTTTAAAAAAAATATTGCAAAAATATCGTTTTTAGGGTATAGTTTTATTTGTAAATATAATTTAACATATGAGGAAAAATATGAATAATATAAAATCTTTTTCGGCACACACCGACTGTACAACAGTGCTGGTAGGCAAAAAAGCCAGCATCGACGGCTCAATTCTTATTGCAAGAAATGAGGATTTCCACTTGGCAATAAGCCCCAAAATCTTTGTTTTAGAAAAGGCGGTAAACGAAGCAAACCGGATTTATAAATCTAAAAACACAGGCGTGGAAATCCCCCTCCCTACAAAGGCATACCGCTACACCTCCGTTCCGCAAGCTTATCCGAACGATAAAGAAAACCAAGGCGTTTACGGCGAAGCGGGAATCAACGAAAAAAACGTAGCATTGAGCTCTACCGAAAGTGTCTACGGAAACGCTAGGGTGCTTGCATATGACCCGCTGGTAAAAAACGGAATTGCAGAAGATGCAATCAACGACATCATTCTCCCATTTATAAACTCTGCAAGGGAAGGCGTAAGCTATTTGGGAAAACTTATCGAAAAATACGGTTCAGCCGAGGGTAACGGTATTTTGTTTGCCGACCTCGATGAGATTTGGTACATGGAAATTCCCTGCGGCCATCATTGGGTTGCCGTAAGAATTCCCGATGACTGCTATGCCGTAGCTCCAAATCAGGTTTCAATCGAAAAAATCGATTTTAAAAAGCCTGATTATTATATGTGGTCAAAAGGCATCAAGGAATTTGTAAATGAGCATAAGCTGAATCCTGACAGAGAAGGTTTTAACTTTAGACACATCTTCGGAACATCAAGCGAAAAAGACAGAGTTTACAATACTCCCAGAGCTTGGTTTGCTCAAAAATATCTCAATCCCGAAATAGAACAATCTCCGGTATCCAACGATATTCCTTTTATCCAAAAAGCAAACCGCCTTATCTCGGTTGAAGATGTCGAATACATACTAAGCTCTCACTATAATGAAACGGAATTTGATCCTATCGGCATAGGCAATAGTGAGTTTAATAAAACACGCTTTAGAGGTATTTCGCTTTCACGTACGGCCGAATCCCATATTTTACAATTAAGACCCAAATCTCCAAAAGGGCTTGAAGGAATACAGTGGCTGGCACTCGGAACAACAGCATTTGTTCCGTATATTCCGTTTTTTACAAATGTTTTGGATACTCCGACGGCCTATAAAAGAATGACTCGTATGGTTTCTACTGATAATGCTTACTGGTTATTTAAGCTAATCGGCCATTTTGTTGAAGCTCATTACTCTACATTTAAGGATGATAATAATGCCTATCTTACCGAAATGCAAAGTTACGGAAGAGCCAGAGTAAAAGAAATTACTGACGCAGCGGCTAAAATACCTTCAAAATCTTTAAGCGAATTTTTAACTGAAGAAAACCGCAAAACAGCAGAGCATGTATTAAAAAGAACAAAAGAATATCTTTCCGATTTGATGTTGGAATCGTTTAAGTATTCAAAACTTTCATTTACGATGGATAAGAACCTGTAAAGAATAACAATCCGTAAAATAAAGCCCCAAGAGTTTTCTTGGGGCTTTTGTTTTCAAGAATTTTGCTCCTGCATTGCAGCAGGATTTTGCACATTTTGAACTTCATTTTCCTCCCCTTCTTCAGTTTCTAATATCAAATTTTTACATTCAACTATTTTTCCCATAAACACATCAGTTATGGTACGTATTTTTTCCGGCTCCTTAACCGTCTCCTCAACTTTATTTTCAGGTTGAGGCGGAATATATTCTTTTAAAATTAGTTTAAATTTTTTTCCTGTAATTTCAAAAATAGAGTCGATAACCGTATCCTTTTGTTTTTGAATCAGCGTATAATCAAACGAGCTGCGGGCAAAAAGTGTAAGGCTGTCATCCTTCAAAACCCAATCCTTACTTTGCCCCACAGCAGAAGACAATATCCCGCCCTTTTCTAAAAGAGCTTCAATTAAAGACTCTTTTAACTCTTCTACAGTATTAAAAGCATTTTCTACACTGCGGGCAGTCTGAAGTACGGTTTCTTGTTCTTCATCTTTTTTTTCAAAAGATACATTATCTGAAGGTACATTATTTGAAACCGGCTGTTTCTCTTCATTTTTTTTTTCCGGAAACCCGTCCAATTTATTATCCCGTCTTAAAACGGCTTTAAATTGTTCGGTCAAACTGCCCGCATTGTTAAAAGATTGGGAAGGCTCCCTCGGCATGGTCTCTTTAGACCGATTTTCTTCGCGGTGCGGAAGAGGTCTTGCTGCTTCAATATTTGCCCCTCGGCCGGAAATAAGGCTTTGAGCTGCGTCAAAGGCGGCTTTTAAATCGGCAGGTGATACATAGTCGCCGAGCCAAGAAAGGCGCGAAACTGCAAGCTCCAATTCATAACGCTGATCAATAGAAAACCTTAGGTCCTTAAAAAGCTGAAGCATTATACTTAGGGCTCTTTCTATTTGCACAGCCTCCCATCCCTGCAGGATATCCTGCGGAAAACGGTCGGCTCTTTGTCCGATAAGAGCTTCCTTTGTAATACCGTGCTTTACCAATAAAAGGCTTCTAAAATAATCCGCACAATCCGAAACTACCTGCTCGACCGAGATTCCACCCTGCAAAATTCCATCCAAGATAGACAGGGCTTCTTGACCTTTTTTTGCAACACAGGCCGACACAAGTTTATTGATCGAATCGACACCCGTAAGGCCGAGTTTTTCGTGTATCTTCTCGAAGGTTATATGCCCGTCCGAAAAAGCCGCAACTTGGTCAAAAAGAGTATAAGCATCTCTTACACTTCCGGTTGCCTCACGGGCAATCCAATAAAGAGCCTCATCATCTGCCTTTATACCCAGCTCTGCTGCGGCATCTGCCAAGGCCTGCTTTAGTATCTCTATCGATACTAGCTTAAAATTAAACTGCTGGCAGCGGCTTTTAATTGTCGCCGGAACCTTATGAATTTCGGTGGTCGCAAAAATAAACACGACATAAGGAGGCGGCTCCTCTATCGTTTTTAATAGAGCATTAAAGGCACTTGTCGAAAGCATGTGAACTTCGTCAATTATATAAATTTTATACCTGTTCGAATTCGGCGGAAATAAAATCTCATCTTTTATCTGTCTTACATCATTTACGCTCGTATTTGAAGCGCCGTCAATTTCAATTACATCCAAACACGAGCCGGCCGTAATTTCTTCGCAGGCAGTACAATGACCGCAAGGAGTAGGCCTAGGCCCCTCGGCACAGTTGAGCACCTTGGCTAAAATTCTGGCCGAGCTTGTCTTTCCGCAGCCCCTTGGGCCCGAAAAAAGATAGGCATGGGCTATCTTACCTGCTTCAATTGATTTTTGCAATGTTGCGGCTACGAATTCCTGACCCAGCAAATCTTCAAAACGCTGAGGCCTCCTCCGTGTCGCTGTTACTTGATATTCCATATTCGGAAGTATAACATAAATTCATTCAAAATTAAACTAGGCAACCCGTTCAATTTTCTATTAGATCTTACTTGAAAAAAAATATATTTTCTTTTAATATTTTGATATTCTTTTACAAAAAAACATACAATGATAGTAGAGGTGATAGTTATGAAAAATTTAAGAAAAATTTTGACTTTATCTATTTTTATATGTTTTTGTTTCATTTTGTGCGCCTGCACAGGATGTACAAATGTATTCCGCTTACAAAACATCGGAAAAGATGAGATTTCGATTGTAAGCTATAATGCACAGACCTTTTTTGATGCCGTAGAGGACGGACGAGAATTTAAAGAATTCAAGGGTTCAAAGACAAAATGGTCTAAGGAAAAGTATACCGAAAGGCTTTTCAGGCTAAAAGAGGCTGTTAATCTTTCATGCCTTGCCCTTGGTTTAGGGGAAAAGGCCATACCGGATATCCTCGTTTTACAGGAAATAGAAAGCCGTGCCGTTATAGATGATTTTTGTAAAATTCTCCCGATGAATAACTCATACAAATATGCAGTCTTTATTCCTCCCCAAAACGGCGGAGCCTTCAGCACTGCCCTGCTTTCAAAATTTCCTATAACCGAAACAAAGGTTTTTAATGTATATTCAGGCAAAAGGTCATTGCGGCCCCTGATTGAAACCAGAATTCAGATAGGCAATTCTACGGGGGATAACGAACTGGTGCTCTTAAATGTTCATTGGAAATCCAAGGTAGGAAGCTCCGATACAGACTCTATTCGGAGACAACAGGAAGAACAGGCCTATAAAAGACTAAAAGAATTAAAAGCGGCGGAACCTCAAACGCCATTTATCATATGCGGCGACTTTAATCAGACTCTGGAGGAATTTTCTCTTTTATCCGAATTTGACAATTGCTGGAATATTGAAGCCTATCAGACTGCAGCCCAAGAAGGAAGTCAACCCACCGGAAGCTATTTTTACAAGGAAAGCTGGGAAGGAATCGATCATTTTTTCTATTCGGATAATTTAAGCGATGGAAAGAACTTCGATCTAAGCTTCTTTTGCGTAATTAACTTAAAACCGCTGACCGATACTTCCGGAAAACCGGATAAATATTCCGTCTATTCAGGAAAGGGTTATTCCGATCATTTACCTATAGGCATAATTCTCAAAAGGCAATAATGTTTTTTTAAGCGGTTATATTTGCACCAATTAAAAAACCGTTCATTTATATAATGAACGGTTAAGCAAATACCGGCGAAGGGACTTGAACCCTTACGGAGTCACCCCCAATAGATTTTGAGTCTATCGTGTATACCATTTCACCACGCCGGCTCATTGAAGGCTCATTCTATCATAAAAATAAAACTTTGTAAAGCCCTCGCATTGCATCGGCACATTTTTCAGCTTTATCGCTTATTTTGCTATTATATATGTAAACAAATATACAAAGGGTGCCGTCAACAGAATCGAAAGGATAACTCTTTCAACCCAGATTATAAGATAGTCCTTCATCTTCAATGGAATTTCAGTGCTCATCATACAGGGGATTGAGGCCGAGAAAAATAATATTTCGGAAACGCAGGCTACAGCTACTACAAGCCTTGTACCGGCCGAGGCACTCGCAACTAATGGAGCCGGCAAAAACATTTCCGCAATGCTTGTGGCAAGAGCTTTTGCAGCAAGCACAGGTTCCGGCAGTTGTATCAGCCACGTAAATGGCACAAAGATATATCCGATTATGTCAAAGACAGGCGTATATTTTGCAATGATAAGCCCCAAACCTCCGATTGCCATTAAAGACGGAGCCAAACCTATTGCAAGTTTTATACCGTCAAGCAAATTTATTTTTACATTTTGGGGAAGAGAAGGAGCTGAAGAACAAACCTTTACGGCTTCTCCCAAGGCAATTTTAAATTTATTCCCCTTTACATCGGTTTCGATATCGCCCTTGCTGTCTTCATAATAGGAGTCGGCTTTTTTGGATAGAGGATATATTCTTGCAGTAATTGCTGTTACGATAAAGGTAACTATAACCGTTGTCCAAAAATAGAAGTTCCAGTGTTCCATAAACCCTAGGGTTTTTGCAACTATTATCATAAAGGTTGCAGACACGGTCGAGAAGCCCGTAGCGATAATTGCAGCTTCCTTATTAGTGTATTTTCCTTCTTTGTAAACACGGTTTGTAATGAGCAAGGCTATAGAATAGCTTCCTACAAAAGAAGCAACGGCATCAATAGCACTGCGGCCGGGAGTTTTCCAGACAGGTTTCATTACAGGACGCATAAATACGCCTACAAATTCCATGAGGCCGTAGCCGACGATAAAAGCTAAAAATACCGAGCCTATAGGAACGATGGTTGTGACCGGAACTACAATTTTACCGTAAATAAAAGGCAACATTCCTTTGGCTAAAAGAGCTTCAGGCCCTACATTGAACACCGTCATAATTGCAAAGGGGATTGCAAGAATGTTGATAAAGGAAAATACCATTTTTACCTTGGTCTTTTTCCATGCCCCCGTTACAAATGGAAAAACTACTCCCACACAGCAAAGCAAAAGCCCCCAGTATTTTGCATAATAGGGAATCTTTTGAATCAATCCCACAATATGATCCAATGGAATCGTCTTTTTTCCTCCGATTGCAATCGGAATAAAAAACATAAAAATACCGATCAAACTATAAACCACAAACCGGATTATAGTTTTCGGTTCCGTCTTTCCTTCGGGAACAGCTGTTCCGTTTCTTTTTTCGTCACTCATAAAAATTCTCCCATAAAAACTTTTTGCAAGGATTATCAAATCCTGAAAAAAGTTTTTTCACGCAGTTTGTTTACAAACTGCATACAATAATGCGACGTTTGCCGAAAGGCAAACTCGGCAGATAAACAGTGAGGCTGAATTCCTGCCGAACTGTTTATCATATCTCCTTATCATAATCATATTATGCCGGCAACATATTGATTACCTCACATTTTAAAGCTTTTCGATTTCTTCACGGCTTAAGCCTGTTCCTTCGGCTATTTTAACAATATCAAGCCCAAGCCGTTTAAATGCTGCAGCCGTTTCAAGAGCTTTTTGGTATGAGCCTTCGGCAAAGCCTTGCTGTATTCCAATCATTAGGCTTTCTTCACGCTGCACCGCTATATCAGTATCATAGTCATATTCTGCCAGTAACATATTTATCACCTCCCGTGATTTTCTTTGTAGATATTCTTTTAAAATGCCGTTTTGGATGCATTCTTTTATAGCACTTTCAAAGCCTTTTTCTTTATCAAGCGCGGTATGGCGGCGTACGGCTTCTACAAACAGGCTGTATTCTTCCAATGGTTTACAGGTCATTAAAATCTTATTCGCTTTGTCTGTGTTAATATTAAGCACTTGAACCGTTAGTTCCAGCGGAACTTGTTCCGATTTTGCGATGTAGGCCTCTGAAAGTTTGAGCGTTTTCTGAACCGGATATTTTGCCGTGCCGTTATAGAAGACGTAAAATTCAGGTATGGGAATTTTTTGCAAGGTTCTGTAATATTTTGCTTTCGGGTCTTGGATTTGTTCGTACAGACGTGCTACATATTGTAAGCAGCGCAAAGGCATATTTTCATTTATAGTCGATTGGTGTTCTGCCAGCACAATGATTTTATTATCAATCAGACACGATACATCATTGGACAATTTTGTATACATCGCCTGTTCAAGTTTAAGCGGCTTCAATTCCGCCGAAGAATCAAGGTGTGTGCCGTGCAGGGCATTGTAGAGCGATAAAAAGTTGGCTTTGGCAGTTTTATCTTCGCTGAATAAATCTACGAATACCGAGTCTTTGTACCGGCGATTGTGTTTTGCCATAAAGTATCCCCCTTATCTATTAGTATATCACAGTCTTTACACTTTTGTAAGGCATATTCCTTATATCTATTTTGTCAATATCAAGAACAAACTTGATTCATCTATTTCTTTTATTTCATATCGAAAGCCCGATTGAATGCCGAGTTTTTTAAGTTCTTCTTCGGTAAAGGTTACTGCCTTAAAACCGTCTTTGCAGATAATGATACCGTCCTTTGTTTTTTCTTCATCGATTTCGCCTAAAAGCTTTTTATTCGCCTGTTCCCGAAACCATTCAAGCCGGTCTTTCCAGAATTTTCCGCTATAGGTGCTGAAAAAGGCTTTTCCGCCTTTCTTGAGACTTTGCATACATACGGTAATAAGGCGTTCTGCAGAACCTTTAATTGCGGAAAGTCCGTTTTGCAAACAGAGCACCATGTCAAATTCACTATTAAACGCAAGGTTGTAAGCGTCCGCCGCCTGCATTGTTGCGTTGGAATTGTCTTTTAAAAATTCTTTTGCAAAGGCAACCGAATCTTCGGAAATGTCGATACCGATAAGACGCTTTGCATACGGAGACAATTCTTTTAATATTCTCCCATACCCGCAGCCGACTTCCAGGACCGATTCGGCTCCGGTTAAATTCCGTTTGATAAAATTTATTTCTTCATTGAGGTATTGCCGCACACGGGGAAGAGCCGTATCGTATACTCGGAATAATTTTTGTGCATTTAAATTCTGTGCATAATAATTGGCTTTGTTTTTCATACCGGCCTCCTAATTTTTATTATTTGTTATTAATTCTATAATATTATTCTACCCCCCCCTCCCGTTTTGTCAAGATTTTATTTAAAAAAAAATTAAAATTTTGTTGATGAGCTCCGTCTCAATCGTATAGAATTTATAGAAAAACTAAAATAAAAATATCTAAAAGAGGGTAATAAGCTGTATCGTAGAGGGTGAGGAGTTGAGCATAAGCTCAACGTTTTGCGGTTTGTTCCTCGGAATTTAAGTTTTCTATTTTCCTGAGAGCTTGTTTTTCCATGAGGCGATTAGCTGGAGGGCTTTTATAGGGGCCGTTTCGTCGGGATCGGTTGAAAGGATTTCGTTTAAGATAAGCTCTTCTTCAGGGAAGAGGGATAGACCTTTTGCAGCCTGACTTGAAGGAGCTTTTTCTTTGGAGGTTATAGCTGTGCAGCCGGAATTACTTGTTTCTTGGCCGGTTCGTTCTTTTTGAAATTGGCTTCGCATGTATAAGAGGTTTTCGGCTCTTGTTAGAACGCTTTGAGGAATACCTGCGAGGCCTGCAACGTGGATGCCATAAGAGTTTCCTGCAGCTCCGGGGACAACCTTTTTTAAAAAGACTATCTTTCCTTCCGCTTCGAGTACGTCCAATTTTAGGTTTATGATTTTTTCGTGCTCCAAGCGGGTAAGCTCATGGTAATGGGTTGCAAAGAGGGTTTTTGCCTTTATGGTATTAAGAAGGTGTTCGCTTACGGCCTGTGCAATGGCAAGACCGTCCTCCATAGAAGTTCCTCGGCCGACCTCGTCCATAATAACAAGGCTGTTTCGGGTAGCCGAATTAAGGATATAGGCTGTTTCTATCATCTCGACCAAAAAGGTTGATTCCCCTCGGGCAAGATTGTCCGTAGCTCCCACCCTGCAAAAAATCTTATCTACGGGGCTTAAAACGGCTTTTTCGGCCGGAACAAAGGAGCCTATCTGGGCCAATAGGCAGATTAAGGCTGTCTGCCGCAAAAAGGTGCTTTTTCCCGCCATATTGGGTCCCGTAATGACGGCAAAAGACGGAATGCTTCCATCTTCAGGATTGGAATTTTCGCCGGATAAGAGCTTAATGGAATTGGGTACAAAGTCTCCGGCTCTAAGATGGTTTTCGACTACGGGGTGCCTGCCGCCGGTTATATTTAAGATGCCGGAATCGCTGCAAAGTTCGGGTCTTGTCCAAGCGTGTAAAACTGCGGCCTGTGCAAAGGATTGGTTTACATCGAGTTCGGCAACTTCTTCGGCAAGTTTTTGTAAGAAGCAGTGATGGGAGCCTATTTCTGCACAAACCTCATCAAAAACTTCTTTTTCGGCTTCAATCAGTCTTTCTTCCGAGTTATTTATATTATCTTCAATTTGTTTTAAGGTTTCGGTGGTAAAACGGTCTGCATTTGACAGGGAGCGTTGGCGGATAAAATAATCGGGAACAGCCGAGATATTTCCTAAAGACACTTCCAAAAAATAGCCCATCATTCTATTGTATTTTATTTTTAGGTTAGTGATGCCCGTTTTTTTCCGTTCATCGTCCAAATACTTTTCAAGAATCTCGTGGGCATTTTCTTTTATATTTTTTATCGTGTCTACTTTTTTTGAAAAGCCTTTTTTTATAAGTTTTCCGTCATTTAAGGCTATAGTGCAATCATCATCTATCGAATTTTCCAAAAGGTTTCGGATTTCGGCCAGCAATTTTTTTTCTTCATCGTTAAGCTGCAAAAAATTGAGTTTCTTTTCTTCTATTAGGCTGCCCATTTTTATTACGGAGTTAAGACTTTGTTTTAGGGCAAGAAGATCCTTGCCGTGAGTCTTTTGCATTGCAATGCGGCCTGAAAGCCGTTCAATATCGAGTATGGAAGAAAGAGTCTCCCGTATAATAGCTGATGCCTTTCCGTCTTTAAAAAGACTGTTTACCTTGTCAAGCCTCTTGTCTATTTCCTTCTTTGAGCGGAGCGGATAGCTTATCCTCCTCCTCAAAAGGCGGGTGCCCATGGCCGTTTTTGTATAATTCACGGATTCAAAAAGGCTGTATGAGGGGCTGTTATCCCTCAAGTTTGTCAAAAGCTCTAAATTTTTCCTCGTGGAATCGTCCAAGGAAACGAAGTCGCTTTCGGCATAGATTTTAATGCCGGAAATATGGGAAATATCCCTTCCCGAAATCTCTTCCAAGTATTGAAGTAAGAGGCCGGCGGGCGGAACTTCAGGCGAATCGGTATTGAGTAAAAAGCCCTTTAAGTTTTCTGTCCCGAAGCTTGAGCAAAGTCTTTTCTCGGCTTGATCGGGGTTAAAACTCCAATCTGGGTAAAAGTTTTGCATCATCGAAGGAAATTCCGAAAGGATTTGCTTTAAGGCAGGAAATTCGCTTTGAATCGACTGCTGAATTAAAATTTCCTTGGGGTTAATTCTTCCTATTTCTTTTAAAAACTGCTCTTTAAAGTCTGTTTTGGGGAAAGAAGTAGCAAAAAAATTGCCTGTGGTAATATCTATATAGGCAAGGCCTGCATAGTAGTCTAATCCGCTGTTTCCTTCCGTTTTTTTATTTGAGCAATAGACTGCGGCAAGGTAGTTATTGCTTCCCTGTTCTAAAAAGTCGTCTTCGGCAACGGTACCGGGAGTAATAACTTCAACTACCTTGCGTTCTGTCAAGCCTCCTGCTACGGGTTCCGTAATTTGCTCGCATATAGCAATTTTTTTTCCTGCACGCAGGAGGCGGGCTATGTAGATTTTTGCGGCATGATATGGAATACCGCACATAGGTATATCGTTTCTTTTTGTGAGGGTCAGGTTTAAGATTCGGCTTACTTCGACGGCCTCATCAAAAAACATCTCATAAAAATCGCCGAGCCTAAAAAAAAGTATTTCGTCTTTGTATTTTGCCTTAATGCTGAGGTATTGCCTCATCATGGGCGTTTGAGGCTTATTCACTTCGTTTTCTTAATTCTTGAATAACCTTGTCCGTAATATCTACAGTCGGACTATACCATATGATACCTGCGTTATGCTCATAGCTTAAAACCATTGTGTAGCCTTCGGATTCTGCAACACGGCGGACAGATTCGTACAGGTCGCTGTAAAAAACATCATCATTGATAAGATTTTTTCGAAGCATATTAAGCTCGTCATTGGAAGCCTTTACATATTCCATCAATAAGGTTATCTTGCTTTTTATTTTTTCTTCATATTTTTTTACTTCAGATTCCTTTCCATCGGCTTCGGCATTAACTTTTTTTTGTCTAAGCTGTACGATCTCGGATTCGAGAAGTTTCTTTTGATTTTCGAACTTTTCTTTTTTTTCCTGATAGTCCCTCGCCGCCTTTGCATCACGCCTAAAAGTGTCGAAGATAAGGCCTGTATCTATAACTGCAAAACGGGTAATCTGCTGTGCATAGATTCCAAGAGACATCAATAACATAACAAGAATAATTAAGGTACTTTTTTTATTCATACTAAACTCCTATAAATTGGGTATATTGAATGAAAGAACGAATTTCCAGTCGGCACCTTTTCCGTTGCCCCAGACCGGTTTTCCGTTTACTGATCTAAACGTATTTGCAAACATTAAGCGCAGTGGAAATTGAGGTATTGAAAAGCGCAATCCGGGGCCGAAACTGAAATAATAATCGTTTATACTTAACGATTTTAAATCCTGTAGGTTATGTTTGACAGCTACGGCATCAAAGAAAAAGTCAAAAGATAAAATTCCATGAGCTAATGGCCATCTAAATTCTATCCAGTTATTTTGCATAACCGTTCCCGCACCTTGTGTGCCCATACCAATCCAGCCGCGCCCCTTAAAGGCTCCGTCGATATAAAGCATCCTGTCAAAACTGATTGTTTTTTTATCAAGAGGAATTTGGAAGGAAAAGCCTGAGTAAAAACCTAGAACAAATTTCAGATTCCATATTTCGCTTACAGGATAGTCCAAAAGTGTAATATAAAACTCGCCCTTTGTATCCGACTGAAAGAAGTACTCATCTTCAATTTTTGGAAAAAGACCATAAAAACCTATTTCCTGACTTAAAAACCATCCCTTAGAAGGATCATATGTAAGATCCCTATCATCCACAGATAGTTTTACTTTTATGGAGTTGCTTAAGCGCCATTGCTTCTCTTGTTTTCTTATTTTTTCCTCAAGAGGTCTATATAAATTACTATTATAAAAATTTTTTACAATGTCAAAGTTTATACTGCCTCTCAAAGTTATAATAGCAAATTTAGGAAACCATCTGTAGCCCGTATTCATACCGATACCGAATTTAAGCTGATCATATTTCATTTTAAAGGCATCTGCCAATGAAGAATTTGCATTAAATTCCGATTCAGTCAAAAAAGGATCTGCTATATTATTATAATCCAAATCCTGATAAGCATATTTGGTCTTATGGGCTATGGAAAAGTCAACTCCTAGTGAAAGCGGTTTACCTAAAAGCCAGTTCTCGGTAAAACCTAGGATTAAGCTCTGTGTATCGCTTGCAGCATTGACACTAGCCGAAAGTTCTCTTCCTGTTCCAAGTAAGTTTTTTTCTTCCCATTGTGCAAATACCGACATAGGAAAGGTATCCGGATCCGGCGAACCTGAAAAAGTAACACCGAATTGAATTCCTGCCGTCGATTGTTCTTCAACATTGATGACAACATCTACAAGATCAGGTTCCGAACCCTGTAAAACATCGGGTAAAACGGTTGAAAAATATCTTAGGTTGGCTAAGTTTCTAAAACTATTTATCAGTTTTGATTTAGAGAATACGTCTCCTTCTTTTAGCAGGATTTCTCTTAGAATAACATGGTCCTTAGTTTTTGTATTCCCTTTTATTATTATGTTTTCTATATGGCTTCTTTCGCGTTCCACGATTATAATTGTATAGGAAACTTCTTTAGTTGATGTATTACGGTTTTCTTTTTTATCTATATAGTTTCCGGTATAACCGTTTTCAAAATACAGGTTGGCTACATCTCCAAACCCTGTTTCAAATTTCTTTAAATTAAAAACATCACCCTTTTTAAGCTTGAATTTTTCGCTTAATTCCTTTGTTGAAAAAATATAGTTCCCTTCAAAATCCACTCCTGCATAGGTAAACTGTTCTCCTTCCATTATTACATAGGTAAGAGTAATTTGATCTTTTTGCGGATCTGATTCTGCATCTATGTCCTTTTTTATAGTTTCAACATGGGCATCTATATATCCGTGCTCTCCATACAATAGCTTAATTGCAGTTTTATCGGCTTGTAGAGCTTCCTCTTTAAAAATTCCTTTTTGTAGTAACCTTGCTTCCTTAGATGCAAGCACCTTTTTTAAGGCTTTTTCGGGGAATTTTGAATTTCCCTCAAAAAGTATCTTAGTTATAACAGAAGTTTTGCCTTCTTTTATAAAGAATTCGACATTTATATTGTTTTTTTCTTTATCTTCAGAAGTTTTACTTGATATTTCCGCTTTTGTAAATCCTTTTTCGATATAAAAGTCTTTTAAAGCTCTTTCAGCATTTTTTATATTAACTTCATTAAAAATGTCGCCTTTTTTTACTTTGATAGCTGAGAGCAAGTCTGCCTTTCTGATATTGCTGTTACCTGTAAATGCAATATTATTTACGGCCGGCTTTTCTTTGACTATAAATTCCAAAAATACGTATTGATATTTGTCGTCTGCCGGTATTGCCTTAGGAACGATATCGGTAAAATAATCCAATGCATAGATTTTTTGTAATATTTCCCAATATAGCTCATCGGAGAAAGGCTTTTTTTTGTATGATTTGAAGATTTCATCTAATTCTGAACTGGCGATATTTTGTAAACCTTTAAACTGAATCTCTAAAACAGGTTTTCCATTATACCATCCTTCAGGCTCTTGAGTAAAACAATTTAAAGCAAATAAGATCAGCATAAAACCTACAATTTTTTTCTTCAACATTTTTATCCCCTTAATCAATAAGAAAATTTCCATGATAGTGTCAATCCTGTATCTGATACAAACAGAGAATCGAGGTTGCTCGGAGCTATGTGCCATCTAAGCTGGAAAAACGGAGTATTCATTTCAAAACCTATTTCCGGTTGAAACAGTAAATTCTCGTAAACCGATTTCCTAACAGCATCTGTTTTTGCAGAAAGCGGATCGTAATAGCTAAGATGCAGCATTGCATCTGCGTATATGGCAGAACCGAAATACTTACCAATGTAAACACTTGTATTATCAAAATAGTTACCGATTGTCAATGGCTTATCCTTTGAAGACCTGAATAAATTTTCCAAAATAACATTTTGTATAAGTAAACTTCTTAAGGAAAATACATCTATATGCAGAAAGTTTCTAACTTCTTGCTCCACTCTCCTCATTATACCCATATTTGCTAAAATATCCGAGGTATTGCGGAGTGTTTCTTTTAAAATATTGCCGTTTTTTAAATCTCCTAAAGCGACCTGACCCATCAAGTTCATTGTATCGGAATCCGACATAGCCATTGGAGGTGAGGTTGTGATTACCGGTCTGAAACGTTCAAGATCAAGATGCTGGTCCTTTGCCGTCAAATTTATCGTGAGAGGCTGGCCGTCGGCCATTTTATCTTTTATTTCCGCTCTTACCGATATTATAGGTTCAATTTGCTGAAAAGGCAAATTAAGAACTTTTAGCTCTCCTTCCTTTATATAGAAGTTTCTTTTTATGTAAAATATTTCACCTGTACGAATTTTTGCAGATCCCGACATTTCAAATTTTCCCGTACTTGTGTCAAGGTTTAGGTTAAAAGGCTCATTTTCGGTATAAGCTAGGGCTCTTAAAAAAGGCAACTCCGTTGATGGGTATCTAAATTCTGATTTTTTTCCCAAATTTAAATTTAAATTCATGTAAAAAGCGGGTACCTTGTTGATAATTAATGCTTGCTCACTTTGTTTTTGCAGATCTGCAAACGGGACCGAAAAATAGCCCTTATCGAAATAAGCATCACCTTCAAGAGTAACCAGTTCAGGATTTATTTCAAGTTTTATTTTACCTTCAGCTCTTCCGTCCGCATGAAAGGCTATATTTTTCGTTTTTATCAAGGCCTGTGTATTTTCAAGGACTCCGCAATTTACGGTAGTGTAATAGGGAATCCATCCTATAAATTCCGATGAAGCCTCACCCCATAGGTTTCCGATTTTTCCGTGAAGAATAGTATATGGTACGGATATAAGGGTTCCGTCAAACTGTATGGGAATTTCTACGGGACCATAGGTATCGGGAGAATATCCGGGTGAGGTACAAAACATCTTTTCTCCTTTAAGAGTCCCGTAAAACAGAGGGTCTTTTTGAGTGCCGCTTATTTGGAGATCGCCTTGAACATTACCGCCTGAGAATTTTATAATATTGTTATTGGGTATAATGTTTATAACCTTTGCAAGATCTATGCCTATATTTGATACGGAAAGATTTATATTATCCCGGGATAAAATTCCGTCAATATTTAGGTGAAACGGAAAGGATTCATCTATGTGGAGGGACACGAGCCCGTCATCCGTTTTAAAACCGTATATTTCATCATTGTTACCGGCATACAGAGCTATAATGCTTGGTTCTTTTACCAATGAAGCCTTGATGCTTCCATCTCCCTTTTGACCGGCGAGGATCCAATCGGATATTTTCATGTCAATATTAAAATGAGAAGTCAAACCGATAGCATTTTCGATTATGTTTCGGGTTTCAGTATTTTTTTTATCTGCTGTAGATGTAAAATTAAAAGAAAAATAAGCTTTTGTATCTAACTTTTCTTGATTGTCTTGCTTTTTTGTGTCTATTTCATATAAAAATGTAAGAGAACCTTTTTGTTCTAAAGGATTTATAAAAGCTTCAATGCTATCAATATTGTGAATCCCCCACTTAAAGGATGATTCGTAAAGATTCATCTTATCGTTATCGATAAAGGCAGATGCCTTTCCCTCAAGATTTTTACCGTTTAGATTAAACGATATATTTTTTAAGTCGGCTTTTACCGAAAGAGAGTCTTTATTCCCCAGAAATATAAATTCGGCTGCTATTTTATTTTCAGGTTTTTGTTTTTTTAAAAAACGGTTAAGAGATATATCATCTATCTTACATGTTCCGTCAAAGTAAATTTTATCCGAAATGGTAAATAATGAGTTTAATATGAAGTTTTCGGTTTTATTTTTATCCGAAAGATAAAGATTGGATGCGTATTGATTAATATTTTCGTCTGAAGAAGGGATTAAATTAAAAGCTGCAGTTCCTTCAAGCTGCTTATTTTTTATTCCGGCTTTTACATTATGAAAAAAAACTTCTGTAGGTTTTGCATAGCCTTCCGCATAAAATTCAAGGCTTTCATCGGTTTTTGTAATATCGGTTTCAAGATATTCCAATTTCGCATAATTGCAGGTAAGTTCCCAATTTGTATTATTGTCATATTCAAAAGAAGTATCAGCAGAAAAAAGAGAACCTATAAACGGAACGGGAAGTTCTTTTACCTGCATAGTTCCTTTTAACTTTTTTTCGGTATTCTTTAAAATATTTATGTTTAGATCATAATCTCCGTAAATACTTATCATTTCATCAGTCAAAAGACCTGAAACCTTATAGCTTATATCGTTTAAGGTTAGAAGCGAATCAAAAATCATGCTGTCCTTTTCAAAGGCCGAATTTATGTTTCCCCGTAGATTCATATTATTAAAGAGAACATCGATATCGCTTATATTAAGAGAAGATTCGTTCCCTTGCAGAGAAAACAAGCTATAAAATCCGTTTTTAGATTTTGATGCAAGAACAGCCTGTATTATATTATACGAAAAGTGTTCAAAGTCGCTTGATATATAAAATTCGCTTGTCATTTGAACGGGAGCGATTGAAGTCTCCAATAATTTTTGCATGGGAACGGTTAAATCGGTAACGGAAACCGCTCCATTGTAAATATTTTCAATACTTATGCTGTCTATGGTTCCATGAAGCTCTAAATAACCCTGATTTTTGTTGGACGATCCGTTTTTTGCCGGATGAGTCCATGTTCCGTCAATGTTGAAACCTCCGCTGGGATCTTTTCCGGAAAGATACATATCCGTTTTTCCTATTTTTTTCTCAAATAGGCCCTGTATGTTTTCTAACGAGGCCTTGCCGATATCGGCACGGGGAATTTTTAAAAATATTTTATTTTTATTTGACGAGACGTTTAGGTTCATAGCCATATTTTCGCCCGATGGTAATTTAAATTTTGAAATATTTAAATAAAAATTAGGTAAAATTTCTTTTATTTTATAGGAGCCTTGGGCAGATAAATTTATATCGGAATTAGTTAATTTTAGGTTTTTAAGGTTTATAAGGTCATCGGTTCCATCAGCCTTAAAGCTGAGTATGGATTTATCGATTTTGTTGCCGGCTATTTGGAATTTCGGCAGCTTAATCGAAAAAGCAGTATTCCACAAAAGTTTTTCAGGTTTAGAAAAACTTAAATTAAACTGCCCTGTAAAGGCTGTATCTTTTAGTTCTTTAAGAATGACTGTTCCTTCAGAAGGGGAAACGGCTAATAAAGGTTTTAAGTCATTACATTCAAGATTTATGCTGCCTGTATTTTCCGCCGTATTCCAAGAGACTTTTACATCAATGGGCTGAATATCTTGCATGGTCGTAATGGATGCTATCTTGTCTAAGTATGATGCAAATAGAGAAAATTTATCGATATAAATATTTCCCATTTTTATATCCGAAAAATTTAGTATCGATGAGGCCGACATATTACCGGGATAAAATGAACCGTTTATATTCATGAGTGTACTTAAGTCCGGAAAATTTGTTTGTATAAAATTACTATATCTAAGACTTGAATTTATATAAAAGTCAATTTTACCTGAATCCAATGTAAGTTTCCCGCTTGAGGTATAAAAACCTATATTTGAGCTTTTATTGCTGTAGTTTAAAGCAATATTTTTTAATTCGAGTTTTATGGGTTTTGTATTTTTAATTTTTTGTGAACCCGCTTCGATAATTGTTAATATATCTACCGAAGATTCGGCATTTTTCTCTTTTTTTTGATCCTTTACCGGTTTATCTACGGCATTGTCTTCCGTGTTTAATTTTTTTAAAATATTTTTATTTTTTTCAATGTTAAAATCTATAATTCCGTCATAAACGCCTAAGGAGGCAATTACGGAAGTAAAATTTTTTTTGATCAAGGAGAGGAGCCTATAATCAATGGAGAGCTGGGAAAAATGAGCTATTTTTTCGTTTGTTGCGGCATTGTAAATAGTAACATCCCGTATTTTTATTCTGTCAAAAAAAGAAGGAGATATGGATTCATAGGTGATTTTTATTTCAAATTCGTCTTCCACAGTTTTTATAAGCTTATCCCTTACATATACCAGCTGTTTTTCCAGTGCTTTGGCTGCCGGATAAAAAACTATTAAAGAGCTTACAACTATTGCGAGAAAAACGATAATTTCTATGATGCGTATTTTTTTTATATTTTTCACCAGCCTACTATTATATCAAAAAAAAAAATGTTATGATAGGCCTCATGATATTACCCAACTTTGTTGTATTTGAAGGTATAGACGGCTCAGGGACTACCAGCCAGATGAGGCTCTTAAAGGAAAGGTTTGAGTCCGAAGATAAGAGCTCCCTTGTTTCGTTTACACAGGAACCCACATCCGGCCCTATCGGAACTTTAATCCGTTCGGCTCTTCAAGGTTCTCTTAAGCTTGCCCCTGAAACGATGACCCGTTTATTTGCAGCTGACCGCTGCGAGCATATTTACGGCTTACAAGGCATTATTAAACAGGTTAATGATGGAAGGGCTGTTTTTTCGGATAGGTATGTTTTTTCTAGCCTTGCCTATCAAGCTGCAGCAGGGGCTGCCGGCCTTGCAAAACTGCAAAACGAGGGTTTCCCCCTTCCGGAATTTCTATTCTTTTTTGATCTGCCTGTAGATATTTCTATGAATCGGGTAATGGAGCGCAGCAATACACTCGAAATATATGAAGAAAAAACTTTTCAATATAAGGTTCAGGACGAGTATAAGAAAATTATAGATGAGTACAGATTAAAAGAACCTAAAATGAACATAGTAGTAATTAACGCCGTTGAGCAAATTGAAGAAATTCACGAGAAATTATGGAGTATTCTAAAAGATTTGCCGAAAATATAATCGATGAAAAGGCGATTTTTCTTTTTTGTAATTTTATGTTTTTTTATTTTCTCTAGTCAAATCTTTCCTTATTTTGTGGAATATAAGGAGCAATACTATAAGCTCTACCATATTCATTATGAGCAAGCTCCTGATGATATCGTCGAAAATATTTATTGGCTTGAAAGGGCTATAAACGCCGATTTTTGTAATCCCCTTCATGCTCTAGGAAAGATTACTACCAAAAAAGAATGGGAAAAATACCGGTACATGTTTATGATGCACCTCAACCTTAAAATGGTCGAACAGCATTTAAGATTGGGAAATAAATACGATAAGCAGGCTGCTTATTTTTACAACTATCCTTGGAAAGAACAAAACATAGAAAGCCTGTCTAAGGCTGAAGAATTCTATGAAACAGCTCTTGTTTATTGGCATGAAGCAAAGTTATGGGCGGAAAAAGCCAATATGAGAGAATTCCAATTCTTATTTTTAGACAGTCTTCCTTTTTGGGAAAATGAAAGAGCCCGCATTGCTTCCGGAGACTTAAACTATGAAAGGACTATAAAAAGGGAGCTCCTCCGTCTTCAAAATGTTAGGGAAGAGTTTATGAAAATGGATGATACTACTTATTAATTTTTAGTATTTACCTATTTACATATATTTGTTTGTTTGCTAATATGGTATATATGGATAGGTGTTTTAAATTAAGCCCTTCGCTTTTAAGTGCCGATTTTTCAAAATTAGGTGAAGAATTGGCCTTTATAGAAAAAAACGGCGGCGATTGGGTTCATATAGATGTTATGGATGGGCAGTTTGTGCCTAATTTAACCTTCGGCCCTCCGGTAATAAAGGCTATACGCCCTTGTTCCAAGCTGGTTTTTGATGTGCATCTAATGGTCAATAATCCTGAAAACTTGGTCGCGGCCTTTGCGGATGCAGGTGCGGATTATTTTACCTTCCATGCTGAAGCATCTATTCATTCAGACAGACTTATTGCCGATATCCGTTCTCACGGGATGAAGGCCGGAGTAAGCATCGTGCCTAGCACACCTGTAGGAATGCTTGAAGAAATAGCGCCTTTGACCGATCTTATCTTGGTTATGAGTGTTAATCCCGGATTCGGGGGACAAAAGCTTATACCTTATTGTTTAGAAAAAGTTAAGCGGCTAAGGTCATTGCGTGACGAAAAAAAATATAATTATTTGATTTCTGTCGATGGCGGGATCGATTCAAAAAATGTAGGGTTGGTTATTGATGCCGGTGCCGACGTAATTGTGTCCGGTTCAGCTTTCTTTTCGGGAGATTTAAGAATATGAAAAAAAATTTTATTTTATTTTTTTTACTTTTTACTGTAAATGCCTTTACACAAAATTACACCGATTATATGTCATCCGGTCTGGATGCCTATGCACGGTCTGACTGGTCGTCTGCACTCTTTTCTTTTCAAAAGGCAATGGAAGTTTCAAAAAAATCTTTGGATGAACCTCTATATTGGCTTATAATGGCAAATGCTTCAGCCCGTAATTATCAGGTTGCTCTAAACGATATTGAGACTTTTTTTAAACGATTTCCAAACAGTCCTAAAGCCGCAGAGATTATGTATCAACAGGGCCGAATATGCTGCTTGTCTGCAAAGCATGATCAATCCATAAATATTTTATACGGCTTTTTAAGAAAATATTCTAACCACAGACAAACCGCCTCAGCTTATTACTGGATAGGAGAAAATCTATACATGGTAGGACGCTTAAAAGATGCAAGAACTATTTTTTCGCGTGTTATAATAGATTATCCCTCTTCAGCCAAGGTTGAACCTTCTCGGTATAAAATAGCCCTTATAGATCAGGCCTCTACACAGGATGAGCTTTTAAAACTTTTAAAAATAAGCCATGAGGAACTTTTAAAACTTTCTGAAGAATCGGAAAAAAATAAAAAAATTTATGAGCAAACGGTTGCTGCATATCAAAAGCAATCTTCCGATACCGGCGGAGATATGAGAATTGCCGAGCTTTCAGAACAGCTAAAAATGGAAAGGAAGCGTAATGAAGAACTGCATGACCAACTTGTAATGCTTGAGTTAAAAAATCAAGAGCTGCTGGCAACCTTAGCAAAAATGGATGCTAAATACACCTCGGAAATGGTTGCTGATGAGGAAACTCCTGAAGCTGATTATTCCGATCCGGATGCCAGGCGTGCAGCAATTGAAGCTCTAATAAAAAAAGCTAAAATTTTGCAGAATATGTATAACCAACTTTTGGAGGGAAATGACCAATGAAAGGAAAAAGATATTTTACGATTTTATTATTAGGTTTGACAACGTTTTTTTTACATGCTAAATCACTGCCTGATTACGAACTTTTAAAAGATAATCTTAAGTTGGTGGTTTTTAGAAAGACGGGAAATTTTTGTCTTTATAATCTTTCTGTTAGAGGAAAGGGTAAATACACTCCTCTTTATGATGATAGATCCTTAGGCCGTACCAATAAATTCTATGTCTATAAGGATAATAAGGTCTATGAATTAAAAAAGAGAGTAGGAAAGCCCGTTACCATTGAAGCTGACGGAGATTCAATAAAAATTATATATGATTTTGATGATTCTTTTTATGTTACTCAAAAATTGTCCTTTACGGAACAGACTTACGGTACCGGCAGCCCGCTTTTAAAGATTGAGACTATCGTTGAAAATACAAGCGGCGGTACGGCAGAATTTGCATTAAAAGCTCTGTTTGACACCAAGCTAGGAGAAGACCGAAAAATTCCCCTTTATACCGATTTAAGAACGGGAATTTTTAGAGAAACGGTTTTAGAACCTAAATTTGAAAAAGATTCTGCCATTATCTCTGCAAATTCCGATTCAGCTTGTTTATTTTTAATCAATCATTCCGAAGCAAAAATGCCGGCTCAAATTTATGTTGCCAACTGGGAAAGACTTCAAAGTATTAAGTGGCTGCCTAAAGCCGTTCAGGGAAGATTATTTAGTACTCAATATTCACATAATGATTCGGCCCTGCTTTTTGTTTGGCCTAACGAGGTATTAGAGAACACTGACAGCTTAAAAGTAACAATGTTTATAGGCTGTTATGACTTTTTAAGAAAGAAAAATACCTCTGTAAAAGAGGAAGTTCCCGAAAAGACTAATACACCTGCTCCTCAGGATAAAGTTGAACCTCCTAAAAATGAAAAAGATTACCAATATATACAAGCCTTATTGAATAAAATTCTTGAAGTTGAATCAAATCCCGATATGGCCTCTGATGAATATATTGAGGATTTAATACAACAGACAGATACTGCAATACAAAATATACAGGAATAAAAAATGGCTATTTCCGTTGTAGATCAAGGCAAGAAATTATTATCTAAAAAGAAATACAATGATGTTATCTCTTTATTGGAGCCTCATGTTGTTGAATACAGAGACTCTTTTGCCTTTCATTTTTATTTAGGTTTGGCGTCTTTTCATGTAGGGGACATACAAGGTGCTATGGATTATTTTTTAAGAGCCAGACAAATAAAGCCGACGGACTCCGACCTGTTATCAACTTATGCTGCTATGGCCTTGAGACGCTCTCTTACAACAGAGGCCGTAGAATACTACTTACAAGCCCTTGAACACAACCCTAATTGTAAACTTGCAAAAAAAGGTTTGGACATTATTCGCAAAAATAATTCACCTGAAAAATTAGGCAATTTTGTTCAGTCAGGTAAAATAAAGACTCTTTTTCCACGTCCGGGGCATGAAGAAAAAAAAGGAAGAATTGTTGCCGTTGCTCTTGTTTTAGGTATTTCGATTATTTCTTTTGTTTTTATTGTGCCGTACATAACTAAAACAAGGCAGTTTTCAGACAGCGGAAGAGCTAATTTAGAAGAATTTAAATTGGACAGTAATGAAAGAAAGTATGCTGTAGATATGGAAGGCTCATATATTTATGTATTGACTCAGAGCCAGATATTAAAAGCTTATTCGGATGCTCAAACGTATTTTAATACTCATAGGGATAATGCTGCTCAAGTTGAGATAAATAGACTTCTTTCATCAAATGCCTCTTTTTCGATAAAACAAAAATCCAGACTTTTGATGGATTATTTTGAAGAACCAGGCTTTGATAATATACAGGATATTTATTCTTATGCTCAGGTAAAACAGGAGCCCCTCCTTTATCTTGATTGCTGGGTAGTATGGAAGGGGATGCCTGCGAATATACAAACCGGTACATATAGTACAGCCTTTAACCTTTTGGTCGGCTACGATACAAAGCAAATCCTTGAGGGCGTTGTTCCGGTTTTTTGTGATTTCGTGTCAAAGATAGATCCGGATAGACCGGTAAATGTATTGGGGCAAATAATTATAAAAGATGGAACCGTTTGCTTAAAAGGAAAGGGGATTCACCAAACCCAAAAGCCGGCTGAAAACGACTAGAATTTTATATGGCGGTTTTCTATTTTTTCCTCACTGCCGGCAAGATTGCAGGCCCTGTCCAGACAGTTGTATAACTCCCTTATGTTTCCCGGCCAGTTGTGAGAATTAAGTTTTGCTTGTGCGCCGTCGCTTATCGTTTTTTCTGCCTTGCTAAGATAAGCTTGCGCTATGTGCTTTATGTCTTCTTTTCTGTTACGTAGAGGCGGTATTTCATGGTGCAGAACATGAAGTCTATAGTAGAGGTCTTGGCGGAATTTTTTTTCGTTAATCATTTTTTGTAGATCTTCGTTTGCTGCTGCTATTAAACGGAATTCAACCTGCTTTGATTTTGTCGAGCCGACGGGGCTTATAAGACCTGATTCTAAAACATGCAGAAGTTTTGCCTGGATATCCGGTGAAAGGGTTTCCATTTCATCTAAAAAGATTGTGCCGCCGGAGGCTTCAAAAAAGGCTCCTTCTTTTTTAACTGCACCGGTGAAACTCCCTTCTTCAGTGCCGAATAAAAAAGATTCTGCCAATGATTCCGGTATGCAGCTGACGTTTATCGGCAGAAATTTTTTGTTTTTGACCTGAGATAATCTATGTATTAAATTCGCCGTTACCCCTTTTCCTACTCCTGTTTCTCCGGATAGGAATACCGGCAGGTTTGAGTTTGCTGCTCTGTAGATAAATTCTCTAAGCTCGCAGATCTCCTTACTGATGCCGATAATTTCTTTTTTTATTATTTGTATATTTTCATCTTCTTTTGTGTAGGCCGGTGTTTTTTCTTTGCACAGTTCTTCCAGAAAAAAATTTTCTATTTTATCGTATATTCCTTTAAAATCTTTTGGGATTTCAAAAACTTCAGATACATGGGAACTTAACAGATTGTATTGTAAATCATTTTGTTTACAATGGATTATAATAAATATATGAATATTGGGAAATTCGTTTTTGATTAATTCAAGGATATCAGGTAGAAAAAGACCGCCTGATTCTGCATCGATAATTACAAAATCAAAATGTTTTTCTTTTAAAATATCTACTATTTTGCTGCTGTCAAAGGTTAAAGATACATTCCACAAAGTCCCGACTTCTTTAATAAAATGCTTTGCATCTTCTTTCGAATATACCGAGTAAACACAATCTTTCATACCCTATTTTAGCAAATTTATTTTTTTCTTACAAGTCTATTAAAAAAAAGCCCCTCTTTTTAAGAGGGGCTTTTTTAAGTCTATACTGCACTTTCAGTTTGACTATGGTTATTTTCTGCTTCCGCGTAATTTTCTATACTTTCAAAGGTTTCGGAATCTTCAAAATTTTCATCCTCCGGTTTCCTTGAATGACTAACCGTTAAATTCTTACCTCGGTAATAGCTGTTGTTGAGTTTTTCGATAATAGTTTCAGCTTCATCCTGCATAACTTGAACAAAGCAGTAATTATCCAAAATTCTTATGTCGCCGATGTGTTCACGTGAAATACCGGCTCCCTGAATCAACAAGGTTATGATATCTTTCGGAAAGATTCCTCTTTTTCGGCCTACACCGATAAAAAGACTTGTTGACTCTTCTTCTGCCAATATGACTTTAGGTCTTGAAGGTCTTGCAGAGTTTTGTTTAAAAGTACCTTTTCCTAAGCCGTTTCGGTTGTCTTTTTTATAAATACGGCTGCCCCCCATTCCCGTTTGTTTAATAAAATAGGCGGCAACATAAGACCGCATGGTCAACGGAACTGCTTTTTTAAAGATGCGGCGATATAAGTTTAATTCTTCAGGATTTTCCTGTGTTTTGATCGCTTCGACAACATCCTTTAAGGAAGAAATTAATTGTTCTTCATCTTCAATTCTAATTTTGTTTGACACGATATATCTCCTAAAGGGCTATATTGCCATATAATCGCTTTTTAGGCAAGCCCTTTTAATGAGTTTTTTATAAAATCGGCAGATTATATACAGATGGTTATTTTTCCAATTTGTAGTTGTATTTGCTTACACCGTCTGCATCAAATATTTTCTTAAATCCGTGTTTTACTAAGATTTCGGCTGCCGTTCTGCTTCTTTTGCCGCTGCGGCATATAACAATTACATTTTTTTCTTTCCAATCGGAAATTTCAGAAATTCGGCTTTCTATTTCTTGTACGCTTATATTTATTGCGTAAGGCACATGGCCTGCCTTGTATTCATAGTCTTCGCGGACATCGATTACAAGATATTTTTCCCGTTCAGTTTCATCGTTTAAAATCGCTTCCAGCCGGGAACCGTCCATTCGGGTAATATTTTCTGTAGATTTTGTGTTACACGAAGCCGAAAAAATTACCATAAGTAAAAAGATTAAAAATATACATGTTTTTTTCATCATCAAACTCCTTGATTTGTATAAATCTACATAAATTTTTATAATATGTCAAGATTTATTATTTTTTTTCATCATAAAAGTACGTATATAAAAATTTCCCTGCTTTTCTAAAATTCAAAAAAGGTATATACTCAAGAAGTATAAAAACCGTAAACTACGGTAAAAATTAAAGAGGTGCGTTATGGATTTATCTTATAAGCAGAAATCTGCGTGGGAGAATTTGACTAAGGCTGAACTTTCCGAGTTAGGAAAACTTTCAGATAGTTATTTGGATTTTTTGAACAATGGAAAAACCGAAAGAGAATGTACTGTAGAGATTATAAAGCAGGCTAAAAAGCACGGCTTTAAGTCTCTTGAAGAAGTCATAAAAAGCGGTTCGGCAAAAAAAGGAACAAAGGTTTATCTAAATAATAAGGAAAAATCCGTTGTTTTAATGGTTTTAGGTGATGATATTACTCAGGGTATGAATATTATCGGAGCTCACATAGACAGCCCCCGTCTCGACTTAAAGCAAATGCCTCTTTTTGAAGAGTCAAATATGGCTTTTTTAAAGACTCACTATTACGGCGGTGTAAAAAAGTACCAGTGGACTACAATTCCTCTGGCTATTCACGGGGTTATCTTCACAAAAGAAGGAAAAAAAGTTGACATTTGCATAGGTGAAGATGAAAAAGATCCTGTTCTTTTTATAAATGACCTTTTGATACACCTTTCAAGAAAACAGCTTCAGGAAACAATGTCTGAGGGTATAACCGGCGAGCAGCTTAATATCCTTGTAGGAAATCAAAAGCCTGCTTCAAAAGAAAAAAAAGACGATAAAAAAGAAGAGTCAAAAAACCCGGTAAAGGAAAATATCTTAAAAATCCTTAACGAAAAATACGGCATAGTGGAAGAAGATTTTAGGGTCGCAGAGCTGGAAGTTGTTCCAGCAGGAAAGGCCCGAAATGTAGGCTTTGACAGCTCTCTTATTGCCGGACACGGCCACGATGACAGGGTTTGTGCTTATACAACCTTAAAAGCTATTTTGGAAGTCGAATCTCCAAAAAGGACTGCAGCGGCTCTTTTTGCCGATAAGGAAGAAATCGGTTCCGTAGGAAATACGGGTATGCAGGCTCTCTATTTTGAAAATATGGTTGCAGAAATAGCTGCCTTAAACAAAAACTATAGGGATATTGATGTTAGAAGGGCCTTTGCCAATTCATATATGCTTTCGGCCGATGTTTCTGCAGGTTTCGACCCTGCCTTCCCTTCCGTTTTTGAAAAGATGAATTCGGCCTTTATAGGCAACGGTATCTGTATCAATAAATATACGGGTTCGGGCGGCAAGGGCGGCTCAAATGATGCCAATGCAGAATTCTTACAAAAGGTGAGAAAAATCTTTGATGATAACAAGGTTGTCTGGCAAACGGCTGAACTCGGAAAAATAGATGCCGGCGGAGGCGGAACAATTGCCTATATTATTGCAAAATATGGTGCTGAAGTTGTAGACTGCGGTGTTCCCGTTCTTTCAATGCATGCTCCATTTGAAATTTTGAGCAAGGCAGACCTTTATATGGCCTATAAAGCCTATAGAGCTTTTTATAAATAATAATGCACATTTAACAATAGTATGTAACCTATGGTTGTCGGTTTTGTTGGATATGTGTAGCCTGATTCCGTAATCCTCCTTCGTACGGAATTAGGCTTGCCCGCGTAAGCGGGCTCTTTTTTTATAAGTAATCTTTTACGATTTATAAACCCAATATTCGCTTAAAGGGCACCTTGCCCTTTAAGCCTAAAAACCATATAATTTTTGTATGAAACTTTTTGTTGTACGTCACGGTGAAACCGACTGGAATTCTAAGATGATGGCTTGCGGTGTTTCCGAAGCCTCGCTTACTGAAAAAGGAAAAGGCCAAGCAAAAGAGCTCGCCGAACGCCTTGCTGCCGAACAGGATAAAAATAAGATCAGCCTTATCTATGTGTCTCCGCTTAAAAGAGCCATAGCAACGGCAGCTTATATCGAAAAAACTTTGGGTATAAAAGCAAAAATAGATGAACGCTTAAAAGAAATAAATTTCGGAACTTTTGAAGGTGAGGATTGGAGGAAGCCTGAATTTTTAAAAATAACCGACAATCCTTTTTTTAGATTCCCGCAAGGAGAATCCTTGGTGCAAATTGCACACCGTGCCTATGGTATGATTGAAGAGGTCAAAGCAAAACACAAAAATGAAAATGTACTTTTTGTTTGTCACGGAATGATAAGCACTATGATTTGTACATATTTTAAATCTTATTCAAAAGAAGAACTGGAAAAGATAGAAATCAAAAACTGCCAGCTTCTTGAATTTGAACTATAAGAATAAATTCCTTTTTATGGAATTCTTGTAAATTTTAAGCTCTTTAAAATTTAATACTATTGTGATACAATTTTACTCAATATAATATTTACTAAAAAGGAGATGATGAGTATGATTACAAACAAAGAAATAGGGCAAGCGATGACAATCAAACTTGATGCAACGCTTCCTCCCGATCCCGTTTTTGAAAAAGGAATAAGAAGAGCACCGAGCAGGGGCTTTAACTTGACAAAGGCTCAAACGGAAACAGCCTTAAAAAATGCCCTCCGCTACGTGCCTGAAGAACTTCACGAAAAGCTCGCTCCTGAGTTTTTGGACGAACTTTTTACCTACGGCCGTATTTACGCCTACCGCTATCGTCCGGCAGGAAACATTTACGGAAAACCAATAGATGAGTACAAGGGTAAGTGCCTTGCAGCAAAGGCTATGCAGGTTATGATAGACAACAACCTTGACTTCGATGTCGCCCTCTACCCATACGAGCTTGTAACCTACGGTGAAACGGGCTCGGTCTGCCATGACTGGCTTCAGTACCGCCTCATCAAAAAATATTTGGAAGAATTAACCGAAGATCAAACCCTAGTTATGGAATCGGGACACCCCTTAGGCCTCTTCCCTTCAAAGCCTGAAGCTCCGAGGGTTATAATTACAAACGGCCTTATGATAGGTATGTTTGACAATTACAAGGACTGGGAAGTCGCGGAAGAAATGGGCGTTGCCAACTACGGCCAGATGACGGCCGGCGGCTGGATGTATATCGGCCCTCAGGGTATCGTTCACGGAACATTTAATACAATCCTCACAGCAGGCCGCAAGGAACTGGGAGTTGCAAGCGACGGCGACTTAAAGGGAAAGCTCTTTATTTCTTCCGGCTTGGGCGGAATGTCCGGAGCCCAACCCAAGGCCTGCGAAATAGCAAATGCCGTCGGTGTTTTTGCCGAAGTCGATAAATCGAGAATCAATACCCGTCTTGAACAAGGCTGGGTTCACGAAATGTCCGATAACTTGGATGAAATCTTTAAAAAGGTAGACGAGTACCTAAAAAAGAAGGAGCCTATCTCAATCGCTTATCACGGCAACATTGTAGACCTTCTTCAATATTGTGTAGACAAAAACGTTCACATCGATCTCCTTTCGGATCAAACATCCTGCCATGCACCCTATGAGGGCGGTTATTGTCCCGAAAAGATGACCTTTGAAGAAAGAACGAAGCTCCTCTATGAAAACCGCGACGAATTCTGCAAGAGAGTCGACTCTACATTAAAGCACCACTTTGAACTTATCAAAATTCTTTCATCGAGAGGGACATACTTTTTCGACTACGGAAACTCCTTCCTCAAAGCCGTATTTGATGCGGGCGCAAAGGATGTTTCTAAAAACGGAATCGATGAAAAAGACGGCTTTATCTTCCCCTCTTATGTAGAAGACCTTATGGGTCCCGAACTCTTTGACTACGGCTACGGCCCATTCCGCTGGGTATGCTTATCAGGAAAACCTGAAGACTTAGACAAGACGGATGCTGCCGCAATGAGCTGCATTAACCCCGACCGCCGCGGACAGGACAGGGACAATTACTACTGGGTGCGCGATGCCAAAAAGAATAGATTAGTTGTAGGAACTCAGGCCCGAATCCTTTATCAGGATGCTGAAGGAAGGCGCGACATTGCCTTAAAGTTTAACGAAATGGTTCGCAAGAGCGAAATCGGCCCCGTTATGATGGGACGAGACCACCACGACGTAAGCGGCACCGATTCACCTTTCCGCGAAACTTCCAATATCAAGGACGGAAGCAATGTAATGGCAGACATGGCCGTACAGTGCTATGCCGGAAACGCAGCCAGAGGAATGAGCCTTGTAGCCCTCCACAACGGCGGCGGTGTAGGTATAGGAAAATCCATTAACGGAGGATTCGGCCTCGTGCTTGACGGAAGCGAGCGTGTCGACGAAATCATCAAATCGGCCATTATGTGGGACGTAATGGGAGGCGTAGCCCGCCGAAACTGGGCCCGCAACGAAAACTCCATTACCACCAGTATCGAATACAACAAAAACTATTCAAAAGGCCACATCACTATTCCCTATGTTGCTAAAGACGAGTTCGTAAAAAAACTGGTTGAGCAAAAATATAAAAAATAAAACGGCTGATACCAAAAGACTCCGGGCAGTTAAAACTGACCGGGGCCTTTTAATAGAAAGCTTAAATCTTAAAACGCCCTCCACTTGACTTTATAAGCTTTTTTTGGTTTACTATATACCTCATGAAAAAAAATATAACTACTATTTTATTTGTTTTGATAAGTTCTTTTTGTTTTTCTCAAAATATTACTACTGCAGGGGACTTTTTTTCTTCAGTATCGGATAGATACGCTCAAATACAGGACTACATTGTCGACATAAATATAACCGTCGGATCGTCGACACAGCAGGCTGCGGCCATGTTTAAAAGACCGGATAAACTTCGCTTGGACTTTAAATCTCCCGCAGAACAATGTATTGTTTTTAACGGGAACACTCTTTCAATTTACCTGCCTCAATACAGAACCATTTTGACTCAGGATGTTGAACAGAGCAATGCCGGAGGTTCTTCGCTGGCAACCCCTCAAGGCCTTTCCCTTATGAAAAGAGGCTATACAATTCAATATGATGCGACATCGGCTCCGCAGCCCTTGGAAGAAGGCTCCTCTGAAAATGTTATAATATTATTGATGAATAGAAAATCCGCAACCGAAACTTTTAAAACACTGCGGGTTATGATTTATCCTGACGGTAAACTGATACGCCGAATTGAGGCAGTTCCTGTTTCAGGCGGCAAAATTACATTCGACTTTTATAATTACAGGATAAATGTAGGAGTAGGCAGCAAAAACTTTGTTTTTGATGCTCCTTCTACGGCAAAGTCCTTTAATGATTTTCTTTTTGTCGATTAATTTGGTATGGGAGATAAATAATGAACGAAATCGGAAAATTACTCACCGAAACAAGAATAGAAAAAGATCTTGAGCTTGATCAGGTTGCAAGAGAAACAAATATAGCCAAAAGGTATTTGGAAGCTTTGGAAAGCGGTGATTACAGTGTTTTCCCTGCAGAGCCGTATATTGTGGGTTTTTTGAGAAATTATTGCGAATATTTAGACCTTGACCCCGAAGAAATAACAAACCTTTATAAGCAGGTTAAAATACAAGAAACTTCTCTACCGCCGGATGCTCTATTGGAAAAAAGAGGGTTTGCTTTGTCTAAACCCCTTATCATAGGCTTTGGTGTTTTGGCAGCTATTGCAGTAATAATTACTGTAATATTTTTTGCATTTAAAAGCTGGATACCGGCCATACAGCAAAAACACAGTGAGACAAATGTAAAAACTGAAATCAGAGAAACAAGGGAAGCAAAAATACATGAAATAAACCAGAAAAAATATGAGCAAAGAATATTTGAGGGTGATGTCTTAAAATTAACTATAGAAAATAAAGAATACAATATTCAAGTAGAAAAAGTAAGCCCTAAATTAAATTTAAAGACAGAAACAGGAAATCAAATAATAAGCCTAGGGCAAACAATTAAAATAGATCTTAATAACGATTTGACACCGGATGTTGAAATTACTTTAGAAGATATAGATAAAAACAACTCGGATTCCGGAGCTCTGGTATCCGTTTTAACCGGAGACAGCATTGCAAATAGAAATACTTCTGCAGTATCAGACTTAGTTGTTTCCGGCGAAGACTCTCAAGCCGCAGCAACTTACAAGGTGCTGTTTGAAAGCGGTTCAGCCTACCCTGTAACTTTAAATGCCACATTTAGGGGCTACTGTTTATTCAGACATGAAGCAGATAAGACTAATCGGGAAGAAAGATACTATCAAAAGGCCGAACAGCTTACCGTTCAAGCCAATAACGGTTTAAGAATTTGGGCATCCAACGGAAATGCCGTAAAACTCCAAGTAGTTGCAGGAGGCAAAACCGTTGATTTGGAAGTCAGCCGGCCGGGAGAAGTTATCGTAAAAGATCTTAAATGGATACGTGATGATGAAACCAAGCGTTTTAAATTCATAGTTGTAGATGTCGATTAAAATAGATGCCTCAAAAGAAATTTTTTATTGATTTGCACGGTTGTGCAAAAAATCAGGTTGATGCCGAACTTATAATCGGGATAATGGAAAATTTATCATGGAAAAACACTTCCGATCCCGATGAAGCGGATTTGATAATAGTCAATTCATGCGGCTTTATTAATTCTGCAAAAGAAGAATCGATAAATGCCGTTTTACAGGCTAAGGCGGCCCACCCTAGGGCTAAGGTTCTATTAGCCGGATGTTTAGCCGAACGTTATGCCGATATCCTCAAAAACGATTTACTTGAAGCAGACGGTATTTTTGGAAACGGAAACCTTTCCCTACTGCCTCAACTAATAGACTCGATTTTTCCTAAAAAGACTTCGGAGAAAAAATTCATTGAGAAGACCCTTGTTCCTCCGCAAATAGGCATCTGCGGGGGAGAAAGACCTAAAATACTTAACTTTCCGCGTTCTACCTATATCAAAATAACCGAAGGTTGTGATAACTTTTGCAGTTTTTGTGCTATCCCCATTATCAGGGGACGCTTAAGAAGCCGGCCTATTAAAGACATCTGCGATGAGATAAAAACCTTTTTAAAAAAAGGCTTTTATGAATTTAACCTGATAGGACAGGATCTAGCCGCCTATCAAACCGAAAAAGATGGTTTAAATGAAGATAAACTGCACAAAGAAGACTATTCCGGTTTAGCCCTGCTTTTAAAGAGTATTTCAACAATAAGCGGCAACTTTAAAATCAGATTACTTTACATTCATCCAGACCACTTTCCACTTGATATTCTGCCTATAATGACCGCCGATAAAAGATTCTTGCCTTATTTCGATATTCCATTTCAATCGGGGGCACAAAAAATAATAAGGGCTATGAATCGAAATGGCTCTGCCGAGGTTTACCTTAATACCGTAAAGAATATACGGGAGGCTTTTGAAAAGGCAAAAAGTCCTTACGGAGAGCCGCAAATACGGACAACCTTTTTGGTAGGCTTTCCGGGCGAAACGGATGAAGACTTCAATGAAACTATCACGTTTTTAAAGAAATTAAAACCTCTTTGGTCGGGCGGCTTTACATATTCAAGAGAAGAGGATACTCCTTCATATTCTTTTAGGAACAGGGTTCCGAAAAAAACGGCAGAAGCCCGCCTCGCAGAAATACAAAATACTCAAACCTCAATAACCGAAAAAAAACTGGATTCTTTTATGGGAAAAGAAATAGAAGTCTTAGTAGAAGAGCTTATTCAAACAGAGGATAAATCATTTTTAGCCCTCGGACGGGCTTGGTTTCAAGCGCCGGAAGTTGACGGAGCCGTTGTTTTAAACTTTAATTTAAACAAAAAAGACATTGATGGGAATCCGATTGCACCAGGATCCGTTGTAAAGGCAAGAATCGCAGCCCGAAACGGTTTTGATCTTGAAGCTATAGCCGTTTAAAGCTTGCGTATAAAAACCTCCATAATTTATAAAGCTTTGTAAAAATACGCCGATACTGTAATGAGGTATAATTAATTCTGCCTTAGAATTTGGAATATTTTGGAATATTGGAGTATTATAGAGGGTTTACTAATCCTTTACAAATGTGATAGAATAGGTATTGGAGATTCAAATTGCGTACAAGTTTAAAAGTTTTTATAAGTTTAGTTATCTCTTTAGCCGTATTTTCGGGGCTTTTATTTTTAACGGCCTCAGGTTATGAATCTTTTACGGAAACAAAAATATACAAACCGTCCATATTACGGCATATCAACGAAAACTTAGAAGAGATTGAAAAAACTTTTATAGCTTGGAATGAAACAAATACTGAGTTGTTTAGAAACTTTCTTCATGAAGAAGCATTAATGTCAACAGTAAAGCAGGATCAAGAGCCATCCGACATAGAAGAAAGAAACAATGTCATTTCAAAAATAATCTCGACCGTACCCGGATTTGCAGGATTGCGGATAATCGATTCACAATATCAAAAAATCCACTTTAGTACATTTTCTGAAGACATTCTAAGCAAAACAGACTCAATGCTTTCATATAAAAAGTACAACGATTCAGGCAATTTAGTTCCGTACCAACATATAGCATCTGCAGACAAGTCGGAAGTAAAAATTACGGCTTCAACAGCTTTTGATGTAATTCTATATTCTTTGCCTTTTTACGATACCTATGATGTATATAGAGGAACAGCCGTTTTTTATATCTCAGGGAATAGTTTTTTATATCACTTGGTTTCACAAAATATACTTTCAATCAGTGATGGTTTGGCCCTCCTCTCCGACGAATCCCACACTATAATAGGTATCTTGACAGGTAACCATAATATTGTTTCTCCGGAATTAAAAGAAGCCGTTCTCAATGACTGGGAAAGGGTTCCTCAAAATTTACGGACAATAAGCCTTGAAGGGGAAGACTGCTGGGTTCTTATTACAAAAAAATCCGATTTCGGTTATATAGGCCGAATAACCGAAAAAGATGTCTTTATGTTCCCCATGACCGTTAAATATTTTTTGATATTTACGGTTTTTGTAACAATATTTTTAATGTTCTTTTTATTATTGAATATAAAAAGAAGCCGTTTATTTATTGCACAAAATAAAATTCAGACGCTGCATTGGTCAATTCTAAAAAACTATTTAAAAACATCTCAAAAAGAAAATTGGACGGAGCTACAAAAAGAACTTGAGTATCATAGGCATGAAGTAAATGCAGAAATAAAAAAGGGATTAGGAAAGAAAATTCTTGAAACTAAAGGAAAAGAAGTAGATGATTTTTTACAAAACAGTTGGCAGGAAATATTTGACATTATAAACAAAACCGCAAGAAACAAATCTCTTACCCAAGACCTAAAAAATGTAAAAGCTGAGGAACTTATAAATCTTTTGATGGAGGCACTTAAGTCTCAAAAGGATACTTCCGATAAACCAAAACCGACCCCTGAGGTTGAAGCTGTCGAAGATCTCGCTGAAATAAAAAAGACTGATGCCGTCGAAGAGCTCGATGAAATAGAAGAAGCTGATACTGTCGAAGAACTCGACGAAGCAGAAGAGGCTGATGCCGTTGAAGATCTCGGCGAAGCAGAAGAGGCTGATACTGTCGAAGAACTCGACGAACTACAAGAAGCTGATGCCGTCGAAGAACTCGACGAAGTACAAGAAGCTGCTGCCGTTGAAGATCTCGCTGAAATAGAAGAGGCTGATACTGTCGAAGAACTCGACGAAGCAGAAGAGGCTGATGCCGTCGAAGAACTCGACGAAGTACAAGAAGCTGATGCCGTTGAAGATCTCGGCGAAGCAGAAGAGGCTGATACTGTCGAAGAACTCAACGAAGCAGAAGAGGCTGATGCCGTCGAAGAACTCGCTGAAGTAGAAGAAGCTAAAACTGTTGAGGGACTTGATGAAGAGGAAGTTACCGAATCTAAAGTATTTGATAAAGTAGATCACTCTGAAACTACAATGACCCTTGATTCAGCGGAAAGTGTTGATGATCCAATGCTTCTTTTAAATGATTTAGGATATACTATTTCAGGCTTGGATTTTTCCGAACTTGATGTTCCTATTTCGGAGTTGGAAAAAATAGAAGCCAAAAAAGTTGAATACATAGATGAAGTTTACAGCCCTATACGTTCACTGTGGGGAAAATATGACGAAGGCCCCATATTGGGTACTCTGGATGTAGTAGGAGAAAGTGAACCTGTTCCCTTGCTGGATATAAACGAAGAGCAAACAATAGTAAACGAGGACGGAGTCTTTATTATCCGTAAAACAGAGCCGGTAAAACCTGAAAATAAAGATTTTAAGGCTCTTGTTGACTCAGTACTTAGATAGTACCAAAATGCAAACAATTTTAAACAATTTAAAAAAACTTCTTTTTATTTTATTTTTTATAGGTAGTTTAAGCATTGTTCCATGCGAAAATAGAGACAAGCTTGATGCCTTTAATTTTAATCTTGATAATCCATGGCTTAGTTTAAAAGCCATTCAAACGGCCTACCCTGATCTTATAAAGAATATTTCTTTTGATTCGGAATTAAACGATTGGTTTATAACAATAAGAAATCAAAATTTGTATTGGGCAGATGGAAGACTTTTACCCAAAAAAGATATTCAAAATCGACAAAAATGGGCTCCTATAATTTCTTACTTTTATTCCGACGAGGTACAAAATCCTAAAGACTTTTCTGAAGAACTTATATCGGCATTAAAACCTGAAAGTCTAATCAAGAACAGAAAAGCTTCCCCTCCTCCAAATTACACCTTTTTTATGCTTTTATTTAATGGAAGAAACAGAAAAGAAATTCTAAAACAAATCCGCCGTTCACGATTTTTGGGCTATGACGTATGGGTCCACCACCGTGTTGCCGAGCCTTTAAGGCGTGTTCAAACAAAAATATACGAAGCTCAAAAAACAAACACAGAAGTTAAAAAATTTTTAAAAGAACTAAATCAGTGTTGGAGTTTTAATTGGAGGGTTATAGCAGATTCCGGTAAACTGAGCAACCACAGCTGGGGCTCGGCTATTGATCTTTTACCGGCAAACTACAAGAATAAAAAAATCTATTGGTTTTGGGAAGCCGCCCGTGATGATTTCTGGATGAAAATTATGCCTTACAGAAGATGGATACCTCCTAAGGCCATAATCGATGCCTTTGAAAGCGAAGGGTTTATCTGGGGCGGTAAATGGACTCTCTGGGATAATATGCATTTTGAATACCGCCCCGAACTTCTATACATTAGAGATTTTGTTCTAAAGGCGGAATTTAATGAATTTATAGCGAAGGATACACAAGGGCTATATCAAATGCCTCAAATTGAAACTGGTAAACCGGATAAACAAATATCTCAACGGCTTGCCGGTATTTTTAAAATGGCAGAATTGATAAAATTTACTTCATCCTTTTCCCATAATATTTTATCTTTTTATGGTATCGGCGGCAAAACGGCGGAGGATAGTTTTGAAAAAGAAGAAAATATAGAAGAACCACAGGAACCTGAATATTTGGAGGAAATGATTGATTAAGATTATTTTAGGGATATTTATAATTATAATATTCTTTTTACTCGGTTTGGTCATTGGAAAATACAAAGAAAGAAGTTTAAATCTAAAAAAGTTAAATGAAGCAAGAAAAGATGCCGTAAAACGATCCCGGGCCGTATTGAACGGGCAACTTTCAGAGCAGCTGGCTCCTTTTTTTCCGGATTTTCCTGCAAATCCCACAGAAATACGCTTTATAGGTCAGCCTGTAGACTACATTGCCTTTAACGGTTCATCCCAAGGTACTATTTCCGATATAAGCTTTATAGAAATAAAAACAGGCTCATCAACTTTGAGTCCTGTTGAAAAAGCTTTAAAAGATGCTATAGAAAAAAAGAAGATAAAATATATAGAATATAGAGCAGATTTTAAGGATAAGTAGATATTTTAGATTAAACCGCATAAAATAGCAATAAAAGCAATAAAAATACATTTTTTTCTTAAAAACGCTTGACAATTTTTATTTAATTTGATATATTATGGCTACACACAGAAAAGATACACATACTACTTCAAAAGAACCCTCGTATCCTCCTTTCGGGGGTTCTTTTCTTTTTTTAAGCAAAACTTAATCTACTTTATAAAAAAATTTTGATCGATAATTTCAACAGAAATCTCATCATTTCCAAAAACAGAAATGGAATTATCCTTATAAAATAAAAAACAGGCGGGCATTTTAGACCTGCCGATAAAAGGAAAATCCACCATTATCAATCTTTGCAAAAGTACCCTTGTCTTTTCTTCCCCTAAAACATAGCTTGATGTAGAAAGAGCATCGGCAAGGGCAGAGCTTTCACTTACAATAGAAGAAGCATTTAAACTGTTGTGTACAGGATAACCCGTCTTTGAATCGAAGATATGATGATAAATTATCCCATCTTTTTCTATAAATCTTTCATAGTTGCCAGATGTTACAAGTGAAGCATCTTTAAGCTCCATACTTATAACAGGATTTTGTTTCCCTATTACCGGATTCCGTAAGGCAGTCTTCCAAGTTTTTCCCGACGGGTTTTTACCGGAGGCTAGGATATTTCCGCCAAGGTCTATTAGAAAATCTTTTATGCCATGCTCTAAAAGTATTTTTGCAATCTTATCGGCGGCATAGCCTTTTGCAATCCCTCCAAGATCCAGCCTCATACCTTTTTTTTGCAAAAAGACCTTATTTCCCTCACTTAGGATTATATTTTTATAGTCTAAAAGCGGCAAAATCCCTTTAATGTCCTCAGGCGAAGGAACGGCCTCATTTTCAAAGCCTATGTTCCAAAGTTTTACCAAGGGGCCGATAGCCGGATTAAAAGCTCCATCGGTAAGCTCCGCCATCATAAGAGAAATTTGCAAAAGCTCGTACAATTCGTGAGAAACTTCCAAAGGAGAAAGCCCAGCCTCTTTGTTTAAGCGCTCAAGTTCAGACTCCCTTGTAGTAGTCAGTCCCTTTAGATTATTATTTTCTGCAGAAACCTTATCGGTGTTTGCATTAAAGATTGAATCAAGTTTTGTCAGCTCGGCATATACCTTTTCCAAAGCCTCTTCCGCCTTTTTTTTAGGCTCGGAAGTCAGGATACGCACCCTGCAAACGGTTCCAAGAGATAACCATGTTTTAGAATATTCTTTTATTGCCGGCCGGCACGAAACAGCTAAAAGCATGTAAAAAGCTAAAAATAAGAGAAAGATATATTTTTTAAACATAATGGCTCCGGTTTATTTGTCTTGTGCGTTTTTTTGTTTTGTTCCGCTCAAAATTAAATTTATACCAAGCCCTATTCCGCAACAAACGATAAAAGAATCGGCAGCATTAAAAGTCGGCCAACGATCCATCCCCAAAATACCGAAAAATTTTATATCTATAAAGTCGACAACGCCTTCAGATCTAAAAAAACGGTCTATAAGGTTTCCGAAACCGCCGCCCAGTATTCCGCATATAAACCATCTTTGAGCCCTTGTCAATTCAACGGACTTTAGATATGCAACGGTAAGAGCTATCAAGAGTAAAAACGGTAAAAAAACCAACATTATCTTTCTTGCAATTTCTCCAAAACCGGCGCCAAGACTAAAGGCCGCTCCGGTATTATATACAAACCTCAAATTTACAAGGTCTCCTATTACCGGAATTACCTCATTCACGGACATATATTTTACAACTAAAATTTTAGTAACTTGGTCTACAATAATAACTATTGCAGTAAGCAAAAAAGGAAGATAATAATCTTTTTTATTATTCACAAGGATCCTGCCTTATAATACATATAGATTTTGCTCTTTTGAGCGGCGAGTATTAACATAACGGGTTAAGTCGGTCATGTTTTGTACTATAATTCTATCATCATAGACGGAAATTCTGCCCTGATCTATAAATTTCCGCATATTGTCTTCAGTTTCTTCTTTTGAAAGACCTGCCCAGCGGGCAACCTCTTCAATTGTCGTATCGAAGGAGCGCATCTCCGTAGTGCGGTCAAGATTGGGCTGTGTTTCATCCAGCATCAAGAAAACATCAGCTATTCTTGCAGGCCTGTCTTCAATAGTTAAAATCATAAACCTGCGTCTTTGGGCATAGATACGTCTTACAAAGGTCTTTAAAAGCCGCATAGCAATAGCCGGATTTCCCTTCATCAAAATTTCAAAGTTTTCTTTATTGAATTCGAGAGCCATCACATCATCATAAGCTATGGCCGAGGCTGAACGGGGAGAATTATCCAAAATAGCCATCTCGCCGAAGATTTCACCGGGCTGTAAGATGTCAAGGTTTTTTTCAAATCCGTTTATAATCTTTATAAGCTGAACACGGCCCGACTGTATCAAATAGAATGATGAACCGGGTTCAAATTCTGCAAATATAAGAGACCCTTTAGGAAAATTTTTTGCAAATCTTGAAAATGAAGAAAAAAGATCCGACATAGTTTACTCTCCTTGCAGCCGAGCGCTGCATTCTTTTTGAAGTTCCCTAATTTTTCCGATTATATCGGCCCCCGACAATAGGGCGGCCTTATCAAAAAAGGCAATCGCCTTATCAGGTCTTTCCATATCCATATAACACATACCCAAATACATAAGGGCATCTCCTATTTTTAAAGACTTGGGATGCTGGGAAATAAAACCCGTTAAAAGCTGTAAACAGCGCACATATTCTTTTTGGGCATGAAGAGTTTTCCCTGCACCTATATATGCCTTATCGGTAATCTCATCGCCTGTCCCTGCCTCGATTACGGCATGATACTGATCATAGGCAGCTTCAAATTCTCCCTTTTCAAAAAGATCTTCAGCCTTATTATACGTAAGATATACCGTGCCGTCGGCAATAGGGGCCGGCTTTTCAGGCTGAACAAAAGATGCATCGTTATTATGTCCTTCCGCGGTTCCAAAAGAGCGGCCTGCAACTTCAGCCGTACTTCTAACAATTTGGTCTACTTGTGAAATATACTTTCCGCTAGGATAGATAGCCTTATATCTTGCCCCTACCTGTCCTGCAGCCTTATAGTGTTGGGAGGAATAAAAGGCATTCATAACATTAAAAAGGCCTTCTTCAGGATTTGTTTCTTCTTCACTGTCCAAAAGAGAGGCTAGCTGCTTATGGATACTCCTAAGCTGGCGGGAAAACACCTTTATCATCTGTAAAATAATGCGGGTATTCGTCTGTGCAAAGGCTTCAAATTCTTTGCTTGTAAAAGAATAAACTATGGAGTCGGTTAAAACCATGGCGCTTTCTTCTCTAGGATAATTGCCCAATGCCGATTTTACTCCAAAAAATTCTCCGGTCTTTATATAGTCGGTAACCTGTTCTCCGGTTTCAATATCTATAGATGTAAGAGCTATGCTGCCCGTGTTTAATAAGAAAACACGTTCATCAAAATCTCCCGAGAAATAAACTACTGAATTTGCCTTGTAATTAATAGCCTTAGGCATTACGGCCTCCCAATACAAAACTTGCGTTCTACCATTCTAGCATATTTTTTAAGAAAAACCTAGCCCTTCTTTGTTTTTTTTGATATAATCTTTTTCTATGGTGGACTTACACACTCATTCAACAGCATCGGACGGCACCTTTACCCCTGCGGAACTTGCCGCAGCCGTTAAAAAGGCAGGCATTTCAGCCTTTGCCTTAACCGATCACGATATTTTAAGCGGGCTCGATGAAGCTGCTGCAGAAGCTAAAAGGCAGGGTATAATTTTTATACGCGGTGTCGAAATAAGCGTTAAATGGAGCCCCGGAGAGCTCCATTTATTGGGCCTTGATTTGCGTAAAGAGTCCAATGAGCTTAACACGCTCTTACAGGATCTGCAGGATGAAAGGATAAACAGAAATCAAAGGATGGCCGAAAAATTAAAAAAAGCCGGCTTTGATATTTCATACGAAAAGGTGAGAGATTTTGCGGGTGGAGATCATGGCTTGGGCCGGCCTCATTTTGCAGCCTACATGGCGGCTCATAAAATGGTCAAAAAAAATCAGGAAGCCTTCGATAAGTATTTTGCAAAGGGAAGACCTTTTTTTGAAGAAAAAGAAAATGCAGACCTTGCAGCGGCAATTTCTGCCGTAAAATCCGCAGGAGGAATTCCCGTTTTGGCTCATCCTATGTCCCTTTATTTATCTTGGTCTTCCCTTCCCGATGTTATAGCCGATTTTAAAAGGCAGGGCCTTGTGGGGCTTGAAGCTTGGAATTCTTCAACAAAATACAATGATTGTAAAAGGCTCGAAAAACTGGCGGCATCCCTAGATATGCCCATAACTGCCGGAAGCGATTTTCACGGCTCAATCCGAAAGGACAGAAAACTCGGAACAACTTCAAAAAACGGTATAAAGATTGAAGACAGGTTTTACGAAAATTTACGAGCCCTCCATCCCGATCTTCCGCCTCTGCAAGATAGTCAGGCTGATTAGAAGATAAAAATTATGCAAAAAGAAATCGTAAAAACAAAAAAAATGGTTTTCGGGGCTTCATGTATCGCTTCCTTAAAAGACGGCAAAACCGTTTTTGTTCCCTATTCTCTTCCCGATGAGGTTTTGGAAATTTCCATCGTAAAAGAACATAAAAATTATACCGAGGGAAAAATCGAAAAAATCTTAGAAGCCTCTCCCCACAGGGTAGAACCTAGGTGCCCTTACTTTTATGTTTGCGGGGGCTGCAACCTACAAACAGCCGATGACGAATACCAGCATTTTTTAAGAAAAAGCATGGCCCTTGAAGCCCTCGATAGAGCCTTGAGTTTAAATAAGGAAAAAGCTGCTTTTGATAAGCCGGCTCTTGAAAAGAATTTTTTTGAAAAAAGTGTTTTTGTAAGCGGCCCGGACTGGGATTATAGAGCCCGCTTTCAGTTTTACATTGACGAGGACAGCTCTCTTTCTTTAAAAGAAAATAAAAGTTCCGGTTCGGTGAAGATAAAGGATTGCCCTATTGCAGTACCTGCAATAAGAAATCTTTTAAAATCGAATTTAAAAGAATATACTCCGAATTCGAGAATCCATATTTTTTCGGACGGAGAAAAAATTTTTACCCAAGATAATGCAAAAGACTGTGAGGTAAGGCTTGCAGGAAAAAGGATCAAATTCAATCCCTTGGGCTTTTTTCAATCTAATTTGGAAATGACCGAAAATCTGATAAACACGATTTTTGAATACGCAAAAATTTCAGGGCGAGTTTTGGATTTTTATTCAGGTGTAGGAACATTTTCTCTCTTTGCTTATGATCAGGCAAAAGAGATTCATCTTGTAGAACATAATAAACACGCCCTCGCTTATGCCGAAGAAAATTTTTTGATAAACAGCTCATCAAGCGGAATTGTCAGAGAAAAAAAAGAAAGCGGATTTCCTAAAATTTTTTATCATGCCTTGGACGGAAAAAATTGGGCAAAAACAAGAGAGTCAAAACTGAAATTCGATACGGTATTTGTAGACCCTCCGAGAAGCGGCATAGATAAAGAAGCCCTGTCTTGGATTTGCTCAAGCGGGACCCGTCAGATTTTTTATATCTCCTGCGACCCTATAACCTTCGCCCGAGACACGGCAAGCCTCCTCGTATCCGGTTACAAGTTAGAAAAACATTTTCTATTCGATTTTTATCCTCAAACTCACCACATTGAAACACTGGGGATTTTTAGGAAGAATTAATTCTCAAGCGTTCACTATTTCTATAAGTTTTCTTCTTTACTAAATCCTTATAAGTGTGCTATAATACCCTAAATATACAAATAATAGGAGTAGTCGAGGTGTCCATTAAGGCAAAAGACATGACGATGGCTGAACGCAAGGAGCGTGTGGCGCAGCTGGTAAGGCAATTTAAGGAAAATGAGGCTTTTTATCTTTCCAAAAATTTTGTGGAAAGCGAAGTGCGCAATAAGTTTATCGATCCGCTGCTTGAATGCCTGAAGTGGGATGTCAAAAACGAGAAGGGTGCGCGGCATGACCGGCAGGAGGTCATTACCGAAGACCGCGTAGTAATGGACGGACAGGTAAAGCATCCCGACTACACGCTCTGCTACGGCGGCGAGCGGAAGATGTATGTGGAAGCAAAGCAGCCGAGCGTTGACCTTAAAACAAATCCCGAACCTGCGCTTCAGGTGCGGAGGTATGCGTATACATCGAAGATGCCTATTGCAGTGCTTACGGACTTTCAGGAATTGGCAATTTACGACACGCGGATTAAGCCGTCCGAAAAAGACACTGCTTCAACTGCCCGCATTGAGTATCTAACCTACGATAAGCTCACCGAAAAATTTGAAGAGTTGTACAATAAAATCAGCTGGGATGCCGTTGACCTCGGCACCTTCGATACTTATCACGAAGGCAATAAGGATAAGCGGGGAACGGCAACCGTTGACGATGACATTTTGAATATGATCGAAAAATGGCGTACAGTGCTTGCCGAAGATATTGCTCTGCATAACGAAGGAATCGATGAATTCAATTTGACGGGAGCCGTACAGAAAATTATAGACCGGATTCTCTTTTTGCGGATTTGTGAAGATAAAGAAATCGAAGAAGGAAATCAGCTTAAAAAAATTGCGGCACAAAAAACGAATATTTATAAAAATGTGCAGAAGCTTTTTGAAAATGCGAATGCTAAATTTAATGCAGGACTGTTTGCTTCCGATACATGGCTTGACGGACTTGCTGTTGCGGATAAAACACTTACCAATATTATCAATGCACTCTATTATCCCGAATGTCAGTATGAGTTCAGTGTACTGCCGGTTGAAATATTGGGATCTATCTATGAGCGTTTTTTGGGAAAGATTATCCGCTTTACGCGCAAAACAAAGAACGGGCACAGCATAGAAATTCTTGAAAAACCTGAAGTACAAAAAGCAGGCGGGGTGTATTATACGCCGCCTTATATCGTTAAATACATCGTTGAAAACACAATCGGTAAAAAGCTTGCAGGCAAAACTCCTGATGAAGTAAAGAGTTTGCGTTTTGTTGATCCTGCGTGCGGTTCGGGGAGCTTTCTTGTCGGGGCATATCAGTATCTGCTGGACTGGCATTTGGATTGGTACTATGCAGAAGAGCGGCGTACACAAGCGGAAAAGAAGGGGCTTATCTACAAGGATGCAGCGACTCAAGGGTATAAGCTGAGTATTGAAGAAAAAAAGCGCATTTTGCTAAACAATATCTACGGTGTGGATATCGACGCGCAGGCGGTGGAGGTAACAAAGCTTTCACTCTTTTTGAAGCTCTTGGAAAATGAGGGCAAGGCTCTTTCTACAACTGGACAGGCTGCACTGTTTAAAACGAGCGACATACAGGCAAAAATTTTACCAGATATGTCGCACAATATTAAATGCGGAAACAGCCTTATCGGGACGGATTATTACGCCGGTAAAGATTTAACGCTTTTCGGTATAGAGGAGCAGCGCAAGGTGAATGCATTTGACTGGGATGTACAGTTCCCTGATATTTTTGCACACGGCGGTTTTGACTGCGTAATAGGGAATCCGCCGTATGTAAAAGAGTATACCGATACGAGCTGCTTTGAAGGTTTGCATAATCATCCATGTTATCAAGGAAAAATGGATTTATGGTATTTTTTCGGATATCAAGGAATTCGCTTTGCAAAAGAAAACGGTTTAGTCGGATTTATTGCACCGAATAATTGGATAACAAATGCAGGTGCTTCTTTATTCAGAAACTTTGTATTGGATAATGCAAAGATAGTAACATATACGGACTTCGGCAATTACAAGGTATTTCAAACAGCATCAATTCAAACCATGATATATATTATGCAAAAAACGCAAATAAACGAGCCTTATTCGGTTGAATATTCGCGGCTGAATAATGACCGCGCCGAACTGTCTGAAGTGCTTGATTTTTTAGCGGGAAACGGAGAAGAGAATATAACCCGATTTGAAGCGGAAATTGTAAAGGAGGCTTGCAAGGATAAATATATTCTCTTTTTGAATAATAGAATTTCTGCCGTTCTCGATTGCATAAAAGAGAGAAGTAACGCAATGCTTACGGAAGACGAAATTGTACAAGGGATTATAGGTGCTCCCGATGAGTGTTTTATAGTCACCGATTTATCGGTATTTACAGATGAGGAAAGAGAATTTATTAAACCTTACTACACAGGTTTACCTAACCGATATAGTTGTCAAAAGACCGATAAGTATATTATTTATTTATCAGCACAAAATTTTTCAGATAAGAAATTATCTAATTATCCTAATTTTGTGAATCATTTTAATAAATTCAAAACTGATCTTAAGCAAGCAAAAATAAAATATAAGACACCAAATAAACCTTACTATTATCTGCATAGAGAAAGGGACGAACAATTTTTTAAAGCAGGGAATGAAAAAATTATTTCACAAGGGAGAACTCAATTTCCAAGGTTTTACTATACGACAGAGCCTTTTTATGCTTCACGCGCATTGTTTGTTATTAAAACCGAACGGTTCAATCTTAAATCCTTAACCGCCGTATTAAATTCCAATGTGATTAAGTTCTGGCTTCGCTATAAGGGAAAAATGCAGGGGGATAACTTTCAGGTAGATAAAGAACCATTACTTGGATTACCTTTGATTGTCCCAACAGAAGCGGAGCAGATACATATAAGTGCTTTAGTTGACCAGATGATTGCCGCACAGGAACAGCTGGGCAGTGCAATCTCCGATTCTGATAAAAAATTCTTGCAGCAAAGGATTGATGTTTTGGATAAGCAGATAAATGCTGTTGTTTATGGGCTATACGGGCTGACTGAGGATGAGGTGAAGATTGTGGAGGGGGAGTAGGAGAGATATGACAGTTATAATCACACACATAATTATATTTAAGGAGAATTAAATATGGCAAAAATATTTATTAGTTATTCCCATGATGATGAAGAATTTATGACAAAACATCTAATTCCGCTTTTTGATGCGTTGCAGCAAAAAAACAAGATTGAATTTTTTTATGATAGAAAACTGAGATCAGGTGGAGAACTGTTTGATACTATTGACTTTCATATAAGAGATAGTGATATAGCTATCTTATTATTGTCAAAATCATTTTATAATTCCGAAAATTGTAAGAAAGAGAAGAATGCTTTTTTGAAAAGAAAACAATTAGATGGGATTTATATGTTATCTTTGATAATCTCAGAATGTGATTGGCATAATGATATTTCGATCTCAAAAGATCTATTATTAAATACGGATGGTAAAAATTTAGTATCGCTAAGTAAAGAACAATTAGAGAATGAATTACAGAAAGTAAAGGAGCGGCTAATTTCAATAAATAATGACATTGAAATATTGAAACAACTTGAAACAATAAAAATACAAGAGTTTAATAATTTTTTAGAAGATACGGATATATTTAAAACATCTCACCGTTCTAAAAATACTCTTTTACTATCGGATATCTTTATCTATCCTCAATTAAGAAAATATAGGATTGATGAAGATAAAGATGAAGACATTGATTCAGAAAATATTTTTACCGAATCTAAAGAATATAAATATATTTTTATACATGGAGATGATCAATCCGGAAAAACAGCTCTATTAAAGAAAATCATTCAAAGTTCATTAGAAAAATATTTTATAACCTTTTATTTTTTACCTGAAGAAAATTTTGACGGGCATATTTTTAATATACTCGTAAGAAAATTTAAACAGATGTTTGAAATAGAACTTTCTGATGAAAAAATAAAACGTTTTCTGATGGAAAATAAAGAAAAAATTATTTTGTTTTTTGATGATTTTCATAAAATTAATAACAAAAAAAAGATAATCGAAAAAATATCAATTTTTTCAAAAATTATATGTACTGTTGATTTAATATATAATCTTGATGTGGAAATAAACGCTATTAGAGACCAAATAATTAAGTTTGCTATCAAAGAATTTTCTCCCAAGAAAAGAGATGCCCTAATTAAGAGATGGCTATATCTTGATGAAGATATAAAAACAGCCGAAGATCCTGAAAAAGTAAAACAGATCGATAAAAAGGCAGAGCAAATTGAAATTATTACAGGAAAATCTCTAAATGGTGGAATAATGCCTGCTTATCCTTTTTTAATTCTATCAATTTTAAGTAATGTGGAAACATTAAATCGACCTCTTAGCCAACAAATTACTTCTTACGGCTACTGCTATGAAGCATTGATAATTATTGCATTTACAAAAATCGGATTAAAAACGGATGATGAAATTGCAGGCTGTATTAGTTTTCTTTCTCATTTTGCTTATAAATTATTTAAAAAAGAAGCCTATGAAAGTAATGTTTATGATTTTGAATCCTTTTTAGCGAACTATGAAGAGAAAATTGCCTTACCTTTTAAAAAGGAAATTTTTATTAGAAAATTAGAAAAGAGTAGATTGCTTATAAAAACTTCATTAGGAACCTATAGATTTGATTATAAATATATCTATTATTACTTTGTTGCAAAATATTTATCAGATAACAATAATATTGCTATATCAGAAATAAAATATTTATGTACTAATATTCATAAAGATGAAAACGCTTATATTGTTATTTTTTATTCCCATAATAATAAGTCAGATGAATTTTATAAAATACTATTAAATGAAGCAGATAACGCCTTTACTACAAATAAGATTGTTTCATTAAATAAAGATGATACAAAATTTTTTGGTACAAGCTATAAAGCGGTCCTTAATGTTGCAATGCCAAATAAGAATCACAATTATAAAATAGAACGTGATACACGATTGGAAACCAAAAGTGAAAAAGAATATTCAGAATCTCATGAAAATTCATTGGATGATTCAACTGATGACTACTCAAAGAATTTAAGAAAATCTATAAAACTTGTTGAAGCCATTGGATTAATAGCAAAAAATAGATGTACTTCGATTGAAAAGTCAAAAGTGAAAAAATTATTATTAGCAGCAATTAATCTCAATCTTAGAGGACTTGATTCTTTTTTCTGTTTATTTAAAAATCATGATGTCCAAACTGAGTTTATTGATTTCTTCGCAAAGGCAATAAAGAAAGAAATTTTGAAAGAACAGGAAACCGATTATGAGAAATGTAAAAAAATTGCTCGTAACTTTTTTTGGGGAATGAATTTCTTATACGTTTACATCATTATACAAAAAACAGTTCATTCTATTGGTTCTGAAAAAATAATTCCTTTTATGAAAGATATTGCAGATGAAGATTTAACACCAGCAAATGAATTAATCTTGGAAGGGATAAAAATTATTTATGGTAAAAACCTTGATAAGACTCGCTTATTTCAATATATCAAGAATAAAAATACTTCTGAATTGGCAAAGACTATTTTAAGGATATTTGTTGTTGATTTTTGTAAAATGCATCCGATTAAACATTACTCAGATATACAACAACTCAGTGATAAAATGCAGATAAATATTGAGAAAATAAAGAAAAAATAAATACTTTTAATGTATTACAGAAGGTTAAACTATGTTAAGTAAAGATGCAGAAAAAATTTTAAAGATTCTGATAAATTTATATAAAAAAACACAGAGCTTTGAATTAGAAGGAGAGTATGATCTATTTCCAAAAGGTTATCAAAACGGTCTTTCCAATATTTTTGAGAAACTTGAACAAAATGGATTGATTTATAATTACACTATATTTTTGGGTGGAGACTTTATATTAGATCTATCGCCAGACGCACTTACATATTTTGAGGATAAAGAAAAAGCCGAAAAAGAAAAGCAAACATCTCAAAATATTACTATTCATAATTTAACAGCTACCGGAAGTAATTTGAATTTAGGGGCAGTATCTCATTCAACAATTACAATTGAAAATAAAGTCTTATCTATTGAAAAAGAAATAGACGAGAAAGGCGGAGATGATAAAAAAGAGCTAAGAAATTTACTTGAAGAGATAAAGGAGCTTTGTGATAATATTCAAGCTAATAAATCACTCCCTAAAAGAGAAAGTTTAATGAATAGAATATCAAAGCATTTTGAAACACATGGATGGTTTTATGGTGCCATTGTTCAACTAATTGGAACTGCTACAATGCAAATAATGGCAGGAAAATAATAATTTATAAAAAATTTGAATATGAATTACAAGGAGCTTCCTCTCAATGTCTTATGAAACAGTTATTGAACAAGTAAAAATGCTGCCGGAACAGCTTTTAGCTTCAGTATCGGCTTTTATCAAGTTGCTTAAAGCTCAGCAAGGTGATTTTACAGAAAATTATAGCGATCAGGCAAAACCCAAAAACAAACAAGCTTTTTTTGCATTAGCGGGAAAATTCACCTTGACCAATGTCCAGACAAACGATAAACATTTTAAACTGATGTAAGCGGCTATTCCGCAACTTAAGCTTTTTCCGATGTGAGGTAATAATCACGGTTATAGCTATTTTTAATTAATAGACCTGTGCGGAAACTTCAGTTTCAGAACAGATTGCCTTAAAATGGAGGTATTGTGTATGAAAAATGCAGTTGTATATATACACGGAAAAGGCGGTTCTGCCGACGAAGCGCTTTACTATAAAAAGTTTTTTAATGACGATTATGATGTTTTAGGGTTTGATTATAAATCGGAGTTACCTTGGCAGGCAGGTGAAGAATTTCAAAACTATTTTGATTCCCTTATTCCAAATTATAATGGAATCTTATTAATTGCAAACAGTATAGGGGCTTACTTTTCTATGTTGGCCTTATCGGAAAAACCGATCAAAAAAGCACTGTTTGTTTCTCCCATTGTCGATATGGAAAATATCATTTTACACATGATGAAACGGGTAAAGATATCCGAAGAAGCACTTAGACTAAAAAAAGTCATCAACATTCAGTTCGGCGAACCCTTATCGTGGGAATATCTTTCTTTTGTCAGAAAAAATCCTATAGCATGGAACATTCCTACCGGTATTCTTTACGGTAAAAAAGACGATATGACTTCTTTAGAAACAATAACGAATTTTGCGAATAAAATACATGCAGACTTAACGATTTTTGATGAGGGAGAGCATTGGTTTCATACTGAAGAACAAATGGATTTTTTGGATACTTGGTTTAAAAGATTCGTTTGAAAAATCTTGGCTTATACTATTAGAACCTCTAAAAACCGCAAGCCAATCGGATTACTGACTCTCTAAGCCTGTAAGGAAACGATCTTTAGAGGTCTTTACAAATTATTTATGTACCTTCCAGCTTGCAGCTTCGCGCCTCTCGCCGATAAAGTTTTGGTATATGCCGTCCTGATCCATCAGTTCGGCATGTGTGCCCTGCTGCACAATCTTGCCGTGGTCTACGACGATAATCTGATCGGCTCTCTCTACGGTTTTCAGCCGATGAGCAATCATGATGACGGTCTTTTCGGCGGTGAGCGCGTGGATGGCGTGCATCAGTTCGTTTTCATTTTCGGGATCGACGTTGGCGGTTGCCTCATCCAAAAAGATGACCGGTGCGTTTTTCATCATGGCGCGGGCAATGGAGATGCGCTGTTTTTCTCCGCCGGAAAGACTTGCGCCGCCTTCGCCGACTACAGTGTCATATCCGTGGGGAAGGCTTGAGATAAAGTCATGGCAGCAGGCCTTTTTCGCCGCAGCGATCACATCCTCCATCGGAGCGCCGGGCTGACCAAAGCGGATATTGTTGGCGATGGTGTCGTGGAATAAATAAACCGATTGGAACACAAAACTGAAATTCGCCATCAAAGAATCCATATCGTAATCCTTCACATTGCGTCCGCCCAGCATAACGGTTCCACTGTCTACATCCCAGAACCGTGCAAGCAGATTTACCAAGGTGGTTTTGCCTCCGCCGGAAGGGCCGACAATCGCCGTCGTGGTCTTTTCAGGGATATGCAATGAAATCCCGTCGATGATTTTTCGCTTCTCATACGAAAATGCGATATCCTGCGCAGTAATATCACGCACTGCCGGTGTAATATTTTCTCCGGATATATCCATCTGCGGCGTGTTCAGAATTTCCTGCGCCCGGTCAACACTCATATCAACCACGCGCAGCAGTGACGAATATTGTCCTGCCGTTTCCAGACTCGTGTAGATGATAAATGCGGAGATTACCATGACAACAGCATTCAGCGCGTCCATGCTTCCGGCACAATAGAATACGCATGAAAAAGCTACCATTGCCGCACCGGTAAGCTTGGCGATAAAACTCTGCAATGCTATGCGGGGAACCAGTGTCATTTCCATGTCGATATTGATCTTACTGTTTTCCGAGATGGCTTCATTTAATTCCTTGCTCTTAACTCCCGTCAACCGGTAAGCCTTAACCTCGGTCATCCCTTGCAGGTATTCCAGAACCTTTTCTACGAGCCTTTCATCTGCGCGTATCTTTTTTCCCGACACCTTTTCGGAAGCAATCCGGAGACGGCTGTTTGCAAAAAGAAACAGCGAAAAACCGCAGAGCAGCACACAGGCGATTCTCCAGTCGAAGAAAAACAGCATGACGACAATAAGCAAGGTTGTAAGCAAGCCGTCGCAGACAAGCATTACCACACGGGTAGCAATATTTTCAAGGCTTTCCATTATATTAGTTGTGATAGATGTAATCTGCCCGAGGCTGTTGGCATTAAAGTATCCCATCGGAAGATACCGCAGATGCTCCGCAATCTCCACCCGTTTTTTCGCACAAGTGTCATAGCCTCCTTCGGTCTGCAACATAACGGCCTTTGATTTTAGCAATCCCGATCCGGCAATGCTGATCAGCATAATCCCTAACGAGAGCAGGATATCCTTTGTCTCTACCGTTCCGTTCATCAGCGCCCGAATCATCACCGCAATCGCCGGAATCTTTAGCGCCTCAAACAGCGCCTGAATAACATTGAGCCTAATGGAAGTGATGAATTTCCGGCGGTTTTCTTCACCGCAGAACGCAAAAAACTTTCTAATAACTTTAAGCATGATCTTTTACCTCAATATGTGCATTCCACATCGTTTCATATAACCCGTGATGAGAAAGAAGCTCATCATGGGTTCCGCTGTCATCAACAGTGCCGTCTTTAATGACATAGATACAATCGGCAGCGGTAATCGTAGAAAGCCGGTGCGCAATCACGATGAGCGTCTTACCCTCCGTCAGCTTAGAAATAGAGCGCTGAATAACCGCCTCGTTTTCAGGATCGGTGTATGCGGTTGCCTCATCCAAAATGATAATAGGTGCAGCCTTCAGCATTGCTCTGGCAATGGAAATACGCTGCCGCTCGCCGCCGGAAAGATGCCCGCCGGAAGTGCCTACCACGGTATCGTAACCGTTCTCCAGTTCCAAAATAAATTCATGGCAACCGCTTTGTCTTGCCGCGTCCTCCACTTCCGCATCCGTTGCGTCCGCCCGTCCGATGCGGATATTTTCCCTAACCGTCATGTTGAATAGATAATTATCCTGCGAGACAAAGGCAATCTTATCCGAATATGCTTCTTGCGGAATTTCACGAATGTCCGTATCCTCCAGCAAAATTTTCCCGCTGCTCACATCCCAGAGCGAAGCGATGAGGCGCGCAATGGTACTCTTTCCGCTGCCGGAAGGACCGACCAGCGCAATAAAACTGCCCTCCGGGATTTCCATCGAAATGCCATGAAGCACTTCATTTTCTTTATACGAAAAACGAACATCCTGTAGCTTCAACGTGTTTTCTTTTGGAACTTCTTCGTCTACAGGACGCTCCATTTCGGGAGCATACAGAATACTTTGAACTTCACCGAAAATGGTTCCCATCGTTCGAAAGTCGTCCGAATAACTCATCAAGGTTATAAGCGGTGTGATGATGCCCACAGACAGAATAATAATTGTTACCAGATTCTGCGGAGAAAGATATCCTCCCTTTACCAAAAGACCGCCGATGGGGAGCACGGAAACCATTGTAGCGGGCATGATTACCGTGGCGAATGTAAAGGTGAGAATACAGGAGCGCATCCAATCGATATAGCTGTGAGCGGCTTCATACGCGTCATGCACGAAGCGGTCGTAGGAACTTTTTGTATTTCCGAAAACCTTAATGACTTGAATACCGCCGATATATTCAACCGCCGTATCATTGAGTGCTTTGGTGGCTGTAACCGTGCGTTGATAAAATTGAGGACTGCCCTTCATCATAAGACCGTAACAGAAAAAGCCCACCGGTATCGTTGCAAGCGAAGCCAGCCCCATACGCCAGTCAATGGTAAAAATATAGATCAAAATGATGACGGGGATCAGTAAATTTGCGGTGAACTCCGGAACGATATGCGCCAGTGTTGTTTCAATGCTATCGATACGTTCGATGAGTATATTTTTGAGCGCCCCGGAACTTTGCTCCAGCACCGCACCCAGCGGCATTCTTGTCAGTTTTTCCGTGCAGCGTTTTCGGATTTCTCCGAGCACTGCAAATGTTGCCCTATGACTTGTCGATGTACTGAGCGCATGAAACAGTACACGGCAAAACCAAAACGCTGCAATAATCAGACAGCGTATCATATAATATGAAAGGTCTTTGTTTCCGCCCATCAAACCGTGTACTATGCCGGCAACAACAAAATACGGTGCGATGGAAAAGGCCACGCCGATAACTGCGAGAATAACACTTAGAACATATTGACCTTTGTGTTCCCCTGTTTGTCCCAACGCCCACGCGATAGGCGAAGGACTTTTTTCTTTTTCCTTCATAAGCAAACTTCCTTTTGTTAGCTAACAAACAATAGTTAGCGTTAGCTAACATTCACTTAAACTCATTGCCTATTCTTATAAACAAAGACAGGCGGTGAGCCTTTATCCTAATTCAATTATGCAAGTTATTAAAACCCGAACAACTGCTTCCAACCCGGAACAAAGAATGCCTCCACCGCTTCAGGCAATGTAATGCTTCTTCCAAACTGTAATTATGGATAACCGGTTCAAAAAGAGCTGTCGTATATGCCGAAAGCAGAAGATGCAGCTCCTTTGAATCTATGTCTTTCACGGCGTATCCTTGCGCTTTCAACATCGGCAGATATTGTAAAAGCTGCGCTTGCTGCCCCTCTGTAAGATCGTGGAGGAAATTCTCGTATTTGCTTCCCTGTGATTTTGCCAGTAATAGATGATATTCCTCCATATTCGGATAGATTATCTCGCGCATCATATCGATTTCGGAATCGCGCCACTGTATATGCTTTTCCTTCTGTACTGCCTCTGCGTAACGTGCAACATGTGCATCCAGCCACGCATTTATGCGGTCCACTGCAGGAGCGACAATTTGATCGAAGAGATCTTCTTTATCTACACAATGCCGATATATTCCCGCAGCCGTCATACCGCAGCGTTTGCTGATACTTCGCATGGAGGACTTATCAAAGCCCTTCTCCATAAATTCGGCTTTTGCTGCGGCCATAATTTTTATATGATTGGCGGTTTTGTCCCTCGGCATAAATCTCCTCTTTTTGTATACAGCGTTAGCTAACACATGTAAATATACAACTAATCCGTTTTATTGTCAAGACGGTGAGGGAAAAGTCGCAAATAATACTGATATTACAGAGCTTAATTTTAGTATATTGATTATTTCAACTTAAAGATTACACATCTAAGCCCTTGATTTTTGTATATTTACGTGTTACATTGCAAATAATGTTATTTAAAACGAGGAGGATGTAAATGTCAAATACAAACAATCTTTTAACTCAAGCTATAAAAGAAACAAAGCATCTGAATACTAATGAAATTTTTCTTGTACTAGATTTGTTTAAAGATTATAAGTGGAACCGAATATCCAGAAGCGACAGATTGTTATTGAGAGCTTTGTTCTTAAACTATGTTCATACATCTGGAACTCATTTGAAACCAATCGAAAAAACTTCCTCTGGACGGCAAAAGTATAAAGTCAGTTGAAATTGATAATTTTATACTCTATTAGAATGTCAACTATTCGAGAGGGGGATTCGCTATATGAACGCTGAATTATATAAGAGACTATTTCGGGCCATTTTTTCCGAAGATATATCATCATTGAAGAAAATAGCCATTACAATTATTCAAGAGGAACGCAAACTTGGTCACAACATTCTTGCAGATTCATTAGAGAAGATTTCAATTACAGAAAAACCAAAATATACTCTGTTTGAGAGCAAAAAAAGCGAAAATGGATTATCTACTTTACCCAAGAGCAAACGTTCAAATTCACAACTAGTATCGTATATTTCGAGAGAACAATTAAAGCATCATATGATTTTACCGAATGAGATTGAAGAACGACTTCTTTCAATTGAGCAGGAATATGTGGCGCGTGAAAGGTTAAAAAAATTCAACCTTGTACCTAAAAGAAAAATACTCCTCTATGGTCCTCCGGGGTGTGGCAAAACTTTAAGTGCCGAACGAATTGCATGGAACCTCGGGTTACCACTATTAAAAGTTCGTTTTGATTCTTTGCTTTCTTCTTACTTTGGGGAGTCCGCATCAAATCTTCGAATGGTATTTGATTATTGCAAAAGCGAACCTGTCGTTTTACTTCTTGACGAGTGTGATTTTATTGCTAAATCTCGTATTACGACACAGGATGTTGGAGAGGTCCCTAGAATCGTCAATATGTTACTCACTTTGTTAGACGAATACGATGCTCCGGGATTGGTTTTAGCCACTACAAATTTGAAAGTGTCGCTTGATGAGGCTCTTTTCCGCAGATTTGATGATGTTATTGAAATGCCAATGCCGGGAAAATCAGAACGTAAACGCTTATTGGAGATGACATTATCTGCAATACCGGTTTCTCCTGATGTCGATATGGATCAAATATCAAATCAATTGGATGGATACTCTGCAGCTAATATTGTTCTGATTACACAACGGGCTGCAAAGATTGGTGTTCTTGCAGGGTGCAAAAAAGTATGCAACGAACATTTCGTAAAAGCATTGAAAGAAAGCTCTAAATTTTAATCTGTAAGGAGGTATGACAATGGCAGAACATAATGACTTTACGCATTTACCTCTTCCACTATTATTTCAAGGGAAACCGAAATTGCGTGGTGGCGGTACAGCATCTGCCCAGACAAAGAAGAATACAGCTAATCGAATTGCTCATGGTGGCTATGTTAAACGTCGCTCTGCTGAATTATCCCGTTTTTGGAAAGAACGTCGTGCAGAACGCTCAGAAAATGCCTTGCCTGAAATAGAAACTGGTATTCCAATACTGCTAGAAATAGATCCTTCAGCTGATATTGATTTTTTACGTGGATTAGGATTTGAAATCATCTGTGAAATTGAAGAAGGATTTATTATAGTTGCTACAGAAGATGTTGACCTTTCGGTTTTAAATGAGAAAACAGATGCTTTTATTGCAAATGTAACCGCAAGGTGCAATTCGCCAGCAAAAGTCTATGCGCTCTGTGAAGATGGCGATAGGCTTACACGGGTTTTGTCGAAAGAACTTTATGCAAAATGGGCAACTATTTCACCAGATGAAGTATATATAATCGATATTGGTGTAAGCTGCTGTGGAAACATCGAGTTGCCAAAACGACCTAAGCGAGAAGATGATGAAACCGATGAACACTATTCTTTTCGTGAGCAACGGTGGATGGAAAAGTTTAATGTTACCTATATGGCTTGGGACGAAATCAAGATAAAACGAGAGAAAACAATTGAAAGTTTTGTTTCTGATTATGGTGGTGAAATTATGGAACTCGCCGATGGTATACCGGAAATGACTGATTTGCCTGACAGTTTCTCGGCGCGTTTAAAAATATCCGGTAAATGTTTGATTGACTTAGTGTTGAATTTTGCGTATATATTTGAAGCCGCTGAAGCTGAGACAATAGCTATGGGAGAGGCTTCCGAAAATAACGATAGTCTTACCGAAAACGTTCAAATTGAGGCTCCTACCAAATCTGCTCCCATTGTATGTGTAATGGACAGTGGAATCCAAGAGGAACATAAGTATTTAGCATCAGCAATTATTAGTGATGAATCTATCAGTTTACTCCCAAATAATATAGGCACAAGTGATGAAGTTGCTGGAGGAGGGCATGGGACACGTGTAGCCGGTGCAGTCTTGTATCCAAAGACAGTTCCTTCAGATGGAGTTTATCAACTTCCTTGCTGGATTCGCAATATGCGAATTCTAGATGAAAACAATTGCATGCCAGAAGATGTGTATCCGCCCCAAACGATAACAATTGCAGTTCAAAAATATAATGTTAAAAGTTCACAACCGACGAGAATATTTAATCATTCTATTGGAAATCGTCAATCTTGTGAAATGAAGCACATGACTTCCTGGGCGGCTGAAATCGATAGTCAATCTTACAATCATGATGTCTTATTTATACAGGCGGCTGGGAATATTTCCACAGATGTCATATCGGCCTATTGGCAGAAGGGGTATTCATATCCTGAATATCTTGACAAAGAGTTGTGTAGAATTTCAAATCCAGCGCAGAGCCTACAAGCAATTACCGTAGGATCCGTATCGTCGGCTGAGCTAGAAACTGATGATTTTGTTGCCTTGGGAAAGCAAATGGAGGTTTCTTCATTCTCGCGCTCAGGGCCGGGTATTTGGGATGTCCTAAAGCCAGAAGTTGTCGAATATGGGGGAACACATGTATACATTAAAGGGAGTGACCCGCCTCAATTTACAACACCTTCCGAAGTATGTCCGGAGCTAATTCGTAAATCTCCAGAAGGTCCTGCTTTTGCACGTGATGATGTAGGGACGTCTTTTTCAGCGCCAAAAGTCACTTACATCGCATCACAGATTGAAAAGGTTTTGCCAGAATCACCCGCACTGCTATATAGAGCATTAATAGCTCAATCTGCCCGATGGCCCAAGAAAGTTAATAATATCAGTAAAAAAGAATGCGTTTCTACACTACGCCATATAGGATATGGTATTCCAGATGTTGAACGCGCTACACATAATGACGAGTATCGAATAACCTTAATAACACCGTCGTACATGGATATTGGGGATGATGAAGCCCATATTTTTCAAGTTCCTATCCCGGAAGAACTATCTAATATTGGTGAGGATTATAATATTTTGGTCGAAGTTACTCTGTCTTATGCAGCGAGCCCCCGGCGGACTCGTCGCTATGTAAAAGGATATTTATCAACATGGTTAGATTGGTGCTGTAGTCGGATTGGAGAGAATGCGGAAATATTTGCTCGTCGTATCTTTGAAACAGGAGCTATTATTGATGATGATGGCGATTTTAATTGGGTGCTAGGAGAAGCAACTAATCGAGGTATAGCAGAGGGGTATTCACGAAAGAATGGAACCCTTCAAAAGGATTGGTGTATAATCAAATCCAATCAATTGAGTGATGCCTTTTGCATTGCGGTTCGTGGTCATAAAGGTTGGGGAGGGTTGTTTAAAGCAAAGTATTCATTAGCAGTTAGTTTCGAAGCTATTGATCAGGATATACCAATCTATGAACCAATACGTACTGAAATTGAATCGAGTATCAAAAGTGGTGAAATAGAGATCAAAATGCCAGAGAACAAACAATAGTATTTATGTTTTGATTAAGAAATACGTGATCATTTTTTTGATTTAATAAATTGTTATGTTGTAGCTTTTTATTTAGTTATTTGAGTTATACAAACAGATAGCTCCTTTTATAAGCTCATATTCTCATTATCTGTTATAATCTGGTTTTCCTAATGCTAAATTCCATACTAACAGCGGCTTCCCACCTGTTGGCTTTCCGCTCAAAAATCGTGATATTATCAACCGGAAAGTCTTTAACAAGGTTCAGTTCATTCATAATCTGAAGAGCCTTTGCCGTTACTCCTGCTGGAATATCCCGATTTGAAACAGTGGCATGAGGCTGAAAAGGCCTTCGGTCTTTTTTGGTAGAGCCCGGACAGGCGTTCAAAATTGCTTTTACGGTTTTATCACGGAGCCTTGTCCAATTTTCATCTGCAACTATTTTTGCAAAAAGAGTTCTATCTCCAAACGCATCAAAATTATCTATATGAGCGGTAAAACCTAGGCCCTTAGGCAAAACTTCTTTTTCAATTGCTCTTATTAAATCATCGGTTGAATAGTCTTTTTGCAATCTGAACGGAGGAACAAGAGTAACATGGATTGGAGTACCATGTCCTGACTTACACCCGTAAGCCCTGTTCATATATCGCCGGCAATCTTCAAGGCTAAGACTTATATCATCCGGCAACAAGACACCTATAAAATGCGTTTGCTGCGGAATATTGTTTTGCTTCATGCTTGTGATTATAACATAGAATTGCAAATCCTTCTATATATTTCAAAGGTTGATTTTTTATAACAAGTATAATATATTACACTTATAGAAAATGATACATTTGAGGTAGTATAAAATGAAAAACTTAATCTTTTATTTTCTGTTTCTTACAAGCACGATAGGTTTATTTGCACAAAAATACATAGCCATAATCACAGATGATGATGACAATTCCGTCCATTATGTTATTGATAACAAAGTGAATGTTCGAGCCGAGCCGAGCCTTTCCGGAGAAAAACTTTTTCAACTGAATTTGGGTGATGCGGTCAAGGTTATTGGGTGTAAGGAGGAATGGGGATGGATTTTAGAGGAAGGGCATTATGCACCATGGTACAGAATCGTTTGTGAAAAAGGAAGAGGCTATATATGCGGAAGATACATTTCCTGCAAAGAGGCCGTGGGAGATATCGATAATGACGGAGAAGATGAGATTTTTGCATGTCTGTGTATTACTGAACAAAAGGGTGTAGGAGTTTATGACTATAAGGAGAGTTTTTATAATGTAGATACAAATCATATACTTATAAAAAAATCGAGTAGTAAACCTATTCCTCTGGAGGATTTTTCTAAAAATAAAGTATCAGAAGATACCTCTTATTCGATAAAAGTGTGTGAAAACTTGATACCGAAAGTAAGCTTTCTTATTACGAGAAGCGGTTTCAGCGACGGCGGTATCGGCTGGAGCAGCGAGAGTTATTATTATTTTTCGAATGGTTCATTAAAGTATTTTACCGGACTTCACAACGACTTTGAGTACATGGAGTCAGGAACCGAAGAAGAATTTGAATTTAATGGAAATAGAGTAAAGCTCATCAGAACTGTTACAAAATGGGAAAATGAGAAACCTTTAAAACCGGAAATTACCGTTACACAATATTTATGGGACGGAAAAGATTTTGTGGAAACCGATAAGTAGATATCCATAAGAGTTTATAGCTTAGATTTAAAAGATTTAAGACTCTTGCCTATTTATCAACATTGTTGTATAGTAATGATATGAAAAACTCAACTACACCTAAACGTTCCGAGATCGCCAAAAGCGACAAATGGAATATCGAATTACTTTTTAAGAATGAAGAAGAATGGGAAGCAGCCCTTGCTTCTATTCCAGAAGGCGGAAAAGAAATCTTAAAATATAAAGAAGCTTTTTCCAAGCCTGAAACGATCGATGCGGCAACCCTGCTTGCCTGCCTAAAGGCTTCAACGGGGGTTGATAGAATTGCGGAAAAGGTCGGAAACTATGCCTTTTTGCAAAAATCTTCAAACGAGGGCGACCCCGAAAACATCAAACGAATAAGTAAATACATGATGACCGTTACAGAGCTTTCGGCTGCCACCAGCTGGCTCATGCCTGCCATCATGGAAATCCCTGAAGAAAAAATCCGCTCATGGATTGACCCTTCAAGCCCCACAGGAAAAGGCTTTGCCGATTTTAAGGTTTCCTTAGAAAAGACCTTGCACCTAAAACCCCACACCCTTTCCGACAAGGAAGAAAAGATTTTAAGCCTTTTAAGCGAGCCCCACGGCACACCGAGCCAAGCCTTTTCGGTTCTAACCAACGTAGACTTTGATTTCGGTACAATCACAACAAAAGAAGGAGACATAAAATTAACTCAATCTTCTTATTCAAAGTTTATGCAAAATCCCGACAGAGCTCTGCGGGAAAAAGCCTATAAGCAGCTTTACGGCGTATACGGTGCACATAAAAATACAATCGCAAGCCTGTACACGGGACAGGTTCAGCAAAATGTCGCCCTTGCAAAAATACGGGGCTATGCTTCTGCCAGAGAAAAATCCCTCTATGTAGACAAGGTGCCTACAGCCGTTTATGACAACCTCATAGATACCATTCATAAGAATTTAAAACCCTTACATAAATTCTACAGCATGTTAAAAAAACATTTAGGCCTAAAAGAACTCCGCCACTATGATGTTTACATGCCCTTAGTCAGCGAGGTAAAAAAAATTACCCCTTATAACGAAGCCGTTGACATCATCACCGATGCCCTAAAACCTCTCGGAGAAGAATATGTTAAAACAATCCGAAACGGCCTTTTAAACGGCTGGGTAGATAAATACGAAAATGAGGGCAAACGCTCAGGAGCCTTTTCGGCAGGCGGATATGACAGCGATCCCTACATTCTTATGAACTACAAAGAAGATGTTATCCGTGATGTATTCACCCTTGTACACGAGGGCGGGCACTCCATGCACTCATGGTATTCGGTAAGAAACAACCCCTACCCCTGCTACCACTACACAATCTTTGAAGCCGAAGTTGCCTCTACCTTTAACGAGGAGCTTTTATTCAGGCACATGCTTAAAACAAGTACCGACCCGAAAATGAGAGCCTATCTTTTGAGCGTCAGAGCCTCCGATATTCTTGCAACCCTCTACAGACAAACCATGTTTGCAGAGTACGAAAAAATTACTCACGCACTCGTCGAAAGCGGCACACCTCTTACGGTCGAAAATTTAAGAAGCGAATACAGAAAACTTTTGGAGCTCTACTTCGGTCCCGAAATGGTATTTGAAGATGTAAGCGATTTGGAAGGAATGAGGATTCCTCACTTTTACAGAGCCTTCTATGTTTACAAATATTCAACAGGTATTTCAGCCTCGATGGCTCTTGCCGAAAGAGTTTGCTCAGGCGGCGACAAAGAAAGAGAAGACTACTTTAAGTTCTTAAAATCGGGAGGATCACGCTATCCGATTGAATCCTTAAAACTTGCAGGTGTCGATATGGCAAGTCCGGCTCCGGTACAGGCAGCATGCGATAACTTTGCAAAGATTGTAGACGAACTCGAAAAAGCTCTTGAAGAATTAAAAAAATAAAACCCAAGGGACTTTAACAAAGATGATTAAGGAAAATGAAGATAAGCTGCTTAATTCCGATTTGTTTAAAGCCTTTTTAAAAAAAGACCTTAACCGCTGTGATTTTATATCGCAGTGGTTAAGTGCTCACAATGTTCCCCACAGCATAGTAAACCTTGCACAAAAAAAACACATCATCATAAAATACCCTGCACAATTTTATGATAAGAACTTTAAAATGAAAACCCTTACAGCCCACTATGACAGGGCTCCCGATACCCAAGGAGCTAACGACAATTCAGCCTCTTGTTTTATCCTCATGAACTTTGCAAAAAAACTATGCTCTTACACAAAACCTCACAACATAAAAATCATCTTTACGGACGGGGAAGAAGCAGGAGCCGCAGGCCTTAAAGAACAAGGAGCATACACTCTCGGAACAGGATTAAAAAAGCTTAAAATGGATGGGGACGATATCTTTGTATTCGATATGTGCGGAAGGGGCGATACCCTAATCCTTTCACGTTCCGGAATTTTCGGACGGGATAAAGCAAAGACAAAGAGGCTCGACGAGCTGCATAAGAGGGCCGAACTCCTAGCTCAAAGAGCTTGTCCCAATCAATGGCTTTCAATGCTTACGGCTTACAGCGACAATGCAGGCTTTATCGCTGCCGGCCTTTTTGCACAGGTCATAACCGTTCTTCCAAGAAAAGAAGCCGAGACTCTTTTACACTGCCTCCCGAAAGAAAAACTCACCGGACAAAACAAAACTGCCATGGGCGAGCTCACGGACATGGTAATAAAAAATCAAAAACCGCCTCAAGGCTCCCCCTTCGAAAAAATAATTCCATTTACATGGCAGTTAATGCATACCGCTGATGACAAGATTGAAACTCTTAATAGCGAAGCCTTTACCCTCACCGAAAAATATCTTACAGCCTTGGCAGAGAATTACCGCTAAAATTTAAAACCCCTTAACTATATCTTAAAAATCTTCTATAATAGAGGGGTATGAGTTACGAACCTCCATTTAAAATTACGTCAAAAGCTATAAATTTGATTTCTCAAATATCCGCAGACATTGAACGCTTCAAAATAAGACTTGAACAAGAAGACGGTGTAAGACTGCGTAAAATAAACCGAATGAAAACGATACAAGGCTCTCTTGCAATTGAGGGTAATACATTAACCGAAGAACAGGTTACTGCCTTAATTGAGGGGAAACATGTTATAGCTCCCATGCGAGAAATTCAAGAAGTAAAAAATGCAATTAAGGTTTATGAAAAATGTATGTCCTTCAATCCTTATAAAGAAAAAGACTTATTAAAGGCTCATGGAATTTTGACTATGGGTCTTCTCGATAATCCGGGACACTTTAGAAAAGGAGGAGTCTGTATAGCCGGAAAAAACGGCATAAGTCACATAGCCCCGCCAGCCGATCGAGTTCCATTTTTAATGAGCGATCTATTTGATTGGCTTAAAAATAGCGATTACCATCCCCTTATAAAAAGCTGCGTTTTCCATTATGAGTTTGAGTTTATTCATCCGTTTGAAGACGGAAACGGAAGAATGGGACGCTTATGGCACTCCAGAATTCTTGCAGATTGGAATCCTATATTTATTCACCTCCCCATCGAAAATATGATTTTAAAAAATCAAGCGGCATATTATAAGGCACTTGAGCAAAGCACGGATAAAAACGATTCGGGTATTTTTATAGATTTTATGCTTGAAATAATAGTCAAAACAATGAAAAATAGCCGCAAAAAGAGTACTGTAAATGAGACTGTAAATGAGACTGTAAATGAGACTGTAAATCCGATAATAAAATACCTAAAAGAAAATCCTGAAATATCGTATGAGCAGCTTGCCGAAAAAATGGGAAAATCGAGGGCAACCATAAGCCGAAAAATTTCGGAGCTAAAAAAAGCAGGTATAATCAAACGCATCGGTGCCGATAAAAACGGCTATTGGCAAATCGTAGATAAAAAATAGTCAAAAATTTGAGCCATGCAGGCTTCGAACCTGCGACCCACAGATTAAGAGTCTGTTGCTCTACCAGCTGAGCTAATGGCCCGCAAAACGAGTCTTGATTATATAAGAATCTAAAAAAAAAGTCAATGCTATACCGAAGAAAAATCGTTTTTTTTCATATAGACTAAGCCTCAAAATAGTGATATTATCAAAGGATATGTACAACATAATCATCATTGGGGCAGGAGTCGTAGGCGCCTGCATTGCACGGGAACTTTCCAAGTACGAATTAAAAATAGCCGTCCTCGAAAAAGAATTGGAATTCGGCTGCGGTACAAGCAAAGCCAATAGCGGAATTATTCACGGGGGCTATGACGCAAAGGAAGGCTCTTTAAAGGCAAAGCTAAATGTAAGAGGTAATTTTTTAGTGCGCAGCTTAAAAGAAAAATTGGATCTGCGCTTTAAACAATTAGGCTCTCTGGTTATAGCCTTTAACGAAGAAGATCAAAAAGAACTTTCCACCCTCTACGAACGAGGTTTAAAAAACGGAGTTGAAGGCTTGGAAATCTGGAACAGGGAAAAGCTTTTAAAGGAAGAACCCAATGTTTCAAAAGAAGCCTTGGGAGCCCTCTACTGCGGAACAGCCGGAGTCATCTGTCCCTTCGATATGACGGCAGCCTTTATGGAAAATGCCGTAATAAACGGAGTTGACTTTCTTCCCGAAAACGAAGTTACCGCAATTGAAAAAGAAAATGAAGCCTATACAATTAAAACCAAATCAAGCAAAACGGAACAAAATGTTTTTAAAACCAAGCTGGTGATAAATGCAGCGGGACTTTACTCCGATAAGATTGCAAAGATGGCAGGAGATGATAACTTTAAAATTCTCCCCCGCCGCGGGGAATACCGCCTCTTTGATAAAAGCTATACCAAGCTTGTAAATCACATCTGTTTTCAGGCCCCCTCAAAGATGGGAAAGGGCATCTTAGTTCTTCCCTCCTATCACGGGAATTTTTTAGTCGGTCCTTCAGCAGAAAATATCGACGATGCCGAAGACACATCCGTTTCAGCCCAAGGTTTGGCTCAGGTAGAAGAAAAGGCTCTAAAAACCGTACCCTCCCTCAATTTTAAAAACACCATCCGTATTTTTGCAGGGGTCAGGGCAAGACCCGATACGGGAGACTTTATGATATATGCTTCAAAAAATTCCAAGGGAATTATACACGCAGGCGGAATCGAATCGCCTGGGTTGAGCTCGGCTCCCGCCATCGGAGAATATGTTGCAGAGCTCGTAAAAAAAGAAGCCGATGACTTAAAAATCCCCTTCAATAAAAAGAAAAATTTTAACGAAAATCGAAGAGCAATCAGACATTTTGCCGAGCTTAGTGCAGAAGAACAGGATTCTCTTATAAAAGAAAATCCGCTCTACGGCCATGTTATCTGCCGCTGCGAAACCGTAACCGAAGCAGAAATCGTCGAGGCCATTCACCGCCCTGCGGGAGCCCGCACGGTTGACGGCATAAAAAGGCGGGTACGCCCCGGTTCGGGAAGATGTCAGGGAGGCTTTTGCGAGCCCCATGTTCTCCAAATCCTTTCAAGAGAATTAAAAATCCCTATCGAAAAAATTCAAAAGGACAGAAGAAATTCTCCGATTGTTTACGGAAAACTAAAGGGCGGTGCGGAATGATAAACATAAACGATAAAAAAGATTGCAGCAATTGCAATAACGAATACGAGGTCGCCGTTATAGGCGGAGGCCCTGCAGGTTTGGCGGCAGCCCTCGAAGCCAAAAAAAACGGAGCATCTTCCGTTCTTATAATAGAAAGGGATTTTGAACTCGGCGGAATCTTAAATCAATGTATTCATGCAGGCTTCGGCCTTCACGAATTTAAAGAAGAATTAACCGGTCCCGAATATGCAGAACGCTTTATAAACATGGTAAAAAAAGAGGACATAGATATCCTCCTCAATACAATGGTAATAGACTTAACAAAGGAAAGAGAAATTACCATCATCGGCACACAAGGATTAAAAAAAATAAAAGCCGGAGCCGTAGTGCTTGCTATGGGCTGCCGAGAGCGCACGGCAGGAGCCATCGCACTAAAAGGTTACCGCCCATCCGGCGTTTTTAATGCAGGCATGGCCCAACGCCTTATGAACATCGAAGGTCTTTCTGTCGGAAAAGAAGTAGTAATCTACGGCTCAGGAGATATCGGTTTAATCATGGCCCGCCGCATGACATTAGAAGGAGCCAAGGTAAAGGCAGTTGTCGAAATCATGCCCTACTCAAGCGGCCTAAACCGGAACATAGCCCAATGCCTTGAAGACTACGGTATTCCTCTTTTTTTAAGCCACAGCATATCCTGCGTCCGCGGAAAGGACAGGGTTACGGGAGTTACAATAGCCCAAATAGATTCTTCCTTTAAGGAAATCCCCGGAACCGAAAAAGAATTTTCCTGTGATACGGTGCTCCTTTCCGTAGGTCTAATCCCCGAAAACGAACTTACCCAAAAGGCAGGCGTAGCTCTCAACCCGATAACGAACGGAGCCTTTGTCGATAACGGAATGGAAACCGAAACAAGCGGAATCTTTGCCTGCGGAAATGTTCTACATGTTCATGACATTGTAGACTTTGTTACAAAAGAAAGCAGAACTGCCGGAAAAAACGCAGCCCTTTTTGCTCAAAAAAATAAAAAGGGAGAAAGCACGGAAAACAAATTTGGCACAAATACCTCCGGCTCCGCTTTTATTAAAACAATAGCTAAAAAAGGAATCCGCTACATTGTTCCGAATAAAATAAATACGGGGAACATCGACGGAGCATCCCTCTTTATGAGAGTTGACTCGGTTTATAAAAATGCCCGCCTGATAATTAAATCGGGTGAACAAATTCTTGCACAAAAGAAAACAAGTCAGATGGTTCCGTCCGAGATGATCAACATTCCCTTAAACTTTATTACTTTAAAGACCCTAACCCAAGACATAACTGCGGAGGTAATTTTAGATGAATAGAGAATTGATAAAAGAAAAATTTACATGTGTGTCCTGTCCGCGGGGCTGTAAACTTTCGGTATTTAAAGAAGAGTCGGGAGAAATTACCGTTACAGGAAATTTATGCAAGGGCGGCGAACTTTACGCAATGCAGGAAATTAAGGACCCTAGAAGAAACATCAGCTCGACCGTAATAATCGAGGGCGGAGTTCTTTCCTCCCTTCCCGTAAAAACCTCAAGCCCAATTCCTAAGGCCTTAATCTTCGATGTAATGAAAGAAATAAACACCGTCAAAACTCAAGCTCCTAAAAAGATGGGCGATGTGATAATTGAAAATGTGCTGAACACAGGAATAGATATAGTCGCAAGCCGCTCAGTAAGGGTTAAAAATGGAAAGGCCGATTAAAATACATGAGGGAACCTTTTATTACTCTAAGCATAAGGTTTTTCAAAACCTCAATATTGAAATCCTTGCACAAAAAGTTACCTGTATTTTAGGCGAATCGGGGGCCGGAAAAACTACCCTCTTAAAAATTATTTCAGGGAATCTTGAATTAAAATCGGGAAGAATAGAAAATCGGCCGGCTCGCGGAAGCTATGCAATGGCCTATCAAGACATGCGCCTTATTCCTCATCTAACTGCCGTAGAAAATATAGAATATGTTTTGGATTCAAAAAATTCTTCAAAACTTGAAAATAAAAAAAAGGCTCTTTTTTATTTAGAAGCTTTAGGCCTTTCCGGCTTTGAAAACTTTTTACCCGCCGAGCTTTCAGGAGGAATGCAAAGGAGAACAGGACTTGCCAGAGCGCTAAGCTATCCCGCGCCGCTTCTTCTTCTCGATGAAGCATTCGATTCCCTCGACGAAAAAAATAAGTACAAGGTTGCCGATCTTTTTTTATCGATTGTCAAAAAAGAAAAGCGCACCGCAGTCTGCGTAACCCACGATGCACCCTTTGCAAAAAAAATCGCCGACAAGATAATTGAGATATAGTTTATCTAAAAAACATTCCAATAAATTCGTCTTTTTCGATTGCACCGAAATAGGCTTTTAAATCGGTTTCTGCAAGTTTTTTGTTTACGGCATTTTTTTCGTATTCGCAGCCTTCCAAGAGTTTTTCAATTTCGGCAACATCCTTTGTACCGAAAAAGTCTCCGTGAATTTTTAAATCGGAAATCTTTGCATTTTTAACGTTAAAAAACACCTCAATGCTTCCTATGGGGAACCTTTCATAGTGGGAGTATTCGGCCTTGGGAGAAGCTCCATAGTTCCATTCTTTAAGGGAAAACCTTTCGGCATATATTTTTTTTACCCCTTCAAGCTCCGAGGCGGAAAGTTTGTATTCTACAGGTTCTTGACCTTCAAGGTCAAAGATAGCTTTTAATAATTCGGCCTTAAAATCCGAAACCGAAATATCCCGCTTTAAGTGGGGCTTTATATTTGTAACCCTGGCTCGAACGCTTTTTACGCCCTTTGATTCAAGCTTTTCTTTACGCACATTAAGAGCTTTTGAAAGTTCTTCCAAGCGGACATCAAAAAGAATACAGCCGTTACTCAAAACTCTTCCCTGCCAAACCGACTGTGAAGCACCGATACATTTTTGTCCGTCTATAGTAACATCGTTTCTGCCGGAAAGCTCCGCCTTAACGCCGATTTTTTCCAAGGCATTTATAATCGGAATATAATAGCGTTTAAAATCAATCGTTTGATTTTCCTTTGTTTTTGCAACAAAAGAAAAATTTAAATTGCCGAGGTCATGATATACGGCCCCGCCTCCGGTTATGCGGCGGACAACCTTAAGATTATGCTCACTCACATAATCATCATTTACTTCCTGATAAGCATTTTGATTTTTACCTATAATTACGGCAGGCCCATTCTGCCATAAAAAAAAGTATTCATCGTTTTCAAGCGGCAGATGCCTAAAACAATATTCCTCAAAAGCCAAATTATATTCAGGATCATTTGAATAAGTTTCTAAGTATTTCATAAAAGCATTGTACAATAAAATAAATTTTTATTCAATATAGAAATTCCAAAAGAAGTTTTAGAGTCACCCTATATCAATTGGTTATTTACATATTTTTCATATAGAGCATGAGTTTTTAAAAGCTCCTCATGGGTACCGATTCCGGTTATCTTACCTCCGTCCAAAAATACAATCTTATCCGCACTGGTTACCGTTGAAAGACGATGAGCAATGATTACTATAGTTTTTTCGTTCTTTATAGAATCTAAAGTAGTTTTTACCAAAAGTTCATTTTCACTGTCCAGGCTCGCAGTTATTTCATCAAGGAGGAGAATATCCGGCTGTTTGATTAAGGCCCGTGCAATCATTAGGCGCTGAAGCTGTCCGCTTGAAAAGTTGCTTCCCTTTTCTTGCACAATGGTATTTAACTTTTCGGGTAAGCTGTTTACATAATCATATATACCTGCTTTTTTAAGAGAGGCTTCTACAAGTTCGGATGGAACAGGGCCGTCATTCCCGTAAGTAAGATTGTTAAGAATACTGTCTTCTGTCGTTGAGCTTATTTGCTGAACATAGCTTATTTTTTTACGCCAGTCCTTTAAATCAAATTCGTTTATATCGGTGTTTCCAATACTGATCCTTCCTTCATACTCATTATAAAAGCGTTCCAACAAACTAAAAAGAGTAGACTTACCGCTTCCGCTCGGGCCTACAATGGCTATAGTTTTTTTAGGCTCTATCTCTAAAGACAAGTCCTTTAAAATTACCGCTTCGTCATCATATTTAAATGAAACATTATCGAATTTAATGCTTTCGGTTTTTAAAACATCGCCCACCGGTCTTGTTCCGGTTTCTTCGGTTTCAAGTTCAAATATTTTTACGATATTATCCGATATTTCATTTAAGCTTTTTATGTCCTTAAAAAAGTTTCCTATATTAACCATGGGTGTAATTATTTGAAAAAGATATAAACAAAATGCGATCAAAGCACCTATGGTCATTTCATTTTTAGCAACCAACGAACCGCCGTATACAAAGATAAAAAACAAATTTAGTATAAAGATTGTCATAATGACAGGCTCTATACCGGCTTCAATCTTAACGGATTTAACCGATAATTTTTTTACTTCCGTATTTAAATTACCTATCCGCGTTGCTTCGGTTTTTTCGGCTGTATAACTTTTAACAAGTTTTATTTCTAAAAAAATACTGCTTAACGCACCGATAAGCTTATTGAGAGCTTCTTGATTTTTTTTGTACACCTTAGAGTTCATAGAACTGATAGGTGAAATAACTATAACAAGAGCAAGCAAAGAACCCATCATCACTAATGTGAGTTTCCAGCTTAAAACAAAAAGAACCGCAACACTTATGGAACTTATAGCTATCGATATCAGATGCATTGTAGTTGAAGTAAACAGGTCTTTTATTTTTTCGGTAAAGTTTAATATCTCGCTGCTTAATTCACTGGAATTTTTTTTGTTAAAAAATTTCATTTTAACACCGAAAATATGGTCTGCAATACCGGAACGCAGCTTAGAAATCCACACAATTGCACATTTGTTAAATATATATCTGCCTATAACGCTTACCGCTGCCGACACCAAAACCGCACAGGTTAATGTTATAAGATATTGTTTGCTTTCGTTTCCATCTAAAATAAGTTTAGCAAACCAAGGGATTGCAAAACTTACAACCGTTCCAAGTCCGACCAAGACACAGGCAAAAACAATAGATCCCACATTTATAGGAACCCTTTTTTTTAACTTCTTAAATGCCGATTTATCCATAAATTAAGTTCTCCTCAACAAACTTTTATACAAAGCCATCTTATCAATTTCAGTATAAATATTCAATAGCGGTATATGTGCAATAAAGCCGTAATTATAAATTTACCATCAAAAGATAATTTATCGAATCTTCTTAAAATGAGTTTTAAATCTTTTTCTTTATCTTTAATATCAGAATTTTCTATAAGAAACATTAAAAGAAGAAGTTCATATTCCGCATTTTCTTTTAAATTATTATAATGATATGAAAATTCTATATCCGATATTAAAGCCGATAATTCTTCTTTTGAAAACGCGGCAGAAAAACACAACAAAAAATAAATGTCAGAAAAAGAAAAAGGAGTTTTTTTGCCGTTTATTATTTTTATCAAATTTTTATAATAATCTAAATTTTCAAGATGTTTATTTTGAATAAGGTCCTTTAATAATCCGGCGGCAGGATCTTCGGTAAAAGTTAAAAATTCTTTTTTATCTATGTACTCAGGAATAGGAGTATCTAAAAAAGATTCTTTAAACTGTGTATCGCTTAATAAACGGCCGGCAGCTATATAATTAAAGATATATGAGCGAGGGATGTCTTTAAATATTAGCCAATCACTAACCTGTTTTTTTGAAAAAAAATTATTTACTTCAGGGCAAAAAAAAGCATCTTTACCCATAAGTTTAGTATAAATTGAAAAAGTTTTAATAGATAGCAAATATGTTTTTAATGTTATACCTAATCTTGCTTTTTTGTGATACTTTTTTGAATACTTTTCGTATAAATGTAAGTCCATAATGTTTTACCTCAATAAAGAAATAACAAGCATTTGATGATATATCTTATTAAATTGCTTATTCAGTATTATACTTATACCGCACTTATTTATATTTTGTTCCAAAAAAGCATCCAACAATACATAAGAGTTGTCTTTTATTTTTCCGTCAAGCTCAATATTCAATAATTGACTTACCAATATTAATTCTGCAATTAAATCTATATTTTTTTCCGTTATCATTCTATCTAAAAGACTGTGAATAACAGCTCGCAGGTATTCTAAATTATCCGATAAAATTTGATGTTTACTCCTTCCCAACATAGTGAGATACATAATTTCATGCGTGAGTTCATATATATCCATTATTTCAAAATTGCAGACTGAAAGTTTTTGATGTATAAGAGTATTTTCCAGTATCTTGTCATCCGGCAATTTAATTGAAAGAGAATTATTTAATAAAGATAGATACATAGAAAATTCCAGCTGTTCTCTATACGATAATAAATTTACACTATCCAATGCCGTTTTTGTAAAATTTTGCTCTTTATTAAAAAAAATCATTAAAATGATCTTGCCGAAATCTTTTTGTGAAATGCTGTTAAAAATCGGTTTCTTTTTTTGGATGTTTTTTAATTTAAAAGATATTTCGCTGTCTAATTCATCATTATGATTTTTAAAAATAAAAGTAAAAAGCAATTCGGCTGAGACTTTATACACAAAACCTAATTTATATGAGATTTTTGCCAATTTTAGAAAAGTCATTAAATTAGATTTTATCCAACTTAACGATTTTTTACTTAAATTCTGATACATAATTTTACACCAAAGGAATGACAGTGTTCAAAACGAAATTATCTATATTTTCAACAAGGTCATCAGCCCACTGTACAAGGATATAATGATTATCTTTATTAGCGATAAAAATACCGCCGGAAAAAATTGCTTCGGTCAATAGATCATCAGTTGAAAATCTTTTTTTCGCATAGGGTCTAAATACCTTTTTAAAAAATTTAAGCATTTCCTATCCTTATCTTTAAAATTCATCCTTGGAAATAACTATACCCCCCCCCACAAAAAAAGTCAAGTCTTTATTACAAAAATATTATATTTTTAATAAAATCTTAAAATTTGTAATAATATGGACAAAATCAGTTTTTATAAAGTTTCAAATCTCCCTAATTCTCCTTATCCCCTCCTGTTCCGTTGATTTATAATCATAAAACTTTTAAACCTGAATTTATTAAAATTCCTTTTACCTATAAAATAAGAAATTAAAATAATAAGTAAAGAAATAATATAAACCGCAAGAAGAAACAAAGGATACGATACTCTTTCAAAAAAAGATTTTATCAATTCCAATTTAGGCAAATCTGAAATCATCATCATAGATAATGAAGGAAATAAGCCGTATCCTACAATCATAATAATAAATCTGAGAAGGCCGCCTTTAATGGACAAGGCTGATAAGATCATACTAAAAGCAATTATAAACGGAAACAAAATGTGCCCTATAAAAATCATAAATTTAAGATCCCATATCGGAATAAAAATATTTATTAAAAATAAAATAAGACCTAAAAACATAAGCGCAAAAAAGGAAGTAAAAATCGAATAAATAAGTTTAGCTTTAAAAAATTCTTTTCCCCTTACCGGCGTTAAGATAAAAACCAAAGTTTGATCATATAGACTAAACTGATTTGTAATAAGGCCATAACAAAAAAATATTAAACCTTGAAAAAACAATATCTTCATTGCCAATGGTATTGGAATCAGCATACCGATAATCATTTCGATAAAACCTATTAAACAAAAAATTCCGCCCAACACAAAATTTACACTATGCATAGAATTAAATATTATAGCCTTTGTTTTTTTCATTTTAGATTTTTCTCCTCGTATAAAAATACATAATATCTTCAAGACTTGCATCTTCGCAAACCATTCCGGTGAATTTTTGATTTCCCTTATCCGAAACCAAAACCTCATAAGCATAGTCGGTTTTTCTATAACCGATATAATCATTACTATACAATGACTTAAAAGCTTTTTCATCTATTTTTAAAAGCCCGTAATTTTTATTTATATTTTCTAAAGAAGAATCAAAAACTTTTTTACCCTCGCTTATAAAAATAATCTCATCGCAAATTTTTTCAAGCTCATTTGTTTGATGGCTCGAAATTAAAATCGAATGATTTTCATCGAGCATAAAGTTTCTTAAAAGATCTAAAAATTCTTTTTTAGAAACGGGATCTAAAAAATTAAGAGGCTCATCTAAAATCAAAAGCTCTGCCCCGTGGGAGAGGGCTATAGCAATTTGAAGCTTTTGCATAGTTCCCGAAGACAAGGCAGCCAAAAATCTTGAAGGATGAATTTTAAAATCGTTTAGATATTTTTCATAAAGCTCCTGATTCCAATTTTTATAAATTCCCGCTAAAAATTTTCCTGCCTTTTTAGCCGTATATAATGGAGAAAAGAAATTATCGTTTATAACAAAACCTATCTTTTCCTTTATTTCTATATTCTCTCTTTTAAGCTCTTCACCAAAGAGGAAAACTTTTCCGCTTTCAGGCAAGTACATATCAAGAAGCAGGCGGATAAGGGTTGTTTTCCCTGCACCGTTTTCTCCTATCAAACCCGTAACGCAGCCCCTCGGAACCGAAAAAGAAATATCGTTTAATGAAAAAGCTTTTTTACCGCGTCCTATCGAAAATTTAAGTTTTTCGATTTTTAATACATCATCGGATATCATAAACACCCCCTATAAGCCTAATAAATACGCCTAAGGATTTCATATAAATCCTCAGCATTTAGATTAATTTTTTTTGCTTGACCGCAAACTTCTTTTAATTTTTCTTCAATGCTTTTTTTTATTGATTTTTCAATCTTTTTAAAATTTACATCGGCAACAAAATACCCCTTCGCAGGAACCGAATACAAAAAGCCCTCGCGGGCCAAGTCTTCATAAGACCGCTTTGTAGTGATGACGCTCACACGCAAAGAGGCTGCCAAGGCCCTCATCGAAGGCATCGGCTCCTCTTTTTTTAAAGAGCCTGATAAAATTTGATTTTTTATCTGTTCTGAAAGCTGCTCATAAAGAGGAATCCCTGAAGAATTATTTAAAAAAATATTCACTCTTACTCCGCCTCCTGTTATTCTGTATATATTAAATATATACAGAATAACAATCTTTGTCAAGAGGAAAATTGAAAAAATAAAAACTTCTTGACAATTTATATAAAAAGCATAGAATAAATTACTCTAAGGAGAAACACAATGAAGACATTTATGGTTATTTGGTTCGGACAATTTATTTCGATGTTAGGTTCGGCTCTTTCTGCCTTCGGACTAGGAATATGGATTTTTCAAAAAACTGGGAGTGCCGCATCTTTTGCAATGAGTGCAGTATGCACGGTCTTACCGGCTTTATTGTTTGCCCCTTTTGCAGGCTCAATTGCCGATAGAAAAAAACGTAAGGCTATTATTCTCCTTACCGACAGTATCGATGCCTTTTTAAAAATTTTAATAGTTACCCTTCTCATCTTTAACAAACTTGAACTCTGGATGGTCTACCCGTTGGTATTTATTTCAGGGACATTGGGCGCCTTTCAGAATCCGGCTTTTGGTGCATCTATCCCCATGCTTGTACCTTCCGATAAACTTACACGAGCTAACGGACTTTTACAGTTTTCATCTGCAATACAAAATTTATTAGCTCCTGTTATTGCAGGCTTTTTATATCCTCTGATAGAATTAAAAGGATTATTTATCATCGACTTTGTTTCATTCTTTTTTGCTTTAGCTTCCATTGCTTTTATAAAAATACCTCAGCCCTCAATCGAAAAAACAAAGGACTCTTTAGTTTTAGCAGCTTTTAAAGATCTGCAATATGCATGGAAATATCTTATACAAAAAGAAGGCTTAATGCAGCTGATAGTTTTTTTTGCTTTTTTAAATTTTATTGCAAACCTTTCAATGATTTTGTTAGGCCCGCTTATGATGAGTGTTTACAACTCTCAAGCTTACGGTAATGTACAAGCCGGTATAGGCCTTGCCATGCTTTTAGGAGGACTTTGTTCAAGCCTCATCCCCGATACTAAAAATAAAATAAAACGTATTCTTTTAATATTATCCTTGTGCAGCATAGGGCCTATAATTTCAGGAACAACAGTCAACCGGATTATCATTACGGGCGGCTTTTTTATCTTTATGTTTCCCGTTCCATATGTAAACACTCTCCTCATGTCTATTTTTCAAATTAAGATAGAAAGAAATGTTTTAGGACGAGTCGGTGCTCTTATGACTGCCATTTTAGCGGCAATTACACCGATTGCATATCTATGTGCAGGCCCCCTTGCCGATTATGTTTTTGAACCTCTTATGAATGAAAAGGGCAGAGGCATAGGCCTCATCTTTATTATATCTGGAATCTTGCTGATTATAAGCTGTCTTCTCATGCGTTTAAACAAAACCGTAACAAGCATCGAAAAAAGGCTGCCCGATTATGTAGATAATCAATAAGCATTCAAACACTCCCTCAATCGTAAAAACTTATATTGAAAATCAAGACCGGTTAAAGAGTTAAAATTCTTATCGCGGTCTTGATTTTTGAGTCCATTCTCATTATACTTGTCAGATAGTTGATTGAAAACAGCTAAAGGAAAAAAAATGAAAAAGGCCATCGTAATTGCAAGTTTCGGTACAAGCTATGCCGAAACAAGAGAAAAAACTATTGATACTATAGAAAAAGAAGCAGCCGGCAGGTTTAAAGATTATGAAATTTTTAAAGCCTATACTTCAAACATGGTTAGAGCCATTCTTAAAAAAAGAGACTCCATCAATGTTGCATCTCCCAAAGAGATTATCCAAGAACTAAAAGAAAAAGGCTTCTCCGAAATTTACATACAGCCGACCCACATAATTCCGGGAGAAGAATATGAAAAGCTGCAATTTGAAAATACAGTTTTGGGTCAACCCCTCTTACATGAAAATGCAGACTTAGATGAAATTATAAAAGCTCTCGAATTAAAAAAGCCCGAAGATGATACGGCAATAGTTTTTATGGGACACGGTTCTTCACATGAGGCAGATAAATTCTACGAGATCATGCAAAATAAACTCAATTCGCAAGGCCTTGAAAATGTCTTGATAGGAACAGTTGAAGGCTCCGTAGAGCTAAAGGATATCTTACCTATTCTTGCCGAACGCAAAATAAAAAAAATTGAGCTTTATCCGTTCATGATGGTTGCAGGCGACCATGCCCACAACGATATGGCAGGAGATGAAGAAGACAGCTGGTACACCATTTTAAAAAATGCAGGTTACGAGGTTAATGCCAATCTAAAAGGCTTGGGCGAATATCCTATGATCCGCGAAATACTTTATAATTCTTTAGAAAATACAATCAATTGCCGTAGAGGTTAAAATGAAAAATATTTTCGCAGTAGGAACAGGTCCGGGCTCTCCGGAGTATCTTACATTACAGGCAGTAAAAGCTCTTGAAAATGCAGACCTCATTTTTGCTCCCAACAATAAGGGAAAAAATATGGCCTTAGATACGGTAAAAGATTTTATAAAGAACAAAGAAGTTTTGTTTCTTGATTTTCCTATGGGCTTTGTATCTGAAGATGATTATAAAATTCAAGCCGAAAAAATACTTAAAAAAACAAAAGAAAATTCGAATACCGTTATTTTAACTATAGGCGATCCTATGATATACAGCACATTTATTTACATGATGCCCTATTTTAAAATACCGGAAATCAATTTGCAAATTATTTCAGGAATTCCTTCTGCAGTGGCTGCTGCAGGAAGAGCACAAATTCCTCTTGCCGAAAAAGCTGAGGTGCTTACAATTACCGATCATTTAAATGAAAAAATTTTAAATTCATCTTCATCTATAGCTCTTTTAAAAACATCTAAACAAAAAAATTTTATACTAAAAGAATTTGAAAAAAACGGATTTGACTATGTTTATATAAAAAGAGCAACAATGGAACATGAATCAATCCTCCCCAAAGATAAAAAAGAAAAAATTTTAGAAGATGAAGATTATATATCCTTAATCATCGCCCGCAAACAAAAAGGAAATTAGAAGATGAAAGGCATAATGATTTCCGCCCCGAACAGCAATTCGGGAAAAACTATCATATCTTCAGCCCTTCTTTATTCTTTAAAAAAAGAAGGCTTTGATATTTCCGCTTTTAAAACAGGCCCCGATCAAGTTGACCGTAAAATATTGGAAATCATCTCAGGCAAAAGAGCCGGAAACCTTGACCCCTTTATGATGGGTCAAAATGGAATGGAGTTTTCTCTCAATATTTCAAACTCGGAATACGCCCTTATTGAGGGAGTGATGGGCTGCTTCGACGGAATGGGAACTACCTCGGAAAATTCTTCCTTTGATACGGCAGAAAAAATCGGAAGCGATATTGTTTTGGTTTACGCACCTCAGGGTGAAATGTTTACGCTTATTCCAAAACTAAAAGGAATGATCGAATTTTCAAAAAACAGAATAAGGGGAATTATACTTAATAAACTCAGCCCCAAACTTTTTCCTCTTTATAAAAAAATGATTGAGGATAATCTTGAACTGCAAGTCTTAGGCTTTTTTCCTAAAGTTTCCGAATTTGAAATTGAAGAATCAGGACTCGGCCTCGACATAGACGAACGGCTAAAAGATGAAAAATTTTTAGATGTTCTATATAAAATTGTAAAAGAAAATATAGATATTCAAAAACTTTTAAACTTATTTCAGCCTCTTAAAACAGGGAACAAGATCGAAATAAAAAAAACGAATACACGCACTGCAATCGCAATGGATGAGGCCTTTAATTTATATTATTCCGAAAATATCTTTTTACTTGAAAACAGCACTGAGATAAATTATTTTTCTCCCCTTAAAGATACGGAGCTGCCGGACTGCGGCTTTCTATATTTCGGAAGCGGCCAAATAAATAAATACAGGGATGCTCTTTCTCAAAATATTAAAATAAAAACAACAATCAAAAAGTTTGCTGAAGACGGCGGAAAAATCCTAGCTGAAGGCGAAGGGCTATCCTATCTTTTTGAAGAACTTGACGGTTTTAAAATGTGCGGAATTTTTCAAGGTTCGGTTGAGAGCACAAGCACCCTGCAAAATTTCGGATATAAACAGCTTGAATTTATGCAGGACTGTATTTTAGGAAAAAAAGGAACAATCTTAAATGCAGCCGAATATCATAAATCAAAAGCAACAACCGAAATTCTTCCTATTTTCACAGTTAAAAAACCTTGTTCAACTTTGAGTTTTAAAGATGCTTATGTATACAAAAACTGTTTAGGCCTTTTTCAAAACATCCATTTTATATATAATCTTGAAAATTTTTATAATCTGATACAAAATTAGACGGTAAATTTTATTTTTCTAAAAAAAATATAGACTTTTTCTTTAGAATATAATACAATACAGTTATGGCAGAAAAAAATAAATATAAAGAGCTGTCAAAAGAACAAATTCTCATCAAAATACTCGAAACGGAATCTTTGATACACAGCGTTCAAGACGTTGATGTTCTTTTAGAACAAATACTTACCGAGGCTCGGAGTGTTGTAAATGCCGATGCCGGTTCAATATATATAGCTGAAGGGGATAGACTTGCCATAAGATATGCACAGAATAACACCCTGCAAAAAAAACTTCCGGCAGGAACAAAGCTTCCTTACATTTTTTTCGATTTTCCTATAGACAATTATACAATAGCCGGATATGCTGCAAATACAAAAAAACTTATAAATATTCCGGATGTCTACAATATTGATGCCGATAAGCCTTTTAAGTTCGGCAAAGCTACGGATGAAAAAACAGGCTATAAGACCGTTTCCAATTTAACCATCCCCATTCTTTCTATGTCGGGGATGGTCTTGGGAGTCATTCAAGTTTTAAACGCTCTTGATAAATACGGCAAACTGGAAACATTTTCCCACGATGATGAAATTTATTTAAGTCATTTTGCTTCAAACGCGGGAATAGCCCTTGAACATGCTTTTGTAACAAGGGCAATGGTTATGCGTATGATCAAAACGGCTGAATTACGCGACCCGAGAGAAACGGGAATGCATGTAAACAGAGTTGCGAACTATTCGGTTGAAATTTATGATAGATGGGCATTTAATAACGGCATTCCTATGTCCGAACAAACAAAATACCGTGACTCGCTAAAAATTGCATCGATGCTTCATGATATTGGAAAGGTTGCAATTTCGGATCTGATTTTAAAAAAAGCCGGAAAGTTAACCGATGAAGAATTCTCGGTTATGAAAACCCATACATGGTTGGGAGCCCGTTTGTTCATTGGGAACGATTCCCCTCTTGATAAACTCTCAATGGAAATAGCTCTGCGCCATCACGAAAACTGGGATGGAACAGGTTATCCCGGCCACATTGATATAGAAACGGGAGCCCCGCTAAAAAAAGATAAAAAAACAGGCTGTGCACAAGGACTTAAAGGAGAAGAAATTCCCCTTGGTGCAAGAATTGTCGCAATGGCCGATGTCTACGATGCACTATCCTCAAAACGATCCTACAAAGACTCTTGGACCGAAGAAGACATACTTGAAGAATTAAAAAAAATGAGCGGAAAGAAATTCGATCCGGAAATAGCAAAAGCCTTTTTTGAAGTGCTTGACAGAATCCAAGCAATTAAAGCCCATCTTACAGATGAGTAGTTTTTTAAGTTCTAAAATAAAATATATAGATAATCAATAAACCCAAAGAGCCTATGACAAGGCTGTAAACCCACCAAGGAAGAGGATCATCATACCTATTGGATTTATAATTTGTGCGGTATTCTTTTAGTTTATTCCTATGATATTTTTTTGTATTCTTATTAGAGTCAGAGCTTATAGCAAAGCCGCAAGAGGGGCATCCGTTTACAAATTCATCCGTATGCCCCATATAATTACAAGAAGGGCATCTTACCGAAGCGAAAAAACGTCCGCAATGGGGACATACCTTTGTGTTACGCTTTACCTCTTGCCCGCAGTTTTCACAAAAAAACTTAGGCAAATGCCCTTTTTCTATCTTTCCCATAAAACCTTAGTGTTTGCATGTTGAACATGAAGATGAAGAACAACCCGAACAACCGCCTGATGCAGCCTTTGGAGAAGAAGAATCGTTTACATAAAAACCGGATCCTCTAAAGTTAATTCCTAAGCCTCCCGAAATAACTCTTCTTACAGGCTTACCGCACTCGGGGCAAACAGATACGGGTTCATCACTCATTCTCTGAAAAACCTCAAAATCATGACCGCAAGAATCGCAAACATACTCATATGTTGGCATCTTTAAACTCCCATTTAATAATTATATAAAGACTTTATTATTTCAATAATTTTAGATTCAGTAACTGGTCTGTTTTCTATAATCAGCTTATTTTCTTCAAGTCTTACATCAGCCTTAAGCTGTTTTTTAAAAAATAATTTCAATAAGGAAGCCGTCATCATGTTTTGTGTTTCAATACTCAAATCATAAAGATATTCATTTTCAACTTCCGAATTCTTTTTTAAGTACATCTCTATTACGCCGACAGGAAGCCCAAGCTGAACCCCTATTATCTGTCCTAAAAAAAAGTCCCCGTTTTTTACAAAGAGCCCTATATCCTGAGAACCGGAATTTACAAGGTCATCAAACCGTTGCGGAAAAATGGCTTCCTCAGGTTTACTCAACTTTCCTAAAAAAACTTCCATACTTTGCCTGTCATCAGGGCCCATAACCAGACAGGCTATTTGAGGAGAAGGAATTGAAACATCAACATAGGACGACTTATAATACTTATACTTTTCCTTTGTTTTTTTAGGTTCCCATCCGTTATTCTTCTTAAAAATGCTGTCAGTCACTCCATACGGATATTTACCGGTAGAACAAATCCTGATTTCCGTAAGTCTGTCTTTTATAAATACCCCCGAATATACGGCTGTGGTTCGGCTCAAGGCCTGTTTCATGGAGTCTCCGCCGACAGAAGCCAAAATAGGTTCTGCTATTTTTTTATTTTTCTCGATAGGCATATAAATATACATATCGGCACCATCGCCTATCATACCGAAGGGACTTACTACTCCGGGAAGAGGCGGTGCAGTCTTACATGAAGCAAAAACCAAAATAAAAATGAGTACAGCAAGGGTATTTCTAATTATTCTTTTCAATTCCAATCTCCCATTCATAATCGCCGGCTTCAACAAGGCTTGTTTTAATGGAACCGAGCTTTGTCAATTCTCCGGTTTTAAGCCAAGAAGATTGCACAGTCAAGGTTTCATCACAAACATAGTCCTTAAAAAGCTCAAAAGCTTTTTCCAGCTCTTTATTATCGGCATTTTTTTGAGAGGCTGAAAGATAAAGTTTAATTCTATCGGTAACATCAAGGCCGCATTCCTTACGCAAGGTCTGAATACCTCTTACCAAGTCCCTAATATAACCTTCCATTAAAAGTTCTTCAGTCAGCTCGGTATTAAGACCTACGGTTAGGGTTCCTTCATTTACTATTTTTAAGGAGGCCTTTTCGATTCTATTTATCACAATTTTATCGGCGGTTATTTCTACCGATTTTCCTTCGATGTCGATACTTAAAGTAGCTCCCTCCATTATGTTTTGGATTTCACTTGAATTCATCTGTTCAATTATGGCAGCAGCCTTTTTCATAAGAGGGCCTAATTCTTTTCCGAGAACTTTAAAATTAGCCTTGGCCGAATATTCTACAAGCTCATCTTCTTTTTCGTGGAAGATAACCTCTTTAACATTGAGTTCCTCGATTATGCTTTCTTCCATTTCCAAAAGAACTCTTTTTTCTTCGGGATTGAGAGTTACTATTTCGACTGCCTTTAGGGGCTGCCTTATCTTTAAGTTAAACTGATAACGCAGGGCTCTTCCCATTGAAACGGCCTTTTGAACCGTCTTCATTTTAAATTCCAGCTCACTGTTTCTTATCTTTGCGTTGTACTCGGGATAGTCTGCAAGATGGATAGAAAGAGCATCGCTTTCGGTCCGTAAATTCTGCCAAATGCTTTCCGTAATAAACGGCACTACCGGAGCTGCAACAAGAGAAAATTTCTTTAAGGCACGGTAGAGGGTTTCATAGGCTTGAGCCTTGTCCCCGTCATTTTCGCTTTTCCAAAAGCGTCGGCGGGAACGGCGGATATACCAGTTATTTAAAAGGTCAATATATTCAACCATCGGCGGAATAGCTTGAGCAAGATCATACTTGTCGAGAGCTTCCGTTACGTCGGCAACAAGCTTTTCGGTTACCGATAAGATCCACAAGTCTAAGGGATTATTTAATTTAGCTAAAAATTCTTCTACACCTTCATCCTTTCCGTCAACCTTTGCATTATGAGGAGGCTTTATTCCATCGATATTGGCATAGGTTATATAGAAACTGTAACTGTTCCAAAAAGGAATTAAGATTCCTTTAAGAACATCCCGCACTCCTTCATCAGAATATTTTAAATCGTCAGCCTTTACAACATTTGAATTCATCAAAAAGAGGCGAAGGGCATCGGCTCCGAATTGTTTTATAACCTCGTTAGGGTCGGTGTAGTTGCGTAAGGACTTTGACATCTTCTTACCGTCCTCGGCAAGCACAAGTCCGTTTACAATACAGTTTTTAAAGGCCGGCTCATCAAAAAGAGCTGCCGCTAAAATCGTTAAAGTATAAAACCATCCGCGGGTCTGATCCAAACCTTCGGAAATAAAATCGGCAGGGAAGTTTTTTTCAAAGTGTTCTTTGTTTTCAAAAGGATAGTGCTGTTGAGCATAGGGCATCGAACCCGACTCAAACCAGCAGTCCAAAACTTCAGGCACACGCTTCATTGTTCCATTACATTTTTTACACGGAATATTTATCTTATCGACAAAGTGCTTGTGCATATCTTCAGGGAACACGCCTGAAAGCTCTTTTAGCTCCTCCCTGCTTCCTACACAAATTGTTTCGCCGCAATCGGCACACTTCCAAATAGGAATGGGATTTCCCCAATACCGGTTTCGGCTGATAGCCCAGTCACGGGCTCCTTCAAGCCATTTTCCAAAGCGGCCTGTTTTTATATGATCGGGCTGCCAATTTATTTTTGAGTTAGCATTAAGAAGCTTATCCTTTATCTTTGTAACCGAAACAAACCAGCTTGCAACGGCCCTGTATATCAATGGGCTTGAGCATCTCCAGCAATGAGGATAGGAGTGTAAAATCTGAGCCCGCTTAAAGAGCTTGCCTTCGGCTTTTAACCTTTCCATAATTTGCTTGTCTGCATCCTTTACAAAAAGGCCTTGGTAGTCGGAAACTTCATGAGTAAATTTACATTCAGCATCAACCGGACAAATAGTCGGAACTCCGGTATCTTTAAATATCCTGTTATCGTCTTCACCGAAGCCGGGAGCCGTGTGAACAATTCCCGTTCCGTCCTCGGTTGTAACAAAGTCGCCTATCAAAATCCTAAAGGCACCATGCCCCGCTTCAGCGTTTTTTCCATTCTCATCTGCGGCGAGGTTTTTAAAATAAGGAAAGAGGGGCTCATACCTTAAGCCTTCAAGTTCTGCACCCTTCTTTGTCCAAATCAGCTTATACTCTTTTGCTTCTTCTTTTCCGCTTTTTGCAAAATAGGCTTCAAGCCGAGGCACGGCCATTATATAGTGAGCTCCATCATATTCTATTAAGGCATAGTCGATTTCCGCACCCACAGCAAGACCGAGGTTACTCGGCAAAGTCCAAGGAGTGGTTGTCCATGCCAAAAGATAGGTATCGGAAGGAAGAGCGTTTTTCCCCTCAAAGGTCTTTCCTGCAGGAGAAGTCTTTACAGGCGAAAGAACCTTAAAGCGTACGGTTATTGCAGGGTCGTGAACATCCTTATATCCGCCTAAGTTAAGCTCATGGTTTGAAAGAACCGTAGAACACCTCGGACAATAAGGGAGAATATAGTAGCCCTCATATAAGAGACCTTTTTCCCACAAACTTTTCATAATCCACCAAATAGATTCCATAAAGGCGGGTTCCATGGTCTTATAATCGTTTTCAAAGTCAACCCAGCGTCCTAAGCGGGTAATCGTTTGTTTCCACTCTTTTACATAACGCAAAACGCTTGCACGGCAGGCTTCGTTAAATTTATCTATACCGTATTTTTCTATATCGGTTTTCGAATTGAGTCCCAGTTCTTTTTCAATCAAATTTTCAACGGGAAGACCGTGGCAGTCCCACCCGAAGCGGCGTTCAACCCTAAAGCCCTTCATTGTCTTATATCGCGGAATAATATCCTTAATTGTTCCGGGAACAAAATGGCCGAAGTGAGGCAGCCCTGTGGCAAAGGGCGGGCCGTCAAAGAAAATATAATTATCCCGTCCGTCACGTGATAAAACGGACTTTTTAAATACATCGTTTTTTTGCCAAAATTTTAAGATATCTTCTTCTTGTTTTGCAAAATCGACCTTCGGGTCTACGGGTTTATACATTAAAAAACTCCAAAATAAAAAATTATAGTTAAGAATTATACTATTTTTTTTTAAATTGTACAACGCCTCCGTCAAACTAAAAAATTCAAAGTTCTTGATTTTTTTTCAAAAAAATTATAGTATTAACAAATTTATTTTTGAGGTGATCTATGGCTTTTTTTTATGATGAACCTTCGCATACATTCAGCGAATATTTATTGGTCCCGCGCCTTTCGGGAATCGAGCACATTCCTCAGGCGGTTTCTCTTAAAACGCCTTTAACAAAATATAAAAAAGGTAAAGAGCCTAAAATCAGCTTAAATATTCCTCTTGTTTCGTCGATTATGCAGTCCGTTTCCGATCACAATATGGCTATTGCACTTGCACGGGAAGGAGGTATTTCCTTTATCTTCGGCTCGCAATCAATTGAAAGTGAAGCCAAGATGGCAGCAAAAGTAAAAAACTATAGAGCAGGTTTTGTCGAAAGCGATTCAAACCTCACGCCTGAGCAAACTTTAAGCGATGTTTTAGACTTAAAGGACAGGACAGACCACACTACCGTTGCCGTAACCCATGACGGAACAGGACACGGAAAGCTATTAGGTGTGGTTACGGGAAGGGATTACCGCATAGGACATACCGATTTAAATACTAGGGTAAAAGAATTTATGACCCCTATCGAACGCCTCCATGTTGCCGAAGAAGGGATAAGCTTAAAAAAAGCCCAAGACATTATCTGGGAATATAAGCTCAATTCGCTTCCGATTCTTGATAAAAAAGGCTGTCTTGTTGCCTTTGTTTTTAGAAAGGATTATGAAAGCAATGCGGAAAACCCGCTCGAACTTCTTGATGAAAAAAAACGCTACATGGTAGGAGCCGGTATAAATACAAGGGACTATGAAGAACGAGTCCCCGCCCTTGTGGAAGCGGGAGCCGATGTACTTTGTATAGACTCATCGGACGGATTCAGCGATTGGCAAAAGCAAACTATTAAATTTGTAAAAGAAAAATACGGAGATTCAATTCCCATAGGGGCCGGCAATGTTGTAGATGCTGACGGCTTTAATTTTTTAGCGGATGCAGGTGCCGATTTTATAAAGGTTGGAATAGGAGGCGGTTCAATCTGTATTACCCGTGAGACAAAGGGAATAGGAAGAGGTCAGGCCACTGCCCTAATAGAGGTTGCCAAGGCCCGGGATGAATATTTTAAAAAGAAGGGCGTTTATATTCCTATCTGCTCCGACGGCGGAATCGTTTTTGATTACCACATAACCCTAGCCCTAGCTATGGGCAGCGACTTCTGTATGCTTGGACGCTACTTTGCCCGCTTTGACGAAAGCCCTACAAATAAGGTATTGATTAACGGAAACTATATGAAAGAATACTGGGGCGAAGGTTCTGCGAGGGCAAGGAACTGGCAACGATACGATTCGGGCGGAGAGAAAAAGCTTTCTTTTGAAGAGGGTGTAGACTCATACGTTCCCTATGCAGGAAAACTCCACGATAATGTTGCGGTAACCTTAAACAAAATACGCTCAACAATGTGTAATTGCGGGGTTTTAAGTATTCCGGAATTCCAGCGTGATGCAAAAATAACTTTAGTTTCTTCGGCAAGTATCATTGAAGGCGGACCTCACGATGTTGTCTTAAAAGACATGAGCCATTCTTCAAGCTCAAATTATTAAGTAGAGAGCCGCTCAAATTATTAAGTAAAGAGCCGCTCAAATTACTAATTAAAGAGCGGCTTATATTTTTCCAATGTCATGTTAAATTTCGTATAACAAAAAGCCTGTTTCGCCCATCGGTATTTCTTTTATGAGGTTACCGTGATGCCATACAAAGGCGCCGCCTCCTATAGCCGGAGCATTTTCCTTTACAAGGGAGTTTATAAATAAAACAGGTTTATCGAGGATTGCAGTTCTTTCGGCGTAGGCAGAGCCTTCACCGTTTTTCCATTCTTCTTTTGTATAACCGCAAAATACCGGCCATAAAAAGGCATCGGGATTGAGGTTTATAATAGGCTCTAAAAGATTATCTTCCCATAAGTCTCCGCAGATAAAAACGGCAAGGCGTTTACCCTCAAAATCAAACTCAAAAAACGCTTTCCCTTCACGATAGTCGGCACAGGTACCTTCAATTCTCCAGCCTTGGGAAACTCTTTTATAAAGGCACAGCATTTCTCCGTTTTTTCCTAATATTATGTATGAGCTGAAAATAGCACCATGATCGTTTTCGATAAAACCGAAACCTATGGCTGTTTTTTCTTTTTGGGTAATTGAACGAATCTTTGCAATGGGTTCCGAGTTGATTTGAAGAGCTGTCAAAATATCTTTTTTATACTCAAAACAAAGAGAATCAAAGCCCTGTAAAAAACTTTCTCCAAAGAGAAGAAGATCGGGCTTTTCAGACCTTGTCTTTTCTATAAAGCCTTCGATTTGCGATATATTAAAATCAATATCATTATCTATATTTTCCGATGCACAAAGTCCGATTTTCATACTTTCCTCCTATACACTAACGATAAACAGTGAGGCTGAATTTCTGCCGAACTGTTTATCCATCCTCCATAAAAAAAGGGGCATCCGATATAAAGCAAAAGCCTTTCGGAGCCCCCTGTTTCAATCAAAAGACGGTTTTAGCAATAGATGCTCTTTAAATAGTCCAAATCCAATTCGGGATAAAGAACAAATTTATGTAAAATAGCATCTACTTCTTTTTGTATCTCTGCTTTTACGGCAGGGTCTACAACTACATTAGCCTTGCTGGGAGCTCCGCTCTTTGTTACACCGGGTTTTGAAGCCTTCAATACCCTGTCGATAATTGATGCAATCTGCTTCATTTCGGGTTTACCCATTCCAAGACTTGTTACTGCAGGAGTTCCTACGCGTAAACCGCTTGTCCACCAAGGTCCGTTCGGATCAAAGGGTAAGCTGTTTCGGTTAAGGGTTACGCCGCACTCGGACATTGCAGTTTCCGCTTGGCGGCCGTTTAAGCCGTATTTTGTTACATTAATCAGCATTAAGTGATTGTCTGTTCCGTTTGTCTGGAGCTTCATTCCGAGCTTCATACATTCTTCAGCAAGGGCAGCGGCATTATCGCGGACATTGTGTGCATAGTCCTGATATTCCTTGCTGCTTGCTTCGCGGAAGGCAACAGCCTTTGAAGCCATAACATGGGGAAGAGGGCCGCCGATTACAAGGGGGCATCCCTTATCAACAAATTCGGCAAATTCTTTTTTACAAAGAACCATAGCACCGCGGGGGCCTCGAAGAGTTTTGTGGGTTGTAGTTGTTACCACATCAGCCCAAAGAACGGGGTTATATTCGCCTTCAAAAACCTTCCCTGCAACAAGACCGGCAAAGTGGGCCATATCAACCATTAAAACGGCTCCGCATTTATCCGCAATCTCTCTAAATTTCTTAAAGTTAATTTTTCTGGGATAGGCACTGTATCCTGCCAAAAGAATCAAAGGCTTTTCTTCCATCGCTCTTTTTTCAATTTCGGCATAATCAAGCTCACCGGTTTCTTTGTTTACCGTATATGAGCATGTCTTAAACATTTTTGAAGAAACGTTTTGAACATAGCCGTGGGTAAGATGTCCGCCCGAATAATAATCCAAGCCCATCAGTTTTTGATTTCCAAGAGCATGGCGTAATTCTTCCCACTCCTCATGGTTCAAACCTTCAAGGCTCATCTTTTTAACTTTTCCGTCTACAACCGTTTCAAATTTCTTTAAGAAGGGTTCTTCAACCTTGGCATTTAAGATAGCCCAATAAGCTACGATATTTGCATCAGCACCTGAATGGGGCTGAACATAGGCGTGCTCGGCTCCAAAAATCTTACATGCTTCTTCGCAGGCAGCCATTTCAACGGCATCGACGTTTTCGCATCCTCCGTAATATCTGTGTTCGGGGAAGCCTTCGGCATATTTATCGGTCAGCAGGTTACCCATAGCAGCCTGCACAGCCAATGAAGAATAGTTTTCGCTGGCGATAAGTTTTAAGTGACTTCGCTGATTTTCTATTTCTTTTACAATACTTGATGCAACCTCAGGATACACGGATGCGACCTGATCCAAATTGGCCAAATATGCAACCATAGCTAACTTTGCATTTGAGCCTTCCTTTTCAAGGTATTTTTTTAAACCTTCTTTCATATTATAACTCCTATCAAAACTGTGTTTTATACTATAACTTCAATATTATAACAATTTATAAAATTATATTCTAGCCTTTTTGAGTATTGAGATTTAAGTTTCTCTATTCCTTTTGCGGTATTTTTTATAATGATCATAGAAAATAAATATCTTTTCAAACAAAAATACAAAAATAATAAAACCGCAGGAATATTCTCCTATTAAAAATAATTGTTTAAAGTTATAAAAAAAAGGAACAAAAAATTGCAGCACCTTGAGGCTGTAAAGAATCATAGTCGCCGCTATTGTTATCTTGCCGCCCCTTGTAGATTTTATTTCAACAGGAAATTTTAATAATATAAAAAAAAGCATTCCCAAAGCTTGAAACATTAATCTTACAAAAATCAAATAGAAAAACCAATTAGGCAATAAACCAAGCTGATAATATACAATCGAAATAAGAGCAAGCAGAGAGTAATCACTCATAGAATCCAGCATACGGCCGATCCTTGTTTCTTGATTAAATTTACGGGCTATAAAACCGTCAAAAAAGTCCGTCAAAAAAACCAAGATTAAAACAACAGCTAGGATTATTTTTATCTGTTCTATCGAATTTTGTTTTAAAAGAAAGGCTATTAAAGGAACCGAACTTATGCGGAACAGAGTAATTCCATTTGCAAGATTAATTTTCTCAAGCACAAGATTAGTCCCAACATTTATAAAATCTCCCTTGTATAGAATTAAAAAAAACAAAAGTAACGAATGCCAGAGAGTTATATGTATCAAAAATGCACTAAAAATCTCAGTATCCGTATTAAATATCTTATAAATTGCAAAAACAGCTGAAAATTGAAACAGCCAAAAAAATAAGATCAACCTTCCGATTCTTTTTTCCATAAAAAGCAACTCCGCATTCTATTTTCTATTTACAATTTTTTCTTTTTCATAATGAATCAACATAAAAAATAATCATTCTATATTAATTTTTTCAACATATTCTAAAAAAGCGGATCGCAGGTTAGAATATTCTTTTTCACTTTGACCGATTTTCTTCTTTAAATTCTCCAAAGAATTTTCTATCTCCAAAAGTTTATCTAAAAACATCCTTCCCTGTTGGGTCTCGGAACCGACAGCTTGAAGATTTTTACGGATTCTATCCTGCTCGGCATTAAGATTTTTTTGCTCATTTTGTAAGCTATTCAAGGCAATTTGGGCCTTATCAACTTTTACCTTTTCATTTAAAATATCTTTGAAAGCTTTTTTTATCTTTTCAGGCATCTTAGCGTTGGAGGAAATAGCTATCATGGAATTATTATCCATCATATTAACTTGGATAATTTCTTCAAAAAATCTTTCTTCAACTACATCAAGTTTTTCTTGAGAGTTAGCCTTAACCTTGATATTAAACCTGTACTTATTCGATGTTTTTTCCAGCAATTTTTTTTCATCGGCAAGATTAAAACCTGAGCTTATAAAATGTTCAACTATAATGGAGCGTTCTTTTGATGCAGAATTCTTGATAGTATAGACAGAGTTTTTAGACGACTTATACCTTTTTGTTAAAACGCCTTTTACTATTTTAAGACTATGAATATGCTCATCAAAATCCTCGGTTTTTGTTCCCCGCACATCTATATCATCACCAAAGGCTATGAGCCGTTTTTCATTTTCCGGTAAAAATTCCAAAATAGCGTCGCCTGAGTACTCTCCATTTTCAAAAACCGTAATGGGCCCTGCAGGGAACTTTAGACCGGAATTATTTTCGATACTGATACACAACTTAGGATGAACATCGGAACCATAAGGTATACTCGAAAAAACCGAGTATTTTTGCGCAGGAAGCGATGCAAGGCTAAGAGGAATCATCGTACTCTTCTGCCTAGGTAAATTAACAGGCTTTACAGGGCTGAAGGCAAACATTTCCCCCGCACTACTCTTCGCAATAGTCTGATTTTCAAAATAAGAAGATTCCTTGGCTTCGTCCATGGAGGGAGCAGCCGCCTTTGCATAAGCCCTTTTTTCCATCAGCGGTATGGGCATAGTTTCTTCATAAGCCATATCGTCATCATAAGCGGAATCAAAGGTTTCAATATCGGCCGTCTGACCTGCAAGAATCGGAATAGTTTCTCGCTCGGTATAATAGGGTTCATACAAATTTTGTCTAAATCCTACGGGACGGCCGCTTGTAAGGGTGAGTTTTACATCCTTCCAATCAAGATCCGTAGAGTTATCGATTATGGCCCAAGCCTGAAAAGCTGCACTTGTATTGCCCATATCAAGCCTATACGAAGGCTTCCAAATAGGAGCTTCCATAACATAAGAAAGCCCTATATTACGCTCTCCGGCAGCTTCTATATCAATCGAAATGAGCTTCCTTTCCTTTGCAGAAGCTTCCAAAATAAGACTTAAAGCCTTTTGTAAGTCCTCATTCCTTTGGGGCTCCGTAAATTTAAAAGATTGTACATCTTTTAAGGATATTATCTTAACACCGTCTGCCGCAGCAATCGACAAAATCATATCCGGTTTAGAGTCTTCAATTTTATCTACACTTAAAATTTTACCGGTAATCTTACTCGGCGTATAAATTTCAATTTCGGCTCCCTTCTGCGAGTTAAGTATCTTAAAAATAGAGTCATTTTCAGATAAATCTATCTTTAAACTTTGCATAGTTTTTTTTAGGGTATCTTCCGATTGATAATTTATCGATAAATTCTTTGCAGCAGGATCTTTTACAAAAATAGATTTTAGCACGTCACTTATCTGGGAAGGCAAAAACAACATCTCTATTTTTCCGTTGCCTTTCACCCTGCCCTCATGCTCATAATGAGCAACGCCTGAGGAATATAGGGTCACTCTTTTTAAAGGAAGATCATCCTCATTAAACTCATTTACAGAATCAGAAAAAACCGTAGTCATACACATTAATGAAATCAACATAGAAAATAATTTTTTCATACCTCCTCCAAGGAAATAGTATCTCCCCCATTATATCACATACGAGAGGTGCTGGCTAGGGTAGATTTATAGTATTATTAAAAATTCAATTCATCTTCCATTGACATATCTTAAAATAAAACGCATAATAGGAGAATGGTATCGACTATTATTATTTCTTTTTTTATTATTATTATCGCTGTTGTTATCCTTGTCCTTGTAGCTACACGAAGCAAATCCTCATCTTCAGGAGGAAGAAAGAAAGTTAAAGGCAGAGCCGGTTTAATGAAAGAAGCCTCACGCCGTTTAGCTCAAAACCCTCATGATGTCGAAGGTTTATATATAATGGGAGATATTTATTATCAAGACCAAGACTGGGAAAAGGCATATATGGCATACTCGGCCTTACTGGACAGAATGAAACCGCTCGAAATGAACAAACAGCTGGATATTGCTATCAGATACGGTATCTGTGCATTGAAAACAAACAGACTCCCTGAGGCAAAAAAAGGCTTTCTTCTTGCAGAAACAATCAATCCTAAAAATCTCGATGTAAGCTATAATTTAGGCTATATCTATTATCTCGAAAAAGAGTATGAAAAAGCCGTTAAATTTTTCAAAAGAACCTTAATACTTGAACCAAACAGCTTTTTGGCAACAAAGTACCTCGGATATACTTTTAAGTACTTACATAAATACGCTGAAGCCCTTCCGGCTTTAAAAAAAGCCCTGGATTTTAAACCCGATGATAAGGAAGTTTTGTTTGCAATGGGCGAATGTTTTTATGAAACGGAAGCGACTGACCGATGCTTAAAGATATTAAACCATCTTAGAGTAGATCCTGTTTTCGGACCTCAAGCCTCATTATACACAGGTATGATAAGAGCAAAGGCCGATCAGTTGGAAAGAGCTATTGAAGACTTCCAAATAGGCTTAAAGCATACCGGAACACCTTTGGATATTTCTAATGAGCTAAAATACAGACTAGCTCAAGCCTATATAAAAACTCAAGAAATAGGTCAAGCCCTTCATCTTTTAAAAGAAATCCAGTCCATAAGCCCGGGATATAAGGATGCGGCGACCTTAATAATGAGATATCAGGAATTAAACAAAAACAAAAACTTACAGATATACCTAATGTCAGGTCAAAGTGAATTCGTAGCTCTTTGCCGCAAAATCGTAGCCCGTTTTTATCCGAAAGCTAAGGTAAAAATAGTGGATATTTCCGTATTGGCAGCTTATACCGATATAGTTGCCGAAATAGATACCTCTCGATTTTCGGATACGGTTATTTTTAGATTTTTTAGATCGCAGGGAACGGTAGGTGAGTTGCTGCTTAGAGAACTGCATGCACGGCTAAAAGAAGTCAAAGGCGGAACGGGAATTTGTATGAGTGCCGGAACCTTTACCGAAGAAGCTGTTAGGTTCTCTGAAGGGCGACCTTTAGACTTATACGATAAAACAAGGCTTTCAAACGTTTTAAACTCCTTAAAATAAAACGCAGTTTACTCAATCAACATAGCCCGACGCAAGCGTCGGGCTATTAAACCATCCGCACGAATAAAAAAAGGCAGCCCATTTGAAGGACTGCCTTTTTGTGTAAAATAATTAAAATCTATAACCTGATAGAAAGGCCTAACTTTAAGTTTACACTGTTAGCAATAACCTCTTTTATGTTGTTGCTAGTGTTGGAAACCGTATATTCTTGATTTCCAACTTTAAATGTTTTTTTAACTTTTAAAGGAGCAAAATAAACAGTATCGGCAATGCCCCCATAAATACCTATCATTTTTGTAAAGTAAAAACTTGCTAAAACATTTACGCCTACACCGAACATGACATCCAATTTGTCGTAACTAAGATTCTGACCAGCTATAGAAATAGACTGAGTAGCCTTCATAGCATTTAAACCGAGACCGCCTCCCAAAAAGAGGTTAAACCTTGTTTTTTTAAACAAAGTTATACCTGCTCCAAGCTGGGTATCAAGGATAAAGGCATTCTTCACTAAAAACTTATCTTTTTCAGCACTTGAGTCCTTTACAAGATCGCTATGGTTTTTTCCGGGAAAGGCAATTTGGGACATTAAATAAATAAAACCCGCTCTAAGGTCGACAGCAAGTCCTGCGGCATTATTCTTTTCATCTTTAAGATCTTGTACTGCCTTTTGTATATCAGCATGGACTGTACCCCAATTACTATCATTTTTAGTGTGAACAAAATAATTCGTATAGGCAGGACCGAACGAAATTGCAAAATCTGCAAATGCAAAAACAGCAGATGCAACCGAAATAATCAAAACTAAGACTATCTTCTTGTGCTTCATAATAAACCTCCTATAAAACACATTTTCTGTTTATAAAACAGAACCATATTCAAAACTCCTGATAACCGGAATTTGTTACAATTTTATTAAAGCTTAAAAGCTACCGCCAATCTTAATGCAAGGTTGTTGGCCCATGAATATTTTATAAGGGACTGAATATCCTGTTTCTTCTCTTTGATGATTGTATAGGTAAAACCGCTTCCGTTTATTGCTTTTCCTTTATAATACCTTTGGTTTGACATCGGAATAAAATATACGGTATCTTTAATATCAAAGGAAATACCTATATTTTTTGTAAAATAATAGTTTACAGCTACATTTATACCAAGCCCCGCCATTGCTATACTTCGTGTTTCATTAAGTTCTTTTGCTAAAACTTCATGAGTAACAGGATCTGTTATCGTTTTTACGTATTCATCGGGAAGCTTTCTTTTTGTCTGAATATAGTTTATACCAAGTCCTCCGCCTACAAAAAAATTTAGAGGAGAGCTCTTTAAAATATTTATTCCAAATCCAATCTGACTATCTACAATAACGGAGTTATCCAACTTATTTGTCGCATCAATTTCCTTTAATTTTTGACCTAGAGGATCTTCTCCTGTAGGTATTTGTGTAAAGGGGAAACCTATACTGATATTGGCATATAAATAATCCATTTTGAGCTTTACACCTATAGCCAAAGCATTATATGAATCCACGGACCTTGGAGCATCCATAGTAAGGTTTCCTGGCCCCAGAGCAGCTCCTAAACCATCTGCCAAATTATTTTTAAGAGCATCTTTATAAACTGTCACCATATTATGGTTCATATAACCGATACCGACATCACCGGAAATATCCATAAAATCAAAGGCCGATAATGAAAACATACAGCTCAATGCCAGAATAATAAAAAGAATTTTTTTCATAATTATCCTCCAAGATAAAATTTTATTTAAACGCATAATCGCATATTTTATATAAGTATAGCCCACTATTAACATATTTTCAATCAGATATAAGTATTTTTTTATATCTATTGCCGTTTTTTCTTAAAAATAGTAGGATATATGCATGAGTATACCACAGTATCCCGAATTTGCACCCATTTCGCCGGACATGCAGTCCGAAATGGAATTTTACTTAAAAAGGCTTCCTGACGGAATCTCGGAGCTTACTTTTTTAAATTTATACCTTTTTAGACATAATTATAAATATCAGGTAACAAAAACCGAAAAATTATTGATAATAATAGGGGAATATAAGGGCGAAAGCTTTTTTATAACCCCATGCTGTACGGTAGATGTCGAAATAACAAAGGAATTATTGGCAAAATATAAAAAATGGATGATTCTTTCAAAATCTTTTTTAGATAATAACACAAATGTATTCAATCTGCCTTTTTTAAAAGAACTAAAAATCGAAGAGGACAGGGATAATTTTGACTATGTTTATCTCAGAAAGGATTTGGCCGAGTTAAAGGGTAAGGATTTTCATAAAAAAAAGACCCATATAAACAAGTTTGAGAAATCTTATGACAAAATAACAATCGAACCTCTTACTCTCGAAAATGTGGAAGATGCCAAAAAAGTCCTTGAAGAATGGAACAGCACAAAACCGGACTCAAATCCTGAAAATTCCGACTATGAAGCAGCCTTAGAAGCCCTATCAATCTTAAGCAGAACCTCAATGATGGGCATCATTCTCTATGTTTGGGATGAACCTGTGGCTTGGACTCTTGCAGAAATAACACAAAACAATAAAACCGCCGTTATTTTATTTGAAAAAGCCTTGGCTTCTTACAAAGGGAGTTTTCAGTACATCAATTATGCCTTTGCAGGTTATCTGCCCGAATACATAGAATTTATCAACAGAGAGCAGGATTTAGGGGATGAGGGCTTAAGACAAGCAAAAATGACATATAAACCGATAAAATTTATAAAAAAGTATAGAATTTTATCTTAAATATGATACAATAGAAAAACATGGATTTAGTAAGTACAAGAAACAATAATAAGATTGTATCCTTTTATGAGGCAGTAACAAACTGTATGCCTGCTGACGGAGGGCTTTATATTCCGAAAGATGCCCTAGACTTAAGCGATTGGGCCTATCACCTTAACGAAACTTCAAGTTTTACATCTATTGCGGGAGCCTTAACCTCTGCAATCCTACGAGAAGAATTCAGCCCTGCCGTTTCGGAACGTATTGCCGTTTCAGCTTTTGGGAACTACAGCCCCAGAGTGCGCCAACTGGACGAAAAATTCTTTTTGCTGGACCTTTTTCACGGTCCTACAGGCTGCCACAGAGATTTCGGCTTTTTATGGTTTGCTTCAGTTCTTGAACATATTTTAACTATAACCGATAAAAAAGCCATAGTTTTAGGAACAGGAACCAAAAAGAACGGTCAAAGCATGGCAGCCGCTTTTTGGAACAAAAAAAGAGTGAAGACTCTTTTAATACATCCCAAAGGTTATGCATCCGGTATACCGGAAGAATATTTAGCCGAAAACGGAGGTTCTATTTACTCCGTAGAATGTGATGGAGATGTAAAGGATGTCGAAAACTTAAAAAGAGCCATATATCTTGACAGAAATCTTGTAGAAAAATACAGCCTTACCTTGGCAAATACGGTAAACATAGGCAGACTTTTGCCCCAAATATTTTTCTATTTTTATGCTTTTACCCGCTTTAAAAAACACTCTTTTGGCGAAATCTATTATGCCCTCCACTCCGGTAATTACGGAAACCTTTCGGCGGGACTTTTTGCATGGAAGAGCGGCCTTTCATTAAACGGGTTTATAACCGATTCTACACCTGAACTTTCGGTAGACAAGGACGGAGACTGCTTTTGCAAAACTATGGAAGTTCCTTTGAGCCAAAGAAGTGCCGCGGATCCTGTAAGCCCCTCAAATATTGAGCGCTTGGAACAGATTTTTGAAATAAGCCCGGCAATTATGAAGGCCTTAATTTTTCCTAAACAGGTAGATCCTAAAGACTATAAGGAGCTTATTAGAAAGGCCTATCAAAGATATGGAATTATGATAGATACTTCGACAGCCGCAGCCTATGGAGCCGCCATAAAAAGTAAAATTTTAAAAAATAAGGGGCCTGAAACCATTGTTCTTATTTCAAAGGATCATCCTGCCTTTGAAGCCGATATAATCGAGGATGCCTGCGGTGAAAAGCCTACTCAACCTGAATACATGAAAGGTTTGGATAAACCTATAAAAAATATAAAAAAGATACAGCCATCTAAAAAAGAAATAGAAAATATGCTAGAATATATGGAGAGGTAGTTTTTATGTCATATAAACTTGATGGAGCCAAATTCCCCACACTTGAAGAACTGGTAGAAGCCCTCTACCCTATTTATTCGGATAAAATGAGTGAGGAGGAATTTAAAAAATACGCAGAGGAAAATGCCGAAAAAGACTAGGTCTTTTGACTTGAAAAATCAATAATATTTTTCAGCTTATATTCGGCAGCTGAAAATATCTTGGTCATATCCGAATAAATTCCTGCATAAAAGTTTAAAGATAAAATGTTGCATTTATGTACACCATCTTCAGGCCAATCTTTCCATACAAGTTTAAACAAAATATAAATTAAAATCAGCCTTTCAGTAGATTCTTTATTAAACCAAAGCTCCCCATTCCACTCGTTTAAACCTAAATAGTTTTTTAGCACTTCATCATGTACACAAAAATCCATAAAGTCTTTAACGCAATCCTTGCTTGAACCCGAATTTTCAAAAAAATCTTTCTCAGTTTCAGGTAAGCAAAATAAACGGCTTAACAAAAATAAGGAGCTTTTTGCATTTAATTCCGGAACACCGAAAGAGCAAAGAAGCTCGGTAAGAGCAGAATCAAAACGACACAGTTTAATCTTTTCTTTAGGAAAAAATTTAAACAGAGCCGACAATAAAAGGCCTGCCGTATACAAAAGTACATTCTCTTTTGTGTCAAAAACCAAAGACTTGAGAGCATTTATAAAGAGCCGTTCTTGGGTTTTAAGCCTTTCGTCCTTAATATTTTCATCAATCAAAGAAGACTCATTTGAACAAAGATATAAAAAGCAATCTATCGAATTTTTAAAACACAAAGCGCGGATCTTATTTTTTTCTTTAAGACTGTTTAAGCTTTCTTTTTCTTCATCATAAGGAAAGGTTTTAAAAAACACTTCTTCAAAGGTAGTAAAAAAATTCAATAATCTCGGGTAAAGTTTTTCTGATACATCTTCAATTGTTTCTTTTTTATAGGTTTCACAATAATCCGAAATTTGAGGGAATAAGTCTTTAGCGCATAAGTCGTGAATGGTATTGTAAAGAGCGCCATACTTACATTTATTTATTTCAAATTCAATATCTTTAAAACCCCTCCCATCCACTTTTTGATAAAGCTCCCTATAATAGCCCTCATCGTCCTTAATCTCATTGATATTTAAAAATACTTGGCATTGATACCCGTCCAAAGCTGCAAAAAAGCCTTTTTCGGCAAGCTCGGAATTTTTTCTTAAAAAGAATAAGAAAGAACGCTGTTCATAAAACACCGTAAAATAGTCCTCTCCCGAATTTAAATTAAGAGAGTCCATAAGATTTTCCTGCCTTAATTCTTTTTCATTTTGCGATTTTTTTACGGCAAAGGCCGCCGAAAGCTTAATCCAGCCCGATGCTCTTTCATAGGCATTATTGTAAAAAATCAATGAGCGCTCTCCGTTAAAAAAATTCGACCAAACAAAAACATTTTCGTTTACATTTCCTTCATTCCAAAAATCAAATAGTCTAAATTTTTCAACATCAGAAAAAATATAGCGTTTTTTTAAAAGAGGAAAAATTTCCTTTTTATGTCTTTCAAGCAGGCCGGAGTTTACAGCTTCATCCTTATAAGCTCTTTTATATTCCATGCCGTACTTTTCGGTAAAGCCCTCTAGCTGACCGTGCCCGAACATAGGCAGCCCAGGCATAGCCGACATCATCGTGCAGACACCGAAGTATTTATCTCCGTCTCCGAATTGGGCTATGGCAGTTTCTTCATCAGGGTTATTCATAAAATTGACATAACGCCTTAATACCTCAGGATCGAATTCAAGGGTATTTTTTATGGTTTCCCTATATTTTGCGTTTTCTTCTTTTTTGAGCATATTCATAAAGGCGGAATTATATACTCGGTGCATTCCGAGGGTGCGGACAAAATAGCCTTCCATCATCCAAAAGGCTTCGGCAAGTAAGAGGGTGTCGGGGGCTTCTTTTGCACAGCGGTCTACAACCTCTCTCCAAAATTCTTCGGGGATTCTCCTTTCAAATTCTTCAATAGAGAGGGCATAGCGGGAGCGGCTTGCAATGTCTCCGCCTGAACCTGGAGCCGGATACCAGAGGCGGCGAATATGTTTTTTAGCGAGAACCATAGCGGCATCAAAGCGTATGATGGGAAAATTCCTTGCAACATGGAGAATTTTTTGAATAACCTTTTCGCGGGCTTCACTGTTTAAAAAATCTATTTGAGCCGTATCGTTCCAGGGAAGTCCCGTGCCGTCATTTCCATGATAAATATAACGTACATCCCCGGAATAGTTATCGATACGCTTAAAAACCACGGCACAGTCCGTCTTTGAATAATAACCGTTTTCAAGATAAACGCTTGTTCTTCCGTCTCGGGAAAGATTTTCAGTATCGTAATTATAGGCAGGAAAAGGAGACTCCCCTGTCTGCAAAAAAAGATTCGGGTCTTCCATAATCCATTTGGAATCAAGGCCCGTATGATTGGGAACCATGTCGGCTGCCATTCTGATTCCGAATTTCCAAGCTCTTTCCCGTAAATTAGCCAGAGCCGGCCAGCCGCCTAGTTCTTCTGCAATGTCATAGTCATAGATACTGTATGCACTTGCAGCAGCTTCAGGATTTCCGCAAATTTCTTTAATACGGCGGCTCGCCTCGGAACGCTGCCAAACGCCGATTAACCAAAGCCCCGTAATTCCCGCATCTGCAAAAAATTTAAGCTCTTCATCTGGGATTTGATCGAGACGTGTAATCGGTGCGGAATATTTTTTACTTAACTGATCCAGCCAAACCAAAGTGCTCTTTGCTATTAAAACCAAATTGGGCATCCAATTTTTATCGGGAGTGAAGGCCTCGTATTCTTTTAACAAATTTTCAAATGTGTAGACCGGAGCATCAAAGCTGCCTCCTTGAGGCGGAGCCCAGCCGGCTTTTTCTTCTTCTCTTATTAAGTCCTCGGCACCCAAAAGTTTAAGCAAAAGATTTTGAGTAAACCGGCTCCAGTTTTCTTTTATATATTTAAGCTGGTCTAAAATGCTATTTGGACAACGCTTAATGGGTTCTTCCAAAAAAGAAAGAATATCAAGGCCGCTTTGTTCTTTTCCTAATCGGCTTCCTATGGGCTTATTTTTTTTTGACCACTTTTTTATCCTGTCCCAAAAAATACCGTATGAATCGATTGTTTTTAAATTTGAATCATTAAATAAAACCTCAAACTGTGCATTCGCAGGATTTCTATTTGCAAGACAGAGTAAAATAAACTCTTCAAAGGCCAGCACTTTATTGGGTACATTTGATGAGCTGTCATTTGATTCAAACCACTCATCTAAGGAGAGCTTATCCGTGTAAACATCCTTTGGGGGGAAATCTTTACAAAACTCTTTTAATAAAAAATCAAGACTGTGAAGACTTTTATTTTTAAATTCTTCTTCGATAAATTCATATCCTTTAACAAAAAAATCGGCATCAATATTTTGACGGTAAAGCCTTAAAACATAATGAAGAACTTCATCTAAAATTCCCATCGCATTTAATTCGCCTGCTTTTAAATGAGCTTGACCTTCTCCAAAAAGACCTGCGTTTACAAGAGAATTAAAATTAAACACAAAATTATGAACTTCGGAAATATTTTCAAATATGACATTTCCGCATGAAGAAAAAAGAGAAGACTTTAAATTACACTTTTTGCGGACATCTCCATTAATGTGAAATTCCATTTCTTGAAAAAAAAAGTCCGTACTCATAGCTGCTCCTTCATCGATTGTATTATAACACACGTGAAGCATTTTTGTAAGGGAACACAGTTTTTTTTGTTTAACTGCAAAACACTTGAGCAACGTACATCCTTGTACACTTCTTAACGGCTCCCATTGTAAAATAAAATAAATTATGTTAAACTTTTGCCGATGGGGGATAAATAAGATGAAAAAAAAGGCCTTTATTTTTTTATGTTTAAGTCTGGTACTAAATCTTTTTCTTTCTTGCGGCGGGAAAAAAGCGGCTTATGAAACAGGCAAAAGTGCCCGATCCGAAAGTTACATGGACGAATCCAAAAGTTCATCATCCGATTCAGCCTTTAAGGAAGACAAAAAAGAGTTTGATGATATAAATACTGCAAGTTTAGATAACGGCAATGTCGAAAGAAAACTTATAAAAACAGGTTTTATAGAATTTGAAACTGATGATATAAAAAGAACAAGGGAAACAATCGAAAACCTTGTAACAAAATATCAAGCCTATATAAGTCAAGAAGATGAACAGCATTTTCATTCTAATATTAGGCAGACAATCAGTATTAGAATACCAAAAGAAAATTTTGATAATCTTTTAAATGAGCTTACTATAGGTATTAAAAAACTTGATAATAAAAACATTACGGTTGAAGATGTTACGGAAGAATTTGTAGACGGACTTGCCCGGTTAAAGGTAAAAAAAGAAACCGAACAAACTTATTTAAAAATTCTAAGCCAAGCAAAAACGGTAAAAGACATTTTAGAAGTGCAAACCCAAATTCAAGATTTACGCTCCGATATTGAAGCTATTGAAGGCCGTTTACGTTATTTACAAAAATCCGTAAATTACAGCACCTTAAATATTTCAATGTACCAAATTATCAATAGCAGTATAGCAAGGCCTTCCTTCTTCACCAAGGCCCTCAATGCCGTAAAGGAAGGAATAGGTCTTTTTAGCGATATAATTATCGGCATCCTGTATCTTTGGATATTTATACTTATAATTATAGCTGTTGCGGTAATTATAATCAAAAAAAGACGCAATAAAAAAAGATCAAAGGAAAAATCTTTAGATAATTAGGTATTCATTGAAATTATAAGCTCTATTTCGCCGGTGGGAAGGGGAACTTTTTCGGCTATCAGCTCTATTGAAAGGCCTTTTTTAGCCATTTCAATTATCTGTTCCTTCATTGAAGCAGTTTGGTCGGGGACAATTCCCGATTTAGGGGCCAGAATCTGTTTTGTATATATCTTAATAGGTTCGTTATCGATAGGAGGATTTTCTTTTTTATTCACTTCTGTTGAACGCTCTGTTTCTCTTACGCTCTCGTTTGAAATTACGGGCTTTTTAGTTTTTGCAAAAACCTCCGGATCAAGTCCCGAAAAGGCATTAGCTTTAGCCGCCTCTGCAAGGCTTTCGTAAACTCTCTCGGCAGCGCTCCTTTTTTCTTCTTCTTTTCCCGCAAGTAATATACGCTTATCCAGCTCAAGGATAAGGCTGTTCACTTCCTTAATTTTGTCTTCCATTATTGTAACGGACTGATCGGTTTGAAAAGCAATTTGAGCCACCAATTTTTGAGTTTCATTTTTTATATTATTTATCGAAGCTCTATCCGAAAATTGATTTTTAAACTTAAAATAAAAAAAGAAGATTAAAAAAATATTTAATACCAATAACACAATCGCAATAACAGTCATCATCCCGAAATATCCACTCTTTGTCCCAAAGAAGGGTCTTTTATATATTCTTCATTATCCAGTTCCTGCTCGGTTTGAGCCGTGTTCTGTTTTTTGGGATGTTCTCCTCCCCTATTGTCCTCATCGGGAGACTTGCCGTCCTTATTAATTCTAAGATTTTTATTACTGTCGGAATCTACAAGCTGAACGGTACTCAATCTTTTTTCTGCATCAATTTTATTTTGCTGCTGTTGGGCATCTTTTACCATAGAAGCAAGCTGTTGTTCAGCCCCTTGCTGTTTGCCGACCTTAGCCATTTGAGCATATAGAGTTTGCAGATCAATTGGTTGAATAGCCACTCGGAACCTTCTTAAAATCCTCTTCGTTCTCTTCTTGATACTTTCCGTAACGCACAATTCCCTTGTCAAGATAGAATGTAGTCGCCTTACAATCCATTCTTACATCCTCGGTGGTATCCCGTATAACTATGCGTACTCCCGGATATACATGTCCGGAAGCGGAAACCCGGCCCTGATTTTTCAATGTATTTAAATATTCTTTTATTTGGGTAATTTCTTTTTCTACTTCGTGAATATCGGTTTGAAGAGTATATTTATACTCGTTCATCTTGTTATAGTTTTCTTCTTTATCTTTTGGAAGCTCTCCCCGTTTGGATTTAAGTTCTTCAAGACTCATCAGATTAAGTTTTATATCTTCCAAGCTCTTTTGATCCATTTCCTGTTTTTGCAGCAAGAAGTTTAAGCGTTCCTTGCTTTTGGGATCGAAGCCTACACTTAACATAAGATCGTTTCCGCCTGAAACACTTCCTAAATTCCTTGCCGAAATAGATTCGGAAGCACTTAGATTGCCGCTTATTATATCGGCCTTCTTTCCGCGGCATATAATTTTACGGTTAGCCATTACATTCGATTTTATAATACCATCTGAAACAATTACCATGTCTCCGGCTTCAACAACATCGGTATTTTGAATAAATTTAGACCAGATAGATTTACCAGCTCTTATTACGCCGCCTTCCTTGCCCATGATACCCTGACTTACAACTATATCTCCCTCGGTATCAAGCTCTGCCCTGCCGACCGAGCCCTTAACTTCTATATTTCCCGAAGCCTTTATAACAAAGCCGTCATCTACGTTTCCGTTTACAAAGACCGAACCCAAGAATGTAATATTTCCTGTTCTGATTGAAACATCGCCCTCAACTACATAAATTTCTTGTACGGTAATCTTATTTTTTACTAAAAGAACTTGTCCGTTTACTTCGGCAACTATAGTTAAACCATCTGCAGCAATCTTTGTATTTTTGCCCACGGGCATTGCAACATCTTTTCCGTTAATGGCCTCAAGGTATTTTCCTGTAACGGTTTTTCCCGCCTTTCCTCTTTGAGCAGGAACCTTTTGAGCTACCGGCTGTCCTTCGACAACATTTTGAATAAGGTTCAATTCCTTAAAATTGATTTGACCGGAACGGGTTTCCTGCAAACGGACTTGTGTATTATCCACTTCAAAATTATAAATAATCTTTGCATCGGCACCGTTTTGAGGAGCTATGCCTTCCGCTACCAGATAATCTTCGCGGTAAACGGGAGAATCTTGAAATTGTTTGACTCTTTCTTCATTTATCCCGACTATTATTCTGTTATTCTTCAAAAATGCGATAATGGTATCTGCCGAAAGATCAACACCTCCGGTTGTCGGGGGCGTAACATATAGGTAAGCCCTCATTTCGTCATCGCTTATGTTGACAACCATTGCAGCATCATTGCCGGGTATCCGTTTATAAGGAGCCACCCTGACATACTCTCCGGTTTTCTCCTCCAATATGGGAGAAAGAATATCGTCCTCCGGAATGGGGAGAGCCCTATCCCTAAACCTGTCCCTAGCAGCCTTTATATCAAAAGCACGGCCTGTACCCGATGGAGCCGTTACCTTAAAGTAAATACCGTCGGCTGCACAGAAAACATATCCCATTCCGTCTTTATTGATAATTACCCCATCTTCAATTATATCTTCTGTCTCAACCTTTTCTTCTTCGATATTTTGCGATTTCTTTATTTTTATGGTTTCGTAGGCTCTTATCTTCCATTCTTTTGGGACTATAGCAAAAAAACCGGAAGCACCTTTTTGCAAAATCTCATAGTCTATCGATGAAACGGGCATCCCTAATTGTATAGCTGCGTTTGCAAGGGCTTCATCAAGGGTCTCTCCGCTTATATCAACAAAAAAACGCCCGGAATCCAGTTCGTGCATTTCAGACATTTTTTCCTGTATTTGATTAAGCCTAACCATAATCCCCCCTATTTTATGCCCTTTGTAACATTAGAAAGCTTAGCTCTTAGTTTTATATTTGCGCTCGTGTGTATCTGAGAAACTCTGGATTCGGTTACATGAAGAACTTCTCCTATTTCCCTGAGAGTCATATCCTCATAATAGTACATAATTAAAACTTTTTTTTCTCTTTCAGGTAATTCTTTAATAGCTTCAACTATTACCCGTTTTATGTCTTCACGTTCTACAATTACATCAGGATTCAAAGAGGAAGGAGCTTCAATTATGTCTCCTACTGAAAACTCTTCCGAGTCATCATTAGAAAACCGTAAATCGGTCAAAGAGACAACGCTGGTTGCAGATATTTTAAGCAGCAGAGAATTATATTCTTCAATATCCAAACCCATTGCATAAGCTATTTCTTCGTTTGAGGCGGAGCGGCCTAAACGAGCTTCTAGGTCGGCTATAGTTTCTTCAATTTCGCGGCTCTTTTGACGTACCGAGCGGGGAACCCAGTCTATAGACCTCAGCTCATCGAATATAGCGCCCCTTATTCTATTGACGGCATAGGTATTAAATTTAACGTTTTTATCGAGATCATATTTTTCTATAGCATCCAAAAGGCCGAACACACCGTAACCGACTAAGTCGTCAAATTCTACATTCGTAGGCATTCCTATACCGACTTTTCCGGCGACGTATTTTACCAATGGAGCATACTTTAAAATAAAATATTCTCTGATTTTAGGATCTGAGGTTTTTTTGTATTTTTCCCAAAGTTTTTCTTCAGGTATATTTTCATAATCCGTATTTGCCATTACCCACACCTTTTATTTTTTTAATTTATGATTCCCTTTTAAGCACAGTACGAATAGCATTTACCATAGTATTCGTATCCATCCCTGAACCGGCTAAATCCGTTGATACATCAAATGCAGCTGTCCCTCTTTGAGTAAAGTCCATCTGATCATCGCCATCCTCCGGTTCATCTTCAGGTATAAAATCCTGCAAGTCGGGAAGTTCTTCCAATTCTTTTACAGTATTGTCTTCTTGTTTTTTTTCGGTTTCATTCGAAACACTATTTTTTGATGTAGAAGTTTGTGAGTCATCCTTTATACTCTCAAAATCTTCATCGATCAAGTCCGCATCACTTAGTTCTTTGGTATCATCCGATATCGAATTTTCATCGGCCGATTCAGACTCCATCATATCCGATTCCAGATCGGCTCTTTCTTCATCGCCTATAAACGGCATTTCTACAGGTTCGTCAATACTTATATTCAAATTTTTGCCGGTTTCTGTTTTTGCCGATCCCTCAGCATTAACGGGCTGAAATAGATCCGGCACAAAATGCTCCAAAAGAATCTGAGCCCCTAAAACAAAACCTCCGCTTATCAAAGAGATGATAAGTGAACGCAAGAGTATTGTAGAAAAGCGAACCCCGCTTATCAGCCCTAATAGGAAAGACAGAGCCAAAGCAGCTAGTGCACATATAAGGGGAATTTTAAATTTTGCCACGACTCTGATAACCTCCTAATTTTAAATTAAAAAACTTCAACCTATTCCCACTTTTTTCCAAAGAGCTTTTGTAAAAAGCCGGAAAGGCCTGAATATTCATTATAATCCGTTTTTTCAAGTTTTGCAACTATGTGGCGCAAACAACTCGCCGCTTTACTTTTCGGAGCAGATATAAAGAAGGGTTTTTGCTTTAAAACAGCCTGTTCAACTGCAGGATCATTGTAAATAAAGCCCAAGTACTCGACTTTTAAATTTAAAAACTGGGCAACAATCTGAATCATGCGTTCGGCTATTTTTTTTCCTTCAAGGGCGGAATTTACGCGGTTTACAACCATTTTTAGGTTTAAATCATAGTTTTCAACTTCGGTTGCGATTATTTTTATAATTCCGTAAGCATCGGTTATAGCCGTAGGTTCCGAAGTGGTAACCACCACTACCTCATCAGCGGCTGCAACAAAGCTGAGAACGTTTTTTGAAACACCGGCACTGGTATCGATTATTATTATATCCGCCTCTGCAAGGGTGTACAATTCTTTAATAAAATCGGACCTTTCGGCTTCTTCCATATTTGCAATCTTTGAAAAACCTGAAGCTCCGGCAACGAATTTTATTCCGTATTCCGTATCGATTATGATATCCGACATTTTCTTTTGTTTTTTCATTACATGATAAAGATTGAATTTCGGAATTATGTTCATCATAACATTTACGTTTGCAAGGCCAAGATCCGCATCGATTACAATAACGTTTTTTCCCATCTTGGCATAAGCAATAGCCATATTTGTTGAAATATTTGTTTTTCCGACCCCGCCCTTTCCGCTGGTTACGGCAATAATCCTTGTCTTCCTTTTAGGAGGAATGTTTGAAAGCGCAGCCTTATCACTGCTGTTTTTATTTTTCATTAATGTTTTTAAATCTTCTGCCTGATCCGTCATCTTAGCTCCATACTATAGAAATTTCGTCATTGAAATTTTCATTGATATAATCCAAAGAGAACCCTGTAAGTTTTCTTAACAAAACGAGCTTGGAAGCCCGAGCTATATCCTTGGGTACTGTTTGGCCTTCGGTTATATAGGCGACGGGAATCTTGTATTCATCCAATACACTGACAATACTGCCCACATGAGCCGTTTCATCAAGTTTTGTAACTATAAGGCTCGAAAAATTAAAAACAGAATATTGTTTTATTATTTCGATTATGTCGGCAGCCTTAGTTACAGCACTTACTACAAGATGGGTTTCAATCCTGCCCGGTTCTATCTCATCAAAATATTTTTGCATCTCAAGTATCTTTTCGGGATCGGTCGGACTTCTCCCCGTCGTATCTATACATATAATATCGGCAGAATCCTTATATAGATCGAGATATTTGTGTAAATCTAATGGGTCGGTTGCTATGATAAGGGGAATACCCATGTGTTCGCAGTATTTTTTTATTTGAAAAGCGGCTCCTATCCTAAATTGGTCAAGGGTAATAACCCTCACATCAAGGGAACGCTTTTCAAGTTTAGAAACAGCCAGAATATAATAGGCGGCAAGTTTTGCAAGGGTTGTAGTCTTGCCTATACCTGTAGGCCCAACCAAGGCAATAAGTTTTTGCTTTTTAGCGGAATCATCATTGTTTGTTTCTTCAAGTTTTATTTGTATGGAAGAAGCTATCCAATCCAAAACTTTTTTTTGGACAAGCTCAAAATCGTTTAATTCGGCTAAACTCAAATTTTTAGATATTTTTTCTTTTATGGAGCGGATATATTTAGCGGTAAAATCATTTTCTTCCAAAATAGCCGCAATTTTCGAAATATTTTCATGTTCTTGGGATGGAGAATTCTTTAGCCTTATTTCTTCTGCAAGCCTGCCGACGGTTTCTGCAAGGGTTTTTAACTCTTTAGATTCAATATCGGTTTTTATGGGAGAAGAACTTTGATTTTCAAGCTTTTCGATATAGGGCATCATCTTCTCGGCCATTTCTTCCGATTGAGCCGCAGCCAGTTTCATTATTTTTAAACGCTCTTCTGCAAGATTTGCCGGAGAATATGGTTTTATGGGAGCAACAGTTGACTTAGGTTTTACTTCTTCTTCACTGTTCGAGAATTTGGGAATGAAGGCTTCATTTTGAATATTAAAACTTAACCTTATTGTTTCTTTATTAAAAAGACTAAGGAAACCTTCATTTCTTTTTACCTCGCGGCGGGTAATCATTATATTAGGCCCATACTTTTCTTGAATTTTTTGAATACACTTTTCGTATGTTGAAGCTTCCTCGACAAATGTTTCCATATAAACTTTATACCACCCGAAGCCATTATAAAACATTTTTATAAATTTTACAATACAGATACGGGATGTTTATTTTGACTTTTTAGAGCTAATTGCATTAATAAATTTACAATTATCTTTATGAGAGCGGACGGCAATTCTGATATGATTATCTCCGAGAGTTTTAAAACTGCTGCAGGTTCTGATTAAGATTCCCTTTTTTTCAAAGAATTTTAAAGCATCTGTATCTTTTGCATTTAAAACTTTAAGAAGAATAAAATTGCACTGACTTTTATAGGCCTGTAATTTTATCTCTCCGCTTGTTTCGTGCTTTTCGATATTTTCGAGCAAAAAAGCTCTTTCTTTTTGAATATAGGCCTTGCTTTTTTCTATAAAGTCCTTATCAAAAAAGATTGCAGGAGCGGCAGCTTCTGCAAAGACGTTTATGTGCCAAGCCATCTCGATTTTAGAAAGAGCGGCAGCCATATCGGTTGAAGTACAGGCATAACCTAGGCGTATCCCCGGAAGGCCGAAAAATTTGGTTGCAGCCCTTATTATACAGATATTTTTATAGCCGTCTTTTTTAAAAAGAACTATGCTGTCATAATCAGGCGGACAAAACTCGTAAAAAGCCTCATCTAAAAGTAAAAACGCACCTGTTTTTTGTACGAGAGAATAAATTTGTAAAAGAGCCGTTTTTTCTATTCTTAAGCCTGTGGGATTATTCGGATTCCCCAATATGAGAAGGTCACCTGCTTTCAGTTTTTTTTCAAGACCGGCAATATCGGGCAAAAAATCCGGAAGAAAAGGAAGCTCTAAAACCGGTCTATTATGAACAAGGGCCCTTAATCCGTATTCCGAAAAACAAGGCGTGCATAAAACAACTCGTTTAAACATTGAACAAAAATTATCGATTATTTCTACAGCCCCATTCCCCAAAACAATATTTTCAGGTCTGCATTTTAAGTATTGAGCCGTTATCTTTTTTAACGAGCGGTAACGGATATCGGGATAAACCAAAAGATTATTAAAAGATGCACTTAAGGCCTTTTTTAAGCCCTTAGGTGCCGTCAGAGGATTTATATTACTGCTAAAATCGATTAAAACTTCGTCCTTTTTTTTATAGGACAAAACCCCGCCGTGTTCCAAACCATACCGCCTTTTAAATTATCTTTAAGGATTATAACAGATTTTTAAGAGAATGGCAAATAACTTGAACTGCAAAGAGAGCAAAGTATTAAGAAGTTTGAAGATTTAACATTTCCACCTGTAGTTTAAGGGGTGTGCCCCTTAAAAATATGGTTGTTTTTATTATAATAACCTTTTCTCGCTTTATAATTTTGTTAGAGAACATTTTAGTATTTTTTTGATAATAATGTCAACCGTTGGGGAATACGGCAGATACCCGGCAATTTTTGAATAGCCTTTTTGCAAATAGGCGGAGTAGATTCAAAAAAAACACGAAGCCCGCAAAGTAAAACCATGCTATACCGTACACTTAATAACAGAGAAGCTCACCCATAGCAGTTACAAACAATTCTCAAACTGAACCGTTATCGTAAAAGTGAAGTAAAACACTTGACACGCACAAGGACAGGATTACCGCCCTTGTGCGTTTTTTTTGCCGTAAGGCAAAACTCGATGCTCAAGAATGTACACGGATGTACGATCCTTCAGCGGCACGGATGCCGCTGGTTCCACGCCTTACGAGTTTGCAACGCAAACTCGAAGCTGAAAAATGTACACGGATGTACATTTTTCAGCGGGTAACCAAAGTTCTTTTTTGGTAACTTTGGTTCTTTTTACCCGTATAAACTGGTTTTTATGGATAAGATACTAAAATTGTAATATTATGATGGATAATTATTAATTGGGTAATTGGATAATTCGATTAAAATTGAAAAACAAACAACTTTTTATGGAGGTTTTCAAAATGAAAACAACTAATTCAAAGAATAAGGCAAAAGCCTTTTTGGGAGCCGCTTTTGTGATGCTCATCGCACTGCTGTTTACCGGCTGCCCGCAAAAGGCAAAACCTAAACCGGCCGAACCGTCGGCACCGCCTAAGTACACACCCGTCGCCTACGACAAACTTGCAGAATACCTTACAAACACTGCTTCTGCTACAGAGGTAAGCTACATCGAAGTAACCGGTCTTAAACCGGAGCACTTAATAGGGGATGATTCCGGACATACCACTAAACCGAGCCCGCTCGGAGCAATCCTGCAAGCCCACCAGACTAAAAAGGTTGCACTCAAATTAGGCGGAAGCATATCAGCTCTTATGGATATGCCCTTCTGCTTTTACAGCTGCACAAGCCTTGTAGGAGTAGCGGCAATACCGAAAGGCGTTAAGGATATGACCAGCTGCTTTGACTCATGTACAAGCCTTACGCAGGCGCCGGTACTGCCGGAAGGCGTTACGAAGATGAGCGACTGCTTTCGAGACTGTACAAGCCTTACAAAGGCGCCTGCAATACCGAAAGGCGTTAAGGATATGAGCTACTGCTTTCAAAACTGTACAACTCTTACAAAAGCTCCGGCATCAATACCGGCAAGTGTTGAAAATATGAGCCAATGCTTTCAAAACTGCACAAGTCTTACAGAGGCTCCGGCATCAATATCGGCAAGTGTTAAAGATATGAGCCAATGCTTTCAAAACTGCACAAGTCTTACGCAGGTACCGGCAATATCGGAAGGCGTTGAGAACATGGCAGGCTGCTTTCGGGGCTGCACAAGTCTTACAAAGGCGCCGGCAATACCGGCAAGCGTTACGGAGATGTCAGGCTGCTTTTTCAACTGTAAAGTGCTTACCTCCGTTACGCTTAAATGCAATTATGGTGCCGGTAAGTTTCGCAGTGCATTCAAGGACTGCATTGCCCTCCGCGAAAAGAGCATAAAAGTACCGCAAGCGTATTACGGCAACTACACTACAGCTGACGCGCTTAATAGTATGGCTGTTCCCGGTGCCGACGATGAGGAAAAAAGAAAAAAGTTTGAAGGGGTTACGGATTGAGACCCGTCAATCCAAAAAATACAGAATAACCCCCGAACCTTGAACAAGCCGGATTCTTAAGGCGGAGCCTTAAGCCGCACTTTTCTTTTTTCGGGGTCATAGGGGTGCTTCTTTCTTTTGTCGGAAAAAAGAAAAAAGCACCCCTAACCCGGGGGATTTTTAAGGGGGAACACCCCCTTAAACTAAGGAGATTTTATGCTTAAATATTCTTTACGCGAAAACTTACTGACGCCTGCACCCGATGACTACATGGCGCAGGCAGCTGATGTGCGCTCGTACACTCTTGACGAGATTATCGACCTGATGATGGAAAAAGGTACCACGCTCACGCGTGCGGATGTGGCGGCAACCTTGCAAGTCTACGGAGAGGTAGTAAGTGCCATTATCAAAGACGGCTCGGCCGTTAACACACCGCTTATGAACACCTCGATGAGCATATCCGGCGTATTTGACGGAGCAAACGACAGCTTCGATAAAAAGCGGCACACGGTAAACTTGAACATAACCGCCGGCACGCTCCTTCGCGATGCTGCTTCAAAAGTCAAATGCGAAAAAACCGAAGGAGCCAGCACCGACCCGTATATCACGGAAGTTACCGACGTCGTATCGGGCAAGGTAAACGAAATACTTACCAAAGGCGGGGTCGTCCAGCTGGTAGGAAGCCGCCTTAAATTCGATGCAAAAGACGCGGCTCAAGGCATCTTCTTTGTACCCGAAACGGGAGAAGCGGTGAGGGCAACAGTAATAGCCGAAAACAAACCCGCCCGCCTCATGGCCATCATCCCCGCGGGCCTTAAAGCCGGCACCTACTACATAGAGGTAAGGACGAAAATAGATATGGGCGGTAAAAAACTGAAAACGCTCAAAACCGGACGGTTTGCCAAACCGCTTACCGTTACCGCATAAAAACATAGCCGGTCTACCTGATCCGTTATCATAAAAGTGCAGACCTAAAAACCCGAAAAATAAAGGAAGGGAAAATATGGTCAAGTACAGTAAAGAATTTAAAGAACAGGCACTGCTATTGTCGGAAGAGATAGGAGTGAAAAAGGCAGCCGAGCAGCTGGGAATCAGTTATCACACGATTGCAGACTGGAGAAAAGTGAGAAGCCGAAAGGCGAAGGAAGAAAGAATCGCATCGGACAAAAGTCCGTTGAACGAGCGGGAACTTGAGATGCAGCGGGAAATACAGGAGCTGAAAAAAGCGAATGAAATCCTCAAGGACGCTCTCGGTTTTTTCGTCGTAGACCGGAAGAAGTAAGCACGCAAGGGTTATTCAGCTACATTTTGGAAAACGCAAAGGAAAAAATGTGGTCAATTGTGAAGATGTGCAGTACCCTAAAGGTGAGCGAGACGGGCTTTTACAAGTGGAAACGGAACCGTAACAAAATAAAAAGCTGGCAACTTCTTCTGGTCGAAATACACAAGATTCTTTCAGAGGATCCTGAAAACGATAACTACGGGATAGAAAGGATACGATTGGCACTTGAGCAGCGAGGTATAAAAGTTTCTCGCTCGACTGTAATAAGAGCGATGAGGAAGGGAAACCTGCTGCATAAGAGCAGAAGAAGTCCCGATGGGCTTACCAAAGCCGACAGAAAGGCGCAACGGCCTGAAAATCTTCTGAAAGGAGACTTTAGTTCAGATGCGCCTAACAAGAAATGGCTGACCGACATAACGCAGGTTCCGTGCAAAGACGGAAAACTGTATATTGCACCGATAATGGACTGCTTTGCAGGAGAGATAATCACAGTTGCAATGGACGATAACATGAAAAAAGAGCTTTGTATAAGAGCTCTAAAGGAGGCATACGAATTAAGAAAGCCGGATGATGGGCTCATACATCACAGTGACGCAGGCTCTCAATACACGAGCGAGGCATATAAAAGCGAATTGGCTCGCCGTCATGCAATTCAAAGCATGAGCGGTGTGGGAAAGTGTTATGATAATGCGAGGATGGAATCCTTTTTTGCGACGCTGAAGAAGGAGAAACTATACCGCATAGATACAACAAAATTAAAAAGGGAAGAAGTAAAGAAAATCGTCTGGAGGTTTATTGTCTACTACAACCGACGAAGGATTACCACAATGAATCTGCAAGGTTATCCTCCTATGATTTATCGGGAACTGTTTGAAGCCGGCTTATTAAAACCGGCAGCTTAAACTACAACTTTAGGGGATTTAGGGTCTGCACTATTATTGACTTTTTCAACCGTCATAATGGTGGACAGTCTACCAGCATAATGGTAGACACCCTACCAGCGTAATGGTGGGCAGTCTACCAACATAATGGTGGGCAGTCTACCAGCATAATGGTAGCCGGTCTACCAATGTAATGATAAAGTCCTTTTGGATTGGGACTAGTCAAATTAGGGGAGGGAAGACACTTTTTCGGATCAAGTTTCTTTCCCTCCCCTATGACCCCACCCATCTTCAAAAGAACCGCTTAGGGGCTCTGCCCCTAAGAACCCCGCCTATAAACGGGGATTCCAAAGGGGTGTCCCCTTTGGTCGCGTTTTTTCTTTTTTTGGGGTTGTAGGGGGCTTTTTTTCTTTTTCTCGATAAAAAAGAAAAAAAACCGCCCTACAAAAAGCCGGGGGTCTAAGGGGGGCGCAGCTCCCCTTATAACACGGGGTTCAAGGGGGAACACCCCCTTAAAACAATGAAAAAGATAACTTTTAAGGAGTTAAAATATGACAAAGTTTAAAACAAAACATAAGGCACACGCCTTTTTGGGAGCGGCTTTTATGCTGCTCATCGCACTTATATTTACAGCCTGCCCGCAAAGGGCAAAACCTAAAGCGGAGGAACCGCCTCCGGGACCGCAAAAGGTAACCTTTAGCGTAGAAGGCACACCTGCAAACGGCGAGCTTAAAGCAATGGCCGGCAGTACCGAAATTACTTCGGGCAGCAAGGTTCCGTACGGCACAACCGTAACCTTTACGGCAACGGTAACGGCTGCCGAGCATTACGCCGATGAATGGACTATTAAAGGCGGTTCGTTTAAAACAGGAGGCAAGGACGGCGATACTACCGCAACGGTACAAATTACCGGCGAAACGGAGGTAAAGGTAAACTTTAGCCGGTATAAAAGCGTTGCGTTCGGCACAGACGGCGCAACCTTGGCTGCTTATCTAAACAGCGGTACACCGGCAGGCGACGGCAACTATTACATCAAAGTAACCGGTCTTAAGGCGGAACACTTAAAAGGAGAGGCTACCCACTCGCCCTATCGCCCGAGCCCGCTCGGAAAAGTCCTAAACGATAACCCGGCTAAAAAAGTTGCGCTTAAGTTCGGCAAACTGCCCGCCGTTACAAATATGGAAGCCTGCTTTAGAGACTGCCAAAGCTTAACCCAAGCGCCTGTGCTTCCTGCAGGCGTTACAAATATGAAAAGCTGCTTTTACAACTGCGAAGGCTTAACCCAAGCGCCTGAAATACCCGAAAGCGTTACAAATATGAATAGCTGCTTTAACGGCTGCAAAAACCTTATACAGGTTCCCGCTTTTCCTGCAAACGCAAAGGTTACAAATATGAATGGCTGCTTTGTCGAGTGCGAAAACCTTACACAAGTTCCCTCTCTTCCTGCTTCCGTTACGGATATAACCCACTGTTTTATAAAGTGCAGAAACCTTACACAGGCGCCCGAAATTCCTGCTTCCGTTACGCAGATGACAAGCTGCTTTAAAGAATGCGTAAAGCTTACAAAAGCTCCTTCTACAATACCTAAAGGCGTTACCAATCTGCACTCTTGCTTTGACAACTGCAGAAAGCTTACAAATGCTCCCGTCATTCCTAAAAGCGTTACAGTTATGAAATACTGCTTTAAATTTTGCAGAGAGCTTACAGAGGTTACGCTAGAATGTAATTACGGCGGCAGTAACAACTTTAAGGAGGCTTTCTTTTTCTGCGATAAGCTGACCGCAGGCACCATAAAGGTTCCGGCGGGGCAGCTTTCGGCATATCAAGCCGGCGCCGATGATATGGGCACCACGGCAGACAGGTTTGTTGCCGCACCATAACTAGCGGGTACGCACCGCAGTATAATGCGGGACAGTCCCCAATACACACCCTAAGGTAAATCGTTTTATCTTTGCCCCTCGCGGCAAAACTTAACCAGCCCGCCCTTTAAGGCGGTACCGCCCCCCAGCCGGACAAAACTCCGGCTTTGGGGGGACGGCACTGAAAAACCTTCAATTGACATAAGGCTTATTCTTCTATATACTTGTTTTGTAAAACTTTTCATGGGAGGACTTATGTCAAACACATCTACAGTAAAAACACTTCCTCTGGTTCCGTTTAAGGAAATGCCTTATACGAGACCGGATATGAAGGCTATTGAAAAGGGCTTTGCCGATGCCCTATCTAAATTTAAGGCAGCCGCTTCGGTAAAAGAACAAATCGAAGCTATCGATATGGTGCAGGCTATAAACCGCGAGTACAGCACCATGTCTTCTTTGGCCTCGGTCAGGCACACCATCGACACAAGGGATGAATTCTACGATAAAGAGAACGACTTTTATGATGAAGCAGGGCCTCTTTTTAGTAAGCTTTCAAACGAATTCGGTGCAGAAATGGTCAAGTCCAAATTCAGAGCCGAGCTCGAAAAGGAATTCGGGCATCAGGTCTTTGATTTAACCGATCTATCCTTAAAGGTGTTCAGTCCCGAAATTATGGATGACCTCATGGCCGAAAACAAACTGACCAGCAAATACAGTAAGCTCATAGCTTCTGCCCAAATCGAATTCCAAGGCGAAAAGCGCACCCTTTCCCAATTAAGTCCCTTTATGCAGAACATGGACAGGGAGGTAAGAAAGGCGGCAGCAAAGGCCTTCTACGGTTTCTTTGAAGAAAATGAAGCCGAATTCGATTCTATCTATGATGAACTTGTAAAGGTTCGTACAAAGATAGCCAAAAAGTTGGGCTACAAAAACTTTGTTCAGCTTGCTTATGACCGCCTTGGCAGAACCGAGTACAATGCCGAAATGGTTGCAAAATACCGCAAGCAGATTTACGAGCTTGTTGTTCCCATTGCCCAAAGTTTAAAAAAACGCCAAAGCAAGAGGTTAAAGCTCGATAAGGTTTATTATTATGACACCGGGCTTAAATACCTTACGGGAAATGCCGTTCCTCAAGGCGAGCCTGATTGGATTGTAGAACAGGCAAAGAAGATGTACAATGAGCTTTCGCCCGAAACAAGCGAATTCTTTAAGATGATGACCGATTACGGACTCATGGACTTACTTTCAACCAAAGGAAAGGCAGGCGGCGGTTATTGTACGGGCTTCCCCTTGTACAAGGTTCCCTTTATCTTTGCAAACTTTAACAAAACCCAGCACGATGTCGAGGTTATGACCCACGAAGCGGGCCATGCCTTCCAAGCTTATCAGAGCAGAAATGCACGACTTCTCGAATACGGATGGCCGACGCTTGAAGCTTGCGAAATTCACTCTATGAGTATGGAGTTTTTTACATGGCCATGGATGGAGCTGTTTTTTAAACACCAAACCGAAAAATTTAAGTTTACCCATCTTTCAGGAGCCTTTGAATTCCTCCCATACGGAGCGACAGTCGATGAGTTCCAGCATTGGGTATATGAAAACCCCGAAGCAAGCCCTGCCGAAAGAAAGGCCGAATGGCATAAAATCGAATTAAAGTATAATCCTTCAATTGATTATGCCGATAACGGCTACCTGAACCGAGGCGGCCTTTGGGTAAAGCAGGGACACATCTTTGCTTCTCCTTTCTATTATATAGATTACACCCTGGCCCAAGTTTGTGCCTTACAGTTCTGGGTAAAAGCCAATGCCGACCGCAAAACGGCTTGGGAGGATTATTTACGCCTTTGCAAGGCCGGCGGAAGCCTTCCCTTCTTGGAGCTTTTAAAACTTGCAAACCTAAAAAATCCCTTTGAAGAAGGCTGCATCGCTTCGGTTACCCCCGAATGTGAAAAATGGCTTAATTCGATAGACGATTTAAAACTGTAATCATAAGGGCTTACCTAAAATCGGGTAAGCCCTTGTTTTTTTTAAAGCTTAGATATAGAATAAGTTTATCGAGCAAAATAGGAGCCGTTTATGATAAAAATTATAAAAATAGAAAACAAAGACGAAAAAGCAAAAATTGTCGAAGAAGTTTTGACGGATTTACCGGAATGGTTCGGCTTGCCTGAAAGCACAAAAGAATATATCAATGATTCAAAAGAATTGGATTTATGGGCAGCAAAAGAAAATGATGAAATTATCGGGTTTATAACATTAACCGAATCAAGCCCTGATTGTGCTGATGTGCATTGCATGGGAGTAAAAAAAATATATCACAATAAGGGAATCGGCACATTATTATTTAATGAGCTGAAAAAATTTGCTTCAACTAAATATGATTATATACAGGTAAAAACGGTAGATGAAGGTCATTATAAAGAATATGACCAAACAATAGCCTTTTATAAAAAACAAGGATTTAAAAAATTAGAAGTTTTTCCTACACTTTGGGATGAGTGGAATCCTTGTCTGATAATGATCCAAAAATTATAAAACATCGAAAGTATTATCGGATAATTTTAGTATTTTATCATTACATTGTACTTGCAAAAAAATTATTTTATATTATAATATTATTAGGGGGTAAGTATGGCAAGTACATTAGTTCAAATTAGGGTTGATGAGAAACTGAAAGACGATGTGACTGCTGTTTATGAGCAGTTAGGATTAGACTTATCCACAGCCGTACGTATATTTTTTAAGCGTAGTGTTGCTGAAAATGGGATTCCTTTTAATATGAAACTGGAAAATACCAAACAAACTTTAATAAAAAAAGAAATCCCTCCGGACATTCTTTCAGCAATGCAATCTATGTCTAAAAGTGCAGAAATTTATGGAGTTTCCGAAATGAGCATTGAGGAAATTAATAATGAAATTGATGCAGCACGAAGAGGAAAATAGAGTGCCGCTGTACGCCGTAATTGATACAAATGTTCTTGTTTCTGCATTTTTAAAAGAAAATTCTATTCCTCGTTTTGTGATTAACTATATGTATGCAGGCAAAATCATCCCAATTTATAATGAGGTGGAAACCTTTGTTGTAACACCGCGTCAAATTTTAGATTTACTTGAGAAACCAATTTAGTAACAAAGGAGCTTCACCGCATGTATAGAACCGATAACGAAATAAAAAAGGCCTTACTTATTTTTACCGATATATTTTCAGGACAGGCCTCAAACTCTTATATAAGCCGCTCCTCCTTACAGGAAAAAAGTGCGGAAGCCCTAAAAGAAATAGAAGAAAATGAGCTGAAAAGTCTTGTTGAAACTATCTTTTTAAAGCCCCTATCCTCCCTCCGATTTAGAATAGCAAAAGAAAACCCTGCAACTCTTGTAGGTTCGGGGCAGCTTGAAAAAATTGCTCAAGCTATCGAAGAAGAAGGAGCCGACCTTGTTGTCTTTAACAGTGCTGTAAGCCCCCGCATTCAGCGAAACCTTGAAGCAGCCCTTAACACCTGCGTTATAGACCGCTCCGAGGTTATTATCCAAATATTTGCGGACAGGGCGCAAACAAGGGAGGCGGTTTTGCAGGCTGAACTCGCCCGTTTAGAATATTCTATGCCCCGCCTTACCAGAAGATGGACGAGCCTTGCCCAACAAAGAGGCGGGGCAAAGGGAACAAGGGGAGCTTCCAGAGGTGCGGGCGAAAAAAAGCTGGAACTTGACAGAAGGCGCTTAAAAACCGAAATTGCCAAGCTCAAAAAAGAAGTCGAGCGGGTAAGACTTCAACGGAGTGAACAGCGTAAAACCCGCTTAAACGGGGATAAAAAAATAGGAGCCATCGTAGGCTACACAAATGCCGGAAAATCTTCCCTTTTAAAAAAACTTTCGGGAGCTGAAGTATTTACCGAAGATAAGCTTTTTGCCACCCTTGATGCCGAAACCAGAAAAGTTTTTTTACAAACCGGCGAAAAAAATATTCAAATTTTATTGACTGACACCGTAGGCTTTGTAAGTAATCTGCCTCATCAGCTGATTGATGCCTTCCGCTCAACCTTGGAAGAAGCCGCCCTTGCAGATTTTTTAATCATAGTATGCGATGCAGCCCATCCTGCAATGCCTGAATGTCTTGAAGTAACAAAAAAGGTCTTAGACGAGCTTTCTTGCAGTGGTAAGCCCTCTATAATTGCAATAAACAAAATGGATGAAGTTTTTGATGAAGCTCAATTACTAAGCTTAAAAGAGCGTTATCCCGAAGCCGTCGAAATTTCGGTTAAGACGGGACAGGGTCTTGAAGGTTTAAAGAAAAAAATAGCCAATATAATTATTTTTGATAAATAATAATATATTTTTTAAATATACTTGACAGACTATTAAGTTTATTGATATAATCAGCGTATGTTGATGGGGGTATAGCTCAATTGGTAGAGCGCTTGCATGGCATGCAAGAGGTCAGGGGTTCAATTCCCCTTATCTCCAATATTTAAAGTTATTAGTCTTTTCCGACTTATTGGTTTAATTAAGGTGGTTTAATCGGTGGATTCGACAACTGAAATAGATCTTGATGAACTTCTCAAAGATGTGGTAATGCCTTCAGGTGATACATCAGTGCAGCCTCCTCCGGTTTCTTCCGGTTTTGACTTTGATGTCGGCCAAAGAGCTCCATTTCCCGATATTAAAACCGGCGGGTTAAGCAAAGATACAATGTTTTCCATAGCACCTGAAGCCAGAGGAGAAGCAAAGAGGGATCCGAGCGAACCGGATCTTACCTTAACTCATTTTGAAAAAGTTGAAAAGTTTTTTTCCGATACCCCCCATACATTATTTGATACTGCAGAATTTTACAAGGCTGTTTTAAAAGGCGAAGGCGAGAATGCTCAGCGTCTTCATACTTCTCTTACTAAATTCTTAACGACTACTGACCCTAAAGATCGAACAGTATTTAGACAGCAAGTCGAATCAACTTATTGGAATCTTGTTTCCGATATGGTCATGAAAATAGCTTCAGGAAAATCTTCAAAAGAAAAACAATATGCAGTAAGGTTCGGGCTCGTTCTTCCTACACTTTTAACTACAGAACAAAAAGATATGTTTGCAAAGGTAATAGATGAAAATAAATATTGTGAGGCAGTCTATTATTTGGATGAGTGGTTCAGAGAAATCGGAATAGGAAAAATAAACCCTTCGGCAACAGACGAAGTTAAAATTTCAAAAAGAGATGATAATTCAAGATTTAATCAGCTCTTAGAAAAGGCAAAGGGAAAACTCCAAACTGCGGACAATTTGCTGAGAGCAAAATCGGAAGAAATCAGCCGCAATGAAGATTCAATAAAACAGCAAATCGATAGTATGTTCTCTCATGATATGCTGGCCAATTTCTCCAATGTAAAATCGCCTTATTCCGAATCACAAAAACAGCAAATCATGCAAATAAACGAAAGACTTAAAAAACTGCTCAATTTTGATAAAGAATTACAAAACTGTATTTCCGATTATAAAGAAGCCGATGCAGATGTACGCAGCTTGAGAGAAAAGGCTGATGCTTCCGGAGGAATCACGACCAATATGTCGGGGGCTGAAGGAGAATTCGATACCGTTAAACAAATGGCTAAGATGACCTGCGGACGTAAAGGTAATCACTTTCCTATTTTGTCACGGGAATACTTTAGGTGCTCATCAAAGGAGATAGGAACCAGAGAGAATATCTTGCGTGAAATGAAATGGCTTGAAGATATAGATGTGGAAGCATATTGCCGTCAATATAAAAATCAATTAAATCGGATTCCTCCCTTTGTCATATTGGTTCCGACGTATGGGGATATCGGCTTTTGCTGGGAACCTTTTGACCGCTATAATAGGGTTACAAGTAGAGGAAGGATAGTAATCCCGATGTACCCTAAAAGTCTTAAAGTTTCCCTCTTAATGGCTACTGCAGATTTACGCTGGCAGGTCGCAAAAGAAAAAGCGTCCTACTATTGGATGGAAGAAGGCTTGACCGGTAATTATTATCAATGGTTCCAAAACCAAAAACTAAAAGGTGACATAAAAGAATATTTTATTCAGGATTATATAACTTGGATGATAAAAGAAAGCGAAGGCATCCAAAAATTAGACAAAGAAGTTAGAGAAGTATTTTGGCGGTATATGCCTTTTGCCGATTCAATTAAGGCAAAACTTAAAGACAGAGCTTTGGTATATCAAGAGCTTTGTCAAAGAGACTTAAACCGCCAAATGTCGGATGGGTATTAAAGTATGAAAAAACAATTATTTTTATTCGGTAGTAAATTATGCCCCGATTGCGGGCCTGCAAAGGAATATTTAGAAAGAAAAGGAGTAAAATTCCGCTATTTTGACATTACTGAAGATTTAGGCTATCTAAAATTTTTGTTGAAATATCGGGATGAGAGAGCTGAATTTGATCGGCTCAAAAAGGAGGGGAAGATCGGCATCCCATGCTTGATGGTTGGAGACGGCGAAGAGTTTGTATTCGACATTGAAGGAGCAGACCTATCAAAATGGTCTTAACTCTAACCAACCTTCTTGCTATAAGTCAGGTATCTTAAGCCGGTTGGTATTTAGGTTAATCCTAATACCATCTCGCAGGACGTGTGAGGACACGTCCTGCTTTTTTTATGCAAATCTTATTTTAACACTGTTAAGGGATTAATAAGTTTCCCATTCTTATATATGGAAAAGTGAACATGAGGACCTGTAGAACGGCCGGTATTTCCTACAGTTCCGATAATACCGCCCTGATTTAAAACTTGACCACGTCTTACCTTTATCGTATGCATGTGTCCATACATTGACTGGTAGCCGCCGGAATGAGTTACAATGACATAATTTCCATAAACGGCAGAATAGCCTGTATAAGATACCATTCCGTCAAGAGTTAGTTTAATAGGTGTTCCCGTAGGGGATGCAATATCTATACCCGTGTGAAAACTCTTTCTTCCGGTAAAGGGATCTCTTCTGTAGCCGAATGGGGAGGTAAGCCGTCCAATCACAGGATAAATAAAAAGCTCACCCAAAGCCTTTTTAAGCTCAAAGGAGCTCATCGTTGCCCCCGGAATAAAAAGTTTTTGCCCTATACTTACCGTCTGATTTTCAAGATCATTTGCATCCAAGATTGCATTGATGGGCAGATTAAATTTACCGGCAATAGAACTCAAGGAATCGCCCTTTACAGCCGTATAAATAAGCCCATCAATCGAAGGGATAACCAACTTTTGGCCAATCTTCAACTTTTTTGCACTGCTTATTCCGTTTACGGAAAGCAATGTTCCCATATTTTTAAGACCGAATTTTTGAATAATACCGCTTACCGTATCCCCTTTTGCAACCATGTACTCTTCAAAATCGACTGCAGTAATAAAATCAGGTACATCTGCAAGGGAAAAAGGGGTTACTTCTACAGCTTCCGAATGAGGGATGCCCTCTCCCTTTGCAATCTCGGAAGAAGGCATGGTATATTGACGCATTGCATTTATCGCAGAAGGCTCTTCCCAAAATGATATAGACCTTATTGATGAAAGCCCCCAATTAAGCTTTAAAATCGGAAAATAAAAAAATAGGAATCCTGCAGTGAGCATGGCTAAGAGCCCGAAAACAATCAGCGATTCATCTCTAGAGCTAAGTCTGCTTTTTTTTACAGTATTCGGCTTTCCATATCTATTGCTATAATACAATCTATTATTATGATGCACCGCATCAGCATAAGTTATAATATCCATATCTCCTATATCGGCATAAAAAAATAGCTTTTTAGGCTAAATTAAAATCAATCCGATATAAAAGCATACTTTAAGTTATAGGTTCCCGGATAAAACTGTTTAACTCCTTTTAATTTTGTTTGCATAAAGATATTATAGGTTTGGTTAGCATAAGGAGCAATACAAGATTCTTCTGCCAATAAAATCATTTCCGCTTTTTTAAAAAGTTCCAGCTTTTCGTTAAAATCGGAGCTTTTTTTTGCCCGCAGAACCAAATCGGTGTACTCATTATTTTCCCAGCCTATCGGAACAATTTTATTTCCGGGTAAAAACAGATCCAAATATCTGGCGGGTGTATCAATACCGCCGCCCCATGATTTAAAACCTACTTGATAGTCCAAGCTCTTATTCCGTTTTTTAAAGACTGTTCCCTCGATTTTATCAAGTTCTACATTTACCCCCAGAACATTTGAAAGCCTGTTTTGTAAATATTCATTAAATTTAGAGCTTTCATTTGAAGGGAACATTATCGAAATTGTTATCTTTGAAGGGTCATCTCCAAGCCTCAATTCCTTTAAGCCCTCAATAAAATGAGCCTTAGGATCAGGAACTTTTTTTATCAATTCTTGAATCGGCTCTCCCGCAAGGTTGCGGTAATTTTTACCTTCAAGCTCGGTAGCAATCGAAACAAAACCGTAGGCCGGTTTATAAATATCGTCAAACAGGTCGGTGCAAATTTCTTTGCGGTCAAGACTTGCCGAAAGAGCTTGTCGAATTTTTTTGTTTGAAAACAACTTGTCTTTTTGATTCATAAAGATATATTGAACGCGGCTGTCAACTCCATTTATTTCTGCAAAACGGTTTTCTTTTTTCAGCTTATTTATCCAGCTGATAGAATAAGCATTTGCAATATCGATGCTGCCGTTTAAAAGCTCACCGAGGGCGGCATTTTCTTCATTTATTATTTTAAATGTAAGAGCATCTATTTTTACATTTTCAGCATTCCAAAATTTTTCGTTTTTAACAAGCTCAATCTTGCTATTATGTACCCAAGTTTTTACTTTAAAAGCCCCGCTGCAAATTATTTTTTCGGCCTCACTGCCGTAGGATAGCCCGAATTCTTTTATAATATCTTCCCTTTGCGGAGGAATTTTTGCGGCAAATTCATGAAGATTTTTTATGGGATTTTCGGTTACGATTTGAAGAGTTTTTTCATCGAGAGCCTTGATTCCTATTTCAGAATAATCCAGTTTGCCCTTTAAAATATCTTGAGCATTTTTGATATAGTCATAATACATTGCCATAGGTGAGGCCGATTCGGCATTGATGATACGGCGAATACTGTAAACAAAGTCTTCAGCTCTTATCTTTAGACCGTCAGACCAATAGGCTTCACGCAATTTAAAAGTCCACTCCGTATAATCGGCATTATGAGTCCAAGACTCGGCAAGAGCCGGAAGAACTTTTATCTCCCCATCATCCTCAGTTAAAATATCGGTCAAATTTTCGTTGATATAGTCCAATATTATAAAAGAGTATCTATCCGAAGCCTTTGCGGCATCCAAAATACTCGGTTCCGCACCCAATGAGGCCGTAACTGTTTTAGGCTCACTAATTTTCTTATTGCCGTTGCAGGCAAAAAAAAGCAGCACCAGCGCTGCCAACCAAAATAATTTTCTACCTTTCATATATAAACCTCGGCTGACAATATAACAAATTTTAAATAATTCTTCCAGCAGTCAATAGTATTTTTTAAGATACCTTGAAAAAAATAATTCGCCGGTGTATTATTTAGATAGATCTGATGTAGGTTAGGTGGACGGCGCATTGAGCCACTAATTTTTAAGGAACAGAATGAAAAAGAAATTTTTACTATTTGTATTTCTCACTCTTATACTTGCACCTGTGTTTGCAGAGCCAAAATATACATTCTCATGCGAGAGTCGTTCTGTAGTATTACGGAAAGATTATTCGATTGAAAGGCGGGATGTTACAATTGCGCGCAACGGCGGAAAATGGGTACTTGAGATTCCCTCTTATCAAGAAGTGAAAAACCTTGATGACCCAGTCTTTACCGAGACCGATGACGGTTTTTCGCTTGGTTTCTATTGGGGAGGCGGCAGATTTTATTGGACTGAAATTTTCTTCTTTAAGGAAATTGAGGGCGAGCCTTGCCTGTACAAAATAGATTCAACGGTATCTAAGCTCACTTATGACCATGACAAAGGAGAATTCGATTGTGAATCCGAAACGAAAAATCGTCCAATTCAGCCACCGATAAAGATAAGCGAACTCACCATAGACAAAATCAAGGGTCTTCTCGGAGGTAAGGCTATCAAATAAGAATAAATAGTATTTTACGGGAAGCAATTACTACAGGTAATTATTAATCTAACACCCGCTTCAAAGCCCATATAATCATTTATTATTGGTATTTTACAAATAATAAAATTAGCAATATTAATACATTAACAAAAGCAAGAACTATTTTTGAATTTATTTTTATTACTTTTATAAGATATTTTTATTTATCTATTGACAAATATGCACTATAATGCATATAATATAAGCATGTGGAAAGTCAATGCAAAAGAAGAATACGAAGAATGGTATAAATTTTTGGACAAGGATAGTATGTCGGAATTGTACTATTTGACAGAACTTTTGAAATTAAATGGTCCTGAATTAAGCCGTCCATATGCAGATATTATCCACGGTTCAAAGAAGATAAAAAATTTAAAAGAATTAAGAGGCCGAACTTCTGAAAGCGTTTTGAGAGTTTCGTTTTTCTTTGATAAGGAAAGAAAAGCAATTTTGCTTATAGGTGGGGATAAAAAAGGTGTAAATGAAAAGAAATTTTATAAAGATTTAAAAAGCAATCAGAAGAAATTGCTGAAAAACATGGATATATTTAGGAGGAGGTAAATTATGAAAGATGCGTTTGAAATGATGGAATTATATATGGATAAGGAAGAAATAAAACAGGCGAAATTAAGAGCTGAAAGAGAAAATTTTTCAATTAAATTAGCTAAGATTAGAGAATTACAGGAACTGACACAAAGTGAGATTGCAAATTTTAGTCAATCATCTGTTTCGAGATTAGAAAAAAGAAAAGATATAAAACTATCAACACTTATTGATTATGTTGATAGTATTGGCATGGGGTTGGAAATAAAAATATATCCTAAATTAACTAATTCAAAAGTAAAAGAAGAAGTTTTGTTGAGAACCTAAAATATCCTAACCCCGCACCTCAACCTGACATTACGGACAAGCCGCAAATACAGGTTAAGCAAGTTATGCCGCTGGTATAGTATGAAGGGAAAGCATTAAAATTGGAATTAAGAGAAATAGAAAAAATTGCTAAAGAAAATTATTCTGCTGCTAAACTTCAAAATAAATGGTATGAATGCGTAAATTTTGCTTTATATTTATTAGATGAAAAGATTGAATCTGAAAACATATATATTTTGGCCGGCTTAGATTCAGATGATTATGATAATATAAATAAATATTTTTTTGCTGTCACTAATGAGCTTAAAATAGTTAAAATGGATGAAGATATTAATTACAATTTCTTGTGCTATTTAGGTAGAAAAGTTCATAATGATGAAATTGAAGCAATATATGCACTTACAATATTAGAAAAAATGTATTATCAAACAAATGATAAAAGATTTTGGGAATGGGTTGAATTTGGTGATGCTGTTGATTTACTCGAAGATGGAATTACTTATTACGAATACGATATAAATAAAGACAATTTATGTGATTATATAAAAGAAAAAATACTATTGGATATAGACCTATACAAAGAGCAATTACCTGATAATTTTTTTAAGATGGCTTTCTGTGAAAAATGTAATAAATTAGTAATTCCAGAAATTAAAAAAACTTTATTTAGAAAGAAATTTTTCTATAAATGTAATAATTGTAAAGCAACAAGTAAGTTTTTATGGTGTTTGGATAATAAAGGCAAGAAACTTTATTTAGAAAGAAAAAATTCGCCTAACACCCGCTTCAACGCTGACATTGTGGACAAGCCGCAAATACAGGTTAGGCGGATGTTAGATAAATAGCCTATAGGAATGGAAAGGTATAAAAATGAAAAAATTATTTTTAATATTATTAGTTTTAATTATAAGTATTCCCTGTTTCTCGCAAGTGATAAATAAAGATTATTTTCCAAAAAATAATGAAATTGATAAACAATATGAAATAGATATGCAGTCTTGGGTTACTAATTATGAATGGCAGAGCATTATTGGAAAATATGTATCTATTTGGGAAAAGCAAATGTATTTGGAAATGGAAAGATTGATCTCAATTATTCCAGAGTTTGAAGAGGAAATAAGACAAAATCAAAAAAAATGGGAAGAAACGCTAAAACAAGATTTTAAATTAATAGCTGAAAATGTTGATTTTAATAAAATAGGGAGAGAAGTGTATATTGGTGAATATTGTGCTGAAAGAATAGAACTGTATAGAAATAAAGCAATGTATTATTTATGTCTTTATTACACAATAAAAGACCAAATATCAGAAAATACTTTATATACCGATATTAAACTAGCAAAATAAATATTGACTTATCAGTAAAATATAGTGATTTTTTATAAAAACGATTCAAATAATTTACCGAAAAGGAGTCCCCAGCCGTCAACCATAACAAAAAGAATCAATTTAAACGGCATGGATATTTGGACGGGCGGAAGCATTATCATACCCATAGACATAAGAATACTGGCGACAATCATATCTATTATAATAAAGGGCAGGTACAAAAATATTCCGATTTGAAAAGCTATTGTAAGCTCATGCAATATAAAGGCAGCTATTAAAATATGGGTCGGTACATCTGCAAGAGTATCGGGCTTCGGGAGTTTAGACATAGCCATAAATGTACGGATATGTGTCGGATTTTTTTGCATTTGCTTGTACATAAAATACCGCATGGGTTTTTCCGCCTCCCTATAGGCTTCTTCTATTCCGATTTGTCCTTCACTCATAGGTTTATAAGCGTTATTGTATATTTGAGTAAATGTCGGCTGCATAATAAAGAGAGTTAGAAAAAAGGCAATTCCGTTTAAAACCTGAGTCGGCGGCACTTGCTGAAGAGATAAGGCCCTTTTAACAAAATCCAGAACAATACTTAAACGCAAAAAGCTCGTCATCAATAACAAAAGACTTGGAGCTATCGAAATAAGCGTAATAAAAATTAAAAGCTGAACTGAAAAAGCAACATCCTTATTTGTCGAAGGTTCTCTTATCGAAAAATCGATAAAAGGAATTCGCCCTGCCTGCCTGTTAGGATCGGCATCAGTTCTTCCGGCAGTAGTGCCGTCGGGAAAGCTCGACTGAGAAAAAGCTTGAACCGGAACAAAAAGGATCATACCGAAAAAAACTAGAATCAAAAGATTTCTTTTCATTCTCTTTCCTCCGGCATTTGAGTTTTAGCAGCATTGCTTAGCCTTTCTCTTTGTGCTTCAAAAAAATTCACATCGACGTCATTATTTTTTGAGCCTTTAAAAACCGAGGCCAGCATAGAAGCAAAATCTTGCTTAGGAGAGGAGCTGCGTCTTTCAGCATCCAAGTTCATAGTATCGACAAGGGTTTTATCTTCCACCTCTCCTATCATATTGATTGAAGAATCGGTAACGCCTACAATGTACGCCTTTTCACCCAAGGTAATAACATGAATACTTTTTCCTTGAGCAATGTTAATTGAAGCAACGCTTTTTAGGTAAGGGCTATCCGAAGAAAAAGATAGTGAAGATTTTTTTAAAAATTTCAGCACAACATAGGCCAAAATACATACTATAATTAAAGATACAAGAACTTGTAAAAGGTTTGAAATAGGAGATTGAGCTCTTTCTGCAACATTCAAATTAAAACCGGTTTCATTTTCTGCGGGTGTAGAATTATCCCCGGTTTCGCCGATATTATCTGTTATTTTTGCATCCAACAAAATACCCGACTCTGAAGGCAGTGAATCTCCATCCGAAGAAGTTTCATCAGTTTCTGCAAACAAAAAAACCGAAAACAAAAAGAAAAGAATAAACAACAGCTTTTTCCCCAAGCTCATTAAAGGCCCCCACCCGATTTTTAAGTTTATATATCCGAAATACGCTCAGCCGGAGATAAAATTTCGGTTATACGGACACCGAAACTTTCTTCTATAACTACAACCTCTCCCTTGGCTATAGGCTTGTGGTTTACAAGAACGTCTACAGGTTCACCGGCAAGTTTATCAAGTTCAATAATATGCCCTTCACCCATTCCAAGGATTTCTTTAATCATTCGCTTTGTTCGTCCTAGTTCTACGGTCATTTCCATGTAAACGTCCATGATAAGACCGATATTACCCTGCTCCTCCTGACTTACAAAACCCTGAAGGGGCGGAAATTGAACAGGCTGAACACTGGCGCCCATTCCCATTTGTGGCATCATGCCCATATTATTCATAGCCTGCATATTTCCTCCTTGCTGAGGCGATCCTTGGGGCATACCGGAACTAAACGCTTGCTGTGCAGAACCGCCCATCATTCCGTTTTGCATTGCACCCATATTTTGCATACCTCCCATTGCAGCCATACCCTGCATTCCGGCATCTCCTCCCATTCCTTGCATTGAAGGATCAGGACCTGCAATCGTAGAGGCTATTTTATCAACAACATCTTCAGAAAGAATCTCCCACAGTTGGTATGAAGAATCATCAAGCTGCACATTATAAGTTACGCTTACAAAGTTACGCTGAGGTAATCTCATCATAGCCTTAGGAACATGTGAAGATTCTGCCGGAGCAGATGAAACACCGGCAAGCCCGGAACGCTCAAGGTAGCTAAGCTCGGTTCCTACATATTGAGCGATTGTCTCACTTATAACCGAAAGGGCCATATCATCTATTTCTACATTGTCTTCATGATTTACCAAGCTGACTATTTTTTTTGCAAGCTCAGGAGTCATCATAAAGGCATGATCGCCGGTCATAGCCCCCGAAAAATCAATGAGGGTAGCAACAGCCATTTCTGATACTTTTCGTAAAAAGGCCTCTCTATCTGAAAGTTCGATAACCGGTTCCGAGATGCTGACAGTTTTACCCGTCATAGACTCCAAATTAGAAGATAGCCCCGGGATATTTTCTTTTGTAAATTGAAGCATGGCCGTTTTTTTGAAAGCAGCCAAATCATCGCCTGCACCTGCAGCAGGAGCCGAAGCAATTCCGCCTCCGCCTACTCCAGATAACAAAGCATCTATTTCATCTTGAGAAATTGAACCATCACTCATACAACTCATCTCCTTCCGATGTTAATTCTTCGAATTCATCACCGCTAATATCTTCTATTTTTTCCAAAATCTGAACTGCTAACTTTTTACCCTTTACACCTGGCTGGCAGGAGAATTTAGGCCTGCTTCCTACTGTGAGCTTAAAAGGATCTCCAACTCTTACGTTAGGTAAGCGTACAACGTCTCCGGCTCTCAAGTTAAGAACATCCCTGATTGAAACATCCAAGGAGCCTACCTCAGCAACCATATCAACTTCAACCGAAGAAAGTTTATCCTTAATTGCTGCCGCATATTGTCCCGTCGAAGCCCTTCTAACCGAAGAAAACCAAAACTGTGTCGACAATTTTGAAATAATCGGTTCGAGGGTAATATAAGGAAGACAGATGTTCATCATTCCTTCTTCTTCACCGACCTTAGTTTCCAAGGTTACCAAAAGCACCATTTCAGAAGGGGTTACAATTTGAACAAACTGAGGGTTAGTATCTATGTTTCCCAAACGGGGACGTAAATCTACTACGGTTGTCCACGCTTCCCTCATATTTGCAAGGATACGTACGATAACGCCTTCCATAACAGAGCTTTCAATTTCGGTCAACTCCCTCTGAACCTTTGTCCCATGTCCCTTACCGCCGAACAAACGGTCTATAATCGAAAAGGTAACCGAGGGGTCTATTTCCAAAAGGGCACTGGCCCTTAAAGGATCCATATTTATAATCGCCAAGGTTGTCGGCGTAGGTATTGATCTTATAAATTCTTCATACGTAAGCTGTTCTACAGTTGCTACGTGAACATGAGCCATGCTTCGCAGCTGAGCGGAAAGAGAAGTGGTTGTAAGACGGGCAAAGGTTTCATGCATCATCTGTACCGTTCTCATCTGTTCCTTAGAGAATTTGTCGGGACGTTTAAAGTCATAAATTTTTATTTTACGAGTATCGTTAACAGCACGAAAATCCTCTGTCTCCGTATCTCCTGAGCTTATTGCGGTGAGAAGCTGATCTATTTCATCCTGCGAAAGAACTTCTGTCATGGCTCTCCTATCCTTTATTGTTCAACAATATCGTATTGCGTAAATCGAACATCCTTTATTTTATTTTTTGTAAGTACATTATCGTTTATTTCGTGCTTTATTTCAATCTTTATTTTTTCTTCTTGTCTTAGCTCAGCAGTAGTCTTGCCTTTAAAATAAGAGCGTAAAAAGTCTATTATTTCGACCTTTCTTGCAGAAAGCTCTTGAGGTGTAGACTTATCATTGTTAGTATAGCCTAAGGCGACATCAACTATCAAGGTTGCAGGAATTCTATCTGCCGTATGTACCTTCAAAATACCGATTGCCTGATACCATTGCAAAACGTCCCTTGTTTCCCTGTACTCTTCAGAAACGGGGGATATCGAATGAGATGCACCTTTTTTATCTCTTATGTTCATTGTAATAACTACAACGGTAACAATGAATATTAGAGCAACCAATACAATAGCAACCCATTTTATCAACATGGGTATAAGACCTGCACCTCTTCTTTTGGTATCTACTGATGAAGTCATATTTTCCTGAATATCATCGTCATCCATTAAGTCATTATCAGCCATAATTTTCTCCTTACTATTATAATCGGCACATTTTTATTTTTACTAAAAGTGTGCATCATCAAGAATAATTATATCAACCCGCCTATTGTAGGCTCTTCCTTCTGCCGTATCATTCGAAAATATAGGGCGGGTATCCGCATAACCTGCCACGGAAAATCTGGATTCTTGAGCTCCAAAGTCCGTAAGGCTGTGCAAAATATTTATTGCCCTTGCAGATGAAAGTTCCCAATTACTTTTCCATATATCCGGATCCGTTACGCCCGAATCGGTATGCCCTTCAACCCTAAATCTATGAGAAGCCAAATCTTGTGAAGATAAAAACTGAGCAAGGTTTAAAAGCGTATCTCTGGATTCGGCAATATTAAGTTCTGCACTCCCGGGATAAAAGAAAACGTCCGATGCCAAGCTGATTACTATCCCCCGTTCATCGCTTGTAACTGCAATTTTATTTGTTTTGATTTCGGGGGCAAAAAGCGAAACAGCCTTTTTTAAGGCAGTTGCAAGCATCTTTCCTTTTTCCATTGAGGGCATGGAGCTTATGGTGTTTCCAAGATCTGAAAGTCTACCGGCAGAAACAGAAAGGCCGCCACCGGTCGGGTCACCGCTTATTGACGCAGAAAGAGCCATGAGCTGAGTTACATCAACCTCAGACGGCTCAAAAAGCATTACGAAAAAGCAAAGCATGAGAGTAACCATATCTGCATAAGTGGTAAGCCATCCGCTTCCCGCGGCACTTGCACCGTGTTTCTTTTTCCTTGCCATTTTAATCCTTTAATACTTCCGCCTCAATAGATTTTCGATCGGAAGGCGTCAAATATGTAACAAGTCTTTGAGCCAAGATTCGAGGGTTATCTCCGGCTTGAATTCCAAGTACGCCTTCTATAATCATTTCTTTGGATTTAACTTCCATATTGTTTTGGTACATAAGCTTTGTTGCTATAGGAACCAAAAGCCAGTTCTGCATAAGCGAACCGTAAAAGGTTGTAACAAGAGCCGTAGCCATGTTAGGACCAAGAGCACTTTTATCATCCAAGTTTAACAACATACCGATAAGGCCTATAACCGTTCCCAACATACCGAAACCGGGAGCAAGGGTTGCCCAAGCATTTACCAAAGATATCCATGTGTTATGGCGCTCTTCCATTTGGTTAAGCTCATTTTCCATGAGGGAGCGGATAGCCTCTCCGTCAATACCGTCAACTACGTTCCTTAAACCGGAGCGCATAAATGGATCTTCAAAGTCTTCAATTTCTTCTTCCAAGGCAAGAAGACCTGCACGGCGGCTTTTTTCGGATAGGGCTACAAAACGCTGTACCAGAGCTTTTTCACCGTAATCGGTTACCTTAAAAACTCTTGAAACAACCTTGAAGATTCCTATCGTATAGGATAAAGGATAGGTTAAAAAAAGACACATGTAGGAGCCGCCCATTGTAATGAACATTGAAGCCGGGTGAACAAGACCTCCGGCAGAACCGCCGAGGATGGCACCGAATGCAACAACTGCTATACCTCCGAATATTCCTATAAACGACGCTATATCCATATCTACCCCTTTTTGCTTCTACTACAATTCATTTTTAAATACGCCGATTTTACGGCGGTACGCGACTATGGACTCCAAAATTTCTTCAGGCCTTTCCTTAATTACATAATACTTTCCTGAAAGCATCTGCAAAGTAACATCCGGATTACACTCAATAGTTTCAATTTGATGAGGATTAATCCAATACTTTGTTCCGTTTAGCCGCGTTACCTGTATCATAAATAATACCCTATATTATACCATACTATCGTTTCAAGTTCAAGACTGTTTCAAGCATTGTATCCGAAGTTTGTATTGTTTTAGCACCTGCCTGAAAGCCTTTTTGAGTAACAATCATGTCTACAAACTGGTCTGTTAAATCTACGTTACTCATTTCGAGGGTTCCGCCGATAAAGTAGCCCTTACCTACGGTTCCCGATGTGGAAACATTGGCAATACCCGAGTTATTGGACTGAACATAAGTGTTTTGTCCCGCTTTTTCAAGACCGCCCTGATTGGCAAAACCGGCCATAGCTATCTGACCTATTTCCTGCCTTACGCCGTTGGAATAAACGCCGGTGATAATACCGCTTTGGTCTATTCTAAAGTTTTCAAGATAACCTAGAGTATATCCGTCCTGTTCATAGGCCTTTGTAGTGCTCTTATCGGAAAACTGAGTAATGGTATTTTTGGAAGTTCCGATTTCACCTAAGTTTACGTCAAATGTATGTCTTGTGGGAGCTCCGGCCTCATCAGGGTTTGCACCTACTACATTGTATGAAATTTGAACTAAAACTTGTCCTGCGGGAGACGTTACGTTTCCTGCAGTGTCGGTAACGGAAGCAAGATGTCCGTTATTGTCAAAACGGACTATAAAGCTGTTTTGAACGCCGTCGGTTGTTCCAATTCCTACACGGGTAGCTGTGGCTTCCGCATTTGTCGGATCAACATTTACTGTTGCCTGCCAAGCATTTACTTCCCCGGGGACTCTGGCAAAATCGATTTGAAGCTCGTGGGCTTCACCGAAACTGTCATATACCTTAAATTCCGTAGACCAAGTAGATTCCAAAATTTGAGCCCGGTTTGCTCCTTCGGGCAATTCAGGCAGTCTCTTATCAAGGTTACAAGCATAGTTTACACTTGTGGTTGCCTTTGCATCAAGTTTTTGACCTATAGGAATATTTAAATCTTCCGTTTGACCCGATGTATTGATTATCCTGAAACCGTCAGCTTCTTCAGCCATCCAGCCCTGGACTCTCATTCCGTTTGCGGGGTTTACCAAGGTTCCATCTTTATCTATACCGAAAGCACCGGCCCTTGTGTAAAAAGTTTTTTCTCCGTCTTTAAGAATGAAAAAGCCGTTTCCCTGAATTGCAAGATCGGTGTTGACACCTGTTGTCTGCAAGGCACCCTGTGTAAAGATTGTATCAATGCTTGCGACCATCATACCCAAACCGACTTCTTTGGGGTTTACACCGCCGAGTTCCTCGGTAGGACGGGCTGCACCGCTTAATTGCTGTGAAATTAAGTCTTGAAAGTTTACTCTTCCTCTCTTAAAACCTGTTGTATTTACGTTGGCAACGTTATTTCCGATAACGTCCATTCTTGTTTGGTGATTTTGCATTCCGGTTACACCCGAAAATAATGATCTCATCATAATTATTGCCTCCTAATTGTTATCTGCATAAACTGTTTTAACGGCTGACCAGTTGTACCAGTTTCCGTTTACCATAACTTCCGGATTTATACCGCGTGTTGCGGCTGAAATATAACCGGAAACCTGAGAAGACCCTAGGTCTAAGTCAACTTTTTTGCCGACGGCGTTTACGGCCGATGAGCCTGTCATAAGCTCGTTTAAGGCGGCAAAGTTTTTGTTCATATTGGTCATCTGCTCAAGGGATGAAAATTGAGCCATTTGCCCTATAAATTGCGTATCTTCCATCGGAGATGTAGGGTCTTGATGGGTGAGCTGGGCAATTAAAAGCTGAAGAAAGTCGTCTTTTCCAAGCTGCTGTTTCGGAACCCTTGTTTCTGCAAAATTCTGCTTATTTAAGGTGTCAACCTGCAGACCTAAAAGAGCCTTTTCTTCAGGACTCATCTCGGATTTAAAATCCTTCATCATCTCAGCTTGTTCAAAAGCCGTATCTACGGCACTTCTATTAATGTTATTTACTTGCATAAAATACCCCTTTAAGCCAAAAGATCTACAGTCGAACCATAGACATAACTGTAGGTACTCAAATTATCGGCCGTTTTTTCAAGCTGCCTTAAATCTTGTTCTTGATTTTTATAGGCAAATCCTGCAAAAGATTCAAAATTTTCGGCAAATCCTTCTTGCCCCGAAAAACCCGACCAATCTAAATTAAATTCGGCAAATTCAAAACCGTTTTGTTTAAATTCTTCGGCCAAATTATCCAAATTTTTCTCAAAGGCTTCGTAGGCTTCTTTAGAGGCAACAGTTACTGTTCCCGTAACCCTTTTTCCTTCACTCAGCTCCAAATTGATTTTTACGGCTCCCAGATTTTCAGGTCTTAGATGGAGTCTTATTTCTCCTGCATTATTGTCGCGGAGAACGATTTTTCCGGCTTGTACAAAGTCTGCGGCAGCATCCCTTATTTCTTGAGTCAACATAGCAGAAAAAGTTTGGTTTGTTTTTTGAGCTTCGTTTCCGGTTTGAGTGTTTTGCAGTTCTCCGCCCTGTGACGCATTTTGAGCCTTTCCGCTAAAATCGATTACCATATCGACGGAATTGTCCGTCTCAACCCGTGATTCGGAAGCTGTGGTATGAATAGCAGCATCCGCTTGGGCAGAAGGCATTGAGCGTAAATCTTCTACGGAAATCTTAGGTTTAGACTTGGAAACCGGCTTTTTGTTTAAATTTTCCTGTGCTGCCTCTGTTTGTGAAGAAAGTTTTTTTGATAAGTCCTTTTTATCGGCCTTGGATAAAAGCCCTAACTTTCCGGCTTGTTCCGTCTTTTCATCGTCAAAGGACTGAGTCTTTTTCTTTTCCGCCTTGTCTAATTTTTTTAAAGCTTCATCGGAAAAAAGAGAAATAGTTTCGTCTTCTTTTACATCTTGCGGCAAAAAGTCCTTAATCTCATCACTAAAATCTTCATTGAGAATTTTAAGCTCCAGCTCAGGCATGTTTTTTTGTACCTTTTGGGTATCTAAATTTTCTGAGTGCAGCTTACGAGTTTCGTTTTTAGGCTTTTTCGTTAAGTCTTTGGCCTCTTTTAAATAAGCTTCTTTGGAATTAAGCAGTTTTTCGGCATCTATTTTCTTAGACTTAGGGTCTTCAGATGATAGTTCCGTATTCTGCTTTCCTGCTTCCTTTTGAAGCGATAAATCCCTTATTTTATCTTCCCTAAGACGGGCATCCTCAAATCGGGCTTCATCAGTCTCCTTGCTTCCATCCTTGGCGGCGGCAATCATCTTTTTGATCATTGCCAGGAATGAATCTCCATTTCTTACAGGTTCCGCATCAGCTTTTTTAATGTCCCTAGGGTCTTCTCTCTCCGGCTCTTTTACCGGCAAAGCCTGCATACGAACATCAAGTGCTTGCATATGAACCTCCATAAAAACTTTTTGCAGGAAATATCAATTTCCGAAAAAAGTTTTTTCACGCAGTTTGTTTACAAACTGCATACAATAATGCGACGTTTTGTACCTTTGGTACAAAACTCGGCAGATAAACAGAGAGGTACCATTTGTGCCGAACTGTTTATCATACCTCCTATATGTTACTTCAATAAATTTTCGGCTTATTTTTAAGGCGGGTTTAGGAAAAAAATCTATACAAGCTTTAAATTAAAAATTTCTTAAAAAAAATTACTATATATTACAAAAAATTTGAATAATAATAGTGAGAGCAGCAAAATAATTTGCTGTTTTAAGGAGAAATGTAATATGAATGATGAACAAACTATTTTAAATCCAAAAACCGATTGGGTTTTTAAGCTGATGTTTTCAAAAGGCGAAGAAGGCAACAAAGCCCTTATAAGCTTTTTAAACGCTTTTTTGGAAGATTCTTACGGTAAAATCAACAAGGCCGAAATCATAAACACCGAGCTTATCAGGGACAGGCCTTCGGGAGAAACTTACCGCCTCGATTTTTTGATTCGAACCGACAACGGTCTTCTTGTAGACCTTGAGATGCAGCAGTTTTGGAAAACAAATTATCATCGCAGAAGTCAAATGTACCTCATGCGTCTCGCTTCCCGCTTTTTAAAAACGGAGCCCAAAGAGGACGACTTTTTGTACGCCATAAGTCTTTCCGTTTTCGGCTGCGATGTTCCTAAAAACGCAGAGCTTGTAAAGATGCCTGAGAGCTCGATAATTCAATATCTTTATGTTGAATTAAACGAGTTAATAGTTTATACTATGAAAAAGAGCTTGGAAGAGTATAGCTTAAAAGACTTTTGGATAAGGTTTTTAGCCAACTATGAAGAAGACAAAAAAAGCGGAATGTTGGAAGAATTGTGTAAATTAGAGGAGGGTATAAAAATGGCAGAAGCAACACTCTTTAGGGTAACTGATGAAGAGAGGCGAATGGCAATAGAACTCTCTGACGAAAAATACCGGATGTATGTGGAAGATGAACGCAGTGAAGCAAGAAGAGAGGGTTTAGCCGAAGGGCAGGAAAAAGGAAGAAGTATAGGTTTAGCTGAAGGCTCACATCAAAAAGCACTTGAAACGGCTAGGAATTTACTTGATATGGGGCTATCACCCAATAATATTGCAAGGGCTACAGGATTGGATATTAAAGAAATCGAACAACTATAATTTATGATAGAATACGGCTAAAGCAATAATTAAACTTAAATAAACATGAAATTTTAGAAAAACTCAGGAGACAATAATGAAAAAAATATTAACAGTGCTTATGGTAATGCTCATTGTATCATGCCAAAAAAACAATGATACAAAAGAGGCTCTTACAATTCAAAATGAGGTACAAGACAAAAAACCACTATTTTCGAACATGAGTGACGATGAAAGTATAAAAGAAGTTCAAGCTGTTTTGAATTCGCATTTGAAAAATAAAAATGCGGAAACCTTTATACGAGGAGTTATCGACTATAATGAAACGATAGAAAAAACCGGCTTGACAAAGGGTTTTGAAAAAAAGCCGCCTGAATATGATGAGCAAAAAATAGACGAATTATGGAAATCTAAAAAGGGCAATTTTATCGGAACAAATTGCAGGATAAACGTCTTTATGCTTCTAAAGGATAATATTGAAATTAAAAAAGCCCCTATCGATGATGCTCTTTTGTTTATGGATAATGAAGCTATCTCCACAGGGAAAATATTTAATGATAACGATACTGAAAGGTTTAAACAATTATTTTCAAGGGTAAAAACCGAAAATACAAAGGATATTCTCATTCATGCCCAAAAGATGAAAGAACATTTTACAAACATAGGTTTCGATGAAAATGCAAAAATGCTTTCGGTTGTTCTGCATGATAACTTGGACGGAGACTATCTTTTTATAGGACACACGGGTGTATTGCTGCAAAATAATAACACATTCCTGTTTGTAGAAAAACTTTCTTTTTCCGAACCATTTCAAGCCGTAAAATTTGCCCGAAAAGAAGATTGCTATAATTACCTCTTTTTAAAATATAAACATTACCAAGACGAAGATACGGCAAAACCTTTTATCATGGAAAACGGAGAGCTTGTGGAATTGGAGCTATATTAAGGAAATTTTTTAGCAAGAATTTAATAAATTTTTCTTGCAATATTGGAATTTATATTATATAATCTTTGAAGAGCCTATTATGGATAAAAAAAGATTGATTTGTCTGTCAGTTATAGGCAAATGCGGAACCAATCTAACCCTTATTTAGGCAGATTTAAGGAGGAATAATTATGGATGCTTTAATTTTAACAGGCAAGCCATTATCCTTGGAAGATGTATACTCTGTTGCATACGGTAATCGCCAGGTAAAAATTTCCGATGATGCGGAAGACCAAGTAAAAAAAGCCCGTCAAATCTTATTCGATATGGCCGCCGAAGGAAAGCCCGTCTACGGTCTTAACCGAGGAGTAGGCTGGAACAAAGACAAAGAATTTGACGAAGATTTTTTTGCAACCTATAACCGCAACCTGTTAAACAGCCATTGTTTAGGTGTAAAACCCTATCATCCCGATGAGCAGGTAAGAGCAATCCTGCTTTTGCGCTTAAATAAGGCCCTTACAGGACACACGGGAATTTCCGCAGAGCTTTTACACCATTACAGGGATTTTTTAAATTACGGAATTCATCCGAGAATACCGATGCGTTCTTCCATAGGAGAAGGAGACATAACAACCCTTTCCCACATAGGCCTTGCTTTTATCGGAGAGGAAGATGTTTCTTTTAACGGCGAAATTATGAATTCCAAAAAAAGCTATGGAAAAAGCAGGTCTTAAACCGGCAAAGCTGGGTCCCAAAGACGGTTTGAGTATCGTTTCCTGTAATGCGCAAGGGGAAGCGATGACTGCCATTGTCTTAAAAGAAATAGAAGATTTGGTTTATATGTCCAACCTGATATTTTGTTTAAGCCTTGAAGGGCTCAACGGAGTTGTTCAATCATTAAGAGAAGATGTCAATGCCGTAAGGGGAATCAAAGGTCAAATAAAAGCAGCTGAAATGTGCAGAGAATTTTTGAAAGGCAGCTTTTTACATGATCCCGATCCTGAAAGAGCCTTACAAGACCCATTGAGCTTTAGGTGTGCACATTCTGTAAACGGAACAATGTATGATGCAATGGATTATGTCAGAGAACAATTATTAACCACAATGAATACAACCGATGACAATCCCTGTATCATAATAGACGAACATTCTTCCTTTGTCAGTGCAAATTTTGAAATAACATCTTTGGCAATCGGAGTTGAAATGCTTGCAACAGCTTTAAGCCATTTATCAAAAACTTCATGCTACAGAATGATAAAACTTGCAGACCCATCTTTTACAAAGCTAAACAGGTTTTTAACGCCTCAAGACGTAAAGACCATTGCTTTCGGTACAATTCAAAAAACCTTCACAATGCTTGACACCCAAAACAGAGGTTTGGCAAATCCGTCATCAATGGACTTTTATTCTTTGGCAGGAACTATTGAAGACCACGCAAGCAATTTACCTTTGGCATGTTATAAAATATTTCAAATGCTTGATAATATACGTTATATTATCGGAATTGAAGCAATGCATGCAGCACAGGCAATAGACTTGCGCGGAAATAAAAAGTTAGGAGAAGGTACAAAAAAAGCCTATTCTCTTATAAGAGAAGTCCTACCTTTCTACAACGAAGATAGAAATATAAGCCGCGACATTGAAACAATGTACGAGTTTATAAAATCAAAAAAATTATTAAACATCTAAGGAGCAATTTTATGGATGAGAACAAGAAAAAAGAAATACGATGGTCGGTTTTTATTCCGGCATTTTCGTTTGTACTAATTGCCGCTATTATCGGTATAGTAAACAATGAAGCTTTGACAAGCATGTCAAATACATTTTTTGCATGGTCTTTAGAAAGCTTCGGCTGGCTGTATCAAATTACAGTAATGGCCGTATTTATTATTACCTGTGTAATTATGTTTTCAAAACTTGGAAGCGTTAGAATCGGCGGTAAAGATGCAAAACCGAAATATTCTTTCGGAACATGGTTTGCTATGACCCTTACAGGCGGTGTTGCAACAGGAATAGTAACTTGGGGTGTAAACGAGCCCATTATCTATTTGGGAAATGTCTGGGGAGAACTCGATGCATTAGGAATCCAGCCTGGAACGGCAGAAGCAGCCCGCTTTGCAATGGGAAGATGTTTTTATAACTGGACATTTATTCCTTACGCTATTTATGCCCTTGCAGGTATCGTTGTAGCTTACATATATTTTAACAAAAAAGAACAATTAAACGTAACTTCAACCTTGCAGCCCCTATTTGGAGACAAAATAAAAAAAGGAGTTGCATCAAGTATTATCGACACCCTTTCAATGCTTGCAATCGCCATAGGTTTATGTACAGCATTGACAATGTGTATAACATTGATAATAACCGGCTTAAATGCTTCATACGGACTATCAAACAATTTGACAATGTTCATTGTAGTAGGTATTTTAATTGTTGCAATGTTTACACTTTCTTCTTATGTAGGTCTTGATAAGGGATTAAAGAAGCTCGCAGGTATTAATGCATACTTCTATTACGGATTGCTTATACTTTTACTCGTGACAGGCCCAACCCTTTATATTTTAAGAAATACGACAGCAGGTATGGCTGAATGGCTTCATAACTTCTGGAGATGGGGACTGGATCCTATCGATATCGGAGGAGCACCTCTTACCCGTTCTTGGACACTTTTTGACTTTGCATTCTGGGTAGCTTATGCACCCGTAACAGGTATTTTCTTAGGACAAATCTCTTACGGAAGAACTATCAGAGAATGTTTAATTGTAAACCTGGTTCTTCCTGCAGTATTCGGCATCGTTTGGTTCGGAGTATGGGGAAGCACGGCATTAAATATGCAGTTGACAGGTCAAGTCGACTTGGTAGGTGTAATCCAAAATTCAAATGCGGTTATGGGACTGTTTGAATTTATAAAGAACATTCCTCTTGCTGCAATACTTGTACCGGTAAACCTCTTTGTAATTTTGATATCGTTTGTAACCGCAGCCGATGCAACTGCAAACAACGTTGCATCCATGTGTATCAAAAACATACCTATCGGTTCCGAAGCTCCCAGATATTTAAAAGTTCTTTGGGGCGTTATCATCGGTGTAGTTGCTATCGTTATGGCAGCCTTCGGCGGAGGTGAACAAGGTGTTGCCGGCGTTAAGTCTTTAGCGGCAGCAGGCGGTTTTGTCGTATTATTCATTTTCATTCTACAGGTAATATCGGCAATCAAAATGTTCTTTGTGGACAAAATCGTAGAATAAGATAAAACAAGCGGGTCTTCTTTGACCCGCTTTTTCATATGATAAAGATAATAGAAGAAGCCCACTCCTTAGTTCTAAAAAAGATTCCATTTGTAGCGGCAACAATAATTTTTAAACACGGTTCAGCCCCAAGAGAAGTGGGAGCCACAATGCTCGTTACCAGTGACGGCAGATATGCAGGAACTATAGGCGGGGGAAGCCAAGAGTACGAAGTTTCAAACCATGCGGTCGAATTATTGGAAAAGAAACAGTCCGAAAATGTCAAGTATGAAGTTTCAAAAATAACGGCTGCAAATCTTGGAATGGTTTGCGGAGGTTGTAACACCATTCATTATCAATACATCGATGTAACCAATAAAAAAACATTGGAATACTTAGATAAAATAATCGAATCGGTTGAAGACAATGATGTATATTTAGTATACAATCTAAAAGAGGACTTAGGAATTTCAATAGAAATAAACGGAAAGCTATATCCTTTTACCTCCGGCAGCAACAAATACAAAGAAGAAGACTTATTTAAAACCAAAATAAAAAATCCGATGAAGGTATTTATTTTCGGCGGAGGACACATAGCAAAAGCTGCAGCAAACTTGTTTAAATTTTTAAATCTTGATGTAACGGTCATAGATGACAGAAAAGACTTTATAACCGAAAAAGATTTTCCCGGAATAAAAAAAATTATTATGGACTTTTCCGAAATTGACTGCATCGATATTCGAAAAAGCGACTATGTTTGTATCATGACCCGCGGCCATCAGCATGACATCACGGTATTGGAAAGCGTCTTAAAAAAAGAGCCTTATTATATAGGCGTTGTCGGAAACAAATACAAAGCTGTTTCTTATAAAGAACATTTTACAAATACCGATTTGGAAAATATCTACAATCAAAAAGTTCACCTTCCTGTCGGTATAAAAATTTCGGCCTTGACTCCTGAAGAAATTGCAGTAAGCATTGCAGGTGAAATAATTCAAAGCTACAGGAATAATAAATAGCTGTTTGTTTTTACAAACTCACAAAAAATTACAAGGATAATTATAATGAAAATTTCTGCAATAATATTGGCAAGCGGTTTTTCAAAAAGAATGCCGCAAAATAAATTAAAACTTTTGATACGGGAGAAAAAAGTATATCAGTACATTATCGACAATATAGAAAAAATCGAATTTGCGGAAAAAATAATTGTAACAAATGACAGCGAAATCTCACTTTATGCTTCCGAAAGAAAAATCAAGCCGGTACCTAATGAAACTGCACATATCGGAAAATCGGAATCGATAAAAAAGGGAATAAAGGCGTCCGGATCTGCCGATGCTTATATGTTCTTTGTAGCAGATCAGCCTTTTTTAACGGTTCCTACAATAAAAAATCTTATGGAATTCTATTGCAAAAACAAAGATTATATTATTTATCCTAAGTACGGGAATGACCGGGGTTCTCCCGTAATCCTCCCTTCTAAATACAAGAACGAATTATTAAACCTTGAAAAAGATAAGGGCGGAGCCTCTTTAATAAATGAGAATAACTCAAAGTTTTTAATCATTAAAAACACAATTGAAGGATTTGATATTGATGATACTGAAAGCTATGAAAAAATTATTAAAATGAATATAGAGAACCTCTAAAAACCTCAGTTTTTAGAGGTTTACCTTAGATTTAACTTGCGATGTTTTTCGTAAGTCATTGATATATAAGGACTTATGAAAAACTCGTCAGGCATCTCTAAAAATCTAACAAAGTTTTTAGAGATGCCATATATTCTAATAATTTAAAAATTAGTGTATAATGCAGTTTGAGGTTTTATAATGAGAATAAACACGATAATTAACGGCCGTCCGATTGAAGCGGATGTAGATGAAAAAATGAGGCTCATTGATTTTTTAAGAGATGAACTAAATTTAATGGGAACAAAAGAAGGCTGTTCCGAAGGAGAATGCGGTGCCTGCACCGTAATTATGGATAAAAGAGCCGTTACCTCCTGTACCGTCTTAGCCGGACAAATAGACGGCTGCGAAATTTTAACCATCGAAGGCCTTGCACAAAACGGAGAACTTGATATTCTACAAAAAAAATTTATTGAATACGGAGCCGTACAATGCGGATTTTGCACTCCGGGGTTTATAATGAGTGCAAAAGCCCTTATGATGAACAATAAAAATCCCAGCCTCAATGAAATAAAAAGAGCCGTAGAAGGAAACCTCTGCCGATGTACCGGCTATATTAAAATTATTGAAGCCATAGAAGCGGCAGTAAAGGAGGTAAATTAATGCTCTATTCTCCTAAGGAAAAAAATGAATTATTAAACCTGCTAAAAAACATAGACGATTCCACTTTTATAATTGCCGGCGGAACGGATTTGGTTATTCACTTAAAAAATAGTAAGCTTACCGATTACAGCATTATCGATATAACAAAAATAAAAGAATTTAAAACTGTCTATGAAACAAAATATTTCTTACATATAGGCTCGCTCATAACTATGACCGAACTTTGCGAAAATAATATAATAAAAGAAAAATGTAAAGCATTACACCAAGCCGCTTATGAATTAGGCTCTACCCTTATAAGAAACAGAGCAACTATCGGCGGAAATGTTTGCAACGCATCCCAATCGGCAGATTGCAGTTTAGCATTGTTTTGCTTAGAAGCTGCCGTAAAAATTCTTGATTACAGCGGCGAGGAAAGAATCGTGCCTATCAATGAATTTATAATCGGAAGGGAAAAAACTATTCTTACCAAAAATGAAGTTGTTACCGAAATTCTAATCCCTCAAAAAAATAGAGTGAGTGCATTTAAAAAAGTAGGAGCAAGGAAAGCCGTTACAATTTCTAAGGTAAGCTGCGCTGTAGAATACATACCCGATGATGGGGCACTGACAAATGTAAGAGCCTACTTAGGGGCTGTAGGAATAAAGCCTGTAAAAGCCGTTAATATTGAAACCTATCTTGAAGGGAAAAATGTTTCAAATATTAATCTTCAAGAATTACAAAACATTGCACATAACGAAATAGAAAGTGCAATTCCTGCACGCTCTTCCAGATTTTATAAAAGAACGGCGGTCGAAGGATTAATTGAAGACCTAATTAAAAACTTAAAAGAAGATTGAGGTTTATTATGAATAAATATAAATACATCGGTAAAAGATTCCAACGGGAAGACAGCCTTGAAAGGGTAACAGGCACAACAAAATTTTTAGCAGACATAAAAAGATATAACATGCTTTACGGTAAACTAATACTGAGTGAAAAACCTCACGCAGAAATAAGTTTTGATTTTGACGAAGCATTAAAGGTAAAAGGAATTTATCGAATTCTTACTTACAAAGATATTCCGAAAGTTCCTTATAACTGTATGGAATGGTTTACAGGAATAGCTGCACACCGTGATGAATATATTTTAAATGATAAGGCTCGTTTTGTAGGCGACAGAATTGCCCTCGTTTTAGGAGAAACAAAAAGAGCTGTTGAAGAAGCCATAAAAAAAGTAACCGTACACTATAAAGAATTACCGGTTGTAACAAGCATTGAAGAAGCCGCTCAAGATAAGGTAATCCTTAAAAGAGAAACCAACCTTGCTTATGAAAAAAAAATAGCATGCGGAGATTTTAAAAAAGCGGAAGCGGAAGCCGATTACATAATAGAAGATACGGGCTCCACCCCGCGTACCCATCACCTTGCAATAGAACCTCACATCTCCTTAGCCGAATTTGACGACTTCGGAAATTTAATAATACACAGCCCGGGACAAATCGTTTTTGCAGTGCAAATGCACATGGCCCGCATTTTACAAATTCCTTATTCTAAGGTAAGGGTAATTAAGACTAACATGGGCGGCTCCTTTGGAGGAAAGCAGCAGCCCCTTTTGGAATTTACTGCAGGTGCTGCAGCATGGATTTGTAAACGCCCCGTGCTTGTTTACATGGACAGGGAACAAAGCATAATAGGAACATTTTCACGGAATCCTACTCAGGTAAAAATCAGAACCGCTGTAAAAAAAGACGGAACCATATTAGGCAGAAAGGTTGAAACCCTAATCGACGGCGGAGCCTACGATACAAATAACACAAGCATAACAAATGCCTATGCAAAAAAACTTTTTAGACTTTATAAAATTTATAATCAGGAATTTCACGGCAGGGCTTATTATACAAACGGAATCCCCGGAGGAGCTTGCCGTGCTTACGGAGGCCCTCAGTCCCATGCCGTTTCCGAAATTAATATAACAAATGCCGCAAAAAAATTAGGAATAGACCCTTGCGAATTCCGTCTTAAAAATTTGGTTGACCCTTATGATGATGATCCGGTAGGCGGCCCGAATTTAGGAAAGGCTGCCGTCAAAGAATGTATCATTAAAGGAATGGAAACTTTCGACTGGAAAAACAAATACAATAACATCCATAAACAAAACACCGAACGCTATGCCTACGGAGTAGGAGTCGCCTGTGCCACGCACGGAAACGGCTATCTTGGTGCCTTCCCCGATTTTATAAATACCGAAATGATATTAAACCCCGACGGTTCCGTATTTGTAAAAATTGCAGTACACGAACAGGGCTGCGGAACCATTGACTCTTTACGCCTTATAGCGGCGGAAGCCCTTGACATTGACCCATCCGCAATTACAATACCCGAAGCGGATACGGCAATAACACCTTATGACGCAGCAGGTACACAAGCAAGCAGAGTAACCTTTGTCGCTGGCGGAGCTCTAATCGAAGCCGGAGAATTATTAAAGACAAAACTTTTTGATACGCTCAACAAGGTAGAAAATATCCCGTTTGAAGATATGTATACGGATTCCGGTATTGTAAAAATCAAAAACTCGTCTAAAACCTACACTTACGGCGAAATAGCTACAATGAGAGAAAAAAAGCTTTCGGATCAAACTTCCGTTTATGTTCACCACGAACAAAAAACAAACCCCGCAGCCTTTGCGGCCTGCTTTGCCGAAGTTAAGGTCGACAAAAAAACGGGGCTTGTAGAAATAACGGATTTACTTGCAATTCATGACATAGGGAAAGCCATTAGGCCAGATTCACGGCGGCTGCCAATTTATTTTAGGCATGGCCCTTTCGGAAGAAATTATCAGAGACAAGGAAGGCTATATCAAAAACAGCACTCTCTCAAAATATCATGTTTTAAATTCGCAAGATATGCCATATATAAAAACACTTCTTATTGAGAGTGAAGACGAAAAGGCTCCCTACGGCTTAAAAAGCGTAGGCGAAATTTCGGCGGTAGCACCGGCCCCTGCTGTTCTTAATGCAATAAATCATGCATTGGGAACAAACATAACCGACTACCCTGCAACACCCGAAAGAATTGTTGAAGAACTTACAAAATTATCTCAAAAATAAGGCTTTATATAAACAAAGGGTTTATCATCAACATATTTTAAATGAATTTGTGAAGCCTCATCTTTTTTATAAATAAGATTAAGAAGCTCGATTATTTTTTTGTCAAAAGAATTATCGGATTTTTCTACCGTTTCAAAGATTGTGTTTTGATGAATACAATAAACAATATCCGAATATTGAATTGCAAGAGCCGGATTATGAATAGAAACTATTATGCTTTTTTTTTCTTCTTTACACAGCTTGCATATAATTTCCATGAGTTTATGCTCATTATAAAAATCAAGGTTTGAGGTAGGTTCATCTAAAAGCATGATAGGAGCATTTTGAACAAGACCGCGTGCAAGCAAAATTAGACGGGCTTCACCCGAACTTAATTGAGTATAAGGACGCTCGGCAAAATCTTTTAATCTCAATTTTTCGAGCACATAATCCGTAAATTCCCAATCTTCTTTTGAAGGAGCCTTTATTTCCGATTGATAAGGATTTCTTCCCATAACCACAAAGTCTCTTACAGTGTAAGCAAAGACACTCCTATGTTCTTGCGGAATATAAGAAACATAGCGGGAAAATTCTTTCCGTGTTAATGAGACAGAATCTTTTTGCAATACCGACAGTGTTCCGTTTACAGGTTTTTCCAAACCGGCCAATAATCTTAAAAGAGTAGTTTTACCTGCACCGTTCGCACCTATCAAACTTATAATCTTATTTTGCGGAATAATTTGCGATATGTTTTTAAGTACGGTAATTTTTCCTCTTTCGGCAAAAACATCCTTAAGCTCAAAAGCCGTATTCATAGCCAACCTTCTTTTTAGCCGACATAAAACTTGCAAGCCCCGCAGCCCCAATAAATGCCGTTATAATACTTATCGGAATTTCTCCTCCTGTAATGGAACGGGCAAAGGTATCTGCAACAAGTAAAAGAGATGCCCCGCATATAAACGAAAACGGAACCAGCTTATCGTTATTATTTCCAAAAAGAAGTCTTACAATATGAGGAGCAATTAAACCTATCCAACTTATTATTCCGGCAGCAGAAACAACGACGGCCACCAACAAGGTAGAAGAAGCGATAAAAAGCAGCCTCATTTTTTTTACCGATACGCCGAGGCTTGCAGCTTCTTCATCTCCCAAGGACAAAATATTTAATTGCCTGCGGTATAAAAAAATAAAGCCTCCTCCCAAAAACACAATCGGCAAAAACACGATAAAATTCCGCCATGTAATAATATTAAAACAGCCCATCAGCCAAAACTCAAGAGAGGGTAACTCATTCATCGGGTCGGCAGTATATTTAATAATCGAAACACAAGAACCGGCTATTGCATTTATGATAATACCTGCAAGGATAAGCCTTATAAGAGAATGTTCCCCTCCTATATGAGAAATTTGTAATACCAAGATAACTGCAATTATTCCCCCTGCAAAAGCAAATGTTTGCACGATAAAAGGGCTTGCATGAAAAATAACTATTGCAAGAGCTGCCCCAAGAGAAGCGCCGGAAGAAACACCTATAATATCGGGGGAAGCAAGAGGATTCCTAAAAAGGCTTTGTAAACTTGTACCGCTTAAAGCTAAAACGCCCCCTGCAATAAATACAAATAACGTTCTGGGAAGTCTTATATTTATAAAAACATTATAAGCTGAATTAGAATATTCTCCGCCTAGCGGGATAAGTATTTTAAATATTTCCGAAAATGGAATAAAATACCTCCCCCAACTAAGCGAAAAGAATACCGCAATGACGGGAATAATAACTAAAAATATTTTATACTTTTGTTTCACTCTACATTCAAGGATTTTATGTCTTTTTCTTTACCGAAAAATTCCTTATAAAATGCTTTTACTTTTGTTTCAAGATAACCTTCAGGTATCTTACCAGGATGCAATTTATCTGCGAGCCAAATAATACCTAAGCATGAACCGGGAATAGGAGAATCCCACTCATCTACCGATGACGGAAAGGTATAAATTTTTCCTGTGTCTACCGCAGGAATACCCTTCCACTCTTTTTTAGAAGACAGGTCTCCTGATTTTTTTGCACCGGCAGCCATAACAATAACTTGAGGAGCATACTTATGCACTTGCTCAAGAGAAACCTTTGTCCAATATGTGTCCTTTATATCGTCCGTAACCAATCGGCCGCCTGCAGCCTTGATAAGCTCCGCTTGAAACATTTTAGGGCTTAGTGCATTTAAGGCATCGGAGCGGCTGTTCATATAAACTGAAACAGGGGCTTCACCTTTTATAAAACCTGCCACATCACTTAAAATCTCATTATAAAATTTAAGAAGTTTATCGGCTTCTTTATTTTTACCGGCTGCTTTTCCCAACATTTTCACATAGATGAAAAAATTTTCTATAGTCTCAGGTTCAACAACCAAGGCCGGAACTCCGAGAGCTTCTATTTGAGGCAATTGATCAGCAGCCTTAAACGGAACAAGGATAAGATCGGGATTTACCGAAGCAAGGGCTTCAAGGTTTAAACTTTTTGCAGAGCCGCAAACGGGCTTTTCAGCTAATTCGGGAGCGAATTCTTTTATAAAGGGTCTTACTCCGCTCTTACCGCCGTCACCTGAAACGATTATATCTCTACAGCCGATTGCAAGAGCTGTATTACTCAAAATATAAAAAGGAGCAACTATACGCTCAGGCTTTTTTTGGATTATAACCTGCCGTCCCCGATGGTCGGTAACTTCGGCAAAAGTCCCTGTTCCCGACTTTTCACGGCTTCCCCCAGCCCATAATTGGAATCCTGCAATAACAAACATAAAAACAGCAAACAACTTCATTTTTTTTCTCATAGATATTCCTCCTGTGATTTAACTATAACTAACATACGATTTTACAGATATGTGAATGGTCTGTCAAGCATTTATTCAAGATGAAAAAATAAGGGCATATTGAAAATCAATATGCCCTTCGATAAAGTTTTTATCCGATTAGTCTCTTTTTCCCTGCATCTTTGGGTGTACCAACACGGAAGGTATTTCCGCCCGCCTCATCAGTTAAGCAAGCTTGGTTTGCAGAGAGTATACCTCTCATTGTCATATACATACCGGTATCTGTATAATCCCAGCCATAAGCATTGGAAATCAAACGATGCATTTCACGGTATCCCGCTTCAATTGCTTTATCACATGTAGGTCCGCAAGTATTGACAAAGAAATCCGTTTCAGTCTCCGTCATCGGCCAATTCAGTTCAAAGTTTTTTAACAGGCGCACACGCACAACAACACGTCCGCCTATTTCGATACCATTTCCGATGACTTCTCCATCCCCCATAGTTGCATGAAGATCTCCGAGAGCCAAGAGAGCTCCCTTTACCCTAACGGGAAGCCAGAGAGTAACCCCTTTTGTGATAATGGCACTATCCATATTCCCGCCATGATTATATACATGCCCTGTCGGAATATCACGCTCGTCATGAGCACAGCCTATAACACCTATCATAGGTTTAATGGGCCACTTCATATCTTTGAAGTGTACATATCCGTCTTTGACATGAATAATATGGGTACGCAGTTCACTTTTTTCTATAAACGGTCCGCAATCGGGGATTGTACAGACAGCACCGGACTCATTAACGGTAATATCCAAAATATCAACAGCAAGCACATCTCCTTTTTCTGCCCCTTCAACAAATACAGGTCCGGTTGCAGGATTGACACGCTCCCAATCTATGACTTCAGCTAAATCCGTTTCTTTTTTAATCTGATTTCCAAAACAATCTACAGTTATAAATTCCAATATATCCATTGGCTTTACGCGCGCTGCAGGTTCGGCGTTTTTGGAAAAAGTATATGTTGTTTTTTCTACTGTTAACATAAATTTCCTCCTTTCACTAAAATACAAACCCTGCCAAAAGGAATAACAGGGCAGAAATAACGGCAAAACCTACGGAATAAGGTACACATGTCGATGCATGGCGATCAGGTTTTAATCCGAAAACCGAGGATGTCAACATCGTGTAATCACAGATATAACACATATTGCATCCGAAACAGCCGGCAGAAATCATTGCAGCACCTGTAAGATACGGATTAGCTCCTACCGAAATTGCCACCGGTAAAATCATTGGGAACGCTATCAGCAAAAGACTCCAGTTCAATGACATAATCCACTCAGAAAGACAGAACACTGTAAATACAATGAAAGGTAAAAGATTAGGACTTACAAAACGGCTGACCAATCCTGCCAAGTAGTCTACATAACCCATTTCCGACAACACTGCATTTAACATATATGAAAGACAGAAAAGTAAAATCAAACTCATAAAATCTGCAAAACCTTCAACCAAACATGCCTCAACATCTTCCGAATTGATAATTCCACGGATAAGATAATATGCTGCAGTTGCAGGAAGTATAACCATCATTGCAGGAACAATATCGAAGTTAAATAAGAATGATGCAGCCATCATACCAATTAGCGGTAAAAAGAAATCCAATAAAGTTCCGTGCTTTTTATCAGGTTCATCTTCTGCAGTTTCTAATTGGGTATACAAAGTTTTGTCCGGCGTTTTCATTGTTCCGAATTTGGGCAGCTTCCCGATTGCAAAAAGCAATGTTCCTACTATGGCAATAATCGGATAAAACTGAAAAGGAATAGATTTAAAAAAGGCTGTCATTCCGGTACCATCTGCATTCATTCCGCCTGATACATAAAGCCCTCCTAAAAATGCAGCCCATGAAGTAATGGGGAACAAAACTCTCATAGGTTCCGCTAATGTATGGATGATAAATGCACCTTCCTCTCTAGGTACGTCCATCTCATCATACATAGGAGCCATAATATTTCCACCTACGGCGATTGTCATGTAATCATCGAAAAAAAGCGGAAACTGCATCAGCCATGAAGCAAGATTTAAATCTTTAGGTTTTTTTACTATACGGCGAATCAAGTGTGCAATTGCATGCATAGAACCGGCTTTACCCAATAGTTTGCTGAAAACATTCAAAAAACAGCACATAAGTAAAATCCATGCGAAATCCGCATTTGCCATTGTTGCAAAGAGTTGATCGATAAATCCCTGCACAACTCCCCGGCCTTTAAGCAAGGCAATACTGAAAAAAGTACCTAAAATCAGTGTTTCCAAAATTCTTCGGCTGACCAGTGTATAATAAAGAATAAATACGATAACCAGCGTTCCTATACTTGCACTTAATCCCTCAGCTCCGGGTGTAAAAAAGGCAGCCAAAAGAATTACAATTAGTGCAACACCGAATGTCATTAACTTATGCAAAGCTGTATGGGGAGATAATATCTTTTTTAAAGAAAACATTTACCTAACCCTCCTTACAAAAACCGGTCAAAGGACCTGCACACAGAAACAACACAGTAAGCTCAAATACTGCCATCCAACTCAAGAACCGCTTATCCGATTTCAATGCGGTTCTCTTCTCTTTGTGTGAATTACTTTTCTTCATGTAATCCTCCTGTTAAAATAATTTTTATATGTAACCGCAAAGCATTGAGCCGTATCATACCGCTCAGTTTGCAAACCGTGCTAAAGATATTAAGGGTTTATTAAACCTCCTAAATTCTTTACACAGCAGCTTTCCTTGCGGCAGCATACCACGAGTAAGATATAAAAAAACGCACAAAGCAGAACTATGCCGCTTTGTGCGTTATAATGTGATGATGGTATATTTTGGTTATAATCTATGCACGAGTACCGAGTACCGAGTACCGAGTACCGAGTACCGAGTACCGAGTACCGAGTACCGAGTACCGAGTACCGAGTACCGAGTAATTATGGGATCGGATTCAACTTTGTCAAGTGGTTTACTTAATTTTTGAGAATATTTTTTATTTAAAATTAAATATTGCTTTCCCATACTGAAAATTATAACATAATGTTTTTTAAAAAACAATGCTAAACCTGAAAAAAAATTAATTTAACTGCTAAATTTCTTATTTTTATCCGTACTTGAAATTCCGCAACAAAAAAGCTATTATAAGTTTTTATTAGGAGGTATGATAAACAGTTCGGCAGAAATTCAGCCTCACTGTTTATCTGCCGAGTTTTGTACCTAAGGTACAAAACTTCGCATTATTATATGTATGTGCTTTCAGCACATACTTGAAAAACTTTTTTCAGGATTTGATAATCCTTGCAAAAAGTTTTTATTAGAGGTAATCTATGAAAATTTTATATGAAAAAACACCGCTTTTTGATGAAGGCTTTTTAAAAGTTTCCGATATTCACAGTATTTATTATGCCCAATACGGAAATCCCAATGGGAAGCCCGTAGTTTTTTTACACGGAGGCCCCGGAGGAGGATGCATTCCGGTTGCCAGCCAGTATTTTGATCCCGAATTTTACCGAATAGTTTTATTTGATCAGAGGGGTGCGGGAAAAAGTTTACCTCCCTGCGAGATGAAAGAAAACAAATCGGAAAATCTAATTGAAGATATAGAAAAACTACGGGAACATCTAAGTATTAAAAAATGGATGGTCTTCGGCGGAAGCTGGGGAAGCACCCTCGCTCTAATCTATTCCATAGCTCACCCCGATAAGGTTGTATCTATAATCCTACGAGGAATCTTTTTAGGAACGCAAGAAGAAATAGACTGGATTTACGAAGAAGGCGGAGCTTCCAAATTCTTCCCTGAAGATTTTGAAGCCTACCAAAATTTTATTCCGCTGGAAGAAAGGAGCTCCTTGGTAAGGGCTTATTCAAAACGCCTTTTTGGAGAGGATAAAAAACTTTCGCTTGAAGCTGCCCATAAGTGGAGCCGTTGGGAATCGGCCCTCGTGCGTCTATTTCCCGGAGTCTATGATATGAGTGATGAAGAAGCCCTTGCTATGGCCAAGGCTGAATGTCATTACTTTTTGCACAAGTGCTTTTTTAAGGATGATAATTATATCTTAAACAACTGCAATAAGATTAAAGACCTCCCATGTACTATCGTGCAAGGAAGATACGATATGGACTGTCCGCCCTTCTCCGCTTATAAACTGCATAAAAAATTACCCAAATCGAATTTGAACATTGTACTATTCGGAGGACACTCCAGCATGGAACCGGGACTGGTGGACGGCCTTGTAAGAGCTGCAGAAGACCATAAAAAATTCTTTTAGTTTATTATGAATTCTCATTTACAAGACGAGCATAAAATCTTTGAAGGCCCCTACGATATAAGAGCTTATAATGACAAAAATATTATAGGCTTTAACCGTGTTTATAAAAAAACCTTGGATGACAACAAAGAGGACAAGAGCCTTTCAAATGAAGAAAATTTAAGAGACGTAGTTACAGTCTATATACCTAAAAAAAAAGGAAAATACCCTCTTATTTTAGTAAGCCATGGGTGGGCTAATTATAAATACGGTTTGTTACCTATCGGACACTATCTTGCCTCATACGGATATGCCGTAGCTCTTTTTACTTCAAAGAAAAAAGCCATCCCAAAGGATTGGATTCCAACCTTTACTGCCGTCCACAATTTGATAAAGAATAAAAATGAAGATTCCTCTCACGATTTATACGGCTTAATCGATATAAATAATATAGGTATTGTAACCCATTCGATGAGCGGGCCTGCATCTTTTTATTACGCAAGCCTTATGCCTGAAGTTAAGGCTATAAGTGCAATTCATCCTTATAATGGAGCCTCACCTATTGTTGAAGCCATAGCAAGCTCCAATGAAGAACTAGGCGACGAATTCCCGAAAATTAAAAGTGCCGTTTTATTTTTAACTTCCGAAATTGATAGATCCGCTTATCCCGAAAAAACCTACAAGTTTTTTAAAAACTTAAATAAAGACGCCCCTGCATGTTTTCTCTCATTTAAAAATATAAAGCATAATGGAGCCTTGGATATTTTTAAAACACCCCTATCCGGAGGGTATGATGAAAAAGCATTTAAACTTTATTCCCGTCTTTCAGTATTATGGTTTGATGCATTTTTAAAGGGTAAAAAAGAAAATTTAAAATATTTTCAAATAAATGATGAAAGTTTTCAAGATATTAAAGACTTGCTTTATACCGAAATACATAGAGAACATGAAGCCTATCCAAGCTATGATTCGCGTAATTTAAAATAAAAAAGCTGCCTTTATCGGCAGCTTTTTGCTTTATATAGTTATAAACTCAATCAATCACGGGGGGCATACTCATAGGGCTCATCATCATCCTTAACTTCCGTATCATAGGGCATGATAATAGCTGCTATTATGTAAACAATGATTCCGGAGCCTACAAATAAGGCAAATATAATCCACAGGAGCCTTATCAAAACAGGGTCAACGCCAAGATACTCGGCAAGGCCTGCACAAACTCCTAAAATTTTTTTATCCCTTGACGATTTGCATAATCTCTTTTTCATCTTTTCCTCGTAAAATGAGTCTATTTAACTTCAGCCTTGGCACTTACGGTTCTGTTTCTCTCTTCCCAAGGAGAAGAAACCCTGTTTGTATCTGATACAACAAAGAAACAGGCGGTTATCTTATCAAACCAATCGGAATTGGAATCATCCTTGCGCAAGATGTAACGGCATTCCTTTCCGTCTTTTGAAAAAGCTCTGCATCCGTTTACAGGTTTTCCCGATGCATCTATCATAGAACCGGAATCTTTATAGTATTTTTCTCCCGGCACATCAAACCAAAAATATCCGTTTTTTACGCGTTCATCATTTACCGAAAAGAAAATTTCTATCGAGTCAGCTTCTTTTGAAACCGATTTAATTACGGGAACCGAAAGAGCGGCTATTTCATTCTTTGACGAAGATTGAGGAACTATCTTTTTGATATTTTCCGGAGCAGTTTCGGCAGAAGTAAGGTTTCCTTCTTCAGCCTTGGATTCATCGGTTTTATCTTGAGCTTTCTTTTCAAAACCGGTAATATCCAGAACCTGCTCATACTTATTGCCGTTCCTATCGGTAAGAATGAATTTCCACTTTCCGAGAGCAACGGAACCTGATCCTTCCCCGCATTGAAGGCGTTTTACGGATGCAATCTTAGCCTTGTCATCAATTTCGGTTATCTTTTCAAGCTGAGAAGAATTTAATACCCACATATCGACCGGGGATTCAACCAAAAGTTTCTGGACATAATTTGTATTAAAAGAGCCTTCATAATTGATAAAAAAGCTTATAAACATCTCACCATTTCCTTTAAGCGTTCCGTTCCATATTGAAGTATCCAATCTTTCTATCATCCATGTAACCGAATTAATGGATATCTGTCCGGGCCCTGATGGAGTATCAGAAGCCTGCTTCGGAGTCGATTTACAGCCTAAAACAAGAGCCGTGCATAAAATTGCGATAAATATTTTTGAGTAGAGTTTTTGCATTTTCAATTCCTCCTCCTTCTATTATACACCTATAATTGCAAAAAGACAACAGCAATGAGGATAATTTTAACTATTTATGTTAAGCGACCTTTGCTCTTCACTGATAAATTGATGGGTATAAAGCTCATAATAATGGCCTTTTTGCTTCATCAGCTCATCATGATTACCGCATTCAATCATTTTTCCGCCTTCAACAACAATTATCTTATCTGCATTTCTTATTGTCGATAATCTATGGGCTACAACAAAGGAGGTGCGTCCCGATAATACGGTCGTAATGGCGCTCTGAATTTTTTGTTCGGTTTCGGTATCTATCGAAGAAGTCGCTTCATCCAAAACAAAAAGACGCGGGTTTCTTACCAAGGTGCGGGCAAAAGAAACAAGCTGCTTTTGTCCTGTGGAAAGAAGGCTTCCGCCTTCTCCGACTTCCGTATCATAACCCTTTTCCATTTTAACTATAAAATCATGGGCATCTACCAGCTTTGCAGCTTCGATAATTTCTTCATCGCTTGCATCCAATTTTCCGTACCTGATATTTTCTGCAATTGTTCCCGAAAAAAGATGGGGAGACTGAAGCACATAGCCTAGGTTTTCGTGAATCCAGCTTTCGCTCATGTCGGTATAGTCTATGCCGTCTACAAGGATGCGGCCGCTTTTGGGCTCATAAAACCTGCAAAAAAGATTTACGATGGTAGATTTTCCGGCTCCCGTAGCTCCGACCAAGGCTATAGTCTGTCCCGCTTCAACCTCGAGGTTAAAACCGCTTAATACAGGTTCTCCCTCTTTGTACCAAAAAGAAACATTTTCAAATTTTACACTGCCGTTAATAGGCGGCATTTGCTCTCCTGTGGGACAAAGAGCTGTGCCGTATTTTTTTATAACCTCATCCTTGTCCTTAATTTCGGACTCCTCTTCAAGAAGCCCGAAGATACGTTCAGCTGCTGCCTGAGCCGAAATAAATTCGGCAAAGAGGTCGGCAGCTTCAGCCAAGGGTGCATTAAACTGAGTAACATAAGAAAAAAAGGCAACCAGCAAGCCCATCGTAATAGCACCCGAAACAACCGAAATTCCTCCATACACAATCATGAGGGCGGTGCCGACAGCACCGATTAATTGAACTGTCGGCATAAGGATAGACGAAATTAAGATACCCATAATAGAGGCGGTTTTCATCTCCTCGGTTTTAGATAAGAATTCTTTTGCGTTACGTTCTTCACGAACCAAAGTCTTGGTAGTCTTAGCACCCTGAATATCTTCATTATAAGAAGCTGTCAATTGAGAATTTATTTTGCGTACCCGCCTTTGGGCTTTTAAAATTTTCCCCCGCAGATAAATACTGAAAAGCACAATTACGGGCAATGCCGCCAAACCTATGAGGGCGAGCCGAGGGCTGTCTCCCAACATTGCAATTATTACAGCCATCATCATACAAAAACCCCAAAAGAGGTCGGTTGCCCCCCATGCGACAATACCGGATAATTTATTTATATCTGAGGACATTCTTGACATAAGCCATCCGACGGCATTTTTATCATAAAAAGAAAGAGAAAGGGACTGCAGCTTTGTAAAACACCTCGTTCTTAGGCGATGGCACATTTTTATTTCCAAATGGCCTATAAATTTTATAAAGAAAAAGGTAGAAACAGCCGTAATCAGCAAAAACACCCCCGTAAAAATGATTGAAGCATTAAAATTACTTAAATCCCGCCCCTTTACAAAGGTGTCTAGAACATATTTTGTCATCTTAGGCTGAACAATATCCAAGACTCCTGTCAGACCGCCCAAAAGGACACCCGGAATCAAAAGTTCCTTAAAATAGCCGAATTCTTTTAGAACCTTTTTCCATACTCCGCTTTTAAATTTCTCGTTACCTTTATCTATATCAAAATCTTCCATAATTTTATTTCCTTAAATTACGCTCTAGCTTGTACAGCACTTTGAATATCGTAAATTCTCTTATATAAACCTTCTTGAGCTATCAACTGCTCATGAGTGCCCTCTTGGCTTATTTTCCCGTTTTCTAAAACGATTATATTATCCGCATCGCAAATAGTTGAAATTCTATGCGAAATTATAATCATAGTTTTGTTTCCCTTTTCTTCTTTTAGAGCGGAACGAATGCCGATATCCGTTTGGGTGTCGACGGCCGAAAGGGAGTCATCAAAAATAATAACGGGAGAGTCTTTGATGAGGGTTCGGGCAATTGCAAGCCTTTGTTTTTGCCCTCCCGATAAAGATACGCCGCGCTCGCCGACCAAGGTTTCATAACCTTTTTCAAACTTACTTATTTCATCATCTAAAAAAGCAACCTTTGAGAAATGACGGGCCGAGGAATCTGAAACATCAGGCACAGCTAATTTGATGTTTTCCATAATTGTTCTGGCGTATAAAAAAGGCTCCTGCAAAATAAGCCCTATCTGCGACCTTATCCAGCCCTTGTCTATTGTGTTTAATTCTTTTCCGTCTATTTTGATGGAACCGGAATCATATTCATAAAGACGGGCAAGTAAATGTACAAGGGAGCTTTTTCCCGAACCTGTAGGCCCTAAGATTGCAAGGGTCTGTCCGCTTTTAATACTAAAAGAAACATTGTCGAGTATCTTTTGATTTTGCGTTTCGGGATAAGAAAACGAAACGGAATCAAAAACTATATTTCCGGTAATTTCGGGTTTTTCGTTTGTCGGAAAAATATCTTCAGGCGTTTCATTTAAAATAGTCTCAATACGGTTTGCCGAAACAAATGATTTACCTATATTGCTTATTATTCGGCCTAAACGGCGGACAGGCCAGATTAACATTTCCGTATAAGAAATAAAGGCTACCAAATCGCCTGCCGTTATCTCATTGCGGTAGGCCAGAAGGCTTCCGTAAAGGATTATCCCAAAAACTTGGGCAATCGAAAGAGAATCGGCAAAGGCCCAAAAGGCAGCAAAGCTGTTGTTAATCTTTAAATTCTGATTGCGGTATTTTTCGCTCCGTTTAATAAATTTTTCTATTTCGTATTGATGGCGGGTAAAAGCCTTTACGACTCTTATGCCGGTTAAATTTTCCTGTATTGCAGTAGTCATTGAGGCTTCATACTCTGTTGCCTTTTTAAATTGACTTTGAATTCTTTTAAAAAATATAGCCGACGAAAAAAATGTTAAAGGCATAATGCAAAAAGAGATAAGCATCAGGCTTGTGTTTAATTGCGCCATCAGGTAAATAGTATAAATTATTAAAAACACGGCGCTTATAGTATCCATTATCTGGGAATACAGGGCCAAACGGATGGTCTCAACATCAGAAGTACACCGCTGAATCAAGTTTCCTGTTTCTGCCTTTGAATGATAAGAATAAGGAAGAAGCTGAATGTGATTGTAAAGCCTGTTTCTAAGGGTTTTTATTGAGCGCTCGGTTGCAATACTGGCTATATTTATTCTGCCGAATGTAAAGATGCCCCTTATAAGTGAAAATGCAACTACCAATGAGGCCATCACAATAAGACCGCTTGTTCCGTTTAAGTGATTTTTAAACAAGGCAACAAGCCGAGATATTAAACCTTTCGGCAGGGGAGCTCCGCCTATTACCGAGTCTATTGTAATCCGGATTAGCTGGGGCTGCATGGCAACAATCACTTGCGAAAAAAGCGTAAAAATAAGGGCAAGCAGATAAAGCCGGCTTTGCCCTCTCGCATACGATAAAAGTCTTTTTAAATTTTGCATAGTTTGATACTCTAATTCCTAAGTTATTATTTTAGCACAAAAAAAATATTTATGCTATATAAATTTCGTCTAAATTATTCCTATTACGGTCCAAAAAACCTTGGTTTTTTTTAAAATCTGTGCTACAATCTATCAAGGAGGAAGCAATGAAAGTAAGAATTTTATATAAAAATCCTAAGTGTTTTGTTAATCAGAATCTGAAGAAAGACAAAATTGGGCTAATGGGATGTAAATGTAAGCATCAGACCTTATGTTATTTGACAGAATGAACTTTGTTTCGACGTGGTACCTAAATAATTAGAGGTTGATGAAGAATTTTCTGCTGAAGTTGGTGATTTGGTAACTACAGGAAAATCTAACATTGTTTGATAGCAACGGCTCTTTTCCATATGGTTTATCTTTAAGTGAGTTTCAATATGGTTTATTTGGTTGTGGGGCCAACAATATTGACTCTTTTATCTTTGATCCGATAGGAGATGTTTATAAATGTATATTAGATATTGGAGACATAAATAAAGTTATGTTTAATGTTGTTTCTGATGAAGTAAAAAATAGTTTTATAGAAGCAGAATATTTAATTAAAAGTGAGTATTTAGATGATCCAGAATGCGTAGTTTGCCCACTTGTTTTTGTTTGCAATGGTGGATGTACAAATTATCGGATAACAGAAAAAAAGAAAAGATGTATTTTTTTAAAAGGTGATTTTGATGCATATCTGGAGATGCAATATTTGGATTTAATTAGAGGAAACAAATGTTAAATAAAAAGAGCAAGATAATAATCAATGCACTCAGACTTTTTTATTTGTCGGGGCCTTTTACTTTTATAGGTGTTGAAATTCTAACATTTTTGCAAGGCTTTATGCCTTTTTTATCCCTTACCGTTTTTAAATTGATTATTGACGCAGCTAGTGGTCATTCCAACTTTGCTAAAAATACTTTAATTTTGTCATTGGTTTGGGGTGGGGCTTTTTTGATGCAGCATCTGTCTTTAATAGTAAACGAAACCTTAAGACAAAATTTAAATAATAAAACACACCTTCGCATGAATAATATGATAATGAAAAAAACAATTTCGTTCCACGGAATTCAAAACTTTGAAAGTAAAGAATATAGAGAAATGGAGAGGCGGCTTGATTTTTGTTCAAATATGTTTCCATACTTTCTACACTGCTTTACCGATATTTCTCAATATATTATCCAGTGCGCTAGTGTTTTTTTTATTTTTGGAAATATTAAATTTTGGATACCAATAGCGATTATTTTTTCGCTCATACCTGCTGTCCTTACACAAAAAAAGCTCGCAGTCTTAGATGTAGAGCTTGAAACAGAACTTAGCCAAATTCAAATACGAGAAATGTATTTGAGAAGAAATATTATAGATCCTCGTTATTCTAAAGAATTTCGAATTTTTAATTTTTTCTCTGTATTCAGCCAGCAATATAATAAAATACAAAATAAGATATATAACACAAAGAAAAAATTTGAATTGCAAACATTAAAATTTAATCTTTTAGGATTTTTTCCCCGGCTTGTTGTTGCCTCAGCCATTTTGTATTATATCTTTTTAAAGGTAATTGCAAAACAAGATGTGTTTTATACAGTGGGCATGCTCGCTTTATATCTACAATCAGTTTTTGTTTTTTCAGATGCTTTTCTTCAGATTGCAGGGTGGAAAACAGAAGTTGACAGGGCATTACAAACAATTAAATACTTTTTTGATTATATGGACTATAAGGATAGTATTGAAATTCCAGATGATGGTTTATCGGTTGATGAGGAAATAAAAGAAATACGCTTTGAAAAAGTCTCTTTTTCTTATGGTGATAGAGCAGTCCTTAAAGATATTAGCTTTGAAATAAAATTAGGAAGTGTAGTTGCCATTGTTGGCGAAAATGGAGCAGGAAAAACAACGTTGATAAAATTACTTTTGCGTTTTTATGATGCAAGTTCCGGTACTATTTTTATAAATGGCATTGATATTAAAAAATATGATATCCATCAATATCGAAAAAAAATATCTGCTATTTTTCAAGATTTTCCAAAATTTGAGTTGTTGTTAAAAGAAAGTATTTTGCCGGGAAATAATGGGTATTTTGAATTATCACCTGAAGAGGTTAATATTCTTGGAGATTATTTTTATAAAACTCTTCCGGAAGGGCTTGATACAATGCTTGGCACAGAATTTGGTGGACGTGAATTATCAGGCGGTGAATGGCAAAGAATAGCGATCCTTAGAGGATTGAAAAAAAACTCAGCTATTTTTGTTGTAGATGAACCAACGGCATCAATTGATCCAATACAAGAAGCCCGGATATATGAAAAAATAATGGCACATGCTAGAAAAATTACAATTTTTATAACACATCGCCTTGGCAGTATAAAAAAGGCTGACAGTATTTTAGTTTTGAGGAATGGTGAGCTTATTGCCTCCGGTTCACATGAAAACCTGATGAACTCCTGTTCCTATTATAATGAATTGTACTCAAATCAGGCCAATATGTATAAATAATGTGAAAGAAATATTAATGGGATATTCAACATACTTTTCAGTCATATTGATACATTCTTTATGATTTATTACTTCAAAATGTTCTTTTAAGGATTTATTTTCCACAGTCAAACCTCTGTTGATAACCAACGCTGTTTCTTTGAGGGTTAATGTATTCCCTCGATAGCATTTGAATTATAAGTATGCCGATTCCTCTTTACGGTTTTTCATCTACGGACCCTTATTGACATTTTTTTGATTTGATGATATATTCTTGTCTTGTTATTCCCCGGTTGTGTAATGGTAGCACCGCAGATTCTGGTTCTGCTTGTGGGGGTTCGAATCCTCCCTGGGGAATTTTTCTATATCTTTGGTCCCTTCGTCTATCGGTTAGGACATGAGATTCTCAATCTTAAAAGACGGGTTCGATTCCCGTAGGGACCGATTTTCCCATCTGTTAAAAATACCGCAATAAGTAATTTGATACCCTATAGACTTTTTCAAAATTTACGATAATATATAAAGATATGGAAAGAAGTCTATCAACATTCGATCAATTAGTAAAGTCATTATCCACAGAAGAAACACAAAGCTTACTGGAAAGCATTCAGAACAGCATGGAAGAATTTAGCAGAAAGGCACAACCGGAAGAAAAAAACAGCCTTTCAGAAAAAATTATAGAACACCAGCATGCAGGCATATCAAGCGAGCCTTTTTTAATCCGCTTATGGCTTTCCATAAGGTCATTCTTACGTTCCATCCCCTTAAAAGTAATATATAATGAAGAACTATTAAAAAGAATGGCAAAAAGCCTTAAAAGATCGGCCGGAGCGTATATAAATATACACCAGAATGTATATACGGGTGTTTTTTACACGGAATTAAAAAATTTACGAAAAACCCAATTATTTTTTACATCTCTTCTTTCTGCATATGATTCGGGAAAGGGCTCTTTCTATATGCTGGTAAGTTCCTTTGTTGCACCTGCAACCTATGAAAAGCTTATGAAAGAAACAAATCCTTTTTCAATTAAGATAGGCTCGGAAGTTTCCTCAAACATAAGGACAGGCTTTTTAAGAAAAATAGATTCGGTTTTTTCCAATTTAACGGATGAAGAAAAAAGTGAAATGTACCTATGTGCCCAAGCCATAGAGTGGATGAAGTCCTTCTGCTCTCTGGCATTGGATAAAACCCTACTAAGATTTAATATGATATCGGATTCAAATGCTACCTGCCAAGCCCTTACAATACAGCCCGAAATGGAAGTCCTTTCATCAATACTTTATTCCAAAAAAAATATACCTCATAACCTTCTGCAAGCCTTATTTTTAATGCATGCGCAAGAGACAATAATAGATGATGACAGCAGAATGGTAAAAGAAGCGGACGAATTCGTAAAAGATGCTATCGAAGCCCTTAGTGCAATAAGAATCTTTTTAAAACAAGTTCCGCTTCTTGACATTACCCGCTACATCAAAAAAGACATCAATTGGATGCCGTATAGACTAACAGGCGGTGAAGATTGGTTTATTTACTTTAAGCAGGCTTGGTATGATAGGTTTAACCAAAAATGGTCAACTTGGTCATATGAACAAAAAAAGTTTAATATTAAGGTTCAAATGATTAATCTCCTAAAAGTAGGAGATTTGGAATCCATGAAGTTTTGCCCATGGAGGAATTTATGGGTAGAATGCAAATTTAAAAAAGAACTTCCCTTTTTATTTTTAAAAACATTTTTTTATTCCTTTTACAATGAAAAACTTTCAGATACCCTAAAAACAATTTTGGTAGAAGGTAACTTCTACAAACATGAAAATTTAAATGAGTATACAACCTCTTACAATGTGCTTGAACACCGCAAGGGTGAATTTGAAAAGTTTGAAAACCGCTTATCACCCACAGGCGATATCGGTTCAACCTTTGCAAAAATACGTGCAGAAAAAACCGCAACTCTAAAAAATAAAAATCAAATTGAAGGTTTGATGCACACGATAGAGTCTGAATCAAAGCAGCTTATAACTTCGAGTATTGACGCTCTAAAATCGGTTGAAATGATTTTAACGGGAATCCTTGGAGGCGGAAAAACAAGCACATATGCAACCATTACAAACTGGGCAGTTATAGCCGGAGTTAATAATGGTATTTTCCGCGAGGAAGTTGCTGCTGCAAAGGAACAAATACATACAGGCATAAACCTCCTCTCATTAGCGGAAAAACTTGAAGCCGAGGCTCTATAAGCTTATACAAATCTAAAGTAGGTAAACATCACACTCAAAGACCCTATGAAAGCTCCCAATAAAAAGCGTATAAGAATTAAAACTATTAAGCATACGATTATCTGTTTTCTCAAGCTCATAAATTTTCCGCCGGATAATTTGTGCACTCTAACAAAAACAGGAGACAAAAACCTGTCGAGCATATCTGCAAAATTTCCTTGGCGGTAGTTTTCGGAAAAATCAAGCACCAGCCTGATTATCAATATGATAATAAAGAAATTGAGTAAGAATGAAAAAAATGACCAAACTATACCTACAAGGTTTAATATAATTCCCAAAACTGAAAATGTCCGCATATCTGCAATTTGGAATAACACACCGGAAAAAAGGGATAAAATCCCGATGGCCAAAATAGGCGAAAAATCTACCATTCCGATTTGAGTAAATTTAAACCTTCTAAACCAGCTCAAGTAAGGATCACAAATTTCATAAAGAAAACCGCCTCGTGAATTGGAACCGAACCACGAAAGAAAAATATAAACAATACAAAGGTAAGAATAAATCTTTACCGCAAAACCAAATGTATTAAAAAGTGATGATATCATATAAACCTCTCTACCTATACTTTAATTTAATCATTTTTTTTATTCAAGCCAAATTTGTTCAACCCCGAACTGCATATTTAATTCTTCTATAAATTCCGGAGTTGAAGGAATTCGAATTTGAGGAGAAGCTTTAATTATATAAGCCTTATCCTCATCTTTTACATGAATATAAACCTCGCAATTCCCTGACCGCTCATATAAGAAGTCTTTTAAACCTGTCAATTCTTTTGCCGATGTTATATTTTCATCAAGCTCAATATGAACTTCGCTTAAAGCCTTTTGCTGTAACTTATCAATTTCCAAAACTTCATCTACCAAAAAGGAATGAGACTCCCCGTCACTGTTATCGACGGAGCCGGCAAAGCCGCAGACGGTTTCAGGTAAAAGAACAGCCCTATATTTTTCCCAAGTCTTTGGAAAGAAAACCAAATCCAATGTTCCGTTTAAGTCTTCAAAGGTTCCGAAACCCATCATCGCACCTTTTTTTGTTTGATGCTGTCTGACTCCTGTAAGCATACCCACAAGAACATATCTTTTTTTTGAGGTAGCGCGTGCAAGATGTGAAATATCCAAGGTAGCGGAATTATCTATAACCTTTCGGTATTCATCCAGAGGGTGTCCTGAAATATAAAAGCCCATCAGCTCTTTTTCAAGCCTCAGTTTTTCTTTTTTGGGAAACTCTTCGATTTTTTCAAAAACAAAATCCGAAAACTCTTTTATGCCGGAGCCCTCAAAAAGACTTCCCTGCCCCGTACTTTCGTTTTCTTTTTTTTGGGAAGCGTAAGCAACTGCTGCATCAAGGTTTACCATCAATGTAGAACGTTCCTGCCCCAAGCCGTCAAAACAGCCGGTTTTAATCATAACTTCAAGGTTCCGCTTGTTTTGAGTGTGCAAATCGTTTCTTTCCAAAAAGTCGATAAACGACTTGTACCTGCCGTTCTTTTCGCGTTCTTCTACAAGTTCGTGAGCCGCCTGCATTCCGACACCCTTGATTCCCAAAAGGCCGAAAATAATATTTCCATCGGGGGAAACACTAAAATAGGGATCGGACAAATTTACATTGGGGGGAAGAATCTTAAGGCCCATCTTTTCGGCTTCGGCAATGTATTCGGGAAGCTTGTCGGTCGAGGTAATTTCGTTAGTAAGGTTAGCCGCCATAAATTCTGCCGGAAAATGAGCTTTTAGGTAGGCTGTTTGAAAGGCTAAAACCGAATAGGCGGCTGCATGGCTCTTATTAAAACCGTAGCCTGCAAAGGGGATAAGAATCTCAAAGATTCTATCGGCGTCTTCCCTGCTGAATCCCTTTTCTTGTGCACCCTTAATAAACTTTTCTTTTTCGGTTTTCATAACCTCGATTTTTTTCTTTCCCATAGCACGGCGGAGTATATCGGCCTGACCTAAAGAGTAGCCGGCTATCCTTTGGGCAACCTGCATAACCTGTTCCTGATAAACGATAACTCCATAGGTTTCGGAAAGTATATCTTCAAGGCAAGGGTCGGGATATTTGATTTTAGAATTATCGAATTTTGACTCGATAAATTGGTTGATATAATCCATAGGCCCCGGACGGTACAAGGCATTTAGAGCAATCAGATCTTCCATTTTGGAAGGCTTTGCACGCTTTAAAATATTTTGCATTCCCTGACTTTCAAACTGGAAAACTGCAGCCGCCAATCCCTCACTTAACATCTTAAAGGTAGCAGCATCCGAATAATCAATATCGCCTATAGAAAATTTTAACCAGTCTCCGCCTCTTTTATGGATTAGGTCTTCGGTATGTTTTATAAGGGTTAAGGTTTTTAGGCCTAAAAAGTCCATCTTTACAAGGCCGCAGTTTTCGATTAAGTCCATTGTAAACTGAGTCGCGACCTTTCCGGTTTTTGAATCCTTGTAAAGCGGAACGTAGTCGGTTAAGGCTGTCTTACCTATAACGATACCCGCAGCATGAAGACTGGAATTACGGTTTCGGCCTTCAAGAGCTATGCTTATTTCAAAAAGCTCTTTGTATTGAGAGTCTTCAGCCATCTCTTTTAATTCGGGAACTACATCAACAGCGTATTTTAAGGTAACCTCTTTTATACCGTCCGTTAAGGGTTTTGGAGGTATGAGCTTTGTAATGGCATTTACATCGGCAAGCGGAATATTTAAAACCCGTCCCACATCTTTTACGACAGCCTTAGGCTTTAAGGTTCCGAAGGTAATAATCTGACCGACATTTTCGTCCCCGTATTTTTGACGCACATACTCTATTACCTCCTGTCGCCTTTCAAAGCAAAAGTCTACGTCAAAGTCGGGCATCGAAACCCGTTCGGGATTTAAAAAGCGTTCAAAAAGGAGGTTGTACTTTAGGGGATCTATGTCGGTAATCCGCAAAGAGTATGCAAGGATTGAACCGGCTCCGGAACCGCGCCCCGGGCCTACGGGTACTCCGTTATTTTTTGCCCAGTTTATAAAATCCCAAACAATTAAAAAATAGCCGACAAAGTCCATTTTTATAACTATATCGAGCTCATAGTTAAGTCTGTTCTTTATTTCATCGGTAATGACGGGATAACGCTTTTTTAAGCCTTCCTCAGCCAGATGCCTGATATAGTCTTCCTTTGAGCTAAAATCTTCAGGGATTTTGTATATCGGAAGAATGGGACCGGGTTGAGGGATTTCCAAATTGCACATTTCCGCAATACGGACAGTGTTTAAAATTGCTTCGGGATATTCGGGGAAGAGCATAGCCATTTCCTCTCCCGACTTAAAATAAAATTCGTTTCCCTCAAACTGCATACGGTTGGTATCGGTTCTAAGTTTTTTCATTCCGATACACATTAAAATATCTTGAGCTATATAATCTTTTTGTTCTACATAATGAATATCGTTGGTCAAAACCAAAGGAACACCGACCTTGCGGGCCATCTCGATTAAAAGTTTGGAAGCCTTTTTTTCTTCTTTTAGTCCATGGTCTTGAAGCTCGATAAAATAATTTTCGGCACCGAAAATTTCACGGTATTTTCGGACATGGGCTTCGGCCTTTTCTTTTTCGCTGTTTAATAAAAGAACAGGAAGTTCTCCTGCAAGACAGGCCGACAAGCATATAAGCCCTTCCGAATACTGTGCCAAAAGCTCATCATCTATACGCGGCTTATAATACATGCCCTCAGTATATCCCTTAGAGCAAAGCACCATTAAATTGCGGTATCCTGTTTCGTTTTTCGCCAAGAGGATAAGATGGTAGTATTTTTTTCCGCCCGGAGTTTCTTTTTTTTCAAACCGGCTTTCGGGAGCCACATAAAACTCACAGCCGATTATGGGTTTTATATTTTTTTCTTTACAGGCATTATAAAAATTTATAACCCCGAACATATTGCCGTGATCGGTCAATGCAAGGGCTGTCTGTCCCAGCTTTTCAGCCTTTGCCGCAAGAGCTTTGACCGAAGCCGCTCCATCTAAAAGAGAAAAATCGGAATGAACATGAAGATGAACATAATCGACAGTCATAAGGCTTTAAGACTACCACAAAATGCCCTTTTTTTCAAGACTTGTAAAAAGAAAAACACCCAAGCTGCCAATCGGAATAAAACTGAAAGAAAAACCGGAAGATTTAAAACCTCTTGAAACTTCTTGATTCTTTAAAAATCAAGAAGAAATTTGAAACTATTTTACACCACTGTTGTTATATAAGTATGCTGGAACGTCCGCCTATAATTACAAAAGAGCAAGAAAAAAAAACCTCTCAAACAGCATTTGAACCTGAGATAGAAAAGCTAAATGCAGGTTATCCCTATTGGGATAAGGTAAAATATTTCCATTTACCCAATATCAACCCTGAAGAACTATGGTTCGCTATTAAGAAACTTCGCCGGATTAATCGTACTTTTTTAACCTTCGGTAAATATAAATTCAGTTTTACGGTAAATGACGAAATAATCAAATTGCTTCACTATTTTGATATGAATATCGGAGGAAACTTTAAAACATCTCACATTCTTCCTTACGAAAATAAAAATACTTTACTGATTTCATCTATAATGGAAGAAGCTATTGCTTCAAGCCAAATGGAAGGAGCTGCGACCACAAGAAAGGTTGCAAAAAATATGCTGCGCAAAAAGGAAAAGCCTAAAAATAAAGACCAACAAATGATTTTAAATAACTATCAAACAATAAATTACATAAAAGAAAATATATATAAAAATTTTTCGGTCAAAATTTTAAAAGATATACATCATTCAATGACAAAAAAAACATTGGAAAATGAAACCGATTCAGGTCAGTTTCGTGAACATAATAATATCATCGTAATGGATGGGCTTACAGGAGAAACTGCTCACTGTCCGCCTGATTATCAAGAATTAAAAGAGCTGATTTCCGATTTAGAAAAATTTTTTAATGGAAAAGATAAAATATTTATCCATCCCATAATAAAGGCGATTATCATTCATTTTATTATGTCCTATATACATCCATTTACCGATGGAAACGGGCGTACTGCACGATCCCTATTCTACTGGTACATGATAAAACATGGGTATTTGCTTATTGAATATATGCCTATTTCACGCATTATCTATAAAACAAAACGAATGTACGAAAAGGCTTTTCTATATACCGAGTACGACGAAAATGATCTCACTTATTTTATTTTGTACAATCTGCGTACAATCAAAAAAGCATTTGAAGATCTAAAAGTTTACATAAACCGCAAAACCCAAGAAAATAAAAATCCTTTACTGCTAAGTTACATCAACGGAATCAATGAAAGGCAGGGAGAAATTATTCAAATCGTACGGGAAAATCCGGATATTATGCTGACAGTCCGTGAAATAGAAAACCGTTTTGCCGTATCCAACTTCACAGCTCGAAGCGATTTGGAAGGTTTGGTAAAACTCGAATTCTTATCGGAAATAAATCTTAATAAAGTAAAAAGAGCCTATGTAAGATCGAAAGTTTTTGACTCTTTGTTGGAAAACGTACCGTAAACTAAAAAGTCTGAACTATCCAACAAGTTTTTTAGAGATGCCCATCTATTTATTCGTATTTTCCTTTATCGTATTTCTAAGTTCATGTATAATTTTTTCTAAACTTGGGTCGGCAGCAATTTGCTCTTCAATCTTGTTACAACCGTGCAAGATGGTCGTGTGGTCCCTGCCTCCGAAGTCGTTACCCAGCTCCGTGGTAGAACACTCGGTCATTTCCCTGCAAAGGAACATGGCAATTTGGCGCGGAAACGAAAAGCTCTTGGTGCGCTTTTTGCTTTTAATGTCCGAAATTGAAATACTAAAATAATCGGCTACCGTTTTTTGAATGAGGTCGATGGTAACATTCCTTTGGCGGGCTGATCCGAAAAAATCTCTTAAAATATTCTTTGCCGTAGCCTCGTCCATTGTTTTTTTTATAAGTTCCGTATAGGCGATAAGTTTTGTTAAGGCCGCTTCCAAATCACGGACATTTGAAGAAACATTTTTTGCAACCATGTCGATGACTTCATTCGGAATTTTTGTGCTGTGTTTTTCCATTTTCTTTAAAAGAATCGCATAACGTATTTCATAAGCCGGGGTCTGTAAATCTACATTTAATCCCCTTTCAAATCTGGATTTTAAACGCTGTGAAAGATTTTTAAGTTCTGAGGGTGGACGGTCGCATGTAAACACAATCTGCTTATTCTTTTCGTAGAGCTCATTAAAAGTATGAAAAAGCTCTTCTTGAGTTTCTACCTTTCCTTGAAAAAAGTGGATATCGTCTATGAGAAGGACATCGGCCTTTCGGTACTTACTTTTAAAAGCAGGCATCATCTTTTTTTGGACACATTCGACAAATTCGTTTGTAAAGTTTTCTGCCGTTACATAAATAACTTTAAGCTTTGTCGTATTCCATATTTTGTTTCCTATAGCCTGCATAAGATGGGTTTTCCCCAAGCCTACCCCTCCGTAAATCAAAAATGGGTTATAAGCCGTTCCGGGATTTGTCGAGACCGCTATAGCGGCATTTACTCCAAAGTTATTATTCGGACCTACAACAAAGTCCTCAAAATTATACTCAGGTCTTAAATCGGGATGCAGGCCTCTCCCATTATCTTCATTTTTGACCGTTTTCTGCTTTTTTTTTGCTCCTTTTTCAGTTGATACAGAGCCGGATATAGCTGTATTTTCCTCCATCTCCTCGGAATTTGCAGAATTTTTATTGATAATGAATTCTATAGACAACTTTTTACCGGACAGCTCAAAAAGCTTCTTTTCGATAGCTTTTTTGTGCTTTGAGACAAGTTGATCCCTAAAAAACTGTGAAGGCACAGCCAAAACTATTGAATTCTCCGTCGATTTTTCATATTTGGACGGTAAAAACCACATAGAAAATATAGAAAAGGCTAATTCTTCCTTAAACTGATTAACAGCTTCATCCCAAAAAATTTTATAATCCCATTCACTCAT